>NZ_JAQQFR010000011.1:0-254596 GCF_046025915.1 Herbaspirillum rhizosphaerae | reverse complement strand
CATGCAGTGGCTTTTTTATTGCGGCGCCGATGATCGGCTATCGATTAGCTGCCTACGGCGTCTTCACGCTCTTCCGGTGCACGTGTCGCCTTTTCAAAGATCGGCGCCACCAGCAGTCCGATTTCATACAACAAGCATAATGGGACAGCCAACAACAGCTGGCTCATGATGTCCGGCGGCGTGACCACGGCGGCGACGACGAAAGCGCCGACCACGACATAGGGACGGATCTGCTTCAACTTCGCCAGCGGCACCAGGCCCATGCGCACCAGCACGATCACGATGATCGGTACCTCGAACGTAATCCCGAACGCCAGGAACATGGTCAGCACGAAATCGACATAACTGTCGATATCCGGAGCCACCGACACCGATTTCGGCGCAAAGTTATTGATGAACGGGAATACCACGCCGAACACAAAGAAATAGCAGAAGGCCACGCCGGCGATAAACAGCAGCGAGGATGAAATTACCAGCGGCGCCACCAGGCGCTTTTCATGCGTGTACAAACCCGGCGCGACGAATGCCCACATCTGATACAGCACCCAAGGCAAGGCAATGATAAGCGCCAGCACCATCGTGACCTTCATCGGGATCAGAAACGGCGTGATCACCCCGGTCGCAATCATTTTGCTGCCGGCCGGCAGCGCGTGGATCATCGGCGCGGCGAGCAAATCAAAGATATGCGCAGCCCACGGCATCATGCACAAGAAGATGATGAGTACGGCAACCGACGACTTCACCACGCGGCTGCGCAATTCGATCAGATGCGAAATAAAGGTATCTTCGCTACCTGACGTTTTCTGTTCTTCGGCCATGGAATTACTGCAGGAATGAGATGGAAAACACGGGAAACGCGTCCATCGGGATTAGAAGAAACCGGCGGACTTACCCGCGCCGATAGGACGATATTTGGCGACACGTGCAGCAGCAGAAATCACCCGTGTACGACGGCCACTTTGGTTCTTGTACCAGGACGGTACCGCGGAGTTGCGCGCCAGTTTTTTCTTGCGGAAATTCTTGGCCTTGATGGTCAGCGCTTCCGGGCTCGGTGTCGAACTCCAACTGGTGCTGCTGCCAGAATTGTTGTCGTTCCATGCATCGTTGATGGAATTCTCGGCATCGGCAACGCTCTTGGAAATGCTGCTGTGGACGTCGCTTGCCGCTTCTTCGACGTCCTTTTGCATCTTGCGCAACTCTTCCAGCTCGATTTCGCGGCTGACCTCGGTCTTGACCTCGTTGATGTAGCGCTGCGCACGTCCAAACAACGATCCGGCCATGCGCGCCACCTTGGGCAAGCGCTCGGGACCGATCACGACCAGCGCGACAACGCCGATTAAAGCCAGCTTGGTAAGACCGATATCAATCATTGCGAGGGTAAGTAGCTGAAATAAGCGAAAGTGAGTGCCACGGGCCTGGAAACAAAAGCGCCGAAAAACATACGCAGCGCCGGGGCATCAGGAACAACGATAGCCCGCGCGGCCGGTAAGGAAAACGGGCAGGCGCGGGCGTCGACGAAATGGTTAGCTGCCGGATTTTTCTTTATCTTTGGCTTGCACGTCGATGGTGGTCTGATCCTTGGCCACTGGCTTCTCTTCTTCGCCCTTGACGCCATCTTTAAAGCCTTTGACGGCCTTGCCGAGATCGGAACCCATGTTGCCCAGCTTCTTCGTGCCGAAAACGACCATGACGATAACCAGAACGATCAACCAATGCCAAATACTGAACGAACCCATTTTTCTCTCCTAAGCGGACACGCGTGTCCTGTATTCAAATAAATCTTTGTTGCAATATTCTTGCCAGGCATGCTGCCTGAGCCTGCATGTCGGCTTTCAGCTCATCCCTGCAGCACGGACTTGGTACTCCAAGGATGCGCGCCACCGATCACATGCATATGGAGATGGTACACCTCTTGGCCGCCGTCAGGGCCGGTATTGAAAAGCGTCTTGAAACCGCCTGCCTTATTGCCGGTCGCATCAAGCTGGTAGCCACATCCTTGCTCCTGCGCCAACTTGGGTGCAAGCAAAGCCATTTTACCCAATAGCGCGGCATGTTTCTCAGCGCAATCGGCCAGCGTGGCGACGTGTTCTTTGGGGATGATCAGGAAATGCACCGGCGCGGCCGGATTGATATCGTGAAAAGCGATGACGTCGTCGTCTTCATAAATCATCTTCGACGGGATCTGCTTCGCGGCGATCTTGCAGAAAATACAGTTATCCAAAGCTGCTCCTCCTGGGTGTCTCGATTTCGATCAATCGGTCGGTGTCTGCACCGATTGTTGAATTATTGGAATATCGGAATAGTGGATGATTGTTTTGCGGTGATTCTTGCTTCAGGCGCCGGCAGGACGGCTGGCTTTTTCTTCCAGGCCTGACAAACCTTCGCGACGGGCCAGTTCGTTGAGTACATCCTGCGGCTTGAGGTCGAACTGCGCCAGCAAGACCATGGAATGAAACCACAGATCAGCGCATTCGTAGAGCACCTTGGAAGCATCCCCGCTCACGCGCGCATCCTTGGCGGCCATGATGGTTTCTGCCGCTTCTTCGCCGATCTTTTTCAAGATCGCATCATCACCCTTGGAAAACAACTTGGCGACGTAAGACTTTTCAGGATTGCCGCCGTTGGCCAGCTTGCGCGATTCAATGACTTCGGCCAGACGGCGCAGTGTTTCACTCATGGCTCGACCTTGGGTGTGACTTTGGGAGTTGCCTTGCGCGTACGCTTCGGCTTTTCTTTCTCCGACACGGCGGCTTCGCCGTCCTTCAGGACAGGCTCGACGGTCTGCCATTCACCAGTCTCGGCGTTGCCTTCAAACTTCTGGAAGAAGCAGGAATGACGACCGGTATGACAGGCGATGCCGGCCACTTGCTCAACTTTCAGCAAGACGACGTCTTCATCGCAGTCGAGGCGGATTTCATGGACCTTCTGGAAGTGGCCGGACTCTTCGCCCTTGTGCCATAGCTTCTTGCGCGAGCGGCTCCAGTAGACGGCTTCGCCGGATTGCACAGTCTTGGCCAGCGCTTCGCGATTCATCCAGGCGAACATCAGCACGTCGTTGGAACCGACTTCCTGAGCAATCACAGGTACCAGTCCGACTTCGTCCCACTTCACCTTGTTCAGCCATTTTGCACTGATGCTCATGCCAGCCTCATAGGAATATTTTGATCGGCCATAAAACGTTTCGCTTCCTGCACAGTGTGTTGACCATAGTGGAAGATGCTCGCGGCAAGTACAGCGTCCGCCTTGCCCTGCTTGATGCCGTCAGCCAGGTCCTGCAAACCGCCGACACCGCCGGATGCGATCACGGGAATCGCCACTGCCTCGGACACGGCGCGCGTGAGCGCCAGGTCGAAGCCGCTGCGCGTACCGTCGCGGTCCATGCTGGTCAGCAGAATTTCTCCGGCGCCGAGTTGCGCCATCTTGCGCGCCCACTCCACCGCATCCAGACCGGTGGCGTTACGGCCGCCGTGGGTGAACACTTCCCACTTGCCTTCGCCGGTGCGCTTGGCATCGATCGCGACGACGATGCATTGCGAACCGTACTTGCTTGCAGCGTCTTCCACCAATTGCGGATTGGTCACTGCAGACGTGTTGATGCCGACTTTATCGGCGCCGGCGTTGAGCAATCGACGCACGTCGTCGACAGCGCGCACACCGCCGCCGACAGTCAGCGGAATGAAGACTTGCGAGGCGACTGCTTCAATGATGTCGAGAATCAGACCGCGACCGTCCGACGACGCCGTAATGTCGAGGAAAGTGATCTCATCCGCACCCTGCTCATCGTAGCGGCGTGCGATCTCAACCGGATCGCCGGCGTCGCGCAGCTCAAGAAAATTGACGCCTTTGACAACCCGTCCGGCCGTCACGTCGAGACAGGGAATGATGCGTTTTGCGAGTGTCATGATTGTTCGCTGTCGGACCCTTCGGATGCCGGTGATGCTTCTTCTGTCAATTCGTCGGCGCGATCTTGCGCCGAGCTCAGATCCAACGTGCCTTCATAAATCGAACGACCGCAAATGACGGCTTCAATGCCCTCGTCCTGCACGCCGCACAGCGCTTCGACGTCCTTGATGCTGTGCACGCCGCCGGAGGCGATGATCGGGATCGAGACAGCCTGCGCCAGGCGCACGGTTGCTTCGATGTTGACGCCGCCCATCATGCCGTCACGGCCGATGTCGGTGTAGACGATGGCTTCGCAACCGTAGCCTTCAAATTTTTTCGCGAGGTCGATCACTTCATGACCGGACAACTTGCTCCAGCCGTCGGTGGCAACTTTGCCGTCCTTGGCATCGAGACCGACGATGATCTGCCCTGGGAATGCGCTGCACGCATCGTGCAGGAAACCCGGATTCTTCACCGCAGCGGTGCCGATGATGATGTAGGACAGGCCGTCATCGAGATAGCGCTCGATGGTGTCCAGATCGCGGATGCCGCCGCCGAGCTGTACGGGGATTTCGTCGACGTCGTTTTCGACGGCGAAATCACGCACGGCCTTGAGAATGGCTTTGACGGCGGATTCATTCTTCGGCTTGCCTGCAAAGGCGCCGTTCAGATCAACCAGATGCAGACGACGAGCGCCTTGCGCGAGCCAGTGACGCGCCATTTCGGCAGGGTCTTGGGAGAATACGGTGGCTTGGTCCATATCGCCTTGCTTCAGGCGAACGCAATGACCGTCTTTCAGGTCGATGGCAGGTATCAGCAGCATGGCTACGGTAATAACGTTAAGTAAGAAGAAAACAAGTCAGCATCGCTGCACGACTTGCCGGTTGGACAAAAATTAAGCAAAAATCAAGGTTTCCAGTGTACGAAATTCCGGTACAGCTGCAAACCCGCAGAGGCACTTTTTTCCGGATGGAATTGCGTTGCAAAAATGTTATCGCGAGCGACCGCACAGGCAAACGGCTGACCATAGACGGTCTCGCCGACGGTGTGAGCCGACTCCCCCGGTTGCGCGTAATAGCTGTGCACGAAATAGAAGTAAGCCTGCTCGTCGATGCCGTCCCAGAGCGGATGCGCTGTCTTTTGGTGAACGCGGTTCCAGCCCATTTGCGGGACCTTGAAACGCGAGCCGTCATCCTGAGTCTGGCCCTCGAGCTGAAAGCGCACCACCTTACCCGGCAATAAACCGAGTCCCGGCGTATCGCCTTCCTCGCTCCAGTCGAACAACATTTGTTCGCCGACGCACACGCCAAACAACGGTTTGCTGCGCGAAGCCTCGATCACGGCTTCCTGCAGACCGGACTCCCGCAGGCAACGCATGCAGTCCGGCATGGCGCCTTGACCCGGCAATACGATACGGTCAGCCGACTGGATATCGGCAACTTCGCCGGAAATACGCACGTCGGCTTCAGGCGCGACATGACGCAGGGCTTGCGCGACCGAGCGCAGATTGCCCATCCCATAATCCACTACAACAATTTTATTCATAGTAAAGAATCAAAAGCACAGAAAGTGCGGACGGCGAAACCAGCTGTCGCAGCGGTTACGCCAATCAGCTCACATTACAGACTGCCTTTGGTGGAAGGAATTGTTCCTGCCGCGCGCGCGTCAAGCTCGATAGCCATGCGCAATGCGCGGCCAAAAGCCTTGAATACGGTTTCGCATTGATGGTGCGCGTTAATGCCGCGCAAGTTGTCGATATGCAGCGTGACCTGCGCATGATTGACAAAGCCATGGAAGAATTCGCTGGTCAGATCAACGTCAAAGCCGCCGATCATCGAGCGTGTAAATGGGATGTGGTATTCCAGACCCGGACGGCCGGAAAAATCGATGACCACGCGCGACAGCGCTTCGTCGAGCGGCACGTAGGCGTGACCGTAACGGCGGATGCCCTTCTTGTCGCCGATGGCCTTGGCGAAAGCCTGGCCCAGCGTGATGCCGACGTCTTCCACGGTGTGATGCGCGTCGATGTGCAGGTCGCCCTTGGCCTGGATGTCGAGGTCGATCAAACCATGGCGCGCGATCTGGTCCAGCATGTGATCGAGAAAAGGCACGCCGGTGTCCAGCTTTTGCTGGCCGGTGCCATCCAGGTTGATCGCGACGCGAATTTGCGTCTCGTTGGTGTTGCGGACGACTTCTGCAGTTCGTGGAGTTGACATGATCAGGGTAAAACAGACATTACAAAAGTGATTCCCGGCTGAGCTCCTGAAGCGATTCTTTCAGGGCAACCAGAAACGAGGCATTCTCTTCGGGTGTGCTGACATTGACTCTCAGGCAATTTTTCAGCAATGGATGCATTTTACCGGCATTTTTGACTAATACCTTACGTTGCAGCAGTCCTGCAAACACTTTATCCGCATTTGCCAGTCGAATCAGTAAGAAATTGGCTGCGGAAGGGAAAACTTCAATAGCGCCAACGGCAGAAATCGCCGCCGCCAGATCACTGCGCGCACTGCGCAACGCCGCCGCCTGGCGGTCCAGCTCGGCCGTATGATCCAGCACGAACTCCGCCGCAGTCTGGGTCAGTACGTTGATATTGTAAGGAGGACGCACCTTGTCGAATTCCTGCAACAACGCTGCACCTGCCGCCATGTAACCGAGACGGATCCCGGCCAGCCCAAGCTTGGAGACGGTGCGCATGACGACCAGATTGTTGAATTCCGGCAAGCGTGGCATGAAGCTCTCTTGCGCGAACGGCTGGTAAGCTTCATCGACGACGACGATACCGTTATCTGCCACGGCGCGCAGGATGGCCTCCATGTCGCCGGCGCCGTACAGCGTGCCGGTCGGATTATTCGGATAGGCCAGATAAGTGATCGCCGGCTGATGCTCGGCAATTGCCGCCAGCATGGCGTCGAGATCGAGCGTGAAATCTGCCTTGAGCGGTACGCCGACATAGTCGAGACCGGCAAACTTGGCAGAGACGCCGTACATCACGAAGCCCGGCTCCGGCGCCAG
Source organism: Herbaspirillum rhizosphaerae (assembly GCF_046025915.1). GTDB lineage: Bacteria > Pseudomonadota > Gammaproteobacteria > Burkholderiales > Burkholderiaceae_D > Herbaspirillum > Herbaspirillum rhizosphaerae_A. The sequence goes on along the minus strand of NZ_JAQQFR010000011.1, from coordinate 247,699 downwards.
CACCTTGGCACCTGCTCTGGCGCAAGCCACCGACACGATGGAAATCAATTCGTCCGAACCGTTACCCAGCAATACGTCAAAACCCGCCGGCACGCCCATGTGGCGGCACAGCTTGGCTTTTAGCTGAGTGTAGGACGGCACCGGATAACGATTGAGCGCGACATCGGCCAAACGTTGCCCCAACTCCACGCGCAAGGCTGGCGGCAAGGTGTAAGGATTTTCCATTGCGTCGAGTTTGACGAAGCCGGCGGCATCCGGCACCGGATAGGCCGACAGTGCGCGCACATCGGCGCGGATGATGCGTTCAACCAGGGACTTGCTCATTGGAGGTCTGTGTTGATGTGAGATTCAGGTCGGCCACACGCTGCTCAATCAGCGCGCAATAAGCCGGGTTCAGTTCAAAACCGACAAACTGGCGGCCACAACGTCTTGCCGCTACCGCCGTCGTGCCGCTGCCCATGAAAGGATCAAGCACCACGCCGCCCGGCGGGCAGGATGCCTTGATCATGCGCTCGACGATTTCCAGCGGCTTTTGCGTCGGATGGTCAGCGCGTTCCTTGTGCTCGCGATGCAGGCGCGACACGCTCCAGACGTCTTTGGGGTTGTAGCCCATTTCCAGCCATTTGGCACCGACGAAGATCGAGCGTGAGCGCGCCTTCTTGGTCTCGGCGTCATAAGGAATCCGGATCGCATCGAGATCAAAATAATAATCTTTGGCACGTGCAAAGAAGCCGATAGTGTCATGCACCGACGAATACTTACGGGTGCTGCCGCCCATCGATGGCACGCGGCGATCCCAGATGATTTCGTTGAGCATGGTCATGCGGCGCTTCAGCATGACAAAAATTTCCGGCGAGTAACGCCAGGTCAGAAAGATGTAGAGGCTGCCGTTCGGCTTGAGCTTGGGAATGGCGGCAGTGATCCACTGCTCGGTCCATGCCAGATAAGCGTCGGTGTCGAGCTTGTCGGAGTCGTTGCCGTAATCCTTGCCGAGACCATATGGAGGATCCGCGATCAGCAGATCGATCTGGCCATCGGGAATGCGCGCCAGACCGTCCAGCGCATCTTCGCAAAAAACGCGGTCGAGCCAGCTCATCGCAGGCCTGGCTCAACGCGGCGCGTTGTCATTTGAGTCGGTACTCCGCAGAGCGCGCGTGCGCCTGCAGGCCTTCGCCATATGCCAACTCCGCGGCGACCTTGCCCAGCGTCTGGGCACCGGCTTCGCTGACCTGAATGATGCTGGAACGCTTCTGAAAATCGTAGACGCCCAGCGGCGACGAGAAACGCGCCGTACGCGAAGTCGGCAGCACGTGATTCGGACCGGCGCAATAGTCGCCCAGCGATTCCGACGAAAAACGGCCGAGGAACATGGCACCGGCGTGACGAATCTTGTCTGCCCATTGCTGTGGCTGCTCGGCGGAAATTTCCAAATGCTCGGCGGCGATCATGTTGGCGATCTCGCACGCCTCATCCATGTCGCGCACCTTGATCAGCGCACCGCGATCAGTCAGCGAGGTGCGAATCACGTCCTTGCGCGGCATGGCGTCGAGTTGTTTGTTGATACTAGCTTCGACCTTGGCGATGTAGTCTGCATCCGGACACAACAGGATGGATTGCGCCAGCTCGTCGTGCTCGGCCTGCGAGAACAAGTCCATGGCGATCCAGTCGGGATCGGTGCTGCCGTCGCAGATCACGAGAATCTCCGAAGGGCCGGCGATCATGTCGATACCGACCGTACCGAACACGCGGCGCTTGGCAGCAGCGACGTAGGCGTTGCCGGGACCGACAATCTTGTCGACTGGTGGAACGGTGTCGGTGCCGTAAGCCAGTGCAGCGACAGCTTGTGCGCCGCCGATGGTGAACACGCGATCCACGCCGGCAATCGCTGCGGCAGCCAGCACCAGTTCATTCTTCACGCCGTCCGGAGTCGGCACGACCATGATGACTTCCTGCACGCCGGCGACTTTGGCCGGGATCGCATTCATCAACACCGACGACGGATAGGCGGCCTTGCCGCCCGGCACGTAGATGCCGACGCGGTCGAGCGGCGTGACTTTTTGTCCAAGTACGGTGCCGTCCGCTTCGGTGTAGAGAAAACCGTCTGAACCGCATTCCTTCTTTTGGCGCTCATGATAAGCACGCACGCGGTCGGCGGCAGTTTGCAAAGCATCGCGACGCGCAGCGGGTAAACCGGCCAGCGCTTGCTGCAACTCGTCCTGACCGATTTCCAGCGCAGCAACGCCGGTGGCCGTGAGGCGATCAAAACGGTTGGTGTATTCCAGCACCGCAGCATCGCCACGCGCCTTGACGTCGGCCAGGATGCCCGCAGCGGCGCGATCGATGGCTTCGTCTTCACTGGCTTCAAAAGCCAGGACGGCAGACAGCTTCTGCTTGAAGCCGGCTTCGGTGGAATCCAGTTTTCGGATGGCTATGCCCATGATGTGCCTTTGCTACTCTCGGTGCGGGTTCGGTCAGGGTTTAGGTATTGCTATTGCTGCGCTTAGGCGTTCGCCTGCGACGCTCTTTCGAAGGCTTCCAGAATCGGTTGCAGACGTTCGCGCTTCAATTTCAACGCAGCCTGATTCACAACCAGACGCGAGGAAATTTCCATGATGTGTTCAACTTCAACCAGCTTGTTGGCGCGCAAGGTGCCGCCGGTGCTGACGAGATCGACGATGGCGTCGGACAGGCCGACCAGCGGACCCAGTTCCATCGAACCATACAGCTTGATCAGATCGACGTGCACTCCCTTGGAGGCGAAATGCTCGCGCGCGGTCTTGACGTATTTGGTGACCACACGCAGACGCGCACCCTGGCGCACCGCGCTGGCGTAATCAAAACCGTCTTGCACGGCGACCGACAGGCGGCACTTGGCGATGTTCAGATCGATAGGCTGATACAGGCCTTCGCCGCCATGCTCCAGCAATACGTCCTTACCGGCCACGCCGAAATCGGCGGCGCCGTATTGCACGTAAGTCGGCACATCCGAAGCACGCACGATGATCACGCGCACTGCCGGATCGTTGGTCGGCAGGATCAGTTTGCGCGAGGTCTCGGGATCTTCGGTGACTTCGATGCCGGCAGCTTTGAGCAGCGGCAGCGTTTCTTCGAAGATGCGTCCTTTGGACAGTGCGAGGGTGAGTTGCTGAGTCATGTTTTCGTACGGCTGAATTAAAGCTGAATTACGGCTGATTATTTAACGCGTTCGATCTGAGCACCGATCGACGACAATTTGTTTTCCATGCGATCGTAACCACGATCGAGGTGATAAATACGCTCGATCAAAGTCTCGCCCTGTGCGGCCAGGCCAGCGATGACCAGCGATGCAGAAGCGCGCAAGTCGGTCGCCATCACCGGCGCGCCGACGAATTTCTCGACACCCTTGACGATCGCGGTATTGCCTTCGATATCGATGGCTGCACCCAGACGATTCATTTCTTGCACGTGCATGAAGCGGTTTTCAAAAATCGTTTCCGTCACATGGCTGGTACCTTCGGCGATGCAGTTCAGCGCCATGAATTGCGCCTGCATGTCAGTCGGGAAGCCTGGATATTCGGTAGTGCGGAAGCTGACGGCCTTCGGACGGCGCGCCATTTGCACGCGAATCCAGTCGTCGCCGGAAGTCAGGATGACACCGGCTTCGCGCAGCTTGTCCAACGCTGCGTCGAGCAGGCCGCTGCGGGTGTTCTTGAGTGTGACGTCGCCGCCTACTGCTGCCACTGCGCACAGGAAGGTACCGGTCTCGATACGGTCGGCGATGACGGTGTGCGACGCGCCGTGCAGCTTGTCGACGCCCTGGATCACCAAGCGGTCGCTGCCGATGCCCTCGATCTTGGCGCCCATGGCCACCAGCAAGTGAGCGAGGTCGCTGACTTCAGGCTCACGCGCAGCGTTTTCCAGCACGGTCTCGCCGTCGGCCAGCACTGCGGCCATCAGCAGATTTTCCGTGCCGGTGACGGTGATCATGTCGGTGACGATGCGTGTGCCTTTGAGGCGCTTGGCCTTGGCGTAGATGTAACCGGCGTCGATGGTGATCTCGGCGCCCATGGCTTGCAGGCCCTTGATGTGCTGATCGACCGGACGCGAACCGATGGCGCAGCCGCCCGGCAGCGAGACCTTGGCTTCACCGAAACGCGCCAGCAAAGGCCCCAACACCAGAATCGATGCACGCATGGTCTTGACCAGCTCATACGGCGCTTCCAGCTTGGTGATGTCGCTGCCGTTGAGGGTGACATTGTGATCATCCTGCTCTGCGCGCAAACCCATCTGGCGCATCAGCTTGAGAATGGTGCTCACGTCCTGAAGATTCGGGACATTCGACAGATTCAGCGTATCGGCGGTCAGCAGACCGGCGCACAGGATAGGCAGTGCGGCGTTCTTGGCGCCGGAAATGACGACTTCGCCGGAGAGGCGATTGCCGCCGCGGATTAAAAGCTTGTCCATGAAAAAGCTAGGCCTTATTTCTGAAATTCTTCGGGAGTGAGGGTCTTCATCGACAAAGCGTGAATTTCCTCGCGCATGCGGTCGCCGAGCGCCGCGTAAACCAACTGATGACGCTGGATCAGACGCTTGCCGGTAAAGGCATCGGACACGATCACGGCGGTGAAGTGCTGACCATCGCCCTCGACTTCAAGGTGCGAACATGCCAGGCCGGCAGCGATGTAATTTTTAACGAGTTCAGGTGTGGGTAGCATGGTGCAGCTCTTCACTAGGTAATCAATAGACAATGCAAACGGCGTTGGCCGTCAGTGTGCGCCGGTGCGTAATTTGTAGCCGCTCTTCAACATGCGTACCGCCAGAGTCGCCAGTACGACGAAGAAAACGGTCACGATCGAGAGGCTGATCATGGGGTTGATATCGGACTGTCCGAAGAAGCCGTAGCGGAAGCCATCGATCATATAAAAAAACGGGTTGAAATGCGAGACCGTTTGCCAGAAAGGCGGCAGCGAATGGATCGAATAGAACACGCCGGCCAGGAAGGTCAGCGGCACGATCAGGAAATTCTGGAACGCTGCCAGTTGATCGAACTTCTCGGCCCAGATGCCGGCCACCAAGCCCATGGTGCCGAGGATGGCTGCGCCCAGCAAGGCAAAGATCACGATCCACCACGGTGCGACAAAGCTCAGGTGACCGAACCAGGCCGTCACCGCGAACACGCCCGCGCCGACGATCAGGCCGCGCACCACTGCCGCCAGCACGTAGCCGCCGAACATTTCCCAGTGCGACAACGGTGTCAGCAACACGAACACCAGATTGCCGGTGATCTTGGATTGAATCAGCGAAGACGAGCTGTTGGCGAAGGCGTTCTGCAACACGCTCATCATCACCAGACCAGGCACGAGGAAGCCGGTGTATTGCACGCCCGGATAGACTTGCACCCGATCCTGCAAAACGTGACCAAAGATCAACAGGTACAGCATGGCCGTCATGATCGGTGCGGTCACGGTCTGTGTTGCTACTTTCCAGAAGCGCAACACTTCTTTGTAAAACAAGGTTTGAAAACCGCTCATTTGGAACCTTCCATGATCTGGATGAAGACGTCTTCCAGATCGGCCTGTTGCAGCTGCATGTCATCAATGACGGCGCCGCCCTGGCGCAGTGCCGACAGAATCGGCTCGACGTCGTTGTAGTCATTCACGCGCAGGGTGTATTTCACGCCTGACAACAATTCTTCGGGATGCGTCACCAGCGGACGCAGGCTATCGGGCAAGCCGCCCGACTTCAGACGCAGCACCAGTTGCGAACCGGAAATGCGCTTGATCAGCGCGTCGGTCGAATCCAGTGCAACGACCTTGCCGAACTTCAGCATGGCGATGCGGTTGCACAATGCCTGCGCCTCTTCCAGATAGTGCGTGGTCAGGACGATGGTGTGGCCTTCGCGATTCAGACGGCCGATGAACTTCCACAAGGTCTGGCGCAGTTCAACATCAACCCCGGCGGTCGGCTCGTCGAGCACGATGACAGGTGGTTTGTGCACCAGCGCCTGAGCCACCAGCACACGACGCTTCATGCCGCCGGACAAGGCGCGCATGTTGGTGTCGGCCTTGTTGGTCAGATCGAGGTTATCCATCACCTCATCGATCCACTTGTCGTTGTTCTTCAGCCCGAAATAGCCTGACTGCATGCGCAAGGTCTCGCGCACGGTGAAGAACGGGTCGAACACCAGTTCTTGCGGCACGACACCCAGCTTAGTACGCGCGGCACGGTAATCCGTGACGACGTCATGGCCGTGGATGGTGACCGAACCGGAATCGGCACGATTCAAACCCGCGATGATGGAAATCAGCGTGGTTTTGCCGGCCCCGTTGGGACCGAGCAGGCCGAAAAACTCGCCCTCTTCGATAGAGAGCGAAACACCACCCAGCGCTTGCAGCGACTGGTAGCGTTTTTCGACATTGTTAATCTGTAGAGCAGCCATTTTCTTGGTGCGCTTTTAGGACACGGTGAGGGAACAAAACATGCCGCAGGCATTTTGCGTCAAGGCAATACCCGGTGCGGCGAAACGTTGGATTATAGGGGATTTCCGATCTTGCAGCCGGAACGGCCAAGCAAAGAGGAACCAAAGAAGAACGTCTGCTATCGGCCTGATGGCCCGATGGCAACAGGAAGGAGATCAGTGATGTCGGTCTGAAGCAGAGGTCGGCGCACCCAACAAGGAGGCGGCACCGTACAAATCGACCAGACTTTGCAGATTGGTCGGCAGAACGCCGAATTGCAAAGTCAGGCCTTTTTGTTTTGCTGCACGTTGCCAAGCCAGCAATGTCGCCACGGCAGACGAGTCCACTGTTGCCACACCGCTCAGGTCGATCACCGACTGGCCGCCAGCAATCGCTTGCAAGCCTGCCGCCAGTGTGGCACTGGCATTGTCGACGGTCAGCGTGGCGGCTGGTTTGAACATGGCAAGATTTCCTGTGGTTTTACTGAAGTGTAACGATTGCAGCTTGGCTTGCTCTTAGCTTATTTCTTGGCGGAAGAACGGGAAGCCAGTTGCTTGTTCTTGTCCGACAGGCTCTTGATCAGGCCGTCGATACCGCCCTTGTTGATTTCGCTTTGGAACGTGCCCTTATAGGCTTCCACCAGCCATGCACCCATGACGTTGACGTCATACAGCTTCCAGCCGTTGGCCAGTTTTTCCAGGCGATAGCTCAATTGAATCGGCTCGCCGCGCGACTGGATCACTTGCGAACGGACTTCGACTTCAGTATCAGCCGGGTCAGCACGCAATGGCTTGTATTCAATCTTCTGGTCACGTACTTGCGACAACGCGCCGGAGTAGGTGTAAATCAGCAGGCTGCGGAATTCGGTGATCAGTTGCTTTTGCTGTTCCGGTGTCGCCTGGCGCCAGTAGCGGCCTGCAGCCAGCGAAGTCATGCGCTCGGAATCAACGTAAGGCAGGATTTTTTCTTCGACCAGCGAAACGATACGGCTGATGTTACCGGCCTGAATATCCTTGTCGGTCTTGGCTGTATTCAGCACGTCATCGCTGATGCGCTTGACCAGGGCGTCCGGCGCTTCTTGCGCGGAGGCTGCGGAAGCGAATGTCAGTGCGGAAACCGACAGGGCAATTGCCAATAATTTAGAGAGCATGTTCATAGTCTGTAGATCCATTCATTAACTGGTTGCGCCAACCACGGCGACCACTTTGCCACAATTGAAGCCGGCAAGGCGTTGCCGGATCCAAACGGATACCGGAGATACAACTTGGTGACACTCTCCGGTTTTTCAAGTGACACCGGGCGCATTTGCAGCGCCCGGCTTGTTCCAGCAGTGTTGCTGATGCCTGCGGTTACGGCTTGATGACTTCTTCTTTGCTGGACTTGCCATCATCCTTGTTGCCGTCGATCTGCGACTGGCGGCTTTGCAGATAAGTATCACGCACGAAGTCGTATTTATCCAAAGCAGCATCTTCCAGCAGATTGGACGCGTCCAGCAGCTGCGCACGCTTGTCGATCACGCGAACCACGCTGCCGACGTTACGCCAGCGCACCGGCTTCTTGTAGCTCCACAGATCGCCATAGAAATCGGCAGGCAAGGCTGCCGTATCGCGGATCGTCGACGGACCCAGCAACGGCAGCACGACGTAAGGACCGGAGCCTACGCCCCACTTGCCCAGCGTCTGGCCAAAATCGGATTTCTGCTTCGTCAGGCGCGCTTCGGTACTGACGTCCAGTACACCACCAAGGCCGAAAGTCGTATTGACGGCGACACGCATGAAGCTCGTCACGCCGGTTTCAACACGGCCTTGCAGAATCTGGTTCACGGCCGACCACAGGTCGCCGATATTGCCGAAGAAATTACCGATACCGGTCTGCACGAACTCCGGCAAGACGAATTGATACGCCTGTGCGGCAGGCTTCAATGCCACCTTGTCGACGGTGTCATTGAAACTGAACATCGCACGGTTGAAACCTTCAAGCGGGTCGTTCGGGTTGTTCGAAGTTGCGCAACCACTGAGCGCGGCAACCATGGCCAGCGTACTGATGCGAGCTGCGTATTTCATTTTGAATTATCCTTTCCCTCTGCTGCCTTGCTATATAAGAACTGGCTGATCAGGTTCTCCAGCACGATTGCCGATTGCGTCAGCTTGATCGTGTCGCCTGTCGCCAGATTTTTTACATCACCCCCCGGCTCGATACCGATGTATTGCTCGCCAAGCAGACCTGAAGTCAGAATCTTGGCTGAACTATCCTTTGGGAACTGGTAACGCTCATCCATGTTGAGCGTTACGACTGCCTGAAATGTCTTGTCGTCGAACCTGATCGAATCGACGCGCCCCACCACGACACCGGCGCTCTTGACCGCCGCGCGCGCCTTGAGGCCGCCGATATTGTCGAACTTGGTCGTGATTGCGTATGTCTTCTGGCTGAACGAGAACGAGCTCATGTTGCCAGCCTTCAGCGCCAGGAAAATCAAAGCTGCTGCGCCCAGCAAGACAAACAAACCTACCCACACGTCCAATGTTTTACGTTGCATACCTAGCCATCCTAAAAATCAATCCGAAGTCTGCACTGCGAAGTTCAAGATGTTTCATTCATGATGAACTTGTTTGCAGACTTACCCTCTCACTTGTTCTTGCTTAACGACCTCTTGCTTAGCTGAACATCAGTGCCGTCAGCAAGAAGTCCAGCCCCAGCACCATCAGCGAAGCGATCACGACAGTACGTGTCGTTGCCCGCGCAACGCCTTCGGGCGTCGGCTTGGCTTCATATCCTTGATACAGGGCAACAAAGGTTACCGCAATACCGAAAACTACGCTCTTGAGCACGCCGTTGGCGATGTCGTTCCAGACATCGACGCCGCCTTGCATCTGCGACCAGAATGCGCCTTCATCGACGCCGATCATGAGCACACCCACAATATAACCACCGATCACACCGACGGCACTAAAAATTGCCGCGAGCACGGGCATGGCAACAACACCTGCCCAGAAACGCGGCGCAATCACGCGCTGCAATGGATCGACGGCCATCATTTCCATCGCGGAGAGTTGCTCGCCAGCCTTCATCAGACCGATTTCCGCGGTCAGCGAGGTGCCGGCGCGACCGGCGAACAGCAAAGCCGTCACCACGGGGCCGAGTTCACGCGTCAGCGACAAGGCCACCAGCAAGCCCAGCGCCTGTTCGGAACCGTATTTGTTCAGCGTGTAGTAACCCTGCAAACCCAGCACGAAACCAACGAACAGGCCGGATACGGCAATGATCACCAGTGAATAGTTGCCGATGAAGTGGATCTGATCAGTAATCAGACGCGGACGACGCCACAGGCCGCCGGACGAACGCACCACTGTCCAGAACATGCGTGCGGCAAAGCCGAGGCCCAGCACAAACTCGCGCAACGACCGGCCGAGTGCAGCGAAAAAATCGAGAATCATTGCTGCCCTCCCAGGCCGACGTCCTCTGCCAGCGAGCGGCCCGGATAGTGGAACGGCACCGGGCCGTCGGCCTCAGCGTGCACGAATTGCTTGACGTAAGGATCCTGCGAAGCGCGCATCTCATCGGGTGTACCTTGTGCGACGATCTTGCCTTCCGACAGGAAATAGACGTAATCGGCAATCCCGAACGACTCATTGACGTCATGCGACACCAGGATCGACGTCGATCCCAGCGCGTCATTGAGCTTGCGAATCAGATTGGCGGTCACGCCCATGGAAATCGGATCAAGCCCGGCGAATGGCTCGTCGTACATGATCAGCGCCGGATCCAGCGCGATTGCGCGTGCCAGCGCCACACGGCGCGCCATACCACCGGAAATCTCGGCCGGCTTCAGGCGAGCGGCATTGCGCAGGCCGACTGCATTGAGTTTGAGCAGCACCAGATCGCGAATCAACTCTTCCGGAAGATTGGTGTGTTCGTGCAGAGGAAAGGCGACATTGTCGAATACCGTCATGTCGGTGAACAAGGCGCCGTTCTGGAACAGCATGCCCATCTTGCGACGCAGCAGATAGAGATCGGAAGTATTCAAATCCGGTACGTTTTGACCGTCCACGGTGAGGCTGCCCGACTGCGGCCGCAACTGGCCGCCGATGAGGCGCAGGATCGTGGTTTTACCGGAACCGGAACCGCCCATGACGGCGATCACTTTTCCACGCGGGAAGTCCATGCGGAGGCCTGACAGAATCGGGCGGTCCCCATAGCCAAAGTGTAAGTCTCGGATTTCTACGATGTTAGGCAAGACGGATACCAAGAATTCTCCAAAGGCGACATTGTAGAGCAAAAAGAACAATTGCTTTTGACCGGGCCATAGCGAGTGTAAATACAAACCAACGCCGAACCGGCCTTTTAACACACAGAAACAAATTGGAAACACTTCAACGCACCATTCCTGGTGCGTTGCGGCATTCTTGCCATGTTTTCGACAAATTCCCCGGCAATCTCCCTCATCTTGCAAATGCCGTCCCCTGCCGGCGGCCAAACCGCGCCTAAAGCTATAGTTAGGCGGCCCGACTTGCTACAATACCGCTTTTGATTAAGAAAGAATTTTGTCATGAGCCTCAAATGCGGCATCGTGGGCCTGCCCAACGTCGGTAAATCGACCCTCTTCAATGCCCTGACCAAAGCGGGCATTCCCGCCGAGAACTATCCGTTCTGCACCATCGAACCGAACGTCGGCATGGTCGAAGTGCCCGATCCACGCTTGCAGGCGCTGGCAGAAATCGTCAAGCCGGAACGTATCCTTTCGGCAACAGTTGAATTTGTCGACATCGCCGGCCTGGTTGCCGGCGCGTCCAAAGGCGAAGGCCTGGGTAACCAGTTCCTGTCGCATATCCGTGAAACCGACGCCATCGTCAACGTTGTGCGTTGCTTTGAAGATCCGAACGTGATCCACGTCTCCGGCAAGGTCAGCCCTCTGGACGACATCGCCGTGATCCAGACCGAACTGGCGCTGGCCGACATGGGCACCGTCGAAAAAGCCATCCACCGCGAACAGAAAAAAGCCCGCTCGGGCGACAAGGACGCCACCAAGCTGGTCGCCCTGCTGGAACGCATCATGCCTGCACTGGACGACGCCAAGCCGGTGCGCGCGCTGGGTCTGGACGCTGAAGAAATGGCGCTGATCAAGCCACTGTGCCTGATCACTGCCAAGCCGGCAATGTATGTCGCCAACGTCTCCGACACGGGCTTCACCAACAATCCGCTGCTGGACTTGCTGACCGCCTACGCCAAGGAACAAGGCGCACCGATCGTCGCCATCTGCGCCGCCATCGAATCGGAAATCGCCGACCTCGACGACGCCGACAAGACCGAATTCCTGGCCGACATGGGCATGGAAGAGCCAGGCTTGGATCGCCTGATCCGCGCCGGTTTCAAGCTGCTTGGCCTGCAAACTTACTTCACCGCAGGCGTCAAGGAAGTCCGCGCCTGGACCGTGCCGGTCGGCGCCACCGGACCGCAAGCCGCCGGCGTGATCCACACCGACTTCGAACGCGGCTTCATCCGCGCACAAACCATCGCTTACGAAGACTTCATCGCCTTCAAGGGCGAAGCAGGCGCCAAGGAAGCCGGCAAGATGCGCGCTGAAGGCAAGGAATACATCGTCAAGGACGGTGACGTGATGAACTTCCTGTTCAACGTTTAAGCCAGCGTCTGATTGACGACCGATCGAGGTTGATCAGGTTAAAAAAAGAGCCGCATGAGAAATCATGCGGCTCTTTTCGTTTCTGGCATCGGATGCCGGATCAGTCCGTCGTAGGCGGCACCAGAAATCGTGCGCACAAATAACTGCCAACGCCCATCACCGCAATAACCCAACCCATCGGTGCAGGCGTTCCATTCGCAAAGGCGCCCACCAGCGCCGACCCAAGAATACCGGTGCCATACTGAATCGCACCCACCAGCGCCGACACCGATCCCGCGCGCTCAGGAAAGCACGCCAGTGCACCGGCGATGGAATTGGCGACAATGAAGCCGGTCACGCCGACAAACAAGAACAAGGGCACCACCAATCCCGCCAGACCACCCCATCCGGTAGTCGCATCCAACGCCAGCCACAGTCCCGACAGCGCCGTGACTGCAGTACCGCCGCGCAGCAAATGATCGCCGCCGATACGATGCACCAGCCGGGAGTTCAGCATGTTGGTCGCCATGATACCGATGATACCGCCGCCAAACAGCACGCCATAAAACTGCGGCGACACATGGTGATAGGTGATGTAGGCGAACGGCGTCCCGGCAAGATAAGCGTAGATGCCGCCATAGAAAAAGCCACCGGCGCCGGCATAGCCGAGCACGCGGCGATGCTGCAAAAATTCGCCATAGCGCATGATCGCGCGGCGCAACGGCTCTTGCGACCGGCGCGATACCGGCAAGGTCTCAGGCAATCTGGACAAGGCTACCAACGTCAGAGCGCCGACGCCGACCAAGGTCCAGAAAATGGCGCGCCAGGACGACACTTGCAAAATCTGTCCGCCCAGGGCTGGCCCTACCAACGGCGCAATTGCCGTCACCGTCATCAGCGTCGACATCATCTGCGCCGCGCGATGGCCGGAGTAAAGATCACGCACCATGGCGCGCGCAAGCACGACGCTCGCGCATGCACCGATAGCCTGTACCGCGCGCCAGCCGATGATCATGTCAGCGGTGGTCGACATGGCGCATCCGGCCGAGCCAATGATGAACAGCACCAGCCCCAACGCTACCGGCAACCGGCGGCCATAGCGATCGCTGACCGGACCCCACACCAGTTGCCCCAGACTAAAGCCGATCAGATAACCGGACAGCGTCCACTCCAGTTTACCGGCGTCGGCGTGCAAAGCGACCTCCATCGCGGGCAAGGCAGGCAGATAAAGATCGGTGGAAATCGAGGCAAAGGCCATCAGCGCACTCAGGATGGCCAGGATGTGCCAGCTGTGGCTGGCCGTTTCCTGCTGCAGGGCAGTGGCAGGTACAGTGACAGACACGGCGGGTTGATTCAAAGACATGATCGCTTTCAGGATGGCGCACAAACAATCCGAGGCGCACCAGATTAGCGATGCGCCTCGGACGGGGTAACACTGGCGATGGCCGAACGAGCCAAGACATTTCCAGACGGATACGCAATTATCCGCCGATCCTCGCATTGCTGCAGAGACACTAAATGATGGCCGGCGGCAACCGCGCTTTCCGCTGACGCCTTGCGTCCCGCGAACTGCTGGTAAAATCGCGCTCTCCATTCATTCCCGGGCTTCAACGCCGTGCCGGACGCAACCGTCCCCTGGCACGGCGATGCACGCATCCCGACCACTCCAGCGGCAACGATATGAGCAAGCCAAACGCACGACCAGCAGGTCAGCAAAAAAACAAGGCCAAGGGCGATGCCCCGGCCACCGACCTCGCACCGGAAATTCGTCCCGGACAATCAATCGAGCTGCTCAAGGAACTGCACATCCTGACGCGCGACGGCAAGCTGAATCAGGACAGCCGCCGCAAGTTAAAGCAGGTCTACCATCTGTATCAATTCATCGAACCGTTGCTGCAGGAAATTCGCAGCCAGCATCCCGACATCAGCGTGGTCGATCATGGCGCGGGCAAGTCCTATCTCGGCTTCATCCTGTATGACCTGTTCTTCAAATCGCTGGAAGGCGCGTCGCGCATCTACGGCATCGAGACGCGTGAAGAACTGGCGCAGAAGTCGACCGAGCTGGCGAAACGCCTCGGCTTCCCCGGCATGTCGTTTCTCAATCTGTCAGTGGCCGATTCGATCGAATCCTCTGCCCTGCCGGAGCAGATCGACGTGGTGACAGCACTCCACGCCTGCGACACCGCCACCGACGACGCCATCCACTTCGCCCTGAAAAAACGCGCGCAGTTCATGGTGCTGGTGCCTTGCTGCCAGGCCGAAGTTGCCTCGGTGCTCAACCGTAACAAGGGTCAGTCGCTAGGCCGCACATCGCTGACCGAGCTGTGGCGTCATCCGCTGCATACGCGCGAATTCGGTAGCCAGGTCACCAATGTGTTGCGTTGCTTGCAACTGGAAGCACACGGCTATCAGGTCAGCGTCACCGAACTGGTCGGCTGGGAGCACTCGATGAAGAACGAACTGATCGTCGCCCGCTACAAAGACCTGCCGCGCAAACGCCCGACCGAACGCCTCCAGGAAGTCTTGCAATCGCTCGGACTGGAAGAAATGGGCGAACGTTTTTTTACCGGCCTGTCGCCATCCGCAGCGCAGTAATGGTAAGCTTGTGCGCCCTCGTGACGCCGACTCAATACGGTGCCGCGGGCAACAGGGAACGTGGGGCGAGATGCACCACGTTAGGGAAAAAAGAACGGCTGCAAGACCGGATCAAAGATGAAAAGCGCTGTCGACACTCAAGCACTGATTGAAGAGAATCAGCAGTTGCATGCTGAGATGCAGGATCTCCTGGAACAGGCGCGCATCAACCAGCAGATCATGCAGCGTCACCAGGCTTTCGACCTGCGTCTGATCGGTTCCGGCGAATTCCGCGACCTGATTGAAACGGTATCGCTGCTGATGCCGAACACCTTCAATCTGGAAATCGTCACCCTCACCCTGATCGATCACGATTTCGATATCCGGCGCATCCTGCAAGACCTGCAGATCGGCCTGGATGAATATCCCAACTTATTGTTCCACGTCGAAGGCAGCACGCCGCTGCCGCAGGATAAGCCGACGCTGGGCGCCTACGACCTGGCGTTGCACAAACCCTTGTTCCCGAGTTATCAGCCCGCCAGCGTGGCTGTGCTGCCGCTCATGCGTCATCAGAATCCGATTGGCTGCCTGGCCTTGGGCAGCGCTCATGAAGGACGTTTTACCGGCAACCTGGCGACAGACTTCATCGAGCGCCTGGCATCGGTCGTCGCCATCTGTCTTGAAAACGTCATCAACAACGAGCGCCTGAAACACATCGGCCTGACCGACCCGCTCACCGGCGTCAACAACCGCCGCTACATCGAACAACGCATGCAGGAAGAAATCGGCCGCGCTCAACGCGAGCGTTCGGCCCTGTCCTGCCTGTTCATCGACATCGATCATTTCAAGCGCGTCAACGACAAGTTCGGCCATCAAAGTGGCGACGACGTATTGCGCGAAGTGGCGACACGCATCAAGAAAGAATTGCGCTTGAGCGATTCGCTCGGCCGCTACGGCGGCGAAGAATTCATCGTGCTGCTGACGCAGGCAACCGTGCATGACGCCGCACGCATCGCCGAACGCATTCGCGCCAGCGTGGCGCAGCAAGCGATCCTGATTGCCGGCGCCGACGAAGCCTTGCAGATTACCGTCTCCATCGGCGCTGCTGCACAAATGCCGCCGGATCGCAGCATCCCTGCCGACATCGCACGCCAGAAGCTGGTCGCGCGTGCCGACGAAGCGCTCTACCGCGCCAAGGAAAGCGGCCGCAACCGGGTTGTGCTTGCCGATTAAAAAAGCGTCAATGTCCTGACGGCAGCGCTCGCTTGTCGCGAATCAACCAGGGCGCGGCAATGATCAAAGCACCGCCGATGAAATCCTGCACGCGCAATTCCGCCGCCCCCATCCACCACGCCGACGCTGCGGCAACGATGATTTCCACCAACATCACCACCGCCGTGATATTGACCGGCAAACGCGCCACGCCGTATTGGAGGCACAGGTTGGAAATCATGAACAGTACCGACCACAAGGCAAGCGTCGGCACCGATGGTGCGCCGATGGAAGCCGGCCACGTAATCACACCCGTCACCGCGAGTGCGGCACCCAACACCAGCGACAACACTGCGCCGCCACCTAGCATCGCAATCGAGCGTGCACCGTCGGCCACGCCATGCAAACGGCGCAGCATCACATTGCTGAAGGCAAAACTCAAGCCGCCGAGCAAGGCCACCCAGTCTGCCAGATCGTGCGGCAAGGGCACGCCGATGGATGGCTGATACAACACGATCAGCGCACCCAGCAGCCCCAGTGCAATCCGCAGCACCGCAGGCCGGGTGATCGGCTCGTGCAGCACCAGACGCGCCAGAATCACGGCCCAGATCGGCATCAGATAAAACAGCAACACCACGCGCACCACATCACCAAAGGCTACCGCGCCGTTGAAGGCGATATTGTTGACGCCGGAGGCAACAGCGACGTACAGCAGCTCGGGATGCTTGCGCAGCTCGGCGATGGATTTGCGTTTGAGCAGCAACAGCCAGATCGTGCAGAACGAAAAAATGATCGCAGTCGACCAGATCGGATGGATGCCCTGCTGCTGCAAGGATTTGAAGGCGATCCAGGACAAGCCCCAGATGGTCGTGTTGACGAGCAAAGCACCGACGGCCCGCGGCGGAATAGGTTGCATGGAGTCCTGCAGAAAAGAAAACGCGACCGTCATTGTAATCGGGTCGCGCTGTTCTCGATTTACGCTGCGGAAATACTCTATATCACGTAGAACCCATGCGTGCCGTCGCGGCCGAGCTGCTCGACCAGTCCGAATTCCCAATCGAGGTAAGCCTGCATGGCCGAGGCCGGATTGTCGGTGCCTTCATAAGGCCGGCGATAGCGGTCGATGCGCGGCGACGCCAGTGCACTTTCACCAGTCTCGATCGGCAAGCCCGCTGCCTTCCAGCCGTTGTCACCGCCATCCAGCAAGAACACCGGCTTGTCGGTCAGCGCGGCCAGATCGCCGATCACATAGGCGGCCAGCAAGCTGCTGCCACACGTAACGACGTAACGCTCAGCGGACGGCAAGCTGGCCAGCGCCTGCGGCAATTGCGAACGCAAGGCAAACCAGGCGCCGGGAATGTGTTGTTTGACGTAGTTGGCACTGGTGGCGAAGTCGACGACGACGGTGCCGTCCTTGCGCTCCAGCCAGGTTGCCAAGGTCTGCGGTGAAATTTTCTCCGACTGCGGCGCGGCTGGCAATTCACGTTTGACCGGGCCTTGCTCAGACAATTGCTGCGCCGTCACGCCGTCGAGTACGTACACTTCCCACGCCATCTGCGCCAGCCACGATGCGGTCATGTTGGCGCGTACGCCATCATCGTCGGCCAGTACGATACGAGCGCCACGCACGGTGGCGTGGGACTCGGTTTCCTGGACCAGTTGCCCGCCGGGCGCACTGAGAAATCCCGGCACATGCCCAGCCTCATATTCCTGCGGCGTGCGCACGTCGAACTGATAGGTGGTGCGCTTAGTGTCCGCACGGAAGATTTGCAAGCCCGCTTGATCGAGTCGTTTGACACCGGCGCGATCCGCAACCGCGCGTGCATCGCCGGCGGCCTGGGCACGCGTTTGCGCAGTGACGTCGACCGGGAACTGACGGCTGTTGCCGTGCTCCAGCTTTTGTCCCGCCAGCGTCCAGCCGATGGTGCCGTTGCGCAGCGCGTGCACCTGATTCGGAATACCGGCATTGACCAGCGATTGCGTGCCGATGATGCTGCGCGTGCGGCCGGCGCAATTGACGATGACGCGAGTGTTGGGGTCCGGCGCCAGTTCGCGCACGCGCAACACCAGCTCGGCACCCGGCACACTGACCGAGGTCGGAATATTCATGTTCTGGTATTCATCGAAACGGCGCGCATCCAATACGACGACATCTTCTTTGGCGTCGAGCAGAGCTTTGACTTCTTCTGCGGACAGGGACGGCGTGTGGCGTTTGCTTTCCACCAGTTCGCCGAAAGATTTGCTGGGCACGTTGACGTCCTGAAACAGCTCGCCGCCTGCCGCATTCCAGCCGCTGACACCGCCCTCAAGGATGCTGACGTTGCTGTAGCCGAGTGCGATGAAACGGGCGGCGGATTGTTGCGCCAGACCTTCGCCGTCATCGAGCACGACGATGGCGGTGTCGCGACGCGGAATGCGCGCATAGGCAAGCAGCTCCAGATGCGAGAACGGCAGATTGGCGGCGAACAGTGGATGCGCTTCGGCGTGCGGCGCTTCTTCGCGAACGTCGACCAGTGCGATCTCGCGGCGCGCCAAAAGATCTTCACGGACTTGCTGGAAGCTGCGGGTCGGAATGCTAGTCTGAACGATGCTGCTCATCTTGTTTTTGTCTCCAGGGACAGATCCCAAATATTAGGTAAGGTCTTGTTCGAATAACCCGAAATGAATTCCTTGCGCGTGCCATCCGGCTGGTACACCGATCGATGCACTGCGCCGATGTTGGCGCCATACACGTGGATGCTGATCGACACCTTGTCGTCGTAGGCATTACGGACGCGATGGATGTCGTCGAGCCCTTCCACATGCGGCGACACCGCTTCCACCATGCCGGGAGTCAATTGTATCGGTTCTCCGAAAGGCAGGAGCGCACCCGCATTGCCATCCTCATTGTCGTTCTGCCGCCGATAGGATTGCGAATACTCAGAACCGCGCAGCATGCCGATCAATCCCCACACGGTATGGTCGTGTACCGGCGTTTGCTGACCCGGTCCCCAGACAAAACTCACCACGGAAAAACGCTGCGCCGAATCGACGTGCAGCAGATATTGGCGATAACGCTCGGGATCCGGCTGGGCATAAGCTTCAGGCAACCAATCGTCGACGGCAACCAGCTCTCGCAATAGCGACGAACCTTCGCGGATGATGCCGGCTTCGTCGGACTCTCGCTCCAGCAAGGCAGCAAACGAGGTGATGAAATGGCGTAGACGCTGATGATTGGGCATGGCTGTTTTCTCGGCAAGGCGACCGTTCATGCGCAACCGGCTCGGCGCGCACAGGAATCAGCCGCAGAACGGCAAAAGAAATGGCGAACGATGATGATACCCCGCCAGGACGGCGCAGCAGAAATACGGACTGCCTATAAGCAAGCAGGATTTTCTTATGACGCCACGCAGAGGCGGCGGATACGTTGGAAGAACTGTAGTGCGGGAGACGTAAGGTACGTACAGAAACCGATCAGGCCTTGGCCCCGGCTTGCAGGGTTTCGTACTTGACCATCAGTTGTTCCTTGGATTCGCGCCAGGCGGGATCGAAGGGGATGCAGGCAACCGGACAAACTTGCTGGCATTGCGGCTCATCGAAATGGCCGACGCATTCGGTGCATTTGTTGGGGTCGATTTCATAGATCTGCGGCCCCATGTAGATCGCTTCGTTCGGGCACTCGGGCTCGCAGACGTCGCAGTTAATGCAATCATCAGTGATCATCAGTGCCATAAATTACTCCGCTCTCTTCTCAACCAACCCTCAACCAACCCTCAACCAAGCTTCAACCAGCCTGCCTTGCCCGCAAAGGATGCAGACAAGGCAATACAAATCCGCTACAGATCCATCTTTGCCATCTTTTCCTTCAGCCACTTTTCGACTGAGGGAAATACAAACTTCGATACGTCACCGCCCAGCAGGGCGATTTCGCGCACAATCGTGCCCGATATGAATTGATATTGGTCCGACGGGGTCAGAAACAAGGTTTCCACGTCAGGCAACAGATAACGATTCATGCCGGCCATCTGGAATTCATATTCGAAGTCCGATACCGCACGCAAGCCGCGCACGATCACGCGGGCATTGTTTTGCCGCACGAAATCCTTGAGCAGGCCGGAAAAACTTTCCACCTGGACATTTGGGTAATGTCCCAATACTTCATTTGCTATCGACAGGCGCTCCTCGAGGGAGAAAAACGGCTTCTTGTTTTTGCTGTCCGCTACGCCTACGACCAACTTGTCAAACAATCCCGATGCGCGTCTTACCAGATCTTCATGGCCACGTGTCAACGGATCGAATGTTCCCGGATAAACAGCTGTTACCATCAGGGTCTCTCCTCACCAGCTAAGCAATCAGAACGCGCATTATGCCTGAATTAACCGATGTTTTTGCGCTGCAATAAGTGATAAAACACCACGCCTGCCTTATCGGCACGAACAACTTCCCACGGCACCATCCAGTCCGGGAGTGCATCGCCCTCCAGTGAATGCTCTGATTCAACATACATCAGACCCTTGGTTGCCAACAATTGCTCGCATACCGGCATGATTTTCGCCAACCAGTTTTGATGATACGGCGGATCGATGAAAATAAGATTAAATCCGTTGGCAGTTGTGGTGCGCGTGCTCAATCCCTGCAATAGCGCCAAGGCGTCGCCGCGCTGAATCTCGACTTGCGCGGCCTGCAGTTTTTCTTTATTCGCTTCCAGCTGACGCACCGCCGGTGTGTGGTTTTCAACCATCACGACGCGCGGCGCGCCACGGCTGGCGGCCTCGAAGCCAAGCGCGCCGGAGCCGGCGAACAAGTCAAGACAACTCACCTGCTCCCAGTTGCCGTCGATCAGATGCGTTACCCAGTTGAATACCGTTTCGCGGACACGATCCGGCGTCGGCCGCAGGCCCTCCGCTTCCAGCACCGGGAGCGGCGTACGCTTCCACTGTCCACCGATAATCCGGACCTGATGTGCGCTGCGGCTATGCACTGCCGCACCATGTTTTCTTACAGTCTTGCTCATATTTTAATTTGCCTCGCCCACCACGACAGTCGTCAATTGATCGGGCGCAATTTTACGCTTGAAGGCATCGCGAATCTGCGCGATCGTGACTTTGCCGATATGGGTGCTCCAAGTGTCGAGATAATCCAACGGTAAACCGTAATAACCGATCACCGCCAGGTTGTCGAGAATCTTGCGATTATTGTCGATACGCAAGGCGAAGCCGCCAACCAGGTTGTCCTTGGCCGCTTTCAGCTCGGCCGCCGTCGGGCCGTCTCGCAAATAGGTCGCCAGCGTGCTGCGCACCACACCAAGCGCTTCGTTGGTTTGCTCCTGCTTGGTCTGCAAGCCGATCTGGAACGGGCCCTTTTGCGCCAGCGGCGAGAAATAGCTGTAGACGCTGTAACTCAGCGCGCGCTTCTCCCGTACTTCATTGGTCAAGCGCGACACAAACCCGCCGCCGCCGAGGATGTAATTACCGACCGTCAGCGCAAAGAAATCCGGATCGCCGCGCACCAGCACCGGCATGCCGATCAGGATATGCGACTGCGATGCGGGATGCGCGATACGCTGTTCTGTCGCTTTGCCGGCAAGTACTTCGGGCAAGGCCGGCAGCGCTGCGCCTTGCGGCAATTGCTGGGTCAGGCGTTGTGCAATCTGGTCAGCCTGCGCACGCGTGACGTCACCGATCATGGCAATGACGGCGCGGTTGGCGACGTAATGCGCACGATGGAAATTCACCAGATCGTCGCGTGTGATGCCGGCGACCGAAGCCTCACTTTCCTGACGTGCATAAGGATGGTCGCCATAGAGTGCGGCCCAGAACGCTTTGGCGGCGATCTCTTCCGCCTTGGTTTGCGATTCTTTGACGTCAGCGATGGTGCGCGCCTGATCGCGCGCGAACAAGTCCGCCGGGAAACTCGGCTGCGCCAGAGTCCGCGCCAGCAAACCCAATGCGGCGTCACGCTCGGCGGCACTCGACAACATACGCAAGGTGACGCCGGCGCGATCCAGGCTGGCGCCACCGCCGCGCTGTGCCGCCACATCGGCGAAACCATCCAGAATCTGCGCCTCCGACAGAGCCGGCGCATCCGCAGTGGCAGAGGCAGAGGCACCGCGCGTCAGCATGGCGTTGGTCAACGATGCCAAACCCGATTTACCAAGCGGATCACGGCGCGTGCCGGCATCGAATTCGACACTGAGATCGAGCATGGGAATTGCATGGTTCTCGACAAACAGCACGCGCGCGCCGTTGGGCAAAGACCATGACTGAATCTGCAGAGCGGCCTGCGCCTGCGTAGCAAAACAGGCGAGCAGAAGCGCACAAACCAAGCAATATTTTTTCATCTTGTTACTGACTGAATAAACATACAAATCGTGAAAACCGTCATGACTGCGGCGGCATGGTGATCGCCGATACGGCGGGTGCAGGAATCGGTTTGCCTTCAACCCAGTCGATGATCGGCTGCCATTGCTCGATATCACGCTGCACGCGTGACGGCGCGATGTCCCACAGTGTCAGGCCGTGCGCCGCCAGTTGCACGTAGTTCTGCGTATCGCGCAGATAGCTCAGTACCGGCAGGTTCAGGCCTTCAATGAAGCGATGCAACTGATCCGCCGAACGCGTCCGTGCATCGACCCGCATGCCGACGATGCCGACATCGATTTCCCCTTGCCGGACGGATTTTTCTTCCGCCAGACGACGCAAGAAATCCTGCGTGGCCAGAATGTCGAAGATCGACGGCTGCAGAGGCACGATTACCTTGTCTGCCATTTTCAGAACATCATTCAGACGCCATCCATGCAAGCCGGCCGGTGTATCCAGCACCACATGGGTAGTGCCTTTGGGCGGCTTAGCGATGTAGTCTTCGCTGATATCCCAGGTGGCGATCTGCGTCGCTGCCGGTGGCCGGATGTTGAGCCAGGCACGCGCCGATTGCTGGCGATCAATATCGCCCAGCAGCACACCGTGCCCGCGGCTGGCGAAGTAACCGGCCAGGTTGGTGGAGAGAGTACTTTTACCTACGCCGCCTTTGGGGTTCGCAACGACGATCACTGGCATGTTTTTCCTCCGTAAGAGTGCAACGCTCGGTCAGGTTTTGGGACAAATATCGTCATTCAATCAAACTACTGAGCTGCTCACCGCAGTGGGCCCGGTGGCGGCCCCAGCTTCTTGCCAGACAAAGGCAAGGGTTCCAGCGTGGCCACGGTCAGCTTGTCGTCGGTGAAATACTTTTGCGCGACAGCCTGCACTTGCTGCGGCGTCACGGTTTTCAGCTTGTCGACGATGCGATCGATGTTCTTGTGCGACAGGCCGGACATTTCCA
Organism: Herbaspirillum rhizosphaerae; assembly: GCF_046025915.1. Taxonomy (GTDB): domain Bacteria; phylum Pseudomonadota; class Gammaproteobacteria; order Burkholderiales; family Burkholderiaceae_D; genus Herbaspirillum; species Herbaspirillum rhizosphaerae_A. Next base: position 224,560 of record NZ_JAQQFR010000011.1, on the reverse strand, counting down.
TCACACCGATTTCCATGGCCTGGCCGAAGATCGAATCGCGCTTGTAAATTTGCGAAGCGATCAGTTGTGTTTTCACACGCTGCAGTTCTTGCTCTGATACGCCATCTTTCGCGATACGTGAGACTTCGGCGCGCAAGAGCGCCTCCAGCTGCGCGGTGGTGGTGCCGGCGGCCGGACTGCCTTCCAGCGTGAACAGGGTCGGGCCGCGCGTGATGTCGTCATAGCCCGCGCCGACACTGTTGGCGACCTTGTCGGTACGTACCAGTTTGTCATTCAGACGAGCGTTGTCGTAGCCGTCAAGGACTGCCGACAACACGTCCAGAGCGTAGGCTTCCTGGTCCTTTTCGACGTCGCGCAAGCTTGGTACCTTGAAGGCCAGGATCACATAAGGATTCTCGGCCGGTGCCTTGACGGTGACACGGCGCAGGCCGTGTTGTTCAGGTTCGTTTTGCGGCTTGCCGCGCACGATGGTTTTGGCCGGGATGCTGCCAAAATACCTCTCGGCCATCGCCACCACCTTGTCGGCGCTGACGTCGCCGCTGACCACCAGCGTGGCGTTGTTGGGTGCGTACCAGCGGCGATACCAGGCTTCAATGTCGGCAATCGTCATGTTCTGCAGGTCGTCCATCCAGCCGACCACCGGATGATGATAGGGATGCGCGACGAAGGCGGCGGCGTTCAGCGCTTCATTCATCAGCCCTTGCGGCTGGTCGTCGGTGCGCCAGCGGCGCTCTTCCATGACGACACGGATTTCCTTGGCGAACTCGTTCTTGTCGAATTGCAAATTGCGCATGCGGTCGGCTTCCAGCGCCATGACTGCTTCCAGGCGGGAGTGCTCGACCTGCTGAAAATAGGCGGTGTAATCGCGATTGGTGAAGGCGTTCTCACGGCCGCCCAGTTCGGCGACCAGACGGCTGAATTCGCCGGTCTTGTGCTTTTGGGTGCCCTTGAACATCATGTGCTCAAGCGCGTGGGCGATGCCGGTGGTGCCGTTGGTCTCGTCAATGGCGCCGACCTTGTACCAGACCATCTGCACTGCCGTCGGCGCGCGGTGATCCTCTTTCACGATCACTTTCATGCCGTTTTTGAGCATGAACTCCGAGGCGACGGAAGGTGCGGACTGGGCCAGAGCAGCGGGCCCCAATGCTGCCAGGCAGCCAAATAACAAACCGGTCGACAGGATTGCGCTGATCTTCAATTTCATTCGCTGTGCTCTGATAGAATGCGGGGGCTGGCCAAGGACGGCCCGGACGACAGTATCCGGGCGTAAGGCTGGCCAATTGTACCTTGTTCATCGCGCTTTTCCCTCCGGGAAACCAGGGAAACGCACCCTCATCCGACACCGCAGCCACATTCGACGAATCAGCCCAGCATCCGATGTTTAGTTTCTTCAAGAAAAAGCCCCAGCCAGACCCCGTCGTCGCCAAAGAAGCCGCGCCTGCAACTGCATCTACTCCTGTTGTTGTCGTGACGACACCTGAAACACCCGCGCCAGTGTCCGCGCCTGTTGCTGAAGAAATCGTCGAAGCGGCACAGCCATCGCCGGAAGCCAAGCGCTCCTGGCTGGCCCGTCTCAAGAGCGGTCTGTCCAAAACCTCCAGCAATCTGACCACGCTGTTCGTCGGCGCCAAGATCGGCGACGACCTCTATGAAGAACTGGAATCCGCACTGCTGGTCTCGGACGCCGGTGTCGAAGCTACGCAATTTTTGCTCGCTTCGCTCAAGAAAAAAGTCAGGGACGAAAAACTGACCGAAGCCGACCAGGTGCGTCAGGCCCTGCGTACGCTGCTGATCGATATGCTGCGCCCGTTGCAAAAGCCGCTGGTGCTGGGCCGCCATCAACCGCTGGTGATGATGATTGCGGGCGTCAACGGCGCCGGCAAGACCACCACGATCGGCAAGCTGGCCAAGCATTTGCAGGCGCATGACCAATCCGTGCTGCTGGCCGCCGGCGACACTTTCCGCGCCGCGGCCCGCGAACAGCTGACGATCTGGGGCGAGCGCAACAACATCACCGTGATTTCGCAGGAGTCCGGCGATCCGGCCGCCGTCGCCTACGACGCCGTACATTCGGCCACGGCGCGCGGCACCAATGTCGTCATGGTTGATACCGCCGGTCGCTTGCCGACACAATTGCACCTGATGGACGAGCTGAAGAAGATCAAACGCGTTATCGGCAAGGCCATGGACACCGCACCGCACGAAGTACTGCTGGTCATCGACGGCAATACCGGCCAAAATGCGTTGGCGCAGGTCAAGGCTTTCGACGATGCGCTCGGCCTGACCGGGCTGATCGTGACCAAGCTGGACGGCACCGCCAAGGGCGGCATTCTGGCGGCGATCGCCAAGACCCGTCCGGTGCCGCTGTATTTCATCGGCGTGGGCGAACAGATCGACGACCTCCAAGCTTTCGACGCCGAAGAATTCGTGGATGCGTTGTTAAGTTAATAAGCAAGTTAATCGATACACAAAGCTGAAATACGCCAAAAAGAAAAGATCAAACAACCGACGATGATTGAATTCGCCAAGGTCTCCAAACAATACTCGCGCGATGTGTTCGCCTTGCGCGACATCACGCTGTCGGTGCAAAAAGGCGAATTGCTGTTCCTTGCCGGCCCCTCCGGCGCAGGCAAATCCACCTTGCTGAAAATGATCGCCGCCATGGAGCGCCCGAGCAGCGGCACCCTCAGCGTCAATGGTCAGAGCATCAACACCATCAAACCGTCCGGCATGCCGTATCTGCGCCGCAACCTCGGCCTGATTTTCCAGCAGCAGCGTTTGCTGCAAGACCGCAGCATCCTGTCCAATGTCATGTTGCCGCTGATCGTCACCGGTGCCGCCCGCTCGGACGCCGAAAAACGCGCCCGCGCTGCACTGGACAAGGTCGACCTGCTCGACAAGGCGACGTCGGGCCCGCAAGAACTCTCCGGCGGCGAGCAGCAGCGCGTGGCGATTGCCCGCGCCATCGTCAACCGCCCGCAAATCATCCTGGCCGACGAGCCGACTGCCAATCTCGACCGCGACAACGCCAACAAGGTACTGGCTGCGCTCAAATCCTTCCATGGCGTCGGCGTGACCTGCCTGATCTCGACCCATGACGAGCAATACCTGACCGGCGCCGACCGTATCGTCTATCTGGACCGCGGCCGTATCGTTGACGGCTGGCACAATGGCGTCAGCCATCCGGTGGAGATTTCTCAATGAACTGGCTGCGTCAACATTTCTTCGCCTTCGCCGATGCTTTCAGCCATCTGCTGCGTTCGCCGGGCAATTTCGTACTCAATGTGCTGGTGGTCTCGATTGCGCTGGCATTGCCCTTCGCCGGCCTGACCGTGCTGGAAAACGTACGACCGGTGTCTGAACAACTGGCTGTCGAGCCGGAAATCAGCATTTTCCTGAAAATGGACGTCTCGCGCGACAAGGCTACGGCACTGAGCAGCACCATCAATAGCATCCTGCAAAGCAGCGGCAGCACGGCCAAGGTTGAATTCACACCGCGCGAAAAAGCCTTCGATTCGCTCAAGAGCAAAACCGGCCTCAATGATGTGCTGGCGACGCTGGGCTCGAATCCTTTGCCGGACAGTTATGTCCTGAAACTCTCGGGATTCCAGAATGCCATGGACGCCAGCCGTGTCGATGACATCGCCCAGAAGCTCAAAGCCATGCCCGGCGTCGACACCGTCCAGATCGATTCGGCCTGGGTCAAACGCCTGGCGGCATTGCTGCGGATCCTGCGGCTGGTGTTGCTGTTCCTCGGTATCACGCTCGGTGCGGTGGTGGTAGCGGTGGTGTTCAACACCATCCGTCTGCAAGTAATGACGCAGTATGAAGAAATTGAGGTCTCGCGCCTGCTGGGCGCCACCAACGCCTTCATCCATCGCCCGTTCTATTACACCGGTGCCCTGCTCGGCCTGTGCGCCGGCGGCCTCGCGTTGGGCTTGGTGGTGCTGGCGCTGCAACCGCTGAATCTGGCAATCACCGACTTCGCCCGGCTTTACGCCTCGGAATTCCGCCTTGCGCCGCCTAGCATCGAAGCCATCGCCTTCCTGCTTGGTGCGAGCGCCCTGCTCGGCCTGTTTGGCGCCATGTTGTCAGTCAAGCGGCACCTGTCCAGGCTGACGTGACCTAATCCCTCGCCCCTTCAGCGTTCTGCCCTCCGCAAGCAAGGCCGTCATTTTTCGATAAAAATGACGGCCTTTGTTCATTGTTGCCCTGCAAAAATTGTTACAGCTTTCTTCTTGAAAGAAGCAACTTTGCCCCTCAGATTCCCTCTAATTCTTGCGATGAAAGCCAATTGCATTAAAAACAACCATAGAATTTAGCTATTCCTCCCTTCCAGATTCGTTATTAGCACTCCCCTGGAAGGAGTGCTAGAATAGTTGATAGAAATACTCCAGCTTTAAAGCAACTGCTTAATTTATGCATCGCTTCCTCATTTAGGAACCAAGGAGAATCAATGAAATCAGCTACTGCACTTATGCCCGTCGAGACCAATGCGCTTGCGCTCGGCTTCTCCGGCAGCCTGGGCAATATTGACGCCTACATTTCGGCCGTCAATCGCCTGCCTATGCTGACGCAGGCTGAAGAAGTGTCGCTCGCGCAAAGTCTGCGCGACAAGAATGACCTCGCTGCAGCGCAAAAACTGGTGCTGTCGCACTTGCGCCTTGTGGTCTCGATCGCTCGCGGCTATCTGGGCTACGGCCTGCCGCACGCCGACCTGATCCAGGAAGGCAATATCGGCCTGATGAAAGCAGTCAAACGCTTCGATCCGGATCAAAACGTGCGTCTCGTGTCGTACGCGATGCACTGGATCAAGGCCGAGATGCACGAGTACATCCTGAAGAACTGGCGTCTGGTCAAAGTGGCGACCACCAAGGCTCAACGCAAACTGTTCTTCAACCTGCGCAGCCACAAGGAAGGTCTGGACGCCATGACGCCGGCGCAAGTCGACGCGCTGGCCAAGACGCTGGACGTGAAGCGTGAAGAAGTCATCGAGATGGAAACCCGTCTGTCCGGCCGCGACGTGGCACTGGAAGCGCCGACCGACGACGAAGATGACAAATTCGCGCCAATCGCTTATCTGTCCTCGGACAACAGCGAACCGACCCGTGTGATGGAAGCCAAGCAATACGACCGTCTGCAATCGGAAGGTCTGGAAGTGGCGTTGAGCAAGCTGGATGATCGTTCGCGCCGCATCGTGGAAGCACGCTGGTTGGCAAACGACGACGGCAGCGGCGCTACATTGCACGAACTGGCTGATGAATTCGGCGTGTCTGCCGAACGCATTCGTCAGATCGAAGCGGTTGCCCTGAAGAAGATGAAGGGCGCGCTGCAAGCGTTTTCCTGATCTGCAAAGTCATCCGTAGTAATGAAAAAGGCGCTCTTTGAGCGCCTTTTCTTTTGCCTGCATCTTCTATCTTTTGTCCGCCGCCTTCGCAGCATTCAATGCGGCATCGCTTACGACAACAGCAATTTCAAATCATGCACGATGGGCTCAGCGCCCTGGCCATGCTTGACGAACAAACGGATGTGTCCCCGCGGATCGAAGACATAGCTTCCGGCGGTGTGATCCATGGTGTAGCTGCCCGGCGTCTTGCCCGGCACCTTCTGGAAGAACACCTTGAATTCCTTGGCGACCTTTGCGGTGGCAGCCTCATCGCCATACAAGCCGAGGAAACGCTTGTCGAAAGCCGGTACGTACTGCGACAGAATCTGCGGCGTATCGCGCGCCGGATCGACAGTGACGAACAATACCTGCACCTTGTCGGCTTGTGGGCCAAGCTCCTTCATCACATTGGCCATCTCGGCCATCGTGGTTGGGCAGACATCCGGGCATTGCGTGTAACCGAAGAACATCACGACCGCCTTGCCCTTGAAGTCAGCCAAGGTACGCGGCTTGCCGTTGTGGTCGGTCAGGGCGAAGTCTTTTGCGTATTCCAGGCCCGTGACATCGGTGTTGACGAACTTCTCGGTATTGCCTTGGCAAGCAGCCAGCATCAATGTGGACAAGGCCAGCAACGCTGCCGGCAACAACGAACGCAAACGCTTCATCAGAAAGTCCTGAACAGGAAATAGTGGTCGACCAGCAGTACAGCAAATAACAGGGACAGATAAATGATCGAATAGGTAAACGCCTTGCGCGCGATCAAGTCCGTGTAGTGGCGATAGATCTGCCAGGAGTAATAGAAGAAAATTCCGCCCAGCACGACAGCGCTGGCAAGATAGATCAGGCCGCTCATGCCGACGGCGAAAGGCAGCATGGTGGTGGCGAACAGTGCGATCGTGTACAGCAGGATCTGCAGTTGCGTGAACTTCATGCCGTGCGTGACCGGCAGCATCGGCAAGCCGGATTTTGCATAGTCGTCGCGGCGATACATGGCCAGCGCCCAGAAATGCGGCGGCGTCCAGATGAAGATGATCAGCACCAGAATCCAGGCTTGCATTGGTACATCATTGGCAACTGCAGCCCAACCCAATGCCGGCGGCATTGCGCCGGACAAGCCGCCGATGACGATATTTTGCGGCGTCGACGGTTTGAGGATGATCGTATAAATGACGGCGTAGCCGACGAAGGTCGCCAGTGTCAGCCACATGGTGAGTGGATTGACCAGGTTGTACAGCACCCACATGCCCATGCCGCCGATCACGCCGGAAAATACCAGCGTCTGCGTGACGGTGATTTCGCCGCGCGCCATCGGGCGGCGTGCGGTACGGGCCATGCGCGAATCGATTTCGCGTTCCACCAGGCAATTGATGGCGAATGCAGCACCGGCCAGCAGCCAGATGCCGATCGTGCCGAACACGACCTTGCGCCAGTCCGGCAATTCCGGCGTGGCCAGGAACATGCCGATGACGGCGCAGAACACCGCGAGCTGGGTCACGCGCGGCTTGGTCAGCGCCCAATACTGGGCAATTCGGTTGGTTTGTACGGTCAATGTGGTCATGTCAGATTGTCGGCGCGGTGTTTTCCCCTGCACGCAGGACGGAAATACGGGCCGTTTTCCCCTCGGCAAGCGGTGCGTACCTAGCCTTGTAGTTTAGCATGACCAGCAAAAGCAGAAGTAAGGCTGCCCCACCGTTGTGCATAACGGCAATCGCCAGCGGCCAGTTCAGGTAAATCGTCGACAAACCCGTCACCAGTTGCAGTGCGATCACGATCAGCAGCCAACGCCCGGTTTTGCGCAAGCCCGCATCCTTGAGCGCCTTGTGCGCCAGCCAGGCGACATAGGCGATGACCACAAAAGCAAAGGAACGGTGCACCCAATGAATCGCTGTCAGGGCCGGAAACGGCAGATATTCACCGTCGGCGGTCTTGCCCAGATGACGCCACAGGGTAAAGCCGTTTTCAAAGTCCATCTGCGGAATCACCGTGCCATGGCACAAGGGGAAATCATTGCAGGCCAACGCCGCATAATTGGTGCTGACCCAGCCGCCCAGTGCAATCTGCACGACCAACAGCAACATCCCGATCAATGCCGGCCATGCCAATGCCCGTCCCAGCGCCGATACCGGCACATGCTCATTCTGTTGCGCGCCCAGCCAGGCCAGCATCGCCAATAGCGTCAGGCCAAGCAGCAGGTGAATGGTGACGATGATAGGTTGCAACTTCATGGTCACAGTCCAGGCTCCGAACGCGCCCTGCAGACATACGAACAAAAACAGCGCGCTCGGAAACCACGGCCGAAACTTGATTTCAATGTGCCGGGATTTGATCCAGCGTCGCCATGCAATCACCATCAAGGTAATGATCAACACGCCGACCGCCATTGCCAGATAGCGATGGATCATTTCGATCCAGGCTTTGGCAACCGTCACGGGACCAGTCGGCATGGCCTCTTGCGCAGCGCTGATGTGCTCATGCGCCAACAACGGATTGGAGTGACCGTAACAGCCCGGCCAGTCGGGGCAACCGAGTCCGGAATCGGTCAGACGCGTGAAAGCGCCGAACATGATGAGGTCGAAGGTCAGGAACAGCGTGACCCAGACCAGCTTCCGGTATTTGTTGACGTCGTTGGAAACCCAGGTCAGCGTCAGCGGAATCAGCGCGACCAGCAAACCCATGATGGCAAGTTGAATCAGCATAACGGCATCACCCTATCGCCGAGGCGCGCAACAGTTTGCTGATGTCTTTTTTCATCTTGTTGGGATCCGCATCCTTGGGGAAGCGCATCATCAGGTTGCCCAGAGGATCGATGAGGTAGATGTGATCTTCCATTGAGGTACCTTCGTCGGTCGGCAGCCATGCCTTCAACAATTTTGCATCGACGCGCAACATGTCGGTACCGTCGTATTCGCGCATGAGCACAGTATCGAGCGGCTTGGCGTCGGTAATCAACCAGACGCGTTCGATGCGTTCCATTTCCTTGCCTTGCATCAGCCGCAGCTGGCGCATGGCAAACAGACGCGTCTTGCAGGCGTCATCGCACTCGCCACCGGCCACCTGCAGCATCACCCATCTACCCTTGTAGTCTTCCAGCTTGGCCGGCTTGCCGTCGAGCTCAGTACTGCCGAGCGCAGGAATGGGATATTGACGTGGGTCGATCAGCGCGCCGTAGTTGGTGCGGCTTTGCGGCTTGATCACGTAATAGGTAAGGTAGGAACCGATCATCGGCGCGGCGCACACGGCGACGACCAGGAGCAGCTTCCAGCGGCCGCGTTTGCGTTGTACTTCTGGCTGAATTTGTGGCGTCTGTACTTTACTTTTTTCCACTTCGAAATCCTGTCACAACAAAGAAAATAACGGCCATCAAGGCCAGCGCATACCATTGCACGGCGTAGCCGCGATGACGTTCAATACCCAGCGACGGCGCGGGCCAGTCGCGCACCAATCCGTCTTTCATCGCGCCTCCCTGCTCGATGAGGAAGGGAGCGAGCTTCAACTTGCTGGCAGCGGCATAGGCCGGAAGATCCAGATTCTGCATGATCGCGCCCGGCTTCGGTGCCTCTGCGGTGCCGAGTTGCAGCAAGTGGCCGGCATCGCGGCGGATCACGCCTTCGATCTCGACAACGCCCGTTGGTGTCGGCAGCACGGGCACCTTGGTGCGGTCGGTGATGTCGCGCGGCGTCCAGCCACGTTCGATGAGTACCGAGGCATCCGAGTCCGCTATTTTAAACGGGGTCAGGACGTAGAATCCCGGCGCACCATTGTAGGGGCGATTGTCGAGATAGCTGGTCCACGCAGAGATGAATTCGCCCTTCACCCGGACATGCCGGTATTCACTCTGCCCCACGTCCAGTTGCTGCGCATTGCCGGTCAGCGTCATTGCAGGTGCGGCCTGACGTTCTGCCATTTTGTTCTGGATCGCCTGTTTCTCGTCGCCGCGGCGCGTCTGCCACTGCCCCAGCGATACGCCGATGGCCGCAACAATCAGCGTCGCGACCAGCGGAACCCATCTAACCCGGAATCTGATTGGCATTACAATGTCATTTCACTCAATACAACAATAGTCTCTACGCGGCATACGATTTTGCAGGCCGCCGATGGAGACGCTTCCGCTTCCGAGACAGACTCCGCCATGAAAATCATCGTCGCCATTGCTTTCATCCTGATCCTCGGTAGCCTTGCTTCCGCGTTCTTGTTCCTGATGCGCGACAAGGGCAAGAGTAACCGTACGGTGTATGCGCTTACATTGCGCGTCGGCTTTTCGGTGCTGCTGTTTATCTTGCTGCTGGTGGCATATAAATTCGGTCTGATCCAGCCCACCGGACTCCGCTGACGTCGCGCTGGGGAATCCGGCTGCTTCGACAAAGAATCAACCGGAAGGTTACACGTTTCTCAATTATTTTCGAGCCATCGTCTGATCGTAAAAAAGCCGCACCGAAGTGCGGCTTTTTTGCTGGCTGACTGCCTGATCTTTACAGCCAGTAGACCACGACATACAGGCCCAGCCAGACTACGTCCACAAAGTGCCAGTACCAGGCGGCGCCTTCGAAGGCGAAGTGATGCTCCGGCGTGAAGTGGCCGCGCAGTAAGCGATACAGCACCACCGACAACATGATCGCGCCCATCGTCACGTGGAAACCGTGGAAGCCGGTCAGCATGAAGAAGGTCGAACCATAAACGCCCGAGGTCAGCTTCAGGTTCAGTTCGCTGTAGGCGTGGTGATACTCATAAGCCTGGAAGCCCATGAAGATCGCGCCCAGCAGGATCGTTGCAAACAGCCAGATCGCAGTCTGGGTGCGATGACCGGCGCGCAGCGCGTGATGCGAAATCGTCAGCGTCACGCCCGACAGCAACAGCAAGGCCGTATTGATGGTCGGGATCGGGAACGGGCCCATGGTCTGGAACGATTCGATCGTACCGGCCGGACCGGCATTACCCCAGTGCGCAGCAAAGTCGGGCCAGATCACCTTGTGATCCAGATCGGCCAGCCATGGCATGGTGATGCTGCGCGCATAGAACAGTGCGCCGAAGAAGGCGGCGAAGAACATCACTTCCGAGAAAATGAACCAGCCCATGCTCCAGCGGAAGGAGGCGTCGATGCGCTCGCTGTACTGGCCGGACTCGGACTCGCCGATGGCCTGGCCAAACCACTTGTACAGCACCACCAGCACCGCGAGGATGCCGATAATGTTGAGCGCCATACCCCAGGAATGGCCGTTGACCCAGGCCGAAGCGCCGGCCATGGTGACCAGCATCGATATGCCCGCCAGCACCGGCCATTGTGATGGACCTGGTACGAAATAGTACGGTGCTTTAGCGTGTTGAGAACTCATCTCCATCTCCCAATACAAAATTCGGATCTTTTATAAATGACTGCTTCAGACTGGCACTGCCACATCCCTTGGTTGCACAGTCGCACTTCATCGAGTGCTTGTTTTTACTGTGCCTTACTATGTTTTTACTCAGCCTTACTGAGCCACCACCATCTTTACTATCAACACCAATACGGTCACAAAAATCGCTGCACCGATGACGCCGGCAATAATGACATGCAGCGGATTCAGCTTGGCGGCATCGCTTTCGTAATCGCTGCGCTTGCGCACGCCGAAGAAGGACCAGAACACCGCCTTCATCGTCGCCGCAAATGATGCCTTGCGCTGCGTTGCGTCTTTCAAGTCGCTCATTTGCCGCTTTCCTTCCGGGACTTCTGTTACTGCAGGAAGCAGATGTCTGCCGCCGGTTTGCCTCAGCTTGCCTTCTTGTTCAATCCTTCAATTTCGAAGAAGGTATAAGACAGCGTAATTGTCTTCACATCCTTGGGCAGCGCCGGATCGATGTAGAACACCACCGGCATCTGCTTGGCCTCATTCGGCCCCAGAGTTTGTTGCGTAAAACAGAAGCACTCCACCTTCTTGAAGAAGGCCGCCGACTGCTGCGGCGCGTAACTCGGTATTGCCTGCGCATCGACGCTGCGCGCCTGCGTGTTGACCACTTCGTACAGCACCTGCGTCATTTCGCCCGGATGCACTTGCATGCTTGCCACCGTCGGGCGGAAGCGCCAAGGCCCTTGCGAATTGCCGTCGAACTCGATCGTCACGGTACGGCTTTTGTCGATCTGGCTGTTCGTCGGCGCTTCGACCGTTACATCCTTGGGCGTCAGAAAATTGACGCCGGTCACTTCACAAATCTTCTTGTACACGGGAATCAACGCGTACCCGAATCCGAACATCAGGACGGCGATGACCAGCAACTTCCCCAGCATCTGCCGATTCAGTTTGCGATCGGTCGTCATTTGAACCAGATGCGGTTAATGAAGATACCTATGAAGAACCCTGCTGCTACCAGCGCCAGCAACAAGCCTGTGCGCAGATTATTCGGCTTTTTACGATCTGTCATACAGAGTGGGCAGGACCAGCCTGCCGCTCCCTTTATTTAACTGTCGGTGGCGTTTCGAATGTGTGGAAAGGCGCCGGGCTCGGCACTGTCCACTCCAGGCCTTCTGCACCTTCCCATGGCTTGTCTGCTGCCTTGACGCCGCCCTTGATCGACGGGATCACGACGAAGAACAGGAAGTACACCTGCGACAGGCCGAAACCGAAAGCGCCGATGGTCGCGAGCATGTTGAAGTCGGTGAACTGCGCGGGATAGTCGGCATAGCGACGCGGCATGCCGGCCAACCCCAGGAAGTGCATCGGGAAGAAGGTCACGTTGAACCAGATCAGCGAGTTCCAGAAGTGGATCTTGCCGCGGGTTTCGTTGTACATGAAACCAGTCCACTTCGGACCCCAGTAGTAGAAACCGGCGAACAGCGCGAACAGCGAACCAGCCACCAGCACGTAGTGGAAGTGCGCCACCACGTAATAGGTATCCTGCATCTGGATATCGATCGGGGTCACCGCCAGGATCAGGCCGGTGAAGCCGCCCATGGTGAACACGAAGATGAAGCCAACCGAGAACAGCATCGGTGTTTCAAATGTCATCGAACCGCGCCACATCGTTGCGATCCAGTTGAAGATCTTCACGCCGGTCGGCACGGCGATCAGCATCGTGGCGTACATGAAGAACAACTGTGCAGTCACCGGCATGCCGGTGGTGAACATGTGGTGAGCCCAGACGATGAAGGACAGAATCGCGATCGATGCAGTCGCGTAGACCATCGAAGCGTAACCAAACAATTGCTTGCGGGCGAAGGCCGGGATGATCTGCGACACGATGCCGAACGCAGGCAGAATCATGATGTAGACCTCAGGGTGGCCGAAGAACCAGAAGATGTGTTGATACATCACCGGATCGCCGCCGCCGGCTGCGTTGAAGAAGGACGTACCGAAATGACGGTCAGTCAGCGTCATCGTGATCGCGCCAGCCAACACCGGCATCACGGCGATCAGCAGGTAAGCAGTGATCAGCCAGGTCCAGCAGAACATCGGCATCTTCATCAGCGTCATGCCGGGAGCGCGCATGTTGAGGATGGTGACGATGATGTTGATCGAACCCATGATCGACGATGCGCCCATGATGTGCATCGCGAAAATACCCATGTCCATCCCAGGGCCCATTTGCGTCGACAGCGGCGCATACAGGGTCCAGCCGGCGGCAGTCGCACCGCCCGGCACCAGGAAGGAACCGGCCAGCAGCAGTGCCGCAGGCGGCAACAGCCAGAACGAGAAGTTATTCATGCGGGCGAACGCCATGTCGGAGGCGCCGATCTGCAGCGGAATCATCCAGTTGGCGAAGCCGACGAAGGCCGGCATGATCGCGCCGAACACCATCACCAGACCATGCATCGTGGTCAGCTGGTTGAAGAATTCAGGGCGGAAGAATTGCAGGCCTGGCTGGAACAGCTCAGCGCGGATCAGCAGCGCCAGCACGCCGCCGGAAAGCAGCATGGTGAACGAGAACCACAGGTACAGCGTGCCGATGTCCTTGTGATTGGTGGCGAAGATCCAGCGGCGCCAGCCGTGCGGGTGGTCATGATGTCCGTGATCATCGTGACCATGTACGTGGTCATGCGAATGATCGTGGCCGTGATCGACTACTGTTGTGCTCATTTCAGTCTCCCAATTCGATACATGTGCGCGTACGAAGTAAGCGCTCAGGTTCTCACTCAGTTCAGTTACTTGCGCGCAGCCAGTACGTCAGCTGGTTGAACGATATTTTCTTGTGCTTTATTGGACCAGCTGTTGCGTGTGTAGGTAATCACGGCAGCGATTTCAGTGTCGTTCAGTACCGACTTCCAGGCTGGCATCGCGTTCTTGCCGTTCAACACGGTATTGATCTGCGCAGCCTTCGGACCGTTCACGACCGGGTCGCCGTCCAGTGCAGGGAATGCGCCGGGTACGCCCTTGCCGTTGGCCTGATGGCAAACCACGCAGTTGGAGGTGTAGACTTTTTCGCCGCGCTGCTTGAGTTCGTCGATGGTCCAGACCTTGGTCGGATCATCGGCTTTGGCGGCCATTTCTTTTTTCTTGCCCTCGACCCAGGTCTTGTAGTCGGCTTCGCTGACCACATTGACGACGATAGGCATGAAGGCGTGGTCTTTGCCGCACAGCTCAACGCACTGACCGCGGTAAGTACCGATCTTCTCGGCCTTGAACCAGGTGTCGCGCACGAAACCGGGAATCGCATCCTGCTTCACGCCGAACGCCGGAATGGTCCACGAGTGGATCACGTCGTTGGCGGTGGTGACGATGCGGACCTTCTTGTTGACCGGCACGACGACTGGATTGTCGACTTCGATCAGGTAGTTGTCGTTTTTCTTCAGCGAAGAGTCGACGATCTGTTCACGCGGGGTGGCCAGATTGGACAGGAAGGAAATGCCTTCGCCTTCGCCCTTGAGGTAATCGTAGCCCCACTTCCACTGCATGCCGGTGACCTTGATGGTCAGGTCGGCGTTGGAAGTGTCTTTCATCGCGACGACGGTCTTGGTGGCGGGAAGTGCCATGCCGATCACGATCAGGAAAGGAACCACAGTCCAGGCGATTTCAACGGTAGTGCTTTCGTGGAAACTGGCCGACTTGTGGCCGAGGGACTTGCGGTGCTTGAGGATGGAGTAAAACATGACGCCGAACACGGCGAGGAAAATCACCAGGCAGATGATCAGCATCAGGTGATGCAAATCATAGATCTGCTCAGCGATCTGCGTGACCGGTGGCTGGAAATTAGTCTGCAATACGGCCGGACCGCCCTTGCTATCGACGACTTTATCACCCCATGCCCATGACGGCACTGACGCCGCCAGGAGCGATGCACCGAGCAGCAAAGAATGAAGGCGCTTCGCAATTATCATGATTTCCTCAAAAGCCCAAAATAATTATAAGAATTGTGCCAACTACCTGACGCTACTGCTTGCTGATTTCCTGCCTCAGCTCCAGTGCGAACTCGCGTCTCTTCCATTCCGTCAGGTACCGACCTACATCGACTCGTATTCCAGAGGACTCCAGCCTCACCAATTTGCGGTGAGACCCTGCCGGTTCGATTCGTATCTTATGCAGATCGAGCCTGAAGCGACTCGTTTTTCCTGCGCGTACAAATTCGACCAGCAAACAATCTTCGACCAGCGCGATATATTCGCGATCAGTCGCATGACGTGCATAAATCAGAAAAGCAAAACCGACTGCGGACAACTCAAGTACAGAGAAAACTAATATGTACCAGGCTCCACGCAAAGTGAAAATAAACGCTACTGTCAAAGAAACCGCGCAGAGGATCGCGAAAACTTGCCCCAATTGGTGCGGCGCAATCGAACAGTTGCGCTTCAACATCCACTCCCGCTTTACCACGGCATGCTCTTGTTATTACCCTCCAAACCGCGAGGTCGAGCACGTCCGCACAAGCTAAAACCCTCGGAGTATAAGGGGTAACTATAAATGTTATCAAGCGGAATAAAGTCGCTTTTTCGCTCTTGACACAATGCCTTTTCAGCCTTCGGAAAGCATCCGCCTGCACCAAAAAAATCCGTTCCGGACGACGATACAACACGATGAAATGTCGAATCGGCGGCCCGCATGGCTATTTTTTCGGTAAATCGAAACGAATAATCGACTCTCCGCTGGCGGTGGTCCTGGGTACCGGGCGGAAGGCGTGGCCATAAATCACTTCAAACGTCAGCGGTATCTTGCCATCGGCGCCGCGCAATTGCTCCAGTGCGTTGACTACTTTGCCGTAAGCAGCACGTCCGAGCAGGCCGCGCCGCCTGCTTTCAAGCGGATTGCCACCCCAGGCGCCGACATCTGCCAGCAGACGCTGCGGTGTTTCGTAGGTGACTGTGATATTTTCCATATCCATGACCGGCGTGGAAAAACCGGCATTGACCAGCATGTCGCCAAAGTCATGCATATCAACGAACGGCAGGCTGTGCGGGGCCGCATCCACGGTTTCGAAGGCCGCCCGCACTTCCTTGAAGGTATCCGGGCCGAAGCAGGAGAACATCAGCAAACCCTCAACGCGCAGAACGCGGCGCCATTCGGCAAAGACGCGATCCGGCTGGGGATGCCACTGCAAAGCCAGATTGGACCAGACCACGTCCAACGCATTGGCGGCAAACGGCAGTTGGGCGAAATCGGCGCACGCCAGGCTGCCGGCGCTGCCGGAACCGGACGACGGCAACCATTTGGTCAGCAGGCGGTTGACGGCGGATTGCGCCGCCTGTTGGCGCTGCTGTGCAACGGCCAGCATGCTGAAAGCGCCATCCAGGCCGATGATCTGTGCATCGGCGAAGCGTTTTTGCAGGACGGCGATGTCGGCGCCCTCGCCGCACCCGGCGTCCAGCACACGCTGAGGCTCGATTTTGATCAGTAGCAGCTTCTCTTGCATGCGAGCCGAGACTTCACGGCGCAAAAAGTCAGATTCAGCGACGCGCGCCGGTGTGGAAAACAGGCGACGCACCAAAGGCAGATCGATCGGTGCGCTCAATTTGGCGCTGGCGTTAGGCGGAGGCAAAGACATGAAAAATCGGGCGGGCAAGATGAGATAATCGCCGCTAGTGTAGTCCAAATCCCCATTTTTGGTGCAAACCCGGCCATAGCCGTCAGGATCTCCCGCCCATGTTCGTCCGCCTGCAAGGTGTAACTAAAAGCGTGACCGGAAGCCCGTTGTGGCCGCGTTGGCTGCCGCAACTGCTGCCGTCATCCTGCGTGCTGTGCGGCCAAACCGACCGTAACGCCGTCTGCGAGCCTTGCCACGAACAACATTTCACGACGCGCCCACGCCGCTGCGTGCAATGCGCCATGCCGGTTCCGACCACAGCAAAGGAAATCCGCTGCGGCGACTGTCTGAAGAACAAGCCTGCCTTTGACGCAACCATCGTGGTAGCCGACTATGCCGCACCGGCCGACCAGTTGGTGCTGGCACTGAAGTTCGGCGCAAAGCTGCCGCTGGCGCCCCTGATGGCCGGAATGTTGCGGGACGCAGCCGTGCATTACGCCGACCGCGGCCTGGCGCTGCCGACACTGCTGACAGCGGTGCCGCTGGGAAAATCACGACTCCAGGAACGCGGCTTCAACCAATCTCTGGAGATCGCACGGCCGCTGTCGCGCCAACTCAATATCCCGCTTGAGCCGCTGCTGGTTCGCCTGCGCGACACCCTGGCCCAGGCGACGCTACCCACCGAAGAGCGCCGACGCAACATCAGCCGCGCCTTCGTGGTGCCGACGCAAGCGATGAACTACGTGCGCGGCGCGCATATCGGCGTGATCGACGACGTCATCACCACCGGCGAGACACTGAACGAAATCGCTTCCACGCTCAAGCGCTTTGGTGCCCGGCGCGTGACCAATATCGTGTTTTCCCGCACGATATCGAAATAGCGCAAACTCTCGCCTGCATCATCAGTTGCTTCATTCAAGGAGAATCATTTGTTTCACGTCGTTCTGGTCGAGCCGGAAATTCCACCCAATACCGGCAACATCATCCGCCTGTGCGCCAACACCGGCGCGCAACTGCACCTGATCGAGCCGCTCGGCTTTCCGCTTGACGACGCCAAGATGCGACGTGCGGGGCTGGATTATCATGACTACGCGACCATGCAGGTGCATCCCAACTGGGACGCCTTTATCGAGAAACGCCGGGCCGATCCACAATTTGATGAGGCGCGCATGTTCGCGCTGACCACGCATGGTTCGACACCGTTTGCCGGAGTCGCCTTCCGTCCCGGTGACGTGTTCGTGTTCGGCGCAGAAACGCGCGGTCTGGCGCCGGAACTGCGTGAATCCTTCCCTACCAGTCAGCGCATCCGCCTGCCGATGCGGCCGGACAATCGCAGCCTGAACTTGTCGAATACGGTTGCAGTGGTAGTGTATGAAGCGTGGCGGCAGAATGGCTTTGCTGGCGGCAGCTGACATCGCCGGCCGGTTCGGGCAATAAAAAAGGCCGCAAACGCGGCCTTTTTTATTTTATCGCTGCGATTACCCCAGCAGCAACGCATCGTCAGAGAGCACTTCTCCACGTGTACGCTCGAACATCTTCAGCAGATCAGGCACATCCAGACCAGCGCGTTCTTCACCGGACACGTCCAGCACCACTTTACCCTGATGCAGCATCACCGTGCGGTCGCCGTAGTCCAGCGCCTGACGCATGCTGTGGGTCACCATCATGGTGGTCAGCTTGCTTTCGGCGACGATCTTGGCGGTCAGTTCCAGCACGAATGCGGCAGTCTTCGGATCCAGCGCAGCAGTGTGCTCATCCAGCAGAAGAATGCGCGACGGCTGCAAGGATGCCATCAGCAGGCTGACGGCCTGACGCTGGCCGCCGGACAACAGGCCGATGCGGTCGGTCAGACGTTTTTCCAAACCGAGATTCAGAATCGACAGCTTCTCGCGGAACAGTTCGCGCATGTTGCGCTTGATGGCGAAGCCGAAGCCGCGACGTTTGCCGCGCGCCATCGCCAGCGCCATGTTTTCTTCAATGGTCAGCGCTTCGCAGGTGCCCGCCATCGGATCCTGGAACACGCGCGCCACCATGCCGGCGCGATCCCAGGCTTGTTTCTTGGTGACGTCGACGCCGTCGATTTCGATGCTGCCGGAATCCACCAGCAGGTCGCCCGAAATCGCATTGAGGAAAGTCGACTTGCCGGCGCCGTTGGATCCGATCACGGCGACGAACTGGCCGGTCGGGATTTCCAGGTCGAGGCCGCGCAACGCGGGGTTTTCAATCGGTGTACCCGGATTGAAGGTGATTTTGAGATCGTTTGCCTTCAACATATCAGGCTCCCTTACGCAGCAGTTTCAGCTTGCGCTTGCCCATCGGCAGCACCAGCGCCAGCATGACCAGCACGGCGGTGACCAGATTCAGGTCTTGCGCTTGCAGGCCGATGAAATCGCTGTTCAAGGCCAGCGCGATGAAGAAGCGGTACAGAATCGCACCGAGGATCACGGCCAGCGTCGTCCAGACCAGGCGACGCGCCGGCAGGATGTTTTCGCCGATGATCACGGCCGCAAGGCCGATCACGATGGTGCCGATGCCCATGGAAATGTCGGCGCCGCCCTGAGTCTGCGCAAACAAGGCGCCGCCCAAGGCCACCAATGCATTGGCCAGCGCCATACCGGCCAGCGTGGCGCGGCCGGTAGCGATACCTTGGGCACGCGCCATACGGGCGTTAGCGCCGGTGGCACGCATGGCCAGGCCGATTTCGGAAGAGAAAAACCAGTCCAGCAGCAGCTTGGCGAGCACCACCACCACGATCAGCACCAGCGGACGTTCGACATAGTCGGGCATCCAGTCCGGCAGCAGGATGCTGAAAATGGTCGGTTCGCTGATCAGCGGCACGTTTGGTTTGCCCATCACGCGCAGGTTGATGGAGTACAGCGCGATCATCATGAGGATACTGGCCAGCAGATCCATGATCTTCAGGCGCACGTTCAGCCAGGCGGTCGTGAAACCAGCCAGTGCGCCCGCAAGGATCGCTACGCCAGTCGCCAGGAACGGGTTATAGCCCGCAGCGATCATCGTTGCGGCCACGGCGCCGCCTAGCGGAAAGCTGCCGTCAACCGTCAGATCGGGGAAAGTGAGGATGCGGAAGGAAATCAGCACCCCAAGGGCGACCAGACTGAAAATCAGCCCGATTTCCAGTGCGCCCAAGAGCGTATACAGCGACATAAAAAGGTCTTTCTTAAAAAACACATTCGGCATTGACCTGTACGGCATGTGGGTAACATGCTGGTCGATGCCGAATGTCCTCTGAAAATCATGCCGTGGAGCGCTGGTGGCGCCGCACGGCATGCATCGAGTACGACTGAATACGACTATCAGTACAACGAAAGCGACGAAATACAGCCCGGCAAAACCAGGCTGCAAGGTGCGTCAACTGATCAGTTGATAACCTTGGTCGCCGACTTCAGGAAGTCCGGGCTCAGCGTCACGCCCTGCTTTTGCGCGGCGCTCGTGTTGATGTACAGCTCCAGGTTCTTGCTGGTCGACGATGGAATGTCGCCCGGCTTTTCGCCCTTCAGGATGCGCGCCACGATTTTACCGGTCTGACGGCCCAGGTCGTAGAAATTCACGCCCAGTGCAGCAACCGCGCCACGCTTGACGCTGCCGGTGTCGGAAGCGATCAGCGGGATCTTGGCGTCGTTGCAAACCTTGGCCAGCGACTCGAAGGTCGACACGACGACGTTATCGGTCGTGGTGTACATCACATCGATTTTGCCGATCAGGCTCTTGGCGGCAGGCGCGACATCAACCGAACGCGGCGATGCGGCTTCCACCAGCGTCATGCCTTGCTTCTCCAGTACCGCCTTGAGCGCGTTGAGCGCCGAGACGGAATTGGATTCGCCCGGATTGTAAACGATGCCGACGCGCTTCGCGCTGGGAACCACTTTTTTGATGATCTCGACTTGCTTGACCGGATCCAGCATGTGCGACAGACCGGTGACGTTGGTGCCGGACGGGCCCCAGTCCTTGACCAGTTGTGCAGCGATCGGATCGGCGATGGCCGAATAGACGATAGGAATGGTCTTGGTCGACGCCACCAGCGGCTGCGCCGACGGGGTGCCGATAGCGACGATCACGTCAGGGTTGTCGCCGACGAATTTCTTGGCGATCTGACCGGCCGTGCCGGCATTACCCTGGGCGCTCTGGAACTCCCATTTGAAGCCCTTTCCGGACTCGAAGCCTTCTGCCTTCAGCTCGTCGCGGGTGCCGTCGCGTACGGCATCCAATGCCGGATGCTCGACGATCGATGTCGTCAGCACGCTCTTGTCGGCGGCCAGCGCCGGGGCGGCGCAAACAGCAGCCAGCGCAAGCGCGCCGGTGATGATGCGCAAAGTTTTAGCCAATGTGAACATATCCTCTCCTCGTGTAGTTCTTTATGTGATGCGGTGTGTATGAAAAAGCGCCTCTTGGCGGGCGCTTGTTTTTTCTCAATATTTTGATGACTTATTTAATGACTGTTTTGGCCGACTTTATCAGGTCAGCCGACAAGGTCACGCCCTGCTTTTGTGCTGCGGTCGTATTGACGAACAGTTCCAGCTTGCTGCTGGTGGCCGAAGCGATATCGCCCGGCTTTTCGCCCTTCAGGATACGCGCCACGACTTTGCCGGTCTGACGGCCGAGGTCATAGTAGTTCACGCCCAGAGCAGCAATCGCGCCGCGCTTGACGCTGTCGGTATCGGAAGCCACCAGCGGGATCTTGGCGTCGTTGCCGACTTTGACCAGCGCCTCGTAGGCCGACACCACGTTGTTGTCGGTGTTGGTATAGATCACATCGACCTTGCCGATCAGGCTCTTGGCGGCGGAGCCGACATCGACGCTGCGCGGTGCGGCGGCTTCAACCAGGCTGATGCCGGACTTGCCCAGCAGTTCTTTCAATGCCTTCACGACGACGGCGGAATTGGCTTCGCCCGGGTTGTAAACCATGCCGACGCGCTTGACGTTAGGCACGACGCGCTTGATCAGGTCGACTTGCTTTTCCAGTTCCAGCAGGTCGGACACGCCGGTGACGTTGGTGCCAGACGGCTTCCAGTCCTTGACCAGTTGCGCAGCAACCGGGTCGGTGACGCCGGAGTAGACGACAGGAATCGATTTGGTGGCGGCCACGACGGCTTGGGCCGATGGTGTCGCGATGGCAACGATGGCGTCAGGCTTGTCGCCGATGAACTTGCGGGCAATCTGCGCAGCCGTACCGGTGTTGCCCTGAGCGCTTTGGTATTCCCACTTCAGGTTCTTGCCGGCTTCGAAGCCTTCGTCCTTGAGTTCATCCTTGACGCCGTCACGAACTGCGTCAAGAGCAGGATGCTCAACAATAGCTGTGACCAGGACCGTTTTGTCCGCTGCGAAAGCCGGCGCGGAGCAGACCGCAGCCAAAGCCAGGGTGCTAACTAAAGTGCGCAACGACAATTTTTTGATGCTGGACATGAGTGTCTCCTCAAAATTATTAGGTGAAAGCGACAAAAGACGGTAAGTCTAGCCTAGCGCCTGCCAACAATCAATTTACGTAAACAATTTTGAAGCATGCCCGAAACGGCTATCGGGCGCGCCATCACCATCAAAAATCGACCATCCGGCACGATCTTTCGCACATCCGTTCTTATTTATCGCAAAACCGGCCGAATATTGCATGACAGACGCCAAAAGCGACTCGTATTGAGGGCTGAGAAAAGCACGAAAACCTCAATTGATATAATCTGCGCCCATGCCAACCGCCCTTCGCTCCTTCGCCGCCTGGATTGCCATCGCCTGCCTCGCGTTCGGCAGTCTGTTGCCGCTCGCCTCCGCGGCAACGGCCAAGATACCGGCATCCGCCATGGCGATTTGCTCCACCAGTGCGAGCGCATCGTGGCAGAACCCAGGCTCTCCCGGCGGTCAGGCGGCGCACACCCATTGCACTTATTGCAGCAGCGGTCAGCCCTACGTATTGAATTTACCAGGAAGCAATGTTGATGCATTCCGGGCAACATCGGCGTATCTGATTGCACCGACGCCTGAACGGGATGGCTTTCAGCACTTATCGAGAGCAGACAATCGGGCTAGAGCACCGCCGATCTGAGTGTTCTACCTCTCTGTGCATCAGCCTCCCGACTTACTCACCACATTCAAAGGATTCTCATGTCTTACCGTCATTTACTCACTCTCGTTGCCGCCCTCGCCCTGACTGGCACCGCCTATGCGCATGATTACAAGGTCGCAGAATTGCAAGTCGGCCATCCATGGGCGCGCCCGACCGTGCCGGGTCAACCCTCCGGCGGCGCTTACTTGAGCATTGAAAACAAAGGCAAAGCTGGCGACAAGCTGATCGCGGTCGCCTCCCCCATCGCCAAGTCGACCGAAATCCACACCATGTCCATGGAAGGCAATGTGATGAAGATGCGCGAAGTCGGCAGCATCGACATCAAGCCAACCGAAAAAATCGCCATGCAGCCGGGCAACGGCTATCACATCATGCTGATCGGCCTGAGCCAGCCGCTGAAGGCCGGCGACAAAATCCCGATGACGCTGACGTTTGAAAAAGCCGGCAAGCTGGAAGTCTCAGTCTACGTCGAAGACAAGACAGCCGATAAAGGCGGCGACAAGGGCGGCATGGAACACATGCACCATTGATCGGTAGTACGTTCAGTAGCAAACCCGATTCAGGAAACGGGCAATAAAAAAGCGGCCCTCGGGTCGCTTTTTTATTGCCGGCATTGCTGCCGGGCTCTGACCTGGCTGCGTTTATTTGCGCACCTTGGCCAGCAGCTTGGTAGTGGAGCGATCATGCTCAAAAGCGATGGCCACCGACTTGCCGCCATAGACCGCGACGGCTTGCCCTTCAGGAATGGCCGCCATGTCGTAGTCGCCGCCCTTCACATAAATCTGCGGACGGGCTTCCTGCACCACTTCCAGCGCCGTATCTTCGTCGAAAGGCACCACCAGCGACACCGACTCCAAGGCAGCCAGCACCGCCATGCGATCATCGCAAGTATTGATCGGACGGTCGTCGCCCTTGCCAAGGCGTTTGACCGAGGCATCGGTATTGGCAGCTACCACCAGCGACGCGCCTTCTGCACGCGCCTGCGCCAGATAGGTCACGTGACCGCGATGCAAAATATCGAACACGCCGTTAGTCAGCACGACCGGCTGCGGCAACGCAGCGACACGTGCTTTCAGTTCGGCACGGCTGCAAATCTTCTTCTCAAAATCGCTCATCGGGTTCTTTCTCCTGTTCTGGCTACGCACAACGCTGCTGCCATGCGCGCTTATTCACACTGTTTTTCCAAATAAAAAAGCCGCACGTAGTGTGCGGCTTTCGTCGTCAGACTGCAAGCTGATCAGAGTCAGGCAAAAAATCAGGCAGCAGCAGGTTGCACCGGTGCTGCCGGCGCCATGCGGGTAACGATTTCCTTGCGATAACGGTTGAGTTCTTGCACGGTTTCAAAGGTGCGCTCAAACAGCAGGGACATGTTGTGCAGAATGCGGTCGACAACCTTCTTTTCCCACTCGCTGTCGAACTTGATCTGCGTGTCGAGCCAATGTTCCAGCCACTCCGGATCCGGCAGGCGGCTTTGCACGGTGTCGTTCGGGAACAGCGCCTGATTGACGTGCAGGTTGGTCGGATGCAGAGGCTTTTCGGTGCGACGAGCGGATGCCATCAGCACGCCGATCTTGGCAAAGGCTGCACGTGCAGTATCGCCGACTTCGACCAGGGCCTTTTTCATGTAGCGCAGGTAAGCGCCGCCGTGGCGTGCTTCGTCCTGGCTGATGATCTTGTAGATTTGCTTGATGACAGGTTCGGTGTGCCAGTCGGAGGCGCAGCGGTACCAGTGATTCAGGCGGATTTCGCCGCAGAAGTGCATCATCAGGGTTTCGAGCGGAGGCGCTGGATCAAATTCGAAGCGCACGTTGTGCAGTTCTTCTTCCGTCGGCGCAAATTCCGGCTTGAAGCGGCGCAGATATTCCATCAGCACCAGAGAGTGTTTTTGTTCTTCGAAGAACCACACCGACATGAAAGCGGAAAAGTCGCTGTCACCGCGGTTGTCGCGCAGGAACATTTCCGTTGCAGGCAGCGCCGACCATTCAGTGATCGCATTCATGCGAATGGTCTGGGCTTGCTCGTCGGAGAGCATCGACGCATCGAATTTATCCCAAGGAATATCTTTATCCATATTCCAGCGGACTTGTTCGAGCGATTTAAACAGTTCTGGGTACAGCATTCTGACCTTGCCTATGATTTAACTTGTTGATTTTACCAAGAGTTTTCCCCATCCCCATACTAAAACGGCTACGTTTCAGAATGATGACAAGCGACAAAGTGGCACACATTTGCGGACAAATGTTGTTGTTTTGCGCCGATCAAGGGGATTTTGGCTTGCGGGAGGCTGGCTTGGATTGGCGAGATTGTACAACAGTCGATTTGGCGCGTGTTCGCGGTTTGGCCTCAGCCTTGGGTTTTGTTGTTTTTTTCGGCCCTGTCGATGCGCTGCTGGCCTTGCTTGTGGCCTTGCCGGCTGGCTTAGTAGCAGGTTTAGTTGCAGGCTTGGCGGCCGGTTTGGATTTTGCAGCATCTTTCCCCGCAGGAACCTGATCGGCAAGCACATTGCCGACGGCTTGCTGAAATTGCTCCTGCAACAGATTCCACCAGGCGTTTGGATTCGCCATCGACGCCTGAAAATCCGGAGCAGGTATCGGATTTGAGGCAGTCTCCGGCTTTTGCCCGGCTGCCTCGGACGCCGCAGCGGCGTCTTTGCCCTTTGCGGACAAATCCTCCGGCATGTCTTCGTCGGCGCCTTCTTCGTCCTCTTCGTCTTCCACAGCAGGTTCGGGCTGCGGTGTCGAAGCGCTGCGCGGAGGGTCCTTCTTATCTTCTTTCTGTGACTCTGCCGCTTGCGGCGGCCAAGCTGGAAAACCGAACGGCGAAGCGGCTTTCGCAGCCTTCGCTGCTTCATCAGCATCACGCGGCGTCAGAATCGCCCCCATCGCCTGCAAAGTCGACAAGGTGGCGCTTTGCACCTCGAGGGTCTGGATGGTCGCGCGCAGCATGTTCATGTTGAGTTCCAGCCATGACGCGACAGTTTTGAGATCGGCGATCTTTTTGTTGATTTCTTCGACCGAAAGCGATGGGATGCCCATTGCCGGCGTGCCCATGCTGCCCCACATCTTACGCATGAATTCCATGGTGTCGGCAATCGATCCGGCGCCAGGCATGTTGTTGTGATTCAGCATTTCAGTCTCCTGTCGGTACACGCAACTTACGCTCAATTGAAACATCTGCCGCCGCTATGCCGCTGCTATGCAGAAAGTGCCTTGATCATGCACTCCTTCCTCATGCGGCGCAACAACGTCGCCACTAGGAAACATGCACTCTCGTCATCAACGATAAACGTTTTAGTCGAAAAATCGCATTGTACGTCGTTTGAATTGCGCGTTGCCGCATTCATACCCGGTAAAACAAGGCACTATTCAAGAGCCGCGATACACTTACGCCATGACAGAAACAAAGGCTTTCCCTTCGAGCAGACGATGGCGCATTGTGGCGCTGATCGTCTGCACCATCTTGCTGCATGTGCTGGCGATCCATTGGGGCGCAGCCTCGTTCAACGCCGCCAAGGCTGACGATCAGGCGTCAACGAGCATGAACGTGACGCTGGTGCAGCTGGAACAGCCAAAACAACCGGTATCCCTGCCGGTTGCAGCCAAACAGAAACCGCCAAAACCACGGCCGACGCCAGTCCCGAAAGCGCCTCCACCGACGGAGGAGCCGACAAGTTCCATCGTCGAAACATCCTCAGCGCTGGTTCCCGATGCTCAGCCTGGACCGGCTTTAGGAGAAACTGCTGCTGCCGCAGCGCTGGCAGCAGATGCATCAACGCCCAGCCCTGCTGCCGACAAGACCACGCCAAAAACGGAACAAGGCACGCAATATCAGTTCGATCCGCCACCATCGGCTGATCTGGAATACGACGTCCATGCTTTTTTCGATAATCTGGATTGGCACGGCACCAGCACGCAAATCTGGAAAACCGGGGATAACCGTTATTCCGTTGACGGCGAAGTCTATGTCCGCATGTTCGCCAAGATCACCTTCCTGACCTACTCCAGCCAGGGCGACCTCAACGAGTTCGGTGTCTCTCCCGAGATCTATACGGAAAAGAAACGCAACCGCCCGGCGACCAACACGCATTTCAACCGTGAACGCAATCTTGTGAGTTTTTCGTCCTCCACCATCACGTATCCCCGTGTCGGCGGTGAGCAAGACCGCGCCAGCATCATCTGGCAACTTGCCGCGATTGGTCGGGGCGATGCGTCCAAATTCGCGCCAGGAGCGGTCATCGACATGTTTGTCGCAGGCGTGCGGGATGGCGAGGTATGGCGCATGCAAATCATTGGAAAAGAAGAAATCCGCCTGTCCGACGGCGCGCATCAGGCCTGGCACGTCGTACGCCAGCCTCGCCCTGGCTCCTACGATCAGCGGCTCGACATCTGGCTGACTCCGGACAAGCAGTGGTATCCGGCGCGTTTGAGGTTCACCGAAACAAATGGAGATTATTTGGAGATGTCGTTGTCCAATCTCAAAACTCGGTAAACTAGGGTTTTTGGCCGAGGTCCCCGACAGACCGCACCTCGCCCCGCACCGCTCCGAAAAACCGTAGGCACAGCTCCCGCCATGTCACTGCAATAGCAGATTGCCCGCCGGACAGTTGTCGAATTTTCAAGTGAATCCACATGCTGATATCTACTACCCCGCGCCGCGCATTCCGTACACTCTCGCGGCTGCTTGGCACTCTGCTTCTGACGAGCGCCGCTGCATCCGTTTTCTCCACTCCCGCCTTGGCTGCAGATCCCGCTGAGCATCCGGTGATCAAGCGCAAGATCAGCCTGCCGCCATCGGCCGAACTCCACTACAATATCGAGGCCAAGCAAAGTGGCCTGCAAGTCAACGGTGAAGCGCTGGTCAAATGGAGTAACAGTGGCGCCAAGTACATCGTGACTACGGAAACCCGCGCCATGATGCTGGGCAAAATTCTCGAAACCACTAGTGAAGGCGACATCGACAGCTATGGTCTGGCGCCGACACGTTTCGTCGACAAACGCTTCCGCCGCGAAGCATCGACCACGACTTTCAATCGTGAGACCAACGCCATCACCTTTACGCAATCGGCCGAAACATATCCGCTGAAAGGTGGCGAGCAGGATCGCGCCAGCATCATCTGGCAACTGATCGCCGTCGCCCGCGGCAATGCCGACAAATTCACCCCAGGCTCGGAATGGCTGTTCTTCGTCGCCGGCCCGCGGGATGCCGAGCAATGGAGTTTCAAGGTGGTCGGCCGTGAAAAGATCAAGACCAAGCAAGGTGAGCTCAACGCCGTCCACGTGCTGCGCGCACCGCCTCCGGACGACAAGGGACAAAAGCTGGATATCTGGCTTGCACCATCGTCGGACTGGTATCCTGCACGCTTGCGCTTTACCGATCCAGATGGCGATTTCATCGAACAGACGCTGGATACCGTTAACAAGAAACCCGGTTAAGATTTAAAAAAGATGAATGTCGGAAACAACAACATGAACACTCCCCGCCCCTCTCTCTCGCATCGCGCGCTGGTATTGTTCAGCGGCGGCCAGGACTCCACCACTTGCCTGGCCTGGGCATTGTCCCGCTACGACAAAGTCGAAACCATTGGTTTCGACTACGGCCAGCGTCATGCCATTGAGCTGAAAGTACGGCCCACACTGCTGGAAAAGATGCGCGGCTTCTCGCCTGAATGGCAAAAAAAACTTGGCGAAGACCACATGATCGATCTCTCGCTGATCAGCGATATTTCCGATACGGCATTGACGCGCGACGTCGCCATCTCGATGCAGGAAAATGGGCTGCCGAATACCTTCGTACCGGGACGCAATCTGCTCTTCATGACGGTAGCGGCGACCGTAGCCTATCGGCGAGGACTGGATGTTTTGGTCGGCGGCATGTGCGAGACGGATTTTTCCGGCTATCCGGATTGCCGTGACGATACGATGAAAGCACTGCAAGTCGCGCTGAATCTTGGCATGGCCACGAGGTTAAAAGTAGAAACACCGCTGATGTGGATCGACAAGGCGGCAACCTGGCGTCTGGCCAATGAACTGGGCGGGAAAACGCTGGTGGATCTGATCCGTTCGGACACGCACACCTGTTACCTCGGCGAGCGCGGCGCGCTGCATGACTGGGGCTATGGCTGCGGCACCTGCCCGGCCTGCGACCTGCGTGCGCGTGGTTATCAGCAATACACGCAAGCAGCGTAAGCAGTTCTCAAAACAGTTTTCGCGGCATAAAAAAACGGCAGGATCGGGATCGCCCCGCCTGCCGTTTTTCTTTGCTGCTGCGCTTTCGGGGCGCAACAGCAAATCAGTCCTCAAATCTGTATCAGAACAACTCGTTCTTCATCTGATTTTTGGCTTTTTCCTCTTCCGGCGACGCAGTCGTACCGTGGTCGCCCATACCCAGATCACGCACGCTGGCGTTTGGTGGATATTCCGAATAGTAGTATTCACCACCCGACTCAATCAGGCCGCTCGGGACAGTACGATCGACCATCGGCGCATCCTTGAGTGCCTTCTGCATGTAACTGATCCAGATCGGCAGGGCCAGGCCGCCACCGGTTTCGCGATCACCGAGGCTCTTCGGCTGGTCATAGCCCATCCATGCGATACCCACAAGATTCGGCTGATAACCGGCGAACCAGGCATCCATCGAATCATTGGTGGTACCAGTCTTGCCTGCGAGGTCGGTACGCTTGAGCGACAAGGCCTTGACCGCAGTACCGTGACGCACGACGTCGCGCAGCATGCTGTCCATCACGAAGGCATTGCGCGCATCGATAACACGGTTGGCTTCGTCACCGGACTTGGCCGGTTGCGCTTCGGACAGGGTGTTGCCGTTGTTGTCGGTGATCTTGGAGATCAGATAAGGATTGATCTTGTAGCCGCCGTTGGCGAACACAGAATACGCGCCCACCATCTGCAACGGCGTCACCGCGCCGGCACCCAGCGCGAGGGTCAGGTAAGGCGGATTCTTGTCGGCATCGAAGCCGAAGCGCGTGATGTATTCCTGCGCATACTTGACGCCGACGCGCTCAAGAATACGGATCGACACCAGGTTGATCGATTTTTGCAACGCGCGACGCATCGAGATCGGGCCTTCGAACTTGCCGCCGTAGTTCTTCGGCTGCCATACCTGGCCACCGGTCTGGGTGAAGGTCAAAGGCGCATCGTTGATGATGGTGGCCGGCGACAAACCTTTTTCCAGCGACGACGAATAGATGAAAGGCTTGAACGACGAACCAGGCTGACGCCACGCCTGAATCACGTGATTGAATTTGTTGCGATTGAAGTCGAAGCCACCCACCAGGGCACGCACCGCACCGTCATTCGGATTGACCGAGACAAAAGCCGATTCGACTTCGGGCATCTGCGTGACGATCCAGTTCTTGCCATCCTGGAAGACGCGAATAATGGCACCGCGCTTGATCTTCTTTTGCGGAGGCGCTTTTTCGCTCAGCAGGTTGCCGGCAAAACCGAGACCGGAGCCGGAAATCTTGATCTCGTCACCGGTGGCCAATACTGCGGTGATTTCCTTGGTAGTCGCTTCCAGCACCACGGCGGCAACCAGATCGTCGCTGTCAGGATGATCGGCCAGCTCAGACTCGATCGCATCGTCGGCCTCCTCCTTGGAGGTGGCCGGAATCTCCATGTAGCCTTCCGGACCGCGATAGCCGTGGCGGCGCTCATAGTCGATGATGCCGCGGCGCAGCGCCAGATAGGCAGCGTCCTGATCTGCCTTGGTGATGGTGGTGAACACGTTCAGACCGCGCGTGTACGTGTCGTCCTTGAATTGTGCGTAGACCAGCTGGCGCGCCATTTCAGAAACGTACTCGGCATGCACACCGAAAGCGGTGCTGTCGGTCTTGACCTTCAGCTCTTCGTCCTTGGCCTGCGTATATTGCTGGTCGGTGATGTAACCGAGCTGACGCATGCGCAGCAGGATGTATTGCTGACGCGCATGGGCGCGCTTGGGATTGACCACCGGATTGTAGGCCGACGGCGCTTTCGGCAGACCCGCCAGCATGGCCGATTCGGCGATGGTCAGTTCCTTGAGCGATTTGCCGAAATAAATCTGTGCAGCAGAGGAGAAACCATATGCGCGCTGCCCGAGGTAGATCTGATTCATGTAGACCTCAAGGATCTGATCCTTGGTCAGATTACGCTCGATCTTCCAGGCCAGTGGAATTTCGTAGAGGAATTTACGCGAGGCCTTTTGCAAGAACGTCGGCTCGTTACTGGTCAGGAAGAAGTTACGCGCCACCTGTTGCGTGATCGTACTGGCGCCACCACTACCGCCCGACAGATTGGCGAAGCTGGCGCGCACGATACCTTGGTAGTCAACGCCACCGTGCTCGTAGAAACGATCATCTTCGATCGCCAGCACAGCCTTTTTCATGATGTCCGGAATATCTTTGATGTGCACGAGGTTGCGGCGCTCTTCGCCAAACTCGCCGATCAGTACGCCGTCAGCGGAAAACACACGCAGCGGGATCTTGGGACGGTAGTCGGTCAGCGAATCGAGATCCGGCAGCTTCGGATAGGCCAGCGTCACCACAAACCCCAGCACGAGCACCGCCATGAGCACCAGCGCCACCAGCGTGCCGACCGTCCCCAGCAAAATGCGGATGACCGGATGCAAACGTTTCTTGGTCTTGGGAGCAGCGACAGGAGTGGTTGGTTCAGGGCTAGGCGCGGCAGCAGGAGCTGGAGTTGGCGCTTTGCCGTTGTTTTCAGGGGTGGTCATGCGTTGAGGCTGGGCTTGAGAAAGACAATCCTCGCATTATAACGACTTGCAAGGAGGGAAAATCCGGCAATTGCTCGGCAATTGTGTGGCAATCGAGACGAATCCCGATCCGGGCGGAGCGCCAACGTGCGCTTGCCGACGCAGCAGCGGACGAGAAGCGGTGTTCTGAGAGCATTTTCGACAATAAGTTTCTCTTTTGCGTTGTAAAACGGTTTTTATTACTTGAGAGAAAATTTCTTTACAGACAACAAATCTTGTTGCTAGGATGCCGCATGTTGCAATAATGATAATTATTATCATCACTATCCGGTTCACCATGATTGTCTTGATAAAACTTCCCCGACCGCCAGAAAGTCTGACGTGATTGATCTCACGCGACTCCTCCGACTGCCAAACTCAAGCTTTGTCGGCATCGATATCGGCCGCGACGCCGTGCGCATGGTAGAGCTGTCTCGCAACAAGGCCGCTGCCTTTTGCCTGCAAAACTATGGTAGCGAACATCTCATCGCTGGCACCGTCGACGACGAAGACATTCACGATCTGGAACACGTCATGGCCGCAGCGCAGCGCTTGTGGCAGCGATCGCACTTCACGGCGCGCAAGGCTGCAATTGGTATCCCGCCCAGCGCAGTGACCACCCATGTCTTCGCTACAGATCAAGCGAACACCGAGGGTCAGCGGGAGCAACTCGCTGAAGGACACATCGCCGCTTTGCTGGACTATAACGTTGCGGATGCGTGCATCGATTTTTGCACCATCGAACCGGCATCAATGCCTTCCGGCCAGATCAATATGCTGGTCGCCGCAGCGCGCAGAGACTGCGTTGAAGACCGCCTCGCGGTAGCAGAATCGCTCGGCCTTCGTACAACCGTCGCCGATGCCGAGAGTTACGCCAGGCAAAGCGCATTGCAGTTATCCGGTGCAAGCGAGAATGCAAACCCGTTTGCCGGCATGGCCCTGGCAGCCGGCATTGATCCCGCACATTTGCTGGTGGAAGCGTCCGCTTACCTGGTCGCTTGCGGACTGGCGTTGCGAGGGTTTGACTGATGGTAAAACTCAACTTCCTTCCGCATCGACTGACCGAGAACAAGAAACGGCAACAGCGCTTCTATGGATGGTTAGGAGGCTTCATGACGACTGGGATCGTCGCCGTGCTGGCGGTCGGGATGACCCTCGATCAGCAGATCACGCAACAAAGCCTGCTTATGCAAACACTTCAAATGGAGCACGGCAAACTCGATACGGAATTGAACGATGCAAAAATCCTTCACGCCAAAATTATCGACCTGACGCAGCGACGACAAGAATTGATGAGGTTGCGTCTGCGACAAAATCAGACGACTCAGCTGCTGCAAACACTGGCAGATCAGACTCCGTCCAACGTTCATCTGCAAACCTTGAAACAGCAAGCCGCGCGCATTACGCTCAACGGCAATGCTCCTGCGCCTGCTGACATCTTACAGTTCGTGGCAAGTCTTAACCGCGGCATGCTGACGCAAGTCACATTGACGGATATCAGCACCGCGCGCCCGCAGTCGGGAAGCGACATTCCGGGCAGTACCAGTCATCGCTTTGTCATCACCGCAGAGATCATGGCTCCGGCAACGAACTTAGCCATACACAACAGCAAAGCCGCGCAATGATCAGCTTTCGACCGGAACGATTCTTGCCTTTTGGCCATCCCGCAGATTGGCCGAGAGCCTGGCAAGCACTGATCTGCTTCGGCGCCTTGGCGCTGGTCGTTTTACTGGGATGGCATTTTCATCTGCAACCCGACATGGCTCGCTTGGCCAGATATGAGCAGGAAGAACAAGCGCTGAAAAACACCTACGTGGCAAAAATTAAAATCACCGCCAGCTTGCCGTTACTGCATCAACAGCAACAACAGGCAGCCGATGCACTACGCCAAGTACAGCAACCTCTCGTCGCGCAGGAAGAGCGCAACACACTGCTGCAAGACATCGCGTCAGCCGCACGAACACATGGCTTGTTGCTTGAATCCATCAGACCCGGTCAGATGGAAATCAAACCGGACTACACAAGCTACGCCATCGGCATGCGACTGAGCGGCTACTATCACGCACTGGGGAGTTTCGCTGCCGACATCGCTGCCATGCCATACATCGTCACGTTGAATGACCTGCAGCTCACGGTGAATGCCGATGGCACCGTCGTCATGGACGTCGTGGCGGTGAGCTATCACCGGGGTACGACGGCAAGCGACTCCGACGAGAACAGCGATGTATCGTTGAGAAGATCACAATGAAGCGACGCATTCACTGCAACAGCGCTCTCAGGCTCTCGCTGACGTTGATATTTGTCGCAGGGGTGAGCGCCTGTGCCGACCACGAAACGAGCGCGCAGCTGCAGGCATGGATAAATGCTCTGCGCAGCAACAGAACTGCATTGCCGCCGCAAGCAGTTACTTCGTCGACATTCCTGCCACTGACCTACCAAGCGGACACTGATCACACACCTTTCGGCCGAGTCCAGACTATTGCGTCCGTGGACGCCAACGAGCCAGACACGACTCGCGCCCGCCCTAGACAACGAGGCGGTGTCCAAGCGCTGGAAGAATTTCCTCTGGAATCCATACAAATGGTCGGAACGATTTCCCGAGATGGTCGCCACCACGCATTGCTTCGCGCCAATGGAATAGTTTATATGGCCCGCGTCGGCGATTATGTGGGTAAGGATTTCGGCATGATCCTACGCATTTCCGATAGCGAAATCGAACTGGAAGAACTGCTGCCAGCCGCGGAGAGACGATGGACGATCCGTCAGGCAACACTGGCATTACAAGGATCTGGAAAATGAATCAGCACGCCGACATCTACAGCGCATGCAAACTCAATGTGCATTATGTCGCCACCGCACTTGTCACGACATCTGCGATATCTGCCTTCCTGGTTTCGCTGGCTTTGCTCTTACTTCTGAGCTGCAGCTTCGCAGCCTCCGAGGCCAACGCTCAGACGCATGACACACGAAATGCCATTCTCTCGATCGACGCAGCGAAAGCAGGAAAATACATCGAAGTGCGCATCAGACTGCGCAACCCACTGACATCCACACCACCGCATTTCTCCACGGCCAATCCGGCGCGCATTGCAATCGACATTCCCGCTACCGATAACGCAACAGAAGCATCAAATCGGACCGTCAATCTACACGCCCTGCGCTCCTACGCCATCGCGCAATCGGAAGAGCGTAGCCGGATTGTTTTCATTCTCGGGCAAGCAATGCCTTATACCCTCAGCATAGAAGATAATCTCCTGCTGCTGCGGATCGAGGCTCTCCCGTCATCCAACGTACAAGTCAACGCGATACCATCGCCGCCACAATCTCTTCCGATGCTGAAGAACATTGATTTCCGGCGCGGATCGCAAGGGGAAGGCCGCATCGTCGTTGATCTTCCCGGCACCTCCACCATGCTCAATATCCGGCAGCAGGGAAAGCAGTTGATCGCAGAATTGAGCAACACCGGTCTGCCGGAATCTCTGCGTCGCAACCTAGATGTCAGTGATTTCGGCACGCCGGTACGAAACATACGCAGCACGCAAGAGTCATCCAATGTACGCATACTGATTGATGCCGAAGGAGCGTGGGAATACAACGCCTATCAAAAAGACACGCAACTCGTCATTGACCTCCATACACCCTCCGAAAGGGGGAAACGTACACAGCAATATCGCGGCGAAAAACTGTCGCTGCATTTTCAAAACATTGAAGTGCGCGCCATCCTGCAAGTCATTGCAGATTTCACCGGCCTCAACATCATTACCAGTGACAGCGTCGGCGGTGCACTGACTTTGCGGCTCAAGGACGTTCCTTGGGATCAGGCGCTGGATATCGTGTTGCAGGCACGCGGTCTGGACATGCGCCGCAACGGCGGAGTCATCTGGATTGCACCACACGCCGAATTGCTGTCCAAGGAAAAATTGGAGCTCGAACAACGTGCGCAAATCGCCGACCTCGAGCCCTTGCGCGCGGAAGTGTTCCAGTTGAATTATCAAAAAGCGGACGCATTCCGCAAGGCGTTCGGTATCAGCGATGACGTCAGCGGCAACACCGTTCACGGCAACAGCCACAACAGCATCCTGTCGCGACGCGGCAGCGCCATGGTGGATCAACGCACCAACCAGTTGTTCATCACGGATACGCCATCCGTCCTCGATAACATCCGCAAATTGCTGGAAAAAGTGGACATCGCATCGCGCCAGGTCTTGATC
Organism: Herbaspirillum rhizosphaerae; assembly: GCF_046025915.1. Lineage (GTDB taxonomy): Bacteria > Pseudomonadota > Gammaproteobacteria > Burkholderiales > Burkholderiaceae_D > Herbaspirillum > Herbaspirillum rhizosphaerae_A. The sequence continues at coordinate 189,222 of NZ_JAQQFR010000011.1, read as the reverse complement.
GAGGCGCGCATTGTCGAAGCCGATGATTCATTCAGCCGCAATCTCGGCGTGCGGCTCGGCTTCTCGACAAAGGCAAATGGTTTCGCCGCAGGCAATACTTACAACAGCGTAGGAGAACTGGCCGGTCTGACACCAGCCACGCCGACCTCCTATGCCAACAACCACGCAGTCAATTTGCCGGCGTCTGCCATCGGCGGCGCCCACGCCGGCAGCTTTGCGCTGAGCCTCTTCAACGCTGCTGCAAATCGCTTTCTCAACCTTGAGCTGTCGGCACTGGAAGCGGACGGCAAGGGAAAAATCGTGTCCAGTCCACGCGTTGTCACCGCCGACCAGCAAGCCGCCCTGATCGAGCAAGGGGAAGAAATTCCCTATCAACAAGCCACAAGCAGCGGAGCGACATCGACAGCGTTCAAGAAAGCCAATCTCAAGCTTGAAGTCACACCGCAAATCACGCCTGACGGCAACGTCATCCTCAGTGTCGACATCAACAAGGATAGCCGCGGGACGGCTACGCCAGGCGGTCTGGCCATCAATACCAAACACGTCAAAACGCTGGTACAGGTTGAAAATGGCGGCACCGTCGTCATTGGCGGGATATACACCCAGACCGAGTCGACGACGGTTTCCAAGGTTCCATTGCTGGGTGACATTCCTGTCTTCGGCAATCTATTCAAAAGTACGAGCAGAATCGATGAAAAAACGGAATTACTAATCTTCCTGACGCCAAAAATCGTGCTGGATCAGCGTTTTTCACGCTGAAACCAGCCTTAAGCCATCTTTTTCCCGATATTTTCACGACAACACTGCAACAGACGGTAAAATCGACGGTTGCAGCCCGTTGCCGTGGGAAGGCGCACAAAACATGCCAAGAACATGCTTGCCTCCTGCACGCAACAGGCCTTCGGACAATCCCGCAGCGAACCGAGAACTCATTTCATGAATATCCGTGAGATGCGTACTTACTCAAAGAGGCACTGGCAAGGCCTGCGACGCCTCGCGTGGCGGCCCCACGCGCAAGGAGCGCAACGCAGCCAGTGCCTCTTTGAGTAAGAACCCGGAGGGAACGTCCTGTTTTGGCGTATTGCTGCGTTGCGCCTCTTGCCAAGGGAACCACCCTTGGCTGCGCAACGCGCCTTGCACTACATCCCAAACAGGATCGTTCGCACTCATGGATATTGATGAAATGAGTTCTAGTATGAATGGAAGCATCTTTCTTGTCGGCCTGATGGGTGCCGGTAAGACAACCATAGGGCGTGCCCTGGCGAAAAAATTGAACAAGCGCTTCGTCGATTCGGATCACGAGATCGAGTCGCGTACCGGCACAACCATCCCCGTGATCTTCGAGATCGAAGGCGAGGAAAGTTTTCGCAGGCGTGAAGCTGACGTCATCCGCGAACTGAGCGCCCAGCAAGATATTGTTCTTGCCACCGGTGGTGGCGCCATTCTGCGCGCCGAAACACGTGAATACCTCAAACAGCGTGGCACCGTGATATATCTGCGCGCGGGCATCAATCAGATCCTGCAACGCACCGGCCGCGACAAAAACCGGCCACTGCTGCAAACAGCGGATCCACGCCGCAAGCTCGAAGAACTGTCGCGTCAGCGCGATCCTTACTACCGCGAAGTCGCCGACTTCGTCATTGAAACCGGCCGCCCGAACATACAATTTCTGGTGCAATCCATACTGAGCCAGCTTGAACTCACGCCAAAGCCGACTGCCGACATGTTAATGGCAGAGGCCGGGCCTGAAAGCGCAGCTACTGCGGCGACCTCATCTACATTTGTCTTTGCATCAATCAACACCATTTCAGCCGAATCCACCATGACTGCATCTACCCATTCCACCATTGCCCTGCAAGTTGACCTGGGAGAACGCAGCTATCCGATAACCATCGGCTACGGCCTGCTGTCCAATCCAGAATTGCTGACGCGCCACGTCGCCGGCAAGCGTGCCGCCATCGTCACCAACGACAAGGTCGGCCCGCTCTATCTGGCACAAGTGCAGAAACTGCTGGAAGACGCAGGCAAGCAAGTCACCGCCATCGTATTGCCGGACGGCGAAGAAGAGAAAACCTGGAACAGCCTGATGAAGGTGTTCGATGTGCTGCTCGCTGAAAAATGCGATCGCAAGACCACCATGATCGCACTGGGCGGCGGCGTCATCGGCGACCTGACCGGCTTTGCCGCAGCGTCGTACATGCGTGGCGTGCCTTTCGTTCAAATCCCGACCACGTTGCTGTCACAGGTCGACTCTTCAGTTGGCGGCAAGACGGGCATCAATCATCCGCTCGGCAAGAACATGATCGGCGCCTTCTATCAGCCGCAAGCCGTGATCGCCGATACCGCGACGCTGCACACGCTGCCGGCACGCGAACTGTCGGCCGGCCTGGCTGAAGTCATCAAGCATGGCGCCATCATTGACGCGCCCTTCTTCGACTGGATCGAAGCCAACATCGACAAGCTCGTCGCCAAGGACAATGCCGCACTGGCGTATTCGATCCAGCGCTCCTGCGAAATAAAAGCAGAGGTTGTGCGTCAGGATGAACGCGAAGGCGGTCTGCGCGCGATTCTCAACTTCGGCCATACCTTCGGCCACGCCATCGAATCAGGCCTCGGCTACGGCGAATGGCTGCACGGTGAAGCTGTCGGCTGCGGCATGGTGATGGCGGCCGATCTGTCGCAACGCCTCGGCTTCATCGACATCGCCACCAAGGATCGCCTGACCGCGCTGATCAACGCTGCCGGCCTGCCGGTCGTCGCACCGAATCTCGGTACGCAGCGTTGGCTGGAACTGATGGAAGTCGACAAGAAAAATGAAGGCGGCCAGATCAAGTTCATCCTGATCAAACCGCTCGGTCAGCCACTGATCACCAGCGTGCCGCAAGACATCCTGCTGCAAACACTGGCAGCATGTACGGAGAATTGACGCCGATTTGACGCTGATCTCCTGTCCCGCTGTCCCTGTTTTGTGCTGCATTGAAGAACCTTCATGAAATGAGTTCCTGACATGACCCAAGACGCGCCGCTCCAATTAGCTCCCTACGCCGCACACGCAGCAAAATCGGCAGGTCGGCGCTTTCCGGAACCGGCGCCCGGTTCGCGCACTGAGTTTCAGCGCGACCGCGACCGTATCGTCCATTCCACAGCATTCCGCCGTCTCGAATACAAGACACAAGTCTTCGTCAATCACGAAGGCGACCTGTTCCGTACACGTCTCACCCACAGTATCGAAGTCGCACAGATCGCGCGATCCTGCGCGCGCAACCTGCGCCTGAATGAAGACCTGGTGGAAGCCATTTCACTGGCGCATGACCTTGGTCATACCCCCTTCGGCCATGCAGGTCAGGATGAGCTCAATAGCTGCATGAAAGACTTCGGCGGCTTTGAACACAACCTTCAGAGCCTGCGTGTAGTCGATGATCTGGAACAGCACTATGGCGCTTTTGACGGTCTCAACCTGACCTTCGAAACGCGCGAGGGCATCCTCAAGCATTGTTCACTGCCCAACGCGCGGCAACTCGGCGCGATCGGCCAACGCTTTATCGACAAGAAGCAACCGGGGCTGGAAGCGCAACTGGCCAATCTCGCCGATGAGATCGCCTACAACAATCACGATATCGATGATGGTTTGCGCTCCGGCCTGCTGACGCTGGCACAACTGGGCGAAGTGGATTTTTTCGCGCGCCATCAGCACGAAGCGGCGCAAGCCTATCCGGGCATTACCGGCCGCCGCGCCATCAATGAAACCGTGCGGCGCATGATCAATGCACTCATCGTCGACTTGATCCACACGTCGCAGGCCAACATCGCCGCCGTCGATCCGAAGAGTATCGACGATGTGCGCAATGCGGTGCCACTCATCGCCTTCTCTGAACCGATGAAAGAAGAGGCTGCGATCCTCAAGCGCTTCCTGCGCCAGAATCTGTATCGCCACTATCAGGTCAATCGGATGACCAGCAAGGCGCGCCGCATCATTGCCGAGTTGTTTCATGCGTTCATTTCCCAACCCAACCTGCTGCCGCCGGACTATCAGGTTGCGGTGCCGGTAAGCGGCGAAGACGACGATACGCGTCGGCGCCAGGCCCGCAAGGTAGCCGATTACATCGCAGGCATGACGGATCGCTATGCCATGCGTGAACACCGCCGCCTGTTCATGGTGGAAGAACTTTAGTAGAAAATTCAGAATAATTTTTAATAGTCTGCAAATCTATTTCTCTTTTTCTGACTATTTCTGCCCCCCTTGTTGCGCAGCCTCTTTCGATTGCTACCATCTAGCGACTATTTTTTCGACGTCTCGACTGCGGAAGAATATTTAATCTGGAGGCAATCATGCAGAAATGCGCTCAACACCGGACTCGCCACCTCGGTGCAATCATCCTTTTCCTTCTCGGCGCACTTGCTTGTCGCCATGCAAGCGCCGTCGACGAACGCCCTCCGGACAACCCGATCATCATCGGCCAGTCCACCGATCTGAGCGGCATCTACGCTCAGGTTTCGCGTCAGTTCAACCTGGGTGCCAATGTCTATTTCGCCCAGCTCAATGCACGCGGTGGAATTCAGGGACGGCCTGTCCGCCTCCTGACCATGGACGATAAAAACGATCCTGAACTAGCGTTAAAAAATACACAGGAATTGGTCAACGAACAAAAGGCGCTAACCCTGTTTGGTTACGTGAGCGCCAAAACTGCTGCAGCCGCTCTGCCTTTCATCACCGAGCAGAGAATCCCGTATTTCGCCCCGGTGTCAGGCGCAAAACTTCTCTATACCCCGTTTAATCGCCACATCTTTACCATTCGTGCGAGTTATGTCGACGAGTATCGCCACCTGCTGCCGCGTTTCGCCCAGATAGGTCTCAAACGCGTGGCGATCTTCAACGACACTGCGGGCCTCCCGCATCGCGCATTGATGCAGAGCCTGATGGCCGAAGCTAACATCCAGCTGGTTTCTTTTGAAAGCGGCCTGGGGATGGATGTCGGCAAAACTGCCGACAACCTTTTGCAATCCAAACCCGATGTCGTCATGCTCATGAGCATTTCGCATGACATCAGCAGCTCGCTGATCAAAAATCTGCGTAGCAAGGGCTACCTCGGCTACTTCTACTGCGCCTCGCTAGTATGCAGCCCCTTGTTGACGGACGAACTTCAAAACGCCGCTACCGGTATGCTCATCACGCAGATCGTCCCGTTTCCTTGGAAAGCGACCCTGCCGATTGTCGGTGAATATCAAAAAGCGATGACCAAGGCTGGCATCAAAAAATTCAACTATTTGAGCCTGGAAGGTTATATCGCCGCCAGAGTTCTGTCCGAAGGTCTGGTACGCGCAGGTCCTCACACAACACGCGAAAAATTGATTGCCGCTTTGGAAAATCTCAATGGCAAGAATTACAAGAACGATGGATATCCCATCAACTTTTCGAGCACAAACCACCAAGGTTCAACCTACGTCGACCTGACAACCGTGGGAAAAGCGGGCCTGATCGTGAATTAGCGCGACATTACTCTTGCGCAAGAAAGGAAACAATCGTTCACGATGCCGGCAGGGGGATACCAAACCTTAGGGGGACGGCGCTTTTAAAGCGAAAAATCTTCAATTTCCACGAAAACGATACGTATTGTCTCGGATCTGCTCGCAAAGTCCTACATCGAAAATCGACTTTCTGACCTTCAGATTCCTTTTCTAATGCCGTAAGTTGGGGATGGACTGCCGTACTATTCCCTCTTTTGTGCGGTCCTTGTACAGGAGACTGCCATGGCAATCAGCACCACCGACATCAATACTTTAAGCACCACCCCAAAGACCAACAACCTGCCGGCCAATACGGCGACTGACGCCAGCGACACCGCGACCGGCACCGGCGCAACTACCGGTGCTGATGGCGCTACGCAAACCAAATTGACTCCGGAAATTGCAAAACAGCAATTGAATGCATCGATTCTGCAGGCATCGCTGGAAGTATCGATCAGCTCACAAAACGATCCGCTGGCATTGGTCTACAAGTCAGCCATTGAAAACCTCAATGACATTCTGAAGCCGCAGCTTGGTGAAAATGCAATCCAGAACGCAGCGTCTCAGGACAACAGCCCTGAAGCGACTGCAGGGCGCATTCTGTCGTTTATCAAAAGCACATTCCAGATGTTCAGCCTCAATAACTCCAAGAGCGCGGACGGCACGGATGCGACCAATAGCCCCGATACCGGCACCGACAATAACGCTGCCTTTGACAATTTCATGAGCCTGATTCAAAAAGGCGTCGACCAAGGCTTCAGCGAAGCGCGCGGTATCTTGTCTGGCCTGAATGTACTCAATGGCGACATTGCCAGCAACATCGACAAGACTTACGAGATCCTCAAAAAAGGTATCGCCGATTTCGTCGCATCGATCAAGAATCCAACCACCGATGACGGCTCGACACCAGCAACCGGCGACGGCAGCAGCTCCACGACCACAACCGTCTCGGTTTCTGTTTCTGTCACGGCGAGCCGAACCGAAATCATCAATTACTAATTCGACGTTTCTCGATTCTGCCGCGCTGGTTGGAGGCAACAAGCCAACATGGAATATAAAATCAGCACAATAAAATAGACGTAAAAAAAGACGCGGCATGCCGCGTCTTTTTCTTTACTCCTGATTCACACCAACTCAACGCTTTCCTGAAAAAACGCTGATTTTTTTGGTAGCAGGCTTAACCCTTCAACTTGGCAAACGCCGCCGCCATGGCGTTATTTGCAGGTGCTTGCTGACGTGATTGCTGTCCCTGATGCTGCGACAGACGACGTGCGTCGTTGCGATCGCCACGCTGCTCCGGCTTGCTGCCGGCGACCGGTGCGCTATCGGACAAACGCATCGTCAGCGCAATACGCTTGCGCTTCTCGTCGACTTCCAGCACTTTCACCTTCACAACCTGACCAGCTTTCACCACCGTATGCGGATCCTTGACGAAGGTATTCGACAACGCCGAGATGTGCACCAGACCATCCTGATGCACGCCGATATCGACGAAGGCGCCGAAGGCTGCCACGTTGGTGACCACGCCTTCGAGAATCATATCCGGGCGCAAGTCCTTGATCTCTTCCACGCCATCCTTGAAGGTAGCTGTCGTGAACTCAGGACGCGGATCGCGGCCTGGTTTTTCCAACTCTTTCAGGATATCGGTCACGGTCGGTACACCGAATTTTTCATCGGCATACTTGGTCGGGCTCAAGGACTTCAACAGTGCGGCTTCGCCGAGCACCCCTTTGACGTCCTTGTTGATATCGGCCAGGATTTTTTCTACCAGCGGATACGATTCCGGGTGGACTGCCGAAGCGTCCAGCGGATTTTCACCGTTCATCACGCGCAAGAAACCTGCGGCCTGTTCAAACGTCTTGTCGCCCAGACGAGGCACGTCGCGCAATGCAGCCCGCGAAGCAAACATGCCCTTCATATCGCGATACGACACGATGCTTTGCGCTACCGCAGCGTTCAGACCCGACACACGCGCCAGCAACGGTGCTGATGCGGTATTGACGTCCACGCCGACGGCATTCACGCAATCTTCGACAACGGCATCCAGCGAACGCGCCAGTTGCGATTGGCCGACATCGTGCTGATACTGGCCGACGCCGATCGACTTTGGATCAATCTTGACTAACTCCGCCAACGGATCTTGCAGACGACGTGCGATCGACACTGCACCGCGGATCGACACGTCCAGATCAGGCAATTCTTTCGACGCGAATTCGGACGCCGAGTAGACCGACGCACCGGCTTCCGACACGACGATCTTGGTCAGCTTCAACTCAGGACGCATCTTGATCAGGTCTTGCGCCAGCTTGTCGGTTTCACGCGATGCAGTGCCATTGCCGATTGAGATCAGCGACACATTATGCTTCTCAGCCAGCTTGGCCAGCGTGTGCAGCGAACCTTCCCAGTCATTGCGCGGTTGATGCGGGAAAATTGCCGTGGTGTCGACTACCTTGCCGGTCGCATCGACCACCGCCACTTTGACGCCGGTGCGCAGCCCTGGATCCAGACCCATGGTGGCGCGTGGGCCGGCAGGCGCAGCCAGCAACAGATCTTTCAGATTGCGGGCGAAGACGTTGATCGCTTCCGCTTCGCTGCGCTCGCGCAGGCCGGTCATCAATTCTGTATCCAGATGCATGAAGACCTTGACGCGCCACGCCCAGCGCACAGTATCGGACAGCCACTTGTCGGCCGGACGGCCCTTGTTGCTCACGCCGAAGCGCGCAGCAATACGGCCTTCGCATGGATTATGCGGTGCATCCCACTTCGGCTTCTCTTCTTCCGTATCCAGACGCAGGGTCACGGTCAGCATTTCTTCACGGCGGCCGCGGAACAAGGCCAGCGCGCGGTGCGAAGGAATGGTGCCGATGGTTTCTGAGTAGTCAAAATAATCGGCGAATTTTTCACCTGCATCCTGCTTGCCTTCAACCACTTTCGACTCAACCACGCCGTGGTCCGTCAGGTACTCGCGCAGCGATTGCAGCAGTTCCGCATCTTCGGAGAAGCGCTCCATCAGAATCTGGCGCGCGCCGTCCAGCGCAGCCTTGGTATCGGCCACGCCAGGATTGTCGCCGTTGTCGGTAGTGAAGGCCGGCTTGAGGTACTTTGCAGCTTCTTCTTCCGGGTTCAGCATCGGGTCGTTCATCAGCGCATCGGCCAGTTCCGTCAAACCGGCTTCTGCTGCGATCTGGGCCTTGGTACGGCGCTTTGGCTTGTACGGCAGGTACAAGTCTTCGAGACGGGTCTTGTCTTCGGCATGGACGATGGAATCCAGCAGTTCCGGCGTCATCTTGCCTTGCTCTTCGATCGACGCGATGATGGCCGCGCGGCGGCTTTCCAACTCACGCAGATAGCGCAGGCGCTCTTCCAGCAAGCGCAATTGGATGTCGTCCAGCCCGCCGGTGGCTTCCTTGCGGTAACGCGCGATAAACGGCACGGTCGCGCCTTCGTCGAGTAAGGCAATCGCGGCGGCAACCTGCACCGGTTTGGCGACGAGTTCAAGAGCTAAACGTTGTTCGATGGAAGGCAACATGACAATGAAATCCGGGAATTGAAAAACAAGCGTTGGATGATACGCAATTCAACCGCATGCGCCAATCTTGACAGGGCTTATTTCTTGCCAAATAGATGAAATAAATCGCTTGCATCTAGGCGCACAAGCGGTTTGGGGCGGGTTAGGGAGATTTTCTGGCTATTTTTTTGACAATACATCGTCATAAATTTCACGCCAATTGGACGAGGCGATTCGATATCCGCGATAATCCTCGCTTTAATGTTAATTCTTTATCCAGCATGTCTATCCGTCTCATCGTGGGACTCGGCAATCCCGGCCCGGAATACGAGCAAACCCGGCACAATGCCGGCTTCTGGCTGGTAGACAATCTCGCCGGTAGCATCCGTCTTGCGCGCGAAACCCGCTTTAACGCGCTGGCCGCGAAAACATTCATCAGCGGCAATGAAGTCTGGTTGCTCGAACCGCAGACTTTCATGAATCGTTCCGGACAATCGGTCGGTGCACTGGCGCGTTTTTACAAGATTGCACCGGAAGAAGTGCTGGTCGTGCACGATGAACTGGATATTCCGCCCGGCAGCGCCAAAATCAAGAAAGGCGGCTCTTCAGGCGGGCATAACGGCCTCAAGGACATCACCGCCGCGCTCGGCACGCAAGACTACTGGCGCCTGCGCATCGGCATCGGCCATCCGCGCACCATGGGCCTGCAACAGCCTGTCGCCGACTTCGTGCTGCATCGTCCACGCAAGGAAGAACAGGCCTTGATCAATGAAGCCATTGAGAAGAGCCTCGATGCAATTCCATTGCTGTGTGAGGGCAAGTTTGAAGCCGGCATGATGCAGCTGCATACAGCGGCGAAATAGTCTCGCCTCACACGGAACCCGACGCCCAAATAAAAACGCCGGCAGCGTGCATCAAGCAGGCTGCCGGCGTTTTCAACTCTTCAGCAAATTACTTCAATGTAGAAAACTTCTGCTCCAGCGTCTTGGCGTCAATCGCGCCAGGAATACGCGAGCCGTCCGCAAAAATAATGGTCGGCGTACCGGTGACCTTCATCTTCTGGCCCAGCGCCAGTACTTGCTCATGCGGTGCATTGCAGGATGCCGGCGCAGCCGACGCTTCCTTGCCGTTCATCATCCAGTCGCTCCAGGCCTTGCTCGGATTGGCGGCACACCAGATATTGCGCGACTTCTCAATCGAATCCTGCGCAAGGATGTTGTACTGGAAGGTATAGACGGTCACATTGTCGACTTCTTGCAAAGTCTTCTGGAAGCGCTTGCAATAACCGCAGTTCGGATCCTCAAACACGGCGATGAAACGCTTGCCGTTGCCCTTGACGGTCTTGATCGCCAGATCCAGCGGCAGGTCGGAGAACTTCACCTTGTTGATCGCCTGGATCTTTTCCTTGGTGAGGTCGCGATAGGTTTGCGAATCGACCACGCGGCCGATGAACAAGTATTGCGCCTTGGCATCCGTATAAATCACATCGCCATCAACCTGCACTTCATAAAGACCGGAGTACGGCGTCTTGGTCACGGCTTCAACCTTGGCGCCTTCGCCGAGACGCGGCTCGATCAGTTTTTTGATAGTGGCTTCGGTGGTATCGGCAGCGCATGCCGAACCGCCGACACAAGCCAGAAACAATCCGGCAGCGGCCACAACTGCGGAGAGTGCGGCGGGAAGTGCAAAAATCTTTTTCATGTTTATTCCAATGGAAGGACAGTCTCGTCGCAACCGGTTTCGCAGCAATATCTTGTCTGCCAGCCGGCTCATGCAAATTCTGCCCACACTATAAGTTAAATCGATTAAGTCCGTTTGCCGAGCGCGTGGGCCATCAAACGCCGCTTTAAGACAGGCAGGTGATTCACCAAGTTCAATCCCAGATTACGCACCACGCGCAAGGGTTCAATATTGGTTTCAAACAGGCGGGCCAGACCGTCGGTCGCCAGTTGCATGAGCAAAACTTCTTCCTTGCGAGCACGTGCATAACGGCCCAACACGCGTGCATCGCCGCAATCACGCTGCGGCTCGCGCGTGCTGATGACGTTGAGCAACGCGGCAACATCGGCAAAGCCGAGGTTCATGCCATGTCCGGCCAGCGGATGAATCACATGCGCCGCATCGCCAATGAGCGCCACGCGTGCCGCAGTCATCGCGTGGGGCTTCACCAGCGTCAGGGGAAAATCACGCACCAGCTCCGGCTCCAGCGGCGTCAGTGCGCCCAGAACGGAACCGGCATATTTGGCCAGATGTTGCGCCAATTGTGCAGCGGGCTGGCGCAGCAAGGTTTCGGCCAACGCATCCGGCGCCGACCACACCAGCGACACGCGCTGCCCCGGCAACGGCAACAAGGCCACGATGCCTTCGGTCGCGGTGAACCATTGATAAGCTACGCCCTGATGCGCTTTCTCGCACGCAAAATTGGTGACGATGGCGCGTTGGCCATAGGCGCGATAGTCGAGTCCGATGTCGCATTGCCCACGCACCCATGACTGACCGCCGTCTGCACCAACCAGCAAAGACGCTTTCAGCACGTCGCCGCTTTCCAGTTCCAGATCCACACCCTGCGCATCCGTGCGCAGCGACACAGCGCGACCGTTGATCACACGCACATTGGGAGAAAATCTCAGCGCCGCATCGAGCGCGCCATTCAAATTGCGATCCTCCACGATCCAGGCCAATGCATCGACATGTGCCGAGTACGCATCAAAGGCCAGCTTGCCCGCATGATTGTCGCCGTCGCCGAAGACTTCCATACCATCCACGGCAGCCACACGCGATGCATCGAGCGCATCCCAGACCTTGATGGAAGAAAGCAAATCACGCGCGATCTGATTCACCGCGTAGACACGCACATCCCAGCTCGACTGTTCGACGGAGGTCGCGTGCGACTGAACCGGTGCCAGCAAATTGACACGCAGGCCCGCTTGCGCCAAAGCCAACGCAGCCGTCTTGCCGATCGCGCCATTGCCGACGATGCAGATATCGCTGGACTGCGCATCCGTCACCTTGCGCGCAGCGGCCGAAGAGGAATTTAATGTATGACCATTCATGGGACAGCATTATAAACGGCTTCACGGCATGACCTTCCTTGATCTCCATCACAAGAAACTCAAGGAAATGCCGCATAAATAAAGGCCTGCGAGCCGACAGCAAATGGAAAACAAATGGGCCGAACAAACTTTTTATAAAAAAAGTGGAAGCACCCTTTGCATTCCAAAATTATCTTGCTATAATTCGGCCTCTTGGCCTGGTAGCTCAGTCGGTAGAGCAGAGGATTGAAAATCCTTGTGTCGGTGGTTCGATTCCGCCCCGGGCCACCAAAAATAAAAGTTGTACCCGAAAGCAGCATTACTCACGTAATGCTGCTTTTTCGTTTTGGTGATTTATGCTGGCGGTTTTCACACTCGTCCAGCCGAAGAAGTTACGTGTCTGACCATCCCCCCCCCCTCTTCTTGATGAATGTAAAAAACCAGCCCCTCCCGGCAGGCTTTTCCAATCGATAGTAGAATCAGTGCCAGTCAGTGAACTGTTGTCCCTAGTTAATGCTTTTGTTTGATTTTCATTAACGCTCCCGCAGGACGGCTCCGCGACTTCGAGCAACCATCATCACGCAGTAACACAACATGAACATCCCCGAGCAAGGCCAGCTGGTCTGCGGCCCTTGTGGCCTTAAGAGCGGCTACAGAATCCCGGTCAGCGCCATCTGGCACTACGCGACCTGTATCAAATGCAATACAAAACATAGCGTCACCGCTCAAGTCAAACCCAACGAGCGGTAAGCGACAAACAATAATGAAAAAAGCGGAGCGCCCTTCAACGGTCGCTCCGCTTTTTTACTATCTGCCTGACCAAATCTGATCAGGCAAGCTGACTTAGCGTGGCTTGAGTTCCGTCAATCCTTGCTCTGCCAACGCTTTCAACCAACCCAGACCATCCGAAGTTGCGGCCGCCGGCACATACTCGCAACCGATCCAGCCTTTATAACCCAGCGAATCGATCAGTTTGAGCAGATAGGGATAGTTCAGCTCGCCGATGTCCGGCTCATGACGTTCCGGCACGCCCGCGATCTGGATGTGACCGACGCCGGCCATGTCGCGCTTAAGCTTGACGGCAACGTCGCCCTCGACGATCTGGCAGTGGTAACAATCGAACTGCACCTTCAGATTCTCTGCGCCGATTTCTGCACAGATGGCTTGCGCGTCGTCCTGACGATTCAGGAAGAAGCCGGGAATATTGCGCGTATTGATCGGCTCGATTACCACCGTCACGCCAGCCAGATCGGCGTGATGCGCAGCGTACGACAGATTATCCATATAAACGGCGCGATGCTTGGCGCGGTCCTGCTCAGGACGAATCAAGCCGGCCATCACGTGTAAGGTCTTGTTGCCGATGACGCTGGTGTATTTCAGCGCAGTGTCGATGCTACGCTTGAATTCGTCTTCGCGCCCCGGCAAGGAGGCGATGCCACGTTCGCCCGCAGCCCAGTCGCCCGGTGGCGCATTGAACAAGGCTTGCGTCAGACCGTGGGCATCGAGACGCGATTTGATTTCTTCCGGTTGAAAATCATACGGAAACAAAAACTCAACGCCGCTGAAACCATCTTTGGCGGCAGCGGCGAAGCGATCGAGGAAAGCATGGTCGTTGTACATCATGCTCAGGTTGGCGGCAAAGCGCAGCATCGTGATCTCCTTGGAATGAAGGCGCGCACCTTGTTCGGATGCGCGCCGGATAAATCTGTTGAAAGCTTATTTATTGACTAGTTTAGGCGATGTTTTGAGCACAGCCGCAGAACCGATCACCAGCATGATTGCCAGCATGTACATGCCGGTCGCGCCGTTGTGGGTCAGATCTTTCAGATAACCGATCAGATACGGGCTGACGAAACCTGCCAGATTACCGACCGAATTGATCGCTGCAATACCAACTGCAGCCGCCGCACCCGTCAGGAAAGAAGTCGGCAGCGACCAGAACAGCGGTGCGCAGGTCAACACACCGGCAGCGGCCAACGACAGCGATGCAATCGAAATTGCGGTGTTGTCCGCGAACAAAGCTGCGCCGACAAAACCTACCGCACCCATCATGGCAGGCACGATCAGATGCCAGCGGCGTTCGCGGCGTGCATCAGCGCTACGGCCGATCAGGTTCATCGCGACGATCGCGCAGCCGAAAGGAATCGCACTCAGCAGACCAATGTGCAGGTTGCCGGTCACGCCGGTCGCCTTGACCAGGGTTGGCATCCACAGCGTCAGACCGTACTGGCCCATGACGAAGCAGAAATAGATCAGGCACATCAGCCACACGCGCTTGTCGCCGACGATGTCTGCGAAGGAATGCACGCTTTCCTTGCCGTGCTGGTCGGCGGCGATTTCGTCGTCCAGCAATTTCTTTTCGTCGTCGCTCAGCCACTTTGCCTTGGCGATGCCGTTGTCCAGATAGGCCAGTGTCGCCAGGCCGATCAGGACCGCAGGAATGGCTTCGATGACAAACATCCATTGCCAGCCATGCATGCCGGTGGTGCCATGAAAGGCGTCCATGATCCAGCCCGACAATGGGTTGCCAAGAATGCCCGCAACCGGAATACCCGACATGAACACGGCAATCACCTTGGCGCGGCGATGCGATGGATACCAGTAAGTCAGATACAGGATGATGCCGGGATAGAAACCGGCTTCAGCCAGGCCGAGCAGGAAACGCAGCACATAGAACTGCATCGGTGTTTCGACATACATGAAACCTGCCGACAAGATGCCCCAGGTGATCATGATGCGGGCGATCCATACGCGTGCGCCAACCTTGTGCATCAGGATGTTGCTTGGCACTTCGAACAGGAAGTAGCCGATGAAGAACACGCCGGCACCGAGGCCGAACACGGTTTCGCTGAAGCCGAGATCGACCGACATTTGCAGCTTGGCAAAGCCAACGTTGACGCGATCCAGATACGCGATGACGTAGCACAGCATGAGGAAAGGCATGATGCGCCAGAATACTATTGCATAGACGCGGTTTTTTTCTTGTTCGTTGGCGCTGGAACCCAGGTTAGGCTTAGACTCGGCTCCGAGTGTGGTTGATGCAGTCATGCTACGACAATCTCCTGTTGATTTAATACGGCCGCTCCCACGGCCGTTGGTTTATGGCGCCGGCTTTAGCGCCGGCAATTTGAAATCTGACGTACGAGTACAAAATCGGCTAGCGCTTGGCTGGCAAAAAAGTGAATGCTGCTGCTGGGATATCGGCGATAGACGGCGTCCGTGCTTGATTGCTATTTTTTTATTGAAGCCGATCCGGATCGCTGAATCTCTGGATTGCTACCAGCGCGCGTTGAACACCTCGCGCAACTCTTGCAACGCGGCTTCATCCAGAGGCGCGACATTGCCACCGGCCAGATGCCACAGCTTGGCGGTTTCTTCCAGCTCTTCCAATGCGTAGGCCGCCTTGGACACCGAGCTTTCCCACACCACCGGGCCGAGGCGCTCAAGCAGTACGCCGCGCACCTTGTTGGCGAGTTGCTTCACTTGTTCCGCCACCAGCGGATCGCCCGGACGACGATAGGAAATCAAGGGAATATGACCGACTTTCATCACGTAATACGGCGTGATCGGCGGCAGCACATCATCTTGCGACCACACACCCTTGATGGTCAGGTTGACCAGATAAGTCGAGTGCGTGTGAACAACGCCATGCATCTCCGGATTGTTGTCGTAGACCATGCGATGCAGCGCCAGCGTCTTGGACGGCTTGTCGCCCGATACCCAGTTGCCGCTCGCATCGACCTTGGCAATACCGGCCGGGTCGAGATAGCCCAGACAGGCGTCAGTCGGCGTGATCAGCCAGCCTTCGCCATCCGGCAGCCGCGCGCTGATGTTGCCGGCCGAGCCGACGGTGTAGCCGCGTTGAAAGAGACTTGCTCCGGTACGACAGATCTCTTCGCGCAGTTGGATTTCTTTACTCATATTCACTCCTTGGCTCCGCCAAGAAAGCGCAAGGCCTTTTCAAAGAAATCGACGCTGCCGAAATTGCCCGATTTCAGCGCGAGTGCCAACGGTTGATCATCCAGCGTGGCAGTCGCCGGTACGCCCGGATCGATCTGCGGTCCGATGCGCAATGCGCGCACGTCGAGCGCCTGCACCACAGCGCCGGAGGTTTCGCCGCCGGCCACCACGAACTGGCGCACACCACGCTCGCGCAAACCCTTGGCGATGTCGGCCAGAGCCTGCTCCACCAGATGGCCCGCTTTGGCAACGCCCAATTCTTTTTGTACCGCCTTCACTTCGTCAGGTGTCGCGGTGGCGTAAATCAGCACCGGTTCTTTCTTGATGTGCTCGTCGGCAAAGGCCAGTGCCTGTGCCACGACCGCTTCGCCGCGCGCCAACGCCAGCGGGTCGATACGGTGAGCGGGATGCTTCGATTTCCATTCGGCGACCTGCGCATTGGTGGCTTTCGACGCACTGCCTGCCAAGACCACCGACAAGCCGTCAACCTTCGGCAATTGCGCCGCTTCGCCCGCGGCATGCAGCAATCCGGCACGACGGAAATTCTCCGGCAAACCAAGTGCAATACCTGAACCGCCGGTAACCAGTTTCAGTTCAGCGCATGCCTCGCCCAACACGTACAAGTCACGATCGGAGACGGCGTCAGCGATGGCCATTTTCACACCTTCAGTACGCAGCGCTGTGAAGCGTTCAGTCACGGCAGCAGCATCCTTGGCCACCGTGTCGTAACGCACCAGGCCGACCTTGGACTCGGTCTGACGTTGCAGCACGCGCACGAGATTGGCATCGGTCATCGGCGTGAGCGGATGATTCTCCATGCCCGACTCATTCAGCAACGCGTCGGCAACGAAGAGATAGCCACGATAGATAGTGCGGCCATTTTCCGGGAAGGCCGGGCAGGCGATGGTGAAGTCAGCACCCAGTTCTTTGAGCAACGCGTCGGTCACCTGGCCGATGTTGCCGGCGTCGGTGGAGTCAAACGTGGAGCAATACTTGAAGAAGAATTGCGTGCAGCCCTGCTGTTGCAACCAGCGCAACGCAGCTAGCGATTGCTCGACCGCTTCGGCGGCAGGAATCGTGCGCGACTTGAGTGCGATCACCAGCGCATCGGCTTCGACGGCAGGTATCTGCTCAGGGATACCAATGGTTTGCACAGTACGCATACCACCGCGCACCAGCATGTTGGCGAGGTCGGTCGCGCCGGTAAAATCGTCGGCGATGCAGCCAAGCAGAGGCTTGGGTTGGGCTTGAGACATGGTCAACTCCTGTGTTGCTGTGCTAGGTTTGCTGTAGTTATTTCTTCGAAGGCGGCAGATCGATGCCCGGGAAAATCTTGATCACCGCGGAATCATCTTCGCCACCATGACCGGCGGTCGACGCCATCATGAACATCTGATGTGCGGCAGCCGACAGCGGCAGCGGGAATTTGCTGCGGCGTGCGGTATCCAGCACCAGGCCAAGATCCTTGACGAAAATATCGACAGCTGACAGCGGCGTGTAGTCGCCGTTGAGGATGTGCGGTACGCGATTTTCAAACATCCACGAATTACCGGCGCTGTGGGTGATGACTTCATACAAGGCATCAGCGTTGACACCTTCACGCAGACCCAGCGCCATGGCTTCCGCCGATGCAGCGATGTGCACGCCTGCCAGCAATTGATTGATGATCTTGACCTTGGAACCGACCCCGTGAACATCGCCCAACCGATAGACTTTGCCGGCCATGCCTGTCAATACATCTTCGATCTTCGCGTAGACGTCGGCGGGGCCGGAGGTCATCATCGTCATCTCGCCCGATGCGGCGCGCGCAGCGCCCCCCGACACCGGCGCGTCCAGCATGAGCAAACCTTTTTCAGCGAGACGCTGACCCAATGCGATCGAGAAATCCGGTGCGACTGTCGCGCTGGAAATCACGACGCTACCTGCCTTCAATGTCGACGCAGCACCGTTCTCGCCAAATAGTACGGTCTCGGTTTGTGCAGCATTG
The DNA here is from genome assembly GCF_046025915.1 of Herbaspirillum rhizosphaerae. Classification (GTDB taxonomy): domain Bacteria; phylum Pseudomonadota; class Gammaproteobacteria; order Burkholderiales; family Burkholderiaceae_D; genus Herbaspirillum; species Herbaspirillum rhizosphaerae_A. The sequence goes on along the minus strand of NZ_JAQQFR010000011.1, from coordinate 171,230 downwards.
ACCACCAGCGTGACGACCACATCGACGGCCTTGCCCATCTCGGCAGGGTTGGCGCAGGCAACGCCTCCTTCAGCCGCAAACTTATCCAGTACTTCCTTGCGTACGTCACAGGCGTGCACGTTGAACCCTGCACGCAGCAGCGAGCGTGCGACGCCCAAACCCATTGCTCCCAGACCGATCACACCAACATTTTTAGACATCGTCGACTCCACTGATTACGGCGGCGTTGGCTGTGGATCACTCAAATCAGGATCCGGCACGCTGCGCCTGGTTTAGATTTTTACTGCGATTTTTACTTCGATTTTTACTGCGCGTATTTATTCTTGCTACCCGGCCTGGCCTAATCGCCGGGCGGCATTGAACATATGCGTCTGCGCCGCCGCGCGCGCCGCCATCTCGTCGCCGGCGCGAATCGCGGCGACGATAGCTTCGTGCTCTTCGCGCACCTGGCGTGAAAAATCGTCACGCCGCGCTTCGTTACCACGTGTCACCGTCGTCGCGGCTTCCAGGTACTGACTGAGAAATTCCAGCGTCTTGATGAAATACGGATTGCGCGTCGCAGTCGCCAGCGCACGATGAAAAGCGACGTCAGCGGCAACGCCATCGCTACCTTCCTTCACATCCATGCCGATGCGCGCCAGCGCATTGTCGATGGCGACCATGTCGGCATCGGTACGGCGCTTGGCAGCTTGTGCCGCCACTTCAGCCTCGATGGCGCGACGCAGTTCGACAATCTGCAAGACCGCTTCAGGAGAGCTCACTTCGGTGTAATCGATGCGCAAGGGTTTGATGCCGGCCTGCTCTGTGACGAAAACGCCGCTACCCTGGCGCGGCTCGACCACGCCTTCATGCTTGAGTCGCGAAATCGCCTCGCGAACAACAGTGCGGCTGACGCCGAACTCTTGCGCCAGCACGGCCTCGGTCGGCAATTTGCCGCCGCGGGGGAACGCGCCCAGATCGATTTTCTCCAGTAATTGCCGCGCTACCGTGTCGCTGAGCGCCTGCACCGGAATCTTTTGGAACATGAATGTCTCGTCGTTTTTGATTAAGTTATACGGTCATCATACAAATTTATGTAGCGCGATGCAATCCGTCACTACAAAATACTTTTCGGCAATATTTATCAAAGATGCATGCAATATCATGTGTTTTGACGGAGATAGCGCGCAAATATGCAATGGAAAGAACATGAAGACGCATCATGCAAATCCGGCATGGGGCGAAATCACTACATAACTAGGGTGAAAATGGCATCTGTGGCACACTGCACGCATCCCATTTTGCAGTCCGAACGAGTTAAAAAGACATGGCTTACGATCTTTCCGGCATGCTGGTCATCGGCATTTCATCGCGCGCGCTGTTCGACCTCGAACATGAAAACGCTATCTTCGACAACGAAGGCGTGGAAGCCTATACCGCCTACCAGCGCGAACACGAAAACGACCCTCTGTTGCCGGGTACGGCCTTCCCGCTGGTCAAGGCGCTGCTCAAACTGAACCACCTGATCCCCGGCCGCCGCCTGGTAGAAGTAGTGGTCATCTCGCGCAACACGCCCGACACCGGTCTGCGCGCATTCAACGCCATCGAGGCCCACAAGCTCGACATCAGCCGTGCGGCCTTCACCGGCGGCGAGCCAATCGTGCATTATCTGGAAGCCTTCAAGATCGACCTGTTTCTCTCGCGTGATCAGGACGACGTTCAGGACGCCATCGACGGCGGCGTGGCGGCGGCGCAGTTATATACCGCGCCCACCAATTACATCCCGCCGGAAAACCAGATCCGCATCGCCTTCGACGGCGACGCAGTACTGTTCTCGCCCGAGTCCGAACGCATCTATGCCGAGAAAGGCCTGGAAGCCTTTGTCCGCCACGAACAACGCCATCGCAACAAGGCCATGAAAGAAGGCCCGCTGGCCAAGCTGCTGTTCGCCCTGTCGGAAATCCAGAAACAATTCACGCCTGCGACCTGCCCGGTGCGCATCGCCATCGTCACCGCACGCAACAGCCCGGCGCACAAGCGCGTGATCCACACGCTGCGTACCTGGAATGTCACAGTCGACGAAGCCTTCTTCCTCGGCGGCCTCCCCAAGGCGGACGTATTGCACGCGTTTGGCGCGCACATGTTCTTCGATGATCAGGAAGGCCACGTCCAACTGGCCTCTGCCGTGGTGCCATCAGGCCGCGTGCCGTATGAAGGCGGTGCCCTGAACGGACGTACAACGCGCAAGCCGGCAGTGAAGGCGCTGGCATCTCCCGCCGACAAAGCGGAGAGCAGCGACAGCAATGCATCCCTGGAAGCCTCCAAAACCTGACCTTCTATATAGATAGAGCGGCTTTCCCAACACTCCTGGTTAGCTTTCATTGCCGCCCGCCGCCCTCAAAAGCAGCGGGCGGTTTGCATTTTGGCGACTTGAAAACGCTCCGTTTTCGTGAACTGGTATACAAGATGCACCATTCCGGTGATCATCGGTATTCCAAAGTGAATCGCCGCAATCCCCCGTGTGGCATAGACCCACGCGAAAAGCAGCTTCAAGGCGCGCGCCGGATACTCCTCTCACTCTGGTAATAAGTAGGCTATTTCTGTACGTCAATCTTGTATATCAGATTGGAATACATGGCACGCATATTGCTGTAGTGGAGACATGAGCACAGACGCCATCAAATCCTCGATTCAGATCGCCAGCCGCATCATGGAAGCGATCCTCGCCAAGCAGCTTGCCCCCGGCACGCGCCTGGGCGAGCAGCAATTGTCGGAATTGTTCGGCGTCAGCCGTACCCTGGTGCGCGAAGCACTGACGCGCCTGGTCACACGCGGCATCGTCACGGTCAGCGCCCGGCGCGGCTGGTTCGTGATTGAACCGACGCCAAATGATGCTCGCGAAGCCTTTGAGGCGCGCCGCGTCATTGAACTCGGTCTGCTGCGCCATGCCCGTCCGATCACCAAGACCGCGATTGAACAATTGCGCGACCACATCCGGCGCGAGCAAGCCGCCATCGAAGGCGACGATATCGGTGCACGCAGTTATCTGCTGGGCGACTTCCATGTCGCACTGTGCGAGTGCCTTGGTAACACCTTGCTGTCGGACACGCTGCGCGATCTGACCGCGCGCACCACCCTGACCGCCATGCTGCACCAGTCCTCCGAACAAGCCGAAGACTCTTGCGCCGAACACGTCCACATCGTTGCCGCGCTGGAGCGTGGCGATCTGGCAGCCGCAGAACAACTCATGCACGACCATTTGCAACACGTTGAAGCCGGCCTGAACAAAGTCGGCGTCAGCGATCCGCTGGGGCAACTGCGTCAGGCACTGGCCCCCGTCTCGGCGGTAGGGAATTCTTTTGCAGCACCCGTGAAGCCCAAAAAGCCGGCTTCGCGATCCGGTAAAAAAACAGCGGCTGCGATAGCCACTTCTTTCACTTCATCTCAACCTGGAGAATCATGATGAAACTCTCGAAACTTTTTCTCGGCCTGATGGCTGGTGCGTTGCTGATTTCTGCTTCCGCTGTACGTGCCGACACACTGGACGACATCCAAAAGGCAGGCGTGCTGCGCGTCGCCGTACCACAAGACTTTCCGCCATTCGGCTCGGTCACTGCCGACCTCAAGCCACAAGGTCTGGACATCGATGTCGCGACCCTGATCGCCAAAAAACTGGGCGTCAAGGTTGACCTGATTCCCGTGACCAGCGCCAACCGCGTGCCTTACCTGCAAACCAAAAAAGTTGATCTGGTCATCTCCAGCATGGGCAAGAATGCAGAACGCGAAAAAGTGATCGACTTCACTGCTGCTTACGCACCGTTCTTTAACGGCGTATTCGGCCCGGCTGATCAAAAAGTCAGCGGCCCTGCCGACCTGGCAGGCAAGACCATCGGTGTGACCCGCGGTTCGGTGGAAGATCTGGAACTGTCGAAAATCGTTCCGGCCAGCGCCACCGTCAAGCGCTATGAAGACAACAACGGCACCATCAGCTCCTTCCTGTCGAATCAAGTGCAACTGGTCGCGACCGGCAACGTGATCGCCGCCGCCATCATCGCCAAGAACCCACCGAAGAAGCCTGAAACCAAATTTCTGATCAAAGATTCGCCATGCTTCATCGGTCTGAACAAGGACGAGAAGAAGCTGCAAGACAAGGTCAACGCCATCCTCGCCGAAATCAAGAAAAACGGCGAACTGAGCGCCCTGACCGTGAAGTGGCTGGGCCTGCCGTTGCCGGCCAACCTGTAATTGCTTTGCAATAACACCGGATCCCGGCATAAGTCGGACGCCGGATCCAGTGTCCTTTGATTCCAAGTGATTCAACGCTGACCACCATTTTCAGAAAATGAAACCACATGGCCTATCACTTTGATTTCCTGGCGACTTTCGACTATACCGACGTGCTGGTCAAGGGCGTGCTGACGACGATCGAACTGATCGCCATCGGCGGCGTCATCGGCATTGCCGTCGGCATCTTCGGCGCCTGGGCACGCACGCAGGGACCGCGATGGCTCAAGCCTATCGTGAGTGCCTACGTCGAGCTCATACGCAACACACCCTTTCTGGTCCAGCTGTTCTTCATCTTCTTCGGCTTGCCCAGTATGGGGATACAGATCAGCGAGATGCAAGCCGCGATTCTGACCATGGTGATCAACCTCGGCGCCTACAGCACCGAAATCATCCGCGCGGGTGTCAATGCGATTTCACGCGGACAGATGGAAGCGGCGCTGAGTCTGTCGATGTCGCGCGTCCAGGCGTTTCGCCACATCATCCTGCGCCCTGCGCTGCAAAAAATCTGGCCGGCGCTGTCGAGCCAGATCGTGATCGTGATGCTGGGTTCGGCGGTATGTTCGCAAATCGCCGTGGAAGAATTATCCTTCGCCGCCAACTTCATTCAGGGCCGCAATTTCCGCGCCTTTGAAGCGTATTTCATCGCGACGGCAGTGTATCTGGCAATGGCGATTCTACTGCGCCAGCTGCTGCGCCTGATCGGCAACAAGTTCATCTTTGCGCGGAGGGCCGCATGATTTCCTTTACCTTATGGGATATCGTTCGCAACCTGCTGCTGGCAGGCCGCTGGACAGTGCTGCTGTCGTTGGCGACCTTCCTGCTGGGCAGCGCGGTGGGCATGATCATCCTGTTCATGCGCATCTCAAAACGTCCTGCTCTGCGCCGCACGGCTCAGTTGTACATTGAGATCTTCCAGGGCACGCCGCTGCTGATGCAGTTGTTCCTGATTTTCTTCGGGCTGGCTTTGTTCGGCATGGAAGTTCCGGCCTGGCTCGCTGCCGGTCTGGCGCTGACCTTGTGGAGCGCGTCCTTCCTCGCAGAAATCTGGCGCGGCTGTGTTGAGGCAGTACCACGCGGTCAGTGGGAAGCATCTTCCGTACTGGCCATGGGCCACATGCAGCAGATGCGCCACATCATTCTGCCGCAGGCGCTGCGCATCGCGATTCCACCTACTGTCGGCTTTGGCGTACAGATCATCAAGGGCACCGCGGTGACCTCGATCATCGGCTTCGTCGAATTGTCGAAGGCCGGCACCGTAATCACCAACGCCACCTTTGCGCCGTTCACCGTGTTTGCCGTCGTCGGACTTTTTTACTTTGCCCTGTGCTGGCCGCTGTCGAAGTACAGCCAATTTTTGGAAAGGAAATTCAATGCCGCTCATCGCCATTGAGGATGTCAAAAAACGCTACGGCGACAACGAAGTGCTCAAGGGCATTCGTCTGTCGGTAGAAGCCGGGGAAGTCATCGCCATTATCGGCAAGAGCGGTTCCGGTAAGAGCACCCTGCTGCGCTGTATCAACGGACTGGAAACCATCGACGAAGGCTCCATCAGCGTCGCCGGCGCCTATCTTGGACAAAGCGAACTGGAACTCAAGACGCTGCGTCTGAAGGTCGGCATGATCTTCCAGCAGTTCAACCTGTTCCCCCACCTGAGCGTGGGCCGCAACGTGATGATCTCACCGATGATCGTCAAGGGCATGCCGGAAGCGGAAGCCCGCGAGCTGGCCAAGAAGAATCTGGAACGCGTCGGCCTGGGCATGAAGTTCGATGCTTTCCCCGAGCAGTTGTCGGGTGGCCAGCAACAGCGTGTGGCGATTGCCCGCGCGCTGAGCATGCAGCCGCAAGCCTTGCTGTGCGACGAAATCACCTCGGCGCTCGACCCTGAGCTGGTCAACGAAGTGCTGGCGGTGGTACGCAGTCTGGCCGACGACGGCATGACGCTGCTGATGGTCACGCACGAAATGCGCTTCGCCCGCGAAGTCTGCGATCGCGTGGTCTTCATGCATCAAGGTAAGGTTCATGAAATTGGTCCGCCGGAAGAACTGTTCACCAATCCGAAAACACCGGAGCTGCAACAGTTCATCGGCATGACGCATTGAGTTTTTAACACCGATGCCGTCATCGCAGTCATTGCGTTGCAAAACAAAAAGGCCGGAACGATCAAACGTTCCGGCCTTTTTCATTGAAGCGCCAATACTGGAAAGCGGTCAGCGCGAAATCTCGCACACCTTGCGGCCGTTTTCGACAAACTGCACCGGCCCGGTCGTGTAGCGTTCCTTGGGGATTTCCACCAGGAGGAAATCCTTGATCTGGTAGGTCGCACCGGAAGCCGGACGGACGAAGCGGTAATCCAGTTTCAGCACGCCGCCCTTCATCGTGACCTTCTCGGCGGTAAAAATCTGACCGCGCTCGATGCTATCCGGCGCCTGGATGATGCGCGTAGCCAGCATCAGCTGGCGTGTTTCAAAGTACTCCGACGACGGCGCCAGCGCATTTTTTTGACGCATCACCGCCGCAGGCTGGAACCAGTAGTTCCATTCACCCGAAGAGCGGATCAGCGCGCAGAGCACCGGCTGTTCCTTGTCATCCCAATTCTTTACAAAGCTCTGGTAAGAACCGCTCGGAATTGTGGAGAAAGGCACCACCGTCGGATCTTCCTTTTTTTTCCAGAACATCAGAGAGCAGCCGGAGAGCGTCACCCCTGCCCCCGCCAGCATGCTGCATGTCATCGTCGTTGCAATTATCTTTTTCATCCTGATCCTGCACTTGGTCCCATTGACGGCACAGCATTAAAACATGCAAATCCGGCGATGCGAAGAATTTAACGAAATCTTTACGCTTTTATCTTCCCATCTCCCCTTTATTGCGCTTATGCGCCTCCCAACTTAGTCTGTGCGCAGTTGGTTTAGTTTTTGCAAGCAATGCATTTTTTAGCCCATTCCGGCATTTCTGAGAAAATAGGCTATCGCTTTAGTTCATTTGTTTCAATTTATCCGTTTCAGTTCAATACAAAGGCCAGCCATGACTTCCTCCGCCACCCCAAGCCTCTCCGCAGAGATGCGCGCTTTCATCGAAGCGCTGCCCAAGACCGAGCTGCATCTGCATATCGAAGGCACACTGGAGCCGGAATTGTTGTTTGCCCTTGCGCAACGCAACAAAGTCGACCTGCCCTACGCCTCCGTAGAAGCATTGCGTGCGGCCTACGCCTTCACCGATCTGCAATCCTTTCTCGACCTGTACTATGCCGGCGCCAACGTGCTGCGTACCGAGCAAGATTTCTACGACATGACCATGGCCTACATCGATCATGCCCGCGCCGACAAGGTGCGCCATGCGGAAATCTTCTTCGATCCGCAGACGCACACCGAGCGCGGCATCGGCATCGACGTGGTGTTTGCCGGTATCGCCCGCGCCCTGCGTGAAGCCCGCGACCAGCACGGCTTCTCCAGCGCCATGATCATGTCCTTCCTGCGTCATCTGTCGGAAGAAGACGCCTTCGCCACGCTGGACGCCGCCCTGCCCTTGCGCGACCTGTACAAGGACCTGTGGAACGGTATCGGCCTGGACTCGTCCGAACGCGGCAATCCGCCGGAAAAATTCGCCCGCGTGTTCGCGCGTTGCAAGGAACTCGGTTTCCACCTGGTTGCCCATGCCGGCGAAGAAGGCCCACCGGAATATGTCCTCAGCGCGCTCGACGTGCTCAAGGTCGAACGCATCGATCATGGTGTACGCAGCGAAGAAAATCCGGCGCTGATGCAACGCCTGATCAAGGAACAAATGCCGCTGACAGTCTGCCCGCTGTCCAACCTTAAACTGTGTGTCGTCGATGACATGGCCGAACATAATATCGCCCGCATGCTGCGCGCCGGTCTGGCGGTGACGGTCAACTCGGATGATCCGGCCTACTTCGGCGGCTACATGAACGCCAACTATCTGGCAATCGCCTCGTCACTGGCGCTCACGCGTGAAGAGCTGCTGCAACTGGCGCGCAACGGCATCAATGCCAGCTTCTTGCCGGCGACCGACAAGGCTCGCCTGATGCAGGAAGTGGAAGAGTTCGGCTCGGCACACTGAACACTGACACTGATACTGGCACTGACCGACAAAGCATGAAAAAAAACCTGCCGTTTGAAAACGGCAGGTTTTTTTGTGTGCGCAGCAATGTAAAGCTTATCCCTGCAACAACTCCCCCAGAGCCAGCGTCACTACCTTGGTCGCTTTGAGCAAATCGTCCAGACGCAAATTCTCATCCGAGTTATGGCCGCGTGCTTCCATCAGCGTGCGTGGTCCTGCGCCGTAGAGGATGGTAGGAATACCGTGTTTGGTGTAATGACGCGCGTCGGTGTAGAGCGGCACGCCATGGGCGGCGACTGGTTCTCCCAACACCGCTTCCGCGTTACGCTGAAACGCAGCGATCAGTTTCTCCACACCCGGCAATTCGGCCAGCGGTTCCGCCAGCAAGATGCGCTGCACGCCGACTTCAATGCCGGGATAGTTCGCAGCAGCAGCATCGATCACGCGACGCAGATCACCCTCGGCATCGAAGCCCGCTTCTTCCGGAATCATGCGGCGATCCAGGCGGAACGACGCCAGATCGGGAACTACGTTGGTGTTGATGCCGCCCTTGATCAGGCCGACGTTCAGGGTGGCATGATTGATGCCGGTGACCTTGGATTTTTTCTTCGCCAGTTCAGCGCGATAGGCATACAGAGCTTGCAGGATGCCGGCGGCAGCCTCGATTGCGTCGATGCCGGTATGCGGCATGGCCGCGTGCGCCTGCTTGCCCTTGACCGTGACTTCCAGATGCAGGCAGCCGTTGTGGGCCGAAGTAATGCCGTAGGCGAAACCGGCCGACACTGCATAGTCGGGCTTGCTCAGACCTTGGTCGAGTATCCACTTCGGACCGATGTCGCCACCGGCTTCTTCGTCGTAAGTGAATTGCAATTCGACGGCGCCGTTCAATGCGACGCCCTGCTTTTCGGCGGCGATCAATGCCAGCAACGCCCAGGTGTAGGTCGCGAAATCCGACTTCGACACGGCCACGCCGCGGCCGTACATGACAGGGCCGTGTTCAGCGTCTTGCACGATTTCGCCACCGTAGGGATCCTTGCTCCAGCCGAGACCCGGCGGCACCACGTCGCCGTGCGCATTCATCGCGATGGTGGGGCCGCCAGTACCGAAGCGCTTGCGCACGATCAGATTGGTCGCCGAGATCATGCCGTTAGCCTTCACTAGCGCGTCAGGAATGACATGCGCCTCGACTTCAAAACCAAGTTCTTCGAGCAGCTGTTTTGCACGCACACCATGCGCGGCACAATCGCCGGCAGGATTGTCCGACGGCACACGCACCAGTTCTTGCAAGAAACGCGATTGTGCGTCGTGTTCTTTATCCAGAAAGGCAGTGATAAGAGTATTCAGGGACGATGAAGGTGAAGACATAAGTGAGCCTGTGAAGATAACGATAAAAATACGGTACTCACACCGGACCGAAGCAATGCAGTTGCGCCCCGGATGAGCAATGAATCATTGTAAAAGACCTGCGCTGTTTGCACCGCCGACACCGCTTGCGCCGTGAATGGTGATGGGGTTTTGGCAGCAATCCTCAGGGTACTGAACAACAGACAGGGCACAGCAAGTACGGTTCTTGCATAAGATAAAAAGAATCGTCAAAACGCATGGGCAATTTCTGATGAAAAACCAACAAAAGATTGTCGACAATAAAATTTTCCAGCTTTCGCAGCAACAACGCATGCTGCGGATTGTTGTGACACGGCTTATGGCCATGCTGAGCGTTGCGATGCTTTCTCAGCACTGCATCGCGTTATGGTGCAAACAAGATAAAAATCGTCAATTCTGGTGCAAGCACTCACCAAATTGTCGCGAATCAGTTTATTCATTGTCGACAATTATTCACGCCGGTATGACTCCTGCTCTGCATTCTGTCATCACGCGGAGATCAGCAGTTAGCTCTCCGCAGTTAGTTCTCTTATCTCATTGATGTCATTCTTAAAAGCCATGACCAAATCAACCAAGACATCCCGCTCCTTCCTGGCCTCGCAAACTGCCGCTCGCGATCAGTCGCCGGCGGTGGAAGAACGTATTTACCAGGACATCTACGACGCCATCATGGAACATCGCCTGCCGCCGCGTACCAAGCTCACTGAGCAGGTCTTGTGCCAGATTTATGATACCGCCCGCCACACGGTGCGCAAGGTGCTGTCGCGCCTGGCCACGGAAGGCATGGTTGACCTGGAAGCCAACCGCGGCGCCTTCATCGCCAGCCCCTCGAACACGGAAGTGAAAGACATGTTCGAACTGCGCAACATCATTGAATACGCGGTACTCGACAAGGTCGGACGCGAAGCCAGCACGCGCCAGATCGCCGGCATGCGCAAGATGGTCGAGGAAGAACGCCAGTCCTACCTGACCGGTGACCGGCCGCGCTGGATCAGGCTGTCGGCGCAATTCCACCTGGCGCTGGCGGAACTGACCGGCAACGCCTTGCTGGTCGACACACTGCGCAAACTGGTGTCGCGCACCACCCTGATGATCGCCAAGACCGAGGCGCCGGGGCACAACGCCTGCTCCTTCGATGAACACGACACCGTGCTGGCAGCACTGGAGAGCGGTGACATCGCGCTGGCGCAAGAACACATGGCGCACCATTTGCACTTGTGCGAAGACCGCGTCCGGCCCAACGACGACGATCATTTCGATTTGCGTGCGGTGCTGGGCAAATAGGGAGACGGAACATTCCCGGTTGTTGCCGATTGTTGCCGATTGCATAAGGGCAGGCGCACGATCAGGCCCTGCCCGTCCGCAGATTTCTCCGATTTCTCGTCTTTTTTGTATTGCTAACACTTGCCCGATGGCTCGGAATAGCAAGCCCTAGCGACTACAGACGATCATCTTCGGAGATACCTCATGACAATGCCCCAGCCATCGCCCGGCACACTTGCCGCGCAGCCGCCGCGACGCGACAATTCATCCGACAATCCACCCGATTTCCCTCAGCACTACAGCGACCGTCTCGCCAATGCCGATCTGGCTCCGCTGAAGAAGCAAACCTGGGGCGCCTACAACATCTTCGCTTTCTGGATGTCCGATGTGCACAGCGTCGGCGGCTACGTTTTTGCCGGCAGCCTTTTCGCGCTTGGCCTGAGCAGCTGGCAAGTACTTCTGTCCCTGCTGATCGGCATTACCTTCGTCAATTTTTTCTGTAACTTGATCGCACGCCCCAGCCAGGCCAGCGGCGTGCCTTATCCAGTGATCTCGCGCGCCTCCTTCGGCGTGCTTGGCGCCAATATTCCGGCGGCGATCCGCGGCCTGATCGCGGTGGCCTGGTACGGCATTCAAACCTATCTGGCGTCCAGCGCGTTCATCGTCGTCGCACTCAAATTCTTCCCTGCGTTGGCAATCTATGCCGATGTGCATGTACATGGTTTTCTCGGCCTGTCGATGCTGGGCTGGGTCGGATTTCTGCTGCTGTGGCTGCTGCAGGCGCTGGTGTTCTGGAACGGCATGGAAGCGATCAAGAAGTTCATCGACTTTGCCGGCCCCGCCGTATATGCGGTAATGTTTATTCTGGCAGGCTGGATGGTCTACAAGGCGGGTTGGCAAAACATCGGTCTCAATCTCGGTCATGTGAAATACAGCGGCTGGGATGCGCTCCCGGTGATGCTGACGGCAATTGCGCTAGTGGTGTCTTACTTCTCCGGCCCGATGCTCAACTTCGGCGACTTCTCACGCTACTGCCACACCTTCGGCGACGTCAAACGCGGCAACTTCTGGGGCCTGCCGGTCAACTTTCTGGCGTTCTCCGTCATCACCGTCATCACCACCTCGGCCACGCTGCCGCTATTTGGGCAGCTGATTACCGATCCGGTGGAGACAGTTGCGAGGATCGACAACACCACGGCGGTCGTGCTGGGGGCGCTGACCTTCCTCATCGCCACGATCGGCATCAATATTGTCGCCAATTTCGTTTCGGCCGCGTTCGACTTTTCCAATGTCGCGCCAAAACGCATCAGTTGGCGTACCGGCGGCATGCTTGCGGCTGTGGCATCAATCTTCATCACTCCCTGGAACCTGTTCAACAATCCAGCTGTGATCCACTACACGCTGGACATACTGGGCAGCCTGATCGGTCCGCTCTATGGCATCCTGATTGCCGATTATTATCTGGTCCAACGCCGCGAGATTATCGTTGACGATCTTTATACGATGCGCACCGAAGGACGATACTGGTATCAGGGTGGTGTGAACTATCACGCCGTCAAAGCGCTGGTGTTCGCTGCCCTGCTGGCAATTTCCTGTGTGATGATTCCTCAGTTGCGCATGCTGGCCGATTTCTCCTGGTTCATCGGACTGTTTGTCGGCGCAGGCAGCTATATTTTCCTCAACGCAGCGAAGAAGTGAGGATGCCATGCTGATCAAAATCATCAATCCCAACACCACCCTGAGCATGACCGCCAAGATGACCGACTGCGCACGCGCGGTCGCATCAGCCGATACCCGCATTCTCGGCGTCAGCCCGGCCATGGGCCCGGCCTCGATAGAAAGCTATTACGACGAAGCGCTGGCGGTTCCCGGCTTGCTTGAGGAAATCATCAGCGGTGAAGATGAAGGCTGTGATGCCTACGTCATCGCCTGCTTCGGCGACCCCGGGTTGTACGCTGCGCGAGAAGTCGCCAACGGCCCTGTCATCGGCATCGCCGAAGCCGCCATGCATTACGCCAGCCTGATTGCGCCGTCCTTCAGCGTCGTGACCACCTTGCAGCGCACCTGCGGCATGGCCTGGCATCTGGCTGAGCGTTACGGCATGGAACGCTTTTGCCGCAACGTAAGAGCATGCGAACTGGCGGTGCTGGAACTGGAAGACCCACACTCCGACGCACGCCGCATCATCACTGACGAATGCCGTCGGGCGCTGGACGAAGACGGCGCTGAGGCTATCGTGCTCGGATGCGCCGGCATGGCCGATTTGTGCAGTGCAATCAGTGACGATATCAAGGCGCCTGTGATCGAAGGTGTCACGGCGGCCGTGAAGCTGGCAGAATCCTTGCTAACGTTAAAACTGCAAACGGCAAAACGCGGAGACTATGCGCGGCCGTTGCCGAAACTCTACAGCGGTATCCTGCAGAATTTTGGCGCTCGTTGACACCATTATTCGAACATTCATCTTCATCAACTTAAAGCCAACATGCAACATTCAGACAATTACCCACGCGACCTGATCGGTTACGGTCGCAACGTCCCTCACGCCAACTGGCCGGGCAAGGCCAAAATCGCCGTGCAGTTTGTCCTGAACTATGAAGAAGGCGGCGAAAATTCGGTGCTGCACGGTGACCCGGCGTCAGAGCAATTCTTGTCCGAGATCATCGGTGCAGCTGCCTATCCGGCCCGCCATCTCTCGATGGAGTCGATCTATGAGTACGGCTCACGCGTCGGCGTCTGGCGCATTCTGCGCGAGTTCGAAAAACGCCAGTTACCGCTGACGGTATTCGGTGTCGCCATGGCGCTGGAGCGTCATCCCGACGTCACCCAGGCCTTTGTCGAACTGGGCCACGAGATCGCCTGCCACGGCCTGCGCTGGATCCATTATCAGAACATGGACATCGAGACGGAACGCGAACACATGCGCGCCGCGGTCGAGATTTTCCGCAAGCTGACCGGCATCCACCCGCAAGGCTGGTACACCGGCCGTGACTCACCCAACACGCGTCAGCTGGTGGTCGAACACGGCGGTTTTAGCTACGACTCCGACTACTACGGTGACGACCTGCCGTTCTGGACCAAGGTTGCGCTGGCCGACGGCAGCGAACAGCCGCATCTGGTGGTGCCGTACACACTCGACACCAACGACATGCGCTTTGCCACACCGCAAGGCTTCAACACCGGCGAGCAGTTCTTCCAATACCTCAAGGACAGCTTCGACGTGCTGTATGCAGAAGGCGAAGAAGCACCCAAGATGCTGTCCATCGGCATGCACTGCCGCCTGCTGGGCCGCCCGGGCCGCTTCGCCGCGCTGCAGCGCTTCCTCGACTATGTGCAGTCGCACGAGCGTGTCTGGATCTGCCGCCGCATCGACATCGCCGATCACTGGCGCGCGGAACATCCGTATCAGGCGAAGTAAGCCGCCGACAAAACTTTCCGCACAAAACAAAAAGGCTGAATTGATGTTCAGCCTTTTTTCATTCTTGGAATTTCTGCGTCTGGTTATTCGCCTTTGGCCCCCGCCTCAAACCACTTGCCAAGCAATGCACGCTCGTCGTCGGTGATATTGGTCATGTTCCCCAGCGGCATAGCCTTTTGCACCACGGCCTGTTGATAAATCTGCTGAGCATGCTGCAGGATGCCGTCCTTGCTGTCGAGCAGGATGCCCTTGCCCGGCACCGGCATCAGCGTCGGCTTGGCTGCATGGCACTGGATGCAACGCGTCTCTATCACTTGCTGCACCTGTACGAACGAGACTGCGGGAACACCTTGCGCCGCGACCGGGGCCGGCTGCAACACCGACTTCGGCGCGATCCACGCTGCCACACCGGCCAGGATCACAACCGCAGCAGCGGGATACTGCCATTTGAAAATACCTTTGTGCTTGAGCACGAAGAACTGCCGGATCAACACGCCCGCCAGCATGATCAGCAACAGCACCAGCCAGTTGTTGCCGGCGCTATACGTCATGCTGTAGTGATTCGACAGCATGGCAAAAATCACCGGCAGCGTGAAATAGGTGTTGTGCACACTGCGCTGCTTGCCGCGTTTGCCGTGAATAGGATCAGGACTCTGGCCGGCGCGCATCGACGCCACCATCTTGCGTTGTCCGGGGATGATCCAGAACAGCACGTTGGCGCTCATCACCGTCGCCAGCGATGCGCCCGTCATCAGAAAAGCAGCGCGTCCGGAAAACACATGACACGCCACCCAGACCGCAGCAACGACATAGATCGTCACCAGCACACCGACCACACGATCACCGCCCGGCTTGTCGCCGAACAGACGGCAAATGGCGTCATACACCACCCAGCCCGCCACCAGATAGCCGAGTGCGGCAAACACTGCCGTCGTCGCCGTCATGTCGAGCACGTGTTTGTCGACCAGGAAGGTGCCTGCATTGAACAAATACAGCACCGAGAACAACGCGAAGCCCGACAGCCACGTGCTATAAGACTCCCAGAAGAACCAGTGCAAGTTCTGCGGCAGCGTCTTCGGCGCCAGCAGGTATTTTTGCGGGTTGTAGAAGCCTCCGCCATGCACCGCCCATAATTCGCCGCCGACGCCCTTTTCCAGCAGCTCCGGGTCTTGCGGTTTGGTCAGGCTGTTGTCGAGCCAGACGAAGTAGAACGACGAACCTATCCAGGCAATCGCCGTGATGACATGCAGCCAACGCAGCAAGAGGTTGAGCCACTCGAAGATGTACGCTTCCATGTTGTCCCGCTTTTCAATTCGTGAATTCGTTGGCGGACAAGTTTAGCTATCCGCTTGAAAACTATTTATATCGTTTAGTTGGCGACAGTGATTTCAAACAATCATTGTCGACAATTTCTTCAACCTGCTTCGCACCGCGCGACACGACCCGTTAGTGACAACATCCAGATGCAGCCTTGCTTTCGAGGACGCCACGCAGAACCTGTTTTAGTGCAGCGCGTCAAAATTAGTGCAAGCTCAGCACCAATTCATCACAAACACTAACCCGCTTTGTTGACAAAAACAAACCGGCTGATCGCCCCTATCCATTGAGCAGGACTTATGCCAATAGCATAGGCATCCATTATCAATCGATTTCTCAATCGATTCTCCAATAAAAAATGCCGGATCCGAAGACCCGGCATTTAAGCTCCGGCAGAAGCTGCCGAAACAAAACGACCCGGCGCGACGCCCGCACCGTGTCGTTTGCAGAACCATTTAGAAATGGTATTCGGCGCGAAGCATAGGCGTCTTGGCCAGCGAGCCAGGAACATTGCTAGGATTGCCGAACTTGTTGCGCCAGTATTGATATTCCACACCGACGCGGAAGGTGTTCTTGCCCATGCCCAGCGGCGTGCCGACGTCGTACATGATCTGACCGTCAAAGTTCAGTTCAGGCGCAGTGCCACCGCCGAATTCGTTCTTGCCCTTGGCGGCGATATAGTTCACATAGCCTTCGAATGCGAAGCCGCTCATGCCGAACGGAATGCCCCATGCTGCGTTCAACATCGGGTGCGTGTCGTAGGAATAACGGCTCGACATACGTACGCCGTTATTCAGCGGCTGATTGCTTTCCCACAGGGCCAGCAGGCTGATGTTCAGGAAACCAGGAACATCCAGCATCACGGTAGGACCGGCAACGATCATGCGCTTGCGCGAGCTATATCCAGGATCGTTTTTGGTGTTCCAGTCAAAACCTGCAGTCAGACCAAAGCCACGTGCAGGGCCGAAAGAGAGGTCCTTGCCTGCAACTTTACCGATATCCAGTGTATGACGGTAAACGATATAGGCTTCTTGCGATTCATTGTCTTTGCTATCCGACATCAGCAAGTCGACGTTCAGATAGTTGGTGCCATATTTGTAGCCGCTGGCATGTGTGAAGTTGACGATTTTTTTCGCGATGTCCTGCGAATTGAACGGCTCGGCGAATTGCGTACCGTAGCGAATACCGATCGAATTGTCCGCCCAATCCGCAGCGTTAGCCGACATGCTGCCCAAAGCCGAAACAGCCAGCGCTGCAGTAGTCAAGCACATCCCCATTGCACTTTTCTTCATACATTTCTCCCTTTTTACAATTCACGAAAAATAAAATCCGGATCCCATGCACATGACGTGCGATGACTTGTTTCAGTGAGCATGCGTTTTATCGTTTGCTCAGCCTGGTCAATCACGCGCCATGCGCTCCTTCATTTGCTCACCCATTCAAACAAGGTCGGGCATATTGCTGCCGGCATCTGCCGAAGCTCAATCCGCCGGGTTCGTTAATGCAAACGTCGTGCCAGCAAAAAAGCACATGTCAAAAAAACTGTCGACAAACGCAGAGACGATTAAAAACACAATCGCTGACAGGTATCTGGTATCGCGCATGACAGTCGCCCAAAAACCGTGGCGCGACAAACAGGTGAAGTGCAATAGGAAGCTTGCGTTTGCGGACGCGACAGTGAATCTGCGAGGTACCTTATCCGCGGCCAAAAACAAGAGTCGTAAATAGAGATTGTCGACAGGATATAGAACGACAGTACTAAATTAAGATCAGCGGCTTATCCAGATTTTACAAGGCTTACAAGCACGTAAGAATACTGTTTTTAGTGCAACAGCTTCTAGACAGGTGCACCAAAGCACCAAATTGTTGCAAAATATTTTTTAGATTGTCGACAAAATTCATCCCATCAGAAAGTCGACAACGACAGCCGTTTTCCTCCACTGCCTTGCCAGCTTGGCAAAACCACCCACTACTGCCGCACAGAAGAGATTCGATGTTCTTGGCACAGTAAATGCTTTTCACAGCACATCCGCACGACGTCATCTGTCGGAAACCGATTCACAAAATACAGACGCATTGGCAACAGCATCAGGGACGGTGCCAAGCCAGTGGAACTAACCGACCACCGGGTCAATGGATCAAAAAAAGGGAAGCCAACCATGTACGCAAAGAAACTCTTCAAATACACCGCCGCCGTCTTGCTCAGCGCCGCCTGCGCATCCGCCTTCGCACAGGAAACCAAGATCAAGTTCCAACTCGACTGGCGCTTTGAAGGTCCGTCTGCGCTGTTCCTGGTGGCGAAGTCGAAGGGCTATTTTGCACAAGAGAAACTCGATGTCATCATTGACGCCGGTAGCGGTTCGGGCAACGCGGTCAATCGCGTGGCCTCGGGCACCTACGACATGGGCTTTGCCGACATGGCTGCGCTGATGGAATTCACCGCCAACAATCCGAGTTCGCCGGGCAAACCGATGGCCGTGATGATGGTCTACAACGACACACCTGCCGCGATCTTCTCGTTGAAGAAAACCGGCATCAAAACGCCGGCCGATCTGGTCGGCAAGAAACTGGGGTCGCCGGTATTCGACGCCGGTCGGCGCGGCTATCCGATTTTCGCCAAGGCTAACGGACTGGATGCCTCCAAGGCCAACTGGATCAGCATGGATCCGCCACTGCGTGAAACCATGCTGGCGCGCGGCGATGTCGATGCCATCACCGGTTTTTATTTCACCTCGCTGCTGAACCTGAATGCACGTGGCATCAAGGATCAGGACATCAACGTGATGATGTTCCCTGACTACGGCGTCAAGCTGTATGGCAACGCCATCATCGCCAACGAAAGCCTGATGAAGACCAATCCGGAAGCGCTCAAGGGTTTCCTGCGCGCCTTCGCCAAAGCGACCAAGGACGTGCTGGCCAATCCCGAGGCCGCCATCAAGGTGCTCAAGGAGCGTGACGGCCTGATCGACGAAAAGCTGGAACTGCGCCGCCTCAAACTGGCGATCTCCAGCGCCATCGCCACACCGCACGCCAAGGCCGAAGGCTACGGCCAGGTGTTCCTGCCGCGCCTGACGCTGATGGCTTCGCAAGTCTCCGATGCCTACGGCACCAAGACCCGCGTCAACCCCGACAAGATCTGGACCGCTGCTTACCTGCCGTCCAAAGAAGCGCTCAACGTTTTCGGGAAATAATCTTGCAAGCTGAAACTGCAGAAGCAGCCGTGAGCACCACGGCTGACGATACGTTCGTCGATTTCCGTCGCGTCTTCCTGTCGTACGACGGTTCCGACGAATTCGCGGTGGAAGATATCTCCCTGCAAACCAGGCAGGGAGAGTTCATCGCCATCGTCGGTCCGTCCGGCTGCGGCAAGTCGACCTTCATGAAGCTGGCGACCGGACTCAAGCGTCCGACCCGTGGCAGCATTTCCATCGCCGGCGCAGATGTGACCGGCCCGCTGAAGTTTGTCGGTATGGCCTTTCAGGCGCCGACGCTGCTGCCGTGGCGCACTACGCTCGACAATGTCCTGCTGCCGCTGGAAATCGTCGAGCCCTATCGCACCGGTTTCAAGAAGAACAAAGCGGAATACACCGAGCGTGCGCTCAAACTGCTCAAGACCGTCGGCCTTGACGGCTATGCGGACAAGTTTCCGTGGGAGCTGTCGGGCGGCATGCAGCAACGCGCTTCGATCTGCCGCGCGTTGATTCATGAACCGAAGATGCTGTTGCTGGACGAGCCATTCGGTGCGCTGGATGCCTTCACCCGCGAAGAACTGTGGTGTGTGCTGCGCGACCTGTGGACCGAACGCAAATTCAACGTGATTCTGGTCACCCACGATCTGCGCGAAGCCGCCTTCCTCGCCGACACCATTTATGTCATGAGCAAGCGTCCCGGCCGCATTGTGGCGCGCAAGGAAAATCCGCTGCCGCGTCCGCGCGAACTGGAGCTGACTTATACCGATCCATTCAACGCCCTGGTGCACGAGTTGCGCGAGCATATCGGCCGCGTCAGAAATACCTAAGCCGAGGCGACCATGAAAAAACCTTCCTCCCTGAACAAAGCTGCCCGTACGCTGGCGCCGTGGCTGTTACTGCTCGCCATTCTGGTGGTGTGGCAGTTCATCTGCAGCGTGCTGGAAGTGTCCGAGTTCATCTTTCCCAGCCCGATGGCGATCATCGAAGCCATGATTGAATTCGCCGGCCCGATTGCACATCACGCCATCAGCACCTTCTGGGTCACCATGGTGGGCTTCGCCATCGCGGTGGCGGTGGGTGTATCGCTGGGCTTCCTGATCGGTTCGTCGCCGCTACTGTACGCCGCCGCTTATCCTTTGATGACCGCCTTCAATGCGCTGCCCAAAGCCGCCTTCGTGCCGGTGCTGGTGGTGTGGTTCGGTATCGGTGCCGGTCCGGCGATCCTGACGGCTTTCCTGATTTCCTTCTTCCCGATCATGGTCAACATCGCCACCGGCCTGGCGACGCTGGAGCCGGAGCTGGAAGACGTGCTGCGCGTGCTCGGCGCCAAGCGGATGGACATCCTGCTCAAGGTCGGCCTGCCGCGCTCGCTGCCGTATTTCTTCGCCTCGCTGAAGGTCGCCATCACGCTGGCATTTGTCGGCTCGACCGTGTCGGAAATGAACGCCTCCAACGAAGGCATCGGCTATCTGCTGGTATCGGCCGGCTCGTCGATGAAGATGCCGCTGGCCTTTGCCGGTCTGGTCGTCATCGGTGCGATGGCGATGGCGATGTACGAGTTGTTTGCCATCATCGAGAAGCGCACGACACGCTGGGCGCATCGTGGCGGGAACAAGTGAGCAAAGTGATCATTTTCCTGATTGTCGACAATCTGGCTATGGTAAATTCCGCAGATCATTTGAATAACGTAAAGACCGCCTGCGCGCCTGTCCGCGCCGGTCTCTGAAGGGGAATCCGTGACTGTACCATCTTCCCGCCTGCACATCGCCCACATCCGCAAGGCCTATCCCGGCGTGCTGGCCAACGACGATATCAACCTGAGCGTCGCGCCCGGTGAGATTCACGCCGTACTCGGCGAAAACGGCGCCGGCAAATCGACGCTGATGAAGATCATCTTCGGCACCGTCAAACCCGATGCCGGCGAAATTTACTGGAACGGCGAACTGGTGCACATCGCCAATCCGCAAATCGCCCGCAAGCTCGGCATTGCCATGGTGTTCCAGCACTTCTCGCTGTTCGACACGCTGACGGTTGCTGAAAACATCGCACTGGGCCTGGATTCCGACACCGATATGCAGGAGCTGATTGCGCGTATCCGCCAGACCGGTGAAAAATACGGCCTGGAGCTGGAGCCGAATCGCCACGTCCATACTCTGTCGGTTGGCGAACGCCAGCGCGTGGAAATCGTGCGCGCGCTGCTGACCAATCCGCAATTGCTGATCCTCGATGAACCGACTTCGGTGCTGACGCCGCAAGCGGTCGAGAAGCTCTTCGTCACGCTGCGCAAGCTGGCTGATGAAGGTTGCAGCATTCTCTATATCAGCCACAAGCTCGACGAAATCCGTGCGTTGTGCCATAGCGCCACCGTGATGCGCGGCGGGCGCGTGACCGGTAACTGCGATCCGCGCAATGAAACCAGCGCCGGGCTGTCGCGCATGATGATCGGCGAAGAACTGGTACGCCTGCGCCGCGAACGCAATCCAGAGTCCCAACGCAATGAGCGCAAGCTGCACATCAATCGCCTGTGCCTGCCGAAGGCGCATCTGTTTGCCACGGAACTCAAAGACATCGAATGCGAAGTACGCGCCGGTGAAATCGTCGGCATCGCCGGTGTGTCCGGCAACGGCCAGCAAGAATTGCTGGCGGCGCTGTCCGGTGAAGATCAGCGCGCCGCGCCCAACATGATCATGCTGACCGGCAGCGCCGTCGGCCATCTGGCGCCCAATCCGCGCCGTGCCAAAGGCCTTGGCCTGGTGCCGGAAGAACGCCTCGGCCGCGGTGCCGTGCCGACGCTGAGTCTGTCGGCCAACATGCTGCTGTCGCATCAAAAAGTGCCGTACGTAAAGCACGGCATGATCGATTTCGGCTACACCCGCAAGATCGCGGCGTCCATCATCGAGCGCTTCAAGGTCAAGGCCAGCGGTCCCGATGCGCTGGCGAAAAGCCTGTCCGGCGGCAACCTGCAAAAATTCATCGTCGGCCGTGAGATGGAACGCAAACCCAGCGTCTTCATCGTTGCACAACCGACCTGGGGCGTCGACGTCGGCGCCGCTGCGCAAATTCACGCCGAAATTCTGGCGCTTAAACAAGAAGGCTGCGCCGTGCTGGTGATCTCTGAAGAACTCGACGAATTGTTCGCGCTGTGCGACCGCCTGCACGTGATCGCCAAGGGACAGTTGTCGCCGTCCATTCCCATCGAACAGGCCACGCGCGAGCAGGTTGGTTTGTGGATGAGCGGCTTGTGGAAAGAAGATACGCAGCCTGCTGCAGGTTCGGGCGCGGAGGCTGCTCATGTTTAAGTCCGCAAAATCCGCATTTACCTCTCTGCCCTTCCGGCTCGAATTGCGGGGCACGCCATCGCGCCGCATGACTTATCTGTCGCCGGTCATTGCGATCATCCTGACCTTGTTCCTGGGTGCATTGCTGTTCATCGCCTTGGGCAAGGACCCGATTGCAGGTCTGAAAGTCTTCCTCGTTGATCCGTTCAGCAGCAAGCGCGCCATCAGCGAACTGCTGCTGAAATCGATCCCGCTGATTTTGTGCGCGCTCGGTCTGGCGGTGTGCTTCCGCGCCAGTATCTGGAACATTGGCGCCGAAGGTCAGTTCACCGTCGGCGCCATGTGCGCGGGCGCGATGCTGGTGTGGATCGATGTGCCGGATCATGCTGTCTCCGGCGGTGTCGGCCTGATATTGATGATCATTGCCGGTGTGGTCGGCGGAGCATTCTGGGCCGGTATCACGGCGCTGTTACGCGACAAGTTCAACGCCAATGAAATTCTCGTTTCGCTGATGCTGACCTACGTGGCGCAGTTGCTGCTGATGTATGCGGTCAACGGCCCGCTGAAGGATCCGAACGGCATGAACTTCCCGCAATCGAAAGTGTTCTCCAGCGAGTTCATGCTGCCGACGCTGATGAGCGGCACACGCCTGCACATCGGCTTTGCCGTGACCATCGTGGCGGCGATCGTGATGGCGGTGTTCATGATGCGCAGCTTCCGCGGCTTCTCGCTGATGGTCGGCGGTGTAGCGCCGCATGCTGCACGCTATGCCGGTTTTTCCAGTCGCAATGCCTTGTGGGTGTCGCTGCTGATCTCGGGCGGCTTCGCGGGTCTGGCGGGCGCATTTGAAATCGCCGGACCGATCGGCCAGTTGTTGCCGTCGGTGTCGCCGGGTTATGGCTTTGCGGCGATCATCGTCGCCTTCATCGGCCGTCTGCATCCTATCGGCGCGGTATTCGGCGGACTGATCATGTCGCTGCTGTATCTGGGTGGCGAGCTGGCGCAGTCGCGCCTCGGCTTGCCGTCGGCGATCACGGGCGTATTCCAGGGCATGCTGCTGTTCCTGCTGCTGGCTTGCGACACATTGATCGATTATCGCCTGCGCTGGAAAAAACAAGGATGAGAGCGACTAACAAAACGCCGCTGGCGGCGTTGCTTCTCCCGGTTCAGTTTAACTAAGGTACTTTCGTACTGTCTTCGTCGGCGCGCCTTGCCACCGACGTTTTGTCAGCCGCTCTAAAGGAATACACGACATGGACCAACTCGCTCCTCTCATCGCAGCCTCAATCAACGCCGGCACACCGTTGCTGCTGGCGGCCATGGGCTTGCTCATCAATGAACGCGCCGGCGTACTCAATCTGGGCGCGGAAGGCATGATGCTGGTCGCGGCGATTGCCGGTTTCGCAGTCGGCTACACCACCAAGAGCCCGCTGCTGGGTTTCATGGCGGGCGCACTGTGCGGCATGCTGATGGCAACGCTGTTCTCCTGGCTGGCGCTGGTGCTGGCGACCAACCAGGTCGCGACCGGACTTGCGTTGTCGATCTTCGGTGCCGGCTTGTCGGCTTTCATCGGCCAGCGTTTCGTCGGTCTCGCCTTGCCTGCGCAAACTGCCGGCATTCCCGGACTAAACAGCATTCCTTTCGTCGGCCCGGCATTTTTCAATCAGCATTGGATGGCATATGTCGCGCTGCTACTGTGCGCGGCGATTGCGTGGTTTCTGTATCGCACACGCGCCGGGCTGATTCTGCGCGCAGTCGGTGAATCGCCGGAGTCGGCGCACGCGCTGGGCTATTCGGTACGTGGTATTCGCTTCATGGCCCTCTTGTTCGGCGGCGCCTGCTGCGGTCTGGCCGGTGCCTATCTGTCGCTGGTGTACACGCCGATGTGGGTCGAAGGTCTGGTGTCCGGACGCGGCTGGATCGCGCTGGCGCTGACGGCGTTTGCAACGTGGCGTCCGGCACGCGTCTTGCTGGGATCACTGCTGTTTGGTGGCGTGACGATTCTGCAGTTTTATCTGCAAGGCATCGGCGTCACGATCCCGTCACAGATTTTGTCGATGCTGCCGTATGTGGCGACCATCGTGGTGCTGGCAATGATCTCGCGCAATCCGGACTGGATTCGCCTGAATATGCCGGCGTCGCTGGGCAAGCCGTTCCGCCCGGGCGCATCCTGATTTTGTAGTTCTTGCGCAGTTTTTTATGTAGTTCGATTGATGTTTTGATTTTGCTTTTTTGCTGTTTTGCTTTTTTGCTGTCTTGCTTTTATTTACTAACAACGCTTCGCTTAGGGAGAAACAAATGAAAATTTCGCGCAGAGCCTCGATTGCGATGCTCGCCACGCTGGCAGCCGCCACTTTGATCGGCTGCGGCAAAAAAGAAGAACCAGCACCGGCCGCGGCCCCTGCTGCGGCAGCCGCTCCTGCGCCCAAGGCAGATCCGCTGAAGGTCGCCTTCGTCTACATCGGACCAGTCGGCGATGCAGGCTGGACTTTTGCCCATGACAACGGCCGCAAGGCAGTCGAAGCCAAATTCGGCGACAAGGTCAAAACCACCTTCGTCGAAAACGTGCCGGAATCGGCAGCCGACGCCGAGCGCGTGATGCGCCAGCTGGCAACCGACGGCAACAAACTGATCTTCGGTACTACCTTCGGTTACATGGAAGCGATGCTGAAAGTCGCCAAGGAATTCCCGGACGTCAAATTCGAACACGCCACCGGCTTCAAGACCGCCGACAATCTGGCGCAATACGACGTGCGTACGTATGAAGGCGCTTACCTGGCTGGCGTGGTCGCCGGCAAGATGAGCAAGTCCGGCAAGCTGGGCGTGGTGGCGTCGGTGCCGATTCCTGAAGTCGTCCGCAACATCGACGCCTTCACCATGGGTGCGCGTTCGATCAATCCGAAGGCAACCACACGCGTGGTCTGGGTGAACAAGTGGTTCGATCCGGGCAAAGAACGTGAAGCCGCGACAACACTGATCGGTCAAGGCGTCGACGTGCTGATGCAAAACACCGACTCTGCCGCTGTTGTTCAGACTGCGCAAGAAAAAGGCGTCTACGCATTCGGCTGGGACAGCGACATGACCAGCTTCGGTCCGAAGGCTCACCTGGCTGCATCGATGATCAACTGGGGTGTCTACTACACAGCACGCGTGCAAGCCGTGCTGGATGGTTCGTGGAAGACAAGCACAACCTGGATCGGCCTGAAAGAAGGCGGTATCGATCTGGGTGGCTTCAATCCTGAACTGCCGGCCGATGTGAAGGCACTGGTCGAAGAACGCAAGAAGGGTATCGCCGACGGCTCCGCTCCGATCTGGAAGGGTCCGATCAAAGACAACACCGGCAAGGAACAAGTCGCCAAAGATGCAGTGGCTGATGACGGCTTCCTGCACGGCGTGAAGTTCTACGTCGAAGGCGTGGAAGGCAAGGTACCGGGCTGATTTTCTTGTCATCCCCCGTCCGGTCTAATTCACTGGACTTGCCAATGTAACAATCTGCCGGAGACCTCACCGTCTCCGGCATTTTTTTGTGCGCTGATTTTCTTCTTCCTGCTGCCCGACACGGTCCTCGCCGGATTCATCGAAGACATCCTCTCGCAATACAGACCCCGCCTCTGCCGCAAGCCGAAAATTGCCGCCAATGGCTGCTATCAGGCCGCCAAGCTGACTGTATAATGCCAAACCAACGCAGGCTGGCGGCTGGATCGCGCCGGCGCAACACGGTTTGAGAACAATCCCCGAACGCAATGAATCTGCCGTTTTTCTCCGGGAAAACGCAGGCACTGAACAATTTATGCAAAAAGCTCGTAAACCGATCGAAATCAAGATATCCACAGTGGTCGCCATTTCCGCGATCCTGCATGAAACCGATCCGGCAGCGCTGGACAAGGCGTTGAAGGACATGACCGGCGGCGTATCCGACTTCTTTGAAGACGAATTCGCCGTGCTCGACATCGGCGCTCTCGATACCGCTGCAGCCGGCATCGACTGGACCGCGCTGGTAGCCTTGTTCAAACGCTATCGCCTCAATGCGGTCGCCGTGCGCAACGCGCCGGAAGAGCTGCACGCCGAGATCGCCGCGCAGGGACTTTCCATCGACGGCGGTGCACCGCGTCCGCCGCAGCCTGAAGCGGTAGCAGAGGAAGCGCCACAGCCGGCTCCGGCACCGACTCCTGTTGCTGCGCCTGCCCAAGCAGCGCAACCAATGCAGGCAACGCAAATAACCCCGGCCGCAGCCACGATGATCATCGACACGCCGGTACGCGCCGGCCAGCGCATTTATGCGCGTGGCGCCGATCTGGTGATCATGGCGGCGGTCAACAACGGCGCAGAAATCATCGCCGACGGCAGCATCCACGTGTATGCCCCTTTGCGCGGTCGCGCACTGGCAGGCGCCAGCGGCAATACCGGCGCGCGCATCTTCGCTGCGAGCCTGGAAGCGGAACTGGTGTCGATTGCCGGCGTCTACCGTACCTTTGAGAACGGTCATCCGCCCGAACTGGCGCAAAAACAGGTGCAGGTGCGCCTGACCGGCGACCGCATCGACGTGTTGCCGATCAACACCAGCAAATAATTTAGTATCAGCATCATCAAGTATTCAATCTTCTAAGGAGTCTTTTGTGGCAAAAATCATCGTTGTGACATCCGGTAAAGGCGGCGTCGGCAAAACGACGTCGAGCGCCAGTTTCGCATCGGGTCTGGCTCTGCGCGGACACAAGACCGTCGTGATCGACTTCGACGTCGGCCTGCGTAATCTTGACCTGATCATGGGCTGCGAACGCCGCGTGGTGTACGACCTGATCAATGTCGTCAATCAGGAAGCAACGCTGAACCAGGCGCTGATCAAGGACAAACACTGCGACAACCTGTTCATCCTGCCTGCTTCGCAAACCCGCGACAAGGATGCGCTGTCGGAAGAAGGCGTTGAACGCGTGCTGGGCGACCTGCAAAAAATGGACTTCGAATACATCATCTGCGATTCGCCGGCCGGTATCGAACACGGCGCCGTGATGGCCCTGACCTTCGCCGACGAAGCAATCATCGTGACCAATCCGGAAGTTTCTTCGGTGCGTGACTCGGACCGCATCCTCGGCATCATCCAGGCCAAGTCGCGCCGCGCCCTGAGCGGCGGCGAGCCGGTCAAGGAACACCTGCTGATCACCCGCTATTCGCCAAAGCGCGTCGAAGCCGGCGAAATGCTGTCCTATACCGACGTGCAGGAAATCCTGCGCATCCCGCTGATCGGCATCATCCCTGAATCGGAATCCGTACTGCACGCTTCCAACCAGGGCAATCCTGCGATCCATCTGAAAGAGACCGACGTTTCCGAGGCGTACCAGGATCTGGTCAGCCGTTTCCTCGGCGAAGACCTGCCGCTGCGCTTTACCAGCTACGAAAAGCCGGGCCTGCTCCAGCGTATTTTCGGAGGTAAATGACATGGCTTTGCTTTCCTTCCTGTTTCCGCCCAAGGCGAAGAGCGCCACGGCTGCCAAGGAACGCCTGCAGATCATCATCGCGCGCGAACGCGGCGGCCGCCAAGGCCAGGGATATGACTTCCTGCCGGCCTTGCACAAGGAACTGATCGAGGTCATTTCCAAGTACACCAAGGTCAACGCCGACGACATCAAGATCTCGCTGGATCGCCAGGGCAACCTGGAGGTGTTGGACGTGAACGTCGTCCTTCCGGACGCCGACGCGCCTTAAGTACTCTGCTCGTAGCCATTGCGCCGGACGGTGCGACATCCCGCAAATTTGCAGCATAGTGAAAGTGGCGAAATCGGGGCGAGACAAGGAAAAAAGCGCAGCAAGGCCGAGGCCTTGCGAGCATTTTTGACGCTGTATTCGCACCGATTTTCGACATCTTTTACGATGCAAATTTACGGGATGTCGCACCCCATCCGGCGCAATGCTTTCCGGGCCTGCACTTTGCTCATTCGGAAACGGCTTTCTTCTTTCTTCCGCGCGCCATGCACATCTCCGTCTTCAGCCATTCCGCCGCCGACATCGCCCTGATCGCACGCAGCCTGCCCGCGCACGATTGCCAGGGCGTGCAGCAGCGCGCCGATCTGCGCCGCGCGCATCCGCAATTGCTGATCGTGGATATCGCCAGCGCCGGTGCGCATCTCGCGGACCTACTGCAGATGGCCGGGACACCTGCCATTCCGGTACTGCTGCTGGCGGCGGATACGCCTTCTGACCTTGCTGCGCTGGCTGCCTTGCCGGCAGAACCGGTCGGAGAACGCCTGATCGACAGCGAATTCAAACCGCTGCGACGTAATGCGGTCGCTGCACGCGTCAAATTGCTTTTGCAACGTGCCTATCCCGATCATGACGAAAAACAGGTGCAGCAATTCGGCGACTATGTTTTCGAGTCGCCCGCGCATATCGTCACTCATGCCAGCACCCAAACTACGCTCACGCAAAAAGAGTTTGCGCTTGCCGTTTTGCTGTTCAGCAATCTTGGCCGACCGCTGTCACGCGCCTATTTGCAAGAAAGCGTCTGGGGTCAGGAAGATGAAAACGAATTGCCGACCCGCACAATCGACACCCACATCTCGCGTGTGCGCAACAAGCTGGAGTTGAAGCCGGAAAAGGGGTTTCGGCTGACGACGGTATACGGCTACGGTTATCAGCTGGAGCAACTCAAATAATGCCCCCTCGCATTATTGTCGCAATGACAAAAATGCTGCAGACCCTGTCTCCTGCTGACGTCAGTTCATAGCCTGCGTATATAGTCATTATTGATACTGTTCAAAACCCCTTTACGTGCAGCGGGTATAATACCGAGTTGATATTTCTCCATTTTTTTCGCTGTCGAGCCCCGTAAAACACGCTATGCACCTGCTTGCCGTCGGACTGAACCACACCACCGCGCCGGTTTCCCTGCGCGAGAAGGTTGCGTTCCCGACTGACCAGATCGGTCAGGCGGTGGCTTCGGCGCGAGCATGGTTCGGCCGTGCCGATCTGAGCACGAACCTGGCGCAGACCGGCGAAGCGGCGATCCTGTCGACCTGCAATCGCACTGAACTGTACGCTGCCAGCACCGCCGCACATGGCGGTGTCGACGCCGCCATCGACAGCACGGCACATTTCCTGGCCGACTACCACAAGCTTCCCTACGCCGACCTGCGTCCTTTCCTGTATGCCTTGCCGCAAGACAATGCTGTTCGCCATGCCTTCCGTGTCGCCTCCGGGCTGGATTCGATGGTACTGGGCGAACCGCAGATCCTCGGTCAGATGAAAGATGCCGTGCGCCAGGCGGATGCCGCCGGTGGACTTGGCACTTATCTTCACCAGCTGTTCCAGCGCACCTTCGCGGTCGCCAAGGAAGTACGCAGCAATACCGAAATCGGCGCGCACAGCGTGTCGATGGCCGCTGCAGCCGTACGCTTGTCGCAACGGATTTTCGATTCCATCTCGGGCCAGAACGTGTTGTTCATCGGCGCCGGTGAAATGATCGAGCTGTGCGCCACCCACTTCGCCGCACAGAATCCGAAATCGCTGACCGTTGCCAACCGCACGCTGGAACGCGGCGAAACACTGGCGCATCGCTTCAACGGCTCGGCCTTGCGCCTGGCCGATCTGCCGACGCAGTTGTCGAAGTTTGACATCGTGGTGTCGTGCACCGCCTCGTCGCTGCCGATCATAGGCCTCGGCTTGGTGGAACGTGCCGTCAAGGCCCGCCGCCACAAACCGATCTTCATGGTCGATCTGGCCGTGCCGCGCGATATCGAATCCGAAGTCGGCCGTCTGGACGACGTCTTCCTGTACACCGTCGACGATCTGGCCTCGGTCGTGCAAAGCGGCGTTGAAAACCGCCAGGCTGCCGTCGCACAAGCCGAAGCCATCATTGAAACCCGCGTGCAGTCCTTCATGCACTGGATCGACAGCCGCGCCGTTGTACCAGTCATTCAGGATCTGCATGACGCCGGTGAATCGCTGCGCATGGCTGAGCTGGAACGCGCCCGCAAGCTGCTTGCCAAGGGCGAAGACATTGACGCCGTACTCGACGCGCTGTCCAAAGGCCTCACCGCAAAATTTCTGCACGGCCCGCAACAGGCCTTGCATCACGCTCAGGGCGACGAGCGCACGCAGCTGGTTCAGTTGCTACCGCAACTGTTCCGCACCAAGCGTTAGCGACTCCATTCGCTCGCCGGGATCCCTGTGATCGCGGCTCTCTTCTGCTCGCTGCGCGAGCGTCGTATCGCCACCCATTCAACATAAAGTAAGCCCATGAAACCATCCATGCTCGCCAAACTCGACCAGCTCGCCGAACGGCTGGAAGAACTCAACAATCTGCTGATGCAGCAAGAAGCGACGTCCGACATGGACAACTATCGCAAGATGACGCGCGAGCACGCCGAACTGGGCCCGCTGGTGGCGCTGTATCACACCTACACACAGGCCGCGAACGACATCACGACGGCGCAGGAGCTGCTGTCGGATCCCGACATGAAGGAATTCGCGCAGGACGAAATCAACGGCGCCAAGGCACGTATGGAGGCGCTGGAAGGCGATCTGCAAAAGATGCTGCTGCCGAAGGATCCCAACGACGAGCGCAACATCTTCCTGGAAATCCGTGCCGGCACCGGTGGCGATGAGTCAGCGTTGTTTGCGGGCGATTTGCTGCGCATGTACACGCGCTTTGCCGAACGCAATCGCTGGCAGGTGGAGATGATGTCGGCATCCGATTCAGAAGTCGGCGGCTACAAGGAAGTCATCGTGCGTATCGCCGGTTTCGGCGCCTACTCGCGCCTGAAGTTCGAATCCGGCGGCCACCGCGTGCAGCGCGTGCCCGCCACCGAAACTCAGGGCCGCATCCATACCTCGGCTTGCACCGTCGCGGTGATGCCGGAAGCCGATGAAGTCGAAGACGTCGACATCAACCCGGCCGATATCCGCATCGACACTTATCGCGCTTCAGGCGCGGGCGGCCAGCACATCAACAAGACCGACTCGGCGGTGCGCATCACCCACATGCCGACCGGCATCGTGGTGGAATGCCAGGACGATCGCAGCCAGCACAAGAACAAGGCCTCGGCATTGAAGGTGCTGGCGGCGCGCATCAAGGACGTACAACTGCGCGAACAGCAATCCAAGGAAGCCGCCACACGCAAATCGCTGATCGGTTCGGGCGACCGCAGCGAGCGCATCCGCACCTACAATTTCCCGCAGGGACGCATGACGGATCACCGCATCAACCTGACGCTGTACAAGCTGGACTTCATCATGGATGGCGATCTGGAAGAATTGACCAACGCATTGATCACGGAACATCAGGCTGAATTGCTGGCGCAACTGGGCGACGAATAAACGATTTTGCCGTCTTGATTGAGCCTGCAATTGTTCCGCGAAAACGACCAGTAATCCAGCATTGTCGCGGCCTGTGGCACAATGCAGCAGCGCCGGAACCAATTGCACGAAGGCCCCTCTGAGGTACAGCTTCAAGTGCAGCTACCTTCGAACAACATCAAAATTAAACGCTCATGAAATCGTCCAAATCTCTGTTTCTGTCAGTCGCCCTTCTGTGCATCGCCTTGCTCGGCGCCGCCCTTTATCTCCAGATCGTCGAAGAAATGATGCCGTGTCCGCTGTGCATCATCCAGCGCTACATCTTCGTCGCCATCGCCATCATCTGCATCATCTTCGCCTTCCTGCCACCCGGCTCCGCCAAACTTGGCGCCGGTCTGGGCGTACTGGCTGCGCTCGGCGGCATCGCCACTGCCGGCTGGCATCTGTGGGTGCAGGCGCATCCTGGCACTTCCTGCGGTATCGATCCGCTGGAAACCTCCCTGAACACGGTGCCGACCGCCAACATGTTCCCGCTGCTGTTCAAGGCTGACGGCTTGTGTGCGAATCCCTACCCTTTCCTCGGTCTGTCGATTCCACAATGGTCGCTGATCTGGTTCGCCATCATCGCCATCCTGCTGGCGCGCCGCGTCTTCAAGCGCGGTTGATTTTCTGTGAATGATTTTTCAGACATCCCGCCATGCATCAGCCTGGCCGAGGCGCTGCGCAGCGCACCGCTCGATATGCTGGAAAATCGCATCCTGATCGGCCATGCGCTGCAACTGACGCGCATCCAGTTGATCACGCAATCCGAACGTCTGCTTACGGCGGCAGAAGCGACGCAACTGACCGCGCTGTTTCGCCGCCGCCTGCAAGGCGAGCCGATTGCCTACATCGTCGGTGAGCGCGAATTCTTCGGCCTCACCTTGCAGGTCACACCGGATGTATTGATTCCTCGCCCCGATACCGAATTGCTGGTAGAGCTGTCGCTGGAGCGCTTGCCGCAGCAAGGCAAGGCGCTCGACATGGGCACCGGTTCGGGCGCCATTGCGGTTGCGATTGCGCACACGCGGCCGGATGTTGCCATGACTGCGCTGGATGTCAGTGAAGGCGCATTGAAGGTTGCTGCGAGCAATGCGCAGCGGCATGGCGCCAAAGTACATTTCTTGCGCAGCGACTGGTACGCCGCACTCGACGTCGGTGTCGACACCGCCAAGTCACCGCAACCGTATCTTGATCTGATCGTTTCCAATCCGCCTTATATCGTCGCCGGAGACATGCATTTGTCACAGGGTGATTTGCGCTTCGAACCGATCGGTGCATTGACCGATCACGCCGACGGCTTGTCAGCCTTGCGCATCATCATCGACGGTGCAGCGGCTTATCTGAAGCCGGATGGCTGGCTGCTGATGGAGCATGGTTACGATCAGTCGGAAGCCGTGCGCAAGCTGCTGCAACAACGCGGTTTCGCCGAGGTGCAAAGCTGGCAAGATCTGGCGGGAATCGAACGGGTCAGCGGCGGCAAGCTCCCCCGCGCTTCGTAACAAATCTCACGCCCGAAAACAAAAACACCGTCGTCCTGACGAAAGTCAGGACCCAGCGACGTTTGTCGCATCCAATAAAATCCATTGAACACTGTACGACACTGGGTCCCAGCGTTCGCTGGGACGACGGTGAATGCCAGGGCCTGCTAACAGGCCCTAACGCTATCTGCAGGACTATCAGGCAGCCTGCTTGCCACCTTCCGGCACATGCGGCTTCTGACCTGCATCAAACATTCGCAGCAAATCCGCTTCCTTCTGCTTGGCTGCTTTCAGATGACGTTCCTTGACGTGGCCGTAACCGCGGATCTCTTCCGGGATACGCGCAATCGCCGTTGCCTGCGCAAGATTGTCAGCGTTGAGTTTGCTTAACAAGCCGCTGACGGTATTGCAGTATTCGCCGATCAGCGCGCGCTCCTGTTTCCGCTCATCGGTGTAGCCGAATACGTCCAGCGGCGTGTTGCGCAAGAAGCGTAGCTTCGCCAGCACGCCAAAGGCACGCATCATCCACGGACCATATTGCTTCTTGATCAGATGGCCGTTGTTGTCGTGCTTGGCCAGCAACGGCGGCGCCAGATGGAATTTCAGCTGGTAATCGCCCTCGAACATGCCGGCGATTTTTTCGCGGAAGGCTGGCGCGGTATAAAGACGCGCCACTTCATACTCATCCTTGTACGCCATCAGCTTGAACAGGTAAGTCGCGACTGCCGTGCTGAGTTTCATCGCCTTGGCCGATTCGCCCAAGGCAGATTCTGCGCGGCGCACCTGCTCGACGAAATCGCTGTACTGACGTGCATACGCAGCGTTCTGATACTGCGTCAGGAAGTCGACGCGCTTGGCCAGCACTTCTTCCAGCGACGGCGGACGCTTGAAGTCGATCACTTGCGCGGTCATGCCATTGCGGCGTGCAGCCAACGCCACGGCGTCCGCATCATGCGCAGCGGCGCGGCCCCAGCCGAAGGCCTGCTTGTTGAAGTCGACCGACAAGGCATTGAGTTCAATGGCCTTGAGAAGCGCGCCTTCTGACAGCGGCACCCAGCCGCGTTGCCAGGCATAGCCGAGCATGAACATGTTGGTCGCAATGGCGTCGCCCATCAGTGCGGTGGCGATATTGCCGGCATCGATCAACGCCACGCGATCCTTGCCGCAGGCGCTTTGGATGCTGCCTTCAGCGGACACCGTCGGGAACTGCCAGTCCGGATTGCGCACGAAGGCCGCTGTCGGCATCTGCGTCGAATTGACCGCCGCGTGCGTACGTCCTTCGCCCATGCGTGACAAGGCGTCGCGGCTGGCGGTGACGATCACGTCGCATCCGATCACCAGATCCGCCGCACCGGTACCGACACGGGTGGAATAGAGATCGTCGGCATGGTCGGACAAGCGCACGTGCGACATCACCGGCCCGCCTTTTTGCGCGAGACCGCTCATGTCCAGCACCGAGCAGGCCTTGCCTTCGACGTGAGCCGCCATCGCCAGAATCTGGCCGATGGTGATCACGCCGGTGCCGCCGATACCGGTGACGACGATGCCATAGGTGTCACCCATGGCCGGTAGTTGCGGCTCAGGAAGTACCGGTCCTTGAACTTGCCCGGCGGCTTCGGTCTTTTCCACAGCAACGCGTTTGGCTTTCTTCAGCTTGCCGCCCTCCACCGTGACGAAGCTCGGGCAGAAGCCATTCACACAGGAATAATCCTTGTTGCATGACGATTGATTGATCTGACGCTTGCGGCCGAACTCGGTCTCCAGCGGCTCCACCGACAGGCAGTTGGACTGCACGCTGCAGTCGCCGCAGCCTTCGCACACGGCTTCATTGATGACGGCGCGCTTGGCGGGGTCGGGATAGGCGTCGCGTTTGCGGCGGCGGCGTTTTTCCGAGGCGCAGGTCTGGTCGTAAATCATGGCGGACACGCCCGGCACTTCACGCAGCTCGCGCTGTACGGCATCGAGTTCGCTGCGATGGCGAATCGTCACACCGTCAGCCCATGGTGTGCCGGCAGGATATTTGTCCGGCTCGTCGGTGACGACGATGATGGGACGCACATTTTCCGCTGCCAGCTGGCGCGAGATCATGGCCGGATCGAGCGGGCCGTCAAACTCTTGTCCGCCGGTCATTGCGACCGCATCGTTGTACAGAATCTTGTAGGTCATGTTGACCTTGCCCGCCACGGCGGCGCGCACCGCCAGCAAGCCCGAATGGAAATAGGTGCCGTCGCCCAAATTAGAGAACACATGCTTCTCGCTGGTGAACGGCGCCTGGCCGACCCAGGTCACACCCTCGCCGCCCATGTGCGAAAAGATCGACGACTCGCGGTCCATCCAGGTCACCATGTAGTGACAACCGATACCGGCCAATGCGCGGCTGCCGTCGGGCAGTTTGGTCGAGGTATTGTGCGGACAGCCCGAACAGAAATGCGGGATACGATCCTTGTTGGGATCGGGCTTGGTGCTGACGTTGAGCGTGGCTTCCTTGGCTTCTAGGAAGGCGATGCGTGCCTTGACGCGCTGCTCAATCGGATGACCGGCGTAGTACTTGGAAATACGCGTCGCGATGGCGCGTGCGATCTGCGCCGGGCTCAGCTCATACGTTGCGGGCAGCAGCCAGTTACCGTGGCCTTCGCGCGGCGAGCCGCTCCATTCGCCAGTGTCGTCGAACTTGCCGACCACGCGCGGACGCACGTCGTCGCGCCAGTTGTAGAGTTCTTCCTTGATCTGGTATTCCAGGATCTGACGCTTCTCTTCGACCACCAGGATTTCATCGAGGCCTTGCGCAAACTCGCGCACACCTTCGGCTTCCAGCGGCCAGGTCATGCCGATCTTGTAGAGACGAATGCCGATATCGCGCGCGACTTGTTCATCGATGCCGAGATCGTAGAGCGCCTGGCGCGTGTCGAGATAAGACTTGCCGGCGGTGACGATGCCGATGCGCGCCTTCGGGCTGTCCCAGATGATCTGGTTGAGTTTGTTGACGCGGGCGTAGGCCAGCGCGGCGTACCACTTGTAGACGTTCATCCGTGCTTCCTGATCGAGCACGGTGTCAGGCTGGCGGATGTTGAGGCCGCCCGGCGGCAATTCGAAATCGTTTGGAATAATCGGCTGCACGCGTTGCGAATCGATCATCACCGACATGCCGGATTCGACGATGTCGGTCACGCATTTCATCGATACCCACAGACCGGTGTAGCGGCTCATGGCCCAACCATGCAGGCCATAGTCGAGGTATTCCTGCACCGATGAGGGATAAAGCACCGGGATGCCGCAGGCCTTCAGGATGTGTTCGCTCTGATGCGCAGTGGTAGAAGATTTGGCGGCATGGTCGTCGCCGGCGATAACCAGCACGCCGCCGTGCTGCGAGGTGCCGGCCATGTTGGCGTGTTTGAAGACGTCGCCGCAGCGATCCACGCCGGGGCCCTTGCCATACCACAGCGAGAACACGCCGTCGTATTGCGCTCCCGGGAACAAGTTGACCTGCTGCGTACCCCACACGGCGGTGGCGGCCAGATCTTCGTTCATGCCGGGATGGAATTTGACGTGCGCGGCGTCCAGATATTTCTTGGCCTTGGCGGCGGTCTGATCGACCGTACCCAGCGGCGAACCGCGATAGCCGGTGACATAACCGGCCGTGTTCAGTCCTGCCTGGAGGTCGTGCTGCCGCTGCAGCATCGGCAGCCGTATCAATGCTTGTATCCCGGTCATGAAAACCCGGCCGCGCTCCAGCGCGTATTTGTCGTCGAGGGAAATGTCATCCAGCAACAGGCGTTGACTGGAAGGTAGGGGTGCGTTCATGCGCTTGTCTCCGTGCCAAAAATCGTGTCTTTGTTTGCACATGGATCTGTTCGAGATCCTGCTTAAAACGCGTTCGCCTTGTGGGCGAATGGTTTCTTTCTTTTGATATGGCTACAGTAGCACAAGCGGCTTATTGCCGCTACGCACGGTGCAACACGCCCGGGGCACTGCTGAGGGAGAAGCTGACTGCGTCCTGACCGAGTGCTGACGGCATGAAAAAAGCCCCGGCTTTTAGGCAGGGGCTTCGTCCAAAACTTGATACGGAGACAAGCTCCGGTCAAGCGACCAGAAAGTTTTTCTCTCCCGGCAATAGCGTATTGGCCGGCAGCGCATCCTGTGCCTTCAATTGCTCATACAGCGCGGTGAAATCCGGCGCCGTGTCATCGAACAATTGCTGGAAGTCGCGAATGACGAAGTAAGTTTCCTGGTACGAATCGATCTTGTACAAGGTGCGCATGACGCGGTCGAGCTGGAAAGGAATCCGGTTCGGTTCCGGATTGCGCAGGCAGTATTCCACCTCGCCGCCCGACGACAAAATACCGGCGCCGTAGATACGCAAACCCTCGGGACTCTGGATCAGGCCGAACTCGATCGTGTACCAATACAGGCGCGCGAGGAAGGCCAGGCCGTCCAGCTTCAATGCCTTGAGGCCACCCTTGCCGTATTCCTGCAAATGTTCGGCAAAAATCGGATTGAACAGCAGCGGTACATGGCCGAAGAAATCGTGGAAGACGTCGGGCTCAACGATGTAATCGAACTCATGTTCTTCACGCAACCAGACCGTCACCGGGAAGCGGCGATTGGCCAGATGCTCGAAGAAAGTATGGTCCGGCACCAAACCCGGCACGGCGACCAGCTGCCAGCCGGTGGCCTTGTACAGTGCCTCGGTGGTGCGATCGAATTGCGGAATGCCTTGCGAGACGTCGAGGGTTTTGATGCTGTCGAGGAAGACGTCGCAGGCACGGCCGGGAATCAGCTTGGCCTGGCGCTCATACAGACGTCGCCATAGTGCGTGTTGTTCAGGTGTATAGCCGGCCCAGTTCTGGGCCACGACGTAGTTCTTGTCGGCGTGCGTGTAATCGCCGCGCAATGCCCCGCTGTCGGATTTTGTCGCGACGCTGGCAAAGAAATCGTCGGTAGAGACGGTAGTTTCCATGGGAATGTTTATTGAAATACGTTGATAGCCGCGTTGAGAACCATATTATGCGCCTTCCGCCCGGTTTGCATCCAACGCTGGCGTGGATCTCTGATCCAGATCAAACCGTGCTCAGGATTTGGGCTTGCCGATGCCGGTGACCTTGCCTACCCATTTGAACAGCGCACGCATGTTGGCTTTGACGATGTAGTCGATCATGGCGACCTGTTCTTCCATCGCTTCCTGGAAGACGGTGACGGAATTGGCGGGCTTGAGTTTGAGATAGGCGTCGGCCTCGCCGTAGTCGCGGTGGATTTCCATGCCGGCTTTGCGGGCGATGTGCATCATCACCTTATTGGACGAGAGGCAATGCATGTAGAGCGTGTCGACATCTGCATTGCGGCAGTGTATTGCCCCACGCTCGAACAGCTTGGTGCCCACGCCCATGCCACGTGCTGCCGCCGATACCGAGACGCCGAATTCGGCCACGCGCGCCTTGATGGTGGCACCGGATACAGGCGAGGTCTCGCGCGGTGCGAAAGCCAGATGACCGACGCCGAGCAGGCGCAGCTTGCGATCATAGACGCCGAAAATGGTGTCGCGCGTGAAGTCGATCTTCTCCACGTAGCGCGTCACCAGATCGTCGGACAGCTTGGTGCCGAAGCGCAGCAGCCGGTCTTTTTCTTCCAGCGCCAGAAAATGTCGCAACAGATGTCGGCGCGAACGCGGCGACAGCTCCTTGACGAGGATCAGCGGTTTGTCCGATGCCTCGATAATGGTGCGCTTCAACCCTTCCAGCCGGGTGCGCAGTTGCGTGGTGAGTTTTGACATGGGCGCAGTTTAGCGGATCTGCGCCGCATAATCTGCCACAGCCTCGGTACGCGCCGCCAGAATTGCTTCAGGAATGCGCTGCGGCTGATCCTTGTACTTCGCGGCGATGGCGCCGGCGTCGACGCCCTGCGCGATTTTCAAGGCGCCCATGAGGTAATTCAGTTGCGGAAACTCAACCTCTTCGAAGCCGGTGCGGCCGCGGCGGTCGCACTCGGATGCCTGCAGCA
Organism: Herbaspirillum rhizosphaerae; assembly: GCF_046025915.1. GTDB lineage: Bacteria > Pseudomonadota > Gammaproteobacteria > Burkholderiales > Burkholderiaceae_D > Herbaspirillum > Herbaspirillum rhizosphaerae_A. The sequence goes on along the minus strand of NZ_JAQQFR010000011.1, from coordinate 132,241 downwards.
TTTCACGGAATCGCTCCGGCTTGCGGAAGCCGTCGCAGCGCGCCAGTAAATTGACGATGGTGGCAGGACGCAGTTCAAACGCGCGGCCGACGTTGCCGTGTTCACGCGCGGTGATGACAGCGAGATCGCGGCAATCGTTGGGGACTTTGAGGCGATCACAAATTCCCTGCACCAGCTCGACGCTACGGCCTTCATGACCATGATGGCTGGGCCACAGATCCGGCGGCGTGGTACCTTTGCCGAGATCATGCATCAAGGCGGCAAAGCGCACGCCCAGCGAATACGATTGGCTCGCCGCGTAGTCGAGCACCATCATGACGTGGACGCCGGTGTCGATTTCGGGATGGTATCTGGCCGGTTGAGGCACGCCCCAGAGCGCATTCAATTCAGGCAGGATGCGCGCCAATGCACCACATTCACGCAGCACGTTGAACATGCGCGACGGCGTCTTTTCCATCATGCCGCGCGCCAGTTCTTGCCAGACGCGTTCCGGCACCAAAGCGTCAACTTCGCCGGCTTGCACCATCTTCTGCATCAGCGCATTGGTTTCGGGAGCGACGGTAAAATCAGGAAAACGTGCGGCAAAACGCGCCATGCGCAAGATGCGTACCGGGTCTTCAACGAAAGCATCAGAGACGTGACGAAACACACGGCGGCGAATGTCTTCCTGTCCGTGATACGGATCGACCAGCACGCCGTCTTCACCCTTGGCAATGGCGTTGATGGTGAGGTCGCGGCGCGCCAGATCCTGCTCCAGCGTGACGGCGCTGTCGGTATGAAAGACGAAGCCTTTATAGCCCGGTGCAGTCTTGCGCTCGGTGCGCGCCAGCGCGTATTCCTCTTGCGTCTCAGGATGCAGAAATACCGGAAAATCCTTGCCGACCGGACGAAAACCCTGCGCCAGCATGTCTTCCGGCGTGGCGCCGACGACCACGTAGTCGTGATCCTGCACGGGCAAACCGAGCAGTTCATCGCGTACCGCACCGCCGACGACATAAATCTTCATGGACAACTCAATGATCCGGCAGGATTTCTTTTTCGGCCAACGCTTCGGCGATCCACTTCGCTACCGCAGGATGCGCGACGACGCGGTCGACGTAGGCTTGCAGTGCCGGTGCCAGCGATACCTGATAGCTGCGGAAACGCATCACCACCGGCGCGTAGAAGGCATCGGCGATGGAGAAATCGCCGAACAGGAATTCGTGATGGCCGAATTCGGACAGACAGTCTTCCCAGATTTCGCATACACGACCGATATCGCCCTGGGCTTCGGGCGTGCGGCCCTTGCCGGGATAGCTGCCGCGAATATCCATGCTCATGGCGCTACGCAAGCCCGTGAAGCCGGAATGCATTTCGGCGGTGATACTGCGTGCGACGGCGCGTGCCGCGGTCTCTTGCGGCCACAGTGCGCGGTCGGGAAATTGTTCGGCCAGGTATTCGCAGATTGCCAGAGAATCCCAGATATGCGTCTGACCATCCAGCAAAACGGGGACACGACCGGCGGCGGAATATTCCGCAATCTTGCTGGCCGTGTCAGGCTGGTCGAGGCAGATGCGAATTTCGCGGAAAGGAATGTCAAACGCCGTCAGCACCACCCACGGGCGCATCGACCAGGACGAGTAGTTCTTGTTGCCGATCACCAGGGTAATGGCGTTCTTGCCGGCCTTTTCCAACGTAGCCGACAAGGTCGGATCGAGTTCGGTATTCTGCATGCTGTCTGTCCTTTGATGACTTGTCTTGCTCTTACCCGGTTTGGCGTTGTGCCTTTACCGCCTGGCGCCGCTACGGTAAGCGTCCATTTGCTGCTGCATGTGTACACCGGCAAGATAACGCGGTGCAATCGCTTCCAGAGCGGTCGGCGTAATGCCGAGTTCAGCCGCAATCGGCCCATCGGCAATATTGTCCACCTGCATGGAAGCAAGATTATCGCGACTCATCATACGTCCTGGCAAATATTCCAGACACAATGCTTGCAACAATGCCAACGCCGGCGGCAGACCAATGATGAGGCGAGGATGCCCGGAATACAAACCAGCCAGTTGAACCAGCTCGCGAAGGCTATAAATTTTTGGCCCTGCCAGTTCGTAGGTTTTGCTCCCGGTTGATTCACTCTGCAAAGCTGTGACGAATGCCTGCGCCACATCACCCACGTAGACCGGCTGGAATTTGGCGTCGGCGCTGCCGAGCGGCATGAGCGGAAAACGTTTTTGCAAAGCAGCGAACAGATTCAGGAATCGGTCGCCCTCCCCGAATACCACCGAGGGACGGAACACGGTTGTCGCCAGATCAGCATTCGCAAATGCAGCCGCTTCGCCGGCCGCCTTGGAACGCAGATACATTGACGCTCCCTGCGCAGAAGCACCGAGAGCGCTCATATGCAGGTAACGTTTAACACCATGGCGACGACAGGCAGCAACGATCTTGCGCGGCAAATCCACGTGTGCCCTCTGAAAATCGGGACCATAGTCGCTGCCACTGGGGCCGCGACGCGAATGCAGGATGCCGACCAGATTGACTACGGCATCCACACCGTCGAACAAGGTGTCCAGCGCCGCTTCGTCATGTACGTCAGCGACTGCTGTTCGCACGGTCGGCATCACCAACAGATGCTTGCTACGCTCGTAGCGCCGGGTCGGCACGACGACGCGACTGGCCGTGCTACGCGCCAGTTGCGCCACTACCTGGCTGCCAATGAACCCGGAGCCACCGATTACCAGTATGTTTTTATACGTCATGATCAGTTGTCGCTTTCGTTGCTAGTTCGTCTTACCGTAGCGCCTTGTGATCAGCGCGCCATCACGGCAAATCGGTCGGGGTATTGGTGCGCGGCGCGACCGTGCCGAGTCGTTGTTTCAGCGACTGTGGCTTGTTCTCGAACAGCGCGGCATAGTAGGTCGCATTGGACATGACATTCTTGACGTAACCCCGTGTCTCGTTGAACGGAATCGATTCGGCGAAGATCGCCCCTTCTACAGGACGATTCAAGGTCGAGCGCCAGGTCCGTGGACGTCCCGGCCCGGCGTTATACGCGGCCGTTGCCAATGCCTGCGAGCCGTCGAGATTGTTCAGCACCATGTTGAGGTAGCTGGTGCCTAGCAGCAGGTTGGTGTTGATGTCGTTGATCTGGTCTTGCGTGAATTCAGTCAGGCCGATTTTCTTGGCGACGTACTTCGCGGTCGATGGCATCAGTTGCATCAGGCCGGATGCGCCGACATAGGATTTCGCATTTTTGATGAAGCGCGATTCCTGGCGGATCAAACCATAGACCCAGGCGTTTTCCAGACCCAGCGGACGCGTGTTCGCGCTCATTTCGGTCAGGTGCGGTGCCGGGAAGCGCTGGGTGAAATCCATCTCCAGCTTGGTGCGATCCGAGGTGTTGACCATACGGTCGAGCACATCGCTCTGGCGTGCGAATTCTGCGGCAGCCAGCAACTGACGGTCGTTCATCTTGCGCAGCTCCCAGTTCCATTCGCGAATGCCTTCGTAGCGCATGTTCAGGTCATAGAATTTGATCGCACGCTTGAATCCGGTGTTCTGCGCCATCGGCGCGATCTCAGCTGGTGTCGGAGGTACTGGTCCCGGCGGAATGATGATCTTCTGCCCAAGGTCTTCCGTGGCAAGTTGGCCGTAGAAGCTGACGTTGGAAGCGATCGACTGAAACAGACGCTGAGAAGCCTCGGTCTGGCCGTCTTCCCTCAGTGCACGGGCCAACCAATAAGTCCACGTGATATCGCTGCGCAATGAACCTGGCATGGCGTCGATGGTGGACTTGACCATCTTCCAGTCACCGGCGCGCAGTGCAATCCGCGCCTTCCATTGATACGCTTCGTAGGACAGCGGCGCATCTTTGGTCTTGCGCCAGTAATCGATGGCTTCGGGCATCAGCTTCATGGAGGCAGGCAAAGCAATCTGCGCCCAGGCGATGGCTTGTTCCTGCGCGGTCAGTCCCGATGCGCTGCTGAGAAAGGTGGCGGCCTGTTGCGGGTTACCCTTTGCAGCGCGGCCGATGGCGATGATGTACAGCTCGTGCGAAGTACGTCCTGCCCCAGGCCCACGCGCCAGCATCAGCGCGGGCTTATCGATGACTTGTTGCAGACTGACGTCGCCATTGTCGGTAAAAATCGCCGCGCGGCGCGCAACCGTCGTGTTGCCGGCTTCCACCGCCTGGCGAATCTGCGCCCACAGATCGCTTTCACTGAACTGGTGATTTTGCGCCAGCGTACCGATCAGGTCGCTACAGCCCTGGCCATAATCCTTGGGACTGGTCAGCAAGGCGCGCGCTTCATCGGCGACGTTTTGCCCCTTGAGAGCACGAGAATTGAGGGCAAAACATTTGACCTGCACATCGTCGTTCAGGACAAAGAGGGGATACTGCTCGTCAAAAGTCGTCCAGTCGCCGGTCTTGCCAAGCGCCAACAGCCAGTCGTTACGCAGGCGATCGGCAATGGCGCTGCCATCATAGCGAGCAAGAAAATCGCGGATCTCGGAAACCGGCGCTGTGAAATCGCGTACACGCGGTTTGAGCCGATAATAGTCAACATAGGAAGGAATGACATAATCCGGCAGACGCGCCGCCAGACTCACCGAGGTCACCGAATCGTCAGAACGCGAAGCATCACGCAAGGCGAGAAAGACGTCATCGGGCGCGGCATTGGCAGATGGACGTTTTTGCGCATACGCCGGCATCGCAAAACTGAGTGCTGCTGCCGTTGCTACGGCACAGGTGATCACAACCACGCATTTCTTTAATTGCATTCTTATACAACCTTAGATTGAGACAGATGACGACTTCAAGGATAGCACGCGACACCACGCCGTCCGACACTGCTGATACCTCGGCAAACACAAGGTCGCCGGCTTCGGAAAAATCCGCGCTGCGCACCAGCTTGCTGGCTGCCCGCAAAGACATGACACCTGCTGCCAAAGCCGCGGCAGAAGCCGCTATTTGTGTGCGCCTGCTGGCATGGCTGCAAACTCAGGAAATTGCCAGCATCGGTGTTTATCACCCGATCCGGCAAGAACCGGATCTACATCTGGCTTATAACGCGCTGAGTACTCAAGGCGTGCACCTGTCGCTGCCGATTATTCGCGGAAAAGAATTGCCGCTGGAATTCGTGCGCTGGACGCCGGGAGAAGCACTGGTCAAAGACGCCATGGGAACATCGGTACCGGCACAGGGAGAAATCGTGCAGCCGCAAGCTTTGCTGATCCCTTGCCTGGGCTTCAATGCGGCACGTTTACGGCTCGGCTACGGAGGTGGTTTCTATGACCGAACCCTGGCGAAAACGCCGCGTCCGCTGGCAATCGGGATCGCTTATGCCGATGCGTTAGTGGAGTTTGACGGGCAGGCGCATGACATCGCGCTGGACATGATGATTACTGACGGCTGATGTGAATAACATGCCGTCGAGCGGAAACATGAAAAAAGCCGGCTGAAGCCGGCTTTTTGCTTGCAACTTACTACTTTGCAGAAATCAGGCGACCAGACGTTGCCAGATTGCCATCGTTGCTGCAGGCTGATTCAAGGTATAGAAGTGCAGGCCGGGCGCCCCGCCTTCCAGTAGCTGCTCGCAGAGTTGCGTAACAACATCGAGACCAAATGCCCGAATCGACTCGCTGTCGTCACCGTAGCTGGCCAGCTTGAGACGAATCCAGCGCGGAATTTCCGTGCCGCACATGTCGGAAAAACGCATCAGTTGGGTGTAGTTCGTGATCGGCATGATGCCGGGAACGATGGGTGCGTTGATGCCCAGTTTTTTCACTTCGTCGACGAAATTGAAATACGCGTCGGCATTGTAGAAATACTGCGTGATGGCCGCATCGGCGCCGGCTTTGATCTTGCGCGCAAAATTCTGCACGTCATCCTGTGGCGACTTGGCTTGCGGATGCATTTCGGGATACGCGCCGACTTCAATGTGAAACCAGTCGCCGGTTTCCGCGCGAATGAATTCGACCAGCTCGTTGGCGTAGTGGAATTCGCCGGAAGCACTGTCCACGGCACCGAAGCCACTGGGCAAGTCGCCGCGCAAAGCGACCAGCTTCTTGATGCCATGCGATTTGTAACTATTGAGAATGTCGCGCAATGCAGCGCGCGAGCTGCCGACACAAGACAAATGCGGTGCAGCGACATGACCTTCGCGCATGATCTCAAGCACGGTATCGAGCGTGCCTTGCTGCGTCGAACCGCCGGCGCCGAACGTCACCGAGAAATACTTCGGTTGCAACTCAGCTAGCTTGGCGCGAGTGACGCGCAGTTTTTCCGTGCCTTCAGGCGTCTTTGGTGGAAAAAACTCGATACTGAAATTATGTGATGTCATAGAAAATCAATCCGTAAAACAACAGGTCATTGTGCGATTCATTGCGCGGATCCAGGAAAAATCAGTTACGTCCGGATTTCAGCAGCAGTGTAGACAACGCCCAGGAGACGATGCTGTACAACAGTGCGCCACCGACAGCCGCCCAAAAACCCGCTACGTGGAAACCGCCCACCAGATGCGATACCGCCCAGAACATCAGACCGTTGATAACCAGAATGAACAAACCCAGCGTCAGCAGCGTCACCGGCAAGGTCAGGATCACCAGTACCGGCCGCACCAGCGTATTGACGAAACCGAGGATGAGCGCAGCGATCAGTGCCGCGCCAAAGCTGTCGACCTGTACCGAATGCATGAGGTAAGGCACGGCGAGCAAAGCCAGCGCATTGATCAGCCAGAGAATGAGCAAACGCATGAAATGTCCTTTCGAGCGGCGCATCGGCCGGATTCCAACAATCTTTGTAATTGCTGTAGTCCGGCCGATGGCGGATGAATCTGGTGAAAACCGGGCAAGCGGGTTTTATCCGCATTGCCCGTCAAACAACTTAAAGCCGATTAATAGCGGTAGTGATCAGGCTTGTAAGGGCCGTCGGACTTCACGCCGATGTACGAAGCTTGTTCTGCGGTCAGTGTGCTCAATTGTGCATTGAGTTTCTTCAACTGCAGGCGTGCAACCTTCTCGTCCAGATGCTTAGGCAGCGTGTAGACGCCGACCGGATAGTTCTTGGTGTTCACGAACAGTTCGATCTGAGCGATGGTCTGGTTGGCGAAGGACGAGCTCATCACGTACGACGGATGGCCGGTACCGCAGCCGAGGTTGACCAGGCGGCCTTCCGCCAGCAGGATGATGCGCTTACCGTCAGGGAAGATGACGTGATCGACTTGCGGCTTGATGTTTTCCCAGCTGTATTGCTTCAGTGCGGCGACTTCGATCTCGTTGTCGAAGTGACCGATGTTGCAGACGATCGCCTGGTCTTTCATCTTCTTCATGTGGTCGTGCGTGATCACATGGTAGTTGCCGGTACATGTCACGAAAATATCGCCGTGTTCAGCAGCGTAATCCATGGTCACGACGCGATAGCCTTCCATTGCAGCCTGCAATGCGCAGATCGGATCGATTTCAGTGACCCAGACTTGCGCCGACAATGCCCGCATCGCTTGTGCCGAGCCCTTGCCGACGTCACCGTAACCGGCGATGACGGCAACTTTGCCGGCGATCATGACGTCAGTCGCGCGCTTGATACCGTCGACCAGCGATTCGCGGCAGCCGTACAGGTTGTCGAACTTGGACTTGGTGACGGAGTCGTTGACGTTGATTGCAGGGAAGGCCAGTTTGCCGTCTTTGAACATCTGATACAGACGATGCACACCGGTGGTGGTTTCTTCGGTCACGCCCTTGACTTGCGCCAGACGCGTGGAATACCAGTTCGGCGAAGTCGCCAGCTTTTTCTTGATGGAGTTGAACAGGCAGATTTCTTCTTCCGAAGTCGGGTTGTTCAGCACCGATGCGTCTTTTTCAGCACGTGTACCCAGATGCAGCAGCAAGGTTGCGTCGCCACCGTCGTCCAGAATCATGTTGGCCTGTTCGTTCTCGCCGCCTTGCCATTCGAAAATGCGGTGTGTGAATTCCCAGTAGTCGTCCAGCGACTCGCCCTTGAACGCGAACACTGGCGTGCCCTTGTCGGCGATTGCCGCGGCAGCGTGATCTTGTGTCGAGTAGATGTTGCAGGATGCCCAACGAACCTTGGCGCCCAGCGCTTCCAGCGTCTGGATCAGCACGGCAGTCTGGATGGTCATGTGGATAGAACCAGTGATGCGCGCGCCCTTCAGTGGCTGTGCAGCAGCAAATTCTTCACGGATGGCCATCAGGCCTGGCATTTCGGTTTCAGCGATCTTGATCTCTTTGTGGCCCCATTGCGCCAGGCTGATATCAGCGATCACATAGTCTTGAGTGGAATTGGTAGTCATGGCTGCGGCGTTGTTCACGCCCTCCTTTCGTAGAAAACAGAAAAAAAGTAACGTGAGCGCAGTTGCATATTGACGGTATCAAGCCTGGCAAGATCGATGTCTTGTCGCAACGCTCCTTGATACGGAAAGGCATTGTAAATCACTTTACGTGCACTGTGCCAGCGCACGATGTAATCCGGCCACAACAAGACCGGATTACATCACGAAAATTACAGACCGGCGGCGGCCTTCAGTGCAGCAGCCTTGTCGGTACGTTCCCACGAGAATTCCGGCTCTTCACGACCGAAGTGGCCGTAAGCAGCGGTCTTCTGATAGATAGGACGCAGCAGATCCAGCATTTGCACGATGCCCTTAGGACGCAGGTCGAAATGTTCCAGCACCAGTTGTGCCAGCTTTTCGTCACTGATCTTGCCTGTACCAAAAGTAGTCACCATGACCGAAGTCGGCTTGGCGATACCGATAGCGTACGACACCTGGATCTGGCAACGCGACGCCAGGCCGGCAGCCACGATGTTTTTGGCAACATAACGACCGGCATAAGCTGCCGAGCGGTCAACCTTGGATGGATCCTTGCCGGAGAACGCGCCGCCACCGTGCGGAGCTGCGCCACCATAGGTGTCGACGATGATCTTGCGACCTGTCAGACCGCAATCACCTTGTGGACCACCGATAACAAAACGGCCGGTCGGGTTGATCAGGTAACGGGTGTTCTTCAGCCATTCAGCCGGCACGACCGGACGGATGATTTCTTCGATTGCCGCTTCTTCGATGGCCTTGTGTTCCATTTCAGGCGCATGCTGTGTCGACAACACGATAGTGTCGATGGCAACTGGACGACCGTCGACATACTTCAATGTCACTTGCGATTTTGCATCCGGACGCAGCCATGGCAGACGGCCGTCTTTACGCAATTGGGATTGGCGCTCGACAATGCGGTGTGCATAGTAAATGGCGGCAGGCATCAGCTCAGGTGTTTCGTCGCAAGCGTAACCAAACATCAAACCCTGGTCGCCGGCGCCTTGATCGAGGTCGAGCCCCTTGCCTTCGTCGACACCTTGGGCAATGTCCGGGGATTGCTTGTCGTAGGCGACCAGCACGGCGCAGCTCTTGTAGTCGATACCGTAGTCGGCGTTGTCGTAACCGATACGCTTGATGGTTTCGCGGGCGACGTCGATGTAATCGACATTGGCGCGTGTGGTGATTTCACCGGCGAGCACAACCAGACCTGTGTTGCAGAGAGTTTCGGCAGCTACGCGGGAAAGTGGATCTTGTGCAAAGATGGCATCCAGAATCGCATCGGAAATCTGGTCGGCGACTTTGTCTGGATGACCTTCCGAGACGGATTCGGAAGTAAAGAGATATTCGTTGGACATCACATGCTCCTGCAGTATAGAGATTGAACCGGTGTCGCGGCTTATCCCTAGCCTGCGACGCTTTAGCGAAATTTATATCCCGTCTCGCAAGTTGTCATTAACTCGACGGCTTTCATGCTATTTTACGCGTCTTGCAAAAATTCGCAATTTCACAGCATTATTTACGGTAACGGCAAGTATGATTTTTTCTTTATTCCGCCTGCTGTCTTTTTTTCCGCTGCCTCTGCTGCACCTGATCGGGATCGGGATGGGCTGGCTGGTTTACCTGGCGTCGCCGTCCTATCGGAGACGCCTGAAAGAAAATCTGACGCGCGCCGGCTACAGGCAGCATTTATTTACCGCAATTAACGAGTCCGGCAAAGGTATCTTTGAATTGCCGTTTGTCTGGTGCGCCTCACCGAAGCGCGTTTTGCGCACCGCCCGCATCGAAAACTGGGAACTGGCGCAGCAGGCGCTGGACGCTAAAACCGGTGTTGTTTTTTTAACGCCGCACCTTGGTTGTTTTGAAATCATCGCCCAAGCCATTGCCGAGCAGACATCGCTGACTGCCTTATATCGCCCTCCGCGCAAAGCAGCATTGAAGCCATTGATCGAAGGTGCGCGTTCGCGCCCGAATCTGCATCTGGCACCGGCGAATCTCTCGGGCGTCCGCACTCTGCTCAAAGCATTGAAGGCCGGTAAAGCCATCGGACTGTTACCAGACCAAGTCCCTCAGCACGGCGAAGGCGTATGGGCAGATTTCTTCGGCAAGCCCGCCTACACCATGACGCTGTCGGCAAAAATGCATCAGATGAGCCGCGCCCCCATTATTCTGTCCTATGCCGAGCGCTTGTCCTGGGGCCGCGGCTTCGTGATTCGCTTCGTCGCCTTCGAAGAAGATCTGGGCAACACCCCGGAACAACAAGCGCGCGCCATTAATCTGGCCATGGAAAAACTGATCTCGCGCTGCCCTTCTCAATATATATGGAGCTACAACCGCTATAAGACGCCTCCCGGTGTCAGCGTGCATGGGGCTACAGAATGAGGGCGCTAATTGCACTGATGTGGCTGCTGCACTGGCTGCCGTTGCCGCTCCTTGGCCGTCTCGGCGAAGGCCTCGGATCTTTGTTGTTCATCATCATGAAGCCGCGCCGTCACATCACGCTGACGAATCTGCGCCTGTGCTTTCCTGAAAAGACCGAGGCTGAGCGCGAGACGATTGCAAAGCAGCATTTCCAAGCTTATGCCCGAAGCGCACTGGAACGTGGAATTTTGTGGTGGGCTTCCGAAAAACGCCTGAAACGACTGATCAAGATCGACTCCGGCGTACCCATCGACGTCATTAAATCAGGCCCCACCATTCTGCTTTGTCCGCATTTTGTCTGCCTTGAGATTCCCGGCATCGCACTGGTGCTGAATTCGGATTTATCCATCTGCACTATTTATTCAAAACAACAAAATAAAATCGTTGATCAGGCGTTGTTGAAAGGCCGTTCGCGCTTTCGTCCTGTGACTTTGCTGTCCCGGGAGAAAGGCGTCAAACCCATCATCCGCGCCATGCGCGACGGCTTGCCTTTTATCATGCTGCCGGACATGGACTTCGGCCTGCGCGACGCTGAGTTTGTGCCCTTCTTTGGCAGGCCGGCTGCCACGCTGACGGCTACCGCACGTATTGCCGCCGCGACACATGCCAATGTCATACCGATGATCACGACCTTCCTGCCAAATTACAAAGGCTGGAAAACCACCTTCTACCCGGCCTGGGAGAACTATCCGGGTGAGGACATCGTGGAAGCTACGCGAAAAATGAATGCCTTCATCGAGCAGCGCGTACTGGAAGCGCCGGCGGAATATTTTTGGGCGCATAAGCGCTTTAAAACTCAGCCCGAAGGCCTAACTAATGTATACGGCCAGGATGACTAAGCGCGTCCAACCTCTATAATTAATGTCATGAAAATCAAATTCACCAAAATGCACGGTGCAGGCAATGATTTTGTTGTCGTCGACGCCATCAACCAGACCATTGATCTGACGCCGGATCAATGGAAGTTCATCGCGGATCGCCGGTTTGGCATCGGCGCGGATCAGATGCTGGTGGTAGAAAAAACGCAATCACCCGGCATTGATTTTCGCTATCGGATTTACAACGCCGATGGCGGCGAAGTCGAACAATGCGGCAACGGTGCACGTGCCTTTGCCCGCTTCGTCAGTGACAAAGGGCTCACCGCCAAGCGGGCTATCCGCGTGGAAACTATGTCTGGCGTGATTGAGCCGACACTGGAAGACGATGGTCGCGTGACTGTCGATATGGGAGCGCCGATATTGACGCCGGAGCAAGTTCCGTTCGATGCGGTCGGGCTAAAGAGCAAGACCGAAGGCGACGATACAATTTGGCCGCTGGAGGTAAATGGCAACACGACATGGATTTCCGTCGTGTCGATGGGTAACCCGCATGCGGTGCAGATCGTGACGGAGACCGAAGCAGCACCGGTTCTGATCGACGGTCCGGTAATCGAACATCATCAGCGCTTTCCAAAACGCGTCAATGCCGGTTTCATGCAAGTGGTTGATCGCCATAACGTCAACCTGCGCGTTTTTGAGCGTGGCGCAGGTGAAACCCTGGCTTGCGGCACCGGTGCGTGCGCGGCAGTGGTCGCGGGCATCCGACGCGGCCTGCTGGACGCACCTGTTGCCGTACAGACGCATGGCGGTGAGCTGGTGATCAACTGGGCTGGGCCAGGCCTGCCAGTGATGATGACGGGCCCTGCGGTTTCAGTATTTGAAGGCGAGATCGAAATCTGAGAAGAAAAATCTTAAGCAACATCTGACAACAGCTGTTGAATACTACGTTCCAACAAAAAAGAGATGGCAAGCCGCCATCTCTTTTTTGTTTACCCGCTCTTATATATTAGAGGGGTTACGATTCCTCGGCCAAATCGCCTTCTTCTTCTCGCTCATCTGCGACTTGCGGCAAGGCAGTCTTCAGCCGATACATGCGCTGGCGATAGTTTCCTTCCGGGCCGCTCAGGCTGCAATCGACATCTTCAAACAACCGCCCGATACGGTTGAGTACCTGCCGCTCGTCGCCGGTCTCTATTAATATGAGGCGCCGCTTGCTGCGGGCGTAGTACTCACGGATGTCGACCACCAGACAATGGCCACAATCGGCCTGCTTCAGATCAACCAGCAAAGCCTCCGGCCGTGTCAGGCCAAACAAAATCGCCAATTCCAGCCGTGCCGCAAGGAAAGGATAGGCGCTCAGGAACTCGCGCGTCATATGGCCCCGGGCCTCGACTGCCCAGTCAGCCGGCGCAGGACGGTCAGCAATTTTATCGAGCAGATCACGAGCGTCCTTGTTGTGCTGGACGGCTGCCTTCTGTAGCCAGTACACAGCGCGCACATCGTTTGCCGGATCGTCGCGGCGGTTACGCCAGGCGCTGCTACCGCACTCCAGTTGCGCCAGGGCATGCCCCATTTCGGCGGCACGCTCCAGATAATGCTGTGCATCAGCCAGGTTGCGCTGAGAAAACTCAGGCTTCAGAAAAATGCGCGACAAGGCAAACCATGCTGTAGCCAGACCTCGCTCGCCAGCCTGGGTAAGCCAGCGTATCGCCTTCTTATAATTGGCAGAACCGAAGCCGGGAAACGCGCGACTACCATCTTCCTGCATGCGTGCAAAGAACAAGCCCAGCGACAGCTGCGCCGCCTTGTCGTCAGCATAGGCGCCCAGCTCCAGAAGTTGCTGCGCTTCATCGACACCCAAATCTTCAATTTCCGGCAACACCTGCGCCAACCGGGACAGCAAAACGATATTGCCCTCGCCCAGATGCCTTGCAAGCACCTCCGATGGTGCATTCAATTGCGGCAGATCGGCGCTGAATTGTCCCAGCAGTGAACGCCCCAACGGCAGCCCCCGACGAATAAAATCTTTTCTGTCATGGCGAAGCCATGCCGCGTCGGCCAAAGACAATTGTGCCGGGCCGACGCCGGCGTCAGCTGCTTTTTGCGCCCATTGAGCCGCGGTATCGCTTGTCTGTTGCGTACGCTCGCCGGCAACTACCGGAGCCGCATCACCGGCAATCTGCTCGCCCGCTTGCTGCTGCGACAGCAACCATTGCGCCTCGGCGGTACCGGCATGGGCTTCCGCCTCCAGCACTTTAACCGCCTTACCAAGCATGGCTTGCGCCTCGGCCTGGGCCTTATGTGAAAGCACCAGACGTGCAAACGCCAAGCCAGCCGTCTTCAGGCCGGCATCAAAAGCGCGTTCATACCAAAGCACATAATCAAGCGGCTTCGGTGCCTGCGCCACCACGTCATAAGGAATATGTTCCCCAATCAGCGACCAGGCGTCAGGCGTACCCTGACGCGCCGCACGATCCAGCCAATGCAGGGCCGTTGCAAAACTTTGCGGCAAACCATTACCGCCAAACAGATAGCGTCGCCCCAAGGCCAATTGCGCCTCAGCCTGCCCGGCGCGCGCCGCCCGAATAATTGCTAAATCTTCCCGACTCGCCATAAATCAATCCAAGCCCACTTTCGAAGGAAAAAATTATCCCCTATAAATCACTATATTTTTTTAATCCATCTGTTAAGAGATCAAATTGGAGCTTTAAAACAACAAATCAAGTCTTTAATCGACATTTAGTTGCTACCAGAACAATTTCGTAATGGTCTGACATCGGAGCGCCCCAAAAAAGTCCCTCATAGAGATATTCAGGTTTAAAGCGTTAGAAAAAAACAACACTCGTGTAGGAGTTTCGGAATTTCAACCAAAACTTCGTCCGCCAAACGACCAATCTAAGGTCATGCTTAATGAGAACCCTTAATGTCTCACCATCCGACTAGATGTACGGATCCTCAAGACTATTTTTATAGAAGGATGTCAAATGAAAAAATCTCTGCTTGCACTGGCCGTTCTCGGCGCGTTTGCAGGTGCTGCACAAGCACAAAGCTCCGTCACTATCTACGGTATCGTTGATACCGGCATCACCTACACAAGCAAGGCTGTTACTCCTGCTGGCGGCACTAACACTGGCAGCAAGTTTGCAGTCAACTCCGGCACAATCCAAGGCTCGCGTATCGGCTTCAAGGGTGTTGAAGATCTGGGCGGCGGTCTGAATGCAGTGTTCCAACTGGAAACTGGCTTCACAAACGACAACGGTGGCCTGCAAGGTTCCGACTCTGTTACTAGCTCGAACCTGTTCCGTCGTAAGTCGGTTGTCGGTCTGAACGGTGGCTTCGGTACTGTGTTGCTGGGTCGTCAAACTGACTGGGCTGACACAATCAGCGCCTACACAGCTGTGAACGATTTCGGTGGCGTTACCCAAAACTCGGGTTCGGCTCTGAACCGTCTGCAAGGTACACGTACTAACAACTCGATCGCTTACACTACTAACAACCTGGGCGGCTTCACAGGTCAAGCGATGTACGGTTTCGGCGAAACAGCTGGCAAGACTTCGGCTGGTCAGTCCTTCGGTCTGGGCGTCAAGTATGACAACGGCCCACTGGGTCTGGGTGCCAACTACTACCAAGCTAAGGGTGGCCCAACTCCTTCGGACACAAGCCTGATCCCAGCTGCTGGCGCAACAGTCGCCAACTTGGCTACTACTACAGCTAACACTGGTAACACAGCACTGAAGGTATTCAACCTGGTCGCTAGCTATCAGTTTGGCCCAGCACGTGTGTACGGTAACTGGTCGCGCGTCAAGCAAGACCTGAATACACAAGCAGGTCTGGCTGGCTTGGCAACTCCTGTTGCTCTGACTGCAGCAAACCGCACTACTACAGCAACTTTGGCAAACTCGCGTAAGGCCGACATGTGGGAACTGGGTACAGCTTACTCGCTGACTCCATCCCTGAAGCTGTTGGCTGCTGTGGAATACACAACAGCTAGCTTCGACGGTCTGAACGGTAAGGGCAAGCTGACTCAGTACAACCTGGGTACAGACTACTGGCTGTCGAAGCGTACTGACCTGTACGCATTCGTGTCGAACCTGCGTGCTAAAGACATGAAGAACCCAGGCGTGGTTGGTGACACAACTGGTAACGACTCGAGCCAAACAGCAGTTACTGTTGGTATCCGTCACAAGTTCTAATTTAAGTCTCTGAACCTCTGACGTGCAAACGTCAGAATCAGAACTTGATTGAACAATTCGGGCTTACATGAGAAATCATGTAAGCCCGTTTTTATTGGTAAGCAGCAGATCTTCGCGACCTGATTAAAAAGTTGTCAGCACCAGCGATAGCGTAGATAATCTCGCGATATTGCGGATATGCAAGCCCGGCCTCGTCTGGAGCTGGATGCCGCAAAAAAAAACACTCAACCCAACAAGCATGCACATGACTCCTCTGGACTCCGATTCGATCGCCGACTATTTGCTCGACCATCCGCACTTCTTCGAGGAGCACGCAGAGCTGCTTGGCCGAATCCGGCTCACAAGTCCGCTGTTGGGGCGCGCGATTTCGCTGCAAGAGCGCCAGATGGAAATTCTGCGCGAAAAGATCAAAGTTCAAGAGTTGCACATGGCAGACCTGATGCGCATCGCACAAGAGAACGACGAGATCACCAGCAAGTTTCAATCATGGACACGCTCCTTGCTGCTGGCACGTAATGACAGCGACCTGCCCCAGACCTTGTCTGGTAATTTGCAGGCCATCTTCAACGTGCCTCAAGTCACCCTACGTCTCTGGAACGTCGCTGAAAAATACGATGGAAACTGGTTCACCGCGACGGTATCGGAAGATGCGCGTATTTTCGCCAATGGCCTGACGACGCCGTTCTGCGGCCCGAACAACGAATTCGAAGCAGCCGGCTGGCTTGAAGATCCGTCTTCGGTCAAATCTATCTCCATGCTGCCCCTGCGTATCGGCGCCGCGCCTGAAGCATTTGGCCTGTTGGTGCTGGGCTCGCCTGACCCGAGCCGCTTTACGGCAGAAATGGGGACGGATTTTCTGACCCGCATTGGCGAAACCGCCAGCGCCGCTCTGGCCTGCCTGCTACACTGAACCATCCTCTTCTTCGACGCACTCGTGTGAGCACCGAACCTACTCCAGTCGCTGCTGATCGCTACATCGAACGCTACCTTGACAGCCTGCAAAATCAACGCATGCTGTCGCCTCATACCATCACCAGCTATGCGCGCGACCTGGCTGAGCTGAGCTCGTTAGCGCAAGCGTCCGGTGTAGTACTTGAGGCGGTCTCTCACTTCCAAATCCGCAAGTTTGCCGCGCAATTACACGGCAGCGGCCTCAATGCACGCTCCATTGCCCGCAAGTTGTCGGCATGGCGAGGCTTCTACGACTGGCTATCGGAGCTGGGCGGACTGAAATCAAATCCCGTCGATGGGATCAAGGCACCCAAAAGAGCCAAACCCTTGCCCAAGGCACTCGCTGCCGACGACGCGGTGCAGTTGGTGTCTCAACACAATCCGCTCAAAGATGCTGACGCACCGGCTCAGCTTTGCAATCTTGCGATGTTTGAAATGCTTTACTCAAGC
The DNA here is from genome assembly GCF_046025915.1 of Herbaspirillum rhizosphaerae. Classification (GTDB taxonomy): domain Bacteria; phylum Pseudomonadota; class Gammaproteobacteria; order Burkholderiales; family Burkholderiaceae_D; genus Herbaspirillum; species Herbaspirillum rhizosphaerae_A. The sequence goes on along the minus strand of NZ_JAQQFR010000011.1, from coordinate 115,111 downwards.
GGCCTGCGTGTCTCCGAGCTGGTCGGTCTGGACGTGCAATACCATCACGCAGCCGGATACACGTCAGCAGGATGGGTGGATATGGATAGCTGCGAAGTCACCGTTACCGGCAAAGGCAACAAGATGCGGAGCGTGCCCGTAGGGCAACCGGCGATGCAGGCGTTGAGAAACTGGCTCACCGCGCGCGCCGGTATTATGGCGAAACAAGCCGAAGCCGATCAGCACGCCTTGTTTCTCAGTGAACGCGGCACCCGCATGTCGGTGCGCGTGATGCAGCTGCGCATCAAGGCACACGGCCAGGCGCTTGGCATGGCGACCAACGTACATCCTCACGTCTTGCGCCACTCCTTCGCCTCGCATGTCCTGCAAGGCTCCGGCGATTTGCGTGCGGTCCAGGAAATGCTCGGCCACGCCTCTATCACCGCAACACAAGTCTATACCTCGCTCGATTTTCAGCGCCTGGCGCAAGTCTACGATGCAGCCCATCCACGTGCGAAGAAAGTAGCACCGAAATAACCTGGCTGCCGTCCGACAAAAATGCCTGCCAGCATATGCCGCCGGGGACTGAAATACATGCGTAGGACGCCCACCGCCGTGAATTGCGGCATAATTCGTCAGAGGCTTTTACTTCAAAGCCGGAACCCAGAACAAGCCCCATGAAATCCAAACCAGCCGACACCGCCATGCCCACTGCTCTCGCTCAGGAACCGGCCAAAGCTCAAGCATTGGCAGAATTGCAATTGCGCGACGCTTCCGTACGCGTGACGCAGGCGCGCGTCAGCGTCATGGCCGCGCTGCTCAGCGCACGCAGCGCTGTGTCGCATCAGGATATTCAGGATCAGTTGGTCGACATGGATCGCGTCACGCTTTATCGCGCGCTGGATTGCCTGACCGAAGCCGGGCTGGCGCACAAGATCGCCAGCGACGATCGTATCTTCCGCTATAACGCCGGTGCCGGCGCAGAGCATCACGACCACGGCGGTCACCAGCACGCACCTGGCCATCCGCAACATCAGCATGGTCACTTCAAATGCACGCGTTGCGCACGGGTTTTCTGCCTCGACGGCAGCGGAGAAGCCGGCTTTCTGGAAAGCGTCCTCCCCTCATCGGGCAAGCACCAGACGACCGCAGCCCAACTCCAGACGGCTCTGCAAAAATCCTTGGGCAAAGGCTTTCAAAGCCATGAAATCGAATTGACCATCAAGGGCTGGTGCGCCGACTGCGCCGATTAAGCCAAAGGCCGGCGCAGTCGGCTGGTACGTCATCAATTAAGCACGCAGGACAAGACGGCGCAAATGGCCGGTCAGTTGCCGCACTGAACGCACTTTCACATCGACATAAGACGGATGCATGGTCAACATGCGGCGCACCCCAGTAGAAGCAAAATGGGGGTTTCCCGTCAGATACTGCGTCACCCATGCTGTACGCAAACCCAGCTCCTTGGCCGATTTCAGGTTAGCCGGCGTATCCTCCACCAGCACGCACCGATGCGCAGCGACGCGCTCGCGTGCCAACAGCTTGCGCAGCATCTGACGTGAAGGCTTCGGTTTCAACTGCCGATGCACGCGCATCGATTCGATGGAAATATGCTGATCAAAATGCCGGTGCAAGCCAAGGTGACGCACCACGTCGCGGGAATAGCGCAAAGGCGCATTGGTCAGCAGAATCTTCCGCCCCGGAAGACGCTTGAGCATATTCAACAGGCCGCGTTCGGCACGGATCATGTCAAACAAATCGTCGAAGTGATGCGCCTCGCGCAGGAAATCATCCGGCAACACCTGATGATGCTGCACCATGCCGAGTAAAGTCGCACCATACAAGCGCCAATAACGCTGGCGCAACGCATTGACCGCATCCTGATCGGACGGCAAGCCCTGCTCCTTCAGAACGCGCTCCATGAACACATTCATGTTGGCATTGATCGCCGGAAAAATTGCGTGGGAAGCGTTGTGAAGCGTGTTGTCGAGATCAAAAAGCCAGAGCGGTGTAGTATTCGGCACGATGAAAAACTGGATCAAGTAAGGGGAGACAATGGTGCGACGCCTGATTATAGTGACATTCGCCTGGCTGCTCTGCCTTTATCTGCCGATGACGAAAGCAGCAGACACCGGGCAGCACGGTGCCTTGTTCAAGATACAGAATGCGCAACACACGCTGTATCTGTTCGGCACTATCCATGTCGGCGCCGATAATTTCTATCCGCTCGACGCGCGCGTTATGCAAGCGCTCGAAAAGGCCCCAGCCATCGCACTGGAAATCGATCCCCAGAAAATCCCGGCCATGCAGGCGGCGGTCCTGCAATATGGATTCTATCCAGACGGCAAGAGCTACCGTACCGAGTTGCCCCCACCGTTACGTCAGCAGGTAGAGACTGCACTGACGAAATACCATATCGCTCCCGATGCGGTCACCCGTTTCCGGCCATGGATGATCGCCAGCCTGTTGACCATCCAGGAGTTCGACAGCAAGGGCTATCGCTCTGAACTTGCTGTCGACAGCTATCTCGCCAATGTCGCCAGGAAACGCGACAAACCCGTAATCGAACTCGAAAGCGCCGCAGCGCAACTCGCGCTGTTCGGCGCACTGAGCGAAGAACAGCAAAACCAGTTGCTGGAAGATACCATCAAGGAATTGAACGATCCCGACGATGCGGCCAAAGTTGTGGCCCTGGCGGAATGCTGGCGTACCGGTAACCTGGCCGGTTTACAAGCTCTGCTGGACGACATGGCGAGTGACAAAAGTTTTGTCGGCCGTTTTACCAAAGAGGTATTGCTCGATCAACGCAATCCACTCCTGACGGATCGCGTCAGTGCGCTGCTAAAGCAGCAGGACGGAATCTTCGCTGCCATGGGCATTCTGCATCTGGTCGGCCCCACAGGCGTACCTGCATTGCTCAAACAACGCGGCTACAAGGTCGAACGTATTTACTGAGGCAATGATGGTGGGAAAATAAAAAAGGCGCTGCCGGTCTCCCGGAAGCGCCTTTTTTTGATAAGAAGGTAATCAGTGCGAGCGGATCATCGTACCGAATGCCTGCTCGGTCAGCACTTCCAGCAGTAGCGAGTGCTCGATGCGGCCGTCGATGATGTGAACCGTATTGACGCCCGACTTAGCAGCGTCCAGCGCCGACGAAATCTTCGGCAACATGCCACCGGAAATCGTGCCGTCTTCGAACATCTCATCGATTTCACGCGCCGACAAATCCGTCAGCAAATTGCCCTTCTTATCTTGCACGCCAGCAATATTGGTCATCATGATCAGCTTTTCGGCGTGCAGGATTTCTGCAATCTTGCCGGCGACCACATCGGCATTGATGTTGTAAGCCTGACCATCATCGCCGAAGCCGATCGGCGAAATGATCGGGATGAAAGCATCATCCTGCAAGGCCTTGACCACGGCTGGGTTGATTGCTTCGATCTCGCCGACGAAACCGATGTCGAGGAATTCCCCTGGATGTTCTTTGTCCGGCATACGCATCTTGTGTGCGCGGATCAGCCCGCCATCCTTGCCGGTCAGACCAACTGCCTGGCCGCCGTAGTGATTGATCAACATCACGATGTCTTGCTGCACTTCGCCGCCCAACACCCACTCAACGACTTCCATGGTTTCTTCGTCGGTGATGCGCATGCCTTGCACGAAGGTGCCTTGCTTGCCGATCTTCTTCAGCGCATTGTCGATTTGCGGACCGCCGCCGTGCACTACGACCGGATTCATGCCGACCAGCTTCAACAGAATCACGTCACGCGCAAAACCATGCTTCAGACGTTCTTCGGTCATGGCGTTGCCGCCGTATTTGACGACGATGGTCTTGCCGTGGAATTTGCGGATGTACGGCAAGGCTTCCGCCAGAATTTCGGCCTTGATTTGAGGGGCAACGTCGGTCAGATCGGTCAAGTCGGTCATAGCGCAAATCCTGAGCTGGGAAGAGATATTCGGAATGTCCGCGATTTTACATGGAAAGCGCGAAGCTATTGTTGCGGATGTTGTGTTTTATCGGCACTCATGCAAAATCGGCCTATGCCTTGCAAGCCACGCCCACCTTAGGAGGCAACCTTAACCCGTGCAGCTGCGCATTTCCTGATTCGGGAATTTTGCCTTCAGGCTATCCAGCGACGCCTTGGTCGCGGCATCAATACCGCGCCATTGGTAAGCCTGTCTGGTCGAAGTGACATTACGCGCCATGATGCGTGCGCTACGCACACCTTGTGGAATAAGTTGGCCGATGTAGGCTTTTGCCGCTTCCTCGGTCTTGAACACGCCCAGTGAAATTGCCCAGCGCAGTGCCGGATTGGTTTGCGACTCGGGAATCACGTAGAAATCCTGAATGCCGAGACGACGCAACTCCGCCGCCTTGCGGTCCGCACCGTCCTTGCCGTCTTGCGAAGGAATATAGACCATATGGCTGCCCGCTTCCTGCACACTCCGAGGCACCGCCTTGGCGGGCAGATGCAGGCTGGTCAGTTGCGCTTCAAATTTACGGGCCTCCACGGTATTGAAATTGCCGATCTCGGTGCAAGCGATCGTTTCTCCTTTGGGAGCAGGTTTCACCTCGGCCTTGAGATCCGTTTTTACGTCTGCTTTTGGTTCAGCCTGTGGAGCCGGCGCGGGCGCTGCAGGAGCATCGGCGGCAGGCTTGGCACTCTTGTCAGCCTCGGCCGCGGCAGCCTGCTCCGCTGCTCTCGCCGGTGTCACCAGCTTCTCGCTGTTGGGCGGCAAGATCGTCAGCGTCTCGGGTTGCAGCTGCTGCGCCATCCGCTTTGGCTCGTGACGTTCGGAGGCGGTCGCGCCCAGATAGCCGCGATTCACCGCAAACAACACGCCATTCGCAATCAGCAACAGCCAAAAAAACAATTTCAGCATAGAGAACGGTCAGCCCGGTTGATCAATTATCAAGAAAGAGAAAACCTCAGACGCTCGCTGCCACATGCAGCCCGATCAGCACGAGATTATCGACCTTTTCGCAAGGCATCGCCAGATACGACGCCAGCATAGCCCCCGCGCCGCCGGCCATCACGCACAGCACATTGCCCTGTTGCGCACGATGCCTGACGACCGCACGTTCAATGGCGCCCGTCTGCGCTGCGATACAGCCTGCAATGATGGCATCGGTGGTGTTGTCCGCAAACGGTGTGGCCACCTCGCTGATGCTGTGTATCTGCGGAAGCTGGGCGGTATTGAGCGCCAGCGACGTCGCCATGACACCAAACCCCGGCAAAATCATGCCGCCGATGAAGTCGCCAGCGGCGGTGACAGCATCCACGGTGGTCGCCGTACCGCAGGTCGCCACAATCAGCGCGCGATTCGAAAACAAGGCATGCGCACCGATGGCGGAGGCAAACCGGTCGCATCCCAGCTGTGCCGGATTTTTGTAAAGATTGCGCACGCCAGCCAATTGCGCTTGCGATGCAAACCACTCAATCGCCATCGCCTCACCAAATGCCATCCGGACACTGGATTCCAATGCTTCTTTCATCCCGGGACCGGCCACATTCGACACAATGACGCGCGTCACCGGCAGAACTTGCCAGGTTTTCGGCAGCGTACTCACGTCATCACGCGCTACCGATCCGACATGCAGCCAATGAACGGCAACGCCCAAAGACCAAGCATCGCGACTCGGGACGCCCCATTTAACGCGAGTATTGCCGGCATCGATCAATAACAACATGTGCTTGCTCGTCCTCGGTGACATGAAAGTGTTTGGCGTAACGGATATTTGTGACGGTATTTTTTTCGCCAAAGGGATTATCAGGCTTTTAATTTGACGAAACAAGAAATTTGCCATTCCGACATCGCAAGCCCGCTACCTAGGGACGCTCGTATGCTCGGCTATAATCGCGGCTGACTGCGTAGGCTGTGTCTGCGGTATCTTCGTGCGACGCTACCACTCTTCTTTCAGATCAGCTTGAGCTCCACTGATCACGGCATCGAAAATAACTTCAAACAATTCCTGGCAAATGAATTCTCAAATCAATGCGCTACTGGGGCAAGCCGTCCAGCACTTCGAACAAGGTAAGCTAGGCGAGGCAGAGCAACTGTTGCAGAAAGTCTTGCAACTACACGCCAAAAACTTCGACGCACTGCATATCCTTGGCGTCGTCAAAGGCATACAGAACGATAAGCAGGAAGCAATCAAATTGCTGAAGAAGGCTGTTTCCATTGATCCCGGCAACAATTTTGTGCACTTCAACCTGGCGAAGACATTATCGGAGGCCGGTAAAGAAGAAGAGTCGCTCCCGCATCACAAGAAGGCAACGCAACTTGCTCCTCAACATGCCGAGGCATGGCTCAACTATGGTCGTTCACTCAACAATCAGGGACGTTTCGAAGAAGCGCTGGCGTGCTATGAACACGCGCTATCTGTAAATCCATACTACGCGGACGCGTGGTCCAACTATGGCGCGACCTGCAATGCCATGGAGCGCTACGAAGACGCTTTGTCGGCCTACGACAAGGCATTGGCGATCACGCCCGAGCATGCCGAGTCATGGTCCAACAGCGGCGTGGCGCTGCAGGCACTGAAGCGCCATAGCCCAGCACTGGCGGCTTATCAAAAAGCGTTGGCGATCAATCCGGCGCTGACCGGCACCTGGATCAACTACGGCTTGCTGCTAATCCATGAGGATCGTCTGGAAGACGCGCTGGCGGCGTTCGACAATGTGCTCAGGCTAGCCCCCGACCATCTCGAAGCATGGTTGCAAAGCAGCGTTTGCTTTGTCCGACTCCATAGTTTTGAACATGCGCTGGCGGCACTGGAAAGCCTCATTTCGCTGGCGCCGGACCATGTGACGGCCTGGATAGACAAGGGCGTTGTGCAAGCCCGGCTAGGACAGCTTGAGCCCGCCTTGCAATCCTACCAACACGCGCTGCAGCTTGACGGCCAATCGGCGCAAGCCTTGTACAGCAAAGGCCTCAGCCTGCGCGATGCCGGACGGCACCAGGACGCACTACAAGCCTATTCGCAGGCGCGCGCGCTCAATCCGGCGCTCGAACAACTGCAGATAAACTGGCTGCGCAGCAAGATGCTGCTGTGCGACTGGCAAGGCGTAGAAGACGAGATGGAGGCACTGCGTGCAACGGTGCAGGCGCAAGAGCAGTCATTCGATCCATTTTTGTTTGTTACCTTGTCCGATGATCCGGTGTCGGAACGCCTATGCGCTGAACTTCATGCAACGCGCCAGCATCCCGATAAGCGCAGCGGCCTACAATGGCCGCCCGTCGAGCCTGGTAAAAAAATCAAAATCGGCTACTACTCTGCAGATTTTCACAACCACGCTACCACTTACCTGATGGCGGAGTTATTTGAAAAACACGACAGAGACGCTTTTGAACTGATTGGTTTTTCCTACGGCCCCGATATCTCGGATTACATGCGTCAGCGCGTCTCAGCCGCCATGGATAGCTTCATTGACGTAAGACATCAGAGCGATGCCGCAGTCGTTGCGATGTCGCGTGACCTAGGCATCGATATTGCAGTAGACCTGAAGGGCTACACGCGCGACTCGCGCATGGGGATTTTTTCCCACGGCGCAGCGCCGGTACAGGTCAGCTATCTGGGTTATCCCGGCACGCTGGGTGCACCTTATATCGACTACATCATCGGCGACAAGGTAACGACGCCCGATACCGCTGCCCCATACTACGTGGAACAAATCATCCGGCTTCCACATTCATATCAGATCAATGATCGCACTCGCTCCATCGCAGAACACGCCTTTACGCGACAGGAATTAGACTTGCCTGAAGATGCCTTTGTATTCGCCTGCTTTAACAGCAACTATAAGATCACGCCGCAAGTCTTCGGCATCTGGATGGCAATCCTAAACAAAGTCCCAGGCAGCGTGCTATGGCTTTTCAACGACAGCCCAGCCGTCAGCGATAACCTGCGCGCTGAAGCTGAAAAACGCGGCATTGCCGGCAACCGCCTCGTATTTGCACCGCATATGGAATTGGCGTCGCATCTTGCGCGCCATCGTCAGGCTGATTTGTTCCTCGATACGTATAACTACAATGCGCACACCACCGCGAGCGACGCACTATGGGCAGGGCTGCCAGTACTGACACGTCTCGGCAATACCTTTTCGAGCAGAGTCGCAGCGAGTTTGCTCAATGCCGTCGGCCTGCCAGAACTGATCACTACTTCGGTTGCGGAATATGAGGAGCTGGCGGTAGCGTTGGCAAGCGATCGCGAACGTCTTGCTTCGTATCGACAACGCCTGCTTGCCAATCGCCTGACCACGCCCTTGTTCGATAGCGGACTGTTTACGCGCCACATCGAAGATGCCTATCGCTACATGCACCAACGGCGCATTGCCGGTTTGCCGCCTGCGGCTTACGACGTTCCCGCATAAGTACAATCCAGCCCTGCGAGGAGCTGGATTGTACCTTTACTCCTGCAATCGTAGAGACACGTCACCAGCGACCACGGCAATGCGCCCGTTCGCGGTATCCATCAGGAAGCACCCCTTGTCGTCGACGCCGACGGCCGTGCCTTCGTGCACAACACGGTCGTTGTCGAGGATGCGCACAGCACGTCCGGCGTAGGCGTGCAGACGATTCCAGCGTGCAGCAAAAGCGGAAAAACCTTGCGCGTCGAATTCAGCCAATGCGTCAGACAAGGCACTCAGCAACAACGCCAGCAAACGCTCGCGGTCATGGCTCTGCAGCTCGGATACGTCCGCGACGGCGCGTCCAATCCGATCTTGCAAATCCTGTGGCATCGCCAGATTGACGCCAATCCCGATCACTGCCCAGGTAGACGCCTTTGCATTGGCGTCGGTCACTTTGTTTTGCGCGGTTTCGATCAGAATCCCTGCCAGCTTGGCGCCATCCCGCAATACGTCGTTCGGCCATTTCAGCTCGACTTTGATGCCGAAGACCACCAAGGCTTCGGCCAGTGCGACGCCGATCGCCAGCGGCAAGCCGATCAATGCCTGTACAGGACGCTGAAATTTCCACGCCAGCGAAAACGTCAATGCCGAGGTCGCCGTCGTATGCCAGGCGCGGCCTGCCCGGCCACGGCCTGCCGTCTGCGATTCGGCAACGAGCAAAGTCGGTGTCGCCAAGGTCGTCACGCGTGCGAGCAAATCGGCATTGGTCGAGCCGGTTTGTGCAACCACTTCAATCGCAACGGGCTTGGCGTGGTCGTTGCTCGACTCAGCGATCAATGCAGCAATGCGCTCAGCGGAAATAGTTGAAATGCTTGTCGTGGTCGTCACGGCGTTGGAAGAAAGAGAATCAGGAGAATCAGGAGAGTCGGCGGCGTACATAGGCAATATTGTAACGGTTGTCGAAGATGCAAGCGACGAAGAAATCGGGTACCCTCGCCAGCATGGACGCCTCGCACCGACCTCCACAATCTCCTCAGTCAGCCATTCAGCCAGCTACAGTAACGCCGGCAGCAGCTGCTGCTGCGCCCACTGCTGGCGTAACCGGAGCACGCCCCCTCAACAAGCCGGTGGCGTCGTCGTTCGCCCGGGTCAGTCTGCTGATGTATACACTGCTGATCGTGTATGCCAGCTGGTATCCGTTTACCGGCTGGCGCGACATGGGTCTGCAACCCTGGGACTATCTGTGGGCGCGCCTGCCGTATTACTGGACCGGCTTCGATCTGTGGACCAACATCGTCGGCTACGCGCCCTTCGGCGCTTTTACCGTATTTGCGCTGTACCCACGCATCCGCTCTTATTGGGCGGTGATTCTCAGCACCATTGCAGGTATCGCCCTGTCGGTCGTCATGGAAGGAGTGCAGACCTATCTGCCTACGCGCATTCCCTCCAATCTCGATCTCATTACCAATAGCTGCGGCACCTTGCTCGGAGCGCTGCTGGGCGCATGGACCGGCCGTTACTTCTTGCGCGAGAGCCGCTTGCTGGAGTTGCGCCGACGCTGGTTCTCACGCGAAGCCAGCCGCGGACTGGTGGTGATCGGGCTGTGGCCGCTGGCGCTGATCTATCCGCAGAATCACTTGTTCGGCCTCGGCCATCTGGTGCCGCCGCTGTCGAGCTTGTTGTCCGATTTGCTGGATACGCCGATCGATCTGGCGACCTGGTGGACCAATAGCGCGCAGTTGACGGCGGAGCAATATTGGCTCGCCGAAATCATCGTGACGGCATGCGGCCTGACCGGCGCGATACTGACCATGCTGCTGCTGCTGCGCAAGCAAGCGCCGCGCAACGCGCTGACGGCGTTCTATCTGCTCGCGGCCGTGTTTATCAAATCGCTGGCGTGCGCGCTCTTCTTCGCCCCGGAAAACGCCTTCGTCTGGCTTACACCGGGTGCTGCCGGCGGCATAATCATCGGCGGCCTGATGCTGGCCGGGCTGTCATTCGCCCCGCCTACCGCACAACGCCGCATTGCGGGACTGGCGTTGATCTTCAGTTTGCTGGCGACCAATGCGGTGCCGGCCAATCCCTATTTCGTATCGACGCTGCAGACCTGGGTGCAAGGCAAATTCCTGAATTTCGACGGCGCCGCGCAATTCCTTTCGGTGCTCTGGCCTTTCCTGGCGTTGTGGTTCTTGTATCACCCCGTGCATCGCAAGGCTGCCGCGCCAAAATAAGGTCCGGCCTCAAGGTGTATCATGCATGCTTTGGCCCATCCCACCGAGCATCAACATGGCAGATACCGCAGATACTCCAGAAAAACCGTTCTACGAACACCACGTCTTCTTTTGCCTGAATCAGCGTAAACCCGGCGAGCGCACCTGCTGCGCCGACAAGGGCGCGCAAGCCGCACAAGAGCATGCAAAGAAACGCATCAAGCAACTCGGCCTGGCCGGTGAAGGCAAAGTCCGCATCAACAAGGCCGGCTGCCTCGAACGCTGCGAAGAAGGCCCGGTCGTCGTGATCTATCCGCAAGGCACCTGGTACACCTTCGTCGACAACGAAGACATCGATGAAATCATCGACTCCCATATCGTCGGCGGCAAGATCGTCGATCGCCTGAAAATCTGAACGCCTTAATACGTACATTACGTCACACCCAATGAACGCCCAAACACAATCGTTCCTGATTCCCGGCGCAATCGGCCAGCTCGAATGCGCGCTGGATCTGCCTGATCCCGAGCAATTTGCTACACCGCGCGGCCTGGCGCTGGTCGCCCACCCACATCCGCTGTTCGGCGGCACCATGGACAATAAGGTCGCGCAGACGCTGGCCCGCTCTTTCCTCGCGCTCGGCTATGTGACGGTACGCATGAATTTCCGCGGCGTCGGCAAATCCGAAGGCGTGCATGATCACGGCCAGGGAGAAACCGACGACATGGCGCTGCTGCTCGTGCACATGCGCCAGCAATATCCGGAGTTGCCGCTGGCGCTGGGTGGCTTCTCATTCGGCACCTTCGTGCAAGCGCAACTGCAACAGCGTCTGATTGCAGAAGGCACGCCTGCCGAGCGCCTGGCACTGGTCGGTACCGCCGCCGGCAAGTGGCCGATGCCGGATGCGCCTGCCAATACCATTCTGATCCATGGTGAGCTGGATGACACGATTCCGCTCAGCGCCGTGCTTGACTGGGCGCGTCCGCAAGAACTGCCGGTGATCGTGATCCCGGGTTCGGATCACTTTTTTCACAGAAAATTGCAACATATCAAGAACCTGATAGTCCAAATGTGGCATCACTAATTCCTGTCCCATGCTCCTGCTGCGAGGCCGTGATCCGGCGCCGTACGGTGCTCGGAATCCTCGTGTACTAAAGTACACTCCGGTATCCTGCGCTCCGATCGGCACCGGCTGACGGCCTCTCGCTACGGATCATGAAACAGGAAGACACTGCAAGCAAACAGACGCCGTAAAGCCTTATTGTCAGGCTCGGCGTTTATAATCCCGGTGCGATGTTCACTCATCTCTTTTCAAACGACAGTCCCGCGAGCAGTCAGGCGGGACACATTTTTACACCTGAAGATGAAAAAACTACTCGCGGCTATTGCCGCAACCGCCCTGACCTTGTCGGTCACTTTCTCGGCAGCAAGTGCCCAGACCCTTCCACCTCCTGGCGTCGCCGCAAAATCATGGCTCCTGCTGGATGCCTCGAGCAACCAGATCATGGCCTCCCAAGACGCTGATACGCGCGTCGAGCCGGCATCTCTGGTCAAGCTGATGACGGCTTATCTGGCCTTCGCGGCGGTACGTGACAAGCGCCTCGACCTGAACCAGGAAATCAATGTTTCGGTCAATGCGTGGAAAGTCGATCCCAGCAGCTCTAAGATGTTCATCGAGCCGAACAAGCCGGTGTCGGTCAACAACCTGCTGTACGGCCTGATCTCGGTCTCCGGCAATGATGCTGCCGTGGCACTGTCCGAAGCCGTGTCCGGTACCACCGACGCCTTCGTCATCCTGATGAACCGCGAAGCGCAACGCCAGGGTCTGACCGGCACGCACTTCAGCAATCCGCATGGTTTGCCTAGCCCCGACACGTACACGACCGCACGCGATCTGGCGATCCTGTGCCGCAACCTGATCAACGACTTCCCTGAGTTTTATAAAACCTATTACTCGGTCAAAAAATTCACCTACAACAACATCACCCAGCCAAACCGCAATCGTCTGCTTTGGCTCGATCCGACCGTTGACGGCATGAAGACCGGCCACACGGAAAGCGCCGGTTACTCGCTGATCACCTCGGCCAAGCGTCCGGTCGCCAATGGCGAGCGCCGTCTGATCTCGGTGGTCATCGGCACCGTCTCCGATCAGGTTCGTACGCAAGAAAGCCAGAAGCTGCTCAACTGGGGCTTCCAGAACTTCGACGCTGTGAAGCTTTACAGCAAGGGCCAGGCAGTCGATACGCCCGACGTCTGGAAGGGTTCGCAAGGCAAGATCAAGATCGGTTTCATGCGCGATGTCTACGTAACGGTACCGAAGGGCACCGCTGACAAGATCAAGCCGCGTGTTGAACGTAACGATCCATTGATCGCGCCGATTTCCGAAAACGCCAAGGTCGGCACCCTGAAGATCATGATCGACGACAAGGTAGTTACCGAGTTGCCGCTGGTGGCACTGGAGTCTGTTGGTCCTGCGGGTATCTTCGGCCGCGCATGGGATTCGATGCGCCTGCTGTTCAAATAATCTCGCGACACAACTCTGCGCCGGAAAGTTTCGACGCAGAGTGAGCACAATAAAAAAGCCACCAGAGGTGGCTTTTTTACGTTTGGCTTACTGCTGAAACGACTACATCCATTTCTGTCAGCCTGCATCAAGCTGTATCAGGCTGCGACAGCTTCCTTCGCCGCAACCGGAGCTTCTTCTGGAGCCGAAGTGCGGATCAGGTGATCGAAGGCGCTCAGAGCCGCCTTGGAGCCTTCACCAACAGCGATCACGATCTGCTTGTACGGCACCGTTGTCACGTCGCCTGCTGCGAACACGCCAGGAATCGAAGTCTGACCCTTTGCATCGATTTCGATTTCGCCGTGCTTGGATAGAGCGACCGTACCCTTGAGCCATTCGGTGTTCGGCACCAGACCGATCTGGACGAAAACGCCTTCCAGTTCGACGTGCTTTACTTCACCGCTGACACGTTCCTTGTAGCTGATACCGTTAACCTTCTTGCCGTCACCGGTGATCTCGCTGGTTTGTGCCGAGGTCACGATAGTGACGTTCGGCAGACTCTTCAGCTTGCGCACCAGCACCGCATCGGCCTTCAATTCTGCAGCGAATTCCAGCAGCGTAACGTGGCTGACGATACCGGCCAGGTCGATTGCCGCTTCCACGCCGGAGTTGCCGCCGCCGATAACAGACACGCGCTTGCCCTTGAACAGCGGGCCGTCACAGTGCGGACAGTAAGCGACACCGTGGTTACGGTATTCGCGCTCGCCCGGCACGTTGACTTCGCGCCAGCGTGCACCGGTCGACAGGATCACGGTCTTGCCCTTGAGGACGCCGCCGTTGGCCAGCTTGACTTCGATCAGACCGTTACCCGGCACCAGTGCTTCGGCGCGTTGCGTGTTCATGATATCGACGTCGTAGCTACGGACGTGCTGTTCCAGCGCGGTGGCAAATTGCGGGCCTTCGGTTTCCTTGACGGAGACAAAGTTTTCAATTGCCAGCGTGTCCAGCACCTGGCCGCCGAAACGTTCTGCAACCACACCGGTGCGGATGCCTTTACGTGCTGCATAAATCGCAGCTGCTGCACCTGCCGGGCCACCGCCGACGATCAGCACGTCGTAGGCTTCCTTGCCACTCAGTTCTTCACCCTTGCGCGCTGCGGCGCCGGTGTCGAGCTTGGCGAGGATTTCTTCCACACCGGTACGGCCCTGGCCGAACACTTCACCGTTCATGTAGACGGTCGGCACGGCCATGATCTGGCGCTTCTCGACTTCGTCCTGGAACAGCGCGCCGTCCACCGTCACCGATCGGATGCGGGGGTTGATGATCGACATCACGTTCAGCGCCTGCACAACTTCCGGGCAGTTCTGGCAGGTCAGCGAAATATAGGTTTCAAAGGTGTAATCGCCATCCAGATTGCGAATTTGCTCAATCACCTTGTCGTCGAGTTTGATGGGGTGGCCGCCGACTTGCAGCAGCGCCAGCACCAGCGACGTAAATTCGTGGCCCATCGGGATACCGGCAAACTGCACGCTGATATCGGTACCGGGGCGATTCAATGAAAAGGACGGCTTGCGTACGGCATGATCGTTGCGTTCGACGAGCGTAATGCGCTCGGACAGCGTGACGATTTCCTGCAGCAGCTCCTGCAACTCACGAGACTTGGCGCCATCATCCAGCGACGCGACGATCTCGATAGGCTGCGTGACCTTTTCCAGGTAGGCTTTTAATTGGGCTTTGAGATTGGCATCCAACATGGTGATTTCCACTTTCCTCTGATGTGAGATTTCAATATTGTCCGGACTCCGCCGCTCGGCCTCGTGAGCTCTGCGGCGTTGCTTGCGCTGAATCCGGACGGGTGCTTCAGTTTTTGTTTCTGTACTTCTTATTTACTACGTTAAATCGTTGAGTAAGCGTAGCGAGCGGTTCGAGGTCGAGAAGAGAAGCGCAGCCGTACGGATGTACGGCGACGCATTGTTCTCACCTGCAGTCTTGAGATCGAATCGCGCAGTAGCTTAATCAGCGATTTAGATCTTGCCGACCAGATCGAGGGAAGGCTTCAGAGTTTCTGCGCCTTCAGTCCACTTTGCTGGGCAAACTTCACCTGGGTGCGAAGCAACGTATTGCGCTGCCTTGACCTTGCGCAGCAGTTCGGAAGCGTCGCGGCCGATTCCGTTGTCATGGATTTCCAGAACCTTGATCTGACCTTCTGGGTTGATCACGAATGTACCGCGCAGTGCCAGGCCTTCTTCTTCGATCAGGACTTCGAAGTTGCGAGCCAGTGTTGTTGTTGGGTCGCCGACCAGTGGGTATTGCACTTTCTTGATGGCATCCGATGTGTCGTGCCATGCCTTGTGCGCGAAATGGGTGTCGGTCGACACGCCGTAGATTTCGACGCCCATTTTTTGGAATTCAGCGTAGTTGTTGGCCAGATCTTCCAGTTCTGTCGGGCAGACGAAAGTAAAGTCAGCTGGGTAGAACACGAACACGGACCACTTGCCCTTCAGGCTTGCTTCGGTGATGTCGACGAATTTGCCGTCGTGGTAAGCAGTTGCTTTGAATGGCTTGATTGTCGTATTGATCAGGGACATTGCGTTTCCTTTACTTAGGGGTTGAAAGAGAGTGAAGAGATAGTAAAGCGCCTCTATATATTAATCAAATTTATTTGTTTAATACTTTCGATTGCATTTGACTATCGACATTCGTATGAAGCGGCATGCTACGTGTCACAAGGGATAAAACACATATGGGCACGAAGCCGTCAGAAACAACCAGCTATGCCCTCCCTGCTGCGCCGCCAAAGGCGATCGCTTACACTGCTGACTCACCGTTCAGTAGAAATCGGGAGACGAGCTTCGTTCCCGCCGCAATATTACTTCAGCACGGCAACATGTGTGTGACCAGCCCAAAACAAGATGACAACCAAACCGACCGCCTCCAACCGCGCCGACTATCCTCATTTTCATGTCCTTCAGACGCGCTGGATGGACAACGACGTCTACGGTCACGTCAACAATGTCGTCTACTACAGCTGGTTCGATACCGCAGTGAATCATTTCCTCATGGAAAAACAAGCGCTGACTATCCCCAACGGCGACGTCATCGGCCTGGTCATCGAGACGCATTGCAATTATTTTGCGCCGGTCAGCTTCCCGGACATGGTGCATGTCGGCGTGCGTGTGGCGAACATCGGCAACTCCAGCGTGCGTTATGAAGTAGGGATTTTTCGCGAGAACGATGTGACGGCGGCGGCACAGGGTCACTTCATCCACGTCTATGTGGATGCGGCAACACGCCGTCCTGTGAAAGTACCGGACCACATGCGCACCGTGCTGCAGACGATTTTGCGGGCATAAAAAAACGGCCACCGACATCGTCGGCAGCCGTTTTCCTTAACAGTATAGAGAACTTATCGGCGCGATCAGGCCGCCAATTTCTTCTCCAGTGCCACTTTCACTTCAACCAGTTCCTTGGGCAAGTTGTGCTTCAGCTTGTCGAACAACTCGGTGTGCAACTCAACTTCCTTGGCCCAGGCCGCCTTGTCGATCGAGGTGATCATGGCGAACTGTTCCGGCGTGAAGTCGATGCCGTCCCATTGCAGATCTTCGTAACGTGGCGACACGCCGAAGATGTGCGGCGTACCGCCGACGCGCACACCTTGCGGATCTTCGATGCGTTCCAGCATCCACTTCAGCACACGCATATTGTCACCAAAGCCAGGCCAGACGAACTTGCCGTCAGCATCGGTACGGAACCAGTTGACGCAATAGATCTTCGGCAGTTCGGCAGGCGACGCGGCGATCTTGCGACCCAGGTTCAGCCAGTGCTGGAAGTAATCGCTCATGTTGTAGCCGGCGAACGGCAGCATCGCGAACGGATCGCGGCGCACAACGCCTTGTTGGCCGACGGCAGCAGCAGTAGTTTCGGAGCCCATGGTCGCGGCCATGTAGACGCCTTCAACCCAGTTGCGCGCTTCGGTCACCAGCGGCACGGTGGTCGAGCGGCGGCCACCGAAGATGAAGGCCGAAATCGGCACGCCTGCCGGGTCATCCCATGCAGCGTCGATCACAGGGTTTTGTGTCGCGGCGACGGTGAAGCGCGCGTTCGGATGGGCAGCCTTGCGACCCGTTTCCTTGGCGATTTCCGGCGTCCAGTCCTTGCCTTGCCAGTCGACCAGATGCGCAGGCGGGACCGAAGTCATACCCTCCCACCAGACATCGCCGTCGTCGGTCAGCGCGACGTTGGTGAAGATGGTATTGGCGCGCAGCGACGCCATGCAGTTGAAGTTGGTCTTTTCGTTGGTGCCCGGGGCAACGCCGAAATAACCGGCTTCAGGATTGATCGCGTACAAGCGGCCGTCTTGACCTGGTTTGATCCAGGCGATGTCGTCGCCGATGGTAGTGACTTTCCAGCCGTCGAAGGACTTCGGCGGAATCAGCATCGCAAAGTTGGTCTTGCCGCACGCCGATGGGAAGGCTGCTGCGACGTAGTGCTTCTTACCTTCGGGCGATTCCACGCCGAGGATCAGCATGTGTTCTGCCAGCCAGCCCTGATCGCGGCCCATGGTCGACGCGATACGCAGCGCGAAGCATTTCTTGCCCAGCAGCGCGTTGCCGCCGTAGCCCGAACCGTAAGACCAGATTTCGCGGGTCTCTGGATAGTGGACGATGTACTTGGTGGCGTTGCACGGCCAGGCGACGTCTTTTTCACCAGCTTGCAATGGTGCGCCGACAGTGTGCACGCATGGGACGAAATCACCGTCGCTGCCCAGCACGTCATACACGGCCTTGCCCATGCGGGTCATGATGCGCATGTTCACGGCAACGTAAGGCGAATCCGACAACTCGACGCCGATGTGGGCGATCGGCGAACCCAGCGGGCCCATCGAAAACGGCACGACATACAAAGTACGGCCGCGCATGCTGCCGGCAAACAGACCATTCAAGGTCGTGCGCATTTCGGCAGGATCGGTCCAGTTGTTGGTCGGGCCGGCGTCTTCCTTGTTCTTGGAGCAGATGAAGGTGCGATCTTCCACGCGCGCTACGTCCGATGGATCGGAGCAAGCCAGGTAGCTGTTAGGACGCTTTTCCTGATTCAGCTTCTTCATGGTGCCGGCGGCGACCATTTCAGCGCACAGGCGGTCGTACTCTTCCTGCGAACCGTCGCACCAGCAGATGCTTTCCGGCTTGGTCAGCGCGGCGATCTCGGTAACCCAGTTGATCAGTTTTTGGTGTTTGACGAAAGCGGGGGCGTTCACTGCTGCGACGCCTTCCATGACAGGTTGATTCATAAACACTACCTCCAATGCCTAAAGTTAAATCGAATTCGTTGGCACGGCAGGATCGTCGTTGCATGCAGCCGGCGAGGCGGGTAGCGCCATCAGCCGGTGGTACGGCGGTCTTGTCGAATGCAGTCAGGTCATGACTGCGTGGCTGCTCGCGGAGTAGGCGAGCGGGCCGGGGGAGCCATGGTCTTCACTGAAACCGTTCACAAATTTGCTGCTGCAGATTGTTCCGCAGCCGCTGCTTTTATGAAAATCAGGCGGCGATTGTACACCCGCGCCCCGCTTAATTGTAGTGAAAAGTAACCGACTAATGTAGTAGGAAATACGCTTTTAACGCGATCGCGTTTTTTCATTACGAAGCAGTGCAGCAAAAGGGGTTACGCCGGAGTTCAGTGACGATTTTATCTGCCAAAGCCTTACTGAATGGACACCGCCGGTGTGTCAAAGTGCCACAGGACAAACGGCCGATTTGTTGTCAGTGTCTGACCGACATTGCTGTGCAGCAGCAAACAGAAAAATAACGCGAAGTGAAGAGAATGATGCTTAAAAGACACCAGCGACGAAATCAACGAAGGCCTTGATCTTCGCCGCTCGGTGATGCTTCTGCTGAAACAGCACCGACACGTCCGGCCCCGGCGCCAACCAGTCCTGCAACACCCGTACCAGCTCGCCGTTGCGCACTGGTGGAATCAGCGATACCGACATCTGTTGGACAAGTCCGCAACCCGCCTTGCCGGATTCGATCAGCGACTCCACATGATCCATCGCCAGCGCCCCTTGCGGGATATGCGTGTAGGTATCCTTGCCTTTGACAAATTGCCACGGCCGCACCATGCGCGACTTGGGATTGAGAAAGCCGAGACAGGCGAAATCAGCCAGCTCCTGCGGTGTCTTCGGCGCACCATGACACTCAAGAAAAGCCGGCGATGCGCACGTCATGAAACTGGTCTTGAAAATGGTCTTCGCAATCAGATTGGAGCTGGGCAGATCGCCGATGCGGATCACCACGTCGACGCCCTCTTCCACCATGTCGATCATACGGTCGCCGACGGTAATCTTCAGCGCAATATCCGGATACTGCGCAAGAAACTTGGGCAATGCCGGAGCAATGTACTGGCGACTGATGACGCTCGGCATATCGACACGCAAGGTGCCGGACGGCGTGGCATTGGACTGCATGAGCCCTTCTTCCAACTCGCTCATGTCACCAAGTAATTTTAGCGCCTGCTCATAGCATTGGCGCCCTTCCGCCGTCAGCGACATGCTGCGCGTAGTGCGGTTGAGCAGCTTGATGCGAAAGTGCGTCTCCAGTGCGGACACCTGATTCGTTACCGACGACGTGGAGATACCGAGCCGGTCGGCGGCGCGGCTGAAACCGCCCGCTTCCACCACGCTGCAAAACACTTTAAGGGCATCCAGTCGGTCCATGCGTTTCTCTCTTCGTTTTTCTCTTTTTTAATTGGTCGCTTCGTGTTTTGCGCGCTGTGCCAGGCCGCAATCGATTATCCACGTTTTCATCATTCTGTATTGCCGTCCGCCCCGTTTTTCTGCGCGCTTTCTCTCTCTAGACTGGCTCCATCGCTGAAGACCCACATCTCGGCGCCCAACCATCCCTCTTGAAAGGAAACATCATGAACACCACCACCATGCAAGCCGTCCTGCTCAATGCCAACGCCACTCCGCTGCAAATCACCGAAGTGACTCGTCCTGTCGCCGTCCCTGGCCAGGTATTGGTGCGCATCCGTGCCAGCGGCCTGAATCCGCTCGACGCCAAAATTCGCGCCGGCAAGGCCGGTCATGCCCAGGCGCAACTGCCCGCAGTCCTAGGCATCGACATGGCCGGCGTGGTCGAAGCCGTCGGCGCAGGTGTCACCGGCTTCAACATCGGCGACGAGGTCTATGGCATGACCGGCGGCGTCGGCAGCGTGCAAGGTTCGCTGGCGCAATTTGCCGCCGTCGACGCCGACCTGCTGGCGCACAAGCCATCCAACATCACCATGCGCGACGCCGCCGCTCTGCCGCTGATCTTCATCACCGCCTGGGAAGGCCTGGTTGACCGCGCGCACGTCCACGCCGGTCAAAAGGTGTTGGTGCATGGTGGCGCCGGCGGCGTCGGCCATATCGCCGTGCAGATCGCCATCGCCTTCGGCGCCGACGTCTATGCCACCGGCTCGGCCGAACAACGCGACATCATCACCGGCTATGGCGCCACCTTCATCGACTATCGCGCCACGACAGTGGAAGAATATGTGCAGCAATATACCGATGGTGAAGGTTTTGACATCGTCTACGACACCGTCGGCGGCGCCACGCTGGATGCATCCTTCCTCGCGGCACGCCGTTATCACGGCCACGTGGTTAGCTGTCTCGGCTGGGGCACGCATGCATTGGCACCCTTGTCGTTCCGCGCTGCGACTTACTCCGGCGTCTTTACGCTGATGCCGCTGCTGACCGGCGAGGGACGCGCACATCACGGCGAAATCATGGAAAAAGCCGCCAAACTGGTCGAAGCAGGCAAGATCGTCGTGCAGGTGGACGCACGCCGCTTCGGCTTTGATCAGGCTGATGCCGCTTATGACGTGATCGATGCCGGCGGCGCACGCGGCAAGCTGGTGATCGAAATCCCAGCCTGATCAGCTTTCATTGAAAGGCCGCGGCAAAAATCCGGCGGGCGCTTTATGATGTGGTTTTCCTCAACAGCGACCGCCCTCCGGAGACAATATGAAGATCGCCATTCTCGACGACTACCAGGACAGCGTCCGCCAGCTCGACTGCTTCAAGATGCTGGACGGACATGACGTCAAAGTGTTTACCAACAGCGTGCGCGGCACTGGGCAACTGGCCGCGCGCCTGACACCTTTCGACGCCGTGGTGTTGATTCGTGAACGCACGGTCTTCAACAAGGCGCTGCTGGAAAAATTGCCGGCGCTGAAACTGATTTCGCAAACCGGCAAAGTCAGCAGCCATGTCGATGTCGCTGCCGCTACCACGCAACGCATCGCCATCGTCGAAGGCGTCGGCGACCCGACCGCGCCATCCGAGCTGACCTGGGCGCTGATCATGGCCGCTGCGCGCCGCGTGCCGCAATACGCCGCCAACCTCAAAGCCGGTATCTGGCAACAAGTCTCCGCCGTACCGGAACACAATCCTCTCGGCGTCGCGCTCAAAGGCCGCACACTCGGCATCTGGGGCTACGGCAAGATCGGCCGCACGGTAGCCGGTTACGGCAAAGCCTTCGGCATGAAAGTGGTGGTGTGGGGTCGCGATGCAAGCCGTACCCAGGCGCAGCAAGATGGTTATA
Source organism: Herbaspirillum rhizosphaerae (assembly GCF_046025915.1). Taxonomy (GTDB): domain Bacteria; phylum Pseudomonadota; class Gammaproteobacteria; order Burkholderiales; family Burkholderiaceae_D; genus Herbaspirillum; species Herbaspirillum rhizosphaerae_A. The sequence continues at coordinate 93,488 of NZ_JAQQFR010000011.1, read as the reverse complement.
CCGCCGCAGCGAGCAAGGAAGAATTTTTCGCGACCGCTGATTTTGTGTCAGTACATCTGCGCCTCAACGACGCCACGCGTGGCATCGTCACCGCAGCAGACCTGGCGCAGATGAAGCCGACCGCAACCTTCATCAACACCAGCCGTGCCGAGCTGGTGGCCGAGGGTGCACTGGAAGCAGCCCTGCGACAAGGCCGCCCGGGTTTCGCCGGGATCGATGTGTTCGAAACTGAACCGCTGCCGCAGGATTCACCGCTGCTACGCATGGATAACGTCGTGGCAACACCGCATCTCGGCTATGTTGAAAAAGACGGCTACGAGTTGTACTTCCGCGCTGCGTTTCAGAATATCGTCGACTTCGCCAACGGCACGCCGAAGAACGTCCTCAATCCTGAGGCGTTGGCTTGATGCGAACAGGCCTCGGCGGCGCATAGACCAGATGAGGCGCGTGCGACACTTTCCATAAATGCGCCCAGCCGGGCGGCCACGGCAGCGGCGGTCCGTCATAGGGAGCAACACCGCGACGCACGGCGATCACGGGCAGGTGTTCCGGCATCTGCCCCGTGTGATCCCAGCCCAGACTAAACGCGTAGTCGGGCAACAAAGCATCGCACACTGATGCAAACCAATCAGTGTGATCTTCATCTCTTCCCAGCGCTTGCGCCAGTCCATGCGGATCAAATTGCGCCAGCGCGCTGGCCAGATCCTGTGCGCTCGCGCCAGGCACATCGCCCCAGCCAAAAATCGGATTGAAGTTGTAGTCTGCACCCGAGCCATACCAGCCTTCGCGCCACGGACGTTCATTCCAGTGCCGCGGGCCGGCGAACAAATGCCAGCGCCAATGTAAACCGGATGGCTTGGGCCAGCTATATAAATACAAACGCTGATAACCGGCCGCATGCAACTCGCGCACCATCGCCATCAACCGTGCATGCGGCATCCGATCCGGCGGCGCACGGCGAAACAGGATAGGTGTGCCATCCGCATGCTGCACTTCATCCGATGACAGATTCAGATCGAGCGTACGCACCTCGCTGCCAAAGCGCGCAGATATCCACCCCGTCAATAAATTGACGGAGACGATAACGCCATAGCCGCGATGACGATGAAAGATGACGGTGCCGGGAGCGATCGGTTTCATATCCCCTCGATTTTATCCAACTATGAAAAATCTGACTGACAACGGTATGACTGTTGTGTGACGGCAGGTTGACTTAGGTGCTTTCCGTTTAATGAAATTCAACCGCACGCGACGAATTCATTCGCTAAACGCCTTTACAATTTCCTTGCGGAAATTTACAGAAGCCAGCCTGCATGCGGTTTTGGAGACCATCTTGTAGACAACATGAATGGTGTTTTGCCAATAAAATGCGTGGCACGCAATTTGCGTAATAACAACTGAGCACCGCCATCAACTCAGAAGATTCACCATAAAACATAAGCGCGGTGCGGATAGGTTCTTACGGACTTCTTCAATAAAAGGGACAACATGAGTGAACACGTAGCGATTCAAACCGAGACTTTCTTGCCGTATATGCGCGATGTGACGAAATGCGAACAGTCACTGCAGGAACTGAATCTGATGTGGCGTGTAATTGAAGCCTCGGCCAAAATGAATTGCCCTAGCGAAGCCAAGACGATCCTGCCAACCATGGCAGCAACGCGCACCGGTTTCAGCCGGCTTGAACGCGAGTTGGTAGTCAGCCTGGTTCAGGAAAAAGTCCGCAACGTGCTCACCGAAATCGGCACCAAAGCGCAATACGTGATCGACATCGTGGTCCGTAATCTGTTTGAACGGACAGCCGATGTCGGCTTCCTCGCCACTGATCGCGAACTGTGCAATTTTGTCGCCGGCATCACCGACAACACCGACGCGATTCGCTATCGCCTGCGCGAGTATCGCAACAAATATACCGTCTACGACGAGATCATGCTGCTCGATACTGAGGGCAATGTACTCGTACAAATCGACCCGGCCACGCCGCTGGAACACAGCGCCGACGCGCTCATCGGCGAGACGCTCAACTCGGATACTTATGTCGAGACCTTCCGCTTCAGCGACCTGCGTCCGGGCAAAGAGCGCGCGCTGATCTATTCGCGTCGCATGCAGCATCCCCAAACTGGTGCGGTGGTTGGCATCCTCTGTCTGTGCTTCCATTTCGAAGAAGAAATGTCCGGTATCTTCTCTTCACATCGCGACGCGGAATCACGCTCCAACATGCTGCTGCTCGACGCCGACAATCGCGTCATCGCCAGTGCCGACAAACTGTGGGTTCCGGTCGGCACCGAAGTGCCGGTCAACCGCGACGGCAACGCATCGCTGATGCTGTTCTGCGGTCGCGAATATCTGGTGCGTACGGTATCTTCCGATGGTTACCAAGGATATCCGGGCCCCATCGGCTGGCAAGGCCAGGTGATGATTCCGGTGGAAGTTGCATTCAGCGGTGTGATCAGCGACGCGCTGACCAAGCTGCCGTCCGACATCGCAGAGGGCTTGCTGTCGCATGCGGAATCTTTCTGCCCGCCGCTGTTCGACATCATGACTGCCGCCAAGACCATTCAACGCATCGTGTGGAACGGCCAGGTCATGACTGCCGGCCAACGTGGCGAAATGCTCAAGCTCAAGACCATCCTTGATCAGATCAGCGAGACCGGCAATCGTAGCAACGAGCTGTTCGCGCAATCGATCCACGATCTCTATCAGACCGTGCTGGTATCGGGCATGCGCGATGCTGAATTCACCACCAGCCTGCTGGTCGATCTGCTCGATCGCAATCTGTATGAGCGCTCCGACGATTGCCGCTGGTGGGCATTGACGCCAGAGCTGCGCACCGCGCTGGCGCAGCCGGAACAAGATCAGGCAACGGTAGAGAAGATGACCAACATCCTCACCTACATCAACGGTCTTTACACTGTGTACACGCGCATCTTCGTCTATGACCGCCATGGCCGCATCGTCGCCAGCACCGGTGATAACGCTGCGGCAATGATCGGCGCTCAGGTCGATGAAGATAGCCTCAATCAGGTGCTCTCGCTGCGTACGCAACAGCAGTATTACGTGAGTCCGTTTTCTGCGACGTCGCTGTACGATGGTAAGAACACGTACATTTACCATGCCGCGATTCGCGATCTCGACAACGAAGCGATCGTGGTCGGCGGCATTGGCATCGTATTCGACTCGACGCCGGAGTTTTCGAACATGCTGGCCAGCGGCATCACCGGCAAGAAGAAGATGACCGCCTTTTATATCGACCGCAACGCACGCATCATCTCGACGACAGATGACAAGCGTGCGGTCGGCGACATCCTCGACATCGATCCTGCGCTGCTGGCGATTTCCAACGGTGGTCGCGCGTCGCAAGTGACCATCCACGACAATGAATATGCAATCGTTGCCTGCTCGGTATCGAGCGGCTATCGTGAGTTCAAAGTCACAGACGGCTATCAGGAAGACATCATCGCGGTGGTGTTTGAATCTTTCGGCGCGGTGCAAGGCACCGGCTCGCAAACCGACAGCCGCCAATTCCTGCTCGATACGGATCCCGCCATCACCGACGGCAACGAATACGCGACCTTCTTCAGCGACAACAATCTGTTCGCCATCTCGGCGGCGCATGTTGTGGAAGCGGTGCCGTACAGCTCGGTACTGCCGACGTCCATGGGCACCCGTGTGGAACAAATCGGCGTGCTCGGTCTGCAACGCGACGACAACCGAAAAGAGTTTATCTGGGTCTTCGATCTGGGCCAGATGATGCGCGGCACGCGCTCGGCCGTCAGCGGCAGCAGCCAGGTCATGATCGTGCGCGAAGGCGAACACACCATCGGCCTGCTGGTCGACGAGTTGCACGCCGTACCGCAATTCAACCCGGGCCAGATCATGCACACGCCGTTCGCCTTACAAGGCGCCTCGATGCTGGTGACACAAGTCATCAAGGCCAATAACGGCCAGTTGCTGATCCAGGCCATTGATGTCGAACGTCTGTTTGCATTGCTGATCGACGGTCAGATCCCGATGCCGCCGGAAGTAGCTGAGCAAGCCGCGGAAAATACCAGCTCGACGCTGCAGCTCATGGCTGCCTGAGGTCGCTCGGTGCTGTCGCTGGCGAGATGTGGGGTATGATGATGAAGACCTGTTTTTCTGATTCGTCCCCATCATGACTTTACGCATCATCGCCACCGGCGGCACCTTCGACAAACACTACGACGAAATCGCCGGCCAGCTCAGCTTCGCCAACAGCCATCTGCCGGCAGTGATCGCACGCGCACGCCTGACCGTCCCCGCAACGCTGGAAGAACTGCCCCTGCTCGACTCGCTCGACATGCAAGACATCGACCGGCGCCGCGTACTCGCCTCATGCGACCGCTCCGAAGAAAACGCCATCGTCATCATCCACGGCACCGATACGATGCAAGACACGGCACGCGTATTGGGCGCGGCGCAACTGGCCAAGACGATCGTGCTGACCGGCGCCATGATCCCTTACGCGATCCAGGGCTCGGATGCGCAATTCAATTTCGGCTTTGCCTGTGGCGTCGCACAGGTGCTGACGCACGGCGTCTATGTGGCGATGAACGGCCGCGTCTTCCCTTGGGATCAGGTTCAAAAGAACCGAGTCGCCGGCGTGTTCGAACCTATCGAACCACAAGACTGATTCCGCTCTTCCACAAGCAAAAAAGCGAGGCCGAAGCCTCGCTTTTTTATTACTGCCTACTAATTACTACCTACTACTTACTACTCACAGCACAAACAACTGATTAGAACCGGTGTTGCATGCCCAGTGTCACACCGGTCTGGCTGTTGCCAAACCCGACATCATCACGCGACAGGCCAACCAGCTGATTGTTCTTTGCCTTGGCGTACGCGCCGCTGGCGTACAGATCGGTGCGCTTGGACAAGGCGTATTTCAGACGCAGCGAATACATGATCGGGTCGGCATCAGTTACCAGATTCTTCTGATTCTGATAGTAGATGGTGCCGATCAGACTCCACGCCGGGGTGAACTTGTAGGTCGCGCCGCCCCAGTAGAAATCGCTGCGCAGATCAGCCGCACCGGTCGCCAGCGTCTTCTTGTAATAACGATAGCCGATACTGAACTTCAGCGGCTCGATAACCTGATAGCCCGCAGCCAGATGTACCGTCGTGGTCTTGTCATACGCGCCGCCGGCAACTGCCGCCGTGCCGTTGACGCGATCATAGGTAGTCGCCATTGAGAAGGGGCCGTTGCCGTAAGCCAGGCCGACGCCATACTTCGACGTGTCGTTGACGCTGCCTGCGACTTCGCCGAAACCATACATCGCACCGATCTTGAAGCCGCCAAAGTCACCCTGGTACTTGATCAGGTTCGACACGCCGGTCGGCATGCCGTCCTTGCGGCCACCGGTAGCACCGGCCGACGTCACCCACGAATACTGCGCCGAGTAACCCATCGGGTCGAACGGCAGAATGAAGTCATACGTTGTGCTGAACGAACGCCCGGCAACAACGCGACCGAAGCTGCCTTCGAGGCCGACGTTGGACTGACGGTTGAACAGCTGGTTGGCATCGCCGTCGAAGGCGCCGTTGTCGAGCTTGAAACCGTTTTCCAACTGGAAGATCGCCTTCAGTCCGCCGCCCAGATCTTCGGCACCGCGGAATCCGATACGCGACGTGTTCATCGCCCCCGAGCTCATACGCGTGACGCTGCCGCCTTTAGCGCTTGCGTTGTTGACGTATTCGATCCCAGTATCGATCAGGCCGTAGACGGTCACGTTGCTCTGCGCCGCTGCCATGCCGCTGACTGCCGACAAGATTGTTGCTGCCAATAATTTCTTCTGCACTGTTGCTCTCCTTGATGAAAATCGTTTTTATGGTTGTGTTGCTTTGATACATTGCTTTGATGCGATGTGTTGAAACACAGACGGGCGGCCGTCCCGTCCATGTGTCAAATGCATCAAATCAGAATGCCCAGAGCGCTTGCTCCGGCAGGGTCAGCCAGTACTCGCCCTGCTCCAGCTTGTGCGGCGCGTAGGCGCGCAAGCCGACCGTTGTGCTGTCCGCGCTTTTGGCTTTGAACAGGCACTCCCAGCGATCGCCCAGATACATGCAGGTCGATAGCGGAAGACGAATGGCGTTGTCGGTCTGGTGATCGGCGATACGGACTTGTTCGAGACGGATGATTCCGGTGACGTCGTTGCCGGTATTGCTGCCGCGCGCCGTGGCCTGCACGGTGCCACCTTCGACCTGCAAGGTGACGCGCTGACCATCGCGCTGCAACACCTTGCCGGGCAGACGATTGTTACTGCCCATGAATTCGGCGGTGAACAGCGTGTCCGGCGTCTGGTACATGCTTTGCGGCGTACCTTGCTGTTCGATCTTGCCGTTGTTAAGCAACAGGATGCGATCCGAAATCGCCATTGCCTCGCCCTGGTCATGCGTGACCATCAGCGCCGACAAGCCGAGACGCACGATCAGTTCGCGCAGGAAGGCTCGCGCTTCTTCACGCAGCTTGGCGTCGAGATTGGACAGCGGTTCATCGAGCAGAATGACTTGCGGGTTATAGACCAGCGCACGCGCGATGGCGACGCGCTGCTGCTGACCGCCGGAGAGTTGATGCGGAAAACGTTCGCCCAGATGACCGAGGCCGAGTTGCGACAACACGGTCTTCACGCGTTCCGCGATTTCGCTGCTGCCCATCTTGCGCAGCTTGAGGCCGTAGGCGACGTTGTCGAATACAGTCTTGTGCGGCCACAAGGCATACGACTGAAACACCAGACCAAGATTGCGCTCTTCAGCGGGGATTTCGAGCTTGCGCGAACCGTCGAAGACGCGACGTTCGGCGATATCGATGGTGCCTGCCTTGGGCGATTCCAATCCGGCCACGGCGCGCAGCAGCGTGGTCTTGCCGCTGCCGGAAGGGCCGAGCAACGCGACCACTTCGCCGCGCTGTAATTGCATAGAGACACCCTTGAGAATCGGATTGGCGCTGGCGCCGCTGCCATAGTCCAGGTGCAGGTCGTTGACGGTAAGTTCTGACATGATGATTCCTTTGATTGCAGGCTGCGACGATCACATCGCAACCTCGTGTATTGAGTAAGTTAATCGTGCAATTTGATGCCGAAGCGCAGCGCGATGCCGAGACCGATCGCGACCAGCGTGATGTTGATGAACGACAGCGCAGCCACCAGCTCCACCGCACCTGCCGCCCACATCGAGACGATCATCGAGCCGATGACTTCGGTGCCCGGCGACAGCAGGTACACGCCGGTGGAATACTCGCGCTCGAAGATCAGAAACACCATCAGCCACGCGCCGAGCAAGCCGTACTTGACCAGAGGCAGCGTGACGTCGCGCGTTACCTGGCCACGCTGCGCACCGACGGCGCGTGCCGCTTCTTCCAGTTCGGGGCCGACTTGTAGCAAGGCAGTGGTAATCAGGCGCAGACCATAAGCCATCCACACCACGGAATACGCCAACCAGACGGAGAAAATGGTGGAGCGCAGCTCGCGTAACTGAGGAATGAAATTCTCGACCAGCCAGCGTGCAACATCGTTGTCGAAGCCTTTGAGGAAGCCGTCCAGCAGCGAAGGCACGAACAGGAAAACCCACAGAAACGACAGACCGGCCAGCAGACCCGGCACCGCACGCGGCACCAGCACGCTGTAGTCGAGGAAGCGGGTGATGCCGTCGTTCTTGCGATGCATCGCCAGCGCAATCGCGCTATAGCAGGCCACCGCCACGGCACCGCCGATGACGCCGATCAACACGGTGTTGATGATGCCTCGCACCAATGACGGCTGCGCCCACACGTCACGGAAGTTTTGTAACGTCAGCACATCGAGCAAGGTCACGCCGTCGCCCCAATGGGACACGAAGGTGCGCAGGGCAATGCCCGACAGCGGCACGATCACGGTGAACAGCAACCACCCGGCGATCAGTGCGAAGGCAATCCAGCGCCACTTGCCCAGGGGCAGCGCTTTCTGGCGTGCGCCCTTGCCCTTGATCGAGACGTATTTGTTTGCTGACTTCAGCAACCAGCGTTGCAGCATGACCAAGGGCATGGTCACGGCGACAAGGCATACGGCGACGGCTGCCATCAGGTGATACGAAGGCGTGCCAAGCTTGTTAGTGAGTTTGTAGAGATAAGTCGCCAATACCAGATGGCCTTCCGGATCGCCGAGCACCAGCACCAGACCGAAGACTTCGAACCCGAGGAAAAACACCAGCACGCCCGAATACGCCAGCGCCGGCATGATCATCGGCAGCGACACATTGAGTGCTACCTGCAGCGGCGACGCACCGGCAACGCGAGCGGCTTCTTCGACGTCGGAGCCGAGACTCTTCAACGCTGCCGAAGCGTACAGATAGACGTGCGGCACATGGGTCAGACCGGCGATGATGACGATGGCCGGGAAGGAATACACGTTCCAGGGATCGCCTTCGAAGCCGAAAACAGACAGCAGGTTACGCATCCACACTGTATAGAAACCGACCGGCCCCATCGATACCACGTAGCCGAACGCGATCACCATCGGCGACACAAAGATCGGCACCAGCAGCATGGGCGCAATCCAGCCGCGTCCCGGCAGGTCGGTGCGCACCATCAGGAACGCCAGCATGCCGCCCAGTGGTACTGCAATCAGCGCCAGGCCGGAGGCGAGATAGAAGCCATTGACGAAGGCCTGGCGAAAATCCGAGTCATCAAAAATGAAGCGATAGGAATCCAGGGTCAGCGTCTTCACCGGCGCGAAGAACGGCGCAGACAAGAAGCTCTGATAGAAAATCAGCAGCAGCGGCACGAAGATCGCCAGTGACGCCAGCGCAACAACGATGCCGCGCGGCCAGTTCAGGCGTATGCGGAAACGCTTGGCTGCGGGCGCGATGCGATCGGTGGTTGAAAGTGTTTGCATAAGTCTTGCTACCTAAGAAATAGACACGACCTCTCCCCTGCGTATCCGGAAATCCGGACAAGCCTTCGGCCAGGGAGGGCGCAAAAGCAGCTTCCCAAACGAAGAGTGATGAGCGGTGATGTCTTGAAAACTGCAACCCGACCGGTTAGCCGGGCTGCTTGTTACGGATCTTGTGGATCTTGTAGATCACGGCCGGCGGCTTATTTCTTGCCGGCGGCGTCCTTCCATTGCTTCAGGAAAGCCAGACGCTTGGTCTGGTCCAGGTACTCCAGCAATTCGGTGCTGACCGGCATTGGCTTCAAGGCCGATCCCAGTTGCTTGTTCAAATCTGCCGACGTCGTCGCACCGATCACGTCAGCACGGATGGCGAACAATTGCGCGTCGTTGGCGATGATGGTCTGGCCGCGCTTGGAGAGGATGTAGTCCATCCAGAGCTTGCCGGCATTGATATTTTTGGCAGACTTGTTGACGAAGATCACGCGTGACAGCACCAGGTTGTAATCCTTGGTGAAAGCAATTCCGATCGATGGATCTTTCTTGGCGCGGGTCAGCGCGTAAGGGCCGAGGATGTTGTAGCCGATCAGGTTCTCGCCGGAGGATATGCGTTCGAGCATGGTGCCGGTGGACGACTGCACGCGCACTGCCACGCCACCCAGCGCTTTGGCGAAATCCCAGAATTGCGGATTGAGTTTCATGTCGTGGGTGATCAGGCTGAAACCGACGCCGGATTTTTCGATGTCGTAGGTGGTGACCTTGTTCTTGTACTTGTCGAGCTTGGTGGTCAGCAGCTTGGTGAATTCCGCATGCGTGGTCGGCACTTCGGATTCCGGCACCAGACGCTTGTTATAGACGATGGCGGCAGGTTCGTAGGTGGTGCCGTAGGCGGTATCTTTCCAGTTTGCCCAGGCGGGCACGGCTCCAGCTTCCGGCGACTTGTAAGACAGGCCATAACCTTCCGAAGCCAGCTTCATCTGCAGATCCATCGAGGACGACCACATCACGTCAGCAGTTGCACCGCCGGCAGCCGCTTCAGAAATGAAGCGGTTGTAGACTTCGGTGGAGTTCATGTCGTTGTATTCCACCTTCACCGCTGGATACAGTGCGCTGAAATCCTTGATCAGCGCTTCCGCCGCCTTCGAGTCCGTGGTGCTGTAGACCACCACCTTGCCTTCTTTCTTCGCTGCGTCGACCACCTTGGCGTAGTCGGCGGGATAGCCCGCAGGCACTTGCGCCAGAGCGGTCGAGGACAAACCTGCCAGCGGCAAAGCCAGGGCCAGGGCAATAGTGATGCGACGCTTCACGAATACACGAACGGACATGCGAAATCTCCTTTAGATTTTATGGTGGGCAGGGAGAGCCCGGTCAGTGTGCATCTTTGCGCTTATCTGACCAGCCCCAGCTCCTGCGATTGCTTGCGATATTGTTCGACGACCTTGCGGACATATTCAGTCAGTTGCGGCCCTGTCATGGCAAACGGATAAAGGCCGCTGGCGGCGCGCTGACGCTTGAACTCTTCTGTCGCCATGGCGCGGTCGAAAATGCCGACCCAGCGTTGGTAGTCGGCGTCTGACGCATGTGAACTCATGTAGAAACCGCGAATGATCGGCCACACCACGTCGAAACCCTGCTCACGTGCCGTGGCAACGCCGGACAGCACGCCGGGCAAGCGTTCTTCCGACAACACGGCGAGGATGCGGAACTTGCCTTCCTTGATATAAGCGGCGGCCTCGGATGCATCACCGGAAATCACTTGCACATGATTCGCCTGCAAAGCGGTGAACGAATCTCCACCGCCTTCCAGTGCAACGAAACGAAAATTCTTGGGGTCAATGTCTGCGCGACGGGCGATCATCGCTACCTTGAGCCAATCCTGGCTTCCCACCGTGCCGCTGACGCCGATGGTGATCTTGCCGGGGTCATTGCCCATGGCGTCGACCAGCTCGCGTAAATTCTTGTAGGGCGCGTCACTACGTACGGCGATCATGCCGTAATCGGTGCCGACACCTGCCAGCCAGCGCACGTCCGATACCGCGGCCTTGCCGTATTTTCCCTGCGCCAGATTCAATAACGATCCGCCGGAGAAAGTCACCAGCGTGTCCGGCCCGCCGCGCCGCTGCGACACCACCGAACTCCACGCCACGGCACCGATACCGCCGGGCAGATAGCTGATCTTGATCTCGGGCGCTCCGTCTTTTGCAGGCAGTACCTTGCGCATCATCTTGCACGCGCCATCCATCCCCCCGCCCGGCTTGGCCGGGACGATGCACTCCGTCGCCTGCGCGGAGAAGGCGCATAACAAAAGCGCGCAGGCAAGCAGTAGGCGCAGCAACACCGGATGCCGGATGGTCGAAGTCATGACGGCAGTCAGGCGCGATGCAAAGTGGCGAAAACGTGGCGCAACGAATACGTGAAAGCGCGTATCGAGATCATGCTGTGTCTCCAATATAGGATTTTTATTTTTATTGATTTGATGATGTGGGCGCATGCTACCTGCCCAAACTTTCATTCGGCTTTCAGTGCGGTGAAAGAATCCGACGAGTATGTCGATCCGACGCAAACCCGCTATTGCAAAGGCCCGGCTTCTGTTAGCATCCGCAGCTATCCGTGTTTTCACCGTGCTGCGCTGTGACGATTCATTCATGGCTTCCGTCCTTCTATTCGTTTGTTGTCTCATTGCGTTGCACCATCTTTTTTCATTGTCATCATGCGCATTCTATTGGTTGAAGATCACGTCGAACTTTCCCGCTGGCTGTCGAAGGCCTTGCAGGACGCGCATCTCACCGTCGAATGCGCGGCCAATGGCGCCGATGCCGACAGCCTGCTGCTGACCCAGGAATACGCGCTGGTCATTCTGGATCTGACGCTGCCCAAGATGGATGGGCTGGAAGTGCTCAAACGCCTGCGTGCACGCGGCAGCCGCACGCCGGTGCTGATCCTGACGGCACGCGGCGGACTCAATGATCGCGTCAACGGACTCAATCTCGGCGCCGACGACTATCTCGCCAAACCCTTCGAGCTGGTTGAACTGGAAGCACGCGTCAAGGCGCTGCTGCGGCGCGCGCAGGGCAACGAAACCGTCACCGTGAATTGCGGTGCGCTGAGTTTCGATACGGTATCGCGCATGTTCACCTACGGCGGCGCCATACTGGCACTGACGCCGCGCGAGCACGCCGTGCTGGAAGCACTGATCACACGCGTCGGCCGCACCGTGGCGAAAGAAAAACTGTTTCAGGAAGTATTCTCGCTGGATGACAACGCCAATGTCGACGCTATCGAAATCTATATCCACCGGCTGCGCAAAAAACTCGACGCCATCGACGAAGGCCGCGTCTCCATCACTACCCTGCGCGGCCTCGGTTACCTGCTGCAAGCCGCCGGATGATACGGCATTTCGCCATGACCAGACTCGGTAGCCTGCGCAGTCAGCTGATGCGCTGGCTGCTGGTGCCGCTGCTGATTCTGGTGGCGGTCGACGCGGTGTCGGTTTACTACAACGCGCTGGAAGTCGCCGACATTGCCTACGACCGTTCTTTGCTGGCGTCGACGCGCGCGCTGGCCGAACGCGTCTCCATCGTCAACGGCCATGTCGTCGCCGACGTGCCCTATGTGGCGCTCGACAGTTTCGAGACCGACACGCTCGGTCGCATCTATTACAAGGTCACCGGCGTGAAGGGTGAATTCGTCTCCGGCTACGACGATCTGCCGCCACTGCCCGCCGATGTGAAACGCTCGGAGGCTTATCCGGCGCTGGTGCGTTTTTATCAGGCGGATTATCACGATCAGCCGGTACGCATCGCGGCGCTCCATCAACCGGTCTACGACGACAGCATGCGCGGCATCGCTTTGATCCAGGTCGGCGAGACCATGGATGCGCGCCGTGGCATGACGCGCAAGATACTGTTCGACACCATGTGGCGTCAGGGCGTGCTGGTAGTGGTTGCTGCACTGCTAGTATGGTTTGCCGTGCGCTTCGTGCTGCGGCCGCTGATGCAATTGCGCAGCGATGTCGAATCGCGCGCACCGACGGATTTGTCCGACTTCGATCCCGACCGCGTACACAAGGAAATGCGCCCGCTGGTGCTGGCCATGAACGGTTACATGGAACGTCTGCAGACCCTGATCACGGGACAGCGCCGTTTCATCGCCGACGCTTCGCATCAGTTGCGTACGCCGCTCACCGTGTTGAAGACGCAAGCAGAATTGGCGCTGCGCGAGTTCGACCGCGCACCGAATGATCCACGTGCCTTGCATGAACTGCGCGAGCTGGTCGAGAGCATTGCCGGCACTACTGACTCCACCGTACATCTGGCCAATCGCCTGCTCACACTGGCGCGTGCCGAACATGGCGCGGCGGAAGGCGGCATCGCACCGGTCTCATTGACAGGCGCAGCGCGGCAGGTGGCGCTGGAACTGGCGCAACACGCGGTCGCAAAACATATCGATCTGTCTTTCGATACGGATCATGACGTACTGATTGATGGCAGCCCGCTGCTGCTGCACGAACTGGTCGTCAACCTGCTCGACAATGCGATCCGCTATACGCCTGCGCACGGCAAGATCGGCATGCGCGTATTTGAGCAGCGTATCGGCGATGATCTGTATGCCGTGCTTGAAGTGGAAGATAGCGGCCCCGGCATTCCGGCTGCCGATCGCGAGCGCGTGTTTGCGCCCTTCTATCGCGCACCGTCGGCGCAACTTGCCAATCCCCACGGCGCCGGTCTCGGCATGTCCATCGTGCGCGACATTGCATCAGCTCATCGCGGTGAAATCATCCTCTCCGACAGCGCGAACAATCCGGGACCAAATCCGGCATCAAATCAGGGCCTGATCGTGAAGGTGCGCTTCCCGGCATCCTCCCGTAAATAACAGTTCAATCGTACGTATCAAGTCTGTTCGTGCTGCACTGCCCAACTGCGGAAGAAATCCAGCAAGGATGCCAGCCGCAGCGACAACACGCGATGCTTATTGCGCACCAGATAAAAATGCCGGCGCAACATCGGCAACGGCGTCGCCAGTTCGATCAGCCGTCCCGACTCCAGCAAATCCTTCACGACAGCGCGCGACAGGCAACTGATGCCCATGCCTTCCGCTGTTGCGCGTTTGATCGCCTCCGAATTACCGAACTCGCACGCCGACGGCAAGTGATGCAGGTAAGGTAGCAAGGCATGTTCAACCGCTTCGCGTGTACCGGAACCTGCTTCACGTAACAGCCAATCCGCCTCGCTCAACTTTTTCAGAGTGAGTTTTTTGCCTTGCGCCGCCAGCGGATGCGTCGGCGAGGCAACCACGATCAGCTCATCCGTCATCCACGGCTCGACCAATACATCGCTGGCGTGGCACGGCCCTTCGATCAACGCCGCGTCGACGTCGAAATTGCTGACGGCAGCAACGATGTCGGCCGTATTGGCCACCAGCGCACGCACACGCAATTGCGGATGATCGTGACGATAGGCTGCGACCATCTCGGGCAGCATATAACTGCCGATGGTAGTGCTGGCGCCGATATGCAGTTCGGCGCCGGCTTGGTCAGGCGCAAGGAATTGCTGCTCGATCGTGTGCGCGGCATCGAGCATGTGCTGCGCCTGCGGCAACAGCAGGCGGCCGTTATCGTTCAGCACCAGCCGCTTGCCGACTCGGTCGAACAACTGCACGTTCAAACCGGCTTCCAGCTCATTGAGCGCCGCGCTGGCCGCCGATTGCGACAAAGCCACCGTTTCGGCCGCCGCAGTTGTACTACCCGACTGCGCCACCGCCAGAAAGATTTGCAATTGCCGCAAAGTAATTTTCATAAAATTCGCCAATCAACCTGTTATTTAGGTAGATATTAACAAAATAACGCGTTTTTCTTTTAAATGGCGACGCGATAAAGTGCCTTCATTCCGATCACCCATGAATGACAGGCACATCATGAACACCTCGCCGCTCTCCGTCACAGCCGTCCCCACATCGCCGCTGGCTCGTTTCATTCCGGGACTCGCACTGAGCGCGACGCTGGCATTGGTCTCTATCGAGGTCAGCAAGAATACCTGGCTGCAGGCGCATGGCTTCAGCGCGCTGACGATCGCAATCGTGCTGGGCATGCTGATCGGCAACACGGTATTTCCCCGTGTCGCCGCCAGTTGCGGCAGCGGCGTGGCCTTCTCCAAGCAAAACCTGCTGCGCCTGGGCATTGTGCTGTACGGTCTGCGCCTGACTTTTCAGGACATCTCGCAAGTCGGCGTCAGCGGCGTCGTCATTGACGCCTGTATGCTGATGTCGACCTTTGCGCTGGCCTACTTTATCGGCGTCAAGGTATTCAAGCTCGATCCCAATGCCGTCATGCTGATCGGCGCCGGCAGCTCGATTTGCGGCGCAGCGGCGGTGATGGCGACGGAGCCGGTGCTGCGTGCACGCAGCGAACAGGTAACCGTGGCGGTGTCGACCGTCGTTGTATTCGGCTCGGTGGCAATCTTCCTCTACCCCATGTTGCATGGCCTGAACTTGCTGCAAGGCCGCGCCGACTTCGGCGTCTACATCGGCTCGACCGTGCATGAAGTGGCGCAAGTCGTGGCCGCAGCGCGATCGATTGATGAACACACCGCCAACACTGCGGTGATCACCAAAATGGTTCGCGTGATGATGCTGGCACCGTTCCTGCTGATCCTGTCGGCTTATGTGCAACGCGGCAAGTCGGCGGCGCCTGCCGGTGGCGGCAAGACTTCCCGTATGGCCGGCATCCCCTGGTTTGCGTTCGCCTTCATCGGCGTGGTGGCGATTCACTCGCTGTTTCCGATCCCGGCCGCCGTCACCGGCGCCCTGCTCGACGCCGATACGTTCCTGCTGGCGATGGCCATGGCAGCACTGGGTCTGACGACGCATCTGTCGTCGGTAAGGCGCGCCGGGATGCGTCCTCTGCTGCTGGGTGGGTTGCTGTTTGCGTGGTTGATCGTGGGTGGTGCGCTAGTGAACACTGTGATTGACTATCTGTTTCGCTGATCCGCCCAAAACATTTCATAAAGACAACTTCCCGCATCTCCGCGCCTTGAAAGAGGTGCAGTATCTTGGCCTGGCTTCTGCCAGACCATCCCGGCTTGACCTGGCCATGCATCGCTTTCCCCCATAAAATCAGGCTTTCTGCCGATATCCGGACAAAAGAAGAACAACGACCGGATTCAGCGTGTTATTGCCTCTTTGCTACACCTTTCCCCGCACTAAGATTGCACCAACATAGTTAGCGTCGGCCCATTCCATCGCTTCAAGTAAAGCGCCCGGGTGAGTTGGAGAACAGAGCCCCTCGGGATTTCACCTCTCAAATTCCAGTTTTCCGATTCCCGTCCGTATACAGAGACAGCGGAGACGGCAAACGCATGATGGGAGCACGCTCAGGAATGATGAAAGAGAAGCTCGCAGGCAAATTAAGTTGTTGATTTGCAATTTTCACGCCACGCAGAACGTCGTTGCGATGACACGTTCGGGCAGCGATCAATCAGGTCCATTTAATTTTTAAGAGAATCACGCGCATATATATGAACATTCTAGTTACTGGTGGTTGCGGCTACAAAGGCACGGTACTTGTCCCTAAATTACTGGCGCGCGGATACAAGGTGCATGTGCTGGATATCATGTGGTTCGGTAATTACCTGCAGCCGCATCCGAATCTGACTGTCACCAAAGGCGATGTGCGCAACATCGACGAAATCTCGCTCGACGGCGTCGACACCATCATTCATCTGTCTTCCGTCGCCAACGATCCTTGCGGTGACCTCGATCCAAAATTGACCTGGGAAGTCAGCGCCCTGGCGACCATGCAGCTGGCCGACAAAGCGGCACGCAAAGGCGTCAAGCAATTTATCTATGCGTCTTCGGGCAGCGTCTATGGTGTCAAGGAAGAACTGCAAGTCACGGAAGATCTGGAACTGAAACCGATCTCCGAATACAACAAGACCAAGATGGTGTCCGAGCCGGTGCTACTGAGCTACAAGGATCGCATGGTTGTACAGATCGTCCGTCCCGCCACCGTATGCGGTTATTCGCCGCGCATGCGCCTGGACGTGTCGGTCAACCTGCTGACCATGCAGGCACTGTCCAAGGGCAAGATCACCGTTTTTGGCGGCGCGCAAGTACGTCCGAACATCCATATCGACGACATCACCGACGTCTATCTGCATCTGATCGATCATCCGGAAGTCACAGGCGTCTATAACGCCGGCTTCGAAAACATCTCCATCCTCGATATCGCCAAGATGGTTGCCAAGCACATCCCGGTCGACATCGTCGTGACCGAATCGAACGACCCCCGCTCCTACCGCGTCAACTCCGACAAGCTGCTGGCTACCGGCTTCAAGCCGTCCAAATCAGTCGAAGTCGCCATTACCGAAATCATCGAAAAATACCGCAGCGGCGAGTTGAAAGATGAAGACCGTTATTACAACCTGAAGTGGATGGAGCAGACTGTGCTGACTCCGAAAGCGGCATGACTTCAATGACCACGCAGGACAAATTGCCAACTGCCGTCTTCACCGCTTACGCCAGCCGCTTGCAAGAAGTCCTGGCGACATCGGACTGGTCGGGCGTGGCGCAACTCGCCCAGGATATGAAAGATTGCTGGATAAGTGGGCGCCAGGTATTTTTCTGCGGCAACGGCGGTAGCGCAGGTAATGCCATCCATCTCGCCAACGATTATCTATATGGCATCGCCAAGCGCACCGGCGGCGGCATGCGTGTATCGTCGCTGTCGGCCAATGCGGCAGTCATCACCTGCCTGGCAAACGATATCGGTTACGACTATATTTACTCTGAACAGCTCGCCGTTCAGGCACAAGCCGGCGATTTATTGATTGTCCTGTCAGGCAGCGGCAACTCTCCCAACATCTTGCGCGCGCTGGAACAAGCCAAAACCATGGGCGTCAAAACCTGTGCGATCCTCGGTTACAGCGGCGGCAAGGCAAAAGCCATGTGCGACGTGCCGATTCACTTCGCCATTGACGATATGCAGATTGCGGAAGACATGCAATTGGTCGTCGGGCACATGATCATGCAATGGCTGTACGAAAATAAACCTGTAGCGGAATAAACAAAATACACATGTCGGGCAAATATCTCATCATCGGCAGCAACTCCTTCTCCGGCGCCAGCTTCGCCGACTTTCTGCTGCAAAACGGCGAGAGCGTCATCGGCACCAGCCGCTCGCAAGAACCGCACAAGGCCTTTCTACCATACCGCTGGTCCGGCAAGGATGCCAACTTCCGCTTCTACAACTATGATCTGAACAAGGATCTGGAACCGCTGACGGCGCTGATCAAGCAGGAAAAACCGGCCTTCGTTGTCAATTTTGCGGCACAAAGCATGGTCGCGGAAAGCTGGAAGAATCCCGAACACTGGTTCGAAACCAATGTCATGGCGACCATTCGCCTGCATGAGGTTTTGCGCCATTGCGACTTCATGGAAAAGTACGTGCATGTCACTACGCCGGAAGTCTACGGCAGCACCGATGGCTTCATCAAGGAAGACACGCCGTTCAATCCGAGCACGCCGTATGCGGTCTCGCGCGCTGCGGCCGATATGAGCCTGAAGACTTATTTCGACGCTTACGGTTTCCCGGTGGTATTCACGCGTGCGGCCAACGTGTACGGCCCGGGTCAACAGTTGTACCGCATCATCCCGCGCACCATCCTGTCGATACTGACAGGCAAGAAGCTGCAGCTGCATGGCGGCGGACATTCGCGCCGCTCCTTCATTCACATGCGCGACGTGTCGAACGCCACGCACAAGATTGCTACGGCAGGCACGTCTGGTCAGACCTACCACATCTCCACCGATGAAATCGTCAGTGTGCGCGAACTGGTTGAGCGTATTTGCCGCAAGCTCAGCGTTGATTTCGATTCCTGCGTTGAAGTGGTCGGCGAACGTCTCGGCAAAGATGCCGCCTACATGCTCGACAGCAGCAAGTTGCGCAACACTCTGGACTGGGACGTCAAGATCGACCTGGACCAAGGCCTCGATGAGTGCATTGCCTGGGTAAAAGAGAATCTGGACGCAATGCAATCGATGGAGTGGAACTACGTCCACAAGCCCTGAGGGCTTGCTGCCCTCCTTACTGCTTGCTGTACTGCCCGTTTGCAAGAACGGGCATTGTTTTTAGAGACCGCCATGACTTCAGATACGCTCGCCTTACAAAAAATCGCCGCTACCATTCGTGGCCGCATCATCGCAACGTCTCATCACACGCAAACCCCGCATCTGGGATCTTGCCTGTCCTGTGTCGACATCTTGATTGCAGCTTACTTCAGCGCACTCAAAATCGATCCGTCAAAACCTGTCGATCCGGATCGCGACCGCTTCATCCTGAGCAAGGGACACGGCGCTGCGGCGCTGTTTCAAGTCCTCGCACTCAAGGGCTTTTATCCGGAAGCCATGCTGGAATCCTACGGTCAGGACGGCGGCATTTTCGCTGAGCATCCACCGACCCCGGACCACTTGCCCGGCATCGAAGCCGCAACAGGCTCGCTGGGTCACGGTTTGCCGATCGGACTGGGCATGGCCTTGTCAGCACGTATCCAAAAACGTAGCTACGACGTCACGGTATTGCTCGGTGACGGTGAATGCAACGAGGGTTCGGTCTGGGAATCCGCCATGATGGCAGCCGGCCAGCAAGTCGGCAGTCTGATGGCGATTGTCGATTTCAACAAATGGCAAGCCACCGGCCGCAGCGAAGACGTTCTCGCATTGGGACCGCTGGTCGACAAATGGCGCGCCTTCGGCTGGGAGGCAATGGAAATCGACGGCCACGACCTGGCCACGCTGACAGAGGTCATGGGCCGTCCGCGCAGCCGCACAGGCAAGCCGATCGCAGTCGTCGCGCATACGGTCAAGGGCAAAGGAGTGTCCTTCATGGAAGACGACAACAACTGGCACTACCGGATTCCGAATGCGGATGAACTGGCCGCTGCTTACGTGGAACTGGGAGTGACAGCATGAGAAACGCATTTGCAGATGAAATCACCAAACTGGGCGTGAGCGATTCGCGCGTCGTGTTGTTGTCCGGCGATATTGGCAACAAGCTGTTCGACAAATTCAAGGCCGCCAGCGAAGACCGCTTCCTCAACTGCGGCATCGCCGAGGCCAACATGATGGGCGTCGCCGCCGGCATGGCCTTGTCGGGATTGCGCCCTGTGATCTACACGATCACACCGTTCACCACGACGCGCTGCTACGAGCAGATCCGCGTCGATGCCTGCTATCACAATGTGCCGGTCATCATCGTCGGCACCGGTTCCGGCCTGTCGTATGCGGAACTCGGCCCGACCCATCATTCATGCGAAGACCTCGCTATCATGCGCGTGCTGCCGAACATGACCGTCATGGCGCCGGCCGATGAAGTCGAGTTGCGCCAATGTCTGCGTGCAGCGCTGAAACAAAATGGCCCGGTCTACATCCGCATCGGTAAGAAGGGCGAGCAGATCGTCCCCAAGAAAGATGATTCCTTTGAAATCGGCCGTGCCATTAACGTGCGTGAAGGCACTGACGTCTGCCTGATCGGCGCCGGCACCTTGCTGCCGACAGTGCTGCAAGCCGCTGACTTGCTGGCGGCTCAAGGCATCACTGCGCGCGTGGAAAGTTTTCACACAATCAAGCCGCTCGACGTCGATACCGTCCGGACAGCATTTACTGACTACAGCATCGTTGCCGTGGTTGAAGAACACAGCCGCATTGGCGGTCTTGGCGGCAGCATCGCCGAATGGCTGGCGCAGCAGGACAGAATGCAAGGACGCTTACTGAGCTTCGGCACCGACGACGAGTTCATGCACGAAGTCGGTTCGCAAGACTATGCGCGCGCCAAGTACGGCCTGACGGCAGAAAACATCGCCAGCAAGGTTCAGGCGGCATATGCCAAGGCTCGCAGCTAAGCCATGAAAATAGGTTTCGATTTCGATAACACTATCGTCAGCTACGACGAGTTGTTTCACGCGGTTGCGGTGGAACAGTCTCTGGTCCCCGCCGCGACGCCGGTGTCAAAAATAGCTGTGCGCAATCACCTGCGCAAGATCGACAACGAAGCCGCATGGACTGAATTGCAGGGCTACGTGTACGGTGCGCGAATGGCGCAGGCAGCAGCGTATCCCGGCGTGATCGAGTTCATCCGTACAGCGCGTGAGCATGCGGAGATCGTGATCGTCAGCCACAAGACCAAACATCCATTCCTTGGACCACAGTATGATTTGCATGCGGCGGCGGCGGGTTGGATCTCGACGGTACTGGTCGACGGCACATCGCCGTTGTTTGCCACTGAACGCGTTTTTTTCGAACTGACCAAGGAAGAGAAGATCGCGCGCATCGCCGCGTGCGAGTGCGATTATTTCATCGACGACCTTCCCGAGATTTTGCAGATGCAGGGCTTTCCGGCGCATACCCAGCGCTTGCTGTTCGATCCGGAACATGGCCATGACGGGGAAGGCGTCAGCGCGCGCTTCGGCTCGTGGCAAGAAATTCAGGCGTTTTTCGAGGCGACATGGCAAACCGGGAACTGACGGAAAAAATCGCGAGCTTGCTCCTGTCGTCGGGAATCGATCCGGCCGGATTGTCCTTGATGATCGTCGGAGGTGGCGGCAACAACCAGGTGTTCTCTGTGGATCTGAACGCCGGCCGTTATCTGGCGAAGGCGTACTTCAATCACCCGGCCGATACGCGTGATCGCCTCGGCGCTGAATATGCGTTTCTGTCCCATGCATCTGCCATCGGATTAAAAAATGTGCCGACGCCGATTGTATGTAGCGCTCAGGATCATTTGGGCATCTACGAATTCATCGACGGCAACAAACTGACGGCGAACGAGTTGCAGCCGACGCATGTGCGCAGTGCAGCGCAATTCATCGCCGCGCTCAACGCCAGAGGGCACGCCAACAATGCCTTGAGCGAGAAGTTGCCGACGGCATCAGAAGCATGCTTTTCCGTCGCGCAGCATCTGGAGATGGTTGATCGCCGTCTGCTGCGATTGCAGGAAATTACCGACGACGACGACTTGTCGCGCAAGGCAAAAAATCTGATTGGTCGTATTGCCGGAACGTGGCATGGCCACCGCCTGCGTATAGCTGGTGCGACAGTGCCCGACCTGCATGACGACGACCGTTGCATTTCGCCGTCCGACTTCGGCTTTCACAATGCCTTGCTGAAGAGCGATGGCCAGTTGTGTTTCATCGATTTCGAATATGCAGGCTGGGATGATCCGGCGAAGATGATCGGCGATTTCTTTTGCCAGCCGGCGGTGCCCGTGTCACAAACGTACTTTGATGATTTTGTGACGACAGCCGTCAGCTACTCGACGCGACCGGAGATACTGCGCGAGCGTGCGCGCCTGTTGTTGCCGGCCTTCCAGCTCAAGTGGTGCTGCATCATGCTCAACGAATTCTTGCCGGCTGCGGCGAAGCGCCGGCAATTTGCGGATCCGACCTTGTCGCTGGAACAAAGACAGCGCATGCAGTTTGACAAGACAGAACATTTTTTCCATTCCTGGCTGGTATAAATCATGGCATACATAGACTTCCTCACCTCCGTCCACAAAAGCACCACGCGCGATTATCTGGCGCGCGTCAATGACGCCGAGTTTCCAAAAGCCAAAGCGGCAGCACTGGCCAAGCAATGGGGCTTCGATTACTGGGATGGCGACCGTCGCATCTGCTACGGCGGTTATCGCTACATGCCAGGACGGTGGGCGCCGGTTGCACAGGCGATGATCGATCATTACGGCATCAAGGCAGGCGACAAAATTCTGGACATCGGTTGCGGCAAGGGTTTCTTACTATACGAAATTTCGCTGTTGGTACCGGGCGTGAAAATCCACGGCATCGACATATCGGAATACGCGATCGCCAACGCCAAGGAAGAGATCAAACCAAATCTGCAGGTAGCCAACGCAACGAGCTTGCCATTTGCAGACAACTATTTCGATTTCGTCTTTTCCATCACGACCCTGCACAACCTGCACAACTACGATCTGGACAAAGCACTGCGTGAAATGGAACGCGTCGGCAAAAAGAATAAATATCTTTGCGTCGAGTCTTATCGCAACGAGTCGGAGAAAGCCAATTTGCTGTACTGGCAAGTGACCTGTGAAGCCTTCTGCACACCGGAAGAATGGGATTGGTGGTTCAAACAGACCGGTTACACCGGCGACCATTCCTTGATCTACTTTGAATGACGGTAACGCCATGAACATGCCAAAAACAATGAAGGCGGCCATCCTGGTCGAATTACAACAACCGCTGGTAGTGGATGAAGTCGAACTACCTTCGACGCTGGAAGTTGGCCAGGTGCTGGTGAAGGTCAACAACAGCGGCATCTGCGGCTCGCAGCTTGGCGAGATTGACGGTGCCAAGGGTGAAGACAGATATCTGCCTCACTTGCTCGGGCACGAAGGTTCGGGCGTGGTGGAAGCCGTCGGTCCCGGCGTGCGCTTTGTCAAGCCGGGAGATCATGTCGTTCTGCACTGGCGCAAGAGCCAGGGCATCGAATCGGTGCCGCCGCGTTACACCTGGAAAGGCAAGTCGCTCAATGCCGGACTGATTGCGACCTTCAACGAATACGCCATCGTCTCCGAAAATCGCGTCACTCGTATCGAGCCATCCTCAGACATGGAAGTGGCGTCGCTGTTCGGTTGTGCCGTTACGACCGGTTTCGGCGTCGCCGAGAACAACGCCAAGATTCGCTTCGGTGAAGCCGTCGTGGTGTTCGGTGCCGGCGGTGTCGGTCTCAATATCATTCAGGCGGCAGGCTTGTTGTCAGCCTATCCTATCGTTGCCGTCGACCTGCACGACAACCGCCTCGAATTGGCCAAGTCGCTGGGCGCGACGCACACCATCAATTCCAGCAAGGTCGACGCCAAGGCGGCATTGCAAGAGCTGTTGGGTAATCAGGGTATCGACGTGTTCATCGACAACACCGGACAACCGGCGATCATCGAACTCGGCTACGAACTGACCAAGGCGCAAGGACGCGTGGTGCTGGTCGGCGTGCCGCGCAAGGGACGCAACATCAACATCTATTCGCTGCCGCTGCACTTCGACAAGCGCATCAGCGGATCGCATGGAGGCGAAGCGGTGCCCCATGTCGACATCCCGCGCTATACCAAGCTACTCAATGCCGGACGCATCCAACTCAAGCCTCTAATCACCGAACATTTCAAACTGGACGACATCAACGTGGCGATACAGCGTATGCGCAGCGGCGAGCTGGCGGGGCGCTGTCTGATCAAGATGGATGCCTGAATTGGAATGTATCGTCCGAGATGCTAACGAGATAGACACATGAGCACACTCAATCTGAAAAGCAAGATCTTTGATGCGCCTGGATTTTCAAAAGATGTCCGGCTTACTCAGGATGAGCTGGATATATTTCGCAATGCAATCACCGAGCAATGGTTATCTGTAATCGGCGCAGCGCATCGCGAACTGGTCCCTCAATTCAGTGAAATTGGCATCCCCAATTATCACCAGCTGGCACATCTGTTGACGCATGAAACCTTATGGCCCAAGCAAACGCGTTGCTTACCTAAACATAGTTGCGACAAAATCAAGGTCTTGCCTTTTTTGCAGACATTGCGTGATGAGCTGGGTGAATTTTCGATTTCCGATGTGTTTTATGGCGACACGCATGAAGCCGGTCGGGAAGAAATTTACTGGCGGCTGGTACGCCCACACGCAGCCAAAGATGTTGGCTCCCTGCATGCGGATAAATGGTTTCATGATGTCATGGGTATGGACGATCAGGCCTTTCCGTCGGAGGCCGAGACCGTCAAGATATGGATTCCGATTTTTTCGCAACCCGGCAAGAACGGCTTGATGATCGTACCCAACTCCCATCGCAAGTCCTACCGCTATCATGCGGCACCAGGCGCCGGCGGCATGAAACCGGTCATTGACGAAGATGTCTCGACACTAGGTGCAGAACTGATGCTGACCGAACCCGGCAACATGCTGATCTTCAACGAGGGGATATTGCACGGCGGTGCGGTCAATATGGGGGATCAGACTCGTGTCAGCGTTGAAATAACGATGGTCTTCGCCAACAGGCAGACAAAATAATTGGCAATGCAATGTCGCCGGAACACGAGAAAAATAGCCTCTGAAATGAAGCTATCTCGATGAGACTTTCCTACAAAGGAAGTCTCATCGCGACGCTCTT
Organism: Herbaspirillum rhizosphaerae; assembly: GCF_046025915.1. Taxonomy (GTDB): domain Bacteria; phylum Pseudomonadota; class Gammaproteobacteria; order Burkholderiales; family Burkholderiaceae_D; genus Herbaspirillum; species Herbaspirillum rhizosphaerae_A. The sequence continues at coordinate 68,448 of NZ_JAQQFR010000011.1, read as the reverse complement.
CACTTCATTTTATCGACTCATTCCGCATTGAACATATCGATGAAAGCACCAATCGTTCCATTTACCTTCTCTTCCGATACATGCCATGCAGCACCATCGTCAGCGGCATAGAAATTGCCTGCATTGGAGCCGGCCCAACGGAATACTTCAAATGAAGGCCAATAGATAATGTCCTTGAGACCGGATTGATTGACGACCTGATGCGCCACCAGCCGCATGGTGCTTTTGGATAAACAATCTGCGGCTATACAAGACTCGAATTCAAACGATGCAATTAACGGTACGGGAGAAACGGTGACGACCAGTTTTACATCCGGGGAAAGACGCCGGATGAAATTGATCAGATAAAGAACGTTATCAACGTTTTCCTGTACCGAAGTCGTACGATATTCATATTTTTCAGCCAGCACACGAGAATTGAGCGCAGTCGGGCGCGGCAAAACAAAGTCACCGGTAGCTCGATCAAAAAAAGCCGGGGCAACACCCAGCGTCAAGATGAACACGTCGGTATTCGTGATTTTTTCCAGTGTATTCTCGGCATTCCATCCCGGCGGCAACAACTCTTGAATCCGATCGCCGATTGCACCATCAACTTTTCCTGTACTTAGCCAATCAACAAACGCTTTGTTCGCGAACGTTGTATTGATGTACTCAGAGATTTCCATGTGCGTGCTGTTAAAGCCATTCTTATTCAGACTCACAGAGATGTTTCGCGCAAAGCAGGAGCCCATCGTGAAAAACCGCGTCGATTTGCTGATGAATTTTTTTTCGTTCCGCAAATCGAAGGCGATATGGTTCTTGATCAGATCCGGCAAGTTACCCAGAAAGTCTTCGGTCAATGGATAGCGCCCGATTTTTTTCCGCTTCTGCACGGCCACTTCTGCATTCGTCGATGCCAGCCCGGCTTTTCCGATCTTGATCGTTTCACGATTCGTTTCCGTATCGTAGGTGGCTGGATCCAGTGAAATAGCCTTCTCCAAAGCTGAGATGGAATCCGCCAGATTGTTCGCGACATTGTTAATGTGCGACAGACTTTCGCTAAGATGATAGTAGTCGTCTGCGCTATTGGACATGGAGGCGACTTTGCGATACAACTCGGCAGCTTTTTCCTGCGGGCCTACGTAGCTGCATCGCTGTGCCGCATACCGAACCAGAAAACAGTTGGCGTCCGCATTATCCTCAAAAAGTACCGGATAATCATCCAGAATCGATAGCGCCAGATCTCTGGCAATTGCCAATTGCTTGTGCGAGCCATCATCAATCAACTGCGCATAAATAAACCGCGAATCCAGATCGTTTTTTTCTTCCGCGAGTTTCTTAAAACAGGCTATTGCTTCAACTCGTCGATTCTCTCCAATAAATCTTGTTGCTGCTTCGCGAATGGCGTCACGATTGCCTGCTTCAAGCAATTGAAGCAAATTGGCGTCAAGAGGTTGGATAGAATCTGTCATGTTTGAAAATTCGGTAAGGTTTTTTGGAGAAGCACGCCTGCATCTGCAGCGGCCGAAAGCACCCTATCAGCCAAATAAATAGGCTAATGCTGAGTTGATTCTACACATGTTTTAACGCCGCTTGTGAAGTCCGGAGAACGTCGATATAGCAAAAGCATAGTGACAAATCTTACTGACGCAACACTTGTTCGAGCAAACGCTTTTGTGACGAAGCGATCCGCTGATTTGCGTCATTAAATGAAGAGCTAACGGGTCTTTAAGGGCGTTATTCACCGTTTCAGCTTGGCAGGCTTGCACTTATCATCTTTAAGCCAGAGATATATTAGGGGCACTTCGACTTACCTTACCTAGGCAGATCGAATTAACGGCAACGTGCCTGCCTCATCTCGTCACCCGAAACTAATCATCGGGATGCAATATCCCTTGTTTTTGTCGGTTACGACCGTGAATTTGGATGGCGGCAGGTCTTGCGGCATATTGAATTGCAGAGAAAAGAAATGCGGGCGAACCTGAACGGCGACTCGCCAAAGAAGCTATTAATTGGAGAAGAACATGCTTACCGTCATCATCCCTACCAAAAACCACGGTAGCTACCTTGAGCACCTGATTACCAATGTCATTTTTGCAGACAATTCACCAGTCACCAATCTGCTGATCTGTAATGATGGGTCGACCGATGACACTGCATCTATTCTGGAAAAATTCTCAGGCGATAAAAGGATACGGATTTTCCATAACGAGAAAAGCAAAGGTGCCATCGGATCGGTTGTGATGATGTATACCCATGTCGAAACGCCTTACGTGATGTTTCTGGCGAGCGACGACTATTTCTTCCCCGATAAAATAGCTAGGTTGTTCGATGAAATGATCAAAAATGACGCCTATGTTGGATTCGGTAAGTATGTCATCGAAGACGGCGGACAAATCATTGAATTGAACCATCCTGGGTGGCAGGCCCGGCGTCAGGCCGACGCTGATGAATTTTGTTCGATCCTCGGCTTTGATCACTACACGTCTTTCATTGTCGCCATCGTCAAGTGTGAAACTCTACCTAAGTATGGCCCCGACAATTCCCCTTGGGATTTAAGCCTAGATAGAATGGCTGGTGCGGACGGCATGGGAGAATTCAGAGCCCAGGATTGGACTCTAGCGCTCGATATGGCAAAAACGCATCCTGACCGCTTTTATTTCCTGGATGAATATTGCGGCTGTTTTCGCAAGGTCGCGTCTCAGCTATCTTCAGATGACACGTATGTTCATACCGGCCGTGCTGCCTATGAGATGGCGATGCTGATACTGAGATATCTACAAGACTATGAATTGAGAAAAAGAGTCAAGAAATCCGATTATTTCAAGACTGCGATAAGAAACCTCCTTTACGCAAAGGCTGGGCAAATAAGCGATACCGCAAAACAAAGTCATAATTTCGTCGAGATTTATAAACCGATATTACTAGCTGCCGACGCCCTACTTATCAACATGTAAGCCTACTTGGTTTTTAAAAAACAACACCGGACAAAGAGAAAAGTATTGTGAACGGCACACCCACCAAAAGCGACATCGCGAATGCTGTCTCCGTCGGGAGCACGACATGACAAATCCGACCATGAATATCCTGAGGACATTCGTCAAAATGCTTCCAGACAGGATGCAACATGCTGCCTCTAAATGGTATTTTTTTCGACAGATACGAACCGGTCGCTTCAAAAGCCATGAAGCCGAATGGGCGCGTTTATCCAATTGGTTGAGCCCTGGTGATTGGTGTATTGACGTCGGTGCCAACGTCGGCCGTTACAGTCTAAAAATGTCCGAATTGGTTGGCAGCTCGGGGCAGGTCATCGCATTTGAGCCACTGACACACACCTTCGATTTGTTGACCCATTTTGTCGAAAAAGGCGGGTATCGCAACATCACCATGCTCAACGCCGCGGCCACCGAACAAACTTGCCTGATCCGTATCGCCCCAGATTTATTTCCGGCAAACCCGAATTATATTTTCGACACAAACACCGGCTCCCGCATTTCCAGTACGGATAACGGGGCGGGCGATAGCAAATTGGGCCTGAGTATTGATTCGCTCAAGCTGCCGCATCGTATTGCGCTCGTCAAGATGGACGTTGAAGGCCACGAGCTTGCTGTTTGCAAGGGGATGACGGAATTGATACAACGCGACCATCCCGTATTGATTGTAGAAGTGCAAAATGCCACAACCGGCGTGCCTGAATTTTTAGCGCAGTTTGGCTATCAAGGGGTACGCTCTTCGGAAAATTCGCGCAACCTCGTATTCACAAAAAAATGATGAAAGCTACGAATAAGAAATTGGTAGCGTGTTCTCACTCGCAGCCATGATGAGGTGAGTTTCAAGATGCGTGCACTGTTACTCGCAGCTGGCCTTGGAACAAGACTCCAGCCACTGACCAATTTTTTACCCAAATGTCTCGTACCCATTAACGGACGACCGCTATTGGATTACTGGATTGGAAATTTGTTGGCGCAAGGGGTCGATCAGATTCTCATCAACACGCACTACCAGGCACCGTTAGTGACTGAGTATCTTCGTCAAAGCAGCTGGAACAATCAAGTAACGCTGATCTATGAGAAGCAGTTGCTCGGAACGGCAGGCACGGCGCTGGCCAATTGGGATTTTTTCCGGAGTGAGCCATTCCTGATTGCGCATGCAGATAACCTGACGCGTTTCAACTGTGCAGAGTTCATGGATGCTCATCATCATCGACCAGTCGATGCGGCGCTAACGATGATGCTATTCGAGACCGAGGATCCCCGATCGTGCGGAATTGTCGATCTGGACAACGACGGCATCGTCCAGGCATTTCATGAAAAGGTCGCCAATCCGCCAGGCAATCTGGCCAACGCCGCTGTCTATATCGTCGAACCTACCGTCCTGGAGTTCATGGCCACATTGGGCAAACCGGAAATTGATTTCAGCACCGAAGTTATCCCGCATTTCATAGGCCGTATTTTCACCTTTTCAAATAGTTCATATCATCGGGATATCGGAACCATCAAGAGTTGGACGGAAGCCCAACGGGACTTTGATATGCCAGCCGCCCTTCCTGAAAACCAACTTGCCTGGAACCGGCTCTTGGATACGCTAAGCCCGGACTTGCCTCGATTAATGAACACTCTGACAACAATCTGATTGTTGCGCGCGAATTGCGTTTCTCGGTTTCAGGCTGAGTTCTGTCCGCTATACGCTGCCACTCATCACCATTTTCGCGGGCAACAAGGCCGTCGCTGGCCGTCGCTCTATCCAAATGCGATGTTTGCCCGTCATTTACAAAGCTGTTTTCCCGATCAAAAGCATAAATCGACATGTATTCTTTCCAATAACGTCTATTCTTGCGATTTTCTTTGCGAGAATGAGCGAATCGGCGTAGTCCGCATAGAAATTGCGATGACATTCACGAACAGATTAATGAAATTATCTTTTATCGTTTTATCTACGAATGCTTAACAATAGCGCGACTGTTCAATATGAATGCAATTTTAGCAACCACCTTGCTGCGGATATGAAAAGGCTATGATCGAAGACGCACGCAAATATCGATTTCAGAACGCCGAAGTCATCTATTCGGATCTTGAAATAGTCACCGCATCACGTGAGGACATCGGTCACCTCGAAGACCTATCGTCCAAAAATCCGCGCAAGCGGATTCGTTTATGCGCACACAATACGCCCGAAAATGCATTGCACGAAATGCTGATCATCCATGAGCGCACTGCTTATGTCCGCCCTCACAAACACCCCGGAAAATCCGAATCGATGCATGTCATTTCAGGCCGCGTCGATCTGGTGATATTCGATGACGCAGGCGAAGTGGCGCAGGTAATCGAAATGGGTGACTACGCATCGGGGCTGACGTTTTACGAGCGCATCGAGAAACCCGTGTTTCATACGCTCATTATCCGCTCCGATGTACTCGTGTTTCATGAAACGACGAATGGCCCGTTTCAATTGGGCACGACTGAATTTCCCGATTGGGCGCCGGATGGCAGCGATGCTGCTGCTGCCGAACGCTATATCCGGAACCTGGATCAACGAATCAATCCTCAGACAGGAAAGCAATGAAGCAAATTATTCATCGACGCACGGACTGCCGCGCCTGCGCAAGCGAAGATCTGGAACTGGTATTTGCATTGAAGCCGACGCCCATCGGCGACGACTATGTCAGTCAGGATCGTTTGGATGAAATACAGCCTAGCTATCCGATCGACCTGTTTATGTGCAAACAATGCGGCCTTGCACAAATCACAGACATCATTGATCCGGACGTACTGTATGGCAACTACATCTATGTGACACAGAGTTCATTCGGACTGAATACACATTTTCAGGCCTATGCCGAGAATGTCGTTCAGCGTTGCAAGGTTGCGCCAGGATCGCTGGTCATGGATCTGGGCTCCAATGACGGCACCTTATTACGGTCGTTCAAGGGACTGGGCATGAAGGTCCTTGGCGTCGAGTTTGCTGCACATATCGCCGAGCAGGCAACTGCCAGCGGCATCGAAACCATCGGTAAATTTTTCGAACGCGATCTGGCCACGCAGATCGTCGCTTCTCACGGTCATTCCCGCATCGTCACGGCCAACAATGTCTTTGCGAACATTGATGATTTACGATCTTGGGTCGACGGTATTAATGTGCTGTTGGCAGCGGACGGCGTATTCATTTTTGAGAGCTATTACTTGGCCGATCTCATTGACAACATGGTGTTCGATTTCATTTATCACGAACACTTGTCGTCATTTTCGGTCAAGCCGATGCAGGCCTTGTTCGCAAGCGTAGGACTGGAACTGACCGCGATTGAACGCGTTGCCACCAAAGGTGGCTCGCTCCGCTACTTCGTGCAACGTCCGAGCGGCCCAATGCAAAAAGACGGATCTGTGGAGAAGCTGCTGGCTGAGGAAGAAAGCAAAGGAATCTATCGCAAGGAGACCTATGATACTTATACGGCCAAAATCGAGGGACTCAAGCAACAGACCTTGCAATTCCTGAAGCAGGCAAAAAAAGAAAACAAGACAGTCGCCGGTTTTGGAGCGTCAATCACTGGAACAACGCTGATCTATCATTTCGAAATGGGCGAATACATCGACTATCTGGTCGACGATAATCAAGCCAAACAAGGGCGCTATAGCCCTGGCTGGCATCTGCCGGTTCTGCCGTCATCGGCTATCTATGAGCGCAAACCGGATTATGTGTTGGTGCTGGCATGGCGCTTTGCTGAGACCTTCATGCAAAAACATCAGGAATATCTGGATCAGGGCGGTTGTTTCGTAGTGCCGCTGCCCGAGTTCAAGATCATCAAAAAATGAGTGACAAGCATTACATCGTCGTCGGTGGCACACGTGGGACCGGCCTGGCCCTTGTTCAGCATTTACTCGCTGCCGATCCGGGAAATCGGGTCTCTGTGTTCGGCCGCAATCCAGCCTCGCAGAGAGCTTCGCTCCAGCTGGGAATGCACGCTGTAGATGTTTCAGACGCAGCGGCACTACGCGCTACGCTGGATCGTGCCGTAGCAATGCATGGCAAGGTAGACAGTATCGTTTTCATGCAGCGCAACAGGTCGTCGACGGATGCGTTTGAAACCGATCTGTCCGTCGCGCTGACAGCAACCAGAGTTGCTATCGACCATCTCGTTGAATGCTCTTATTTCACCATGAGTGAAACAGGAAACAGCATCGTCATGGTCAGTTCTATCGCAGACCATTACATTGCTCCCGAACAGGATCTCGGCTACCACGTCAGCAAAGCCGGTCTGGCGCAACTCGCGCGTTACTATGCATTGCAGCTCGGCCACAAAGGTATTCGTGTCAACGTTGTATCACCATGCGTAGTGATTAAAGAGGCTGCGCAGGAATACTATCGTCAAAACAGCTGGATCACAGACCGCTTCGAACGTTTCATACCGCTCGGACGTGCAGGCAGTTCACAAGACATCATCAACACCATCATGTTTCTGTCCAGTGACCAGGCCTCCTACATCACGGGTCAGAATATTGCAGTGGATGGCGGACTGACGCTGCGTAGCCACGAGTCGATCATCAGGGATTTTCCCAGAGAAGAATGACGGCAAACGCATCTATGAGTGTTGCTCAATACAAAGAATCTTGAGGATCATCGCCCAGGTGCAATGTGGAGACGCGTGGCCACGCCAGGTTCGAAAAATGGCATCAGGATAAGAAGCTGCATCGGAGGATAAATTGGATAGTTCGTTGTTATCAGATATCGCAGAAATCACAGAGATAAGAGCCCGCGCTGGTGCCGACGCTCGCGTCGTGTTTGTCGCAGGCAACTTTAATACCGTTCACCCAGGACATTTGCGTCTTCTGAAGTTTGCTTCCGAATGTGGAGATTTTCTGGTTGTCGGCGTAGCAGGCGACCATATTCCGGGTGCGTTGCTTCCTGCACAGTTGCGCTTCGACGGGATAACCGCGATCAGTTTTGTCAACTATGCGTTTGTCATGACCTCTGCACCGGAAGACATCATCCGGGTCTTACGACCCACGGTGGTGGTAAAGGGTGACGAGCACGAATCAAAAGACAATCCGGAGCAAGCTGCCGTTGACGAATACGGCGGCAAGTTGATGTTCAGCTCTGGAGAAATGCGCTTCTCATCTATCGACTTGCTAAAGCGCGACATCCTGGAGCCGAATCTTGGCTCGATAATTCGACCACAGGACTATCTTGATCGCCATGCTTTCTCCATGCGAGATTTGCGAGCAATTATGGAAAAGTTCAAAGGTTTTCGGGTTGCCGTCATCGGTGACTTGATCGTTGATGAATATGTCAGTTGCGAAGCACTCGGCATGTCGCAAGAAGATCCGACGTTGGTGGTGACTCCGATTTTGCAAGAGCGATTCATTGGTGGCGCAGGGATTGTCGCCTCGCACGCCTGCACACTTGGCGCCGAGGTCAGCTATTTTTCCGTCGCAGGCACCGACGTTGCCGCAGATTTCGCGCGTGAAAAACTGCAGGAATACAAGGTCACCGCAACCCTTTTCGAAGATGACAGCCGACCGACAACTCTGAAGCAACGCTTTCGCGCTGCGGGTAAAACTTTGCTGCGCGTGAGCCATCTGCGGCAACATGATATTGAGCCCAGACTTGCTCGACGTTTCATCGAGAAGGTCAAGAGCAGCCTGGCTGCATGCGATCTCGTGATTTTTTCTGATTTCAACTATGGCTGCCTGCCACAAGCTGTGGTCGACGAACTGATTGCCGCCTGCGTCGAACGCAACATTCCGTTTGTCGCGGACAGCCAGTCGTCATCTCAAATGGGCGACGTATCGAGATTCAAGGGGGCAATGCTGCTTACCCCTACAGAACGCGAAGCGCGTCTGGCCGTGCGGGACTACAACGCTGGCCTCGTCGTGCTCGCGGAGCAACTACGGCAACAATCCAGAGCCGACAACATCATTCTCACGCTCGGGGCAGAAGGCATACTCGTGCATGCCAAACCTGAAGACAACGGCGATTGGTTGACGGACAGACTACCCGCTTTCAACATCTCCCCGAAAGACACGGCTGGCGCCGGAGACAGTTTGCTGACATGCACCTCGATCGCGATGGCCGTCGGGGCAGACATCTGGCAAAGCATGTATCTTGGCTCAATTGCCGCAGCTTGCCAGATCAGCCGCGTCGGCAATATTCCATTGTCATCTACGGATTTGATGCAGGAACTAAAAGACTTTTCCATCACAGATACGCTGCTTGCCTCCTCCGGTCAGCGCAAGATGTGAGGTTCGATGCTTAATGCATCGAACCTTTAACAATCAGTTCACGAATGATGCGGATGGTATCGATATCCGCCTCTTCATACGCCGAGCGGCGGAACTGGTCGTAGAAGGCCTTCTCAGTATCGACTTCTTCCGGCGCACCATCGTCGTATTCGAAGCGCACGAATAAGGCTTCCGCTTCCGGCTCTTCGATGGTCATGCTTAAACTTGATGTCGGGATCTCGCCCTGCGCCGGCACCAGGTAATGCACCCGCACTTGCGGCTCATAGGTGACGACGTCGTGAATACGTAATTCGCCATAGCGCAGCATGCGCTTGACCGACGCATCCGTCTTGTCGGACAGCTTGCATTCGTCGAGATGTTCCATGAACAATTGCGGTGCTTCCGCACGCATGACGAGCCCGCGCCAGAGTTGTTCGCGGGTCAGATTGTCGATCAGCGGATTGAGCGGATCGTTGATTTGTATCAAGTGATTGAATTTCATGCTATGGCCTGTTTCCGTATGCCTCCATTGTCCCACAGAAGGCCCCGGCCCGGCTTGCCCGGCCTGCTACAATGGCGTGTTATCCCCCACCGTACCGAATCGATCCCCGCATGTCTGCTGCCCCCGCATTTGGCCTGAACGCCCCGCAAAGCGAAGCTGTGTTGTATATGAACGGCCCTTGCCTGGTGCTGGCCGGCGCCGGTTCGGGCAAGACGCGCGTGATTACACAAAAGATCGCTCATCTGATCGAGAACTGCGGCTACGAATCGCGCCATATTGCCGCGCTGACCTTTACCAACAAGGCCGCGTTGGAAATGCAGGAGCGTATTGCCAAACTGCTGAAGGAACCCAAGCAGGCAAAGCATCTGACCGTGTCGACCTTCCACTCGCTGGGCGTGAAGATTCTGCGTCAGGAGGCCAAGCATCTGGGCCTGAAGGATCGCTTCTCGATCATGGACAGCGACGATTGCTTTTCGCTGGTGCAAGATCTGGCGGTAACGACCGACAAGCAGCTGATCCGTCGCATCCAGAACGCGATGTCGCTATGGAAAAACGGTCTGATCGATCCGGATCTTGCTCTCAGGAATGCTGTCGACGAAGAGGAAGCTGTGGCCGCCCGCATCTATCGCAGCTATGTCGCGACACTATCGGCCTATCAGGCGGTCGACTTCGACGATCTGATCCGCTTGCCGGTGGAACTATTCCGCAATAACGAAGAGGTGCGCGACCGCTGGCAGCGCCGCTTGCGCTATCTGCTGGTGGATGAATATCAGGACACCAACACCTGCCAGTACGAGCTGGTCAAGCTGCTGGTCAGCGGCATCGGCAAGAAACCGATGTTCACCGCCGTGGGCGACGACGATCAGGCGATCTATGCCTGGCGTGGTGCGACGATTGAAAATCTGAAGACGCTGCAGATCGATTTTCCGAATCTGCATCTGATCAAGCTGGAACAGAATTACCGTTCCAGCACACGCATTCTACAAGCCGCCAACTCGGTGATTTCGAATAATCCCAAGTTGTTTGAAAAGGCACTGTGGTCGGAGCATGGCCTCGGCGATCCGATCAAGGTCATGGCGATGGATGACGACGAAGCCGAAGCCGAGCAAGTCGCCATCATGTTGTCGGCGCATCGCTTCGAGCGGCGTGCGAAATTCTCCGACTACGCCATCTTGTATCGCGGCAATCATCAGGCGCGCATTTTTGAAAAAGCCTTGCGGCGCGAACGTATTCCTTACGTGATGTCCGGCGGGCAGAGTTACTTTGATCGTGCCGAAATCAAGGACATCATCAGTTACCTGCGCCTGATTGCCAACCAGGACGACGATCCGGCATTCATCCGCGCCGTCACCACACCACGCCGCGGTATCGGCCAGGCCACGCTGGAAGTACTCGGCACGGTGGCCGGTCAGTGGCAGTGCTCGCTGTTTGAAGCGGTCTACAAGGGTGCGCTGGAAGACAAGCTGCCCGACAAGCAATTGCTGCCACTGCGTCAGTTCTGCGATTTCATCAACAACCTCGAGTCGCGCGCCAGCCGCCCCGGCCCTTCCGGCAGCGGCGAGAACGCGGCGCTGGTGCTCGACGACATGATGGAAGCCATCAACTACGAAGGCTACTGCTATGACGCCTTCGACGAGCGCCAGGCCCAGAGCAAATGGCAGAACGTGGTCGACTTCACCACCTGGCTGAAAGAACGCGGCAACGGCGGCAAGGATGGCGAGGGTGAAGAAAAGAATCTGCTGGAACTGACCCAGATGGTGGCGCTGATGTCCATGCTGGAAGGCAAGGATGAAGAGCAGGATGCGGTGCGCATGTCGACGCTGCACGCCTCCAAGGGACTGGAATATCCACACGTGTTTTTGATCGGTGTGGAAGAAGGCATCCTGCCGCACAAGGGCGACCCCGATGCGCCGGCCGAGACGATCGCTGCGCGTATCGAGGAAGAACGCCGCCTGATGTATGTCGGCATCACGCGCGCCCAGCGCAGCCTGCAGATCACCTGGTGCAAGCGCCGCAAGCGTGCCCGCGAATACACGGCCTGCGATCCGTCGCGCTTCATCAAGGAAATGAACCTCGATGTCGGCGACGCCGTGCCCAAGGAAAGCGAAGTCATCACACCGCAGAACCGGCTGGCCAATCTCAAGGCCTTGTTGCAACAGCCGCGCACCACCCCGACGCCTTCAAACGATTGAGGTTCGATCGCGCTCTGACTGGAGTGACGAACAGACACTGGCCAAATTCCTGATCAAACCGGGTATCCCTCGCGACGGCCGGGCCTGCGCTGGATTTACGACGATTGCAGATTTGGCAATAACGATGCACCACCGACGCATCTTGACGACATGTTGATCGTGTTTTTGCCCGCATTTCTGCCACAAAATGCGTTTATCGCCCCGGTAAACGTTTACAATCCTCCCCTTTCCGAATTCCCCTGGATGCATAGACTGACGCGGCTTCGGTGTCTGTATTGTTTTCATTTTTACAAGGTAACTCATGAACAAGTTCTTCAAACAATTCGTTCCCCTGTTGGCGCTGGTATCCGCGCTGTCTGCTTGCGGCAAGAAAGACGAACCGGTTGCACAAGCACCGGCCGCAGCTCCTGCAGCCAAGGTTTATCTGGTTGGCGTGGAATCGGCGTATGCGCCGTTTTCTGCTGAGAACGAACAAAAGAATGTAGTCGGATTCGACATCGATGTGATGAAGGCACTGGCGCAAAAGATCGGCATTGAAGTGAAGTTTGTACCGACACCATTTGAAGGCTTCTTCAACTTCCTGGCGCAAGGCGACCGCGATCTGTTGATCTCGGCCATCACCATCACCGATGAGCGCAAGCAGACCGTTGATTTCTCCGAGCCGTATTTCGAGGCATCGCAACTGATCGCCGTGGCGGCCAATAACACCAAGGTGCAAAAGTTCGACGACCTGAAAACGCTGAAGGTCGGCGTACAGAGCGCCACGACCGGTGACGAAGTTGTACAGAACCTGCTCGGCAAGAACAGCGCAAACATCAAGCGTCTGGACTCTACCCCGCTGGCATTGAAGGAACTCGAAACCGGCGGCGTTGACGCCGTGGTGGCCGATGATGCCGTGGTCAAGAATTACATCACCAACAATCCGTCGAGCAAGCTGCGTACCGTCTCCGATGCCGGTTTCCCGAAAGAGTATTACGGCATCGCCGTGCGTAAAGGCAACACCGAGCTGCTGAACAAGGTCAACAAGGGCATGGCCGACCTGAAGGCCGATGGCACGTTTGACAAGATCAGCGCGCAGTACTTCGGCGCGAAGAAGTAATTTTCACCTCGCTTTGCTGTAGGCCTGCTCTCAAGAGAATCTAGGCTGGCAGCGGCGCTGCGGTATAATTCGGACAAATGCGTAATCCAACCGGATTGCGCATTTTTCATGTCCACTACTCAATTTCCCATCATGGATTTCCGCTGGAGCATCATCGAAGGCTACGCGCCGCTGTTCATCAAGGGCTTCTTCATGACGCTGGAAGTGGCCGTGATCAGCATCATCGCGGGCACAGTGATGGGGCTGCTGCTGGGCATGCTGCGGCTGGCCGACGTCCAACACGGCATGTGGAAATATGTGTTGCGCGTGACCAAATGGATCGCCGGTTTTTACGTGGCCTTTTTCCGTGGCACACCGCTGTTCGTGCAGATTCTGTTGATCCACTTCGCCGTGATGCCGATGCTGATCCATCAAGACAACGGCCTGCTGATTTCCGGTGAACTGGCGCGCACGATCAAACAGGATTACGGCGCTTTTGTGTCCGGCATCGTGGCCTTGTCGCTGAATGCGGCGGCGTACATTTCCGAAATTTTTCGCGCCGGCATCCAGTCGATCGATCGAGGCCAAAGTTATGCGGCATCGAGCCTGGGCATGGGTTACCGCTTGCGCATGCGCTATATCATCCTGCCACAGGCATTTCGCCGCATGCTGCCGCCACTCGGTAATGAAGCGATCACCTTGCTCAAAGATTCCTCCTTGGTGTCGACCATCGGCCTGGCCGAACTGGCCTATGCCGCGCGCACCGTCGCTGGCAATTACTCCCGCTATTGGGAACCGTACATCACGATCTCGGTGGTGTACTTCACGATGACCATTTGTCTGGCCATGTTGGTCGCCAGACTGGAAAAGAAATACAGTGCCCCATCCCGCCACTGATCAAAAAAACGTCGCCAACGTTGCTACGGTAGCTATCGTAGGCGGCGGTCCAGCCGGGTTGATGGCCGCCGAAGTGCTGGCGCTCAATGGCGTGCAGGTTGATCTTTACGACGCCATGCCATCCGTCGGACGCAAGTTTTTGCTGGCCGGTAAAGGCGGCATGAACATTACGCATTCGGAAGACATCGACGGCTTTCTCTCTCGCTACGGCACACGCCGCAATGAAATTGCGGCGATGCTGCAAGACTTCGGCCCGAACCAGTTGCGCGCATGGATACACGGTCTTGATATCGATACCTTCGTGGGCAGTTCCGGCCGTGTTTTTCCTGCCGACATGAAAGCCGCACCACTGTTGCGCGCATGGCTGCATCGCCTGCGCGAGGCCGGTGTGCGCTTTCACATGCGGCATCGGTGGCAAGGTTGGGATGCTGATGACAACTTGCGCTTCACCACGCCTGACGGAGAAATCTCAGTCACCTCCTCGGCAAGCATTCTTGCACTCGGCGGCGGCAGTTGGGCAAGACTTGGCTCGGATGGCGCCTGGATGGCGCTGCTGCGTGAACGTGGTGTCGAGCTTGCGCCGTTGCAGCCAGCCAATTGCGGTTTCGATGTCGACTGGAGCGAGCATTTCCGCAGCCGCACTGCCGGAGAACCATTAAAGACCATCGCGGCGACCGTCATGCTGAGCGATGGCACGCCTTTACGCCGCCAGGGCGAATGCATCATTACCGAAACCGGTATCGAAGGCGGTCTGATCTACGCCTTGTCGGCGCCACTGCGCGATGCCATCACGCTTGCTGCACCTGCGACACTGTATCTCGACTTGCTGCCGGACTGGATGCCCTCGCGCGTGCTGAGCGAGCTGCAACATCCGCGCGGCGCACGGTCAATGTCCAGCCATCTGCAAAGCCGCCTGAAACTCAAGGGAGCGAAAGCAGCGCTACTGCGCGAATGCACCAGCGCCGAGGATTTTCAAGACATGCACAAGCTGGCGCATGCCATCAAGGAACTGCCGATTCGCCTGCGTGCCGCGCGTCCGATTGATGAAGCCATCAGCAGCGCCGGCGGTGTACCATTTGAAGCCATGAATGACGATCTGATGCTGCATCCCGTGCCCGGCGTATTTTGCGCCGGCGAGATGCTGGATTGGGAAGCGCCAACCGGTGGCTACCTGCTGACCGCCTGCTTCGCCAGCGGCCGCGTTGCCGCACAAGGCGCATTGCGTTGGTTAAACCTATCGTCAATCGACACGGAGAAAACATCATGATCGACGAAGAACGTCTGATCGACATCGAGCTGAAGCTGACACATCAGGAAGACACGGTCGATACCCTCAACAAGATTGTCTATGAGCAGCAAAAGAAAATCGATGAGCTCGAAAAGCTGCTGACGACGCTGGCGCGGCAAGTCAAGGATACCGCCAACAGCATCAGCGAACAGCGAAGCATCGAGAACGAAAGACCACCGCACTATTGATCGAACCGGATCGACCTCGGCTACTGGCCGGATCTGCATTGACCACGCCCCGCTCCAGAATGAACAACCCCATTCGCCGCATCGCACACCTCGATATGGATGCATTCTACGCATCGGTCGAACTGCTGCGCTATCCGGAGCTGCTCGGCAAGGCTGTCGTCATCGGTGGACGTTCAGTGCATCAGCCGGTCATGCGCGAAGACGGCACGCGTGAGTTTGCCAAGCTGCGTGACTATGTTGGTCGTGGCGTCATCACCACCTCGACGTATGAAGCGCGCGCGCTGGGTGTCTTCTCGGCGATGGGGATGATGAAGGCTGCACAATTGGCTCCCGAGGCCGTTCTGCTGCCAGTCGACTTCGATTCATACCGGCACTATTCACGATTATTCAAGAAGGCGGTGGCGAGTATTGCGCCACTCATTGAAGATCGGGGGATTGATGAAATCTACATCGATCTTTCAGAACACGATGAAGAAACACGGGCCTTGGCGACACGCATCAAAACTGCCGTCAGCGAGGCAACCGGCCTGTCATGCTCGATCGGCGTTGCACCAAACAAATTGCTGGCCAAAATCTGCTCCGACCTCGAGAAGCCCAACGGGCTGACCATCATCGGCATGGACGATGTCTCCATGCGGATATGGCCGCTTCCCGCCCGCAAGATCAATGGCATCGGGCCTAAAGCGGCTGAGAAACTGACCACCCTGGGGATTCTGACCGTCGGCGATCTTGCCAAAGCGGACGCCGGCCTCCTACAGGATCATTTTGGGCGCAGCTATTCGGCCTGGCTCGGAAACGTGGCGCAGGGGATCGATGACCGGCCGGTATCAACCAGCTCCGAACCAAAATCGATCAGCCGCGAAACCACTTTTGAACGCGACCTGCACGCGCGCCAGGACAGAGAAAAATTGTCTGGGATTTTTACGTCGCTTTGCGCACGTGTTGCGGACGATTTACATCGCAAGGGATATGTCGGGCGTACCATCGGCATCAAATTGCGCTACGCTGATTTTTCGACCGTCACACGTGACGTCACCTTAGCTTCCTCAACTGCTGACGCCGCGACCATTCGTCAGGCGGCGGGCGAATGTCTGCGGCGCGTTCCGCTGGAGCAAAGATTGCGGCTGCTCGGAGTCAGAGTTGGCGCCTTGTCGAAGCCGGGATCGATGGATGACATGCAGGAAGAAATTCAGGGAGAGCTTTTTCTAGCGCAGCCATCCGATGATCGCGCATGAGCATATCTTTTCCGTAGCAATTCGCGAAACCGGTGATTGCAACAATCTGAATTTCAGCATCATTCCCGCGCCTCTACCGCGCAAAATTTATGGAGCGGCAACACGCCTATAGAGCTCAGCTCGTTCCCTCTCCCGCCGCAAATCATCTTCTTATTCAGCGTTGAGTAGGCATCAACATGTCTCGTTCTCAACCATTCTCCACTCACGTATAGGTGATAACAGAATCACACTTTTTCGATGTCAAAACAGAACATTATCCACATTCACTGCATGACTCGCGGAGAGTCACTCATGGCAGCGTCGTAATTTCCGAGAGAAATCACACGGCGTAATCTTTAAGAGTTTTCTTATATTTTTCTCAGTCTCAGATCCCTACCATGCGTCCTGTGATTGAGGTTCGCACAAGAACTGGAATGCGTTGTTGTCTGACGCTGAATGTACGACGGCACGTATTCCCGGGTATTCAAGAATCTTGGAAATCACAACAACTTACTTTTACAATTCTTTGGAATACTCCATCATGAAAAAGACCATTATCTCTTCCTTGCTGACAGTTGCTGCGCTGGCACCTATCGCTTCGTTTGCTTCCGACGGTACTATCAATTTCACCGGTTCAGTTACCTCGCAAACTTGTACCATCAACAGCGGCTCGTCCTCGACTTTCACAGTCTCTTTGCCGAAGGTCTCTGCTTCCTCACTGGCCACTGCCGGCGCTAAAGCTGGTCAAACAGCATTCACCATCGCACTGAGCAACTGCTCGCCGGCCAGCGGCAATGCACGTGCGTTCTTCGAAGCAGGTACTAACGTTGATCCAGTCTCTGGTCGTCTGAACATCGCTACCGGTGCAGGCAACGCTACCAACGTCCAGATCGGCTTGGCAACAACCGCCGGCGCAGACATCAAAATCGGCGCCAGCTCCGGTTCGCAAAATACGAACTCCGTGGCGATCTCCGGCGGCAGCGCAAACCTGTCGTACTTGGCGCAATACGTGGCAACAGGTGCAGCAACAGCCGGTGCTACGACTTCGAGCGTGACATACACAATCGAATTCCAATAATCCATACGAAATACAAGTCTTCTTGTATTCGTACGCCAATGAAGCCGCGCGTCGCGGCTTCATTGCTATGTAACCGTACGGATTTATCTGTATTTTATTAATGTCAACAGGGTGAACTATGCGCCTTAACTTCAACATCTTGCGCACCACCTGCGCCACAATCCTTACTGTTGCATGCGCCGCATCCGCGTCGGCCAGCGTGGTCATCAACGGTACCCGCGTAGTCTTTCCTTCCAATGAGCGCGAGGTTTCGGTGCGCCTCACCAACGAAGGTGCCAGTCCCGGCCTGGTGCAGATGTGGATCGACAAGGGCGATCCCAAGTCAACCCCCAGTGCAACTGAAGTGCCCTTCCTGCTGACACCACCACTGTTTCGCATCGATCCTGCCAAGGGACAAACGGTGCGCATGATTTATAGCCAGGAGCCGTTGCCACAGGATCACGAGTCCATCTTCTGGCTCAATCTGCTGGAAGTCCCGCCACGTCCGCAAAACGTGGGTCCGGATGACAGCAACTATGTGCAGATGGCATTCCGCACACGTATCAAAGTGTTCTTCCGGCCGCAGGCGTTAAATACGCAAGAACAGGTTTTCGCTGCGCCCACAAAAGTCACATGGAAGATCGTACGTGACGGCGATGCGTATCTTCTTGAAGCCCAGAACCCAACGCCTTACTACATCAACGTCGTGAAGACCGGCTTGGTAAATGCAAACGATGAAAAAGAGACCATGCCAAAATTTCTAAACGAAGACGGTGGCATGCTCGCTCCGGGCAAACAAGAGCGCTATCTACTGAAGAATCTTAAGCAAGCACCCCCTGCTGCTTTGAAAGTACGCTTCAGCTATCTGAATGACTTCGGTGGCGCTGTTGACGTCGACAGCGCACTGACGCAGTAATGAACGTCCCTCCTTGAAGCAAGCATCTCCCAAGGCGCCGCTCCCCGATATAGGCGACGGCGCCTTGGTATTTGCAGTCGCGATAGTCAACAAAAAACGCCGGATACACGGCCCCTATAAAATCACATCGGAAAGCTGGCCCGGCTTCCGGCTGCGTGTAAAATGGACGCTTTTGCCCGAACGCTATGTGGTTTAAGAACCTTCAGATTTATCGCCTCCCCGCGCCTTGGGCCATCAGCGCCGAACAGCTCGAGTCCTATCTTGCTCCGCAGAGCTTTGCAGCCTGCCCCAGCCTGGAAATGCAGTCGCAAGGCTGGGTTTCCCCACGCGGCAATGAACAGCTGGTGCACGTCGTCAATCGCCAGTTCCTGCTGAAGCTGGACACCGAGAAAAAGCTGCTGCCGAGCACAGTGGTCAATCAGGTCACTAAAGCGCGTGCCGCCGAGTTGGAAGAACAACAAGGTTTTCCTCCCGGCCGCAAGCAAACCAAAGAATTGAAAGAACAAGTCACCGACGAATTGCTGCCACGCGCCTTCAGTATCGTGCGCAGCACCTGGACCTGGATCGACCCCGTCAACGGTTGGCTGATCGTCGATGCCGGCAGCTCCGGCAAGGCGGAAGAAGTCCTGAAATTGTTGCTGAAGGCGATTCCTAAGTTCCCGCTTGAAACCTTGCGCACCGTGCGCTCGCCATTGTCGTCAATGACGGATTGGCTGGCTTCGGATGAAGCGCCGAGCGGCTTTACCGTGGATCAGGATACGGAACTGCGTGCCAGCGGCGACAGCAAGGCGACCGTACGTTACGTGCGCCATACGCTGGAGCCGGACGACGTGCGCCGCCATATCGAATCCGGCAAGCAATGCACACGTCTGGCGTTGACATGGAACGATCGCGTGTCCTTCGTCCTGACGGAAAATCTGAGCGTCAAGAAGATCACGCCATTGGATGTCTTGAAAGAAGACAACGATGTGACGAACAAGAACGATGACGAACGCTTTGACGGCGACTTCATGTTGATGACGGGTGAAGTCAGCAAGATGCTGGTCGACTTGATTGATGCGCTGGGCGGCCAGTTGCGCGAGAACGACGGGTCGGCGGCTCTGGCAGCCTGATCGCTTTTAGTCGATCGCGTAAGAAAGACGCCGGTTGATCCTTGGATCTGCCGGCGTTTTTTATTGCGCCGGGCGCTTTTTCTTTGGCGCAATCAATATTGCATCGAGCGCCTTCATCGCGTGACAAATGGTATTAGCCAGACGCTCGCAGCTGATTCCGTCGCGCGCGCTCAATGACAAGCCATGCAATACGGCGGTGTAGTAGTCGCTCAGTCCATCGATATCCGCATCGGGACTCAGCTCTCCCTGTGTCTGCGCTTGGCGAAAGCGACTATCCAAAGCCATGCGTTTTTTATGGCGGCGTGCACGCAGCTCTTCGGCGTGGGCACTATTTTCCGGCGCGCAATTGATGGCCGATGTCACCACCATGCACCCCTTGCCGGCGAAGGTATCGACACTGGCGTGTAACATGTTGAAGACATCCTCACGCACACCCTTGCCTTCTTTCAAGGCGTTCATGGGTGCGGCAGCCGTTGTTATCGAGTAGAACTCGACAGCTTCGCGAAACAATGCATTTTTATCGCCAAATGCGGCATATAGACTGGGCGCCTTGACGCCGATGGCGGTCGTGAGATCGGCCATGGTCGTGCCTTCGTAGCCCTTGCTCCAAAATACCTGCATTGCCAGGCGTAGCGCTTCATCTCGGTCGAAACTGCGCGGCCGCCCTCTTGTTTGCTGCATCGGAATTCTCCTTCTTTATCACATTGGTGTGGATTTTCTACGACCAGTGTAGCTTACTTTAATTTAAATTACAAAAATACCTTGACAAGATTTCCAGCAAAAATCTATTATGTAACACGCATTACATAAATATTGACTATGATGGTGCGAAGCTTCTTGTCTTGCCGGCAAGAAAGCGAACAAGCGAATCGGAAGGAATGGAAGCTGGAACGAAAGCAACACGAGAACCAGACTTCTGACCAGTGTCAGCGGACTGCATACGATGCCAAAATATGCGCATAATGTGACTCCGCCAGGACTGCTTTCTGCCGGTTTCATCCAACGATTCAAGGAAAATGCAGCGAAAGGAAATGTCATGACCCGCAAGACCCGTATAGAACATTACCGAAACATCGGTATCAGTGCGCACATCGATGCCGGCAAAACCACAACCACCGAGCGCATCCTGTTTTATACCGGTGTCAACCACAAGATCGGTGAAGTCCATGATGGCGCCGCCACCATGGACTGGATGGAGCAGGAGCAGGAACGTGGTATCACGATCACTTCTGCCGCCACCACCGCCTTCTGGAAGGGCATGGCCGGCAATTACCCGGAACATCGGATCAACATCATCGACACGCCGGGCCACGTCGACTTCACGATTGAAGTCGAACGTTCGATGCGCGTGCTTGATGGCGCCGTCATGGTCTATGACTCGGTCGGCGGCGTGCAGCCGCAATCGGAAACGGTGTGGCGCCAGGCGAACAAGTACGCCGTGCCGCGCATGGCTTTCGTCAACAAGATGGATCGCGTCGGTGCGGACTTTTTCCGCGTGCAGAAACAGATCGGCGAACGCCTGAAAGGCAACGCCGTGCCGATTCAGATTCCTATCGGTGCGGAAGATCATTTCCAGGGCGTGATCGATCTCGTCAAGATGAAAGCGATCATCTGGGATGAAGAAAGCCAGGGCGTCAAGTTCGAGTACCAGCCGATTCCGGCCGACCTCGAGGAGACTGCGCGCGAATGGCATGACAAGATGATCGAGCAGGCGGCGGAAGCCAACGAGCAACTGCTGGAGAAATATCTCAGCGGTACGCCCTTGACCGAAGCCGACATCAAACACGGACTGCGCCTGCGCACCATCGCGGGTGAAATCGTGCCGATGCTGGCCGGTAGCGCCTTCAAGAACAAGGGCGTGCAAGCCATGCTCGACGCCGTGATCGATTATCTGCCGTCGCCGATCGATGTACCTGCGATCAAGGGTCACGATGAAGACGACAATGAGATTGAGCGCCATCCTTCCGACGATGAAAAATTCTCGGCGCTGGCATTCAAAATCATGACCGATCCATTCGTCGGTCAGTTGGTTTTCTTCCGTGCGTATTCGGGCATGATCAATTCGGGCGACACCGTCTATAACCCGATCAAGGGCAAGAAGGAACGCTTGGGCCGCATCCTGCAAATGCATGCGAATGAGCGCAAGGAAATCAAGGAAGTGTATGCGGGCGACATCGCAGCTGCAGTCGGGCTGAAGGACGTCACCACAGGCGACACGCTGACCGATCCGGATCACGTGATCATCCTGGAGCGCATGGTCTTCCCTGAGCCGGTGATTTCGCAGGCGGTGGAACCGAAGACCAAGGCTGATCAGGAGAAAATGGGCATTGCTCTGAATCGACTGGCACAGGAAGATCCGTCGTTCCGTGTGCGTACCGACGAAGAGTCGGGCCAGACCATTATTTCCGGTATGGGCGAGTTGCATCTGGAAATTCTGGTTGATCGCATGAAGCGTGAATTCAACGTCGAGGCGACCGTCGGCAAGCCGCAGGTGGCTTACCGCGAAGCGATTCGCTCGACCGTCGAAGATGTCGAAGGCAAATTCGTCAAACAATCCGGCGGACGCGGCCAATACGGTCACGTGGTACTGAAGCTGGAGCCGCTGCCACCCGGCAAGGGCTACGAGTTTGTTGACGCCATCAAAGGCGGTGTGGTGCCGCGCGAATTCATTCCTGCAGTCGACAAGGGCATTCAGGAAACGTTGGGCAGCGGCGTGCTGGCCGGTTATCCGGTGGTCGATATCCGTGCGACGCTGACTTTCGGCTCTTACCATGACGTCGACTCGAACGAAAATGCGTTCCGCATGGCCGGCTCGATGGCGTTCAAAGAAGGCATGCGCCGGGCCAGCCCGGTATTGCTGGAGCCAATGATGGCGGTCGAAGTGGAAACGCCGGAGGACTACGCCGGCACGGTGATGGGCGACTTGTCGTCACGTCGCGGCATGGTACAAGGCATGGATGAAATCGCCGGAGGTGGTGGCAAAATCATCAAGGCTGAAGTACCGCTGTCGGAAATGTTTGGCTACTCGACATCGTTGCGTTCAGCGACACAGGGACGCGCGACTTATACCATGGAGTTCAAGCATTATGCCGAGGCGCCGCGGCATGTGGTGGAACAGTTGACTACGGAGCGGAAGGGGAAGTGAGGTTTTTTAATCGCTAATCTTTCTTAGCTCTTCGTACGACGTAAAAGCTCCGCTTGGTTTGCACTAAGCGGGGCTTTTACTTTTGTGAGGCATTGGGGCTCCCCCATGTTCCGCGGGCTGCAAATTCGTTTGCCCTTCGGGCAAAAAAGTGACGGCGCAAACAAAAATGCCTGCTTAGTTTTCACTAAGCAGGCATTCGTGTTTTGGCGGAGCGGACGGGGCTCGAACCCGCGACCCCCGGCGTGACAGGCCGGTATTCTAACCAACTGAACTACCACTCCAGATTTGGTTTTCAGTCTCGCTGAAAGACCGCAATTATAGCCGAGCTTTTTTAGAAATTCCAGTACTTTTCTACAAATTAAGCCTGGAATTTACCTTCGAACGCCAATTTGCTCAGTGGCTCGCGCGGGCCGGGCAGTTCGCGCGCTTGCAGGCCTTCCGGCAGAATCGATTTGTCGCCCAGTTTACCGATCGCAACAGCAGCTTCGATCGAGTATTCCGCAGGGACACCCAATTCGGTACGCGACTTGTCCTTGTCGAAACCGGCCATCGCATGCGCATGCCAACCCGACAGGCTGGCTTGCAGTGCAAGGTATGCCCAGGCGGAGCCGGTATCGAATGCGTGCGTACCGGCAGGAACCGGGGTCGTTGTGCCGGGTGGGATCATCGTTGTCTTGGACAAGACGATAATCAGCACCGAAGCCTTCTCTGCCCAGCTGCGGTTGAATTCATTCAGCAAGCCCAGCAGGCTGTCCCATTGCGGTGTGCCGCGGCGAGCAAACACAAAACGCCAAGGTTGCGAGTTGTAGGCGGACGGCGCCCAGCGTGCGGCTTCCAGAAAGGTCAGGACGGTTTCTTCGGAAATATCAGCGCCGGTGTAGGCGCGTGGCGACCAGCGATTCAAGAATTGGGGATCGATAGGATGATCAGCGACACGTGGGTTGGTTTGCGACATTGTGGCTCCAGATGAGTGAAATATGTTGCTCTGCAAAACGAGCAGAGGGGCATCTTAGCAGGTGTTTTTCTCGTCTGCAGAGCACGCCCCCGAACGCTCCGGACGCTGGGTAATTTCACGCCTCAAATGACAGAGTATGTCTGTGCTTCAGCGTGGCCCGGGGCCTTCTCCGCCACCACGAGGACCGCCGCCAGCTCCCCAGCCGCCCGGGCCGGGACCGCACAGCCATGGCGCGCAAACGCAGCCGCCCAAAGAAAACAACAGGGCAATGCTGCCCACAAATATACCCAGACGTCGCATAACAATTCCTTTCGATCAAACATTCATCGTCGTACGACTGTACAAACAAAACCTGCTAAGCATCGTCAAGGTATTGCAACAAGAAACTACTGCGCCGCAACCCGCATCCAGCTTGCGTTTCCGAAGCATCGTGCTAAGATTTACGACATATAAAAACAGACGGAGACAACCTCATGAATATCCTCAGAGAAGCAGAACGCGAAGTTTGGGTAGATGGCACCATCTACCAATTCAAATCGAAGGTAGAAGCCAGCGGCTTTGAAGACATGTGCCGCGCCATCGGCAAATTACACAATGCCATGCAGTTGTATCCACCATCAGCGATCCTGCAAACAGCGCCACACGACCGCACCGAAGAAGTCTGACAAAAAGCATACAAAGCCGGGCACAAAGCATCCGGGCAGAAAAAAACCCGCAGGCCTTGCGGCTTGCGGGTTAAATCCAATCCTCAGGGGGGTGATGAATTGGAGGGGAGGGAGTGCTCAAGATACCGTCCCCTCACCCACCCTTCTATCGTTTTTACACCCTGTAACATTCGTTACAGGATCGTGTGTCACATACTTCTCGGCAGGTACTCCCTTATTACGAGCTCAATCCGCTGCTGAATTACTTGCCGATACAGAAGCGCGAGAAGATCACGCCCAGCAAATCGTCCGGCGTGAACTTGCCTGTGATACTGCTCAGGCGCTCCTGCGCCAGACGCAATTCTTCCGCAAACAAATCGAGCGATTGGTCGCTGGATTGATTGTCTACCGAGGCGTGTGCCGCCGCGCTTTCCAGGTATTCGCGCGCGGCCTTCAAGGCAATCAGATGACGCTCGCGCGCAAGGTAGCGCGACTCCACCGTCTGCTGCCAGCCGGCGATGCGCAGCAATTCTCCACGCAGCAAATCGATACCGAGGTGATCGGTGGCGGACAGATAAATATGCGTCGCGTCGGACATCTGATCAACAGCCGGCTTGTGGCCGGAACGGTCGATCTTGTTCCAGATGCGGATGACGGGAATGCCGTCGGGAAAACGCTCGGTGATTTTTTCATCTTCCAGCGTCGGGCCGCGATCGGCGTCGAGCATGTGCAGAATGACGTCGGCTTTGGAGACTTCGCCCCAGGTACGTTCAATGCCGATGCGCTCGACTTCGTCGGGGCCGCTGCCATCTTCGCCGGCCTCACGAATACCGGCAGTGTCGATGATGTTGAGCGGCATGCCTTCGATCTGGATCGTCTCGGTCACCTTGTCGCGCGTGGTGCCGGCAATCGGCGTGACGATGGCCACATCGGAACCGGCCAGCACGTTGAGCAGCGACGACTTGCCGACGTTAGGCTTGCCCGCCAATACAACGTTGAGGCCATCGCGCAGCAAGGCGCCTTGTGAGGCATGCATGAAGACGTCGTCGAGCGTGGCGCGAATGGCAGCGAGCTGGCCGCGCGCGTCGGATTGTTCAAGGAAGTCGATTTCTTCTTCCGGGAAATCCAGTGTTGCTTCGACCAGCATGCGCAGGTTTGTGACCTTGTTGACCAGATCGTGAATGACTTTGGAGAAAGCACCGGACAAGGACTCTGAAGCGGACTTGGCGGCTGCTTCCGTTGACGCTTCGATCAGGTCGGCGACTGCTTCCGCCTGCGCCAGATCGAGCTTGTCGTTGAGGAAGGCGCGTTGCGTGAACTCGCCCGGCTCTGCCAGACGCAGACCAATGTCGACGCCGGCTTCAAGGCAGCGCGCCAGCAGCATTTGCATCACCACCGGGCCACCATGGCCTTGCAACTCCAGCACGTCTTCCCCGGTATAGGAATGCGGTGCTTTGAAATAGATCGCAAGGCCTTGGTCGATGGCACGGCCGTCCGCACGTTTAAACGGCAAATAGGTCGCCTGACGCGGTGTCAGCGAGTGTTCGTCCTTGCCGCAGATGGCTTGAACCACCGGCCACAGATTCTTGCCGGAGATACGGACTACGCCGATACCGCCGCGCCCCGGGGCGGTAGCGATGGCGGCGATGGGAGAAGTGTCGAGAGTCATGATGCACACTACTTTTCAAAAAATAGGAAAACAAAGACGAAAAAAAAGCCCGTGAAAATCATGCCACGGGCTTTTTCGACTAACAAGTGATTCACGAACTGGTCGTTAAGCCTTGCCTGCCTGCAGCTTTCTGGTGATAACCCATTGCTGCGTGATCGACAGGACGTTGTTCACGACCCAATACAGCACGAGGCCTGATGGGAAGAAGAAGAACATCACCGAGAACACGATAGGCATGAACATCATGACCTTGGCTTGCACCGGATCCGGAGGAGTCGGGTTGAGCTTGGTCTGGATGAACATCGACACCGCCATCAGCACCGGCAGGATGTAGAACGGGTCAGGTGCGGTCAGATCGTGGATCCAGCCCAGCCATGGCGCGCCGCGCATTTCAACGCTGGCCAGCAGCACCCAATACAGCGAAATGAACACCGGGATCTGAATCACGATCGGCAGACAGCCACCGAGCGGATTGATCTTTTCGGTCTTGTACAGCGACATCATTTCGCGGTTCATTGCCTGCGGATCACCCTTGTGACGCTCGCGAATTGCGGTCATCTTCGGCGTCACGGCCTTCATCTTAGCCATGCTGCGATAGCTGGCAGCCGACAACGGGAAGAACACTGCCTTGATCAGCATGGTCAGCAGGATGATGGTCCAGCCCCAGTTGCCGACGTACGCATGGATATGAATCATCAGCCAGAAGATCGGCTTGGCGATGATGGTCAGCCAGCCATAGTCCTTGACCAGTTCCAGACCTGGTGTGGTCTTTTCCAGCACGGAAGATTCTTGCGGACCGGAGTACAGGCGTGCGTCCATGGTGACGCTGGCACCCGGAGCAACAGTACCCAGCGGCAGGATGTTGCCGACTGCGTACAGGTTGGTGCCGATCTTTTTGGTGAAGATATCGCGCTGCGCTTTTTCAGGTGGAATGAACGCCGACACAAAATAGTGTTGCACCAGTGCGATCCAGCCGTTGTCGGACTTGTTGGCGTGCTGCTCCTTGCCTTCTTCGATCTTCTCGAAAGTCAGCTTCTGGAATTTTTCAGCATCGGTGTACACAGCAGGGCCGGTAAAGGTGCTGTAGAAGTGCGATTCGCCGCCCGGCTTGTTGCCGTCGCGCACCAGTTGCAGGTACAGCGATGGCGTGATCGCGGCAGCACTGTCATTGGTGACGGTGTGCTTCAGATCGATGACGTAATCACCGCGCTTGAAGGTGTAGGTCTTGGTCAGCTTGACGCCGTTTTCCTGGGCTTCCAGCACCAGTTGGACTTCATTGCCGTTGTCCAGCGCGCGTGCGCCGGGCTTGGCGGTGAAGATCGACTTGTGGGTCGGGAACTGGCCGCCGATCAGGCCGGATTCAGCCAGATAGGTATGGCCTGCGCTGGAATCGAACAGAACCAGGTTCTTGGTCGGATCAACCGTATCGCGATGCTTCAGCAGTTCCAGACGCTTGAGTTCGCCACCAACGGTATCGATGTCAGCCTTGACGACATCGGTCGTGATGGTGATGGTCTCGCCCTTGGCAGCCGGCAGGCCGCCCGCGACGTCAGCCGCACCAGCGGTTGTACCAGCGGCGCCTGCAGCACCGGCCGCTTGCGGCACTGGCGATTTGGACGGGTCAGCGCCGGCGGCTGCCGGTGTCGCCTCTTGGGTTGCTGTCGGGAAAAACATCGACGGCTTGCCGTTATGGCGTTGCCAGCTGTCCCAAAGCAACAACAGGGAAAACGAGAAGACAACCCACAGGACGGTACGTTTGATATCCATAAGAGTATTGACCAATAAATCAGGAGTGGCTGCAACCGCCAGCGGTTACAGTGGGAGAGGAAGAATCTGGGGTGGTGGACTCAGGCACGGGGTCGAGTCCGCCTGGATGCCAGGGATGGCACTTGCACAGGCGTTTGCCG
The DNA here is from genome assembly GCF_046025915.1 of Herbaspirillum rhizosphaerae. GTDB lineage: Bacteria > Pseudomonadota > Gammaproteobacteria > Burkholderiales > Burkholderiaceae_D > Herbaspirillum > Herbaspirillum rhizosphaerae_A. Next base: position 40,493 of record NZ_JAQQFR010000011.1, on the reverse strand, counting down.
GCAAGCACGCTGCCTTTCCATGCGCCGTGGCGGCGAATGGCTTCTGCTGCATAGTCCGAACAGCTGGGATAGAAACGGCAATTCTGCCCGAGATAGGGGCTGACTCCCAGCTTGTAGGCGCGTAACAGCAGGAGTAAAGGCGTTTTCATCACTTATTTCCTGGCTTCCTGGCAAAGGCTGTCGCGTTCAGCAAAAAGGTGAACAACTGTGACAGCTCTTCGCGCAATTCCGCTTTCAGTTTCGCGTTGGTCGCCGGCCCGCTCTTGCTGTTGACCGGCTTCGACAAACGCACAATGCAATCTACCTGAGGCAATGCCAATGCCGTTTGCCGGAACAATTCGCGGGTAACGCGTTTGATCGTGTTCCGGGTGACCGCGCGCGGCGCCATACGTTTGGCGGCGACGACACCCAGACGGGCTAGCGGCAAGTCGTTGTTGCGGGCATACAGTACGAAATGCGCTGTACGATACACCGGTCGCAAACGAAAAACGGATGAAAACTCATCCGTTTTAACGATTCGCTGATCGCGTGAGTAGAGATAGGAAGGATCGCCTGTCACACAAACAGCAGCGCACTTTTCTGGCGTTGTATGGAGCAGGTATTAAACCGCTGCCAGACGCTTACGGCCCTTGGCGCGGCGTGCGTTGATCACAGCGCGGCCACCACGGGTTGCCATGCGTGCGCGGAAACCGTGGGTACGCTTACGACGCACGACGGAAGGTTGGTAGGTACGTTTCATGTTGGACTCGCTTACTTAATCAATAATCGGCAAAAATACTTCGGAATCTCCGCGGAATTTCTGTTTTTTTGCGCGTGTCTCTTTATACAGATCGGAGACATTTGAGAGCCGAAACCGCAAGGCCACAGCACGAACGCAATTCAACGGATGGTGAACCCTGAATTAGACTGCATTTTTCACTTGTTTGTCAATGACTTATCCACTTTCCGCCTTTCCGGCTGGTAGCCCCGGGAAGTCTGCCTTGCGTGCCGCAGGCATCAAAAAGCGCCTCCACCCCAGAGAAAGTCGATCTTTTTGCTATCAGCAAGACAAAAGACATAGACCATAAGCTATCGCACTGAGCGTGGCGCACTGGTCACATGGCAAAAAAGCAACAATACAAAAAGTGCCAAACAACAACTTTTTAAAATGCGCTGAAGACTCTTACCGAACTGCATCGCCACCTCTATCACCGCCCGGCATCAAACTTGCATCGCCCCTGAAGCAGGAAAGCGGTAGATAAAAAAGTCATCGCAAGCATCCCTGCAAGCCCGTCGCTGATTCGCTTGTGCGTTCTGCCGGACAAATCTTCCAGCTAGGTCAACCGGCGTTCTCTTTCAACCATTTAGGGAATAGGGATACACGTAACAAATTCTTCCAAAAATCAGACGCTTTGGCATATCGAAAAGATGGCTGGCAAAACGCCGGGTGTTTTTGAATATAGGAAAATGATTTCGCAGTACGCTGAAACCAAATGTAGCGCGTTCGCTCTACGAAAAAGGAATAGAATAAAAACGAAAATTTGATTTTCTGGTCGAAATTCTCAGGTGTGCAAAGTTGAAAAATTCAAGCGCGCACACGCTAATGAAAATGATCAGAGGCAGTACTCAGGAAACGCGGTCGATAAATCTAAGAACATAACGCACGTATTCAATTTGCAATTTGTTGTCTCATTGAAGTTACGGAGGTGGTATGGATATCTACAGCAGCTTTGCGAGTCGCTTTGACAAAACCAGAGAAGAAGAATTTTCGCTCGAAGAGTACCTGAGTCTTTGCAAGAACGATCCGGCTGTGTATGCATCGGCGGCAGAACGCATGCTGATGGCGATTGGCGAACCTGAGAAGGTCGACACGCGCGAAGATCCTCGTTTGTCTCGCTTGTTCGCCAACAAGGTCATCAAGGTTTATCCGGCCTTCAAAGAATTCTACGGCGCAGAAGAAGTCATCGAGCAAGTGGTCGCTTATTTCCGCCATGCCGCACAAGGCCTGGAAGAAAAGAAGCAGATCCTCTATCTGCTGGGCCCGGTCGGCGGCGGCAAGTCGTCCATCGCCGAGCGCCTCAAACAGCTCATGGAGCACATTCCCTTCTATTCGATCAAGGGTTCGCCGGTGAATGAATCGCCGCTGGGATTGTTCGACTACGAAGAAGACGGACAAATTCTGGAAGAGCAGTTCGGCATTCCGCGCCGCTATCTCAAATCCATCCTGAGCCCTTGGGCAGTCAAACGCCTGCACGAATTCAATGGCGATATCCGCCAGTTCCGCGTGGTCAAACGCTATCCGTCGATCCTGCGTCAGATCGCGATTTCCAAGACCGAACCGGGCGACGAAAACAATCAGGACATCTCTACGCTGGTCGGCAAGGTCGACATCCGCAAGCTCGAGCAATACTCGCAGGATGATGCTGACGCCTACAGCTATTCCGGCGGCCTGTGCCTGTCGAATCAGGGCTTGCTGGAATTCGTCGAAATGTTCAAGGCGCCGATCAAGGTCTTGCATCCATTGTTGACGGCGACTCAGGAAGGCAACTTCAAGGGCACCGAAGGCTTTGGCGCGATTCCATTCGACGGCGTCATTTTGGCTCACTCGAACGAATCGGAGTGGAAGGCCTTCCGCAACAACAAGAACAACGAAGCGCTGCTGGATCGTATCTACATCGTCAAGGTGCCGTACTGCCTGCGTGTGTCGGAAGAAATCCGCATCTACGACAAGCTGCTGCGGACTTCTTCGCTGGCCAAGGCCATCTGCGCACCGGGTACGCTGAAGATGATGGCGCAGTTTTCCATCCTCACTCGATTGGGCGAGCCGGAAAACTCCAGCCTGATTTCCAAGATGCAGGTCTACGACGGTGAGAACCTGAAGGACACCGACCCCAAGGCCAAGTCGTACCAGGAATACCGCGACTACGCCGGCGTCGACGAAGGCATGACCGGCATCTCGACGCGCTTCGCGTTCAAGATCCTGTCGCGCGTGTTCAACTTCGACACGACCGAAATCGCCGCCAATCCTGTGCACCTGATGTACATACTGGAGCAGCAGATCGAGCGCGAGCAGTTCCCACCCGAACAGGAGCAAAAGTATCTCTCCTTCGTCAAGGACACGCTGGCCTCGCGCTATGCAGAATTCATCGGCAAGGAAATTCAGACCGCCTATCTGGAGTCGTATTCCGAATACGGCCAGAACGTATTCGACCGTTACGTGACGTATGCCGACTTCTGGATCCAGGATCAGGAATTCCGCGATCACGACACCGGTGAGAGTTTTGATCGCGCGTCTCTGAATGCTGAACTGGAAAAGATCGAGAAACCGGCCGGCATCAGCAATCCGAAAGATTTCCGCAACGAGATCGTCAACTTCGTCCTGCGCGCACGCGTGAACAACGGTGGCAAGAACCCGCTGTGGACCAGTTACGAAAAGCTGCGCGTGGTGATCGAGAAGAAAATGTTCTCCAACACCGAGGATTTGCTGCCGGTGATCTCTTTCAACGCCAAGGGTTCGACCGAAGAAATGCAAAAGCACGAAGACTTCGTCAATCGCATGGTCAGCAAAGGCTACACACCGAAACAGGTGCGGCTGCTGTGCGAATGGTATTTGCGCGTACGCAAATCCTCTTGAAATCAGGGAGCAGCTTGCCCATGAAATGCAACGGCATTTAAATGGCAATCTGCCTTCGGAATCTGTTTTCGATCCGTAGCGAGAGGCCATCAGCCGATGACGACCGGAGCGCAGGATACCGGAGTGTACTCAAGTACACGAGGATTCCGAGCACCGTACGGCATCGAATCATGGCCTCGCAGTAGGATCCAAAACAGATTCTCACCAGCGGGAGAACGGATTTGCTCCATCAGATAATCGACCGTAGGCTAGCTGGCAAGAATAAAAGCATCGCCAACCGGGAGCGGTTTCTACGCCGCTTTCGCAGCGATATCCGGCGTTCCGTTACCGAAGCGGTACGCGATCGGAGTATCAAGGACATCGAAAGCTCCAAGAGCATCAGCATTCCACGCAAGGACATTTCCGAACCGGCATTCCATCATGGCCGTGGCGGCAAGCGTGAAATCGTGCATCCCGGCAATCAGGATTATCTGCAGGGCGACCGTATCCCACGCCGCAGCGGTGGTTCCGGCGATGGCCGCAGCACCGCCAGCAATGAAGGTGAAGGCCAGGACGAATTCACCTTCGAGTTGTCGCGTGAAGAATTCATGCAGTACTTCTTCGAAGACCTGGAGTTACCGCGCCTGATCCAGACCAACCTCATGTCGATTCCCAACTGGAAGAACATGCGCGCCGGTTATTCGGTCGACGGCTCTCCCGCCAACATCGACATCGTGCGTTCGCTACGCAGTTCACTGGGCCGACGCATTGCGCTCGGTGGGCCGTTGGTGGCCAAACTGCGTGAGCTGGAAGAACAACTGTGCGATATGAAAAAGGATCCGGAAGACAGACGTCCGGAGATTCTGTTGCTGGAAGAAGAAATTCATCACCTCAAGGCCCGCATCTGGCGCATTCCTTTCATTGATCCCTTCGACCTGCGCTACGTCAATCGTGTGCGCCAGCCGCAACCGTCGAGCCGTGCCGTGATGTTTTGCGTGATGGACGTGTCGGGCTCGATGGATGAGCAACGCAAGGATCTGTCGAAACGATTCTTCATCCTGCTGTACCTGTTCCTGACGCGCAATTATGAACACATCGAAGTGGTTTTCATCCGTCATCACACGCGTGCCGACGAGGTCGATGAAGACACCTTCTTCCATTCGCAGGAAAGCGGCGGCACCGTCGTGTCGAGTGCGCTTGAACTGATGCAGGACATCATCAAGACACGCTACCCGGCCAGCGAATGGAATATCTATGGCGCGCAAGCGTCCGATGGCGACAACTGGAACGACGACTCACCAAAATGCCGGAGCATTCTGGAAGAAGCCATCCTCCCGATGTGCCGCTACTTCGCCTATATTCAAGTGGCCGAGCCGGAGCAAAACCTGTGGACCGAGTACACGCAGCTGCTGTCCGAACACCCGCATTTTGCGATGAAAAAAGTGCAGTCTTCTGCTGAAATCTATCCGGTCTTCCGTGAACTTTTTGAAAAACAGGTCCATGCATGAATACGCGACTGAACACGCCGCCTGTGCCTCCATCGCCGCCGACGAAACATGATCCCCTGCCCTGCCCTTCGGACTGGAGCTTCGAGCTGATCGAGCGCTACAACGAAGAAATCGCCAAGGTGGCGGCAAGCTACAAACTGGATATCTATCCGATCCAGCTGGAGATCATTTCCGCCGAACAGATGATGGATGCCTACGCGTCCTCAGGCATGCCGGTCAATTACCGCCACTGGTCGTTCGGCAAACATTTCCTGTCGACCGAGCGCGACTACAAGCGTGGCCAGATGGGCTTGGCTTACGAGATCGTGATCAACTCCAATCCGTGCATCGCCTATCTGATGGAAGAGAACACGATGACGATGCAAGCGCTGGTAGTGGCGCATGCGGCGTATGGTCACAACTCGTTTTTCAAGGGCAACTACCTGTTCCAGCTGTGGACCGACGCCAGCGCCATCATCGATTATCTGGTCTACGCCAAAGGTTATATTGCCGAATGCGAAGAACGCTATGGCTTTGACCGCGTGGAAGAACTGCTGGACTCCTGCCATGCCCTGATGAACTATGGCGTCGACCGCTATAAACGCCCACAGCGCATGTCGCTCGCACAAGAACGTGCGCAGCAGCGCGAACGCGAAACCTACGCGCAATCGCAAGTCAATGAGCTGTGGCGGACCTTGCCGGCGAAGAAAGAAACCGCTGCCACGCAAGCCGAAGAACGCTTTCCTTCCGAGCCGCAAGAAAATTTGCTGTATTTCGCGGAAAAAAATGCGCCGCTGCTGGAATCATGGGAGCGAGAAGTCATCCGCATCGTGCGCAAGGTCGGCCAGTATTTTTATCCGCAACGGCAAACGCAGGTCATGAATGAAGGCTGGGCGACGTTCTGGCATTACACCTTGCTCAACACGATGTATGACCAAGGCAAGCTGACCGACGGCTTCATGATGGAATTCCTGCATTCGCACAGCAACGTGGTGTTTCAGCCGCCAATCACCAAGCCTTATTACAACGGCATCAATCCTTACGCGCTGGGCTTTTCAATGATGAGCGACATTCGCCGCATCTGCGAAAATCCTACCGACGAAGACAGGGAATGGTTTCCCGACATGGCCGGCAGCAACTGGCTGGATACCTTGCATTACGTCATGCGCAACTTCAAGGATGAGAGTTTCGTCGCGCAATATCTATCGCCCAAACTGATGCGCGACATGCGCATGTTTGCGGTGCTGGACGATGAAAGCCGCAGTGAGTTGGAAGTCTCCGCGATTCACAATCAGAGCGGTTATCAATATGTGCGGCAAGCCCTGTCACGCCAGTACGATATCAATCATCGCGAGCCGAATATTCAGGTCTGGTCGGTCAACACGCGCGGCAACCGCAGCCTGACCTTGCGCCATTTCCGCAGCGATGGACGTTCGCTGGGCGAGAGCACCAATGAAGTCCTGCGTCACATGGCACGGCTGTGGCAGTTTGACGTTTATCTGGAAAGCGTCGACGACAACGGCTACATCGTGCAGCGCTATGAATGCATCAGCGAAAATCGCTATGTGTTACGGACATGACCGCATGCCGATGCGCATAGAAAAACATAGGTGACTACTTGAACATCATCAGGCAAATTCAGTTCATGAACACCATCCCGCTTTTTCCGCTGGGCTCTGCCCTCTTTCCGGATGGCCGCCTTCCTCTGCAGATTTTTGAGGTGCGTTATCTGGATATGATCAACAAGTGCATCGCCAACGGCACGGCGTTCGGCGTGGTGGCACTGACGTCAGGCAATGAAGTGCGGCGGCCCGGCCAGGTGGAAACCTTCGTCTCGGTCGGCACGCTGGCGCATATCAATGAGTGGTCCGCGCCGGTACAGGGCTTGCTGCGCATTTCCTGCAGCGGCACCACGCGCTTTCGGGTGACGTCCAAAGAGCAGCTCAAACATGGATTGTGGATGGCGCAGGTCGAACCGCTTGAGAAAGACCAGACCGTTGCCGTGCCGGAAGAATTGCAAAACACCGTAACCGCCTTGATGAACCTGCTGGCGTCGCTGAAAAATCATTCGATCCCGGAAAGTGATATCCCCGTCGCGACGCCCTACCGTCTGGATGATTGCGGCTGGGTTGCCAACCGCTGGAGCGAAATGCTGCCGATGAGTGTGGAGCAAAAACAAAACCTATTGGCACTCGACAATCCCGTACTGCGACTTGAACTGATACAGGATCTGCTGGGCGAGCGCGGTCTGCTCCACTGATTTTTTATCAAGGCGGCAACAAACCCGTTTCGACCAGCAAGCCGGTGAAGCCCGACCAGAAAATCTGTATCCCGATGCACAACAGGATGAAAGCGGACAGGCGCAGCACCACCATGGTGCCCAGTCGTCCCAGCAAACTCACAATCTTGTTGGCCGAGCGATAGCACAGATATACCACCAGCACTGTCAAAGCCGATCCGACGGCGGCACTGCCGATCGACATGACCCAGTCCACCAGTCGCGCCGGGGTATTTGCACCAAGCGTGATGGAAGCCGCAATCGTGCCAGGACCGACCGTCAGCGGAAAGCTGATCGGATAGAAACTGCGTGCCTTCAGTTCTTCGTTGGACTCATCGTCATAGGTTTTCGCAACCTGCGTCTTGATCGACGACTCTTGCTCGTTATCGCTCAGCAAGCGCCATCCCGATACGGCTACCAAAAGCCCGCCGCCAATCCGTACGATGGGCAGGGAAATACCGAAGAAGGTCAGCACATGCGAGCCGATGAAGATCGCGCCGACGAGCATGAACCAGCAATTGATCGCCACCTGGCGGGCAACACGATTTTCAACCTGGCGCGGCACGTCGCCAATCAAATTGGCGAAAACCGGTGCAATGCCGAAAGGATTAAGAATCGGCAGCAAGGTCACCGGTATCAGCAAGACGGCCTTGAGGAAAATGATCAGCATGGTGGAGCTTTCCGGCGCGGCGGCCAGCGAAGAAAGACAAACGCTCGCAGGCGGCTGCCTGCAATGCCGATAGCGTAATGCAGGCGCGCCGCTAAATCAAACCAATATGTCCGATCGCTATTTACGCGCTTGCGCCTTGCAAGCTGGCGCTGCCACCATCGTGCTTGCGCAATGTCCGTCGCAGCAAAAAAACGCCGATGCCGAGGTTGAGCAGATTCCAGAGAATGCCATTGAGGAAAGCCGCATGATAGGAGCCGGTCAGATCGAAAATCTGGCCCGACATCCACCCACCCAGCGCCATGCCAAGCATGGTACACATGATGACCGCACCGACGCGGCCGCCGGCTTCTCGTGCGGGGAAATATTCGCGCACAATGATGGCGTAGGACGGCAAGATACCGCCCTGGAACAAGCCGAACAGCGCGGAGATGACATACAGTGACGCCAATCCGTCAAATGGCAGGAATAGCAGCAAAGCGATGCCTTGCAGGGCGGAGCCCAGCAACAGCGTGCGCAAACCGCCAATACGATCGCAGATCAGCCCGGAAATCAGGCGGCTGACCACGCCACAGGCCAGCATCAGCGACAACATCTGCGCCCCGCGCGCAGCACCGTAACCGAGGTCACCACAGTACGCGACGATATGCACTTGCGGCATGGCCATCGCTACACAACAGGCTACGCCGGCGACGCATAGCAACAGCTGCGCTTTGCCCATCGGCAAACCGAAAGGCCGCTCGGACGACAGATCGACACCGCCACGTGCGGCCGCTTTCGAGGCGATCGGTGGACGACGGCGCATCAGCAAGGCCAGACTGCCCATGACGAGGAAGCAGACGATGCCCAGGCCGATATACGTCTGACGCCAACCGACCGTCTCAACGAAATGCTGCACGATCGGCGGCCAGATGGCGCCGCCCAGATAGTTGCCGCTGGCGCAGACAGCGACGGCGATGCCGCGACGGCGCACGAACCACAACGAGGTGTCGGCGATCAGTGGCGAAAACGTCGCCGAGCTGCCGCATAAACCGATCAGCAAACCATGCGCCAGCGTGAAGACAATAATGTTCGGTGCCATGGCGGCAAGGATGAAGCCAAGCCCCAGACAGACAGCCCCCACCAGCAAGGGAATCATCACGCCGAAACGATCCGCCAGCTTGCCCATGAGCATGCCGCCGATGCCGAAACCGATCATCGACAAGGTATAAGGCATTGACGCCACACCGCGCGCGACACCGAATTCAGCCTGTACGGCCGGCAGCACAACGGCCACGACATACATGCCGCTGGCGCCGATGACCATCAGTACCAGCGTGATCAGCAGGCGCACGACGGCATAGGAAGAGTCGGTTTCCGACGGAGGATGATTGTTGGTAGATGCTGCTGGGGTGGAAGTCACGCGCGGGTTCTCCGTCTCGTTTATTGATATGTCTGGTCTCCTGCCATTCATTTGCAGCGGCGCTGGTGCGATCCGTTCAGGAGCATCACTGCAACATGATTAACACGACAACATTTTCGTCGATGCATGGCGGAGGACAGCCTAACACGAGACGAAAGAGGGTGCAGGCAAGAGCAGGAAAGCAAAAACGCGCAGGAGTAAACCTGCGCGTTTTTGGATGAGCTGAGGCTGAATTACGGCGCATTTTTTATGCGCAGCCGTTGACCGTTCACACTAATCGATAACCACTTTTCTCTTTCTTCTGCGCGATCTTCTGGATCATCTTGAAACCGGCTTCCTGATCGTCGACCACCGTCACACGGCCGCCGCCACGGACTTGCGGCTTACCGTCCCAGCTCAGCGTGACGATCCAGTCGCCCAGCAAATCCTGATTCAGGTCGGCGACAAACACCCGCGCCGCATCCGGTTCATCGGTATGAAAATTCAGGCGCATCGGCCCGGTGACGGGCAACATGTGGGTGACGTTGTCGGCGGAATCGATCATGGCGCAAGAAAGAAAAATGAGAAAACGAAAATGAGGAAACGAAATAGAAAGTTAAATAAAAGAGTACTTAAAAACAGCCATCAGGACAAGTTCGGCGCCAGCCAGCGCTCCACGTCTTCCTTGGCAACGCCACGGCGCTCTGCCATGTCGGTGACCTGATCGTCACCGATCTTGCCGACCACAAAGTACTTCGATTCCGGATGCGCGAAGTAGAAACCCGACACCGATGCGCCGGGGAACATGGCGTACGACTCGGTGACTGTCATGCCAATCTCGTCACATTGCATGACCTTGAACGCATCTGCTTTGACCGTGTGTTCCGGGCATGCCGGATAGCCGGCGGCGGGACGAATGCCGACATATTTTTCCTTGATCAGCTCCTCGGCGGTCAGCGACTCTTGCGACACGTAGCCCCACAGATCGGTACGCACGCGCTCGTGCAGATACTCGGCAAAGGCTTCGGCCAGACGATCGGCCAGTGCCTTCAGCATGATCGATGAATAGTCATCGTGCGCATCTTCAAAGCGCTTCTCATACTTCTCGATACCGAGACCGGAAGTCACCGCGAACATGCCGATATAGTCGGCGATACCGGATTCCTTCGGTGCGATGAAGTCGGCCAGACACTGGTTAGGACGCGCCACGCCATCGATCACCGGCTTCTCGGTTTGCTGACGCACACCGTAATAAGTCAACGCAACCTGCGTGCGTGTGTCGTCGGTGTAGATCTCGATGTCGTCGTCGTTGACGGTATTGGCCGGCAACAGCGAAACGATGCCGTTGGCGGTGAGCCAGCGACCGTCGATGACTTTCTTCAACAGGGCTTGCGCTTCTTCGAATACCTTGGTGGCGGCTTCACCGACGACTTCGTCTTTCAGAATCGCAGGATACGGACCGGCCAGATCCCAGGTCTGGAAGAACGGACCCCAGTCGATATATTTGGCCAGCGTCGCCAGATCCACATTCTTGAACACGCGACGGCCGATGAACTTCGGTTTGACCGGTGCAAATTCCAGTTGCATCTTGTTGTCGCGCGCAGCGGCGATTGGCACCAATGGCACGGCCTTCTTGTTGGCGTGCTGCTCGCGAATGCGCTCGTAGTCGGTCCCGATGTCGGCGATGTACTGATCCTTGCTCTCCGGCGTCAGCAGCGATTGCGCCACCGAGACTGCACGCGAAGCGTCGGGCACATAGACCACCGGGCCGGAATAGTTCGGCGCAATCTTGACGGCCGTATGGGCGCGCGAAGTGGTCGCACCGCCGATCAGCAAAGGCATCTTCAGGCCGCTGAAATAGCTGTCGCGCTGCATTTCCTTGGCGACGTAAGCCATCTCTTCGAGCGACGGCGTGATCAGGCCGGAGAGGCCGATGATGTCGGCGTTCTCTTCCTTGGCCTTGGCCAGGATCTGCGAGCACGGCACCATCACACCCATATTGACGACTTCAAAGTTATTGCATTGCAGAACCACCGAGACGATGTTCTTGCCGATGTCGTGGACGTCACCCTTAACGGTGGCAATGACAATCTTGCCCTTGGGCTTGGCAACGACGCCGGTTTCCTTTTCGATCAGGCGCTTCTCTTCTTCGATGAAGGGAATCAGATGCGCCACAGCCTGCTTCATCACGCGTGCCGATTTCACCACCTGCGGCAAGAACATCTTGCCCTGTCCGAACAGGTCACCGACCACGTTCATGCCGTCCATCAGCGGGCCTTCGATCACGTGGATCGGACGGCCGCCGCTCTTCAACAGATTTTGGCGCGCCTCTTCGGTATCTTCGACGATCCATTGCGTGATGCCGTGCACCAGTGCATGCGCGAGACGCTTCTCGACTGGCTCGCCGCGCCATTCCAGCGTGGCCTCTTCCTTCTTGTCGCCAGCTTTTAGGGTCGCGGCAATTTCGATCATGCGCTCAGTCGCATCCTGGCGACGATTCAGCACCACGTCTTCGACTGCTTCGCGCAGCTCGGCCGGCAAGTCGTCGTAGACGCCGATCATGCCGGCGTTGACGATGCCCATGGTCATGCCGGCCTTGATGGCGTGGTACAGGAATACGGTATGAATCGCTTCACGCGCCGGGTCGTTGCCGCGGAAGCTGAAGCTGACGTTGGACACGCCACCGCTGATCTTGGCATAGGGCAGATTCTGATGAATCCAGCGCGTCGCTTCGATGAAGTCGACGGCGTAGTTGTTGTGTTCTTCGATACCGGTGGCGACCGCAAAGATGTTCGGGTCGAACACAATGTCTTCCGGCGGGAAGCCGACCTTGTCGACCAGCAGGCGATAGGCGCGCTCGCAGATTTCAATCTTGCGCTCAAAGGTATCTGCCTGGCCGGCTTCATCGAAGGCCATGACGATCACGGCCGCGCCGTAGCGGCGACACAGCTTGGCTTCGTGCAGGAATTTCTCCTCGCCTTCCTTCATCGAAATCGAGTTGACGATGGCCTTGCCTTGCACACACTTGAGACCAGCTTCGATGACCGACCATTTGGACGAGTCGATCATGATCGGCACGCGCGCGATGTCTGGTTCGGAAGCGATCAGGTTCAGGAAGCGCGTCATGGCCGCCTGCGAATCGAGCATCGCTTCGTCCATGTTGATATCGATGATCTGCGCGCCGTTTTCGACCTGCTGGCGCGCAACGGCCAACGCCTCGTCGTACTGTTCGTTGAGGATCAGGCGGGCGAAGGCCTTGGAGCCGGTGACGTTGGTGCGTTCGCCGACGTTCACGTACAGCGAGTCGTCGTTGATGATGAAAGGTTCCAGCCCCGACAGCAGCATCTCGTGCTTGCTTTCTGGAAGCTTGCGCGGTGCGATGGTCGCGACGGTGTCGGCGATCGCCTTGATGTGCGCAGGCGTGGTGCCACAGCAGCCACCGGCAACGTTAACGAAGCCGCTCTCGGCGAAATCTTTCAGCAGCGAAGAGGTGACATCTGGTGTCTCGTCGAAACCGGTATCGCTCATCGGGTTGGGCAAACCTGCGTTCGGATAAATACAGACGAAGGTGTCGGCGATCTTGGACAGCTCTTCCGCATAAGGACGCATCAGCGCTGCACCCAAGGCGCAGTTCAGACCGACGGTCAGTGGACGTGCGTGACGGATGGAATGCCAGAATGCGGGCACGGTCTGGCCGGACAGGATACGTCCCGACGCATCGGTGACGGTGCCGGAAATCATGATCGGCAAGCGCTTGCCCGATTCTTCGAAGAACATGTCGATCGCAAACAGCGCAGCTTTGCAGTTGAGCGTATCGAAAATGGTCTCGACCAGCAACACGTCGGAGCCACCTTCAACCAGCGCGCGGGTCTGCTCCAGATACGAAGTCACCAGTTGGTCGAAGGTGACGTTGCGCGCGGCGGGATCATTGACATCCGGCGAAATGGAGGCGGTCTTCGGCGTCGGGCCAAGCGCGCCGGCGACGAAGCGTGGCTTGTCGGGCGTCGAATACTTGTCGCAGGCAGCGCGCGCCAGTTTGGCCGATTGCACGTTCATCTCATAGACGAGATGCGCCATGTGATAGTCGTCCTGCGCGACGCCGGTGGCGCCAAAGGTATTGGTCTCGATCAGGTCGGCACCGGCCGCCAGGTATTTCTCGTGGATTTCCTGGATGATGTGCGGCTGGGTCAGACTCAGCAGTTCATTGTTGCCCTTGACGAACAATTCCTTGCCCGGCACGCTGAATTCCTTGAAGCGCTCGCCGCGATAGTCCTCTTCCGTCAGCTTGTATTGCTGGATCATGGTGCCCATCGCGCCATCCAGAATAAGGATGCGCTGCGACATCAAGTCGCGCAACAGCAGTTCGGTTTGGCACAAATCGTTTGGCTTCATGGCACGGTTCTTCAGTGTGAAATAATGCAATAACCCAATGCAAAAACCCGGTCACGCTGCATGCCGGGTTCGTCAAATTGGTAAAGTCTTGAAATTATACGTGAAACGCCCACCAAACCCTCTGCCGACTTGGCTCAGGACTTGAGTGTATTTACCAATGCGTTTGCCCTGCTTTCCGCTATTGCTTATCAAACCATGCCCCAGAAAATCCTGATCCTGACAGCTCTTGCCTCTGAGCTGAACGCCGCCGATGCTCCTGCCAGCGTTGACGTCATCTATACCGGGGTCGGCAAGATCAACGCCGCTGCGACAGCCGCCGCCGCCATTCTGCAACGCCAGCCGCAGTTAATTATCAATTTCGGCACCGCAGGCAAGGTCAATCCCGCCGTGGACGGACTACTCGACATCGCCAGCGTCATCCAGCGGGACATGCTCGCGATCCCGCTGGCCGCGCGCGGGGTCACGCCTTTATCGGATGAACCTAGCAGCTATTCATCGGGTCACGGCAACGCCCGTTGCGGAACCGGCGACAGTTTCGTTACCGCCGCCGACTCATGGCTTGTGGAACAAGGCGTAGATATTGTCGATATGGAACTATTCGCCATCGCCCATACCTGTCATCGATATGGGGTGCCGTGGCGTGCATTCAAGTTCATCACCGACTCCGCCGATGACGATGCCGCCGATCACTGGAACGACAATGTGCATCGCGGGGCTAAGCTGTTTTGGAAGACTTTGAACCGGATTCTTGCGGACTGAGGCATGAAAGGGTGTCAAAACAGGACTCAAATCCATAAACAAAATGGCTTTTCCCTTGAAATCGAGAGGATTCGGAGAAATAAATCGTGAGAAACTGGATTCTTGTCATCATGCGATCCCATCAAGGTCAACTTCACTGAGTCATGAATAAAACACCCCTGTTTTCCATTGTGGTCACCACGCATAAGCGACCGCAGACACTCACACGAGCACTGAGATCACTGCTCGCGCAAACCTTCACCGATTTTGAAATCGTCCTGGTGACCGACGAAGGCAGCCTGGAGACCAAAGAAACGGCAGCCCGCTTTCTGCGTGAAGACGACATTTTTCTTGTCCTGCCCCACATAAAGGGGCCGGCCGACTCGCGTAATGCCGGTGTCTACCATGCAAAGGGCAGCTACATACTTTATCTGGACGACGATGACAGTTATCAGGAAAATTTTCTCACCGATCTCACCAGTGTCCCAGGCTTTCGCAACGACGCAGTCAATTATGTCAATTACACACAATTGCAGGAAGTACGTACACCTTACGAGATGCAGACGATTTCATCTACAGAGATGCGCTTAGGCGATACCGAAATCGGTACCCTGCTGGTGAGCAACTTTATTCCCAGCAATGCAATAATCCTGCCGGCAGCAATGGCTAAACTGAATCGCGTTGATGCTAATCTCGACAGCCACGAAGACTGGGATTACTTGTTATCGCTGGTGCTCAAACACGATTTTAACTTCCTCGACATTTCCGGCCCGGTAGTACATATCAATACCGGTGAAAGCAGAAACAACGACGCCAAGGCGAGCGGCTCAATCGCGCTTGATTTCTTGTCTATTTATCGTAAATGGCCAATCCAAGATGATGACGTTAAAGCGCGCCGAAAAGACATGCTCAAGCAACTGGGGTTTGATTTACCGCAAGAATTGCTCTGATTCTCTGACTTCACGACTAATGAATACAATGGGCCAGTTATGACAACGACAGAACACACGCAGGAAAAATTGAGCTGCATTATTTGCAAAAGCAAACTATTGAAAATTGCAGACAACCTAAGAACAGCATCATCCAGGGCTGACAAGCTATACCCTCTTTCCATTTACAAATGCAGTAATTGCAGCCATGTACAAAAAGATGTAAACGTTGAATATCAAAACCATTTGGAAGATGTTTACAAAACATCCTATACCTTGCCAGGTGGCGGCAAGAAAACAAATATCGTCAATGGCAATGTAGTTTGCAGAGAGAGCAACATCGCAAACTACCTTACCAAATTTATCGCTGACAAATCGGACGTGAGTGTGTTGGATGTCGGGACTGGAAGCGGTTATCTGCTGAAGGCCTTTTCTGAGATCCATCCCGGTTTCAAGCTTGCCGGTTTTGATATCACCAACGAAAAAGAAGCGCTCATCCGGGAGAATGGCGCGACCAACTTTTATCACGAGAGTCTGGAAAGAATAGAAGAACGATTTGATGTCATCACATTGAATCATGTCGCTGAACATCTTCCCAGCCCGGTCGAAACCTTGAGACAAGCCACTGCTTTACTAAAACCGCAGGGTATTATTTTGGTCATTGTTCCATGTTTCGAATTGGTCTATTCGGACTTCTTCTTCCTGGAACATTGCTCCCACTTTACCGAAAGCTCATTGAATACTTTGGCAGCCTTCTCCGGCCTGAGCATTGTGGACAGGATGGAAGGCGTATTGGGTTCCATTGAAATCGGTTTCATCGCCAAGGATGCAAAAAGAAAACCGGAAGTGAATCCGGTCTCTGCCATTGCGTGGGCGAACGCTTTACCGCCATACATTCTGGAGAACAAGAAACAAAGAACCCTCGGTGTATTTGGATTGAACGGAGTCGGGATGTGGCTTGGCGCGATGATGAAAGGAGACATTTCTTTCTTTGTCGACGACGATCCTGCCAAACAGGGCAGTACATTTGCTGAATGCCCGATCATCAGCGTGACAGATATTCCGACGGACTCAGTGGTGATCGTTGCCTTTAATAATCCGTCCTCCTCGATCAAAATGAGTGAAAGACTTGCAAAATTGAGGCCAGATATTGAGTTTATTTCTCCTCCAAATCCTCTTTCCTAAGTTTCCATATCAAAGAGACTCAACTGCTGCATGTATAACACTTGAGTTCATATCAATGTGGCGTTGAGCTGCCTGGCCGACAGCTATGGAAATCGTTTCGGAACAGTCATTGTGTTGGTGCCTGACATACAGATGCATAGAAGCAAGCTCTTCTGAAACACCCTAGCACATGCTTCTCCGATATGTGCTGATTACGCACATATCTTGTGAGTCCGGGCTACTGTTGCCCGCACCAGGCCTCGCCTATTCTCCTCCCTGTCGCTTATCAACAAGGGAGAAGAAATCATGTCGCATCCAACCATCCGTACTATCGCCGGCGCCTCTGCGCCGGTTTCTTTGCAAGCCAACAGCACCGCGCTGCTCATCATTGATTTTCAAAACGAATATTTCGTCGGCAAGATGCCCATTCCTGATGGCATGACGGCGCTGGCCAACGCCAAGCGCCTGATTGCCTTTGCCGATCAGCACAACATGCCGGTCTTCCACATTCAACACGTAACACCTGCCGGCACACCGATTTTTGCCATAGATGGCAATACCGTCACCATTCACCCTGCAATTCAACCGGAAGCGCACCACACGCTGATTCAAAAGAGTTCGGTCAGCGTGTTTCCGACAACAGACATCGACGCTCGCCTGAAAGCTGCCGGCATAAAGACGCTGGTAATTGCCGGCCTGATGACGCATGCCTGCGTAGCTGGTGCAGCGCGTGACGCAGCGCCGGCCGGTTACGACGTGATCGTCGTGGACGATGCGTCGGCAACACGTGACATTGATGCACCCGGCGGCGGTGTGATTCCACATGACGTCTTGCATCGCACTGCCTTGACGACGATTGCCGACACATTCGGTGACGTGCTGGACACCAACGCTGTTCTCACACTGCACGTGCAGTAACCCTTACCAGCACGCCGGTGATGCCGGCACCCCACACCACTCACTCAAAAGGATAGACATGAAACGTATTGCAACCGCATTGCTGCTCCTGGCCGCCGCCGGCATCGCCACAAGCAGCCTGGCACACGACACCAAGAAAAAAGCCGGCAAATCCGTCGCCCAACCGCTGGTGTCATTTCCGGCTGCCGATTTGAAGTGGCGCGAACTGGCCGGCACCGGCGGTATCAAGGTGGCTGATGTACGTGGCAGCATTACCGGAAAAGGCCCTTACGACGCTTTCGTGATCTTCCCTGCAGGCAAGGACAACCCCTATCACCTGCATACGCAAAACCTGCCGACCGTCGTATTGAAGGGCACCTTCTACGCAGTCATCGATGGCAAGCGCATCGATTATCCTGCAGGCTCGTTCTACAATCTGCCGGCCAACATGCCGCATTACAGCGGTTGCGCCAAGGGTGAAGACTGCCTGTTATTCCAATACCAGGCAGATCATTTCGATCTGGTTCAGGTCGAAAAGAAATAAGTCGTTCGCTTCGCTTCACTAAAAGGCTCCGTCCGCAAAGATGGAGCCTTTTGGTCCTCAGCGTGCAGAAGAGTTATCAACGGTCGAAGATCATCGTCATGGCAAGATTCTTCACCGCTGCTCAATATTCCCAACGCGGTGTTGCGTAGTAATCAGCGAGGAAATTGACGAAAGCACGCACCTTTGGCGAGAGGTGATGATTCTGCGGGTACAGCACATACAAGTCGCGCGACTGTAGGCGATATTCGGGTAATACCTCAACCAGATCACCGCGCTTCAGATCTTCATGCACAACGAATGTGGCTGATGCCGTGATACCCATGCCGGCGCGCGCTGCGGCACAAACGATCAGACCGGTATTTGCCTGCACATTGCCGCTCAGTCCCACCTTTTGCTCTGCCCCGTCGGGCCCGACAAAGACCAGCTCGGTTGTCTGGAGCGCCAGAGAATAGGCCAGGTAATTGTGCGTCAACAGATCCGCTGGTTCACGCGGCATGCCATGCTTTTTCAGATAATCCGGCGAGGCAACCAAGGCCATTTCGCTGGTCGCCAGGCGCTTGGCGACCAATGTCGAATCGGGCAGACTGCGCGTGATGCGCAAGCCGACGTCGAACTCTTCACTGATGAGATCAACGAAGCGGTCATTACACACCAGATCGACCTTCAGCTCGGGATAAGCTTGCATGAATTGCGGCAACCAGTTTGGCACTTCCAGCGTGCCAAACACCATCGGTGCATTGATGCGCAATACGCCGGCAGGACGCGCCTGATGATGCGAGACGATGCGCGTGGCGTCCTCAACCTGATCAATGATATCGATGCAGCGCTGGTAGTAGAGCTGCCCGACTTCCGTCAGTGAAAAGCGCCGGGTAGTCCGATTGAGCAATTGCGCGCCTAGCATTTCCTCCAGCTGCCGCACCTGACGCGACACGACCGTATGAGAAATATCCAACGCGTCGGCTGCGGCCGAAAAGCCACCGCTTTCGACCACGCGTCTGAAGATTCGCATTGCCGTCAATTGATCCATGGATATTCTCCTGTTTGTCTCCTGCCGTAAAAATTATTGGAAGGCGCCGTCGGCCAGTGGAAAACCTTTGAGGAACTCCGCAGCCGGCAGACGCTTGCCGCCCGGCTTCTGCAATTCCGTAATGTGCAGCACACCGGCGCCGCATGCCACTTTGACGCCGTCGTGCGCATTCGCGGCGAGAATACTTCCGGGTGCGGCGGCAGTCTTTTCGTCAATCACCTGCGCCTGCCACAGCTTGACCGTGACACCACCGAACTGTGCCGATGCACCGGGAAAGGGGTTGAACGCGCGAATCTTGCGCGCCAAACCATCGGCCGACTGGTTGAAATCAAGCGCAGCTTCTTCCTTGCTGATTTTGGCGGCATAGTTGGCGCCTTCATCCGGCTGCGGCGTCGCCGGGAGTTCGCCTTGCTCCAATTTTTGGATAGCGTCGACGATCATCTTTGCACCCAGTGCTGCGAGTTTATCGTGCAGGCTGCCGGTGGTATCGGTATCCGTGATCGGCAATGCTTCCATCAATAGCATCGGGCCGGTATCAAGCCCCTCTTCCATTTGCATGATGGTGATGCCGGTTTCGCTGTCGCCCGCTTCGATCGCACGATGAATCGGTGCAGCACCGCGCCAGCGCGGCAGCAATGAGCCGTGAATATTGAGACAGCCCAGGCGTGGAATATCCAGCACGCTGCGCGGCAGGATCAGGCCGTAGGCGGCGACGATCATGATGTCGTGCGGCGTGCTGCGCAGCAGTTCATGCGCTTCGCGCGCGACGTCGGGATATTTGCCGTCCAGACGCAGCGATATGGGCTGCGCCACCGGCGTGCCGTGCGCGATGGCGCATTGTTTGACCGGTGAAGCATGGAGTTGCATGCCACGTCCGGCCGGACGATCCGGCTGGGCCAGGACCAGTGTGATTTCATGGCCTGCGGCGTATAGCGCTTCGAGCGCAATGGCGGCGAATTCGGGAGTTCCGGCGTAGATGATTTTCATGACGTTATTAATCGATCAAACTCGTTCAAAGATGGCGTTTCTTGTGTGGCGCTTTGGAAAACGCAAAGTCGTAAACGCTATTGGGCAACAGGCGCAGCATTTTGGCAACGACACCCATTTGCCAGGGAATCACGCGATAACTGTCGCCTGCTGCGATGGCGGCCAATGCGCGTGCGGCGAATTTTTCCACCGGCATCAGGAAAGGCATGCGGTAGTGATTGACCTGCGTCATCGGCGTATCGATATAACCCGGCGCGATCGTCACCACCTTGATACCGCTGGCACGCAACTCGACACGCAGCGATTCGCAGTAGCTGATCACCGCCGCCTTCGATGCACTATACGCCTCCGCGCCCGGCAAGCCGCGAATGCCGGCAACACTGCCGATGCCGACCAGGCGGCATTGTTGCGGTTGGGGCGAAGCTTTCATGGCAGCGATAAAGGGATGGAACGTGGCAACGGTAGCCGTCACGTTAGTTGCAATGATGCGCTCGAACACAGGAATGTCTTCGACGTATTCCGTCAGCGTGCCTTGCGAAATGCCGGCATTGGCGATCACCACGTCTGCGCCGCCTGTTGCGCTGATAAATTCTTGAGCGGCATGATGCAAGGCGGCGTGATCGGTGACATCCAGCGCGTAGAGATGATGGCGCTCGGGATTGGCCAGCCCGGCACGGATCTGCTCCAACGTTTCCTTGCGGCGCGCGACCAGACCGAGGATAGCCCCCTGTTGCGCGTACGCTTTCGCCAGAGCGGCGCCAATGCCGCTGGATGCGCCAGTGATGAAGACCCGCTGCATGAGATTCCTTCAGTTCGATAGTTCACAAGGACGCAACACTGAAATGATGCGGGAGGAACAATAAATACCGTTAAAGACAGCAACAACCAATAAAAACGGCCCGTCCTCTCGCGAGCGACGGACCGTCTTCGGTACGGTGAAGCTTATTTCTTCTTGCTTGGTTTGGCTGCGTCGGCCGGCTTCTCGCTGGCTTTTTCAGCGGCCAGCTTGGCCACCAGATGATCCATGACTTGCAGGGAGGCGGCTTGCTGCATCGATTCCGGCTGATTGGCCATCGATGTGCCTGCAATCGAAGGCGAGGTCAGGAAACGGCCATCGATAGCGATCGTCGGCACGCCGTCGATCTTGTAGGCCTCCTGCAATTGCGCTGCGCGACGAACCTTGGTCTGTACGCCAAAGGAGTTGTACAGATCCAGGAATTTTTGCTTGTCGATACCCTGCTTCTCGATGAATTCCAGGATAGTCTTGTCGGTGTCGACGCGTTGGCGATCAACGTGGATGGCTTGGAAAATCTTCGGATTCATTTCAGCGGTCTTGCCCATAGCTTCCAGCGTGTAGAACAGCTTTTGCTGAGGAATGAAGGACTCGCGGAAGGCAACCGGCACTTGCTTGAAGACAATCTTGTCGCCCTGCTTTTTTACCCATGCGGTCAGCGAGGGATCGAAGGCTGCGCAATGCGGGCAGCTGTACCACATGAATTCGGTCACTTCAATCTTCTTGCCGGAATCGGTCGGCTGGGCTTGCTCCAGCGTACGATAATCGGTGCCGTTTTGCGGATTGGCAGGAGACGCGCTGACCGAAACGGCCAGCAAACCCAGGCTGATAGCAGCGAGAGCATGGCGGAACAAACGCATAAACTTAACCCCTTCTCAAGGTGCGCAACCGCTGCAGATACCAACAAAACACGGCAGTGGTAAAGCGCAAATAAACGATCAATTAAAAATTATTTTGGAATGCGCACGATGGCGGCATCGATGCCGCTGTCAGACAACTTGCTGCGCATCCGGTTCACTGTCTCGGACTGGGCAATCGGACCGATACGCACACGGTACAAAGTACCGTTGTCGGATGGACGTTCACTGACCTTGGCTTCGAATCCCAACAGCGCCAGTTTGGCGCGTGCGTTCTCGGCATCGGCCTGCTCGCGGAATGCACCGGTCTGCAGGAAATAGGTCCACTTGTCGTCAACGGTACTGTCGGATTTGGCGGACTGATCCTTGGTGATTGCTGCCAGCTTATCCTTGTCTTTCGGCACGTCTGCGGTCTTTGGCGGCGCCGGAGGCGTGTCCGGCTTCTTGGCATCAGGAGCAGGTTTCTGATCCGGATCCTTTGGCGCAGGCGGCGCTTCCTTGGTGACGTCCTTGTTGCCGTACAGCGGCTTGTTCGGATCGGCGGCCTGGCCAGGCGACAGTTCGGTGCGTTCTTGCTTGATCACCTTGTTGACGAAGGGAATCGGCGACTTGGTGATCATCAGCGCCACCACGACAGCAATGCCGAGGCCGACGATAAGACCGAGAATGAGACCGAGGAAAGTGCCGCCGGCTTGCTTGCGAAGATTCGGTTGGTGTTGTTTCACTTGTGTATTCATCTGCAGAGTTACATTCTTGACGGAGCGGATACGCCGATCAGCGCCAGACCATTACGCAACACCTGGCGCGTGGCGCTCATTAAGGCCAGACGCGCCATCTTGGTTGGGACATCGTCGACCAGCACGCGTTCTGCATTGTAGTAGCTATGCAACTCGCCTGCCAGATCGCGCAGATAGAAAGCCACCTGATGCGGGCCCAGCTCTTGCAGGGCGTGCGCCAGCGCTTCCGGATATTCGGCCAGCTTGGCCAGCAGGCTGACTTCGCGCGGCGCGGTCAGCGGCGACAGATCGGCGACCTGATCCAAGGTCGTGTCGTCGCCGGCCCATTGGTTCAGCACCGAGCAGATCCGCGCATGTGCGTACTGGACGTAGTAGACCGGGTTTTCGTCGTTGCGGGTCAGCGCGACGTCAACGTCGAACACGAATTCGCTGTCTGCCTTGCGCGAGATCAGGAAGAAGCGCACGGCGTCTCTTCCGCGGGTCAGATCGCCAGCCTCGGCTTCAGTACCGTTCGACCATTCGATCAGGTCGCGCAAGGTGACGTAGGAACCAGCGCGCTTGGAGATTTTCACCTCTTCGCCGTTCTTCATCACGGTGACCATCTTGTGCAGCACGTAGTCGGGATAGCCTTGCGGAATGCCGACATTGGCCGCCTGCAAACCGGCGCGTACGCGCGCGATGGTGCCGTGGTGGTCGCTGCCCTGCACGTTGATGACCTTGCCGTAGCCGCGCTGCCATTTGGTGATGTGATACGCAACGTCAGGCACGAAGTAGGTATAGGTGCCGTCGGTCTTTTTCATGACGCGATCTTTATCGTCGCCATAGTCGGTGGTCTTGAGCCACAGCGCGCCGTCCAGCTCATACGTCTTGCCGGCCTTGATCAGCGCCTCGACGGCAGCGGTAACCTTGCCCTCGGTGTAGAGCGACGATTCCAGATAGTAGTTGTCGAACTTGACGCCGAAAGCCTGCAGATCCAGATCCTGCTCGCGACGCAGATAGGCCACGGCAAAACGGCGGATCGATTCGATGTCCTCGACATCACCGCTGGCGGTTGCCGGTTCACCGTCGCTGGCGGAGACGGTTTTCTTTGCCTTGAAGTCTTCGGCGATGTCGGCGATGTAGTCACCGTTGTAAGCCGATTCAGGCCACTCCGCATCGCCCGGCTTGAAGCCCTTGCCGCGCGCCTGTACGGAGGTCGCCAGCGTGGCGATCTGCACGCCGGCGTCGTTGTAGTAAAACTCGCGCAAGACGTCGTAGCCCTGCGATTGCAGCAGCGCCGACATGGCGTCGCCGAGTGCGCCCTGACGGCCATGACCGACGTGCAGCGGGCCGGTCGGATTGGCGGAAACAAACTCGACCAGCACCTTCTTGCCGGCGCCGGCGTTGCTCTTGCCGTATTGCGCGCCTTCGGCCAGGATGGTCTTGACGACGGCCTGCTTGGCGGCATCAGCCACGCGCAGGTTGATGAAACCAGGGCCGGCGATGTCGGCGGAGGAAATCAGCTCTTCACGCCCGGGCTGAGACAACACGCCATCGACCAGTGCTTGCGCCAGTTCGCGTGGGTTTTTCTTGAGCGGTTTGGCCAGTTGCATGGCCAGGTTGCAGGCAATGTCGCCATGCGACGGGTCGCGCGGACGCTCAAGCGTGACGGTCGGCGTCAGGTCGGTACCGGCGATCAGCGGCGCCAGCGCGGCTTGGAATAATTCGGTGATGCGTTGTTTTTGTTGAGCAAGCATGGAGACAGAGGGGTCGGCGGCGAGGCAGGTCGAAAACAAACTACAGACGACACACGCCGCACATTGATGAATATATAAACCCCGGATTATACCGGCTTGCCGTACTCAGATTGAAGGCGTATTAACGGATCACTGAAGGTGGACGCCCGCAATCAGACACTCAACTCTGCCGCCGGTAGCTGTGCCCGACGATAAAGATGCAAAATTCGCAACATACGCCCCGCCGAAACACCAATAAACAAGCCATACAGCACGCCAACTGCGATGACGACCAATCCGCCCTGCGCCCAAGGCGAATGCATGGCGGTCAACACGCCCATCGCATATTTGACGGCAAAAACACCCGTCATCATCATCAAGGGAAACCAGCTTCCACGCAGGAAGACCGTGCCGCGCTCCGGGTAAGCAACCGTACCGGCCTTGCCGGCAGCAGTCCAGCTGGCGATACCGCTGGCGAGCGCAGCCAATAGTGCCGCACCCAACACCAACGCATCGGCATGCGCCAGCTCGTACAGGCCATGCCCCGACAAACCGAGCATCAATAGCGGAACCAGCGCTACCTTGACGATCAGCGTTTCGCGATCAAAGCCGGCCGACCAGCCACGATAGGCCAAAAAGCCCAGCATGGCCCAGACCCAGAGAGGCGTATGAATGAGAATTTGATACAGCATGACAACTCCTGAAGAGTAAAAGGAACGGCGTCATGCTAGGTAGAGCAGGCGAAGTTTCCCATCTCCATGCGACGAACTGCGGGATGAGGGAAAATACAGCGGGCTTTATACGATGAACGGTGAGGGGAAGCAGCTCAGATATCGACCGGATCAACTTCCAGCGACCATTTGGCGCGTGTCTTCATTTGCCGCAAGACATCCAGCCAGTCCCTCAGGAAGGCTTGCAGCGCTGGCCGCGAAGCGCATTCAATCAGCAATTGCGCACGCTCCACATTGGCTACACGCGTCATGGTCATGGGAATCGGATCATTAATAGTGATACCGGTATGTTCCAGGCAAGTTGCCGCGTCCTTCAGGAAGGCCAGCGCAATATCGATCTCTGCAGCTTCGGCACGCAACAAGGCCTGATAGATGAACGGCGGCAATGCCGCTTGCTGCCGCTCTTCCAGCAACTGGGTGGCAAACCCGTCGTAGTCATGTGCCGCCACCGCGCCGTAGAGCGGGTGATGGGGATAACGACTCTGAATCAACACTTCACTGGGTGACCCGCCCTCTTTTTGCCCCGCACGACCGGCACGGCCTGCGACCTGCATCAGTTGGGCGAACAAACGCTCGCTCGCACGGTAATCGTGCGAAAACAGCGCCGTATCCGGGTTCATCACGCCGACCAGTGTCAGGCGCTTGAAATCGTGGCCTTTGGCGACCATTTGCGTGCCAATCAGAATATCCACGTCACCGCGATGCACGCTGTCGAAAGCGTTCTGCGCCGCTCCTTTCAGCCGGGTCGAGTCAGCATCGATACGCAAGACGCGCGCCTCCGGGAACATCGCCTGCAAGCCCTCTTCGACCCGCTGCGTACCGCGCCCCAACGGTTGCAAGTCGACATTGCCGCAAGTCGGGCAGGCTTTGGGGATATATAACTCAAGGCTGCAATGGTGGCAGCGCAGACGGCGCTCCGGCTTGTGCAGCACCATGAATGAGGTGCAGCGCATGCAATTGCTGATCCAGCCGCAGGCGTCGCAGTTGAGCACCGGCGCATAACCGCGCCGGTTAAGAAACAGTAAGGATTGTTCGCCGCGCTCCAGACGCAACTTCAATGCCGCGACCAAGGTGGACGTCAGACCATCATTGGGGCGATCGCGCTCCATGTCGATCATCTTCACCGTGGGCAGCACGGCATCCCGCACCGCGCGTTCGCGCAACTGCAGCTTGCGATAACGCCCGGCTTGCGTGTGCTGCCAGGTTTCCAGCGATGGCGTGGCTGAGCCCAGCACCACCGGAATCCCCAACTGATGCGCGCGCCACACCGCCAGATCGCGTGCGGAATAGCGCAAGCCTTCCTGCTGCTTGTAAGACGGGTCGTGCTCCTCATCGATCACAATGAGTTTGAGATGCGGCAACGAGGACAAAATCGCCAGACGCGTGCCGAGCACGATGCGCGCCTGGCCCTGATGCGCCGCCAGCCAGTTGAGCGTGCGCTCGCCTTCCGCCAGGCCGCTGTGCAGGGTGACCACGTGCACACCGGGGAATCTTGCGCGGATATTGGATTCGAGCTGAGGCGTCAGGTTGATTTCCGGCACCAGCACCAGAATCTGCGCGACTTCGCCGACCGCTTCGCTCTGGGCAAGAATGCGTGCGGCGGCTTGCAGATAGACTTCAGTCTTGCCACTGCCGGTCACGCCATACAGCAGCAAGGGCGCAAAACCTTGCGCCGTGGCGATGGCATCGACCGCCTCTTGCTGCTCGGGCTTCAATTGTGGTGTATTGACGGGGCTGCCGTCGTGATTGGCGGTCAGCTTGCCAAGTTTCTTCAAGGCGCGATCCAGCGCAGTTGTGGTGAGGGTGCGCAAGTTCTTCGGCAGACCGGGTAGCGCGACTTCGCCCAGAGGACGCTGATAATAATCGGCGGCGAAACTGCACAACGCCCGCCACTGCGCCGACAAGGGCGACAGCTGGCTGCGCACGGCGATGACGTCCTTGAGCTTATCCAGAGGCACATCCGTCTGGTCGGCTAACCCTACAATCATCCCGGCGACTTCGCGTCGGCCAAAAGGCACGATCGCCAGTTGCCCGACTTGCGGTTCTGCCTCGTCGGCGACAGCACCTGCACGCCAGCGATAGTCGAAGATTCTGTCAAGCGGGGTATCGAGGGCGATCTGAAGGATGCGTTGTTCCACGAACTTAATGTAATTCCTGAAAAGGTGACCTAACTAACGGTTTCATAACCACTTTTTAAACTATCCACACAAGCTGTGGATAACTTTGTGCACAACTCGGGCTTGACAGCGCTTTTCCCAGTCTGGCTGCGGGTTTCAATAAATTGCCCAAATCAAAAGCAAAATTTATATTCTTTAAAATCAATAGGTTACAAAACACATTGGATGGCTCGAAAAAATTTTTTAATTTTTTATTATTGCCGCGCACAAAAGAAAATTTGTGCATAAGTCCGAATATTCGCACCGAAACGGCATCGCAAGAAGATCGTCTGCACCAGTTTCTGTCAAGAAAAATTTGTCAGAAAAACCCTGGCACGGCGGTAAGAATTCCTAAGTATTTCTCAAGTAAAACTTGAAAAGTTCACGTAACTCTCGGTTTCATAAGTGCTTTTTCAACTATCCACAAATCCTGTGGATAACTTTGTGGGCAACTCCCTCTTGACAGGGCTACAGCCCACATTTCATGCGGATCTTGATAGTTTGCACAAAACCCATGCAAGAAACAAACATATTTAAAATCAATGACTTAGGCAATTCGCAAATCGAAGAAATTTTAAATATGGATATGAATGATTCCTACTAAGGAAAGCCCTTCCTTTGTGCATAAGTGATGGCAGATTACTAAAATTCCCTCCACATACCGCATGCGACTAAGTAGGTTTAATCTTCTCCGCAGAAATCGTTCACTTTATTGGCGCAGCTCGCGGCTGATGCCATGAACAGCCTCGACCAACACGGTGACAGCATCAGGTGGCGTGAATTGCGAGATGCCGTGGCCAAGGTTGAAAACATGGCCATTACCGGCGGTCGGCTTGCCGAATGAGGTCAGCAGCTTGCGTACTTCTGCCTGGATCTGTGCGTGGCCGGCAAAGAGGACATTAGGGTCAAGATTGCCTTGCAAAGCGACCTTATCGCCGACACGGCGACGCGCGTCGGCCAGATTGACAGTCCAGTCTAATCCGACGGCGTCAGTGCCGATAGCGGCAATTTGTTCAAGCCACAGCCCACCGCCTTTGGTAAAGACGATGGCGGGAATGGTGACGCCATCCTTCTCGCGCTTGAGCTGGCGCATGACGTCGGCCATGTATTGCAGTGAGAACTCCTGATAGATGCCATCGGCAAGCGCTCCGCCCCAGGTGTCGAAAATCATCACGGCCTGTGCGCCGGCGTCAATTTGCGCGTTCAGATAGGCAGCCACTGCTGCCGCGTTGGTCTTGAGGATGTGATGCATCAGATCAGGACGGTCGTAGAGCATGGTCTTGACGGTGCGGAAGTCGTCCGATCCGCCGCCTTCCACCATGTAGCACGCCAGCGTCCACGGACTGCCGGAGAAGCCGATCAGCGGCACACGGCCGTTCAGCTCAGTGCGGATCTGCGTCACAGCGTCGAATACATATTGCAGACTGCCCAGTTCAGGCGCCTGCAAGGCCATGACAGCTTTTTCGTCGCGCAGCGGGCGTTCGAATTTTGGGCCTTCGCCATCGGCAAAGAACAAGCCAAGTCCCATCGCATCCGGCACGGTCAGGATGTCTGAGAACAGGATCGCGGCATCCAATGGATAGCGCTCCAGCGGTTGCAGGGTGACTTCGGTGGCGTAATCAGGATTCTTCGCCAGACCCAGGAAGGAGCCCGCACGAGCGCGTGTGGCGCGATATTCAGGCAAATAGCGGCCAGCCTGGCGCATCAGCCACATCGGCGTGTAATCAGTCGGCTGGCGCAGCAAAGCGCGCAGGAAGGTGTCGTTTTTCAGCGGAGCAAATTGGGGCATGAGCGATCGTGTGGAGCAAGTCGGCAATCCGCTATTATCGCACCCAAACGGGAAATCAGAGATCTTGCCCAAGTTGGCCACCCAATCATTTTGGCAGGATGGATTGATGACGGGAAACCTGCGTGCTATCGTCTCCGCTCAATAAAATAATCAGGAGGATGACATGAAGAAATGGTTGATTGCGTTCGGCTTGCTTTGCGCGGGTCTGTCCATGCAGGCGGCACAAGCCGCAGAGAGCAGCCGCCTCGACGAGGTGCTCAAGAACGGCAAGCTGCGCGTGTGCATGACCGGTGATTACAAACCTTTTACTTATTTCAAGGCAGACAACAGCTTTGAAGGCATCGACGTCGATCTGGCGCAATCGCTGGGCAAGGCGCTTGGCGTTGAAGTGCAACTTGTGAAAACCAGTTGGCCGACGCTGATGAACGACTTTCTGTCCAAATGCGATGTCGCCATGGGCGGCGTGTCGGTCACGCTGGATCGCTTGAAGAAGGTGTCGTTTGCGGCAGCGCACATGGTCGACGGCAAGGCACCTATCGTACGCTGTGCCGATGCGGCCAAATTCCAGACGCTGGACATGATCGACAAGCCGACAACGCGCGCGATTTTCAATCCTGGCGGAACGAATGAGCGTTTTGCCCGCGCCAACTTCAAGCAGGCGCAACTGGTCTTGCATCCGGACAATGTGACGATTTTCCAGCAAATCGTTGATGGCAAGGCGGACGTAATGGTGACCGATTCAAGCGAAGTGTTGTGGCAGGCCAAACTGCATCCGGAGCTTTGCCCGATCAATCCGGACAAGCCGCTGCAATTTGCCGAGAAGGCTTTCATGCTGCCGCGCGCGGATGTCGCCTTCAAAG
This sequence comes from Herbaspirillum rhizosphaerae, assembly GCF_046025915.1. Classification (GTDB taxonomy): domain Bacteria; phylum Pseudomonadota; class Gammaproteobacteria; order Burkholderiales; family Burkholderiaceae_D; genus Herbaspirillum; species Herbaspirillum rhizosphaerae_A. The sequence continues at coordinate 10,772 of NZ_JAQQFR010000011.1, read as the reverse complement.
AGTTCGTTGATGCCTGGATGCACATGCTGAAGGCGACCGGCGACTATGACCGTATCGTCAACAAGTGGCTGCACTGACATGACTACGTTGAGGCGGCTCACTGAACCAGAATAGCCACAGGTAGTCTGGTTCGGCCCGGTCGCCTACCTCAAAGGACTTCCCCTGTCAGAAGCGAGAGTGCTTGCCCATGCTGTCGTTGATAGCTGCAGCAAGTTGCTCCGCCCATAAAATCACACCTGATGTCGACGGATGATAGCCGTCGACGGCCATCAGCGAACGATCGCGCGCATTGCTTTCCACCGGCACGAAGATCGTCTGCGGCGTCGCGGAGGCCAGCGCCTTTGCTGCGTCACTAAGCGTGTCTGCCTTCAATCCAAGTACATGCCGCAAAGGTTGCGGCAGCGCCGGAAACAGACGCAGCGGCGGCACCCCGGCGATCACCAGCAAGTCAGGATGCAGACGCTGTTGCACCAGTTGCGTCAAGGTGGCGAGATCCGCGCGGTAGCGAGCACTACTGCGGAAAGCGGTACTGTCGTTCACGCCAAAAGCGATCAGTACCACATTCACTTTCCCGTTCGGTAATTGCGGTGCCACATCGCGGATTGCATCCGCCACTGTCGCACCGTTTTTGCCGAAGGCGATCCAACTTACCGGGCGCTGCCAACGCAGCGCCAAATTGTGCGCCAGTTGCGCCGTGATGGCTTGCTCCTGTGTGACAACGCCGACACCGGCGACAGGAGATTCACCAATGGCGAGTAAAGAATAAGGTGTCGCTTCAGGCGATACCGGTTGCGCAGGCACGCAGATACCATGACGCTCGCCGGCAGCTTCCGGCATGCGCGGCGTGATCCTCCGCGTACGCTTGCCTTGTGCCAGCAACCATGGCAACAACGGCAAGGCGAAAATCTCCGGAAGCCAGCGTCGCATGTTACTTGACCTTCAAGTCGATGAGCTCTTTCTTTGCTGGCGGGTACGCAAGCTTCATGTCTTGCATGGTTTCCAGCACGATGTTGGCGATCGCCAGATTTCGATGCGTCTTGGAATTCGCCGGAATCAGATACCAGGGCGCGTGATCAGCGTCGGTAGCTTGAATCGCCTGACTGTACACCTTTTGATAGTCGTCCCAGCTTTTGCGTTCCTCGAGATCGCCTATGTCGAATTTCCAATGCTTGGTTGGATCGTCGACACGTTCTTGCAAACGCGCGCGCTGCTCTTCTTTGGAGATATGCAGGAAGAATTTGATGATGACGGTGCCGGTCTCACTCAGCATGCGTTCGAAGTCGTTAATCTGTGCGTAGCGCCGTTTGCACTCAGCAGCGTCGATCCAGTCGTGCACGCGTGTGATCAGCACGTCTTCGTAATGACTGCGATTGAAGACCGCAATTTCGCCCTTCCGGGGCACCTGCTGGTGGATGCGCCAGAGATAGTCGTGCTGCAGCTCCAGCGTACTGGGCGCTTTGTAGCTGATGACACGGATGCCTTCCGGATTAATACTGCCAAAGACGCCATTGACGGTGCCATCTTTGCCGCTGGTATCCATCCCTTGCAACACCACGAGTACTTTTTTGTCGTTCGCGGCGTACAACATGGCCTGTAGCTCGCCGATTTGTTCTGCGATCGCCTGAATCTGCAATTTATCTGCCGTTTTATCACCGCTGGACAGAGGCTTTGCGGCCGCATTCTCGTCCTTGATATCGGTTTTCTTTGTCGCTCGAAATTGCTCGCGGATGCTCACACATGTCTCCTTGATTGCGGGTGGATTCGGCTCATTCAAACCGTGGAAGCAGTTGGACTACAACACGCCATGCGTAATTCCCATGGCGTGATCGATCTTGAGGCAACGATCCATAATGACGACCAGCCCTGCCCGCTGCGCTTTGACAGCAGCGGCTTCATTGACGATCCCCTGCTGCATCCACACGCAGGTGGCACCGATGTCAATCGCCTCGTCGACCACCGGCGGGATGTCGGCCGATTTGCGAAAGCAATCAACGATATCGATTTTCAGGCCGGCGCCGGCAAGTGCCGCCGCCGCGTCCTGCAAATTCGCGTAACAATATTCGCCCAATATCTGCGTCCCGGCATACATGGGGTTGACGGCGACGATGCGGTAGCCGTGGTGCTGCATGTACGCGCTGACGTCATAGCTGGGACGATCCGGACGACTCGATAATCCGACGACGGCGATGATCGGTTTGGGTGCGGTGTTTGCATTCATGGATGATGGCTTTCTTCATGGGACACGACGTTCCACTTTACCTCATCAGGAGTGAGACTGCTGTACCGTCGCCATGGGCCACCCGTGCGAGCTGTGTGTAACTGGCGATACGCGTAATCAGGCGCCTGAAGAGATGAATCTGTGCAGGAAAGACAAGAAGTTTGGTGCAATAGCCTTGAAAATAAAAAAGACAGCCGAAGCTGCCTTTTTTACTAATGCTGAATGACTGATCGCGAAATGCTTGCAGTGCCAAGCGAATTAACGCTTCTGACGCAACCTCTGAATCGCTGCCAATTGCGCTATAGCAGTTGCCAGTTCGGCTTGTGCTGCTGCGTAATCGATCTTCGAATCGCGACTTGCCAACGCTTCTTCTGCGAGTTTCTTCGCAGCGCTTGCTTTGGCTTCATCCAGATCCGAACCGCGAATTGCGGTGTCAGCGAGAACAGTGACGGTATCAGGTTGCACTTCCAGCAAACCGCCGGCGACGAAAACGAACTCGTCTTGCGCCTGGCCAGGGATCTTGATGCGTACTGCACCCGGCTTGATGCGCGTGATCAAGGGAGTGTGACGAGGATAAATCCCCAGCTCACCCGCTTCACCCGGCAACGCGACGAATTCCGCCTCACCGGAGAAGATTTCTTCTTCGGCGGAGACTACGTCAACGTGAATAGTATGTGCCATGTCGTTTCCTATCCGTTCAGCCGCCCCGCTTAATTTCAAGCAAGGGCGGCATCGCGAGAATCAAGAGATCTTAGTTGATCTTCTTGGCCTTTTCGATTGCTTCTTCGATCGTGCCAACCATGTAGAACGCTTGTTCCGGCAAGTGATCGAGTTCGCCGCTAGCGATCATCTTGAAGCCCTTGATCGTATCTTTCAGCGAAACGTATTTACCTGGCGAACCGGTAAACACTTCAGCAACGTGGAAAGGCTGCGACAGGAAACGTTGCATCTTACGAGCACGCGCGACCAGCAGCTTGTCTTCCGGAGCCAGTTCGTCCATACCCAGAATCGCGATAATGTCGCGCAATTCTTTGTAGCGTTGCAGAATACCTTGAACAGCGCGTGCTGTTTCGTAGTGCTCTTGACCAACGACTTGCGGATCCAGTTGGCGCGATGTCGAATCGAGTGGATCGACCGCAGGGTAGATACCCAGCGAAGCGATGTCACGCGACAGAACGACGGTCGAATCCAAGTGAGCAAACGTAGTAGCAGGGGACGGGTCGGTCAAGTCATCCGCTGGAACGTAGACGGCCTGGATCGATGTGATCGAACCAGTCTTAGTCGAAGTAATACGCTCTTGCAGTTGGCCCATTTCCGAAGCCAGCGTAGGCTGGTAACCCACGGCGGAAGGCATACGGCCCAGCAGCGCGGAAACTTCAGTACCGGCCAGTGTGTAACGGTAGATATTGTCGACGAAGAACAGCACGTCTTTACCTTCGTCACGGAAGCCTTCAGCGATCGTCAAGCCAGTCAGCGCCACGCGCAGACGGTTGCCAGGAGGCTCATTCATCTGACCGTAGACCATGGCAACCTTGGAGTTTTCCGGGTTTTCCAGATCCACAACCTTGGCGTCAGCCATTTCGTGATAGAAGTCGTTGCCTTCACGAGTACGTTCACCAACACCGGCAAACACGGACAAGCCGCTGTGCGCCTTGGCGATGTTGTTGATCAGTTCCATCATGTTCACGGTCTTGCCCACACCCGCGCCACCGAACAGACCGACTTTACCGCCCTTGGCAAACGGACAAACGAGGTCGATAACCTTGATGCCGGTTTCCAGCAACTCTTGCGATGGCGACAGTTCGTCGTACGCAGGAGCCTTACGGTGAATCGAGGCCGTCGTTGCGTGGCTCACCGGACCGCATTCATCAATCGGGTTGCCCAGTACGTCCATGATACGACCCAGTGTTGCTTTACCGGTCGGCACCATAATTGGTTGGCCTGTGTTCTTGATTGCCATGCCGCGGCGCAAACCGTCGGATGTACCCAGCGCAATGGTACGGACTACGCCGTCGCCCAGCTGTTGTTGTACTTCCAGCGTCAGTTCCGAGCCATCCATCTTCAAGGCGTCGTAAATCTTAGGCATCGCGTCACGTGGGAATTCAACGTCCACCACAGCGCCGATACACTGAACGATTTTGCCATCAGCCATTTTCGTTCCTTCAATATATAAAATTAAGTTCTGTTAAGCGCAGTTTGCGCGTTACACCGCAGCCGCACCGGCAACGATTTCCGAGAGTTCCTTGGTAATCGCAGCTTGACGAGTCTTGTTGTAAACCAGTTTCAATTCGCCGATCACGTTACCCGCATTATCGCTGGCAGACTTCATCGCCACCATCCGCGCCGATTGCTCGGACGCCATGTTTTCTGCGACAGCCTGGTAAATCAGCGCTTCTACATAACGCACCAGCAATTCATCGATGACGCTTTGCACATCTGGCTCGTAAATGTAGTCCCAGGAATGCGAACCTGCATCACCAGCCTTAGTATCAGCCTCAAGACGATCAGCTGACAACGGCAGCAATTGCTGCAGCATCGGCTCTTGCTTCATCGTGTTGATGAACTTGGTGTACACCAGATAAACCGCATCCAGGCGACCTTCCTGGTAAGCATCAAGCAGTACTTTCACCGGCCCGATCAGCTTTTCCAGATGCGGCGTATCACCCAGTTGTGCGGCATGCGCTACGACCTTCGCGCCGATCCGGTTGAGAAAACTCAGACCCTTGTTACCGATCGCTACAGCTTGAACCTTGTTTCCTTGTCCTTCCAGCTCACGCAGTTTCGCGGTCAGCAAACGCAAGGAGTTGGTATTCATGCCGCCGCACAGACCTTTGTCTGTGGTGACGACGATGAAACCAACGTTCTTGGAGTTGTCCTGCTTCACCATGAACGGGTGCGTGTACTCTGGATTGGCTTGCGACAAGTTAGACGCGATATGACGAATCTTTTCACTGTAGGGACGTGCCGCACGCATCCGGTCCTGCGCTTTGCGCATTTTGGAGGCCGCAACCATTTCCATCGCCTTGGTGATCTTCTTCGTATTTTCTACGCTCTTGATCTTGCTGCGTATCTCTTTACCTGTAGCCATTCCGTGCTCCAGTTAAATTAAGCTACGAACGATTTTTTGAAATCAGCAACGGCAGCAGACAATGCAGCTTCACCATCTTTGTCGATTTGCTTGGTTTCTTCGATCTTTTGCAGCAATGGCGCGTGGCTGGTCTTCATGAAATTATGCAGACCGCTTTCGAACGGCAGTACCTGCTTGACTTCGATGCTGTCCAGGAAACCCTTGTTGACTGCGAACAAAGTCACGGCCATCAGCGAGATCGACAACGGCGAATATTGCGCTTGCTTCAACAGTTCGGTAACGCGTGCGCCACGGTCCAGCTGCTTGCGGGTCGCTTCATCCAGGTCGGAAGCGAACTGCGCGAACGCAGCCAGTTCACGATACTGCGCCAAGTCGGTACGGATACCGCCGGACAGGCTCTTGATGACCTTGGTTTGAGCAGCGCCACCGACGCGCGACACCGAAATACCGGCGTTAATCGCAGGACGGATACCAGCGTTGAACAACGATGTTTCCAGGAAGATCTGACCGTCGGTGATCGAAATCACGTTGGTCGGAACGAAGGCGGAAACGTCGCCTGCTTGCGTTTCAATGATAGGCAGTGCAGTCAACGAACCAGTCTTGCCCTTGACTTCACCCTTGGTGAAATCTTCGACGTACTTTTCGTTCACGCGTGCTGCGCGTTCCAGCAAACGGCTGTGGAGGTAGAACACGTCGCCAGGATAAGCTTCACGGCCTGGTGGACGGCGCAGCAGCAGCGATACCTGACGGTATGCAACAGCTTGCTTGGACAGATCGTCATACACGATCAGCGCATCTTGACCACGGTCACGGAAGTATTCGCCCATGGCGCATCCGGAGTAGGCCGACAGGTATTGCATCGCAGCCGACTCGGAAGCCGATGCAGTAACAACGATGGTGTACTCCATGGCGCCGTGTGCTTCCAGCGAGCGCACGATGTTCTTGATCGACGATGCTTTTTGACCGATCGCGACATAGATACATGTCACGTCCTGGCCCTTTTGATTGATGATCGCATCAATCGCAACAGCAGTCTTGCCGGTTTGACGGTCACCGATGATCAGTTCGCGTTGACCGCGACCGATCGGCACCATGGCGTCGATCGACTTGATGCCGGTCTGCATTGGCTGAGAAACAGATTGGCGGGCAATAACGCCTGGCGCGATCTTTTCAATCGGGGCTGTCAGCTTGGTGTTGACCGGACCCTTGCCGTCGATAGGCTGGCCCAATGCATTCACTACACGGCCGCGCAGTTCCGGACCGATAGGCACTTCCAGGATACGGCCGGTACATTTGACTGTATCGCCTTCGGAAATGTGCTCGAAGTCACCCAGAATAACGGCGCCAACGGAATCGCGCTCGAGGTTCAGCGCCAGACCAAAAGTGTTGCCTGGAAATTCCAGCATCTCACCTTGCATCACGTCAGACAGACCATGGATACGGCAGATACCGTCGGACACGGAAATAACCGTGCCTTGATTGCGAATCTCAGCGGTATCGCCAAGGCCTTGAATCCGGCTCTTGATCAGCTCGCTGATTTCAGATGCGTTGAGTTGCATACTAACTCCTAAAAATTTTTCTATCGCTTAGGCTGTTACGCCAAGGCCCAGGTTTTATGCAGCCAAGGCAACATGTAACTGTTGCAGCTTCGCGCGCACCGAGGTATCGAACACTTCGTCACCGACCACCACACGCACGCCGCCGATCAACGCGTTATCCACCTTGACGGTTGGCGTCAGCTTGCGACCAAATTTCTTTTCCAGCGTGGCGACCACATCCTTCAACTGCGCATCGGACAATTCAAACGCACTGGTGATTTCTGCATCAGCGGCGCCTTCCTGTGCGTTTTTCAGCGTATGGAATTGTGTGGCAATTTCAGGCAACAGCGTCAGACGACCGTTTACCACCAAGGCGCTGACGAAGTTTTGGGCTTCGACGCTCAATGGTGTTTTCAGAACGGACGCAAACGTGGAAGCAATCTGCGCATCCGTCAGTGCCGGATTTTGCGCAACTGCTTTCACATCAGGGTGCGCTGCGACTTGCGCCATCTCGGAAACGAGATCGGACCAGGCCGACAAACTGCCGGCTTTGGCCACTCGGAACAGGGCTTCTGCATAAGGGCGAGCAATCGTTGCGAGTTCGGCCATATTACAGCTCTGTTTTCAGTTGGTTCAGCAATTCGGCATGTGCAGCCGCGTTGACTTCACGCTTCAGAATCTGCTCGGCGCCTTTGACCGCGAGGGTCGCAACTTCGCCGCGCAAGTCTTCACGCGCTTTGGTCACTTGCTGCTCTGCATCTGCCTTAGCATTGGCGATGATGCGCGCTGCTTCTTCGGAAGCGGTTTTCTTTGCTTCTTCAATAATCAGCTGAGCACGCTTTTCAGCGTCACCGATACGTTTTTGGCCTTCGTCGCGTGCTGTTGCCAGCTCTGCCTGAACGCGCTTTTCAGCGGCAGCCAGGTCAGCCTTGCCGCGGTCAGCAGCAGCCAAGCCGTCCGCAATCTTCTTCGCGCGCTCGTCGAGCGCCTTGATCAACGGCGGCCAAACGAATTTCATCGTAAAGCCGGCGAGGATGAAGAAGACCACGAACTGCGCAAACAATGTTGCATTTAAGTTCACGGTAATTTCCTTCTCAGAATATCGTGTGCCGAACTAATCAATCCGGCAAAAATGAGAATCGGCTATGCCGCCCGAATTACTTCGCGATGAACGGATTTGCAAATGCGAACAACATGGCGATACCAACACCGATCAGGAACGCAGCGTCGATCAGACCGGCCAGCAGGAACATCTTGGTTTGCAGTGTGTTCATCAGTTCTGGCTGACGTGCAGATGCTTCGAGGTACTTACCGCCCATGATTGCGATACCGATACAAGCACCGATAGCACCCAGGCCAATGATCAAACCGCAAGCCAAAGCAACGAAAGAGACATCAGTCATGACAATTCCTTAGAAAGTTAAAGTTAATACAAAAATCAAAAAACAAACCAAAAAGCTAAAACCGTACAGCAGCCTTGTTAGTGCGCCTCATGCGCCTGGCCGAGGTAAACCAGTGTCAACATCATGAAAATGAATGCTTGCAGCAACACGATCAGGATGTGGAAAATTGCCCAGATCGAACCTGCAATAACGTGGCCGACAAAGCCGAACGCCGTAGCAGCCGAACCCAGCAATGCGATCAGCAAGAACAACAGCTCACCCGCATACATGTTGCCGAACAACCGCATACCCAGCGACACGGTCTTAGCAGCAAATTCGATAATATTCAGAAGCAGATTGAAAGGCGCCAGCCAGATGCCGAACGGCGCAGCAAACAATTCATGAATAAAACCACCGGCTCCCTTGATCTTGACACTGTAATACAGCATCAGTGCCAACACGCCCAGAGCGATGCCCAACGTACCGTTCAGGTCGGCAGTAGGAACGATGCGGTGATGAATTTCACCGAGGCCAGCCAGACGCATGATGCCTGACACCAGGTCGACCGGCAAAAAGTCGAGAGAGTTCATCAGTGCGACCCAAACGAACACAGTCAATGCGAGTGGCGCGATGAAAGTACGGTCGCCGTGCACGATAGCCTTGGATTGATCCTCGACCATCTCAACAACCATTTCGACGAAAGCCTGGAAACGACCCGGCACGCCCGAAGTGGCCTTGCGTGCAGCCAGATACATCAACAGGCAACCCACCACGCCACAGAACACCGACCAGAAGATGGTATCCACATTTACGATCGAGAAATCAACGATCTTGGTTTGGTGTTGCGAAGAGAAATGTCCGAGATGGTGGACGATGTATTCTGAAGCTGTAGGCGCGTGATCGGCTGCGGTCATGGTCGATGTCTAAACAGTAAAATTAAGTAACTTTTAAGCACCACGATGAAGCTCAGCACAAATGCGAGCCAATTCACACCGCGATACAACCAAACAACTGCGCCCATGAGCGCAAGAGTCGAAGCAATCTTGATAAATTCCCCGAATAAAAACGTCATCGGGTTAGCCCCTTCAGGCTTGCGGGCACTTATATATAGACGCAGAGCAAACAGAGTATTGGGGACGACACAACACAGCCCCCCCAGCAATGCAGACCACAACGCAGATACGCCGCCCAACAAACCAGCAGTACATGCGACGACGACCATGGCCACGAGCTGCATAAGGACGATGCGCAGCATATATATCCAATATCGTGCAGGCCGCACTCATTATGAGCAGACGGCGGTTTAGAAGCCCGGCGATTATAATTGCTTGCGTCTGGATTCGTCAAACTTTTAACGCACGATCAAGGCGTTATATCGTCAAGTTACACGTCAGATGTGAGCTTTAACACACAGCTGCATAATGGGGCAAAATTGGGAAAATCGCGATTACCTGCAAGGTAATGCGGACAGTCACGCAGATCGCCGAATAATCTGACACGCGACTGACAAAAACGCGATCATTCGGCAAGAAAAAATGGCTCATTACAATACAAACGAGACTATTATTTGAATCGCAAGATAATAGGTTGGTGCGGCTGGCGGGGATCGAACCCACGACCCTTGGCTTCGGAGGCCAATACTCTATCCACTGAGCTACAGCCGCGTCGGACGTGAACGTCGAAGAGGGATGAAGGATACAGTTTTTCCCTTGGCGCGTCCACGCATAGCAACTATTTTCCGTTCCCAACGAATTACATTGTGTCTATAATCAAAGGTTGGGCGAGACAACGCTTCTCTAAACAGTAATAGACACTGATTTGCAGCACAAAATCAGGATAACGCTTTCGAAGAATATTGCACTGAGGGAACGAAATATGAGCGACGCACATCAAGAACACCACGAATCCGCAATCAAAACGCCAAAACAACTGATTGCCGCAGTATTGGCCGGTTTTCTGGTCCCCATCATCTGCATCGTACTTCTGGTGCAATATGTAACGAACGCTCAAAAGACTGGTGCCGGCTCGGCCAGTCAGACGCCTGAAATGGTCGCAGCCCGCATCAAGCCGGTTGCCGACGAAGGCTTCACCTTCCGCGACGCCAGCGCACCGAAACAACTCCTCAGCGGCGAAGAAGTCTTCAAGTCCACCTGCGCAGCCTGCCATGCGGCCGGTATCGCTGGCGCACCTAAGGTCGGCGACCCGGCTGCCTGGAAAGCACGTATCAGCGAAGGCTACGAGAAGCTGCTGTCGCACGCGCTGAACGGCCTCAACGCCATGCCGGCCAAGGGCGGCAACCCAGACTTGGATGATGTTGAAATCGCACGTACCGTGGTGTACATGGCCAATCAGTCTGGCGCTCAGTTTAAAGAACCAGCCACTCCAGCCCCTGCTGCTGCCCCCGCCGCCGCTAGTGCCGCACCAGCCGCAGCCCCGGCAACGCCTGCAGCAGAACCAAAGAAATAAAATCGATTGATATTCGCTCTGCGCGGTCAAAGCGCATTGATGTCCGGCGTTGAGAGCTGATAACGAAAAGCCCCGCATTG
>NZ_JAQQFR010000010.1:0-256911 GCF_046025915.1 Herbaspirillum rhizosphaerae | reverse complement strand
ATTGTGGTGGCGCCTGGTGTCAATGCCGGCGCCCGTTCGGCGATACCGCCGATCATTGCGAGCATATTGGCCTGGCTCAGCATGACGCCTTTAGGAAGGCCAGTGCTGCCGGAGGTCATGAACACCATGGACAAGGCGTGCAGGTCGCTTGCCGGCGAAGGGATTGCGCTTTCGGCGCGGCCAAGTTCAGACGCATCCAGCAAGGTCATTTCACTCAATGCATCCACGCCCAGCGGCGCCAGCGCTTGCAAACTGGCCGGATCGGCGGCAATGACCGGTCGCCCCAGCACTTCCCAGGAGTCGCGCAGACGTTTGAGCGATGCGCCGCCCGCTGCTGCTGCAGCCAGCTTGAACGGCGCCGGCACAATGGCCCCGAGTATGCAGGCCCAGAAAAGCGGCAACAGGCTGCGGCTGTCCACGGCATCGACGACGACCACATCGCCGCTGCGAACGCCGCTTGTGCGCAAGCCGCCCAATATCCGGCGCGCCTGATCGAACAATTCGGCATAGCTGACCCGGATTTCACTCATGTCGGCGGCGACATGGACGATGCCGAGTTCGGGATGCTGCGCCGCGCGCACCAATGCTTCGGCCAGATTGGCGGGCATTTGCGGCTGCGCAGGAAGCGGTCTGAGACGGGAAACCGCTGGCTTGCCGGCAGCGCCGTTCGCCGGCGTCCGGGAAAGCGGTGTTTCCTGCACAGTGGAAGTCAGCAAAGGATAGTCCGGCAGGAGGTCCGCCAGATGGATGCGCGTCCGCAACGGCGCAATCTGCCGATAGACGGCAGTCGGCGGCAACGAGGCCTGGCTCCAGGCAGGCAATGCTGCAAGGGCCTTATCATCCACGCAGCCGTCGGCCCGCAGCGGCAAAGCGTGCACGCGCACCAGCGCTACTGACCCCGGATACCCTGAGTCCACAATGGCGGCGTCCAAAGCCTTGCGCTGACCGCCGACGACATAGGCGACCAGACCAGCCTCCCCCTTCGTCGCTGCAGCGACGAGATGGACGGCCGATACGGTCGGCACTGCCAGCAGCCCTGTTCTGAGCGCGGCAATGATAGTGTTCTCCAGCATCCCGCTCCCCTGAGCATTCCCGACCTAACATCGGCAAGCTTGTTTATTCCGGCAAACAATCCGATTAACAAGCAAAGCCCCATCCTGCAAGGGTGATTTGATGTTGCCTTTATTTTTTACGACGCAACGAACCATCGTTCCCCGCTCATCATGAGGCGTGCCGACGTCGCTGAATACTCAATTCTTCCTCGCAAAAATGAGGATATTTTCTGCACGCAATAGTGCCACTGAATCACTGCAAGAATTGACTTCCTGTCTCACTTTTTCAAAATATATTCTGATTTACGCGCGGCAATAAAATGCATATTCATTCGGCATGCCGCATCGCAGCGCAGGGAGCGATGCAAATATTACCGCCAGGTAATTTTATTTATTTCGGCTGGTATGCTTGCACCGTCGCGTCCTGTCAGAAGCGATCAGAAAGGCGGGACTCAATATGTGCGTGAAATACGGCAAACATCCGATGTTTGGCGCACGTAGAACTGACGACTAATCGGGATCTGCGGGACTTAGGTGATAAAAAGCTTAGCGACACCAATTGAGCACCAAATACTCAGGTTGGCATGTCTCGGTAGGCTGGGTGGGGATGACGAAAACCGTCACTATGTTCACCTTGAATCATTGAACTGCCTGCCACCGTGAACATTTTTCCGTGAACAAATTGAGCCGACTTATAAAATTCGCCTTTGCGAATCAGCAACAGCAATTGCCATTCATGGCGACCACCTGCCACCCCCAGTCCAATCAAGGCACCCAGCCCTATCTCTCCGTACGCTCCGTACTTTCCGTACTCTCCGGCCGGGCCAGAGTGTCCCGCCGCCCCGGCAAATTGAGCATGAACGCCAGTCCACCGGAGATGGCACAGAACAGCCATAGAAAGAAAAAGCCTAAGGTATAAGCAGCCAAGCGGTCGCGTTGCGTGGTCAGGTTTAATAGTTCGTCCGGGTCGAACCAGGCAAAAAAACATCCTTCCGCTGCGATTGCGGCCAGAAACGACGCCCATAGGATATTCGGCACGATGCGTTGCATGGCGGTAGCCTTTCTTTGGAAAATCAATCGTCTGCCGGGCGATCGGCAGCCAGCTCAGCCAGACGCTGCTGCGGCCACCGCCAGATACCTTCTATACGCCAGTCGTGATTTTCGTTTTCCAGCTGGACCTGCCAGCGTGCCATTTCCAACATGGGCAAGGCAACTCTGAAATCGCCGTTGCTGTCAGTCTGGACGTCGAGTTGCACGTCCTTTTCCGGACGCGTTGGATGCGCCATGTGCAAACGAAGCTTTTGCTGCAATGGCGCGTTGAGAGATCGCACGTTGCCGGTCAGTTGTCCGGCGCCGGGATCGTAGCCCATGCGCAAAGAAATACCCAGGCCGGCGGCAACGCGGTCACGCTTTAAATCCTGATTGATGGCGCGGCCTTCCTTGTAATAGTCGCCGACTACCATGGCATCTTCACGTGTGAAGGCCAGCCACATCGTGTAAGAGCCGGCTACGACGACCAGCGCTGGCCCGAGCATGAGCAGCCAGGGCCAGCGGTGTGCGTACCAGGGGCGGCAGGTTGGCATTGCTTGCATATGGTTTCCTTTCAAGCTTATCGCGGCACAAAAAATACGGCTTTTTCACGTACTTCCACAGCGGGATTGTCGACAGCGATCAATTCAAAAATAATCTTGTTTGAACCATGTGCGCCCTTGCCTGCATTGACGCGTACCCGCACCGGAATGGCGCGCGTCGTGGCGCCATCGATATCCACTTCCGGCGGCGTGGCCAGCGTAATACTGTCGATGCCGGATACAGCGATGCGAAAACGATGCGGGGTTTCGCCGGTGTTCATGATCTGCAAACGATAGACGTTTTCGATCATGCCGTCTTCGACCTCGCGGGCCATCACACCCCGGTCGCGGATCACGTCCAGCTTGAGCGGGGTACGTATCGCCAGCATGGACAAAAATGCGACGACGATGATTGCCAGAAGCGCCGTGTAAGCGAGCACACGAGGACGCAAGACGCGACGGCGCATCTCTGGCAACGAAAGACGCGACATGATGGCGCGCTCGGTCGAGTACCGGATCAGGCCGAGAGGCGCCTCTATTTTGGTCATGACGCTGTTACAGGCGTCGATGCAGGCGGCACAGCCGATGCATTCGTACTGCAATCCATTGCGGATATCGATACCGGTCGGACAGACCTGCACACACATTGAGCAATCGATACAGTCGCCGGTCTGTGCGCCCTTGCCTTTGGCGCCGCGTGGTTCGCCGCGTTGATGATCGTAGGTGATGATCAGCGTGTCCTTGTCGATCATCGAACTCTGAAACCGGGCGTAGGGACACATGTACTTGCACACCTGCTCGCGCATCCAGCCGGCGTTGCCATAGGTCGCAAAACTGTAGAACCCGATCCAGAATGTTTCCCACGGGCCGAGCCCGAGGGATAGTATCTCGCCCATCAGTTCATGAATCGGCGTGAAGTATCCAACAAAACTTAATCCTGTCCATATCGACAATATCGCCCATGCAGCATGCTTGGCACCTTTTTTGAATGCTTTTTGCGCGTTCCAGGGCTGGCGATCCAGACGCATGCGGGCGCTGCGGGGACCTTCAATGCGCCGTTCTATCCACAGAAATATCTCCGTATAGACAGTCTGAGGACAAGCGAAACCACACCACACGCGCCCCGCCACCGCCGTAAACAGGAATAAGGCGTAGGCGCAGATGATGAGCAGTGCAGCCAGATAGATAAAATCCTGAGGCCACAACACGATGCCAAAGATGTAAAACTTGCGTGCGCCGAGGTCGAACAGCACAGCCTGACGACCGTTCCAGTTCAACCACGGCAGCCCGTAGAACACGAGCTGCGTCAGCCACAGGCAAATCCAGCGCAAGCTGGCGTAACGGCCCTTGATCTCGCGCGGATAAATTTCTTCGCGCGCAGCGTACATCTTGACGATGGCGATATCCGGCTGCGGCTTATCCATGGTTGTGCACCCTACTTCTGATCGGCGTTGGAGGGCGCGTTCGACAGACTCCAGACATAGGCAGCCAGAACATGAACCTTTGCTTCGCCGAGGAACGATTCAAACGCAGGCATGGTGTTGTTGCGACCCTTGCGGATGGTTTCCATCACGGTCTCCACGCCGCCGCCATACAACCAGATCTTGTCGCTCAGATTGGCCGCGCCGAGCGCCTGATTGCCGGCTCCATTGGCGCCGTGGCAACCGGCGCATATGGCGAATTTGGATTTGCCGAATACCGCTTTAATGGGGTCATGCGTCGAGTCTGAGAGGCTCAATACATAGTGCGCGACGTTTTCGACATCCTTGTCCGAGCCGAGTGCTGCTGCCATCGACGGCATCTGACCATTGCGGCCATGCAGGATCGTGGTCTTGATTACATCAGGATCACCACCGTAGAGCCAGTCCTTGTCCGTCAGATTGGGGAAACCCTTGCTGCCGCGTGCGTCCGAACCGTGACATTGCGCGCAGTAAGTCAGAAACAAGCGCTCACCGATAACATGAGCCTGCGGATCGGCGGCAACAGCCTTGATGTCTTGCTGCAAGTATTTGTTGAACAGCGGGCCGTATTCTGCATCGGCTTTCTTCAGCTCGCTCTGATAGGCCTCACTGGATTTCCAGCCAAGCTTGCCGGCATAGCTGCCCAGGCCGGGATAAAGGAACAGATACGCGAGAGCGAACACGATGGTGATGTAGAACAGCCACATCCACCAGCGCGGCATCGGTGTATTCAGTTCGGTCAGATCAACGTCCCAGACGTGTCCGGTGGTGCCAACCGAAGCCGGATCCTCTCCAGGTTTCTTTTCCATCTTCACTCTGGATTGCGACCACAACAAGATGCCGCAACCGAGAATGCTGATGATGGTCAGTCCTGCAATATAAATATTCCAGAAACCACTAGTGAAATCAGACATGACGATTCTCCGCCTCATTCGCCTGATTCGCCTCATGCGTCGGTGTTAAGGACGTTAAGGACGCCGGTCTGTCCAGAAATTCATCTGCAAAAGGAATGCGCTCCGCTTCCGCAAAGTCGTCATCACGACGGCCGCTGAAAGTCCACCACAGAATGCCGATGAAGGTCGTCAGGCTGACAACAGTCATGACACTGCTGGCCTGGATCGTAAAATTGTCGATAGCCATGTTGCTCCCCTGCTTTCTTAGTTTCTTGTCTTGATTTGCGTGCCCAGGCCTTGCAAATAGGCGATCAACGCGTCTTCTTCCGTTTTTCCGGCCAACTCTTCCGGCGCAACCTTGATCTCGGCATCGGTGTAAGGCACGCTCAAACGCTGCAAGGCGCGCATTTTCGGCAGGATGCTCTGTGGATCGAGCTTGGTCGCCGCCAACCACGGATAGCCAGGCATGTTCGACTCAGGCACGACGTCCCGCGGATTGTTGAGGTGGATGCGATGCCATTCGTCGCTATAGCGTCCCCCCACGCGGGCCAGGTCCGGGCCGGTACGTTTTGAGCCCCATTGGAACGGATGGTCATACACGTACTCGCCTGCGACGGAATAGTGGCCGTAGCGCTCAGTCTCGGCGCGGAACGGACGGATCATTTGCGAATGGCAGTTGTAGCAGCCTTCACGAATATAGACGTCGCGGCCGGCCAGCCTCAGCGGTGAATACGGTTTGAGTCCGGCAACCGGCTCCGTCGTCGAGCGTTGGAAAAATAACGGCACGATCTCTACCAGTCCGCCGACGCTCACCACCAGTACGACCAGCGCGATCAGGAGCCAGGGATTCTTTTCGATCCATTCATGCGAAAATTTCATTCGATACTCCTGCTCAAGCGTGGGTGGTCGACAAGGTGGGGATGCGCGCCTCAACCGGCTGAGCGTCCTGCATTGTCTTGAACGTGTTGAAAGCCATCATCACCATGCCGCCCAGATAAAGGAGGCCGCCGGTGAAACGAATCACGTAATACGGATAGGTCGCTTTGACACCTTCGACAAAGGTGTAGGTCAGCGTGCCGTCGGCATTGACCGCGCGCCACATCAACCCCTGCATCACGCCGGCGATCCACATCGAAGCGATGTACAGCACCACACCAATAGTTGCGACCCAGAAATGCAGATCGACCAGACGCACACTCCACATTTCACGTTTTCCAGACATGCGTGGGATCAGGTAATAGATCGACCCCATTGTGATAAAACCGACCCAGCCCAGCGCACCTGAATGGACGTGAGCAATGCCCCAATCGGTGTAATGCGACAAGGCGTTGACGGTCTTGATGGACATCATCGGACCTTCAAACGTCGCCATCCCGTAGAACGACAGCGAGACGATCATGAACTTGAGCAGCGGGTCGGAGCGCAGCTTGTGCCATGCACCCGACAACGTCATGATGCCGTTGATCATCCCGCCCCACGACGGCGCCAGCAGGATCAGTGAGAACACCATCCCGATCGATTGCGTCCAGTCCGGCAACGCTGTGTAATGCAAGTGATGTGGGCCCGCCCACATGTAGGTAAAGATCAGTGCCCAAAAGTGCACAATTGACAGCCGGTACGAATACACCGGGCGTTCAGCCTGCTTGGGAATGAAGTAATACACCATGCCGAGATAGCCGGCAGTGAGGATAAAGCCGACTGCGTTATGGCCGTACCACCATTGAATCATCGCGTCCTGCACGCCGGCGTAGGCCGAATAGGACTTCCACATTGACACCGGCATGCTCGCGCCGTTGACGACGTGCAGCAATGTGACAGCGATGATGTACGCGCCAAAGAACCAATTGGCCACGTAGATATGTTTGACCTTGCGCTTGATCAGCGTGCCAAAAAATACGACTGCGTAAGCAATCCACACTACGGCGATGAGCAATGTGATGGGCCATTCCAGTTCGGCGTATTCCTTACCCCGGGTGAAGCCCATCGGCAGAGTGATGGCTGCAGACACCAGCACCAGTTGCCAGCCCCAGAAAGTGAAAGCCGCCAGCTTGTCCGAAAACAATCTGACCTGGCAAGTGCGCTGTACGACGTAATAGGAAGTTGCGAACAACCCGCAAATACCGAACGCAAAGATCACGGCATTGGTATGCAAGGGACGCAGACGGCCGTAAGTCAGCCAGGCAATATCAAAGTTGAGGGCCGGCCAGGCCAATTGTGCTGCGATGAAGACGCCGGCAAGCATACCGATGACGCCCCAGACTACGGTGGCGATCGTGAATTGCTTGACGATCCTGTAGTTGTAATTGAGTTCTTTGTCCACACCCTCTCCCAGAATTGTGTCGCGGTTTTCCGTGTACCACGTTGATGATGGGAGAGTAGATTTGCAGGCGCTCAGTGTCCTTGATATGTATCAAACGCACTGGAATGAACCATGGATATGCAGGTTGGCGATGACTTGATGTGTCTTTTTTATGTGTCTTTTTTCAGAGAGACTGCCGACTCGTTGACAGGTGCCAGCGATGGTTTGTCATCATCTTCGAGAATGCGCCATCCGGGGCTGACCAGATCATCAAACTGCCCGTCGTCGGACATCCTGAAAAACAGCCAGATTGCGGCAAAGACCACGGCGATGCTGAGCGGGACAAGCAGATAGAGAGCTTCCATGACGATCAGCCTTTTCGATCACCGGCGCGGTGTCGGCATAAGCGCAAGGCATTTGCCACCACAACGACAGAACTGACCGACATGCCGATACCGGACATCCAGGGTGTGATCCAGCCCAGCGCTGCTGCCGGTATTGCCACGGCGTTATAGAGCATGGCCCATGCCAGGTTCTGGCGGACAACAGATAAGGTTTTTTCTGCGACACGATCTGTCTCGCACAGCGCCGATAGTTGGCCTGACAAAAATACACAATCTGCATGTGTCTGTGCGAGCGCGGCGCCATTGCCCATCGCAAAGGAGACGTCAGCGGCACTCAGCACGGCGGCATCATTGATGCCGTCCCCAACCATTGCGATGACAGCCCCACCCCGCTGCAAGCCTTGCACAAAAGACAGCTTGGCCTCAGGCAGACAATCGCCGAGCGCCGTAGGTATACCGAGCCTGTCAGCCACGCGTTGTGTCACCTCATGGCGGTCGCCACTGAGCAATACCAGGCACTTACCCTGCTTCATGAAATGGCTGACCACTGCCAGCGCCTCCTCGCGAATTTCGTCTGCAATATCGAAACGCGCCAGCCAACCGTGACGGGAGGCCAGGAAAACATAGCTTGCTTCCGCAGCCGGATCGGCATCCGCCGCGGGCATCGTGGATGCCGAGGGGATCATTGCATGGACAAACGCAAAATTCCCAAGCCGGTACAACACACCGTCGACCGTCGCTTCCAGACCTTGCCCTGCAACGTGATGCAAAGCTGTTGCTTCTGCAGGATTGAGTCCCGCAGCCGCTTTCAGAATAGTTTGAGCAATAGGATGCGTGCTGGACTTTTCCATCGCTGCGGCAATGCGCAGGCAATCGGATTGCTTCACAGAGCCCAGCACGATGATCTCTTGCAGGCACGGCTGCCCTTTTGTCAGTGTGCCGGTTTTATCGAAGACGATATGCGTGGCGCGCTGCAAGGTCTCAAGCACATGGGGCTGCACGACGAGGATGCCTTGCCGCAGCAAGCGGCCGGTCGCAGCCGCAAGCGCAGTCGGTGTCGCCAGCGATAGCGCACAGGGGCACGATACCACCAGCACGGCAATCGCCACCGGCCAGGCCCGCACCGGATCCAGAAAATGCCAGACCATGAACACGACGCCGGAAAACACCAGCAAGGCCATCACAAACCAGGCGCCGACCCGATCAGCCCAGAGGGCCAGCTTCGGCTTGGCAAGTCCGGCGCGATTGATCAGGCCCAGTAGCACGGACAAGGTACTGTCCGTCACGTTGCGCACGACTTGGGCGACGATGGGTTGCGCGATGTTGACGGCTCCGCCCGGAATCGTATCGCCGAATGTTTTGCGCTGCGGCAGACTTTCGCCGGTGAGCAGCGATAGATCGACGTCGGTTTCACCATCAACCACGGAACAGTCAGCCGGCACCGCGTCACCGGGCCGTACCAAAATCCGATCGCCGGTACGCAGCTGTGCGGCGGCGATCAATTCGGTATCCCGTTGCGGGTAAGCAGGCATGCGCGATGCGGAGGCAGGCAAGGATTGCTGCAACTGATCCAGCGCCGACGCGGCCTTGCGGCGCGCCGTCAATTCCAGATAACGACTGCACAGCAACAGAAAAATGAACATCGTCACCGAGTCGAAATAAACCTCGCCCCGGCCCTGCCAGGTCGCAATGGCGCTGGCGCTGAAGGCGGCGGCGATGCCCAGCGCCACTGGCACGTCCATGCCGGGCGCACGATTGCGAATGTCGCGCCACGCACCGCGAAAGAATGGTTGCGCCGAATAGACCAGCGCCGGAATCGTCAGCAGCAGCCCGGCCCACCGCATCAGGGCTTCCATGTCTGCGTCCATGCCGCCTTCGCCCGCCAGATAGGCGGGAACGGCGTACATCATCACCTGCATCATCGACAGTCCGGCGATGAACAGTTGGCGGAACAGGGTCTTGCGGCTGCGTTCCAGCTGTTCGCCGTGCTGTACCGGATCGTAGGGATAGGCAACGTAGCCGATAGCGCGCATCGCCTTGAGAATGTCGCTGGCCTTGCAGGCATCTGCTTGCCAACGTACTCGCAGGCGTTCGGTAACGGCATTGAGGTCGGCACTGAGGACGCCGGGCAAGCGGGCAAGATGACGTTCGATCAACCAGACGCAGGCTGCGCAGCGGATGTTGCGCACCGAGTAATCCGCCTCGACAATGCCGTTATCCGCGCCGGCAATCACCGCTGTGTCGTCGTAGAGCTGCAATTCCGGCGGTATCAGGTCCTGTCCGTCCAGCGTGGCAGCAAAGCCGCTACGCGATGCGTAATAGTCGGAGAATCCGTTGCCGACGATGCTCTCTGCCACCGCCTTGCAGCCAGGGCAGCACATGGCGCGCTCAACATTGTCAATGCGAACGCGCCACGCAGCGCCCTCTTGCACCGGCAAGCCACAATGAAAACAGGCGCTGTCCGTGATACCCCGCTCGACCGGGATCATGGCGGCTCCGTCGAATGTACCGGCGTCACGCACAAGGCCGCGAGCCAATCCGGAGTCAATCCATGACTTGCGCGCAGCAAGCCCGATACGCCAAACAGCAGCACCACCAGTCCACACGTCAGCCGCACGCTACGGCGCTGCAAGATGCTTCTCAACTGAGCACCGAATACGCCCACAGCCAGCAACACCGGCAAGGTGCCCAGACCGAAGGCCAGCATCACCGCGGCACCTGAAGCAGCCGAACCGCTCAGCATCGCAGTCAACAAGACGCTATAGACCATCCCGCATGGCAGCCAACCCCACAGGCTGCCGGCCAACATCAACTTGATCGGACTATCGAGCGGCAGCAGCAATGCGGTCAAAGGTTGAATATGTTTCCAGAGGTGATTGCCGAGCTGCTCAAGCCGGGATAGCCCGTGCCAGACATTCATCAGATATAAGCCCAGCGCAATCAACATTGCGTGCGCGAAAACATAGGCGCCGGTCTGCCAAAGCGTCATACCGGCCAGCAGGCGTCCGCTGCCGACGATGCCGCCGACAATGGCGCCAGCCAGGGCATAGCTGGCTATCCGGCCCATGTTGTAAGAGATCGTCCGCAACATCACCGACATGCCGGCGTCCTGCTCGCTGGTTCTCACCCCAACAGGAAACGGTTTGCGCGGCTTCGCGCCCGCCGGAACCAAAGAAAATGCGCCGACAATACCGCCGCACATGCCAATGCAATGCACGCTTCCCAGCAAGCCGATCATGAACATGGAAATAAGGCTCACGCTATTCATGGTGTCCATGCATGCTGCCGTTGCACGTCGAATCCGGCAGCCAACGGGGTGATCATCGACATTGCTGATACCACCATTTATTTAACTCCGGATGTGACTGCACAAAATTGCCGCCCCGGTGAGACATAGCGGGCAGCGTGATGGGAGCAAGTCTATCGGCTCCCCATCATCGACACCTTGACCTATATCAAAGGAGATTGCATAGGATCATCCTACAGTTAGCCACGACCGCGCCAAGGTCGTTGCATCTAGAAAATTGGTTGTTGACAGGCCCTAAGTCCATCTCAAATAAAAATGCGTCTCACAACAATTCAGGTCATCCGTGATGGTCAATTGCAGTGGCGCTCACTACAATCGCATTCACTACACATACCGGTTGAGAATTGCATGAGCCACGTTCTTTCCAAACGCCACTCAGAGCGGCATCGTATCGATGCAATAGGATGGCTTCGAGCGGCCGTGCTCGGCGCCAACGATGGCATTGTCTCTACCGCGAGCCTGTTGACAGGAGTCCTTGCCGCACAGGTATCACATGAGACCGCAGTCCTGACCGGCATCTCGGGCCTCGTCGCCGGAGCAATGTCGATGGCGACCGGCGAATATGTTTCCGTAC
This sequence comes from Herbaspirillum rhizosphaerae, assembly GCF_046025915.1. GTDB lineage: Bacteria > Pseudomonadota > Gammaproteobacteria > Burkholderiales > Burkholderiaceae_D > Herbaspirillum > Herbaspirillum rhizosphaerae_A. The sequence continues at coordinate 245,411 of NZ_JAQQFR010000010.1, read as the reverse complement.
ATTCTCAGGCCGATAGTGAAAAAGCGGCGCTGGAACAAGAGCGAGCAGAACTGGAGACCGATTTTCATGGCGAGCATCGCGAGTTGACGGCAATTTATATGCGACGAGGGCTTGATCATCAGATGGCGAGCCAGGTTGCAGAAAAGCTCATGGAGCATGATGCACTCGGCGCCCATGCGCGCGATGAGCTGGGAATCTCGGAAACGACGATGGCCAATCCTTTGCAAGCGGCCACGGTGTCTGCATTGAGCTTCGCTGCCGGTGCCGCGCTACCGTTGGCGGTCGTGCTGCTGGCACCGAAGGCATGGCTCATTCCTGCCGTTGTTATTTCAGCGCTTTGTTCACTTGCGTTTTTGGGAGGCGTTGCGGCAAAGACCGGTGGGGCAAAAGTATGGGACGGTGCCGTCCGGGTTACTTTCTGGAGTTCCCTTGCCATGGCGGCGACAGCCGGCATAGGGAGCTTTTTTGGCACAGCGATCTAGGGCCGGTTAACACCTTTCTTTTTTGATCGAGGCACGTCGTTTTGAGTGATATGTTTACTTATTCAACCAACCTGTTTATGGCATGAAAAAATACCATCCGACATCCGTGGTCCTGCATTGGCTCATGTTTTTACTATTCGCAATCGCACTGGCAGCGATCGAACTTCGCGGTGAAGTTCCGAAAGGCATGCCTTTGCGGGCAACACTCAAGATTGTGCACATGACGGCAGGCCAGCTGATTCTTCTGTTTGTCGTGTTCCGGCTGGCCGCGCGCTGGAGATTCGGTACACCGGCCAAACTTGACGGCCCGTCATGGCAAACGCAGAGTGCCAGAATCGTTCACATCCTCTTGTATGTGGTGATGTTCATGCTCCCCATCACCGGCATTCTCTTTACGCAGGCAGATGGCAAAGATGTGATGTTTTTTGGCGTGGCGCTCCCTCGCTTTATCGGCCTGAATGCAGAGTTATCTGACACGCTGCAGGACATTCACGAGTTAATGGGTAACGCGGTGTACTTCCTGGTCGGCCTGCATGTAGTGGGCGCCCTTTGGCATCATTTCATGCGGAGGGATGGGATTTTTCAACGCATGAAGTTCTGACATCGCCCTGTTTCTTATGCCGCTGGGTGTCTTATCCCGCCCGAAGCGGCTATGACACCACTTTCCCCCTGGCATAAACCCCTCCTGAACCGAGAATGGCGCAGAGCTGCGCCGTGATGACGCTCTTTGCAGGATGTCCGTACTTTTTGATTTGGATCAGAAACTGACTCTTGAGGACTTCCGATAATGAATTCGACTTCCCCGTCGAATTTTCCATCGAACGTCAATCAGTGCAATGGATCCCATCATGAACCATCTTAACGCGCAACAATTGCGTTATCTGCAAGAGCTTCTGGACGTACAAGAGACTTCCACCCGCATCAGGGCGCGGCTACATATTCTGGAGCAAGCAGACGACTGTGACGTTGCAGATGTCAGTGATGCTCGCACAGTGATGGAACTGCACGAACTCAATGAGATTGAAGCCGCACGTCAACGCATGGCTGAAGAACAGTACGGGATCTGTGTAGATTGCGGATGCCCGATTGACTATGCCAGGCTGGAGGCGAATGTCACCGCAAAACGCTGCCTGGAGTGCCAAAATGTGTATGAGGAAGGAGATGTGGCATAGCCCCCTCCTCCCTCTACCGACATCAGATCCAATCCAGGTGCAATGTCAGATCTGATATCAGAGCCTGATGCTCTCAGCCACTCAAAGACTGCAAACTTCTTTGAGAAAATCGTTGAGCCTCTCGCCATCCTATCCATTCTTTAGACGCGTCCTTCATGGCCTGCGTCACCTCTTCGATATCCAGGCCAAGCGCCTCCGATTTTTCAAACAAGCTTGGCATGGACGCCTGTTTCTCATCATCCGTAGCAACGTCGATATCGGCGATGAAAGCGGAGAGATTAAGCAACCGAGCCAATCGCTGCCTCCGATTGCTTTCGTCCCATCCGGACAGCACAGGTTTTTTGTAAAAACGAACGGCATCGACAAACAGGCTTGGAATTTTCCAGTCGTCCATCATGGCGGCAGACAGTTGCACCCGATCATAGCCAAAACGATCGCGCTCCAGCACCATCAATTCACCCACGGTTGCGCTGCTGTTTTTCTCCAGCAGATCACCGTAAGCGTCGGGGCGCACTGCCGCCAGCCCCAGGCGGCCAATACCGGCAAGCAGGCCGCAGGTAAACAATTCGGCAGCCGGTGCAATCGGCTGGCGCTCGCCAATTGCCTGTGCCACACATGCCATGGCCAGCGACCGAGACCAGAACTGGTTGTAGTCAAAACTATGACAGGCGCCGTTCTGGTATGAATTGATGAGCGAGACGCTTAGTGCGACCTGACGCACCGCCTGCACACCAATGAGCAGGAGAACTTCCGTCGAGACTGCGACAATCGGACGGGTTCTCGGCCTCCTGCTTGCATTCGCAATTTGAATAAGGCGCCCTGCCAACACCGGGTCGGCCTGTATTTGGGTGGACAGATCAGGTAATGAGACATTGTCGCTGCGGCACATTCTCATCACGTTCAATGCAACGCCAGTTGGCGATGGCAATGTCCGGGCTTCTTTTATTTCGTCGAAATTAATTTTGTCGCTCATGATACGTGACCGTCCTCCTCCTGATGCGCATCGATGATGTCCTGAATCTTGTCTGGATCAGCCAACAGTGCACTGACACACAGCGGATCGAAATGAATCCCCGAGTTTTGCCGTACCCAGGCAATTGCTCTGTCGATACTCCAGGCTGCCTTATACGGCCGGCTTGAAGTCAGCGCATCAAATACGTCGGCGACAGCAACAATACGTCCATAGAGGGGAATGTCCTCACCTGCCAAGCCTTGGGGGTAGCCACTGCCATCGAATTTTTCATGATGCGACAGCGCGATGGCCGATGCATTGCACATCAGCTTGGAACTCTCATCTTTAAGAATGTGCGCGCCAATCGTGGGATGGGTCCGCATGATCGCCATTTCTGCGCAATCCAAGCGTCCGGGCTTGAGCAAGATATGATCAGGAATGCCGATTTTCCCTATGTCGTGCAAGGGGGCGGCATCATAAATATCATTTTGTTCTTCCTCAGACAAACCGAGGTTGGCTGCGATAAGACGCGCATAGTTAGCCATGCGGAGCAAGTGAGCGCCGGTTTCCGGGTCGCGATATTGCGCGGCAGCCGTGAGACGATTGGCCGTACCCTGCTCGCTTTCCCGCAGCCTCTCTTCGACGGCTTTCACTTCTCGCTCGAGATTGCGCGTCAGTCCGACCTGACGCAATTGCGCTTTGCGCATAGTCAGCATATTGCTGACCCGGGAACGCAGTTCGGCTTTGTTCACGGGCTTGGTCAAAAAGTCATTGGCGCTCAGCTCCAAGGCTGCGTGTTTAACAGCGGTCTTGGCGTCGGCCGTAATCATGATGACCGGAACATGATCCTGCCCCGACAAATCTCGAAATTGCTGAAGGAATGTAAAACCATCCATCTTCGGCATCATGTAGTCGAGCAGCAGCAGATCCGTATCATGTTCCTGACACCAGGTCAGGGCTTCGTTCGGGTCTGATGCCTCAAATATCGTCGCATCCGGGATATCTTCCAGGAGGTGCGAGAACAAAGCCAGGTTGATACGGTCGTCGTCAACAATCAGGACATTCATATTGTTTCTTTCATTTCGTTAGTGCGTTGTTCCAGGATCTGAAATGCCTGAATTAACGCATTACCAAGTTGACGCAGGCGATCGCCGTCCTTCAATCTGGCCGCAGCATCCCCCTCGTTTGCAAGCACCGTCATCTGGGCGGCGCCCAAGTTGCTGCAAGAGCCAATTAATCGATGCAGCAGATCGATGGCAGCACCAAAATCATCGCGTGCGGCAGCCGCTTTCAATTCCATCAGGATGGGACGGGTATTCGTGATGAAAAACGACAACATTGCCTGCATGGCACCACGGTCATCATCGAACAACTCCAACAAACGCGCCATGTCGAGAATCTCTTGCGGGCCGCCGGGTGCTGTGTTCAGCGTACTCGATGAACTCATTGTGTCTGACGCGTTCCGGCACACATATTTGGATAAAGTGTCATCCAGACGATTGCGCAAAATTGGTTTGCTGAGATAGTCGTCCATACCAGCTTCAAGACATCGTTCGCGATCACCGGTCATGGCATTGGCGGTCATCGCAATAATTGGAATATGCTTTCCACCCGTTTTCTCACGTGCACGGATGCGTCGCGTCGCCTCGAATCCGTCCATCCCGGGCATCTGACAGTCCATTAACACTGCCGCATAGCGATTGCGCTCCAACATCACCAATGCCTCTTGCCCGTCGGCGGCAACGTCCGTCTCATAACCAAGCAATTGCAATTGATGAATCGCAACTTTTTGGTTCATGGGATTGTCTTCCACCAACAAAATCAGGACGTCACCGTCTGCCTTGTCTAAAACAGCATCAACTGAACCGGTGCTGACCTGGACCATTGCTGAATCATGGCCAAGAGATGCTGCATTTCCTGACAGTGCGTGATAGAAAACCGACCGCTTGATCGGGAGAGACAAAACGGGGGTACTGACCTGCGCACGCAGGTCTTCACGCATATCCTCGTCTTGTGCGAGAAGCAACCAGGTATTCACCGCGTGCCATTCGCGACGAATCTGCGCAAACGCCGGCAAGGAAAAGTCAGGAATGACGGTATCGACGACAGCGATGACGTTGGAAGCCAGTCTGCGCATCAATTGCCGCCCTTGCTCAAGGGTCAACGCACGATGTACGGTTACCCCCCTCGCCTCTGCGTATCTACGCAATGCACGTATCGCGTCGTCATCCGGAGCGATCAACAGCAGCTCACCAGCCATGTACTCTGGCGATGACCCGGACTGAATGATTGGCAGCGATAATTCAAACCAGAACGTCGAGCCAGATCCGTATTCGCTTTCCACGCCAATCTCCCCCTCCATCAGACCAATCAATCGCTTGCAGATGGAGAGACCTAATCCGGTTCCGCCGTATTTTCGGGTGACGGAACCGTCTGCCTGCGAAAATGGCATGAATAGTTTTTCCTGGGTTTGTTTGTTGATACCAATCCCTGTGTCGCTGACTTGAACATGAATTCGGCAATGTCCAGGAACCTCACCAACAAGCTGAACCTGAACGGCAATCTCACCGGCAGAGGTAAACTTGATGGCATTGCCCAGCAAGTTCAGTAGCACTTGCCTCAGACGGCCTGGATCTCCACGCAGCAACGCCGGTACGCGAGGATCGACGTAACTGCTTAACCGCAAGCCCTTCTCGTTTGCCCGCGTCGCCAAGACATCGACGCTGGCCTCCACGATCGCGAGCAGATCAAGCTCAAGCGCTTCGATTTTTAACTTGCCCGCATCGATCTTCGAGAAATCAAGAATGTCGTCGATGATATTCATCAGCGCTTGCGCAGAATCCTCGATTCCTTTTGCGAAACTGTCTTGCTGCGCATCCAAATGCGTGGTCCGGATCAAGCTGGCCATGCCAATGATCGCGTTCATTGGCGTGCGTATCTCATGGCTCATTGTCGACAAGAATTCTCCCCGCGAAGAATTGGCTTTGTCTGCCGCGTCCTTCGCGCTGTGCAACTCAGATTCAACATCAGCACGCTGACGCATGAAGCGCCAAAGAAACAGACTGAGGATCAGCATTGCCACCGCAATTGCGCCACCGGCCCATGAAAGTCTGATGAGTGGCGATACATTACTGTCAGGCGATCCAGCCTCCGCTGCTATCGCAATGATTGGGAATTTAGGCAAAAACTGATAGCTGATCTGCGTAGAATCGCTCGCCATCGGCGACTCCATGGCGAAGCGCCCGTGATGATCGTGTGGGTGACTGGTGTCACGCAATAACTGCGTCAACATCACACCCACTGAATAGTGCTGACCAATCAGCCTGTCGTTATCATCAGACGCGCCGATAACATCACCGTCACCATCCAGCAATGCCGTATAAGACAATGAAGGCGCCTTATCGAGACCAAAAAAAAGCACCGTAGGATCAAGCATTGCCAGCATAAGAATGCGTGCGCGTCCAACCTGGATCTGGCGAACAAATGGGATCATATACGCCCCGCCCACGCGCAACGGCTTTCCGGGAGCAAGTATTTCGGTAGGTGGCTTTACGAATCCAAGTTTTTTCAAATTGATATAGGTTCCTCGGGCTAGAGGCTCGGAACTCCTCAATACACGCTGGTCCTGATCAAGCAAAGAAAGTGATTTCCATTGCAACAACGTTCCCTTCGATTCCGAAGACGTTGCAATCGCAGAATTTTCAGACAGATTCGACGCAGCAAACAATGCTGCGCTGTCATTGAGTGCAGACAAAACTGCAAAAGCATGCGAGGAGAGAGTTCGCACTGTGTCCGCACCGTGCCCGACGCGATTAGCATCCACACGCTGCCGCTCCCAATTCTCCAGATAGATACTGGCGCTCAGAACGCTGACGGACAACAAGATTCCGCTCAGCAATATGAAGTGTTGTGTGCGAATTTGCCTGATGGCTCCTGCAAATCTGGCCATCACTTCACTCACAACATGCTCCCTAATGAGAGTTGATCCTTGCCAACAACGGCGGCGAGGTCATTCAAGACGTAGTCTATTTTCGACAAACTATCGAGCGTGGTAGTCAATTCTGCCAATAACGTTGCAGGGTCGTGCGCCAACGGCTGTTGGTCTGCATCCATGGCATCGATCCAGGCGAACTCTGCCAGCGTCACTGTTGAGGCCAGCTTTTCCAACTCGATCCGCCGCTGCAACATCCAGCACTCTTCCAAAAGAGCATGCACAAATGAAAGGCGTGCCTCACGCATCAGGCGAGAAAACTCAGCGATATCCACCGCACTAACGATTTCGTTGTTTTTCATGTTTTCTGCCCACCCTTTCAGATTTGAGTGTTTCACCTCATAATTACGGCACTAAGTTGCCGCAGGGCAGGCCCAAACTCGAAACCCACCGAATAAATTAATTTTAACAAATTAAACATTAAATTTGCAAATTTATTTAATTCGTTTAAAATTCAACACAAATGACAGGAAAGATGAGCATGACGACAACCGAGGTATGCACAACACAGGAAGCTGCGCAGATACTGGGCATTTCCGTGACATCGGTTCAACAATTGGTTGAGTCTGGAGTGATTGAAGCCTGGAAAACAAAAGGCGGGCACCGGCGCATCCCGCTTGCCGCGGTTGAGGCATATAAGTCGTCGCCCAATGCGCCGCAAGATGTACAGGACAAGCCTGCGCCGAGCAAGCAGACATCTATTCTGGTCGTCGAGGATAATAAGCTGCAGCGTGATATTTACGCGAAGAAGATTGCCTCCTGGAATCTCCCTGCAAGCACAACATTTTGCGAAAACGGCTATCAGGCCCTGGTGGAAATCGCCATCAACAAGCCCGACATCGTGCTGGCCGATATCGTCATGGATGGCATCGACGGTTATGAAGTAATTTCGACCATTCTCGGCTACCCGTCCTTGTCAGATATTAATATCGCTATTCTTTCCAGTCTGGCGCCGGAAGAACTCGATGCGCGAGGCGGCGTTCCTGAGGGCGTGGTGTTTTTTAGAAAACCCGTCAATTACGATGAGTTATCCGGCTATCTGCGAGCATGCTGCGCCCAAAAAGCTCGCATGACGCGTAGCTAGCAGCTTCATATCTGTACAACGCCATGCGATTCTCACACGCTCCTCAAATACCGACTTCTCGCCTGCAAAGAATGAGGGACGCGATGGAGGTCAATGTTGGCTCCATCTTATGCATTTTTGCAGCCTTGCTCATCGCCGGGCTATGGGCGACTGCATGGTGGCAGCTCGACAAAAACTATCGCGATGAAATTGCCGGCGCAAAGCGCGACGCAATCAGCCTGTCTCTGTTATTCAAGGAACATGCTTCACGTACCGTTGAGTCAACTGACCAGGCGATCGTCTATCTTCGTTCCCGCTATAACGTCCTGGGAAAGCAGCTGAATATCAATAAAGAGCTCAAGGACGGCATTGCGCCATCGGATATTTACAACCTGTTCAGCATCGTTGATGACAAGGCAGACGTCGTGCTGTCGACTAAGCCATTTAAGCCGCTGAATCTGAGCGACCGCGAGCACATCAAGGTGCACATGCGATCTGCCGATACAGGCTTGTATATCAGCAAGCCCTTGCTGGGGCGGGTGTCTGGGAAATGGTCCCTGCAAATGACGCGGCGTATTGACGGGCCCGATGGCGTATTCAATGGTGTGGTGATCGCCTCGATGGATCCGGGATATTTCACTTCCCTGTACAAAAAGGTTGACGTCGGTCAGTTCGGCACGATCTCCCTGGTGGGTGACGACGGTGTGCTGCGGGTGCGTCATGTGGGCAACGACGACGCGATGGGGCAAGACATTTCTCTCAGTGAAGTATTCAAGGCTATGCACATGAATGGCAGCGGCATACTGCGCGCCACCAGCATCATCGACCATCGGGATCGCTTTTATGCCTATCAAAAGCTGGAGAGTTATCCCTTGTATGTGGTGGTTGGCATCGACATCGATGAGCGCCTTGACGGCTACCATGCCATCCGATCACAAACGCTGACGCTCGTCAGCCTGACTTCGTTGCTGATCATTCTCGGGACGGCTGCGCTGGTCGTCCTCATTCGCCACCTCGTCGCGAGCCGCCGTGAAGCGGTGCTGGCGCGCAAGGCCAAGCTGCACTTCCTGTCGAATATGTCGCACGAATTTCGCACGCCGCTCAACGGCATTCTGGGCTACTCTGAAACGCTGGTAGAAGAGTTTACAGGCACCCGCCATGGCGAGTTCGCGCGCGCCATCCATGACAGCGGCATGCGTCTGCTCGGCATGGTTGATTCGGTGTTGGAACTGAGCTCCCTGCGCTCAGGAAAAATCAGTTTGAATATCAGCGAAGAAAAGCTCAGCGATGTCGTCCGCAACGCAGTCAGTGCCTGCGAAGAAGCGGCTGCAAAAAAGGGATTGTGGATTAATTCCTTCATCGCCGACGATGCACCTCCTTATCTGCGTTGTGACCGGAACAAGTTGCTGCAAGTGCTCGACAAGTTGCTCACCAATGCCTGCAAATATACCGTTGCAGGTCATGTACAACTGACTGTCGAGACGGTCGGCAAGGACTTGCGTTTCAGCATCATCGACACCGGCCCAGGTATCCCGGAAGCAGCGCTGGATACCATCTTTGAAAAATTCGCTCAAATCGATGACTCAGCCGCGCGCCCCCATGACGGAGCCGGGCTCGGGCTGACGATTGCCGCTCTGCTGGTTGAGCTAATGGGTGGAGAGATCAGCGTCCAATCAGAGCTGGGTGTTGGCAGTACATTTTCTTTTCAACTGCCCCTGTTGAATGGCACAGAACCCGTTGTGGCGCGTACAATAAAATAACAATAAGCCTGACTGAGGCAACAGGGGGATAGGCAAATGACGCCAAGCTATCAGCATATCAATCCGGCAGTACTTCTCGATGCCGCAGGGCAAGACGTTCAGGCTTTTCTGGAATTGTCCGCCACCTTTCTCGATATCGCTCCGCCCATGTATGAGCGCCTGCGCCATGCCATTACGGCGAGTCAGGCTGCTGACATAACACTCCAAAGCCATTCCCTCAAAGGAACTGTTGCATTGATTGGCGCAGATCAACTGGCGAGCATGCTGGGGCGCATTGAAGCACTGTCGCGCAAGGCGTCACTAGAAGAAATCCATCCGCTTTGGGCAGACCTTGCCGAAGCCTATAAAGAGACCATCGCCGAAGTGCACCTCAGTATCCGGCACTTCCAGGAGTCGACGGCATGCTCCGAAGATTCTCGGGACGGCTAGCTGTCAATGCCGACACGCTCCACCACCTCGCTCCTTTTTGCATTCCTGCACCCATTGTTATGGCTGGGGCGCAGCGCGCGCCGCGTCACACTGACAATCGGCGCACTATTGCTTATCCTTCTCGGCATAGCCACTCTAAGCGCGAGCTCCATCCTCTACAACTGGGCCACCGATGACTGGCAGGAGGATATCGAAAACCTTTCGCTGGTGCTGGCAGAGAACGCAGCGCAGACAATAGCCTCCTCCACTCTGGTGCTTGACGATATCAGCCGGTTGTCCCGGGCCGGCGCCAAGGATGATCGAACTTTTCGTATAGCCGCTTCCAATCCAGCCATCAGTCAAATGATGCGCGACAAGATCAGTGGCCTCCCCCAGATCTCCGGCGCGGCAATTGTTGCCGCCGACGGCAGCGTCCTCGCACTGACACGGCTACTCCCCACAAGCGGCATCAACGTGAGCGACCGAGACTATTATCTCTATCACGTCAGACACAACACCGATGAGATCTTCTACAGCGTTGCGGTGCGTAATCGGACCAGTCAAGCGTGGACGTTTTACCTGAGCCGTCGCATCAATGATGCCCGCGGCAATATGGTGGGGATTGCTCTGGTTGCTATCTCGTGCGATTTCTTTACTAACTTTTTCAAAAGTATCAGCCTGGAGAAGCACGTATCCATTGGACTTTTCGGAGGCGCTCGTAATTTGCTGGCAGGCTGGCCGCAGCAAACCGGAGACAGCGACACAAACAAGACGGCAGATCGCCACGGTACTAAAGCCGCGCCCGTAAACAGATTGCTTGCGGGCATACTCAGTGATACGCCGGATATCTATTCCCAACGGGCGATCCGACGTACGCCGATGAGCATCAACGTCAGCATCACTGAAAGCGGCTTTCGGGACGGTTGGCTACGCGCCATGCGCGTCCTGGGCGGCATTGCCGGCGCCAGCATGCTCGTGTTGGTTATTGCGTTCGGCGTCATGGCAATCATACTCAAGCGACGCGAGGAAGATGCTGTGGCGGCAGCGATACTCCGAGAACAGGCTGACGCCTCTAACCAGGCAAAATCACGGTTCCTCGCCATGATGAGTCATGAGATCCGCACGCCGATGAACGGTGTTCTCGGAATGAGCGAGCTATTGCTCGATACCAGGCTCGATAAGGTGCAGCACAGCTATGCCCGGCAAGTCCACCTTGCCACCTCGGAATTGATGCGCATCATCAACGAAGTTCTTGATTTCTCCAAAATCGAATCCGGGCGAATGGACTGTGAAAACAGTGTTTTCTCACCTTCACAATTGCTCAACGATGTAGTGGCCCTGCATCGCGCTACTGCGCAGAAAAAAAATCTCCGCATCGATATTCAGATCGGTGAATCCGCTGCAGCCGAGGTCGAAGGTGGCTCCGCACATATCCGCCAGGTACTGGGAAATCTGCTGAGCAATGCCATCAAGTTCACCGCATCCGGGCATATCAACGTCTCGCTGCAATGCATCGCCGATGCGGCACGCCCCGGGATGGTCATATTGCACTATGCGGTCGCTGATACCGGCATAGGTATCGGTGTCGAGCAGCAAGCACGGCTGTTCCAGCCATTTAGCCAGGCAGACAGCTCCATCAGCAGAAAATACGGCGGTACCGGATTAGGGTTATCGATCTGCAAGCGACTGGTAGAGCTGATGCAGGGGAAGATTTTCTGCGAGAGTGAGTCAGAAAAAGGAACAACGTTTCGCTTTGAAGTCCCTTGCCGCAACGTCAGTACCGCCGACGGAGTCAAGCCGTTGGCTGCAGAAGTGGCAGCCGTGCCGGCGGCACTTGCCGACGACAACGCGGACAACAAGGACAACATGTCCTCCCCGCCGCCGTCCCCTACCCAGGCGGGTGCCCATGTTCTGGTGACCGAAGATACGCTGATCAACCGGCAACTGGCGCGCATGCTGCTGACAAAGAACGGTTACCGCGTCAGCGAAGCAGAAAACGGCGCAGAAGCCTTGGCCGCGATGAAACAGGAACATTACGACCTGGTGCTGATGGACTGCATGATGCCTTTAATGGATGGCTATGAAGCCACTCGCCTTCTGCGCGAGTGGGAAGCGTCACAAGGACTTCCACACCTTCCCGTCATCGCATTGACGGCCAGTGTGATCGAAGGCGATCGGGAGCGTTGCCTGGCCGCCGGCATGGATGACTACCTACCCAAGCCCTTCACTGCGGCCGCATTTCTGGCCATCGTCGAACGCTGGTTGCAAAGAGCGCAACAGGACGCCCCTACCAGGAATTGATAGCGCAAAGACCACCCTTTATCGCCCAAACACGCTCCTTGCTGCTTAAGTAACCATAAAACGAACTGCAAAAACCACAAAAAATCAAATAATTAAATAATTAAATAAAACAAATAAAACAAATATTTGATTAATTCAATAAAATCGTTATAATTGTTGTGTCGGATTTGGCGCAACAAACATATGATGCACATCGCCACTCGACAGTATTCCTTCAATAGTCGACCTCGGGAGATTCGCATGAAATGGTTCTACGATCTGAAAATTGCAAAAAAACTGATTTTGTCTTTTTCAGTAATCCTCTTGCTTGTTACTGCCTTAGGTGGCTTCGCATTGATCCAGCTTAATAAGGTCAATCAGGCATCCAACGAAATTGCGTCCAATTGGCTGCCCAGTATTCGTACGCTGGCAGATCTTAAACTGACCTTATCCCGCTTACGCAGCTTCGAGCTTCAACATATTTCCGCGCTCACTCCGGAACGAGCTGCCGAAGCCGATAAAAATGCCACCAATCAACTGGCCCTTATCATTCGCGCTCAAAAACTCTATACCGAGCAAATCTCGGAACCAGAAGAGAAAGCCATCTATCCACAGGCAGAAAAGCAAATTCAGGCTTTTGTGGACGAGCATCCGAAGATCATGAAACTGGTCGCTACCGGCAAGAGAGACGAAGCTCTCGTCTTGCTCAATGGCCTGTCGACCGCCTCATATCGGGAAGCGATGGACTCGGTGGAAAAGCTGGTGATTGTTAATGAAAAAGGTGCGGCAACGTCCAATCAGTTATCTGCGCAGACCTACGCCAGCGCCAAGGTATTGATCTCAGGATTCCTGATCGCGGCCATTGCTCTCTCGCTGTGTCTTGCCGTATGGATTGCAAAAATAGTCTCGCGCCCTTTAGGTGAGGCTCTCGACGTCGCGAAACGAGTTGCGGCCGGAGACCTGACTGCCGATATCGAAGCCCATAGCAAGGACGAAACAGGCGAACTCATGCTGGCGCTCAAGTCCATGAATGACAATTTGCTCAAAATCGTCGGCGAAGTGCGCACCAGTACCGATACCATCAATACCGCCTCCGGCGAAATTGCGGCCGGTAACCTGGATCTGTCTTCACGTACCGAAGAACAAGCCGGCTCGCTGGAAGAAACCGCGTCGGCCATGGAAGAACTGACATCGACCGTAAAACAAAATGCGGACAATGCCCGTCAGGCCAATCAGTTGGCGGTCTCCGCGTCCGAGGTTGCTGTTCAGGGCGGCAATGTTGTCGGGAAAGTGGTCAGCACGATGGATGCCATCAATGAGTCCTCACGCAAGATTGTTGACATCATCAGCGTCATTGACAGCATTGCCTTCCAGACCAACATCCTTGCCCTGAATGCGGCCGTGGAAGCCGCACGTGCTGGTGAACAAGGTCGTGGGTTTGCCGTTGTTGCTTCAGAGGTTCGCAATCTGGCCCAACGTTCGGCAGCCGCAGCCAAAGAAATCAAAACCCTGATTGACAACTCCGTCTCCAAAGTCGACGACGGTAGTAAATTGGTGGCTCAGGCCGGTGCGACCATGGATGAAGTGGTAGCCAGCGTCAAGCGTGTGACCGACATTGTGGGAGAAATTTCGGCGGCAAGTGTTGAACAAAGCAGCGGCCTCGAACAGATCAATCAAGCCATTGCGCAAATGGACGAAGTGACTCAGCAGAACGCCGCGCTGGTCGAAGAGGCCGCTGCCGCAGCCCAGTCACTGCAAGAACAGGCTGGCAGATTGTCAGTCGCAGTTGGTGTATTCAAGCTGGGCCATAACGACGGCTTGATGTTGAATAGTATTCCGCACCAAAGCCATCGCAGTATCGACATTACCCCACGTGCATCTCAGCTTCCACGCAAAGACATCCGATCGTTGGCGCAGAAGCAAGTTGCAACCGCGACCGACGATATGAATGGCTCCTGGGAGCAGTTCTGAAATAAATCAGGTCCGGTCGAAGCCGATTGGACACCAGACGACGCAAAGCAAAGCAAAGCAAAGCAAAGCAGGCACATAGTTCCTGCCGGCCACACATAACCTTGAGGTTTCCATGGATGCATTTCAAAAAGAAATCGACGAACGTACGAATCTCACCAGCAGCAACAAATTCGAATTGCTTTTGTTTCGCCTCGGTGGCGGTACGGAAGATACACCCGGTGAACTCTTCGGTATCAACGTCTTCAAGATTCGGGAAATTGTCCCGATGATGCCGATCACCAAAGCAGCGGGAACACAGTCGCCCGTGCTGGGAATGGTCAACATCCGCGGTCAGGTGATCTCGGTCATTGATCTGCCTGCGGTCGCCGGCTGCACGCCGCGTACCGGTCTCAACATTCTGTTGATTACCGAGTATGCACGCAGCACGCAAGCATTTGCGGTCGAGTCAGTCGAAGAAATCGTTCGCCTTGACTGGAGCCAGGTACTGTCTGCAGAATCGCGCGCCGGTGGCGACATCGTCACCAGCATCGCACGCCTGGACTCTGAAGGCGAAGGCGGACATCTGGTGCAAGTGTTGGACGTGGAGCAGATTCTGCATATGACATCGCCGATTCAAAAGGCGCTGAACGAAACGCAGGTCACCTCACTGCAGTCCATGATCAAGCCAGGCTCGGTCGCGCTGGCAGCAGACGACTCCAAAGTGGCCCGCTCACTCATTGAACATGGACTGGAAACACTCGGTCTGCCGTACATCATGACAAAGACCGGCAAGGAAGCCTGGGAAAAATTGCAGTCCATCGTCGCAGAATCAAAACAGGCCGGTACGCCAATCAGCGACCGGGTTGCCTTGATTCTTACCGATCTGGAAATGCCGGAGATGGATGGCTTTACGCTCACCAGAAACGTTAAATCCGATCCGCGCTTGAAAAGTATTCCGGTCGTCATCCACTCTTCCCTGTCCGGATCTGCAAATGAAGATCACGTACGCAGCGTCGGAGCGGACGGCTATGTTGCCAAGTTTGCAGTCGAGGAACTGGCAGCGACCATCAAAGCCGCCCTGCAAAAATCCGCCGCCTCGCCTGCAAGCAACTTGCACGCTGTTCCGGCCTGACGTCCACCGAAGGCAAGTTCCAATACGAAGCACCACTTGAAAAGGGAGCACTGCATGCGCACCAATCTGCCCGTCACCAACAACGAACATCCCTTCAAAGATGGTGAGTCAATTGTTTCCAAAACCGACTTGCAAGGAAATATCCAGTACGTCAATCCTTACTTCCTGGAAGTGAGCGGCTTTACCGAGGCGGAACTGATCGGCGCCCCGCAAAATATCGTGCGCCATCCTGACATGCCGGTTGAGGCGTTTGCCGACATGTGGGCGACACTCAAATTAGGCGTCCCATGGACTGGCATGGTCAAGAATCGCTGTAAAAATGGTGATTACTACTGGGTCCTTGCCAATGTCACTCCTGTCCGTGAGAACGGGAAACCCGTCGGGTACATGTCGGTACGCACCCGCCCTTCCTCTCAACAGGTTGCTGAGGCCGGCAAGGCTTACCGGATGTTCAAGGACGGCAAGGCCAAGGGTTTCGCTATCCGTCAAGGCGAGGTCGTCAGTACCGGTGTCCTTGCGCGCCTCCGCAACCTGCGCGACATCTCCCTGACATTGCGCATCGGCCTGATCATGAGCTTCATGATCGCGCTTCTCCTCGTACTGGGCGGTGCAAATCTGCACGCCGGGACGCAAGGCAATACCGGGGCTTACTGGATTGGCGGTGCAACACTGGGCGGCGCAGCCATGATCCTGTACTTCTGGCATTCTTTGCTGACGTCGATTTCACAGCCGCTCAAGCTGGCGACAGACGTGGCCCGATCGATTGCCGGCGGCGATCTGTCCAGCAAATTTTCGTCTTCCCGTAAAGACGATACCGGTCAGTTGTTACGTGCGTTGCAACAAATGACGGTCAACCTGGTTGCCATCATCGGTGATGTCCGCGCAAACGTAGATTCGATTCAGGTCTCGACGAAAGAAATCGCCAAGGGCAACATGGACTTGTCCGGCCGTACGGAAGCACAGGCATCCAGTCTTGAAGAGACCGCTGCCAGCATGGAAGAGTTGGCTGCCACCGTAAGGCAAAATGCTGACAATGCCATGCAAGCCAACAAGTCCGCATCGTCCGCATCCGAAGTCGCGATTGCCGGCGGAGAAGTGGTACATAAGGTCACTACGACCATGGGCGAAATCAGCGACTCTGCAAAACGCATTGTCGACATCATCGGAATTATTGACAGCATCGCATTTCAGACCAACATCCTTGCGCTCAACGCAGCCGTTGAAGCGGCGCGTGCTGGTGAACAAGGCCGCGGATTTGCCGTCGTCGCCACCGAAGTACGCAGTCTGGCGCATCGATCGGCAGCTGCTGCCAAAGAGATCAAAACCCTGATCAACGTGTCGGTTCAAAAAGTCGACGCCGGTGTCACGCTGGTAGCGCAGGCGGGAACAACGATGGAAGGTGTCGTATCCTCCGTGCAGCGCGTCACCAGCATCATCGGCGAAATCTCGGCCGCGTCCGGCGAGCAAAGCAATGGTATTCAACAAGTCAACGAAGCCGTTACCTTGATGGACGAAGTCACTCAGCAAAACGCCGCGTTGGTTGAGCAAGCAGCAGCAGCAGCGGCTAGCCTGGAAGAACAGACCGTTAAACTGTCGCAGGCGGTCAGCATTTTCAAATTAGTGAACCACATCAACCATAGCCCTGCCAAGTCTGTAGTGCTTGCGGTCGAACGCCCGCGAACCAGCCAGCCTGCCAGGATCGCAAGGGCTTGAGTTCTTATAGGATCTCAACATGAGCCGTCTCAAGAAAATAAAAATCAGCGAACTGCGCCTGGGCATGTATCTGCATGGATTCGATGATGCCTGGATCAAACATCCCTTTTGGAAAGGCAAATTTTTATTGCGTGATTATGCAGATCTGCAAGCTGCATGGACATGTGGAATAGAGTCGTGCTGGATTGATATCAGCAAGGGAAAGGATGTGGCGCAGGAGGACATGGACACGAGTGATGAATTCGTCGATACCGCTCCTGTCGACCTTGTCCCGGCCGTGGCGGAAACCACCTCTTTTGATGAAGAACTCCAGCGAGCCGCCGTTCTCTGCAAGAGTGCTCGTGCAGCCACCATCTCCATGTTCAATGAAGTACGGCTCGGAAAAGCCATCGATGTCGAAGGTTGCCTGCCGCTTGTCGCCGAGATCGCCGCGTCGGTGTTACGCAATCCTGGAGCGTTGATCAGCCTGGCACGCCTTAAGACCAGCGACGACTACACTTATATGCATTCCGTTGCCGTCTGCGCATTGATGGTGTCGCTGGGTCGGACGTTGGGAATGGATGAGGAATATTGTCGGGAAGCGGGAATCGCCGGGCTATTGCACGACATAGGCAAAGCGCTGACACCGTTGGAAATCTTGAACAAGCCGGGTGCACTCAGCGCAGAAGAGTATGAAATGGTGAAGAGGCATCCATCGATCGGATATCAGCTTCTGAGCAGTGATGTGGCCATTCCTGCTGCTGCCGGCGATGTCTGCCTCCATCACCATGAAAAAATCGACGGCAGCGGTTATCCGGAGGGCTTGAGCGGCAACAAAATCTCCTTACTGTCACGCATGGGCGCAGTATGCGATGTGTACGATGCTGTCACCTCTCAGCGTCCGTATAAAAATGGATGGGATCCGGCGGAATCACTTGCCCGCATGGCGTCATGGAAAGGCCACTTTGATCCCACCGTCCTTTCAGCATTCGTCAAAAGCCTCGGTATCTATCCAACCGGCGCCCTGGTAAAACTCCGTTCAGGGAGATTGGCGGTCGTCCTGGAACAAAACAAAGCCTCCCTGACCAAGCCGGTGGTCAAAGTTTTCTTTTCTGAAGAGTCCCACGAACCCATCGCTGTAGAGCGTCTGGATTTGTCAGCCCCGGACGTCGACGATGCGATCATTGACCGGGAAGCGAGGGAGCGGTGGAACTTTCCTAATCTTGAATCACTGTGGGCTGGTTCGCTGAGCGTTCATCAGTGAAGCAAGCCGGCGAGAGACATTCAGGCACGCATCTTCGATTTGCTCAATGCGTCGTATTTGAGCCAGGACTTGATGTCGGGTAAGCCGCGAGACGCCGTCCGGCGTACATAGATCGTCCCACAATCGCATGCCGATGCAGAGTTGCTCAGGCTCAAGCGATTTACTCCCAGAGGCATTCAATCCCTTTCTCCAGCGACAATCACGAGAAATGTATTGACAACAGCCGGGTCGTCGCCATGTCCACTCTAGATCCGGATACTGCTTCTTTCATGTGCCAGGAATTGGGCTCCAGTCATACACCTTCGTTATGCCGCAGCAGCGATATTTTGGTAGACGCAAACACGATTTCGCCCCGTAGATTTTGCTTGGTAAAGGGCTTTGTCCGCCATGTCGATAACATCTTCCGGTGTGTCGATGCTGGACACCTCGGCCAATACACCAACGCCTGCGCTAGCAGTAACAATTCCCGGCGGATTTCCAGTATGTGGAATTGCCAGAGCGCAGATATTTTTTAGCAAGCCGAAGGCAATCTGTGCGGCGCTTTTCTCATCGCAATCTGGTAACAGGATCACGATCTCCTCACCGCCATATCGTGCGACAAGGTCTCCTGGGCGCTGCCCGGCTACCTTAAGCAAGGACGCAATACGCCGCAGGCACTCATCGCCTGCAAGATGTCCGTACGTATCGTTATATCGCTTGAAGTAATCAACATCAATCATCACTACGGCAAGTGACTCGCCACTACGCGCAGCACGCCGCAGCTCCTTTAGAATTTCATCATCAAAGCAGCGTCTGTTTGCCAACCCCGTGAGGCCGTCATGCATTGCCAACCCCTGCAGTGTCTCGTTGAGACGCTCTACATTCGATCGACTGTCAATTGCTTCATTTTCGGCTGCAACGCGTAATTGAATCTGAAGAATAAGGCGGTTTCCAAAAAATCCCAGAAACAGGATCAGCAGCAGCAATCCGAAACCATGTAAGAAAGCATCCGTTCTCCAGCCAGCAAGAATTTCATCCTCCGATAGTGCTGCTGCAACAAAAAGCGGATAACGACTTAGATGGCGATAGCTATTGACGCGAGTAATTCCATCCTGTGCGGAGAGAATACGCGCCACGCCCGCTTCCGTCTTGGCTGCATAATCACGGAAAATGGAGGCGTTCTCCAGGCTCTTGCCGACCGAGTCATTAAGCAATGGACGTCGAACAAGAATGTTGCCGTCGTTCGATGCAAGCAGCAGCGCACCAGCATTACCAATATCGAAGTTGCCATAAAACTCCGTGAAATAGCTTAGCTTGATCGCGGCCATGACGACCCCGTCGAAACTGCCGTCCGCTTTATTCAATCGACGAGAAATGGTCACAATCCACTCCCCGCTCATACGGCTCTGAACGGGATGACCGATGTACGGCGCGCTACTCTCATGAGTCTGGTGATACCGAAAATATTCACGATCCGTGCTGTTAGCGGTCAGGCTGGTCGATTTTTCTGAGGTAACAATCCAATTTCCACTCCTATCAATGACAAACAATGCGTGTAATTGCGAAAGCTCTGCGACCTGTATTGTCAGAAAGCGTCCCAATCTCTGCAACGCCGGCGCTTTTCGCCCATCGTACTCAAGCCGCTCAGAGATGCCGATCAACGCGGTATCCGCTTCTTTAAACGTGTCTTCAGCATGTTGAACCAATGCGCGGGCAATGTTCGTGGTTGTGCTACGTGCCTCACCTAGTTGAACTTCTCGTGCGCGCCAGTTGCTCCATATCGTGAGAATCGCTAATAGAATGCAAACCGACGCCACAAATATCTTTGCGGATCGAATAACGGAGCGATGTTGTTTACTGAGCATGGACGTTGCGCCGAAGGTGTTGTTGAAATTGCTTCTATAAAGATGCTAGGGCAATCGCAACAAAACATGCTGACCCAGATCAAAATCCGGCGCAGTATCTTGCAAAAAGCGAGCATTTCTGGACGGGTGTTACCCGAAGCGAACAGAATCAATTGAGTCAGCGACTCAAAAATGCAAACAAGTTGATCCAGAACAGGTATACGTCAGAGAGAACGCGACGCAAGAGCCATTGACGCCTACACTCAGCTCACTCGCTGTTTGACTCATCGTATCGTCTACCGGAGCAACTTATGAACTATCCCTTGCAATCCGCTACGTCTAATCACACCCCGGCACCCGTCTTTGCACTCAATTCCGCATTGAGAAGCTGTTCCGGATGCAGCATGCATCAGATCTGCTTGCCCACGGGTCTCAATGAGTGCGATACACAGCGACTTGATAAGATCATCGGTCGACGCAAGGTGCCCCGCGACAGCTTTCTTTATCGCATTGGCGATCCGTTCACGTCGCTGTATGCGGTACGTGTCGGGCACTTCAAAAGCTATCAGCAAAATATTGCCGGCGATCGCCAAATCACGGGGTTTCCGATGACGGGAGAGCTCCTCGGCATGGATGCCATCAATACCGAGCGTTACCAATGCGATGCCGTCGCTTTGGAGGATAGCGAGGTATGCGAAATTCCCTTCGAACTGCTGGAGAACTTGTTTGCCCAGATGCCGACGCTGCTACACCATTTCCATCGCGCCCTGAGCCAGGAAATTACCAACGAACAAAGAATCATCATGCTGCTCGGCAATATGCGTGCCGAACAACGCTTTGCATCTTTTCTGATCAATCTGTCGATGAGCTACGCGACACGCGGATATTCTGCGACACGCTTCCAACTGCGGATGACGCGTGAAGATATCGGCAATCATCTTGGTCTGACGATAGAAAGCATCAGCCGTATGATTGCCAAAATGCGCAGAGATGGACTGATTCAAGTGCGTCAGCGCGACGTTGAAATACTTAATTTGTCTGCATTGGGCAAACTTGCATCCGGGAGTGAGATTCTGGTCTCGACTCCCGTCTACTATCCAAAGCAATGATCAGCCTGGCGCTATCAAACAAACGTCAATACGACGCGCGACGGCACGTCACCATGTTCCAGCCGCTCGAAAACATGATTGATTGACGCCAGGGGTTGCAGCTCAATATCTGCCTTGACCTTACCTGCAGCAGCAAAAGCGAGCGCTTCCGCCATATCTTTGCGTGTGCCGACAAAGGATCCGCGAATCGTGATGCAGTTGGCAACAACGTCAAACAAGGGCGTCGGAAATTCACCGGGAGGCAATCCGACCAGCACACAAGTTCCACGTTTTCGTGTCATCGCAACACCTTGATGAAATGCCTCCAGAGACGGCGCTGTAATCAACACACCATGTGCCCCGCCTCCCGTGATTTCTCGCAAACGAGCAACAGGATCACCGACACGTGCATTGATGACAGCTTCTGCTCCGAGAAGACGGGCATGTTCGAGTTTGTCGTCGTCGATGTCAATCGCGCACACGCGCAGCCCCATCGCCTTGCCATATTGAACTGCCAGATGGCCCAGTCCACCGATCCCTGAGACGGCAAGCCATTCGCCAGGCTGTGCCTTGCATTCCTTGATACCCTTATAGGATGTTACGCCTGCACAGATGATGGGTGCTGCCGACGTTGCGGACAGTCCCGCAGGAATATGCGCCACGTATCTTGGATCGGCCAGAATGTATTCTGCGAAACCGCCATTCTTGGTGTAGCCGCCAAACTCTGCTTCGGCGCATACCGTCTCCCACGCCGCCAGACAATGCTCGCAATGCCCACACGCGGAGTAAAGCCATGGCACACCGACACGGTCGCCCATATTCACTTCCGTCACGCCGGCACCAATGCCCACGACAACGCCAATTCCTTCATGCCCGGGAACAAAGGGCAAGGCGGGTTTCACCGGCCAGTCTCCGCGTGCAGCGTGGAGATCCGTATGACAGACCCCGCATGCTTCCGTTTTGACCAAAATCTGCCCTGGCCCGGGAGAAGGCAACGGAATCTCCTTGATGACGAGTGGTTTTCCGAACTGCTCCACCACTGCTGCTTGCATCGTGTTTTTCATTGGGATACTCAATATGAAATACGCTATTAAAGGACGCTGAAGATCAACGTAGATACGCGAATAAAGGCGACTTAAATGCCGACAGAAAGCTTGTCAATCACCTTCGTCACACCTGGCGTTCTGAGTGCTGCAGCGAACGCCGCCTGCCGTTCTGCCAACGAAGAAACCGATCCGTTGAGCGTGATCTGATCACCATTTACGACAACATCGATCGCTTTTACCGCTGAATGGGCGCGGCGTTGCAATGCGGCTTCGATATGCAGCTTGATGTCGACCGGCCTTGCAATATTTTTTACGGCGATCTGGTTGCTGATACCAACGACGCCAAGCAGGCTGCGCAGGGAGCTTTCTGCAGCCACGCGCTGATATTGATGATCCACCTCGCCGCTCAAGGTAATCCAGCCATCCTCGACCATGATCTTGACCCGATCTTTTGGCAGCAAGGCATTCCACTCCAAACCATGTGCTGCGGTTCGGGCAATATCGGCATCCGTGCGTTTACTGGAACCTGGCAGCACGACATCGATTTCAACGGCGAGTCCCTTGACGCCAGCAACACGCTGCGCGGCCTTCTCTGCTGCGTATTTTTCTGCATAGCTGTCAAGATTTCCCGCCAGAGTGACGACGCCGTCGCGCACCTCGACACCAATCTCGTTGTCATTCACGGCTGCTTCCCATGCCAGTTCGTCGATGACGTCTTTTTTGATCTGAAAATCGGTTTTCATTGAAACACCTCTCATGTTGTTGGTCATGGTTCGCGTTGGCAAAGCGGTCTGCCTGCGATACTTTTATTTGAATACAAGGACTGGCAACTTGCTGAATGTCAGCACCTTCTGGGTCTCGCTGCCCAATATCAGCTTGTCCAGACCTCGACGCCCATGCGACGCCATGAAGATGGAGTCACAACCATATTCGGCAGCAAAGCGAAGGATTTCTTCATGGGGGTGGGTTCCCTTGACGGCATGTACTTCACAGGCAACACCTGATTTCTTCGCGCATTCGGCAACGAACTCAGCATTGAGCTTCGACTGCTCCAAGATCTCGTCTTCTATCCCCTTCAGGTCGTACCCTGCTCCCATCTCCGGCATGATCAGGCTTGAAAAAATCTCGGACACCGCCAGGCCGACGATGGTGCTGCCATACGATGCGGCAAAATCTACCGCAGCCCTCACGGCATTTTTTGAGAGATCCGATCCGTCTGTCGCAAGCAATATCTTCTTTAGCATTTTTTCTCCAATCAAAAGAGACTCGACGGAAATCATCCTATGCCCCGCTGCCCTGCCGCCATTTGACTTGGATCAAAATCGACATAACCAAGAAATTAATTTCGTGTGGGGGCACTCCGGCGCACTTTGCTTGATATAAGTCAATTCCATTTTCGTACTGACGTCTACTATCTCTTCATCCAATGCGAGGCATTAACCTGCTGGCGAGAGGCGAATCATGAATTACAGATCTATCTTGATATACGTCAGCGATGCGGCCGATCTGGAGCGTCGGGTAAAACTCGCAGCGCATTTAGCGTCTCACGCACGCACGACCGTCATCGGATTGGCCATCACAGGGATTTCGAGATTCATGTCGCGGTTGCTCAGTCTTTCCGGAGAGACGATTGTCGAGGATGTGCCAGCTTCTGCGCATCTTCCAGAGCAATACGGCCAACGGGAAAAGCTACGTCTGGAAATGACCGAGGCATTGGAGCGTTTCACCCTGTTGGCGCGAGCAAATGGTATTGCCACCATTCAGCAGTTACAGGTCGACGATGATGCTGCCAGCGCTTTAAGTCACTATGGCAATGCTGCAGACCTGATCATTCTTGGCAAGAGTGAGTTAAGGTGTATTGCCAGACGCGAAGAAAGCGACTTTGTCGAGTTTGTCGCCTTGAACGCAGCTGCACCCGTATTTGTCATCAATGAAAAACCGTTTCTATGGCGACATGCACTGATCGCCTGGAACAACAGCAGTGTCGCCTCCAGAGCAGCACGCAATGCGATTCCAATAATTCAGGATGTCGATGTTGTCAGCGCCGTGATTTTCGGGGACGGTACTGCGCCCGGTTCCCACGGCCCGGCTGTTGAAGAGGACATACAGCAATGCCTGACAGCGTTGGCGAAACCGATCAATATCATTCGTCGTCCGCCAACAGCCGATGTCGGGCATGCGCTATTGGCGCTTGCCGATGAGTTGAATGTCGACCTCATCGTAATGGGATGCGTTGCGCATCCACGTTGGCGTAGCACGCTATTGGGCGGGACCACAGGCGTGGTGATCGCTGAATCACAGGTTTCCTTATTGCTGTCACGATGATATCGACGGAGAGTCAGTCGGATACTGCTTATTGATGCTACCCATTGATGCTGATGGTGAATACGTTTTGCAGAGGATCTTATGTTCAAAAAAATCTTAGTCCCTACAGATGGTTCAGATCTGTCAAATCGGGCAGTACGCGCTGCCATTGAGTTCGCCAAGGATCATGGCAGTGAAGTAGTAGGATTCTCGGTCGCGAAGACTCTTCCCTACGAATCCTTCACTTTGATCAGCCGACGCAATGATTTCACATTGCTGTCGGAGTCTATCCGGCAAGGGGCGAAAGACTATGTTCAGATCATTGAAGATCTGGCCGGCGCAGCCGGCATAGCTTGCCAGGTACATACCGTGGAAAGCCCTTATCCATGGAGGGCAATCGTTGAAGCAGCTTCGTGCTATGCCTGCGACTCGATATTCATGGCCTCGCACGGCCGCAGCGGCGTGAATCGGATTTTGCTTGGTGACCAGACCAACAAAGTGCTTATTCACAGCGAAGTGCCGGTGATCATTTATCGATGACAAGCAACATTGCCGGGCTGGCGTCATCGTTTTCAGAGAGATTTTCCATGACGGATAAAACGTCTTCCCCACGTCAAATTTCAGAGCGGCTAGCCAGCGCGTGGCTTACGCCGTTAGTCTGTGAGACTCCAGGAAACGACACGGATTCGGCGCGTCTGGATCTGATGAGCAATGCGTGGCTGGGCCGACTGACCGGCAATATTTCACCAGCTGCGATGTTGAATGCCTACGGCGACTGGGTAACGCATTTGGCCCTATCGCCGTCCAAGCGTGTGGAACTGATGCAGAAGGCCTGGCAAAACTGGTGGCGCTGGTACGCCTATAGCCGAGACTGTTGCGGCACCGATCAAAAAACGGCATCTCCGTTGTGTATAGAACCGCTACCGCAAGATCGCCGCTTCAGCGATCCGGCATGGGAGCAATGGCCGTTTAACGCCATTTCCCAAGGTTTCTTGCTGCAACAGCAATGGTGGCACCGCGCGACGACCGGCGTTCGCGGGCAATCGCAACACCATGAAGATGTCGTGACATTTACCGTGCGCCAAGTGCTGGACATGTTGGCGCCATCGAACTTTCTGTTTACCAATCCCGTCGTGCAGCAAGCGACTCTCGCCTCGGGCGGCAGCAACCTTGCACAGGGATGGATCAATGCCCTGGGTGACTGGCGTCAAAGTGTGGAGCCCGAAAAAAAATCTGAGGAAAATGGATTTTGCGTTGGGAAAGATGTGGCGGTCACACCGGGAAAGGTTGTCTTTCACAATAGTTTGATCGAACTGATTCAGTACACGCCGACAACAAAAACAGTCCATGCCACACCCCTGCTGTTTGTTCCTGCATGGATCATGAAGTATTACATCCTGGATCTGTCGCCGAAGAATTCGCTGGTCAAATATCTGGTCGATCTGGGCTATACGGTATTCATGATTTCGTGGAAAAATCCTCAGGCGGAAGACCGTGATCTGTCCATGGAAGACTATCGCCGGCTCGGCGTAATGGCAGCAATAGACGCGATCACCGCGAAAACCAAAACAAAACAGATCAATGCCGTCGGCTACTGTCTTGGCGGTACCTTGCTGTCAATTGCAGCGGCCAGCATGGCGCGTGATGGAGATGATCGCCTGGCCAGCGTGAGTCTTTTCGCGTCACAGGTCGACTTTGAAGAACCCGGCGAGCTGTCCCTGTTTATCGACGAAAGCCAGGTCAGCTTTCTCGAAGCAATCATGTGGAATCAAGGTTATCTGGACACCAAGCAAATGGCCGGTGCGTTTCAGCTATTGCGATCGAATGATCTGATCTGGTCACACAGACTCAATCAATATCTTCTGGGTCTGCCGGAACCCAAGAGCGATCTGATGGCGTGGAACGCTGACGCCACACGCATGCCCTATCGCATGCACTCAGAGTACTTGCGCCAGCTTTTTTTGCACAACGATCTGGCTGAGGGGCGCCACTTCACGGATGGAAAGTCCATCAACCTGGCTGACATCCGGCTGCCCATCTTCGCCGTGGGGACGGTGACCGATCACGTCGCACCATGGCGTTCGGTATTCAAAATTCACCGCCTGTCGGACACCGAGGTGACGTTTGTCCTGACGTCAGGTGGTCACAATGCCGGCGTCGTATCCCCCCCGGGCCACCCGCATCGAAGTTTTCAGATCGCGACACACGCTGAAAACGACCAGATAATTGACGCAGATACCTGGCAGAAAAGTGTTCAACGCCGAGAAGGTTCCTGGTGGCCTGCATGGGAGTCATGGCTGCGCCTGCATTCGGGAAAACGCATTTCGCCGCCACCCATGCCCTTGCATACACTTGCGGCGCCGGGCAAGCATGTCATGCAATCCTGATGAAGAGGATCGATGCATGTCCAGCTCGCCCCTGATCACATCTTCATCCCTTCCGCCGCCCATCTCCGGCATACATCCCGACGCCCATCGCCGGATTTCGCATTTGCCGGCGCAAGCTGCGGAGACAGCACTCAGAAGCGTAGCCGCAATGACCGCTGAAGCGGCATTGGCGCAACAAAACTCCTCCCATCTCGGACTCTCAGCCGCGGAAGCAGCCAGCCGGCGCGAAAAATACGGCCCTAATACGATCGCAGCCGAAACCAGATCGCAGGGATGGCGTCATTTTTTCAAACTGCTCGCGAGCCCTTTATCGTTGCTCCTGTTGCTGCTTACTTGTCTCAATCTTCTGATTGGCGAAACCTGGGGCGCGCTGATGATTGGCGTGATGGTCGTTCTTTCCTCGCTCCTCTCGTTTGTCCAGGAACATCGTGCCGATAAAGCCGCACAGCAATTGCGCTCAATGGTGGCGACTACCGCGACGGTGCTGCGGGCAGATCAAGGGAGGCAGGAATTACCGCTGTCGGATCTGGTGCCGGGCGACATTGTTCTCCTGTCCGCAGGCGATATCGCCCCAGCCGATGTGCGTATCCTTTCTTCCAAGATGTTGTTTATTAGCCAGGCAGCTCTGACCGGTGAGTCACTTCCGACGGAAAAGACGCCGGCCGTGCCAGAAAATCTTTCGGCAAAGGATATTACCGACCTGCCTGATCTGGCGTTCATGGGTACCAATGTGATCAGCGGAAGCGGAACTGCGCTCGTCATTGCCACTGGTCAGCGTACGGCGTTTGGTCACATCGCTGCAGATCTTGTCAAAGCACGCGAGCTGACCAGCTTCGACCGTGGCATCGACAGATACATTCGTCTGATCATTCGTATCATGCTGGTCATGGCGCCGCTGGTTTTCCTCATCAATGGATTCTCCAAAGGCGACTGGCTGGAGGCCTTGCTGTTTGCCGTCGCCGTTGCTGTCGGGCTCACTCCCGAAATGCTCCCCATGATCATCACGATCAACCTGGCCAAGGGTGCACTGGCCATGTCAAAAAAGAAAGTCATCGTCAAACGACTCAATGCAATCCAGAACTTCGGCGCAATGAACATTCTTTGTACCGATAAGACGGGAACACTGACCCAGGATCGCATCCTGCTTGAAAAACATGTCGATATCGATGGTGTGGAATCACAAAAGGTCGTTGAATATGCTTACCTGAACAGCTTCTTTCAGACCGGTCTGAAAAATCTCCTGGACGTGGCAATTCTGAGCTACGCGGAACAGCATGAAAAAATGCAATCGGGTCTCCAGTTCAGCAAAGTCGATGAGTTGCCGTTCGATTTTGAGCGGCGTCGGATGTCCGTCATCGTTGAACAAGCCGACCATACGCGTGTACTCATCTGTAAAGGCGCTCCGGAAGAAATCTTAAGCATCTGTACGCACGCTGAACACAATGGTGTGGCCATGCCTCTGGCGGCTGAGCATGGCGCATCGCTGAGCAAAACCGTAGACGATCTGAACGAAGATGGTTTTCGCGTCATTGCCGTGGCATACAAGCAATTGCCGGCCCTCAAGCCGACTGATGACAGCAGCTTCAACAATGACGATGAATCGACGCTGACCCTGGTCGGCTATATCGCCTTCCTCGATCCCCCAAAAGACAGTGCAGCGGAAGCCATTGCCAGCCTGCACGCCTATGGCGTGACGGTAAAAGTACTGAGCGGTGATAACGGCGCCGTGGTCCGCAATGTCTGTCATCACGTCGGATTGCCTGGAGAGCATGCGGTCCTTGGCAGCGACATCGACGTACTCGACGATGATGCTTTAGGCGTACTCGCAGAACAATCTGATATTTTCGCCAAACTCAATCCGCAGCAGAAAGCCCGCATCATTCGTTGTCTGCAAATGCGTCATCACGTCGTCGGTTATCTCGGTGACGGCATCAACGACGGTGCGGCATTAAAAACTGCCGATGTCGGCATATCCGTCGACAGCGCAGTTGATATTGCCAAGGAATCTGCCGATATCATTCTGTTGCACAAGAGCCTGATGGTCTTGAAAGAGGGGGTTCTTGAAGGTCGGCGGGTATTTGGCAACATCACAAAATATATCAAGATGAGCTCCAGCTCCGCTTTCGGCAATATGCTGAGCGTACTTGGGGCAAGCGCAATACTGCCATTTATTCCCATGGCGCCGGTACAGATACTGTTGAACAATTTGCTCTACGATTTTTCGCAAACAACGATTGCCACCGATCATGTCGATGAAGAATACTTACAGGAACCGCGGCGCTGGGAAATACGCGACATCGGCCGCTTCATGATGGTACTTGGCCCGGTCAGTTCGTTATTTGACTATCTGACTTTCGGCACGTTGTGGTACGTCTTCGGCGCTGCCAGTCAGCCTCTGCTTTTTCAGTCCGGATGGTTTGTCGAGTCACTGCTGTCGCAAACATTGGTAGTACATGTCATTCGCACGGGAAAAATCCCCTTCATCCAAAGCAAGCCCAGTTTGCCGTTACTGCTCACTACCCTGCTCATTTGCTTACTGGCGTTTTGGCTACCTGCATCTTCAATCGCGCATGCATTGGGTCTCACGGCGCTGCCAGTCAATCTTAATCTGGCGATTATGGCGATCGTCTTCGCATATCTTGCAATGACACAGCTTGTCAAATCGTGGCTGATTTCACGTTTTGGTCTCAAATGATTGCTTAGGGATGTTCCTTTGCGGACATTTGATTGATATCAAGTTACCCCGCGCGGGTGCCCCGTAGACTCCTTTACATGGGAGTCATCAATACGGGAGCGAGCGTGAAGTTAGCAAGAATAGCGGCAGTCAGCGGAAAACATCCTGCTCGGACCTATTGTGTGGGGGCTATCCTTGCGTTGCAGCTCACCGGTTGCATTTCGCTTGCGCCTGACTATGTGCGCCCGCCCCTTCCTGTGGCTCGGTCGTACGAAGAGGTGGCAAATTCGTCGCGTGAAACTATCGATGTGATCGGCTGGCGAAACTACTTCCAGGATGTCCGCCTGCAATCATTGATTGAGCTTGCGCTGGAAAACAACCGGGATCTTCATATTGCTATCGCGCGCGTCGATGAAACACGTGCGGCATATGGCATTGAACGGTCCGCGCAATATCCCTCGATTGGCGCCCAGGCAGGATTGGACCGCTCACGCGTACCAGGCGACCTCAATCTGACGGGCAAGCCCATCGTCGGCAGCCAGTATCAGGTTGGCTTGGGCATGGCCAGCTGGGAGCTGGATTTCTGGGGACGCGTGCGTAGCCTGAAAGATGCCGCGCTTGAAAATTATCTGGCTACGAATGCAGCGCAACGCGCGGTGCGCATTGATCTGATTGCGCAAGTCGCAATCAGCTATCTGACGCTTTCTGAGCTCAACGAACGCTTGTTTCTTGCCGATCAGACGCTCTCCAGCCGCGCCGAGAGCTATCGCATATTTTCACGGCGCGTCGAGGTAGGATCGACTTCCCGGCTCAACCTGACACAGGTGGCAGTTCTTGTGACACAAGCACAAAGTCTGGTAGCGCAGCTGGAACAAGATCGTGCCGCGCAGATACATCGACTCACTTTGCTGGTCGGCACCGCGTTGAACAACACGGTGCTGCAGCAAAGGCTGTCCACAATTGATGCCCCGCGCCGACTGCACGCCGGAGTTCCATCCGATCTACTGACTTATCGGCCCGACATCATTGCGGCGGAGCATCAGCTTCGTGCCGCCAACGCGAATATCGGTGCCGCGCGGGCCGCGTTCTTCCCACGTATCGCATTGACCGGATCGGCCGGTAGCGCCAGCGCCGAACTGGGCGGCTTATTCGACAGCGGCAGTCACGCATGGACATTCTCTCCCAGCATTTCGTTGCCCTTGTTTGACGGCGGTTTGCGCAACAGCAATCTGCAATTGACCGAAGCGCGCCGCCATATCGCCGTACTCAACTATGAGAAGACCATCCAAAACGCCTTCCGGGATGTGTCGGACGCACTGTCCGCCCGAATATGGCTGGACTATCAGGTAGACATCGCCTCCACGACGCTTGCAGTGCAATCGGAACGCGCTCATCTCTCCACGCTGCGCTACGACAACGGCTCGGCATCCTTTCTGGATGTGCTGGACGCCCAGCGTGACCTGCTGACAGCCCAACAGCAACTGGTTCAGTTACAGCGTGCTTTGGCAACCAGCAACGTGAGCTTGTATGCCGCGTTGGGCGGTGCATCCGATGACATTCCGATTGAGGACAAGCAACTCGATCTCAAAAAGAAAACAGGTAGCTCACAATGAACATCCCTTCCCGTCGGTCTTTGTATTCTGTTCTGCTGATCCTATTGGGGCTGGCCGTGGCGTGGTACGGCTGGAAATACTTTCATCGAAGCGGTCCCGGTGACGACTTCGCGAGCGGAAACGGCCGCATTGAGGCTACCGAGATCGATGTCGCAGCAAAGCTGCCTGGCCGTATCGACGATATTCTTGTCAACGAAGGCGATTTCGTCGTTGCCGGTCAGTTGCTGGCGCATATGCAGACTCAGGTACTGCAAGCACAGCGCGATGAGGCCAGCGCACAGAAACAACAGCTTATTGCAGCAGTCGCCAGTGCCCAGGCACAAGTCGCAGTGCGCGAAAGCGACTGGCAAGCGACGCAAGCCCAGATCGCCCAGCGTGAAAGCGAACTGGATGCAGCGCAACGTCGGCTAAAGCGTTCCGAAACATTGGTGCAGGAAGGCGCCTCTTCCATTCAGGAGGTAGACGACGACCGTACCCGCGTACGTACCACGCAGGCGGCTCTCACCGCCGCCAATGCACAAGCCAGAGCCGCAGCTGCCGCCATCAATGCAGCACGTATGCAGGCTATCGGCGCCGCAGCGACAGTCACTGCGGCCAGCGCGACCGTCGCCAGAATTGATGCAGACATCAATGACAGCGCATTGACTGCGCCACGTAGCGGCCGGATCCAATATCGTGTTGCGCAACCCGGCGAAGTGCTTGCCGGGGGCGGAAAAGTCCTCAATCTGGTTGATCT
Organism: Herbaspirillum rhizosphaerae; assembly: GCF_046025915.1. GTDB lineage: Bacteria > Pseudomonadota > Gammaproteobacteria > Burkholderiales > Burkholderiaceae_D > Herbaspirillum > Herbaspirillum rhizosphaerae_A. The sequence continues at coordinate 213,594 of NZ_JAQQFR010000010.1, read as the reverse complement.
GAGCGATGTCTACATGACCTTTTTCGTGCCGGAAACGGTCGCAGGAAAACTGGCGATCGGCAGCGACGTTCGATTGATTCTTGACGCCGCCTCGCAATATGTGATCCCCGCCAAGGTCTCTTATGTTGCCAGTACTGCTCAATTCACGCCAAAGACCGTAGAGACTGCCAACGAGCGGCAGAAACTCATGTTCCGCGTCAAAGCGCAGATTGACAGGGAACTACTGGTCAAACATCTGAAACTGGTTAAAACCGGCCTGCCCGGCGTCGCCTGGGTCAAGTTGTCCGAGCAAACAGAATGGCCGGCCGAACTCAACGTGAAAGTTCCGCAGTGAGCACGCCTGCTTTTCAAGAGCCGGTCGCACGCTTGTCGGGCGTCAGTCTCGTACTTGGCAAAACGCAGGCGCTGGACGGCATCAATCTCTCCATTCCTGCCGGCTGCATGGTTGGCCTGATCGGTCCCGACGGTGTCGGAAAATCCAGCCTATTGTCTTTGCTCGCGGGTGCACGGCGCCTGCAACTCGGACAAGTCGACGTGCTTGGCGGGAACATGAGCGACAGCCGTCATCGTGACAGAACCTGCCCACGTATTGCCTATATGCCTCAAGGTTTGGGGAAGAATCTCTACCCCACGCTATCGGTGGAGGAAAACCTGCAGTTCTTTGGTCGCTTGTTCGGTCATGACGCGGCTACGCGCCGGCGCCGCATTGACGAACTCACGCTAAGTACCGGACTGAGTCCGTTTCTGTCCCGTCCGGCCGGAAAATTGTCCGGCGGCATGAAACAGAAATTGGGATTGTGCTGCGCGCTCATCCATGACCCTGATCTCCTGATCCTGGACGAACCCACCACCGGTGTCGATCCTTTGTCACGCGCACAATTCTGGGATTTGATTGAGCGAATCCGTAGTGAGCGCCCTGGAATGAGCGTGATTGTCGCCACCGCCTACATGGAAGAAGCTGACCGCTTTGAATGGCTGGTCGCGATGGACGACGGAAAAATCCTTGCCACGGGCACCCCGCGCGAACTGCGTGAACGCTTCAATGCCCCCTCTCTGGAGGCGGCGTTCATCGCCATGCTTCCCGAATCCAAACGACGCAATCATCGCATCGTCGTCGTCCCGCCATTGCAAACCACCGAGACCGATGAGATCGCCATCGAAGCGAAAGGATTGACGATGCGCTTCGGTGATTTCGTCGCTGTCGATCATGTCGACTTCAGAATCAGGCGAGGTGAGATTTTCGGATTTCTCGGCTCCAACGGCTGTGGCAAGTCAACCACGATGAAAATGCTGACTGGCCTGATTCCGGCCAGCGAAGGAAAAGCCTGGCTCTTTGGCCATGAAGTGGACAGCAATGATTTAGCCACGCGGCGGCGCGTGGGGTATATGTCGCAAGCGTTTTCTCTCTACAGCGAATTGACCGTCAGGCAGAATTTGGTGCTGCATGCGCGCTTGTTCCAGGTACCAGAAAGCACCATTGCGGCAAGAGTCAGCGAAATGGCGCAGCGCTTCGATCTGCAACAAGTTCTTGACGACTTGCCTGAGGGGCTTCCACTGGGCGTGCGCCAGCGACTCTCGCTGGCCGTCGCCATGGTGCATCGCCCGGAATTGCTCATTCTGGATGAACCGACCTCGGGTGTTGATCCGATCGCACGCGACATGTTTTGGCAACTGATGATCGATCTGGCGCGCGACGACCATGTGACGATTTTCATCTCGACACATTTCATGAATGAGGCCGAACGCTGCGACCGCATTTCGCTCATGCATGCCGGCCGCGTGCTCATCAGCGCAAGTCCATCAGATTTGGTGCGGCAACGGGGGGCGGCAACGCTTGAGCAAGCCTTCATCAGCTACCTGAAAGAAGCTGTGGGCGAGCAAAGCAACGCACCGGCGGCTGCGCAAATTTCAGCCACGCCGTCGCAACCAAGCGGGCAACAGCCCCCATCCCCGGCCGCGGTCTCCCCTTCAGATAGCCGAACCGGAGGCTTTCATTTCGGACGGGCTTATAGTTACGCATTGCGCGAAACACTGGAGTTGCGGCGCGATCCTGTAAGAGCCACACTCGCTCTGCTGGGGACCGCAATTCTGCTGTTCATCATCGGCTACGGCATCAGCCTGGATGTCGAAAATCTTTCCTATGCAGTGCTTGACCGTGATCAGACGTCGCTTAGCCAAAGTTATGCACTCAATTTGTCCGGCTCGCGCTACTTCATCGAAAAAGCACCGCTGTCAGACTATGCCGAACTTGATCGCCGTATGCGTGATGGAGAATTGTCCCTGGCGATCGAGATCCCTTCCGGATTTGGGCGAGACCTTGAACGTGGCGCGACGCCACAGATTGGCGCGTGGATCGACGGCGCCATGCCGATGCGTGCGGAGACCGTCCGCGGTTATGTGCAGGCCATGCATCAGATGTGGCTGGTTGATATGGCGACACGTCGCCTGGGCATGTATCCGGTCGCAGCCAGCTCGGTAGAAACGCGCTATCGCTACAATCCCGACGTCAAAAGTCTTCCCGCCATGGTGCCTGCGGTCATCCCGATGTTGCTGATGATGATCCCGGCGATGCTGACGGCCTTGTCGGTGGTGCGTGAGAAAGAGCTCGGTTCGATCATCAACCTCTACGTCACACCGATTACGCGTGCGGAGTTTCTGCTGGGAAAACAAGTGCCGTATGTGTTGCTGGGCATGCTTAACTTTTTGTTTTTGGTGCTGTTGGCGGTGACTATTTTCAACGTCCCGATCAAAGGCGATTTTGTTTCTTTGGCCCTGACCGCGTTTGTCTTCATCATTTGTTCAACCGGATTCGGCTTGCTGGCCTCCACCTTCACGAACAGCCAGATCGCAGCCGTTTTCGTCACCATGATCGGCACCATCATCCCCTGCGTGCAGTTTGCCGGTCTGCTCAATCCTGTGTCATCGCTTGAGGGCGTGGGCGCCTGGATTGGAAAGCTCTATCCAGCCTCGCACTTTCTCACTATCAGCCGAGGAATTTTTAACAAGGCGCTCGACCTGTCCGGGCTGATGCCATCCTTCTGGTCCCTGCTGGCGGCAGTCCCGGTGATTCTTGGCGCCTCCATCCTCCTTCTCAGAAAGCAGGAAGGCTGAGATGCAACGCTATCTATCCTTGCGCACCGCCACCAATATCGCTCGCCTTGGCATCAAGGAACTGTGGAGCCTGGCGCGCGATCCAGCCATGCTGGTGCTGATCGTCTATACCTTTAGCATCTCTATCTATGTGGCGGCAACAGCCATGCCGGACAGTCTGCACAATGCGGCAATTGCTATTGTTGACGAAGACGGGTCGCCACTGTCGGCGCGCATCGCTGCCAGTTTCTATCCGCCTTATTTCAAAACACCGGAGATGATTTCTCTGAGCCAGATGGATGTCGGCATGGACAATGGCGACTACACCTTTGTGCTCGATATCCCGCCTGATTTTCAACGCGACGTGCTGGCGGGCCGCTCACCAGCGATGCAGCTGAACGTTGATGCCACGCGCATGAGCCAGGCATTTACCGGTAATTCCTATATTCTCGACATCATCAATGCCGAGGTTTCCGAATTCCTGCAACGCTATCGCGGAACCGCGCCCGTCGCTGTCGATCTGGTACTGCACACCCGCTTCAATTCCAATCTCGAACGGGCCTGGTTCGGTTCGATCATGGAGATCATCAATAACGTCACCATGTTGTCCATCATCCTGACTGGCGCCGCACTCATCCGTGAGCGCGAACACGGCACCATCGAGCATCTGCTCGTCATGCCGGTGACTCCCCTGGAAATCATGCTCGCCAAAGTATGGTCCATGGGGCTGATAGTTCTGTTAGCTGCTGCAGCGGCGCTTCTCGTTATCGTTCAAGGCGCCTTGCGGGTGCCGATTCAAGGCTCAATCTTGCTGTTCCTGCTGGTAGCGGCACTGCATCTATTCGCGACGACCTCGATGGGCATTTTTATGGCGATGCTGGCGCGCAGCATGCCTCAGTTCGGCATGCTGCTGGTGCTGGTATTGCTGCCGCTGCAATTGCTCTCGGGAGGATCGACACCCCGAGAAAGCATGCCGGTGTTCGTACAAGACGTGATGCTCGCGGCACCAACGACGCATTTCGTGTCCGCCGCACAGGCGATCCTGTACCGAGGTGCAGGAATCAGCGTCATTTGGCCGCAAATGCTTGCGATCGCGGTAATCGGAATGATTTTGTTCTTCGCTTCCTTGGCACGTTTTCGAAAGACCATCGGGCAAATGGCCTGAGTGTTCTTTCATTACTATTTTTTCCCGAACAGGCACTTCATAGCCGGAGGCATCATGGGTAACAACGATCTATGTGTAGTTCAAAATCGCATTTTCGATGAAATATCACTGGGCGACAGCGCTTCCATCGAAAGGACGCTAACAGCGCAAGACATTCAGTTATTTGCGATCCTCTCGGGAGACGTCAATCCCCAACATCTGGATGCAGAGTTCGCGTCGTCCACTCGCTTTCATGGTGTCATCGCGCATGGCATGCTCGGTGGCGCGCTGATATCAGCGGTTATCGGCACGCGCCTGCCAGGGCCTGGAACGATCTATCTCGGTCAGACCTTGAGTTTCAAGGCGCCGGCACGCATCGGTGACACGCTGACCATCAGCGTACGCGTGACTGAACGTGATGAAGCAAAGAAACGTCTCACACTGGCATGCTCATGCCTCAATCAGAACGGCGTCATCGTGATCGAAGGTGTGGCGGAGGTAATCGCCCCCACGGAACGCATCTCCATGCCGCGCAGTACATTGCCTGAGGTTCGCCTGTCGACCGGAGACAACGGCCTGATCAGATTGCTCGATCATGTTCGCCCAATGGGCGCGGTGGCAACTGCGGTGATACATCCTTGCGACTTCCTCAGCCTGTCTGCGGCACTTGACGCACAAGCCGCCGGCATCATCGTTCCGATTCTCGTCGCGCCACTTGCCAAGTTGCAAGCCATTGCTGACAGCAACAGCCTGGATATCTCGGCGCTGCGCATTGAAGACGTGGCGCATAGCCACGCCGCCGCGGCGCGCGCTGTTGAGATGGCTGCAAACGGTGAGGTCGGCGCATTGATGAAGGGAAGCCTTCATACCGATGAACTGATGTCGGCGGTGCTGGCCAGCCCTGCTCTGCGCACCGGAAGACGCCTGAGCCATTGCTTCCTGATGCAGACACCCAGCTATCCGCGCCCTTTCATCATCACCGATGCCGCCATCAATATAGCGCCGAATCTGGAAGAAAAAGCGGACATCATTCGCAACGCCATCGGACTTGCGCAGGCCATCGGCGTACAACAGCCGCGCGTTGCCATTCTCGCTGCGGTAGAAACCATCAATCCCCGAATGGCAGCTACGCTGGATGCCGCCGCGTTATGCAAGATGGCCGATCGGGGACAAATCAGCGGCGCCATTCTTGATGGTCCTCTCGCATTCGACAACGCGGTATCCATCGCCGCGGCGCGTATCAAGGGCATTACCTCCGAAGTCGCAGGACGCGCCGACATCCTTGTCGTGCCGGATCTGGAGAGTGGCAACATGCTGGCCAAGCAACTTGAATATCTGGGCGGCGCCGCGAGCGCCGGTATCGTGCTCGGCGCTCGCGTGCCGATCATATTGACCAGCCGGGCGGATTCGCGCGAATCACGCATTGCGTCCTGCGCGATTGCGCTGCTACTGGCCAACCATAAACAGGACCAGACATGAACGATTGCGTCCTGGTATTGAACTGCGGTTCATCAAGCATAAAATTTGCACTCTTCAATATGCCTCTACCGCTACAGCGAACGCCACTCTGGAGCGGCAAGGCTGATGGAATTACCGGAGCGACGCCAACGTTCTCGGTATCGGGTCAGGCAACCGAGACGCTGACCGTCGATACGGCTGCGCCTTATCATGCGGCCCTGCAACGCATTCGGGACTATACCGTCAACAGATTGGGCAGCAGTCGCCTCATTGCCGTCATACATCGCGTTGTGCATGGGGGTGCAAAGTATTTTTCACCTGCACGAATTGATCATCAGGTTCTTGCAGACTTGCGCAGTTACATTCCTCTGGCGCCGCTGCATCAGCCTTTCTCGCTGGAGGCCATCGAGAGCTTGCTGGACGCACGGCCGGGCCTGATACAGATTGCCTGCTTTGACACGGCTTTTCATCACACCTTGCCCCGTGTCGAGAAAATGCTGCCGATTCCCTACTCCGCCTGGGAAAGCGGGATACAACGCTACGGCTTTCACGGACTATCGTACGAGTACATGTCTGTAGCATTGGCTGAACGTTATGGCGATGCCGCTCGCGGCAATATCATTGTCGCGCATCTGGGGAGCGGTGCGAGCCTGTGCGCCATGCAGAACCTGCGTAGTGTTGCAACCACCATGGGGTTTTCTGCCCTGGACGGCCTGATGATGGGGACCAGGTGCGGATCTTTGGATCCCGGTGTATTGCTGTATCTGATGGAGGCAAAGCACCTCTCTTCGCAACAGCTTGGTCACCTTCTTTATCACGAGTCCGGCTTACTGGGCGTCTCCGGCATGTCGTCCGATCCGCGTGAGTTGATCTCTGCGGAGTCCGACAATCCACGCGCGTTCGATGCGCTGGCGCTGTATGTGCGTCGGATTGTCCGCGAAGTCGGCGCACTGACGGCAGTAATGGGCGGCCTCGACATGTTGGTCTTTACCGCCGGCATCGGCGAACACCATGCCGAACTTCGAAACCGGATCTGCAAGGGCCTGTCGTTTCTCGGGTTGAAGCTGGATCCGCAGTGCAATCAAAGCAACTTACCCTTGATTTCATCCCCGCAGAGCAACGTCGCTGTGGCTGTGGAACCAACCAACGAAGAGTGGATGGCCGCCAGCCTGGCACAGCCGCTCTTGGCGGCAATATCCATTCACTTTCAAGCAGTCTGATCAAGGACTTATCTCACCAGGAGCTCATCATGTACAAGACCATTCTCGTCCCCATCGATGGCAGCAACACCGCCGAATCTGCAGTCAAGGAAGCGTGCCGGCTGGCAATGCTATGCAAAGCGCGTGTACGCTTGCTGCATGTCCTCGATATGACAACGCTGAGCAATGGTTTCGAGGAGCCGGATGTCTACGTCACGACAACCAGGCCTCTCGCATTGAAGGAAGCTGAGGAACTACTGACTCGCACACGTACCGAGATGGAAAAATCAGGAATAGCTGTTGAGACCGAAATCAAGGAAGCCATGGGCGCGCACATTGCAGATGTCATCGTTGAACGGGCAGCGACCTGGAAGGCTGATGTTATTGTGATCGGAACACATGGCCGTCGCGGCGTTCGCCGTTTTCTCATGGGAAGCGACGCTGAGCAGGTTGCACGAACATCGCCTGTGCCGGTACTACTAGTCAGGTCCTCCGGCAATGCGCCCCATCGCGCAACCGTATAAGAAAGAAGCAGGCGCAATAAGAGACAGTAAAAACAGCATCGACGAGAAATTCAGTCGATGCTGTCGGGCCAGACCTCAAATCGACGATGTCTTGGGGCTTATTTGCGCGTACGCGTCTTTGTTGCCTGTGCCACATTCTTTGCGCCGTCAGCGTGAGCTGCCTCGCTCTCAACCGCATCCATCGCACTCAGTGCAGTACTGGCCCATTGCGTGTATCCCTTGCTAGCTTGCTCAACCATGTTCTGAATAAACGCCATGGCAGAAGCCCCGCTTGCTGGCACGAGGGACTGCGCAGACGGCTGATTGGCGCCGGTTGCAGTATTTGCACTCAGCGTCTGCGAGGCGCGCTGCTGCGCTACTTTTACCAGCTCCCCCTGCAAGTCCAGCATCAGCTTGCTGACTTGCTGCCCATAGGTCGTCAAGTTTTCAACATCCTTTTTGAGATGGCTCGCGTCGAGCCATTCTGGCATGGTTTTACCTTCCGCCAGTCCAATTTTGGCCGATTTTTCTGACCAACCGGCGGCGGTTTGCTTCAGAACGCACAGATTCAAATCAGCGATTCTGAATGCGACGTCGACGGCATTTGTAATGACAGAGTTATACAAACGAAACTCTGCATTGAACATGCGCCTGACTTCGTCGGGATTTTGCATCGAAGGGAACGAGAACATAACAACTCCTTGGCTAACAGGCTCAGTGTCAGAGACCTGATTCAAACAACGAAAAATTTCGAAAATCAACGCAACATGTCGCCTTTACGGCACCGATGCCTGCGCATGGATGCTCGGCTTGGCCCCGCACTTGCTAAGCGCTTTAACCAGCTCGGCGTCCATTCTTATCAAATGATTTAAAAACCATTGAGGCAGCATGCCAAGTACTTGCCGGGGCAACACATACTCACCGTTCATTGCCTTGGGAACCACGTGATGCAAGGTACTCAGTAAATCCGCATGCTCTGCGCGATGCTCCCGCAATGCGGGATAGTTCATTTTCTCCATCAGCGTCTCTTCTTCCCGAAAATCGGTTTCCAGCAACTCCACTATGCGCAGCAAACACGTCACAAATTCGTGATCGGGCGCGACCATGATCTCGGTCAATTCCTCAATCAATTCTTTGTGAGCATTGTCCATTTCAACGATGCCTAAAGACATCTGCGGTGACCATGTAAGTGTTTTCATCTATTGCTCCTGCATACATTATTTCTGACCTGATGCGCGCGACGTCAGGCCATGAATTGACCGCCGTTGATGTCAAGCGTAGCGCCCGTGATGAAACCTGCCGCATCATCCGCAAGAAACAAGACCAACCGCGCAATATCACTGCCGCTGCCAAGATGGCCGACCGGAATGCCGGCGACGATTTTCTCCAGTACGTCTTTAGGCACGGCGGCGACCGTATCCAGATCTTCGATCCTCAAGGCAAATTGAAAATGTGCGATCAGCATAGGTCGACTGTAGTACGGCATTGCTTTTTATATTTGATCCACGTCAAAAGGATGACAATCCGCAGCATAAATAAGGGATTAAAAACAGCTTTGATCCGGGTAGAAGGATGCCAAAGCAGGCAATGGATACGGCAAGAAACCGCTAAGGCGCTTGATGTATGTCAATCTCCGGCATCACCTCAAATGCTATGTTGGAGCCAGTTTTCCTCAGTGCAAAAACTTGCACACTTTGACCGACAACCTCCTGGTGAACTCATGTCATATAAAACTATCCTCGTCTATGTCGACCAGTCCCGCCGTTCGGCCGAGCGCATCAAACTTGCTGCAGAAATTGCGATTGCTCACGATGCGCATCTTATCGGGGTCGCCGTTACCGGCATCTCACGTTTCATCTACCCGGACGGCATGGTGTTCGTGACATCGGTAATCGATACGCTCCGGCAACGTGCACAGCACAGCCTTGATCATTTCGAAGAAATCGTTAAAAAAATGGGAGTGAATTCCTACGAACGACGTGTCAGCGAAGATGATGCACAAGGTGCTCTTGCGCTGCAGGCACGCTATAGCGATCTGGTCGTTGTCAGTCAGATGGATCTCAATGAACCCGATGCCGTCGACATTTCCGATCTGCCTGAATACGTCATGCTCAACTCATCGAGACCGGTACTGGTAGTTCCCTATGCGGGCAAATTCAGCAACACCGGCAGTAACATTCTGGTTGCCTGGGACGGCAGCATGGAAGCCACACATGCAGTCGCTAATGCGTTGCCGATGCTCAAACGCGCCGAGAAGGTCACCATCGCGATCTTCAACCCCTCCCAACGATTTGCCACGCATGGTGAACAACCGGGGGCCGACATAGGGCTATACCTGGCGCGTCATGGGGTAAAAATCGAGATCGAGGAAGAAAATACGGAGCTTGATGTCGGCAACGCCCTGCTATCTCTGGCCGCCGATAAAGGAGCCGATCTGCTGGTCATGGGTGGATATGGCCACTCACGTTTCCGCGAAGTATTGCTTGGAGGTGTGACGTCGCTGATTCTCAATACGATGACACTACCCGTCCTCTTGTCACATTGACGCTGCCGTTCAGAGAAGAGGCTTGAAACCTTGGGCGGTTCTAAGCCTCTTCCTGGCGAACGCTGTCGCCGTTGCTGCGACGCCCCTCTTGCAGCAACCCTTCTCTGAGTTCCTTGCGTAGCGCTGCAATCTCGGCACGCAACATCCGGGTGTCCATATGCAGTTCATGCCGAAGGCGCTTTTCGTCTTCTCCTACCAGAATTGCTGAAATACTCGCGGTGAAGACAGAAAATAAGGCATAGCCCAATAGAACAATAAATACGGCGAAGACTCTGGATCCGGGTACGGAGGGGACCAGGTCGCCATATCCCAGCGTAGCGACGGTCAGAAATGCCAGCCAGACACCGTCCGCATAACTATGGATTTTTGGCTCCAGCAATAAAAATCCTTCGCCTGCGATCGCCAACACAAACAAGGCAAAAACACCGATCTGCGACAGCCTGTGCGGTGCGACATAACGCGCCAGCAACAGTGACAGCCGTAAGAACACGACGGCACAATAGGCCAGTCTGAATAACCACTCCATAAAATGCCACGACGACTCGTATGGCCACGCACTGGCAACAGCGCCAAAGACTATCAGCAAGTCCGCGGCAGCCAGTCTCCTGTGTTTCGTGTTCAAAGGCGGCACCTGGTAGTGCCGCCACAATTCAAAACCGGCAAGCAATGCCACCGCACCATACAGCCATCGTCCGGTATCTCGATATGGCAGCGCATCGCTGTTGAGCACCAGATAGAAGGCGGGAATACTCAGCAACAAGGCGACCATCAATAGTGGCCGGGACGATAAAGAAAAATACGATCTGAATTTCGACACATTGGCCTCGTAACTATCCATGAATGGAAGGATTTTCTTCACTATGATCGCTTGTGATGTGTAGCGAATTGAGATAGCTCAAATCGATTCTTTTTTCCCTGCAGTAGAGTCACGCATCGGATGTATAAGCCTGACGACAATCAGGAAATTCCCTATGTGGCAAAAAGGCCATACCCATGTAGTATCAGGACAATTGCCGCTACTAAAAAAAGCTTGCTCGCCGTTCCGAGCTGTATTGCTGCACTGCAGTTAGTTCCCACTAAAAATACCAATTGGTAGGTTGCCACTCTCCCCGTCGAGAGCCGACGCCAAGAACCATACTGCGAGGAACAGAAATCCATGAAAAATTACTCGGGCAAAGATGACCTGGACGGCACTGAGGTGGATGCCCCCGAGCCGTGGCCCCGCGCATCGACCGAACGTACCCGGCGACTATACTCATCCAAAGATTACTTCGAAGGAATCATTCAATCCTCCGAAGATGCCATCATCAGCAAGACTCTTGATGGCACTATCACCAGTTGGAACCACGGGGCAGAAGTCATCTTCGGCTATACAGAGGATGAGATGCTGGGTCAACCGATGCTACGTCTGTTTCCATCTGACAGAACCGATGAGGAAGCCCTGATTCTCGACAAGATTATCAGCGGCGAGCATGTCACCCATTTTGAAACCGTGCGTATTCGCAAAGGAGGATCCCCGATCAATGTATCGGTCACGATCTCTCCAATACGAGATCGCCAGGGACGAATAATTGGCGCCTCAAAAATAGCTCGTGACGTCACGACGCAAGTACAGCTGGAAAATGCTGTCGAGCAGTTCCAGGCACTGGTCAATTCTTCCGATGACGCGATCATCAGCAAGACACTCGACGGCAGAATCACCAGCTGGAATGCCGCAGCGCAAGTCATGTTTGGCTATAGTGCAGAGGAAATGCTAGGTCAGCAGATGCTCAAATTGTTTCCCGAAGATCGACAGAACGAAGAGATGTTCATTCTCGAGAAAATTCTTGCCGGGGAAAAAATCGATCATTTCGACACAATACGCATGCGTAAGAATGGTTCGCCTATCCATGTCTCCGTCACTATTTCACCGATTAGGGACAAACAAGGAACAATAATCGGTGCATCAAAGATTGCGCGCGATGTCACCTTACAGAAGGTATCGGAAGCCAATTTCAAACTCACCTCTTGCGTATTTACGCATACCAGCGAGGGCATTGCCATTACCGACAATCATGGCGTGATTATCGAGGTCAATCAGGCTTTGACCTGCATTACAGGGTATTCCAGAGAAGAACTGATCGGCCGGACTTATAGCGTATTCAAATCGAGCCGCCAGGGACCTGACATCGAGAAAGGAATACTCGTCGAATTGGTGCGCAACGGCCACGCGCGGTCTGAAATCTGGAGCCGACGCAAAGACGGTGAATCCTATACAGGATTATTGACCATCAGCGCCGTCACCGATCAATCTGGACAAACACACAAGTACGTTGCCCTGTTTACCGATATCACCTCCTTGCGCAAACAGCAGGAAAAACTAGAGCACATCACGCATTTCGATGTCCTCACTGATTTACCGAATCGCCTGTTGCTATCAGACCGGCTCCGCCAGGCCATGCGGATGAGCAAGCGTAGCGAAAAAAATCTGGCCGTTCTCTATCTCGACCTTGACGGTTTCAAACAAGTCAACGACCAATGGGGGCACGAACTAGGCGATGCGCTGCTGGTTGCCATCGCCCGGCGCATGGCATCTACTTTGCGCGAGGTCGATACACTTGCACGCATGGGAGGTGATGAATTTGTCGCTGTCCTGGTGGATATTTCCGGCAACGAGGAGCTCGATTGTCTAACGAAAAAAATCCTGAAAGCTTGCTCAGAGCCCATTGCTATCGGAAATCACCTTGTCCAGATCTCTGCAAGTATCGGGGTCACGCTTTACCCCCATGATGATGTTGACGAAGACCAGCTAATACGACATGCGGATTTCGCGATGTATGAAGCAAAACAATCAGGGAAAAATAAATATCATCTCTTCGATGCCGTGCGGGATGCAGAAGAAAAAGGCCGTAGCGCCCAGCTACGGCGACTATCCGAGGCACTGGAGCTCAACGAATTTGTGCTGCATTACCAACCCAAGGTCAACATGCGGACCGGTGCCGTCGTTGGCGTCGAGGCGCTCATCAGATGGCAGCATCCGGAGTTGGGTCTAGTCCCGCCGGGCTCTTTTTTGCCATTGATTGAGGGCGACAGACTTAGCGATGATCTTGGCATGTGGGTCATCACGCAGGCCCTGATGCAAATGACGACCTGGAAGGCAATGGGATTGGTGCTTTCAGTCAGTGTCAATTTGGGGCCGAGACAACTTCAGCAAGATAATTTCTATACTGCGCTCCGAGATCTCCTGGGATGCTATCCCGATGTAGATCCGGAAAATCTGGAGTTGGAAATTCTTGAGACAAGCGCGCTGCAAGATATCGAGGCGGTATCGCAAGTTATGCAGGTATGCCGAGAGTTGGGAGTGCATTTTTCCATTGATGACTTCGGCACTGGCTATTCATCGCTCACCTATCTCAAGCGTCTTCCAGCGGAAACATTGAAAATCGACCAAAGCTTTGTGCGAGACATGCTAGGCGATCAGGAAGATCTGGCTATTGTTCGCGGGGTAATTGGCTTGGCCGAAGCATTTCACCGGAAGGTTATCGCCGAAGGAGTCGAGACCATTGCCCATGGAGAAGAATTGCTGCGGATTGGTTGCGAGCTGGCACAAGGTTATGGAATATCCCGGCCAATGCCGGCATCTGAACTCTTTGAATGGGTTCGCTCCTGGACGTCTCCTCAACAGTGGAAAACACTCTGTTGATAGCCAACGTCAGCCGCTCGATTATCCGTTCCGGACGCAAACACAGGATTGATGTACAACGCTCCATCTGGAACGTCACACAGGAAAATGACTAACACCAAGCTGATTCCGGAATCGTCGCCAATTCTTTAAAACCCGGCTTGGCGAACCAGTAGCCCTGCATGAGCGTAATGCCGATGCTCAGCAAAAAATCCCGTTCAGCACGGGTTTCAATTCCCTCAGCAAGAACACGGATATTCAATCGCTTGCAAATGGATGCGATGCCGGCCACGATCGCCTGACGCGGTACATTGGTATCGATGTCACGCACCAGATCCATATCTATCTTGATGAGATCCGGCTGATACTCGGCCAGCAAGTTCAGCCCCGCATAACCAGCGCCGAAATCATCGATGGCGGTCTGGAATCCAAAGCGGCGATATTCCTTGAAAATATTGACCAGATGCGGCCTGTCCTGGACACGCTCGCCTTCGGTCACTTCGAAGATAATATTTTCAATCGGGAAATTAAATTTGCGTGCCGCCGCAAAAGTACTACGGATGCAGACTTCAGGGCGGTACACCGCGTTCGGCAGAAAATTGATCGACAGGAGTTGCGTCATGCCCAACTTGGATGCGCCCTCGACGGCCTTCATCCGGCATGCCTGATCAAACCGATAGCGATTGCTGTCGTTGACTTGTGCCAGCACGCTGGCGGCAGACTCGCCTTGAGAACCACGGACCAGCGCCTCATAGGCGTATATCGACTTCGTTGCGAATTCAACGATCGGCTGATACGCGTACTCAAACTGAATATCCAACTCCGGCGAATCGCGGCAACCATTGCAGCCGTTTGCTGCCCCCTGGCTGTCATTACCGCGGGTGGAGTCTGGGTGGATTGGGATCATGCGAATTCCAAAAAATTGGGTTAGTGAGTGATCAATACCTAACCGCCCACCAATGACATATTGGGAGAAACCACATGCTTGTTAGAGTTGATATTGAACCGAAAGTGAACCGATATTATATCAAACATCCAAAAATGTACAGATAATGAACTGCAATTATCTTGAATTAATGAGTTCAATACTGGTTCATTCTGATATGATTTGTCCTTGTTTACGTTTCAGGATGAAGTCATGTCGGATGAAAACCTTCAAGTCGAGCCAGAAATTGCGTGCTATCGCAGTGGCGTCGCAGCCCGTCTTACCGGAGTACCAGTTGAGACCTTGCGTGTCTGGGAGCGGCGCTACGGCGTGGTGGGACCTCGCTTAAGTGAAAGCGGCCAGCGACTTTACACACCGGATGAAGTGCATCGCCTGGGAATCATCAAACGATTAGTCGATGCCGGACATGCCATCGGCAGTATCGCGACCTTGCCCATCGAAACGCTGACCGGAATGTCTAATTTCGAGAAAAGTTCTATTTCCAAAAAAAGCGTCCCCGCACTTGCTTCACGAACCGACATTCGCCTTGCGCTTGTCGGTCCGTGGATATCTTCCCGGCGCATTAGCGAAGCGCTATCACACAGCATGCTGAACGTTGTGGGGAAGTGCACTGACCTCAGCAAGGCCGCAGAGGAGCTGGAAGGAACGAAGGCCGATATTATCGTCGTCGAATTTCCGATACTCGACGAAACGACGATCGATACGCTCAACGAGGTCAAGCAGGCCTGTGACGCAGGCAATGGCATTGTTTTCTATCGCTTTGCACCCTCGCCCGTTCTACTGGCGTTACGTGCAGCAGGCTATGAAGTAGTGCGAAAGCCATTGGATTCTGTGGAGGTTGAGTGGTTTTGCAATGCATTGATGCGTACACAGGCGTCGCCCACCCGGACACGCCCTCTCCTGCCCGCAACCCAGCCACCTCCACCGCCGCGTTTTGATGAGAGCAGCCTGGCTGCGTTCACTGAAACAGGTGGCAAAATCTATTGCGAATGCCCACGGCATTTGGCCGAACTCTTGCTAAGCCTTGGCAGCTTCGAAAAATATAGCGCGGACTGTGCCAATCGCGACAGCAAGGATGCGGCATTACACCGAGATCTGCAGTGGACCACCGGGCATGCACGCGCTGCGCTGGAGGACGCTCTGGTGCGCCTGGCGCAAGCAGAGGGAATGGATCTTCCCGCCCGCTCAGGCGAGTCATTGTGAATATCTCAAGCCATGGACGGCAACCCTACGCGCCTGCACTTGCCCTGGGACTCGGCGGCTTGATTCCATTCGTTATGCTGCCGCTATTAGTCATCGTGCTTGATGAGGCGCATCAGGAATTTCTATTGCATGCACTGGTTCTTTATGGTGCCGTCATTTGTACTTTTGTCGGTGCGCTTCAATGGGGCTATGCGGTTCGCGGAGGTTCACAGCAGCCCTGGCTCCAATGTGGCTGGAGTATCGTACCGGCACTCATATCCTGGATTGTCCCGCTGCTAGCTGTTGTGACCTCGCTCCGAATACTTGCCGGCCTGCTGTTGGCTTGCTACATCGCCGACAGAATCATTGAAAAAACCGAACCTGCCCCAGAGTGGTTTATACGCTTGCGTGGAGTTCTGACTATCGTCGGCTCAGGCTCCTTGCTTGCCGCCAGCTTTATCTAGGCCCACATCAACGGTGCCATAACAACCGCGTTGAAGCAGCGCGTATTTACTCTTATCTGCCCGTCACATCACTTTCGATCATCATGCACCTCTTTCTAGACCGATATTACAAGCAGGCTCATCGCCTGATGCTGCCGCTGCTTTGGCTACTTTTTCTCTGCGGGCTCGGCTTATCGACCCTGCACGACACCTGGCACTGGGCGCTGCTGATCGGACTTCCGACAGCCATCGTGCCATCACTGTTCATTTGGCGCGCCCCCTATGCGTTTGCCACGCGCGCGCTGGTCGCGGCAGGATTGATGATCTTCGCGGCGCTCTTCATCCATCAGGCGGCCGGGATGACTGAGCTGCACTTCGGGATTTTTGTCCTGCTGGCCTTTCTGCTTTGCTATCGCGACTGGAAAGTCATTCTCGTCGCCGCGACCGTCATTGCCATTCATCATCTCAGCTTCAGCTATCTGCAAGAATGGGGATACGGTGTGATTTGCTTCACGAAACCAGGCTTTGGCGAAGTTGTGCTGCACGCTCTATTCGTGGTGATCGAATCTGCCGTGCTCGCCTATCTGGCGCAACTACTCTATCGCGATGCGGTACAGGCGGGGGAACTCAGCACCAGAGTCGCATCCATGGCTGGCGCCGGCGACGGGACTATCGTCTTGCGTCTGGAGGCCGATGCACCGATGAGTAACGCTGGAAAGGCATTGCAATTGATGATGACAGAGCTGCGCGACGCCATGATCGATGTTCGCGACGGAACCAGCACGATTGCCGCTGCCTCAGCCAAGATTGCCACCAACAATAACGCGTTGGCCGAACGGACGGCGCAGCAAAGTAGCTCTCTTACCGAGACCGCAAGCTCAATGGCTGAGATTACTTCGGCCGTAAAGAATAGCGCGTCCCATGCCGACCATGCCGATGCGCTCGCAAAAACCGCTGCGGAAGTTGCCGAACGCGGCGGCGCCGAAGTGGGAAAAGTCGTCGCCACCATGGCATCCATTAACGAGTCGTCACAACGAATTGTCGATATCATTTCTGTCATCGACGGCATTGCTTTTCAGACCAATATTCTCGCCCTCAATGCTGCGGTGGAAGCCGCCCGCGCAGGAGAACAAGGACGAGGATTTGCCGTCGTGGCCGGTGAAGTGCGCAGTCTCGCTCAGCGTGCCGCGGTTGCGGCAAAAGAGATCAAGCAACTGATCAACGCATCCGCACAGGAAGTCGACACTGGTGGCGTTCTTGTGACGCAAGCCGGAAAAACCATGGAAGATGTCGTCGCCAGCATTCGCAGTGTGACGGCGACGATGGCAGAAATCCGTGCCGCCGCACGCGAACAAAGTTCAGCTATCGAGCATGTCAATCACGCTGTGCTGGAAATGGAAGCCGTGACACAACAGAACACGAGTATGGTTGAAGAGGCTGCCGCCATCTCAGCAACACTGAGCGAGCAGGTTCGGCGCCTGGTTAGTGTTGTCGGCATATTCAGACTTACGCCTTAGGTCTTTTTCAGTGGCCGCAGTAAAAAGGAATACCTATGGAAGATCGCATAACTGGTCAGGGCTGCAAACCAACGCAAGTCATGTTTGACGGTGCATGCCCTCTTTGCCGCAGCGAGATCGGGCTCTACAGGCGGTTGCAGACGAAGGCAGAAATTCATTGGATAGATGTTTCCTCCGATGACTTTCAACCGCCGGTCGGCATGACGAAAGAACAACTGCTGCAGCGCTTTCATTTGGTCAGTCCGGATGGCCAGATCCTGAGTGGAGCCGAAGCGTTTGTCTTTGTCTGGGATCGCCTGCCCGGCTGGCGCCGGCTGAGTCCTTTCTTTCGCCTTCCGGGAATGATGTTCCTGCTGGAGCGGCTCTATCGCAGCTTCCTGATCGTACGGCCTGCGCTGCAAAAAGTTGTCAGATTCTTTGCGGCAAAGCGCGTAGGCCCGTCATCCGCGGCAGATTGAACGCCGCTAAAGCGGAAATTCACCGGCAAACTCAATTGAACAGCCATTTCTGCGCCAGTCGCGTATAGCGCGGCATGATCACGTAGGTCATTAACCCCACAATAATCGCAGCAGCGATCAGCTTGCTGATTAACTGATGCTGCAAGACCGGTACCGCTCCAAATACCGGTCCAAGCAACCACGGTAAGACCAGCGTCAGCGGATAAATCACCGACAAGGTCAGCAGAAACTGTTTCCACGGCTTTGCGCGCTTTTGCGGCTGACCTGCCGGTGGCGTGAACCAGAATTCCAGTCCAGTGATGGTATCGACCTTCTCTTGCTGCTCCATCAACGGCGCCGCTTCTCTAATCAAATCCCGCCTGGCAGGCGATGCCAGCCATTGCTCCGCGTATTCCAGTGTTTCAAACCGGATGGTGACCGTATAGCGGTTTGTGCCTGCCGGAGGTTTAATCACATTGACGCCACGGTGGCCGGGTGCCTCCGCGGCGATGGGCAGAATGCGTTTGAGCCATTGCTCATAGTCGGACTGGGAGCCGGTACGGATGTCATGCTGGATGACGATGGTCACCATGTCGGGTTTCTGGTCGCTATTCATGCAGGGCTTTCTCAGAGAAGGTTCTTGTTGTGTTGATGCGATCCGTCCGGCATCAAAAAACGCCTACGATGTCGCATGCCTGCCCCTGTGTCAATCCGATTGGAAGGCCGCTCTTCTTCGTTACCCTCGCGAAAATAAAAAAACGCCCGATACATGCGCATCGGGCGTCGAGGTCAAAATTGAGAATATTGCTTTCTCTGTCTTCCATTTTTAAGCTCGGACCATGCGATAAGCCTGATCCGGTTGCTCTGGCTTGTATTTTCACAGCAAATTGTCAGAGGACTTGACCGCTTGTCTCACATTTTTAAAATTAATCACTTTCAGGCAACATTTTTTCACCCTGATTGGGTGATCACATGGGTAATTAGCGGTCGCTCAACAGAAAATTTCTGGTCGAGCCACCGACTGCGGCAGATACGCTACTTTCATCTTTCAGAGCTACGCCGGTCAGTTTGCGACGGTTCGCTTCCGACAATAAATAGTCCAACTTGAAGGCTGCTTCTTCGTAACTCATGCCTTCAGGCCTGACGTTCGAGATGCAGTTGCGCTCTGAATCCGGCATGCCGACATGCGGCATCCAACTCAGATACAGCCCCATGCTATCGGGCGAACTGAGGCCGGGACGCTCGCCGATGAGCACCACCACCAGCCTGGCTCGCAGCAGGTATCCGACTTCGTCGCCGACTGCCACCCGCCCTTGCCGTACGATGGTCAGCGGGGCCAGCTTCCAGCCATGTTTTGCGATGCGAGGTTGCAAAGCGCTCAGAAATGGAACCGCATTCCTGGCGATGGCCAGCGATGACAGGCCATCGGCGACAACGATGGCCAAATCGTAAGAGACATCCTCGCCCTGCTCCTGCATTGCCAAAGTCAATGCATTGCGAGATGCCTCACTCAGCCGACGCCCCAGATCCGGGCGCTGCAGATAGGTCAGCCGGTCAGTCGCAGCGGTGTCAAGAATAAGGCAAGCCTCCGCACCATCGATACCGGCGTCTATCAGGTTCCGGCGTAATTGATCAGCATCGAGCGCAAGATGCACGGCGTCGCGCGCTTGTGCATGTGCCAGTTGAAAGGCCAGTTGCGGCGTTGTCGGCAAGCTGACTCCTGCTCGTCCGAGTGCGATACGGGCGGCTGTGAACTGACGCAGCATTTTCCAGGGATTGTCGATGACCGGAGATTTGTCGTTTTCCATATCAGAGCAAACGCTGCAAAGCGTCGCGAAAAGTCGGCGGCACGGTCTCGCCAAGTCGGAATTGCTCGTCGCTACTGAATATCTGCATCCGTTGCAGCCAGGCCTCGAACTCCGGCGCCGGCCTGAGGCCGAGTACCCGCCGCACATACAGCGCGTCATGGAAGGACGTAGTCTGGTAGTTCAGCATGATGTCGTCGGATCCGGGGATGCCCATGACGAAGTTGCATCCCGCCGTGGCCAGCAATGTCAGCAGGTTGTCCATATCGTTTTGGTCGGCTTCGGCATGATTGGTATAGCAGACATCGCACCCCATCGGCAGGCCAAGCAGCTTGGCGCAGAAATGGTCCTCCAGTCCGGCGCGAATGATCTGCTTGCCGTCGTAAAGGTATTCCGGACCGATGAATCCGACGACGGTGTTCACCAGCAGCGGCTTGAACTTGCGCGCCACGGCATAGGCGCGCGCCTCGCAGGTCTGCTGATCGATGCCGTGATGTGCACCGGCGGAGAGTGCACTGCCCTGCCCGGTTTCAAAATACATGACGTTGTCGCCCACGGTACCGCGGCCCAGCGACAAGGCGGCACTGCGCGACTCCGCCAGCAAGGCCAGGTCAATGCCAAAACCGCGATTGGCGGCCTCGGTACCCGCGATCGACTGGAACACCAGATCGACCGGCGCACCGCGCTCGATGGCGGCAATGGTATTGGTCACATGCGTCAACACGCAAGACTGGGTAGGGATCTCGTAGCGCGCAATGATCTCGTCCATCATCGTGACCAGATTGATCACTTGCGCCACGTTATCGGTGGCGGGATTGATACCGAAGACGGCGTCGCCGCTGCCGTACAGGAGCCCATCCAGCAAGCTGGCGGCGATGCCGGTGGCGTCGTCGGTCGGGTGATTGGGTTGCAACCGGGTTGACAGCCGCCCCGGCAAACCGATGGTGTTGCGAAAAGCTGTGACGACGCGGCATTTTTTTGCGACCAGGATCAGATCCTGATTACGCATGATCTTGCTGACGGCGGCGGCCATTTCGGGTGTGATGCCGGGTGCGACGGCAGATAAGGTCTCGCTGTCGACGTCGTCGCTCAGCAGCCAGTTGCGGAAGTCACCAACCGTCAAATGCCTGATCGGTGCAAAAGCCGCGGCGTCATGATCATCGATAATCAGGCGTGTGACCTCGTCCGCTTCATAAGGCACCAGCGCCTGTTCAAGAAAAATCCGTAGCGGCAACTCAGCCAGCGCCATCTGCGCCACCACGCGTTGCTCCGCACTCTCGGCAGCCACACCGGCCAGCATATCGCCGGAACGCAGCGGCGTCGCCTTGGCCATCAGATCCGCAAGATCGCGAAACTGATACGTGATGGGACCTACCGTATGACTGAATTGATGCAGGGACATTGGCTGACCTCTATCGGTGTCAGCGTCCAATATAGCAAAGGACAATCACCTGCGGAACATAAATTGAGACACCGGCAACATTGCCGATTAGAGGCCGTGAAGGCTTGTCCGTATCGGCGTAGCGCACGGACATTTTATGAACATTTTTGGTGAGAAAAAGACTTTCTCTGAGTCCGGCCGCACCAGCCTGGCGCAACCGGCTTCAGATAAAGCGATTACGCGCCGACCAGCTTCTTGAACGTCGCCAGCACGGCATCGCCCTTGAACGGTTTGACGATCCAGCCCTTGATGCCGGCAGCCTTGCCGCGCTCTTTCATGATCGGCGAGTTTTCGGTGGTCAGCATGATGATGTTGACCGCGGCATTGCCAAGCTCGCTGCGGATCTTCTCCGCCATTGTCAGACCGTCCATATTGGGCATGTTGACATCGGAAACAACCAGCTTGATGGATGGATCGCTCTTGAGCTTGGTCAGACCGTCACGGCCATCGACAGCCAAAGCCACATCGAGGCCATTCTTCTTGAGGAAATCGCCGACTTCGGCGCGGACAGTGCTTGAATCATCAACTACCAGGATTTGTGCCATGAGATTTTCTTGTAATGAAAAATAAAATTAGAAGAGTTCCAGCTCGCCGGTATCGCTGCCAAGCTCTTCTGCGGAAACGCTAAAGTCGATATCTGCATACGCCGACACACACAGGCTCACGTGAAACCGCGGCGAACCATCCATATCGATTGCAAAGTGCTGAATGTGCTGGCTATTGAGTTTTTGCAGATAGGCTGCGCAGTTCTTGTCGATGACATTCGGCGTCGACATGCCGATGTGCGGAAAGAAATTACCCAGATCGCGATTGAGAATGCCGCAGCACAGATTGCCGCTCTCTGCGATGGCGTCCATGAAAGTCTGCTCGCTCATCTCGGCTTCATCCACGTTATTCAAGCGAGCGAAATGACTGCGCGTGGCATCGTTGGGCGAGAAGTAAAACATGACCATCAGACGAAACAGATAGGACGACACCGTCAACACCACCATCTGTTTTTCCGGAAAATCGGCCGACTCGGTCAAGGTCAATATCTGCGCCTCGGTGCCTGACGGCACAAGGCTGTTCTTCAGGGACTGCGTCAACAGCAGATCAAAACCGTCTTTGGCGGATTGGCTCAACATGGATTCGTTTCCTCAGGCTGCCAGCGCTTCTTTGGTTTTCTTGTTGATCAGATCGAGACCGATGATGGCGCCGATGATCATCTTGCCGCCCGCCTGCAAATCCTGGAACGTCGTGGTCGTGATCAGGTCGTTCTGATACAGGTTGGCACGGTAGCTCTTGGAAAGCTTCTCGGCGCGTTGCGCCAGATCGCGGACTTCCGATGCCACCACCGCAAAGCCGCGTCCGTGTGCGCCGGCGCGCGCTGCTTCGATGGAAGCGTTGAGCGCCACGATGATGACCTGATTGACGATCAGCGCAAACTCATCGTTCTTGCGGTGCATTTCGCGGTTGTGCGTGATCAGTACATTCATGTCGTCATGCCAACGCTCGAAAGTGCGCATCAGGCCAAGCAGATTGCTGATGGTCTCTTGCGAGGCATCGCAGTTTTCCAGCACGCGCGCCATACTCTCGGAGTTCTGCGAGCTGAGCTGGGCGACGACTTTTTCTGTTTCGCGCTGGGTATGGACCAGACGCAGGTCGTTGTCTCGGCGTTGTGCTTCCAGCTCTTGCTGATGTGCATCGATGTTCTGTTGTTGTTCCTGCAGCGTCGCCTCGACATTGCGTTTGAGGATCTCGACCTGCTCCAGATCAACCATGCGCTTCATGCGTGCATTCTGGCGCTTGAGGATCAAGGCCAGTGGCACGCCGGTTAACAGCGCTCCCAGAACAACAAAAATAATCGGATTCAACATCATGAAACACATCCTTGCAATAGACACTTATAACTGCGCTACGAAACCTGCTGGTATCCCCACGTCCGGTCAGCAGAGCAACTCCGCAGCTTCCGATGCCGGCCTTGTACTTTCTAATCAGGCGACCTGCGGATCGTTGCCTGCCGCCGGCATGCCCCCAGCCGTCATCTGATCCAGTTCCGGTACCGGATAGGCGACATCGATGCCATCGACTTCCACGGCCACGTTTTCCGGCAGCAGCACATTGATCTGGAACTGGCGGAAATCTGCACCTTCGGCGTGATCCAGGAACTGAATCTCGATGCGGCCGTGTTCGCGGGTAACAAAATCCAGCACCGCATCCATGCCCACACCACGTCCCGATACATCAGTGACTTCGCTGCGCGTCGAGAAGCCGGGGCGCATGATCAGTTCAGCCAGCTCGGCATCGGTCAGTGCCTGATCCGCGGTAATCAGATTCTTTTCAATGCCGGTCTGACGAATGCGTGCCAGCGCCAGGCCGCGACCGTCATCCGACAGCGCCATGTGCAACATGTTGTTCATCACGCCCATTTGCAGGCGAATCGTGCCGGCTTCCTGTTTGCCCTTGGCCTGGCGTTCTTCCGGCATTTCCAGACCGTGATCGACGGCGTTGCGGATCAGATGCATGAAGACATTTTTCAGCAAGGCCGACGAATGCGTATGGATAACGTAGCCGTTGTCTTCAATCTCAACAACCGGCGCAGCCTTGCCCAACTCGGCGGCGAGTGCCGGCAGCGAGTCGGTGACGCTGGCGAGGACTTCGTCGATTGTTTCCGTACCCAGCAAACGCAAGGTCTTGCGCACGGCATTGCGTACGGCGACCATTTCGTGCAGGTTGGCCGTATTGACCGTTTCCAGGCGATGCAAGCTTTCCAGAATGTGCTTCCGGTCGATGGTCATGATGTGGCGTTCAACAGCAGCAGCCTGTTCCGGAGCGGCTTGACGGCCCAGCGTGACTTCGTTGATGCGGGCATAGCGGTCGACGGCGACACGCACCTTGGCCAAATCCTGCAACAGGGTTTCCTGATTCCATACCGCGCCGGTTTCCGGATGGCGCAGATCGTCGTAATGTTCTTCAACGCCGTGCACCACATTGCTCAGATGCAGCAGACCGTACGTACGGGCGTTGCCCTTGATGGTGTGCATGTTGCGGAACAGCTTGGCGATGGCGAATGCCGTCGCTTCCGGGTTCTGATGTACCAGTTGTTCGTTCTCGTCGAGGAAACGGCGCGACGTAACGATGAACTCCTGGAACTTCGGTGCCGCCACCGCCAGAATCTCACCGATGATTTCCAGCTCGTTCTTTTGCTCGTTGGCTTCGGCTGCCAGCTTGCGCAGCTCAGTCACATCGCGTACGCACAGCATCAGGCGGATCACCTGATCGGCGTCGTCGGTGATCGGCGACCAGCTCAGATCCAGAATCTTGACACGGCCATCGGCCATTTTCTTCTCGACTTCACCGACCATCAGATGCTCGTTGAATTCGAAGTTCATCACATCTTCACCGATGCAGGCGCCGCCGATGGCTTCGATCTGCGACAGCGTATCCGCACCCAGTGTGGTGTCGGTAAAGACCAACTCCATCAGGTCGCGGCCGGCGATGTCCTTCGTCTCGAACACGGTTTCGAGGAAGGCCGAATATTCCGGATGCACCTTGTTGCCATCGACTACGGTGAGAATGCCTTGCGGGATGTTTTGCAGCATGGCCTGCATGTCGGCGGTCTTTTGTTTGACCTGCGCCGAGGCTTCCTGAATTTTCTCGATCATGCCGTTGAAGGCGACGATGGAATGGCCGACTTCGTCCATGCGATCCACCGGCAGGCGACGCGTGAAGTCCTGATTGACGGCAATCTCGGTCATCATGATTTGCATGCGGCTGATCGGGCCGGTGATCTGGCGATACAGCAAGAAGCCGATCAGCGCCAGCGCCACGACAGCAACCGCTGTCACGATGGAAATGGTGGTGGTCGTCGAGGCCAGATTCTGATTCAGCGAAGCAATCGCCGTATCCTTGCTGCGGTTTTTCTCGATGCGCAAGGTATCGACCACGCCTTCCAGCTCGGCCTGATATTGCACCACGCCCCCGAAGAAGGACGCCTGCGCCAGCGCATCCTTGCCGGCCAGCTTGAACTTCGCCGTGCTGTCTATGGCGCCAAAGTAGTTATCCAGACTTTCCTTGGCTTGTTCGATCAGACCTTTCTGTGCCTGGCTTGCGGCTTGGCCGGCCTGGAACTCAAGCGCTTTTTCCAGTGTGGCTTTCTTGGCGGCGAGCTTTTCGTTTTCCTGACCGATGAGATTGGTGTCGGTCTCTGTGACCATCACCATCGCGGCCAGCTGGACATCCTTCAACTGCCCGACCAGGTCGGACGACGCCAGCACGCTCGGCACAACGCCTTCGGTAACCGACTTCACTTCCACGGCGCTGCCGCGGGATTGGAACACCGCGTAGCCGCCGATGGCGGAGATTGCAATGAACGTAAGAATGACAAGCAAGGTGATGCGCAGACGGATAGTCATGTGGAATTCTTCCCTGGTGGCGGTAGGCGCTCGTGTGTGATTTTGTTATTGCGCAGCGATTGCACTCATTGCACTCAACTGGCATTGATCAACCACTGTCGACGCCGCAGCATTCTTGCACTCAAGTATTACTTCCGCATGACAACAAAATGCATACAGGAAATTAGACGGGTAAATTTCCCCCATCAGCTTCGATGGAAAAAGCACGCTACAGATTAAATAATTCCATGCGGAAATATTTCAACAAGTGATTGTTGAAAGAATTACTCGACAACGTCGCCCTCGAATTCTCTCCTTGTTTTGCATGAATTCTCTTCAAGCATGTCCTCAACGGAAAAGCCGAAAGCGCGCTAACATGTTCCATCTAAAAAACAGCAAGCCGAGAGCACACACCGCCCGGCGAGGAGACACACCAGCATGCAAGCACAACCAGTACAACCTGCAATCCCGCCCTTCGCCCGCAGCGCCCGCCACCCAGGCTCGCCTGATCCGGTACGCATCGTCAGCCTCGCCGGCAATACCGCCAGCGCCAGTTTTACCTTGCAGGCCGGAATGAATTTGCGCGACGCCATCAGCGAGCCGCTGGCTGCCGCCGGTATCAACGGTGCAACCGTGAGGTTCGAAAACCTGCGCGTGTCGCCACATCACTTTCTGATGCCGGCGCTGTCGCACGATGGCAAGCATGCGGCCTTTTACAGCGCGCCGCATGAAGTTGCCGGCGGTGTCGTCATTGAGCTGGCCTGTGCCACTTATGGCCGCCGCGACGGTGCGCCTCTCGTGCACTGCCACGCCATCTGGCGCGATGCCGACGGCAAACGCCAGGGCGGACACATGCTGATGGATCAGACTATCGTCGCCGAGTCCGGCTCGGCGCAGGCCTGGGGCTTGCAGAATGCCACGATGGAAACACGCTTCGATCCTGAAACCAATTTCACGCTATTTCACCCGGCAGTCGTCGCAATCGAGACCACCAAGGATAAAACCGACGGGCTGCGTACAGTACTGGCACGCATCCGTCCTGATGAAGACTTGAATATGGCGATTGAAGATGTGTGCCACACACACGGTATTCGCCACGCAAAAGTGCGCGGCAGCGTCGGCAGCATTATCGGTGCCGAGTTTGAGGATGGCCGGGTGGTGGAAGATCTTGCGACGGAGATTCTGGTGCGTGAAGGCGATGTACAGCCGACCGCAGAGGGCCTGCGCTGCCATCTGGACATCGCACTGATCGACCCGCGCGGCAACGTCTGTGAAGGCGTGCTGGCACGCGGGCGCAATCCCGTGCTGATCTGTTTTGAGCTGGTGATCGAGGAACAGGCAGACGGCAAGGCCTGATTATCTGCAAGCAGACAATGAATTGCTCATTGTAAAAATACAAAAAAAGCCGCCGCCAGGAGCGATTCAATGGGGAACCGCTTCCTGACGACAGAGGGGGAGCCGAGAAAACGGCGTCCCGTTATTGTTATGCGTGCTGCTTTGGCTTACTGCTTAATTCGTCTAAACGGGTCATGTTTATGACGCTGATTATTTCTTCGCATCCAGCTTGGTCTTCAGGGCGTTCGCCATTTCCAAGTGGTGTTCCAGATTCGGCAAGGTCTTGGCTGCAAAGTCCTTCACATCCGGATCCTTGGCTTCGGTAGCATTCTTGCGGAACAGTTTGACGGCATCCTTGTGTGCTGCCACTCCGATCATGCGGACGTATTGCTTGTCGAAAGTCGCACCATCCAGTTTTTCCAGAACGGCGATCTTGGCACGTTGCGCCATGCTTGGTTCGGTAGGCACTTCGAGGTTCTTGCTGGCGGCGAGCTTCTTCAGGTTGTCGCCCACGGTGGTGTGCTCATCAACCATCAGTGTGGCGAAGTCCTTGACGTCGGGATTGGTGGTCTTTTCCAGCGCAATTTTGCTGGCCTTGACTTCAGCATTACCGGCTTCGGCGGCGCTGTTGATA
This sequence comes from Herbaspirillum rhizosphaerae, assembly GCF_046025915.1. GTDB lineage: Bacteria > Pseudomonadota > Gammaproteobacteria > Burkholderiales > Burkholderiaceae_D > Herbaspirillum > Herbaspirillum rhizosphaerae_A. The sequence goes on along the minus strand of NZ_JAQQFR010000010.1, from coordinate 185,881 downwards.
AAGCTCTTGTCAGATCGCGGCAGCTCATCGGCACGTGCGTGATTGATGGCCAACGCCAGTCCGGCAACGCTGATGGCGGTCAACCCAAGTATTTTGAACATGGTGCCCGAACGGCGAGCTGATTGCATGCGTACTTGCGGACGAAATAGTGGCTGCGACATGGTGATTCTCCTTATTGGATGGAAGTGGATCTGCACCGAAAAACCTCCACACCGGCGCAAACAACATGGTCTCACTCTAGTGCCACACAGCCAGAGATGAAATCGGACAGTGCCGCTGCCGCTTGTAAGAATTGATGAGTGGCGATGCCCGGAAATGAGTGGAGACGATGAGTGGAACGATGAGTAATGCGGGGCAAGGCTCGCAAAACCCTCATCCGGGGTAATGACGGAGGTTCTTCCGCAGATTCCTACAGCGATTTACCGCAGTCGCCGATAGAGATCGGCGATATCCAGGCCTATGCTGAATCACTTGCGCTGTTTCAGCGCTCTTCCCCTTTACTCGTACTCATCCTTCCGCCAAGCAAAGAACAAAGGACTTTTCATGTCAACCACTGTTGCCGAAATGCTCGTCGAAACCTTGCACCGTATCGGTGTGCGCCAGATCTTCGGCGTTGTCGGCGATGCCCTCAATCCTCTGACTGAGGCCGTCCGCAAGGATCACCGGATTGAATGGATAGGCGTGCGCCATGAAGAAGGCGCTGCCCTTGCCGCCGCCGGGCAGGCAAAGCTCACCGGCAAGCTGGCGGTCTGCTGCGGCACCACCGGCCCCGGTGCCAACCATCTCGTCGCCGGCCTGTACGAGGCGCGCAAGGATCATGCGCCGGTACTGGCGATTTCAGGCGGTGTGCCTGCCAGCCGGCGCGGTATCGATTATCTGCAGGAGAACGTTCCCGACCTGCTCTTTCGCGACGTTGCCGCCTATACCCAGACCATCATCAACCCGGCGCAGGCGATTCAGGTTGTGCATCAGGCCATCGCGCAGGCTTACCACCAGCGCGGCGTGGCGCACATCAGCATTCCGGCCGACGTGATCGGCGGCAAAATCACGACTGCGACGTCGGTACACAGCATCAACACCTTACGCCCACAACCGGAGGTCACGCCGCCCGAGAGCGAGATCGGCCAGGCCGCACGCATGATAGACGCAGCCAAATCGGTCGCGATTTTCGTCGGCAACGGCTGCCGTTCCAGCATCCATGAAATCGCTGCACTGGCAGAAAAACTGCAAGCGCCGGTAATCCATACCTTCCGCGGTAAGGACATGCTGCCTTACGATCATCCGCACTGGATCGGTGGTGTTGGCCTGATCGGCGGTGCGCCCGGCATGGACGCGATGCGCGATGCCGAACTTTTGCTGATGCTCGGTACCGATTATCCCTATTCCGAATTCCTGCCTACCCGCACCCAGACCATCCAGATCGACGAGCGCGGCTTTGTCCTTGGTCGCCGCATGCCGGTTGATCTGGGCATCACCGGTTCGGTCGGCCCGGCGGTCGCGCAATTGCTGCAACACGTTCACGGCAAAACTGACGCGGCCTTCCTCAACAAGGTCGGCGACCATCGCCACCAATGGAACATGACTCTCGACAAGCATGCCTCTCCGCCGGCACAGCCCGAAAAAGGCCCGGTCAAGCCGCAATATCTTGCCCGCCGTCTGAGCGACCGCGCCAATGAAGACGCGGTCTTTGTCGTCGATACCGGCGTAGTGACACTATGGTGCGGCAACTGGATTCGCCAGACCGGCCGCCAGCGGATTCTCGCCTCATTCAACAATGCGGCAGTTGGCACCTCGCTGGGTCAAGGCAATGGCATTCAAGCGCTCGACCGTGAGCGCCAGGTGATCGTGGCAGTCGGCGACGGCGGTTTTACCATGCTGTTGGGCGAGTTCATGACAGCCGTTGAGCACAAGCTGCCGGTCAAGGTGGTCGTATTCAACAATCGCGAATGGGGGTTAGTGCATCTGGAAATGGAAGAAGCCGGCTTGCCCGCTTTCGAAGGATCGAATTTCCCCAATCTGGACTTCGCCATGTTCGCCACCGCTTGCGGGGCCGCCGGTTACACCGCGAACACTGCCGCTGAACTGGAAGAGGCACTCGGCCCCTTCCTCGCCACGCCAGGGCCTGCCGTCCTGAATGTCTACATCGATCCGTCCGAACTGCCGGTCATGCCGCATATCAAACTCGACCAGATCTGGCATTTCGGCATGGCCAAGATCAAGGAAGCGATGATCTCCATGGGCGGCGCCTGACCTCACGATTAGGGTTAAGCTGAGGTTACCAACCGTCCCAACCTTTCGCGAGGAACGCATGAAACTCAAAGGCTCCTGCCATTGCGGCGCCGTGACCTTTTCGCTCAATAGCGACACGCCCTATCCGTATCAACGGTGCTATTGCTCGATATGCCGCAAGACTCAGGGTGGTGGCGGTTATGCCGTCAACCTCGGTGGCGATTTTCATAGTCTCAAGGTGAAAGGTTCGGATGACGTCAGCGTCTACCACGCCCGCCTCAAACGCAAAGGTGAAAAGCGTATTCACACCAGCACAGGTCAGCGCCACTTTTGCCGCCGATGCGGCAGCGCACTGTGGCTGTACGATCCCACTTGGCCGGATCTGGTTCATCCCTTCGCCTCAGCGATCGATACGCCGTTGCCGAAGCCGCCTGAATATACCCATCTGCTGCTTGACTACAAAGCGCCCTGGGTCGAGGTCAAGTCAGCCCGCAAGGACAAGCAATTCGCTCAGTTTCCGAAAGAGTCACTATTGGAATGGCACCAGCGCCTCGGCTTTGCCGGTAAAGAGTGAGCAAGCTGTGGACGCCGTTTTACACCTGGCGTGTCTTCACCGCTACGATGTCTCTCCTGCATCTGCCGAAAACAGCCCGCCGTCTGCAGCTTGATAAGTAGCACGATAACTTCGGGATCTCAGTGTGGATAAGAGTTTCCATGCCATTGTTTATTGTTCTGAGCGGTCACCGTCCTACAAGGAAATAAGTACCTGTCCGATGCCTTCGCAGGCCTGGGGGCGTTAGGCTGCGCTATCTCTTTCCCCGTTCGACACGATTTCACACACACTAGGAGCACACCATGGACACCCACGCTAACGAACCGCTGGCACGCGAACAATATGCCGATGAACTGGTACGCCGCTACCGTGAATTGCGCCGCTGGGCGGTTGCAAACTGGCCGAACACCAGCCAGCCGCTGGGTCAATCCGATTTCATCGCCAGCGATCGCGAACTGCTGCTGTTGCTGGGTGCCCGCTTGCACACCGACGAACGGAAAACCGGTTCACCTTTTCCTGAGACGCCACACGCTGAAAACGCTCAATACCAGGACGTCACGCCGATGCCCTGGCCCTGAGCGCTGACCATTCGATTATTCGACCATTCAATTATTCGACCATTCAATTATTCGACCATTCAATTATTCGACCATTCAATTATTCGACCATTCGATTATTCAGATGCGACCGGTATAAGAACGATTGCCTTGTAAATCGACATAGCGCGGCGGCGTCAAGGGGTCAAAATCATCCCAGTCGCCATGCTCAATGTGACCTTCGCTGCGCTCGATATCGGCAGCCTTGAGTGAGTGCAACAAGGCGATCGCTTCATTTTCTTGCGGTGGGCCGTCGACTGCGACCGCTACCCGCATGCCTGCTTTGCGGACTTCCACTTCCTGCGCATGACGGCTACCGCCATCCGTGTCGTCGGTGGCGTTGAGAGAGCCGACCAGCGAACCGAGATGCGCCCCGACCAAGCCGCCCAGAGCCGGGCCGGCGACGCCGGTGACCGGCGCTGTCGCAGAACCCACGGTTGCACCGACGATGGCTCCGGTCGCCGCTCCTGTGGCTGCGCCGGTGTCAGTGTCTTTGGCGCCGGGAGACTTGTCGCGGTCGCCGCCGACCGGATACAGATCGTGCTGACCAGCCGGATTGAGATAAAAGGTGGTGATGGCGTCACGTGGATAGCCGGCTTGCACCAGCTCATCTACAGCGTATTCAGTTTCATCCTGCAGTTGAAATCTGCCGACAATGATAGAGGACATGATAGGACTCCTTCGTGTTAAGTGTCGTCGGGACTCCATTGAGCCTTGTCGAAGAGCCTATCCTTGCCGCGCGGCGAAGACGATAGGCGCGCCACGCATTTGCCTGTAGGAATTGACGTTAAGAATCGACGCCAGGAATCGATCGCAGTCCTCCCGGCCAGACTGCATATAGAGCTCCAAGGGCAGACTCATCGAGACAGCACCAGCACATCCACCGGAAAACTTCGCAGCACGTCAGACACGGCGATGACTTGCTCACGAATCGCTCCCTGCATTCCCGACAAGATGCTTTGCCACTCGCCACCTGTCCATTCCAACGGCAGATGCACCGACGTATCTGCCCAACGCTGCGGCGGGATCAAGGGGACAGCGGATTGCAACGATTGCGCCGAATGGCCGGAAGCGATCAACCGCGCGGCATGACGGCTGCAAAGGACAACTACAGTCACATCGCCTGCGCTCCGGGCGAACGCCAGCAGATGCTCAGCCAACTCGCCTTCCACCGTGAGTGGTAGGTAATCTCCGGTCGTGAACAAAGCCTCACGACCACTGCGAAAATGCAGCAGCGTGCGGATCAGCTGCTGCTTGCAATCGCCGCTGCGCCAGTCTTCCAGCGTCAATGCCCGCACACCGTTGCGCGCCATCAACTCTTGCCGTAATGCATAGTCCACAGGACGACGGTTATCCGGATCAACCAGGCTGAAATCCCAGAGATCACATCCCTGATACAGATCAGGAATACCCGGCACCGTCAGCCTCAACATGGTCTGGCTCAAACTGTTGAGTGCACCTGCGGCGGAAATCTCTTGCACAAAGGCACGCAAGGCCGGCAAGAAGGGATTGTCGGCATCAGGTCGCAAGATGCGCTGCATGAACGCTTCGCAATGCCCTTCATACACTGTATCCGGTGCATTCCAGTCGGTGCGCCGCTTGGCCTCTCGCAAGGCCTTGCGCTGCCATTCAGAGACGCGTTTAACCAGATCCGTCAATTCCTTTGGGCGGCTCTCACCGGCTTGTGAAGATTGAAAGGTCTGAGACAGCGGCCAGACGCCGACCAGTGTCTGATACAGCATCAGCTCGTCCACCGGATCGATCGGTGCCTGTACCCGTGCCGCTGTGTTGAGCGCACGCCATCTCTGCAATGCCTGTTGCCAGTGCGCCGGAATCTCACTCAATACCGCCAGCCGCATGCGCGCGTCTTCACCACGCTTGTGATCATGGGTTGCGGTCGCCAGCATGCTGCGGGGAAAATCGCGATGGCGTCGCAAAACGTGTCGATGAAAATCCTCCATCGGCAACGCCAGCTGTGCCGGATCTGATCCCACCTCGTTGCGCGACAGCAAACGGCCATAGCGGTAAAAGGCGGTGTCTTCGGTCGATTTCGCCGTCAGCGGCGGCGTCAGTTGCTGAAACCGCGTCAGCGCGCGCCAGTGCAACTGGCTGTAATTGGTGATGTGTTCGTCTTGCCTTTGCAGCTTCTGTAACTTTTCCGGTTCCGGCGCATCCGCCAGCCACCCGGCGATGGCGTCCAGCGTCGGCAGATCCTGCTTGCGCAGATAGTCGCGCACCCGCGCTGCCGTGGTACGAATCAAAAAGCCGTCACGGCTGTCGCTACCGTCGTGATCGCCATAGCTGCGATACACAGGAAAATACGCCAGCAATTCCAGCATGCAGCGCCGTATCGACATCAGCGAGATGTCCCGCGTCGCCACGGTCGTGCGCGCCAACGCATGCAAGGTCGCGGTCAAGGCGTTGAACTCGCTGGCGAAGTTCTGCGTCAGCAAACGTCGCCGCGTTGCCAGCACGACATGGTCGAAACCGTCGGGGTCGGCGCGGTACTCCTTCCAGATCGCATCCAGTGCTACCGCTCCTGCACCATCGTGCAGCACAGCGCCAGCCTGATCCATGAAGTCATAACCGGTGGTGCCATCGAGGCCCCATCCGTTGCGCAGGCTTTCATCGGGCGCCAGAATTTTCTCGGCGATGATGTAGGGCACGATGTCGCGCCGGATGCTTTGCAGGCGCTCGCGCAGCCGCCGCACGTAGGCGGCTGGATCGGCCAGTCCGTCAATATGATCGATACGCACGCCGTCAATCAGGCCCTCTTCATAAAGACGGAACAGCCCGGCATGCGTCGCTTCGAATACATCCACCTGTTCCACCCGCATGCCGATCAGGTCGCCGATCTCAAAAAAACGCCGCCAATTGATTTCATCGCCGGCGTTGCGCCAGTCTGTCAGGCGGTAATGCTGGCGCTCCAGCAAGGCATGCAAGGCCTGCGCGCCATGCGGTGTGGCCGCGCTGAAGCTCGCCAGCGCAGTATGCAGCGCTGCCATGCCCTCAGTATCGGCGACGGCAGTTGCCAGTTCACGCCATGCCCGTTCGGCGTGCGTCTGGCGCTCTTCCTGCACCGCAGCGTCGAGCACACGTTCGAAGGCGGCGATGGCTTTTTTCAGGTGTGGCGAGTCGGCAGCCGACAAGATCTCAACATAGTCTTCCGGCGCGACCGGCAAGTGGTTACCTGGAATCGCGACGTACAGACGCGCCGATTCAACATCAAAGCCGAGACCGATTTCGGCATCGCGCAACAATTCACCATATGGCTTGCCCAGTACCGGCAACAACACTTTGCCGTGCAATGCCGGATCGGCGCCCATCCATTCGATATCGAACCAACTGGCGTGGCGGCTGTGTTGCCCCCAGAGCAGGACATCGCACCACCAGAGATTTTGTCCACCGACGGCCATGTGGTTGGGCACGATATCGACAATCAATCCCATTTGTCGCGTGTGCAGGCCTTGCACCAGACGAAGCAAGCCCTCTTCGCCGCCAAGTTCAGGATTGATGCGTCCAGGATCGACCACGTCGTAGCCATGCGTCGAACCGCTGCGCGCCGTGAATAGTGGTGAGGCATACAAATGGCTGACGCCAAGTGCGGCAAAGTAATCGCACTGCGCCAAAGCATCGTCGAAGGTGAAGCCGCGATGAAACTGGATGCGCAAGGTGGCTTGCAACGGGCGCGGAAGTTGCTGAGGATTGGAGATCGGCATGATTACTTTCGCGTCATTGTTACGTTACTTTTTTATGTCGGGTCGTTGCAGCAAGCGCATGCGCCGGCGGCATGAAGTCTGTTCCAGCAAAGTGGACGCGGTCGCCGGCAGACGGCGTTGCCAGTTAGGATGTACCGCAACCGTGCCGGGCAGATTGGGTTGCTCTTCCAGCCCCAGCAGATCCTCAACCGGCAGCAACGCCAACGGTGCCGGAGTCTGCGCAATGTAAGCAGCAGCGCCATCCACCACGGATTCCGGCTGATCGTCGGCGGGCTGTTCTCCGCTTACGCATCCGGCTTGCTGCAGGGCTTGCCACAGCGATCGGCGATCTTGCCTGCGGTCGTCCAAGGCCTGTGCCTCGGTGTCGCCCGGCATCAGCAAATCCAGCTCCGCACGCCAGCCGATGTCGCGCCCTCTCCACCAGCCGGCCACCGTCGGCAGGTCATGCGTGGAGGTGGTCGCAATGGCGTGCGCTGGCCATGCCTTGGGCGGCAAGAATTGCTTCTGCTCGCGTTCGAACCAAAGCACGCCGATGCCAAGCAATCCGCTGTCTTTGAGTTGCGTGTCGAAACCTTCCGGCACGGTGCCTAGATCTTCCCCGATTACAATGGCGCGATGCCGCCACGATTCCAATGCGATCAGCCGCAACAGGTCGGATGCCGGGTAGCGCAGGTAGGCGCCGTCGTTGGCATCGGCACCTTCCGGCGTCAGCCATAGCCGCGTCAGCCCCATCACGTGATCGATCCGTACGCCGCCGGCATGTGCAAATACCGAGCGCAGCATCGCAATGTAGGAGCGGAATCCCGCCGCCCGCATCGCCAGCGGTGAAAACGCCCCGATGCCCCAGTTTTGCCCGCGCGTGTTGAGCAGATCCGGCGGTGCGCCCACCGACAAACCGGCGATCATTTCTTCACTGTGGCTCCATGCCTGGCTGCCGCCGTTGTCGGCGCCGACGGCAAGATCTGCAATCAGACCAACCGCCATGCCGCTGTCGCGCGCCGCCTGTTGCGCACGTTGCAAACTGCGTGCGGCCTGCCACTGCAAGAAAACATGGAAATCGATTTCGCCGCCCTGCTCCTGCGCAAAACGACGCAGCTCCGCCGAATCGGGATGGTGGTAGCGCTCGGGCCAATGCCGCCAGTCGCTGGCAATGCCCGGCGTCTTCGCGGCCAGCGTGTGATGCAGCGCCTCGAACAATGCGTGATCTGCCAACGCCTGACCGCCTTGCAAACGAAAGGCGGCGAATTCGGCCGAAGGCGTATCTTGCATGCGGAACATGCCGTATAAGTGTCGCAACAGGTTCAGGCGATGCCGCCCTGCTTCCGGCCAGTTGACCTGCGACGCGTGTTCCAGCCGCTGTTGCAGGGCCAAGGCTTCCGGTCCCGCTTCCTGCAAGGCTTGCTGCATCGCGCTGCGTCCCAAGACATCCGCCGGATCGATATGCAGCACATTGAGGAACAAGCGACTCGATGGCGAATACGGACTGAAGCGGTGCGTATCTGCCGCAAACATGGCATGCACCGGCGAGATCGCCAATGCTGTCGCACCTTCCTTGCCGGCTTTCGTCGCCAGTTGCGCCAGACCGCCGAAGCTGCCGATACCGCCATCGTCTTCGCTGCGCAATCCATAGAGTTGCAGCGCCAGTCCCCAGCCGCGCTCGCGGGCATCGCCCTGGTCGAGAAACGCATCGGCCACGCCATAGCAGCGCGGTGGCGCCACAGCCAGCGTGACTTCGATGCCGACCACCTGCAGGCGGTGATAACCGTAACGGTCGATGGCGGCAATGGTCGGTGCGTCGCTATCGGATATTTTTCGTGCCAGCTGCTCGCCGGACTCAAGGATGATCAGGCAGGACTGTCCTTGCAAACCGCATTGCGCCGGCAAGACAATATCTTTACCAACTTCCGCAGTGATCAAAGGCGGCAGTGCCGCCGAGCGGTTGATCTCTTGCAGTCGCGCACGGCTTTCGTCGGCTTGGCGGTGACTGTCGCAGGGCAAGCCCAGAGTGGCAAGGATGGTGCGCAGCGATGCCGGTGACACCGTTTGCGGCTGGTCGTAGGCATCGATCCAGTTGACTGCGATGCCGGCCAACGCCGCCAGGTTATAAACGGCCTTGTCATAATCGCTGGGGGCTTGTTCTGGCAGACGGCTACTCATCTTGCAGCCTCGCGAATGACCAGGATGGAATGCGGCGACAACACACCGCCGGCCAACGAATCGAGTACGCCACCGCTATCGAACAGGACATCGGCACCCGCCAGCGTAGCGAGCGCATCCAGCGTTGTATCGCTTGAATCCGTCACCGCTTCTTTACCCAGATTGACCGTGATGCACAGCACCGTGCCGTTATTCAACCGCCACCGCGCGTAGACCGCCGCAGGCCCGATTGCTTGCGCGTCCAGTGCAATGGCGCCCGGCAGATACGGCGTAATCGCCTCGCGCCGGATCAGCAGCAGGCGGTAGCACCAGCCCATCCATTGCCCGGCGCTGGCATCTTCCTCCGGTGCGACAGGCTCGGGAATCGATGCCATGAAGGTGGAAAAACTGTTGGGATCTGGCAAGGCATCCAGTGCCGCCGAATCGGCAAACTCGGGGAAGCGCGAAAACTCCTTGCGCCGTCCCATCCTCACCGCATCGGCCAGCTTCTCGTCGGCATGGCTGGTGAAGTAATAGAACGGCTGCGCCGCGCCGTATTCTTCGCCCATGAACAGCATCGGGATCTGCGGCGATAGCAACAGCAAGGCTTGCGCCGCACGTAGCGCCGCAGGATCGGCCAGCGCCGTGAGCCGTTCGCCTCGGGCCCGGTTACCGATCTGATCGTGATTTTGCAAAAACAGAACGAACGCCGTTGGCGGCAGTTCAACACTGCTTTCGCCACGCAGCTCGTTGTCGCGGTATGGCGATGGTTCGCCCTGATAGATGAATCCTTCGCGCAGGCAACGCGCCAGTTTTTCAGCAGGCTGGATGGCATAGTCGGCGTAATAGCCGCCTGTTTCGCCGGTCAATAGCACATGCAACACGTGATGGCCGTCATCGTTCCATTGGGCCTCATACTTGCCGCTACCAGATTCACCTGCGACACCACCGTTGAGCAACGAGGCGGCATTACCGTCGTGCTCCAGCACCAGATGGACATGACGTTTTTCGAGACCGATCTCCTCATCCTCCAGCGCGATGGCCGCGCGCACCTTCGCCGCGAGCGTACGCAGCCAGCTTTGATCGCCAATGGCATGCACTGCGTCAAGCCGCAGGCCGTCAAAGCGATACTCTTGCAGCCAGTACAAGGCATTCTGCGCAAAGAAGTCGACCACCTCGGGCCGGTGAAAATCGATGCTCTGGCCCCACGGCGTATTTGTGTCGTTGCGGAAGAACGGCGAATAGCTGGCGAGATAATTGCCATCCGGGCCGAAATGGTTGTACACCACGTCGAGGAACACCATCATCCCCAGGCTATGGGCCGTATCGATCAGCTGCTTGAGTTGCTCGGGCGTGCCATAGCTGGCGTCGGGCGCATACGGCAGTACGCCGTCATAACCCCAGTTGTAAGCGCCGGGAAACTCCGACACCGGCATCAGTTCGACTGCGGTGATGCCGAGTTCGGCCAGCTCTTGCAGCCGTTGCGTCACACCGGCAAAACCACCGAGCGCGCCGACATGCAACTCGTACAGCACCGTCTCATGCCATGGCCGGCCGCGCCAGTCGAGCGTCTGCCATTGATAGGCCGAGGCATCGATCACGACGCTGTCGGCATGCACGTCGCCGGCCTGACAACGCGAAGCGGGATCGGGCACGCTGATCTCGCCGTCGATTTGCGACATCAGCACGTAGTGATACTGAGTCAGCGCCTCGCAGTCGGTCTCGACTTCGAACCAGCCTTCTTCATCAGAAGACAAGGACGGCGACATCGGCACGCGGTGGCGTCCGTCCAGTTCGACCGCGGCCGTTTTGGCCAGCGGCGCCCAGAGGCGAAAGCGCGTGCGGCCGTTGCCCAGATACTCGGCGCCGAACGGCAAGCGGTAATGAAAACGAACATTGTTGGGATGAAGCGGAACCAGACTATTCATGATTATTCCCGGCACGGACGGTTGGCGAAGACCTGCACACTGTGGGCGGCAACCTGAACGCTCGCCTCAGTACAGGGCTCGATAGAAGCAGCGCCATCGGGAACATTGCTGTCGATCAGCAGATAATGCGCATCCCCGGGGCGTGGGAACGTGAAATCGATGGCCTCATGACCGGCATTGAAAAACATCAGGATGATGTCCGGCTGCACGGCAGACTGCGGGCTGTCCTGGTCAGCGGCGGTGCTAGTGCTATTGCTGCTGTTGCCGTCCTTGCTGCCTGTGGCGTCATCCGCCGGCGCACTGGCGCATTGCAATGTCAACGCACGTGCCACCGGGTTTTGCCAGTCTTCGACTGAAATCGGCGTACCGCGCTCGTCGAACCAGGAGACATCCTTGAGTCCGGGCTGGATTTCGCGACGGCCGTGCAAGAAGCGTTCGCTCAGCAATACCGGGAAGTCCCGGCGAATCGCGCTCAGACGGCCAACGTAGGTGGTCAGCGCAACGGCTTCCTCGCTTTGTGCAGCTGTCCAGTCGACCCACGAAATTTCGTTGTCCTGGCAATAGGCATTATTGTTGCCGCGCTGGCTGCGATGGAATTCGTCGCCGGCCAGCAGCATCGGCGTGCCTTGCGCCAGAAAGACGCAGGTCAGCATCGAACGCTGCACCGTTGCACGCAACTGTTCAATTGCAGGATCGTCGCTCGGCCCTTCGATGCCCCAGTTGGCGCTGTAGTTGTCGTTGTGGCCGTCGTTGCCGTTTTCACCGTTGGCTTCGTTGTGTTTGCCTTCATAGCAGACCAAGTCACGCAAGGTAAAACCGTCATGCGAAGCGATGAAGTTGACCGATGCCCATGGCTTGCGATGGTGATGGTCGAACAAATCCGAAGAACCCAGCATGCGTCCGGCAAACTCGCCGCGCACGCCCTCCGCCCCCGCCCAGAAACGGCGTATGCCATCGCGAAATTTGTCGTTCCATTCAGCAAAGCGTGGCGGATGATTGCCCAGTTGATACCCGCCCGGCCCGATATCCCACGGCTCGGCGATCAGCTTCAGTTGCGACAACACGGGATCCTGCATCAATGCGTCAAAGAAGCCGCTATGCGGATCGAAACCGGTCGGCTCACGTCCCAGTGTCGAGCACAAGTCAAAACGGAATCCGTCAATGTCGAAGGCCTGCGCCCAGTAGCGCAGCGAATCCAGCACCATCTGGATCACGCGCGGATGCGACATGTTGACGGTATTGCCGCAGCCGGTATCGTTGATGTAGTAACGCTCCTGCCCCGGAATCAACCGGTAATAACTGGCGTTGTCCAGCCCGCGAAAACTCAGCGTCGGCCCGAGTTCGCTGCCCGAGCAGGTATGGTTGTAGACCACGTCGAGGATCACCTCGATCCCGGCAGCGTGGAAATGCCGCACCGCCATACGCACTTCGTTAAGGTCGCCGGTGGACAGATAGCTCGGTTCGGGAGCGAAAAATCCCAGCGTGCTGTAACCCCAGTAATTACGCAGGTCGCGTTGCAGCAAAAAGCTTTCTTGGAGAAACGCATGCACCGGCATCAGCTCAATCGTGGTCACGCCCAGCTTCTGCAAATGCGCGATGAAATCAGGATGGCCCAGCGCGGCGAAAGTCCCGCGTTCATGCGGCATCACGCCTTCGCGCTGCATGGAAATGCCGCGCACATGAGCCTCATAGATCACCGTCTTCGACCACGGGACGCGCGGGCGCGGATAGTTCTGGCCGACCGGCATCTCTTCGATGACCACGCCTTTGGGCATGGCCGCAGCGCTGTCGCGCCGGTCAAAGCTAAGGTCGCCCTTGGGCGAATGCAGGCGATAGCCGAACAAGGCGTCCGTCCAGCGCACCTGGCCCACCAGCTTTCGTGCATAAGGATCCAGCAGCAGCTTGTTGGGATTGAATCGATGGCCCTTGTGCGGCTCATAAGGGCCGTAGGCGCGATAGCCGTAAACCAATCCCGGCGAAGTGTCCGGCAAATAGCCGTGCCACACCTCATCGGTGCATTCCGGCAAGGTGATGCGCTCAACTTCGCGCCTGCCGGTAGCATCAAAAATGCACAGCTCGATTTTGCTGGCATGCGCCGAAAATACGGCAAAGTTGATCCCCAGTCCGTCGAAACGCGCGCCCAGTGGATAAGGCGCTCCTGCCTGCAGTTTTCTTGGTGTGATCAGTGTCATTATTGTTTTCTCAGAATATTTTTCAAGTTATCGTCGGCGTAAAACCAGTGTGGACAACGGTGGTAATGTCAGCAAAACCGAAGCCGGATGACCGTGCCAATGCTCGGCTTGTGCGGTCACGCCGCCGGCATTGCCCAGATTGCTGCCGCCATACATGTCGGCGTCGGTATTGAGGATTTCCTCCCATTGATAGCTGTTGTCCGGCCCCGGCGGCACACCGATGCGGTAGTTATGCCGCGGCACCGGCGTCATGTTGACGACGACCAGCAGCGGCGCCTCGCCGGCATCGCCGTAACGGAAATACGCGAACACGCTGTTGACGCTGTCGTTGCCCACCACCCATGAAAATCCTTCAGCCTGGGAGTCGTAGCGATGCAAGGCAGGCAGATCGACGTAGATACGGTTGAGGTCGCGCACCAGGCGCTGAATGCAGCGATGACGCGGATCGTCCAGCAGCTCCCATTGGGGCGATTTGTCGTGATCGAACTCGTCGTACTGGCCGAATTCACTGCCCATGAAGAGCAACTTCTTGCCGGGATGCGTCCACATGAAGCCGAAGTAAGCACGCAGGTTGGCGAACTTCTGCCAATAGTCGCCCGGCATCTTTTGCAGTAAGGTACGCTTGCCGTGCACGACTTCGTCGTGCGAAATCGGCAGGACGAAAGATTCCGAAAACGCGTAGATCATGCCGAACGTGAAATCATGGTGGTGGTAGCGGCGATAGATGCTGTCCTGTTCCGCATAGCGCAGCGTGTCGTGCATCCAGCCCATGTTCCACTTGTACGAAAATCCTAGTCCGCCCTGCTCCACCGGCGCCGTCACGCCCGGCCAGGAGGTTGATTCCTCGGCGATCATCAGCGCGCCGGGGCAACGCTCATGAACGGTCTGGTTAAGTTCGCGCAGGAAGGCGACCGCCTCCAGGTTTTCGCGCCCGCCATGGATGTTCGGCACCCACTCGCCGGCATTGCGGCTGTAGTCGCGATACAGCATTGACGCCACCGCATCCACGCGCAGCCCGTCGACGTGAAAATGCTCCAGCCATTCCAGCGCGCTGGCAATCAAAAAGCCGCGCACCTCATGCCGGCCCAGGTTGTAGATAAGCGTATTCCAGTCCTGATGAAATCCTTCGCGCGGATCGCCATGCTCATACAGCGGCGTTCCGTCGAAGTGAGCCAGACCGTGCGGATCCGAGGGAAAATGCGCAGGCACCCAATCGAGGATGACACCGATGCCTTCGCCATGGCAGGCGTCGACGAAGGCTGCAAAATCTGCTGCTGCCCCAAATCGCGCACTGGGGGCGAACTGCGACAAGGGTTGATAACCCCACGAGCCGCCGAAGGGATGCTCCATCACGGGGAGCAGTTCGAGATGGGTGAATCCCATGCCTTTGACGTAAGGAATCAGGCGCTCTGCCAGTTCATTCCAGTCGAGATTGCGGCCGTCCTCTTCAAGGATGCGCATCCACGACGCCGCATGGACTTCATAAATGGACATCGGCGACTGTGTCGACTGCCGTTGCGCACGCTGCTGCATCCAGCTTTGGTCGTGCCAGCGCCAGCCGCTGCGGTCATCGATGACGCGCGATGCAGTGGCCGGCGGTGCTTCTGTCGCCCGCGCCAGAGGGTCTGCCTTGGCAGGCAACACAGTGCCATCAGGCCCGACAATCTCGTATTTGTAGAGCGTGCCGTCACGCAAGCGCGGGATGAACAACTCCCACACGCCCGCACTCTGGCGCAAGCGCATGGGATGCCGGCGGCCGTCCCATTGATTGAAATCACCGATGACAGAGACGCGCCGGGCATTCGGCGCCCACACCGCAAAGCGCACACCTTCGACGTCATCTATCGTCATCACCTGCGCACCGAAGCAGCGACCGAGCTGGCGATGGCGTCCCTCACGGAACAGGTGCAGATCAAAGTCACTCAGCAACAGGCCGAATGCATAGGCGTCTTCGGTGATCTGCACTTCTTCACCACCATCGGCGCAGGGCCAGGCCACATGCAGCACATACGGAATCTCGCGCTGTGCGGCGTGCGCAGGCAACACCACCTCACCGTAAAAAATACCTGTAGCGGTTTCGCTACCTCCCGGCGTTGTTTCAAGCTGGGTGAGGTTGCCGAGCAAGGCACCATGCGGATCGACATCGTCTGTAGGACGCGAGAATACCTGCACGGCGCTGGCGCCCGGGTAGTAGCAGCACAGACGCAGGCGTTGTTCATCCTGCGGCAATTTGGCATAGCGCGGCCCCAGCAAGGCAAACGGATCGCCCAACTGCCCGTGTTGCAGACTGGCAGTTAATGCCACGCCGGGAAAATACGGCGTGTCGTGCTCATTCTGCAGAGAGTGATGTTCGGTTTCCATGGTGTTTTTCAGTTGCGGCAATGCCATCATTGCTCCCGTTGGTGCTATTTCTTTTCCAGTAAACGATTTGCGATGGCATAGATGCCGTGCAATGGCACATGCATCCATGCGGGCCGGTTGGCCGCTTCGTAGCAAATCTCGTAGGCCGCTTTTTCCAGGGTGAACAAATCAAGCAAGTCGTTTTGCGCGGCCAGCGGCAAGCTATGCGCCAATGCCGGATTGCCGACGCGATAGCCTTCCAGGAAAGCGGCCTGGCATTCCGGTGCGAACCGGCGCAAGACCTGCTCCTTGCCCGCACGTGCGGCATCGTCAAGATCGCCCGGGCCCCTATTGCGGCCGAAGGCGGCGGCATAATCGAAGGAGCGCATCAGACCGGCAACATCGCGCAAAGGGCTTCCCTTGGCGCGACGCTCTTCCAGCGAACGTGCCGGTTCGCCTTCGAAATCGATGATGAAAACATCGTTGAACGCGATCAGTACCTGCCCCAGATGCAAGTCACCATGCAGACGGATGCACAAAGAACCTTCCCCGGCCTGCGCCAATTGCTCGATGCGTTTGAGCAGCGGTTCGCGTTGCGATAACAACCGTCCGACATGGCGGGCTTCGTCGACCGTGACCCAATCGTTTTTCTTGCGCAGGATGTCGCAGGCGGCATTGAGCTGGGTTGCCGCAGCTTGCGCCCAGGATTGCGATACGGAAGTGCGCACGGTTTCCGGTGAAAAAGCCGGATCGTCGGTGGGCTTACCCAACAAGGTATGCATCTCGCCCAGACGCTGTCCAAGCAGACGTGCAAAGGTCGCAAGCTCAGCCAATGCGATATTGCTGTTGTCGCGATAGTGTTGCGCATTGCCGGGATCGGTCAACGCGTCGCTCTGGATTGCGCGCTCCAGCGTATCCATGGTCCACTGCCAGGCGTCACCCTGATTGTCGATATAACGCTGCAAGACGATCAGCGCATACGGTGTGCCGTCTTCGCTGATGCGGGTGACTTCACCCAGCGTCGCCGGCACATTGGGAAAGCCGTGTTCAGTCAGATAGCGGCCCATCTCGATTTCCGGATGGATGCCGGGCTTGACCAGGCGCAGTACCTTCATGACCATGGCGTCATTGATGACCACCGAGCTATTCGACTGTTCCTGGGCGACACGGCGTAATTGCAACGGCGCTTTCAGGATGGAGGCATCGAAGGCGGCGGTCGGTGCGAACAGCATGCGTCCCTGCGCGGCCGGAACTTCTGCGCGTTCCGCCAGCAGCTCCAGAACGGTCATGATGAAAGAATCGAGGGCGAAAGCATCGGTCAGAAAACCGACGTGGCGGTTGCGTCGCACACGCGACAAGGCCAGTTGATGCGGCAAGGCCGAGACGGTGTCTTCTTCGCGGATGAAGCCCAGCGGCAGCAAATATCGTTGTAACTGATTGCCTCCTTGCGCGACTGTCTCGACTTCAATTTCGCTCAGCACCACCGGCAAGGCGCCGGGTACGTTTTTCGACATCGGCAATGTGGTCGCTACCACCATCGATACGGCTTCTATCGTCTTTTGCTTGGCGGCATACCAGCGCCGTTTGAGTAAATAGTGCGGCAACACTTCTTGTTCCAGCGTGGTGCGCGCAGGAGATTCCATGATCTCTTCCACGCCGTTGCGCAAGACCAGGGTCACATATTCCGGCAGTGGCTCTGGAGTCGCGGCGTACCACGATGGCATGTTGGCTTCTGCCGCCAGCAAGAACCAATAAAATCCGAAAGGCGGCAAGGTCAGCAGATAATTCAACTTGCCGATCGGTGGAAAAGCCGTGCCGCCCATCATCTCGATAGGAATCCGGTCGGCAAAGGCTGACAACTCCAGCTCGACTGCCTGCGCCGATTGCGACAGGTTCGCCACACACAAAATGGTCTCGGTGGTGCCGCCTTGTTTAGGGTCGCTGTACTCACGCAGATAAGCCAGGATTTTGCGATTGCTTGGGTAGATCAGCGTCAGCGTGCCACGGCCGAAGGCCTGATGCTGCTTGCGCACGCTGAGCAGGCGACGCATCCAGTTGAGCATGGAATGGCGGTCATCGCTTTGCGCTTCAACGTTGATGGTCTGATAGCCGTACTGCGGATCCATCAACGGTGGTAACACCAGCCGTGCAGGATCGGCGCGTGAAAAGCCACCGTTGCGATCCAGCGTCCATTGCATCGGTGTGCGCACGCCGTCGCGGTCACCCAGGTGAATGTTGTCGCCCATGCCGATTTCGTCGCCGTAATAGATCACCGGCGTACCCGGCATCGACAACAGAAAACTGTTGAGCAACTGGATGCGGCGCCAGTCGCGTTCGACCAGCGGTGCGAGGCGGCGGCGTATACCGAGGTTCAGGCGCGCCCGGCGATCCGGTGCGTAGAAATTCCACAGATAATCGCGTTCGGCATCGGTCACCATTTCCAGCGTCAGCTCGTCATGGTTGCGCAGAAAAATCGCCCATTGGCATTCCGCAGGAATATCCGGCGTCTGCCGCAGGATATCGGTGATCGGAAAACGATCCTGGCTGGCCAGCGCCATGTACATGCGCGGCATCAGCGGAAAGTGAAACGCCATGTGACATTCGTCGCTGTCACCGAAGTATTGCTGCACATCTTCCGGCCACATGTTGGCCTCAGCCAGCAGCATGCGGTCGGGATATTTGCGATCCATCTCGGCGCGGATGCGCTTGAGGATGGCGTGAGTTTCCGGCAGGTTTTCGTTGCTGGTGCCTTCGCGCTCGATCAGATACGGCACGGCGTCCAGCCGCAAGCCGTCGATACCCATATCCAGCCAGAACGACATGACGTTGAGCACAGCCTTGAGCACTTGCGGATTATCGAAATTGAGATCCGGCTGATGCGAATAGAAACGATGCCAGAAGTAAGCCTTGGCAACCTGATCCCAGGTCCAGTTGGATTTTTCGGTATCGACGAAGATGATGCGCGTACCCTCGTAACTCTTGTCGTTGTCCGACCAGACATAGAAATTGCGCGCCACCGATCCGGCCCTTGCCTGCCGTGCACGCTGAAACCAGGGATGCTGATCCGAAGTGTGATTGATGACCAGTTCGGTGATGATGCGCAGTCCGTGCTCATGCGCTGCAGCGATGAAGCGGCGTACATCGCTCATGTTGCCGTAATCGGAATGGACGCCCTTGTATTCGGCAATGTCGTAGCCGTCATCACGGCGCGGCGAGGGATAGAACGGCAACAGCCAGATGGTGTTGACGCCCAGACCGGCAATGTAGTCGAGCTTTTGAATCAACCCGGCAAAGTCGCCGATGCCGTCGTCGTTGGCGTCGAAGTAGGATTTGACGTGGATCTGATAAATGATCGCGTCCTTGTACCACAGCGGATCATCGGTAAAACGCAGACCTGCCCTGCCCGCGCGCGTGGCTTTCGCACGTTCGGCCTTGCTGGGCTTTTGCCTGCTGTCTTTTGCCTCGCTACGTTCTTTCTTGTCGCCGGCAGGCGGTTCGCGATTGCGCAGTACGGTACTGTTTACGGGAATATCCATATCATGCCTCTCCTGCGCGAATACGCCAGATGGCATAAGGGCGCACGTGGGGATCGAGGCTCAACGACTGACGCCGGCCGGTCCAATGGAAACGGCGCTCCGTCAGCAGGTCCTCGACCTGAAGACGCGCATCGTCGGGAAGTCCGAAACCTTCAAAAGGTAAGTCGATCTCGCCATGTTGGGGCTGAAACGGATCGAGATTGATCGCCACCAAGACAACGTTGTCGCCAAATTGCGTTGGCTCAGGCTGACTGCTGCCTGCGTGCGTTGACGAAGCTGGACGTGTCGCCGGACGTGTCGATTTGACGAAATACAAAATCTTGTCATTCGATACCCTCAGAAAACGCACACCCAGATGCGTTTGCAGGGCCGGATTCTCGGCGCGGATATGGTTGAGCCGTGTGACGTCATCAATGATGTTGCCCGGGCGCTCCCAGTCCCAGGCGCGAATCTCGTATTTCTCTGAGTCGAGATATTCTTCCTTGCCGGGCACCGGTTGCGCCTCGCACAATTCAAAGCCGCTATACACACCCCACAGACCCGACAAGGTCGCAGCCAATGCGGCTCTGATCTGGAAGCCGGGACGCCCCGATTGCTGCAAGAACGCGGGATTGATGTCCGGTGTATTGACGAAAAAATGCGGCCGGTAAAAATCGCGCGGCTGGGCGCTGTCGCCGGTTTCGGCGGTCAGCTCGGTCAGGTAGTCGATGAACTCCTGCTTGCTGTGGCGCCAGGTGAAATAGGTGTACGACTGGGAAAACCCCAGTTTGGCCAGGCGATACATGGGTTTTGGCCGGGTGAACGCCTCCGACAGAAAAATTACCTGCGGATAACGGCTGCGCACCGCAGCAATCATCCATTCCCAAAACGGAAACGGCTTGGTATGGGGATTATCGACACGAAAAACATTCACACCCTGCTGCACCCAATACATCACCACGTCACGCAAGGCTACCCACAGATCGGGAATAGCCTCGTCGGCGTAAAAGTCGACATTGACGATGTCCTGATACTTCTTCGGTGGATTCTCGGCGTAACGCATTGAGCCGTCCGGCCGCCATGCGAACCAGCCGGGATGCTCGCGCAACCAGGGATGATCCGGCGAACATTGAATGGCGAAGTCCAGCGCCAGTTCCAGTCCGTGATCCGCTGCCGCATCGCGCAGCCGCAAGAAATCATCGAGCGTGCCGAGCTGCGCATGGATGGCGTCGTGCCCACCCTCGGCGCTGCCGATGGCGTACGGACTGCCGGGGTCGTTTGCATCCGGCGTCAGGCTGTTGTTCTTGCCCTTGCGATTGGTTTGGCCGATGGGATGGATGGGCGGGAAATACAGCGTATCGAAGCCCATCGCGCGTATCGCCGGCAAACGCGCAATGACGTCGTCAAAGCTGCCATGTACGTCCGAGCGGCCACTCTGCGAACGAGGAAACAGTTCGTACCAGCTGGAATACGTGGCCGCAGCGCGCTCCGCTTCCAGCGGATATTCGACGGCGCTGCGCGCAAGAAACGCACGTGCTCCAGCCAGTTCGGTCAATTGCTCGACCAACTGCGCGGTGTCGTCCGCGCTCAACATGGCCAGTCGTTCTGCATAGGCGGGGGCAAGCCCATCAACACCATCGCTGTCTTTTACATTCTTTACATTCTTTGCGTTGCTTGTATTTTTGCCTGCTTCGGGCTTCGTCACCGTGGGCGGCGTCAGGGCTTTGAGCAAGGCGGCGCTGCGTTCGAGCACCACGCCGTCGACGCCGTTTTCCAGTCCTTGTTCAACCAGTCCGGCGATGAGCAAGCGCCCTTCTTCCAGTTCCAGATGCACATCGACGCCTGCATCGGTTTTCTTTTTGAGACCGTCGCGGAATGTTTCGTAGACGTCGCTCCAGGCTTCAATGCAAAAATAGTGACGGCCAAGCCTGGACAGTGACAAGGTTGCTTGCCAGCGGTCGTTGTCATGGTGATGCATGGGAATACGATGCCATTGTTTTTCGTCAGCGGCGCGCACCAGCACGGAGGCGGCCAGATGATCGTGGCCGTCCATGAAGATATCGGCACTGACGATGAAACGTTCGCCGACCGTATGTTTGACCGCAAAGCGGCCATCATCCACAGCAGGTGTCACGTGTTCGATGGCGATGCGAGTCGAGCGTACCTTGTCCGGCACCGGCTTTTTGCGTCGGTTGGGATCGCTGCCGACTGCTGGCGGGGTCTCCAGATCGAGCGTGCGAACGGCGCCCGGCGGTACCTGATGCCCTTCCCCATGCCATTGCACGGTGCTGCCGCCAAGGCGTTGCTGCCAGTCGCTCTCGCCGATACGTGCACTGGTATCAAGCTGCGGATTGACGGTGATCAGTTGACTGGCGTTGGCGGCGCGGCGCTCGATGAGAAGCAACGGCGCATCCGGCGCACTGAGCGGCCGCAGATGCGGGCTACCGCCTTCGATACGGCGCTCGGCCATGGCCTGATTGGCAGCGAGAACATCTTTGCTGAGATCAAAGTCGGCATCGGCGCACGCTTGTGCATACGCCTGTGGACTGATCAAGCGATGGGCGCTGCCGGCATGATGCGCAACACTCAATGCATCGGTGAGACCGTACTCAAATCCCATAGCCATCAACCAGCCTGCACCGCTGACGGTGGCGAAATGCAATGCCCTCAACGCTCCCAGACGACGGGTCTGCTTGTCGCGAAAACCATGGATGCGTGCCAGCCGCGGGCCGAAAGGATCTTCAGGAAAAGCCAGCACCGGCGCAATCGCGGCCAGCTTATCGTACTCACGGAAATACCAGGGCGCGCGGAAATCCCACCACGCACCGGAAGAGAAAACGGCATCGAAGCCGCAACCCACCATCTCGTCCAACTGACGATGTGTGCAACCTGGTGTCCAGGCGAGAAAATGGCTGCATGACCGTTGCTCTCGCGTCGATGCGATCAGACGGCACCAGAATTCGGCTGGAAAACTGGCCGGCTCACGGCAGCAAAAACCGGCAACACCAGCGTCGATCAGGATCGCCAGGCGTGCATGCCACCATGCCAGCATAGAATCGGCAACATCCGGCACGTCCAGCCGCGGTGTGTTGGGTCCCGACTGTTTACCCGGATAACGCGGATCCGGCAGGACATCGCGGCCCGGAACACTGGCTGCTGCCGACGCACCGACCGGATTGAACCAGTCAGGGTGATGCTGCAAAGTCTCGTCGTTTGCGTTGATACGCGTCAGCGACAGATCCAGCAACAGCCGCAGACGGTATTCGGTGCAAAGCTGCGCAAGATCTTCCAGTTGCGCCAGGCTGCACATGCCGAAGTCGGCCAGAGGATTCGTTACGCTGCCGTTTTCACCAGACGCCGCATCAGGTGCGGTGCCACCCGCTGCAAACAAGTCTGCCACCAGTGTGTCGCCACACAGGAGAATGTGATCGAAGTCCATGGCGGCACAGCGTTCGAGCAAATCGGCCCAACCGGCGCGAGCTACCAGCGTCGGATCGATGCAATAGATACGCGGCGAAAACTCCGCATTGACGTGGTTTTCCAATGATCATTCTCACTTGTATCAAGACTAGGCTGATTGCATATCAGCTTGCATTTCGGCGGAAGCTGCAGCCGACGTCGTCGCAGGCAGCACCGTACGGAACGCCGCCTTGGCCTCGCCTGCTGCAATGTTTTTGTACGCGTCGATATAGGCTGCCGCAGAGGTTGGCCAGTCGAAATTGGTTTCCATCGCATTGCGTTGCATGGTTTGCCATGTGGCGCGATCCCGATGAAGATCGAAGGCACGTTCCACGGCGGCTTCCATATCCTGCGCATGCTCACCGTCAAACAGAACACCGCTCGCACCGGCTACCGCAGCACCATGCATGCCGGCATCGACAATGGTGTCGGTCAGCCCGCCTACGCGCGAGGCGATCGGGATGGTGCCGTAACGCATCGCATACAAAGGCGTCAGGCCGAAGGGTTCAAAACGGCTGGGGTGCAGCAGCATGTCGCTGCCGGCATGCAAGGCGTGGGCACGTCGTTCGTCATAGCCGATATGCACACCGACGCGGCCGGGATAACGGCGTGCCAGATCGAGGAAACCCTCTTCATAGCTGCGTTCGCCGCAGCCAAGGACGACCAGTTGCATGCGCTCATGGCGATTCAGAATGGCGGGTAGTGCTTCCAGCACCACGTCGGCCATCTTTTGATGCGACATGCGGCTGCCGATTCCCACGACAGGCGCAAACGGATCAACCGGCAGCAGGCCGAACATGCTTTGCAGATCGCATTTGCACAGCGTCTTGCCGCGCATCTTGCCGATTTCAAATGAAGAGGTCGTCAGCGGATCGTTTTGCGGATCCCAGACGTCGCTGTCGATGCCATTCGGAATCGCGCGCAATACGTGGCGACGCGCGTTGAGCACGCCTTCCATACCGTAGCCGAATCGCGGCGTGAGGATTTCTGCGGCGTAGGTTTCGCTGACCGTGGTGACGCAGTCGGCATGCTGGATGCCGGCTTTGAGATAGCTGATCTTGCCCCAGTATTCAAGGCTTGCCATGCTGTCGCCCGGCAGATTGGCCAAGCCGAGCTGTGCGGCCAGATCGAATGAATAATTGCCTTGGAAAGCCAGGTTGTGGATCGTCAGCATGGAACCGATATGATGCAGACCTGCTGTCTTGAGCAAAAACGGAATCAGGCCGGCATGCCAGTCATTGGCGTGCACGACATGCGGTGCCGGCAAGCTGGTTTCACCGGCGCAGATCGCCACGGCAGCATGCGCCAGATCAGCAAAACAGATAGCGTTGTCGCAAAACTCCTGCCCGCTCTGATCGATGTAGGGATTAGCACGGCGCTGGCTGAAGCGCTCGGTGTCGAGCAGCAAGACCGGCACGTCGGTGCCGGGCATGGTCCCTTGCAGCAAGCGCGCCGGGCCGCCGGGCAATGGCCGCAGCAAGGCAATCGGCGTCAATGGCTCGGTGGCAGCATTCGCCGCATTGACGATGGCTGCCGCGTAGCCGGGCATGAGAATGGAAGCGTCGATGTTGCACTTGCGCAGGCTGACGGCCAGCGCAGTGATGACATCGGCAAGGCCGCCCGTTTTTACCAGGGGAACGGCTTCGGAACTGACTAAGAGGACGCGTGCTTGCAATTGATCACCCCGTTTTATGGATTGTCTTCATGGATTGGAAATTCATCTTCAGAAAGCAAAGCGCGATGCTTATATGGTCTGGATGCCAGGATCAATTTAGTCAAATGAGTAGTCAAATGAGTCAACTGAATCGATCTCTGGAGTCACGTCACCGCCAAGCATCAGCGTCCGGGTTGTCGTTGTTGTTTGCAGACGTTGCCTTTCTCTACAGGCCTTACGTTATCCAATCATGTTGCAGTGAACCATCGGACACCGGCGCATATCGCTGTAGGATGCCTCCTACCGGCGTGTCGTCCGGAATCCGCATACGGAAAACTGAGCTGCAAACCTGAACTTGCTGCCCTGCTTCGCCGATGTCTTTTACCAGGCGGCCGTTGCCTAGCTTTCGATACGAAAACCGAGTTTCAGTGAGACCTGAAAATGCGCGACCTTGTCGCCGTCAATATGGCCTCGCTGTCCGATGACTTCAAACCAGTCGAGATTGTTGAGCGTGCGTCCTGCTTCTCTGATGGCGTTGCGGATGGCATCATCGCTGCCCTGCTCTGAACTGCCGACGACTTCGATAATCTTGTAGCTATGGTTGCCGCCGGTGACGGATTGATTCATGGTGAACTCCTTGAACGGGATTGAGAGAACTCGGACTGGGGAGCAAATACCAGCACACCAAGGCGGCCAGCTGTCCCAACGTAACTTCAGGCTAGGCAGCGAGGTCGAACACGCCTATAAGCGAGTACCTCAAAGCCCTGTAGGAGAAAATTAGTTGCCGTTCGTCTTACGCCGGTATGCGGCGACGGCTGATGGCGTGCGAGTACCGCGAGGCTTAATCTGGCTTCAACGGAAATTTCCGTCTTTCTCAGCCGTCTTTCTCATTTTTCTTACTCATTTTAGGGAGCGCATCATGGCCAAATCTACTTCGAACCACACGACAATTGGCGGCACCCAGCCACAACAAGCCTCGCAAGCCAATGCTGCCGAAGCCGAAGTTCAGCAGGCTCGTCACCGCACGACGATCCGCATTGCCGGGATCGAAGGGGTTGACGGTTTTGCCGACGTGCTCGATACAGACGACAACAAGCCACTGACAGAAAAACACTGAGCATATTGCTGAACACGGCGTGCTGACCAGCACAATCCGGCAGCGCATAACAAGCAAGACAGCGGAACAGGCTGAAGAACGACTCTGCACCGACACCCAGCCTCGCGCCGCGTGTCGGTGTTTTAACTTTCGGAAGGAGTAAACATGTCTCACGCATCACATCAGGAGCATGAACAAGCCCGCCGCAATCACCGTCAGGCGGAATTGCGGGACAGACCGGAAGAACTGCCGAAAGACAAGCCGGAAGCCTCTCGTCCCCGCAAGACGCTGGAAAGTGGAAAGCGTAGTGAGGATAAGACCATCAAAGGCACGGCGCCGGCGGCTCCGCCCAAGCACGAAGACGAGGCCTTTGATGTCTTTGAGGGAAATGCGCCGCAAAGCGATGGCTAAAAAGCCCGGACGGCTTGCGACGACTTTGCGAAGCTCAGCGTTGAGCGCGGCCCGGCAGGATGAAGCTGAAGCGCGAGCCACGCCCGACTTCGCTGTCGACCGTTAGCGTACCCTCATGGGCTTCGACGAAGGTTTTGAAAATCGCCAGTCCTAGCCCGAGGCCGCCCATCTCCTTGGTTTCGGTTTCGAATTTTTCAAAAATCAAGTCCAGCCTGTCCTTGGAAATACCCATGCCGTTATCGCTGACCCAGCACTCGACACCACCGTCAGGTGTCGGCGCTGCGCCGATGACGACCTCACCTTGCGGGGTATGCATGATGGCATTGGCGATCAGGTTTTGCATCATCCGGCGTAACAAGTCGGCATCGGCATAGATGACCAGTTCTTCCGGCACATCATTGAGCAAGCGCGTACTACCGGTACCGGCCACCGGATTGAGGTCGTAGACCATGCTCTCGATGAGCGGCCACAAGTCGACGTCCCGGCGTTCCAGCTTGACGCCACTTTCGGTTCGCAGATTGTCATTCTCTTCGATCACCTTGGCAACGAGTGCCGACATGCTCTGCACATTGCGCTGCAAGACTTTGATCATGCGTGCTGCACGATGATCGGGCAACGCGGAGGTAAACGTGGCCTCCAACACTTTCGACGCCAAGGCGACGGCATTCAATGGCGTGCGCAGATCGTGAGCAACGAAGGAAAGATATTCTTCCCGGCGGCGCTGCACTTCCAGCGCCCGGTTGATGGAAAACGTCTGTACCGCAAGGCCGATCGCGCTATCAAACACCAGATTCATGACATGGAAAGGCTTACCCTGCAGGTTGATCTGATGCTGACTGGCCAGGTCATGGATGCAGCCGCGCAGCAAATTGTACTCAGCAACGACCTCTTCGATCAGATAGCCATTGTGCAGACGTTGCAATCCGTGCTCGGGCGGTGTGCCGTTAGCTAGCACTTCGGCGATGGATTCGTCGGAATTGCGTCGAAACGCAAGTGAGATCTCGTCCAGCAACGCAGGTACGTGATCGTTGAGCGTGGGGATGCTGAGATCTTTTGCCGAGGGCAAGGCGCGCACCTGATGGCGCCAACGGACAAGGATATTTTCCCGATTGCGCTCGACCAGATCCGCAAGAACTTCCAAGGTATTAATAGCGCCTCCTGTGACTGATGACTTGTGATGCCGCTGGTGCTGTCAAGTATCAGCGCGGTGTATTGGTTGCGATGCGTTGAAGGTAATGTTGTGACTGGTTGCGATGTGGTGATCACTCAAGAATCAAGAAATCAAAACAGCCACGCAATCAATGCGCCAGATCGCCTGTGCCTTGCAGTTCTCGGCTGATGCCGTCGAGGATGCTTTGCAACTGATCAATGTCGTAGGGCTTGGGTAGTGAAAACGAAGCAGCGCTGACGTTCTTGCTAATCTGAGCGCCATAGCCCGAGGCGAAAATGATTTTCAGACCGGGTGCCATGACGTTCATCTGCTGCGCCAACTCAATGCCAGACATGCCCGGCAGACTGATATCGGTGAACAAGACATCGAAGGACTCCTGCTGCAGCACGGCAAGGGCTTGTTCGCCGCTACCGACGCCTTGAGCATGATGCCCCAGCGCGCCAAGGAGTTCGCAAACCAACTGTTGCGAGTCGAGGTTGTCTTCCACCACCAGAATGTGCAGACCGGGATTGTCGTCGGTCGCTGACGGCGTGGATAAAGGAGTCGATAAACTTGTCATCATGTTTGCCAGTGTTGTCTGTACAGCATTATTTTTTGAAGCGCACTTTTTGTGCCGTACCGTCATGCGGCCTGTGCGTAAGGGGCCTGCGGTGTTCATGTGCCTCGTACGGCGACTGTCCCTGCGCAGTTTACAGCCTCGATAGTAAAGCATCCCCGCTGCAAATTCACGTGCCGTCCTCAAAAAGACGTTTCCCCCGAAAAACCAACAAAGTCTTTACTGTCGAGGCTTTGCGCCGTGACTTCAAATTGTCTTACAAAGGTTTCAGGAGTCATCTTACAGGGTTGAAAAGTCCTTGCTGCTAAAGTAAGCCATCATAAAAAGACGTTTTATTTTGTCAACTCAAACGACATTCATGTGATGGATCTACACAAAAATAACCTCACTTCAGGTCGCCTTCCAGCCTACTCCGACCGCGCTGCAACCGGTATCGCCGGCCTCGATACCGTGCTCGCCGGCGGCATGACTGCACATCGCCTCTATCTGGTTGAAGGCACTCCCGGTACCGGAAAAACTACCTTCGGCCTGCAGTTTCTACTGACGGGCGCAGCAAAGGGTGAATCCGGTCTCTACATTACCCTGTCCGAAACGGCGTCCGAGCTAAAAGCCGTCGCCGCGTCCCACGGCTGGTCGCTGGAAGGATTGTCTCTCTTCGAAATGATTAACGAAGCAGACCTCAATCCGGACTACCAACAGTCCATCCTGCACCCATCCGAAGTCGAACTCGGCGAAACCGTCAGGGCTGTGATGGCACGCGTGGATGAACTGCGGCCATCGCGCGTCATCTTCGATAGTTTGTCGGAGATGCGTCTTCTGGCGCAGAACCCGCTACGCTACCGGCGCCAGATTCTGGCACTCAAACATTTCTTTGCGACGCGCAACTGTACCGTACTGATGCTGGACGATCGCACCAGCGATCCCGGCGATCTGCAATTGCACAGTATTGCCCATGGCGTCATCAGCCTGGAACAGATCGCGCAGGAGTTCGGCTCCGAACGGCGTCGCTTGCGTGTAGTCAAAATGCGCGGCATCAAATTCAGCGGCGGCTATCACGATTTTTTGCTGGAAACTGGTGGCATGCGGGTGTTTCCGCGACTGGTGGCGTCGGAACACGCCATCGATTTTGACGACGCGGTTGTCAGTAGCGGCGTTCCCGAACTTGACGCCCTGCTCGGCGGCGGCCTCGTACGCGGCACCAATACCTTGCTGAGCGGGCCATCCGGCGTCGGCAAGACAACCACCACGATTCGCTGCATATTGAGCGCTCTCCAACGCGGTGAACGTGCGGCTTACTATCTGTTCGACGAAGGCATCGGCACCCTGCTCATCCGCTCGCGCGCGCTGGGGATGGATATTTCATCCTATATCGCCGATGGCAGCCTGACGCTGTACCAGATCAATCCTGCGGAAATGTCCCCGGGAGAATTCGCCAGCAGAATCCGTCAGGCCGTCGAGCAGGAAGATCGCAGCTTTATCGCCATCGACAGTTTAAATGCCTATCTGCAAGCCATGCCGGGAGAAAAATTCCTGTTGCTGCAGATGCATGAGGTACTGACTTATCTGAGCCTGCAAGGTGTGACTGCATTGCTGGTGTTGGGCCAACACGGATTGGTTGGTGAGATTCGTTCGGATGTGGATCTTAGCTATCTGAGCGATGCCATCCTGATGTTCCGTTTCTTCGAGGCGCATGGCGATATTTCAACTGCCGTCTCGGTAATCAAGAGCCGCACCAATCATCATGCAAGAACGATTCACGAGTTTCGTCTCAGCGCCCGTCACGGTCTGCAGATCGGTGAACCGCTGCAGGACTTTGAGGGCATCATGAGCGGCTTGCCATCCTATCGTGGCAAAACGCCCATGCTGAACAATGCCGCTTGATTCTTCGCTTGAAGAACGCATCCTGATCCTCGCTCCGCATGGCCGCGATGCAGAAG
Source organism: Herbaspirillum rhizosphaerae (assembly GCF_046025915.1). Lineage (GTDB taxonomy): Bacteria > Pseudomonadota > Gammaproteobacteria > Burkholderiales > Burkholderiaceae_D > Herbaspirillum > Herbaspirillum rhizosphaerae_A. Next base: position 156,389 of record NZ_JAQQFR010000010.1, on the reverse strand, counting down.
TGATTGTACAGACGCTGTCGGATGAACGCATAAGGTGTACCGTCTGTCCGGACTACCCGACGCTATTGCATGAGCTATCTGCGGGCGCGGGCGCGGCATTGATTACCGAGGAAGCGCTTATCGGCGCGGATTTCAGCACGCTCAACCGCTGGGTAGAGGCGCAGGAATCCTGGTCCGACTTTCCCTTTGTGATCCTCAGCGCGCGTCAGCGCGGGCCGGAACGACGCTCGTCTCTCCAGGTACTGGAGGGACACATCAACATGATTCTTCTGGAGCGTCCCGTCAATGTCGAAACGCTGGTACGCGCCAGCGTCTCTGCACTGCGTGCACGCCGCCGCCAATATCTCAGCCGCAGTCATCTGCACGAACGGGCGCGCTCAGAGGAACACCTGAGCCTGGCATTGCATGCCGGCAGACTTGGCTCCTGGAGTCTGGAATTGGACTCCTCAGTTTTGATTGTCTCTGAGACATGCAAGCGGCATTTTGGCATCGCTCCCGAGAGTGAATTCACTTACGACGATCTACTGCAAGCTATCCATGCAGAGGATCGCCAGCGCCATCTCGATGTCATTGAAGCCGCCATGATGTCCAACGAGGACTTCGCTATCGAGTACAAAGTGGTCTGGCCGGATCAATCGGTGCATTGGGTGCAAATTCGCGGCCAGACCATGCACAATCGGATCGGCGTGCCGGTGCGCATGGCGGGTGTCTCGCTTGATATCAGTGAGCGCCGCGAAGCAGAAAATCGTCTGCTGGAAAGCCAGAGCGCGCTGCAGCAGTTCAACGAAACACTGGAGGCGCGCATCGAAGAACGCACCTCCGAGCTGGCGCTGGCCAACGATCGCCTGATGCGCGAGATGGCAGAGCGCGAACGTACCCAGATCGCACTGGTGCAGGCACAAAAAATGGAAGCCATTGGCCGCCTGACCGGTGGTATTGCGCATGACTTCAACAATCTTCTCAATGTCATCATCGGCAACGTCGATCTGATCGAACGCCTGTCTGCCGACGAACGCATCAAGCGCATGGCCGGATCGGCGCGCAATGCCACCAAGCGCGGCGCCAAGCTGACCGGACAGTTGCTGGCCTTCTCACGTAACCAGACACTAGATCTCAAGCCGGTGGATATTGAGGTGGTCATTGATGGCATGAAAGATCTGATTGCCGTCTCGGTGGGTACAGGCATCAACATCACGGTCGACATCCCCGCCGCATTACCACGCGCCATCGCCGATGCGAACCAGATCGAAATGGCAATCCTGAACCTGGCCATCAATGCGCGCGACGCCATGCCGGATGGCGGAAACCTTGCTATCGAGGTGCACCAGCGTGACACGCGGGACGGCGTGCTCAAGGCCGGCACGTACGTCGTGATTGCCGTCAAGGACTCCGGTACAGGCATCACACAAGACATTCTGAGCAAAGTATTCGACCCGTTCTTCACCACCAAGGCGGTGGGCAAAGGTACCGGCTTAGGTTTGAGCCAAGTGTATGGTATCGCCGATCAGTCCGGTGGCCAGGCGCGTATCGAAAGTGTCGTCGGCAAAGGCACGACCGTGGAAATCTGGTTGCCTGTAGCCGGAACCCTGCCCACTTACGAACATTATCCGGAGTCAATCGATCACGAACTGGTCTCCAAAGAAAGCGGCAATATTCTGGTGGTCGAGGATGACGACGAGGTCCGGCAATTCATTGTTGAATGCCTGGAGATTCTCGGCTACACGGTGGAACAGGCGGAAAACGGTTGGTTCGGTCTGGAAAAATTGCAGGCGGGACGCTTCGACCTGCTGATTGTGGATTTTCTGATGCCTGGTATGAACGGCGCGGAAGTCATTGCAGCTGCACGTGCACGCCATCCTGATCTGCCTATTCTCATGGCCACCGGTTATGCGGACATGCAGGCCGTGGAAAAGGTCATTAGCCTGGATGCCGTACTGCGCAAGCCTTTTCAGATTTCAGAACTGGCCGGCAGTGTCAAACGCGCCATGCTTGCTCACCCTGCTCCAGAACAATTGCATTCCGCTGGTTTGGGACATCCCTGAGCGGACACGAAATCATCTGCACTCATTTACTTCACGCGCTGCTTCTCCAGCTTGCGCGCCAGTGTGCGCCGATGCATACCGAGCCGGCGTGCCGTTTCGGAGATGTTGAAATCGGTCTCCACCAGCACCTCGTGAATGCGCTCCCATTCCAGGTTTTTGATTGACGTCGAACGGTTTGTCAACTCGACCTCGGTATTGCCGGCGACATGGCCGAAGGCTGCTTCGATGTCGTCGGTATTGGATGGTTTGGCAAGGTACTGACAGGCACCCAACTTGATGGCTTCGACCGCCGTGCCGATGCTGGCAAAACCGGTCAGCACCACAATCAGCATGGCTTCATCATGCTGGTGCAACATCTGCACACAGGACAGACCGGAGGTATTGCCATTGAGTTTGAGGTCAACCACGGCGTAACCGGGATTGTGTTGTTTGAGCAGTGCTTCGGCTTGTTCCTGGCTGGCGGCCAGCAGCACGCGGTAACCGCGCCGCTCGAACGAACGTCCCAGCGTGCGTGCAAATGCCGCGTCGTCTTCGATGATCAGCAGCAGACGCTCAGTGGACATGTTGCAAATTCTCTTTCGTGGATTCTGATGGATTTTTTTGCGTATCAGCGCCGTCACCCACTGCCGGTGCATCGGCTTCCAGGCTGATTGCAGACAGTGGCAGGGTCAGGCTGACCGTAGCGCCCGCGATGATACCGTCTTCTTCGCGATTGTGGGCAGTGACGGCACCGCCAAGTTTGCGAGCGACATTGACCACAAAAAACAATCCCAGACCACCACCCGTCTTGCCCTTGGTGGATTGATACGGCTTGCCCAACTGATCCAGCATGCCGGGCACGAAACCGGGACCGGTATCGTCGACGATCAGGTTCAATATCCCCTCCTCGCGCGTGGCAGTCAGGCGTAACCAGCGCGGCGAAGCTTCGAGGGCGTTATCAAGCACGTTGCAAATCATTTGCTTGAGCGCCGAGTCGAAGGCGACTGGCATGTCTTGTCCGATATGGTTCTCAAAATCGAAGGCGACAATCGGGCGCGTGGTGCGGAATTCCTCTGCGATATCGCTCAGGAAGGTATTGAGCGTCGTCTTGACCGATGACTCTCCGCGCGCTTCCCCTGCCGACAGCAGTACGCCGCTGACGATGGTTTTGCAGCGCTGGAGCTGAATTTGCATTTCGCTGATTTCTTCCAGCAATTCCGGATTGCTGCTGAATTCGGGCATGCGCCGCCAGTCACCGAGAATCACCGACAAGGTGGCCAGCGGCGTGCCGAGCTCATGCGCAGCGCCCGACGCCAGCAGGCCCATGCGAACGATGTGATCCTCTTCGGCAGCACGTTGGCGCAATGCGGCCAACTGCGCATCGCCGGCGCGACGGATGCTGCTGATGCGCGTGATGAAGATGGCCAGCAAGGCTGCAATCAGAATGAAGCAGATCAACATGCCCTCGACATACAGGCTGAAGACGCCGTTGCCATGATCCGGCGGCAGCGACAGCGGTATCGAAAACTGCGACAACCCGGCAAAACACAGGCTGGTGATGACCACGATGGTCCAGGTTGACCAGGCGGCCAGCAGCACGGCGCTGATGATGATTTGCAACAAATACAGGAAGGCAAAAGGATTGGTCGCACCACCGCTAAGATAGAGCTGCGCCGTCAGCGTGGCCACGTCCACCAGCAAGGCCAGGAAAAGTTCACGATTGGTGACGAAGGGACGCTCATGCCAGCGCAGGTGGCTGCCGATATTGAAGGCGATCAGACAGGCCAGCACTTCCAGCATATGCGGTAGCGGCAAATGAATGTCAAAGCCGAAAATCACCACAATAATAGTGGTGATCTGACCAAACACGGCGATCCAGCGCAACTGGATCAGTTGCAGCATGTTCTTGTGGCCGGCGGCGCGGTCAGGCGTGCGGGAGGATTTATCCAGACCGAGTGGAAATAAGCCGTCCATCACTTCAGCATGCTGAGGCGGTGGAACGTTGTTATCGGTGAGGTAATGCGTATTGTCAGCCTTGCTTGCCATTATTGCTTTCCTGGTCGGATCGGGCTGCGCGGCGGCGTTTTTCGTCGCGCATGACCCAGAAGCCGGCACCGGCCGTCATCAACGCCAGTCCGTACCAGGTGAGAGCATAAACCAAGTGGTTGTTGGGGAAAGCAATTACTGTCAAACCGCCGATGGGTTCGCCGGCCGCTCTAGCCGTTGCGCGTCCGTCTTGCTGCGCGGAACCATTGGAGGCGGCATCGGCATCAACAAAATAAGGCGCGACATTGTTGAGCTTGCGTACATCAGCGATGGCTTGCACGTCGCGTGAAAACCAGCGGTCGCCGGCAGGGTCGTTATGGCGCAAGAAACCACCACCGCGTTCGCTGATCCGCAACAGGCCGTTCACCTCCGCGGGACCGTCGTTTGCCCCCTCTTTTACGTCACGTGCTCCCGTGGCGATGTAGCCACGGTTGATGAGGATGATCGTGCCGTCGGCGGCACGTAGCGGCGTGAGCAGCCAATAACCGCTGCCGTAGATAGTGACGGCCTGTACGCGCGCAGTTTGCGAATACAAATACGTGCCGGCAGTGTGAACGTGGAGATATTCGTGGGAGTCAGCGGTAATCGATGGCCAGGTATCCGGCCCCGGTGCAGCAACGGGCGCGGCGTGAACACGGCGATCGACACGCTCGATCAGATCGAGCTTCCAGAACAGGCGCTTGACCTGCCAGGTGCCAAGTACGAGGAAGCCGAGGAAAACGACTAGCATGGATAGCGCTAAGAAAATGCGCAGCCCGGAAGACCGAGGGCGCGCCGTGGCTTCCATTGTTGCAGAAGCTGCGGCGCGCCCTGGAGACTGACTATCTGTCACTGAACGATACTCAGAAGATGCGGGGAAGATGCAAATCAGCTACAGATCACTTCATGCCAGGCATGCTGTGCTGCATGTTTTGCATCGAACCCGGTACGGCTTCCTGGATCAGATCCTGGCTCATGCCTGGCATCATGTTGTGATTCAGGTGATACATGACCCACAGCGAACCAGCCAGCATGATAACCACGACCATGATCGTGAAGATCAGGGCCAGAATGGTCCAGCCGCCTTCGGACTTGGAGTTCATGTGCAGGAAGTAAATCATGTGCACGACGATCTGAACGACAGCCAGGCCGAGCAGAACAAAACCTGCAGTGCTCGACTTCTCGATCACGTTGCCCATGACCAGCCAGAATGGAATCGCTGTCAGGATCACCGCCAGCACGAAGCCGATGGTGTAACTCTTCAGGCTGCCGTGGTCTGCCGTATGGTCGTGATGGTGGACGTCAAAGCCGTCCTCATGACCGTATTTCTCGGCATGCGATGGGTGGGATTGATGTTGTGGCGCGCTCATGGCAGGACTCCCATCAGATAAACAAAGGTGAAGACGCCAATCCAGACCACGTCCAAAAAGTGCCAGAACATCGACAGGCACATCAGGCGACGGCCATTTTCAGGTGTCAGGCCATGCTTATTGATCTGGAACATCAGCGTGATCAGCCAGACGATACCGAAGCTGACGTGCAGACCGTGGGTTGCGACGAGTGCAAAGAACGAAGTCAGGAAGCCACTGCGTTGCGGGCCTGCGCCTTCATGGATCAGATGGATGAACTCATACAGTTCCAGATAGATAAAACCGGCGCCCAGCAAGCCGGTGACGGCCAGCCAGATCAGCGTGGTCTTGACCTTCTTCTTTTGCATTTCCAGCATGGCGAAGCCGTACGTGATCGACGACAACAGCAGCAAGGAAGTATTGATCGCCACCAGTGGCAGATCGAACAGCTCGGCGCCGGTCGGACCGCCCGCATAGTTGCGGCCGAGCACGGCGTAAGTGGCGAACAGACAGGCGAAGATCAGGCAGTCGCTCATCAGGTACATCCAGAAACCGAGCAAGGTGCCGTTTTCGGGATGATGTTCCTTGACGAAGTAACGCGAACTAGGCGATGCGTCCATGGTTGCGGCGGAGTTATGGGAAATCTCAGACATGGCTATCCAGCAAGCGTGTGCGGTTGGCTTCAGTAAGGACGACGTCGTCGGCCGAAATGTAGTAATCGCGTTTGTAATTGAAGGTATGTGTGATGATCGCAGCCATCAGGGCGATGAAACCAGCGCCTGCCAGCAGCCACATTTGCCAGATCAGGCCAAAGCCGATCACTGCGCTCAACGCGGCAATAATGAAGCCTGCACCGGTGTTCTTCGGCATGTGGATAGGCACAAAACCTTCCTGCGGACGGGTGTAACCGTTGGCCTTCATGTCAGCCCACGCATCGTTGTCATGCACGCGTGGAGTGAACGCAAAGTTGTAATCCGGCGGTGGCGACGAAGTCGACCATTCCAGAGTACGGGCGCCCCATGGATCGCCGGTTGTGTCGCGCAGCTTGTCGCGGCGCAGGTAGCTGACCACCAGTTGAATGATGAACGAGCCGATACCCAGAGCAATCAGGAAGGCGCCGAACGCAGCGATCTGGAACCAGATTTGCAGCGAAGGATCTTCGAAGTGGCTCATACGACGGGTAACGCCCATGAAGCCCAGCACGTACAACGGTGTGAAGGCAACCCAGAAGCCGATGCACCAGAACCAGAAGCTGCAACGGCCCCAGAAATCGTCCAGCTTGTAACCGAAAGCCTTCGGGAACCAGAAGTTGATACCGGCGAACATGCCGAACACCACACCACCGATGATCACGTTATGGAAGTGAGCAATCAGGAACAGGCTGTTATGCAGCACGAAGTCGGCCGGAGGAACAGCCAGCATCACGCCGGTCATACCGCCGATCACGAAGGTGATCATGAAACCGATGGTCCACAGCATTGGCACTTCGAAACGGATGCGGCCGCGGTACATGGTGAACAACCAGTTGAAAATCTTTGCGCCGGTCGGGATCGAAATAATCATCGTGGTGATACCGAAGAACGAATTGACGCTCGCCCCGGAACCCATGGTGAAGAAGTGATGCAGCCAGACCAGGTAGGACAGGATGGTGATCACGACTGTTGCATACACCATCGAGGTGTAGCCGAACAGACGCTTGCCGCTGAAGGTCGAGACGATTTCCGAGAAAATGCCGAAAGCAGGCAGAATCAGAATGTAGACCTCTGGGTGACCCCAGATCCAGATCAGGTTCACGTACATCATGGCGTTGCCGCCGAGATCGTTGGTGAAGAAGTTGGTGCCGAACACGCGGTCCAGCGACAGCATGCCCAGAACAGCGGTCAGGATCGGGAAAGCAGCGACGATCAGCACGTTGGTGCACAGTGCAGTCCATGTGAAGACGGGCATCTTCATCATGTTCATGCCTGGCGCACGCATCTTGACGATGGTGGCGATCAGATTAATCCCTGATAGCAGCGTCCCTACCCCGGCAATCTGCAATGACCATATGTAATAGTCCACCCCCACATCAGGACTGCCGAGGATACCCGACAGCGGTGGATAGGCCAGCCAGCCGGTACGGGCGAATTCGCCGACGAACAGCGAAGCCATGACCAGGCCGGCGCCGAATGTCGTCATCCAGAAGCTGAAGTTGTTCAGGAACGGGAAAGCCACGTCGCGTGCGCCGATTTGCAAAGGCACAACGTAGTTCATCAGACCGGTCACCAGCGGCATCGCCACGAAGAAGATCATGATCACGCCGTGGGCGGTGAAGACCTGGTCGTAGTGATGCGGCGGCAGGAAGCCGGCCGAATCGCCGAAGGACAGCGCTTGTTGCGCACGCATCATCAACGCATCAGCGAAGCCGCGCAGCAGCATGACGATGCCGAGGATGACATACATGATGCCGATTTTCTTGTGATCGATACTGGTGATCCAGTCGCGCCACAACGGGCCCCACAGGCGGAAATAGGTGATGCCACCGAGTACGGCGGCGCCACCGATCAGCACGCCGATAAAGGTTATCAGCAGGATGGGTTCATGGAAGGGAATCGCTTCCCAGCTGAGACGGCCGAAGATCAGCTTGGTCATGTCAATATGGTCTAGCATCGTTACTTTCCGCTGAAAAAGAAGGTCGCGGCGTCATGCATTGCAGCTTGCATGACACACTTGCCGATGGCGTACATCGCTGCCGCCGGCTGTTCTTTCGATTGATTATTCATGGTGGTGCTGGCCGGCTGCCATGGCGACTTCCTGCGGAGCTGCCTTGGCAGCGCCCTTTTCAGTCTTTTCGCCCTTGCCTTCATCCTTGACGTTCTTGTCGGTCATCATCTGCTGATCCATGCAGGCCTGGCCTTCAGCGACGCAACGGTTCAGGATCGCATGGAACAGTGTGCCGTCGACAGCATTGAAGTGCTGCACCGGATCCTTGATGCTTGGTTTTTCCAGCGCGATATATTGAGCGCGTTGCAGAGCGCCGCCGCTGGACTTGACCTTCTTGACCCAGGCGTCGAAGTCTTCATCACTCACGCCATGGAACTTGAAGCGCATGTCCGAGAAACCTGCACCGCTGTAGTTCGCGGAGAAGCCTTCAAACTCTCCCGGCTTGTTGATGACGGCGTTGAGTTTGGTCTGCATGCCCGGCATTGCGTAAATTTGTCCTGCCAGTGCCGGGATATAAAACGAGTTCATCACTGTCGAAGCAGTAATCTTGAATTCGATAGGCCGGTCGACCGGTGCAGCCAGTTCGTTCACGGTAGCGATACCTTGCTCCGGATAGATGAACAGCCACTTCCAATCCAGCGCGACAACTTCAACGGTCAGCGGCTTGACGTTTTCAGGGATCGGGCGCTGCGCATCGAGGCGCGACAGCTTACGGTACGGGTCGAGCGTGTGGGTGCTGATCCAGGTAAGCAGGCCGAGCGCGATAATGATCAGCAGAGGCGCGCCCCAGATGACCAGTTCGAGTTGGGTCGAGTGATCCCAGTCAGGTTCGTAGCGGGCTGCCGTATTGCTCTGGCGGTAGCGCCAGGCAAAAAGGACGATCAGCACAATCACCGGAACGATGATGAGCAGCATCAGGATAGTGGAAATGACGATCAACCTGCCTTGTTGGCTGGCGATGTCTCCCGAGGGATTCAAGACTACCGTGTTGCAGCCAGCCAACAAAATTGCAGGCAGAAAAATGAATCCGCGGCGAATGAGATGTGAAAACATGCAGGGAAAGTCCAGTCGGAGCTATCAAATCATGCTAATGTACACTTACCGTAAAGCATTGGCGATTGGACAATTTGTCCTACCCAGCTGTCCAGGTACATAACAAAAAATCGACAATGTCTTCGCGGAACGTAGCGGCGTCACAGACCGAACCAAGAAAGAGAGACAATGATCATGGCTAGCACTCATATTCATCACCCTGAACATCCTGGCAAATTTTCTGCAAATACGCCTGTCGGTGGTTCTGATAATGCCAAATCTGATCATCCAGTGATTGCGCCAGGTGATATTGCAATCGGCGTGGTCATCGGAAGGGCTTCAGAATACTTCGATTTCTTCGTGTATGCCATAGCCTCAGTGTTGGTTTTTCCCACAATTTTCTTCCCCTTTGAGCAACGCCTTGAGGGCACGCTCTATGCATTTACCATTTTTGCCTTTGCGTTTCTTGCGCGACCGTTCGGCACCGTTATCTTTATGGCAATACAAAGAAAACTGGGGCGAGAGGTCAAACTGACGCTGGCGCTGTTCCTGCTGGGTCTGTCAACGGCCGGTATCGCATTCCTCCCGACCTATGAGCATCTTGGTTTCACCGCGATTGTTCTGCTTTCGCTGCTGCGTATCGGCCAAGGCCTGGCGCTGGGCGGATCATGGGATGGTTTGCCGTCGCTCCTGGCAATGAACGTGCCGAAGAACAAGCGCGGCTGGTACGCCATGCTCGGCCAATTGGGCGCACCGGTCGGCTTTATCGTTGCCGGCCTGGTATTTGCGTATCTGATCGGCAACCTGAGCAATGAAGACTTCCTCGACTGGGGTTGGCGCTATCCGTTCTATGTAGCTTTCGCCATCAACGTGGTTGCGTTGTTTGCCCGTCTGCGCCTGGTCGCCTCGGAAGAATATTCGAGCCTGCTGGCTGAACGTGAACTGGAACCGACCAGCGTCGTCGATATCACCCGTACACAGGGCCGTAACCTGATCATCGGCGCCCTCGCCGCTCTGGCCAGCTATGCGTTGTTCCATCTGGTGTCGGTGTTCCCGCTGTCTTGGATTTCTCTGTATTCGATGCGTTCGATGAGTGACTTCCTGATGGTGCAGGTATTCGGCGCCGTCCTGATGATGGTGGGTATTGTTCTGTCGGGTCCGATTGCGGATCGCTTTGGTCGCCGCACCACGCTGGGCGCTCTGGCGGTTTTGATCGCCGTATTGAGCGGCTTCGTGCCGACGCTGATCAACGGTGGCGACACGGGCCAGGACATCTTCATTCTGGTGGGCTTCGCCCTGCTCGGTTTGTCGTACGGTCAGGCTGCAGGTGCTGTGACTGCGAATTTCCCTGCGAAGTATCGCTACACCGGTGCGGCGTTGACGTCCGATCTGGCATGGCTGGTCGGCGCTGGTTTTGCTCCGCTGGTGGCGCTGGGATTGTCGGCACACTTTGGCTTGGCTTACGTGAGCATTTATCTGCTGTCGGGTGCAGTCTGCTCGCTGGCGGCGCTGAGCGTGAACCGCGCACTGGATGTTCGCTGATCTTTTAAGCGTATAAGAAAAACGGCCTGGCTGCTTTCGCATGCCAGGCCGTTTTTTCGTTAACTACTAGTACCGGTTCCGGCTTCGATTCCAGTTCTTAAGCTCCTGCGTCTTAAGCTACACGTCCCAATACATCCGCGCCGCTTTGCTGATAGATCCGGTGCGCCGGGCGGGCGAGTCCCAGGTTTTCACGCAGGCTGCGGCCTTCATATTCGGTCCGGAACAAGCCCCGCCGACGTAACTCGGGCAAGACCAGTTCAACAAAGTCATCCAGCCCACCCGGCAAAGTCGGCGGCATGATGTTGAAGCCGTCTGCACCGCCCTTCACAAACCACTCTTCCAGACGATCAACAATGCTCTCCGGTGTGCCGTGAATCGACCAATGCCCGCGCGCTGTTGCTACACGCAGATAAAGCTGGCGAATACTCAGATTTTCGCGGCGCGCCAATGCCGTCACCAACTGAAAACGGCTCTTGGTGCCATTCGGCTCTTGCAGGTTCTCCGGCAACGGCCCGTCCAAAGGATAGCCCGACAAATCGATGCCGCCCAGATGCTGCTGCAGCAACGACAAGCCGACAGTCGGATGTATCAGCGACTGTAATTCTTCAAATTTTTCTTGCGCTTCGCTTTCGCTGCGGCCGACTACCGGAAACACACCCGGCATGATCTTCAGCTCATCCGGATTGCGGCCATATTTGTCGAGACGCGATTTCAGTCCGCTATAAAAATTCTGAGCGTCCTGCAGGGATTGCTGCGCCGTAAAAATCACTTCCGCCGTGCGCGCCGCCAACTCCTGTCCCGGCCCTGATGAACCAGCCTGCACCACCACCGGATGGCCCTGCACCGGCCGCGCCACGTTCAACGGGCCGCGAACCGAGAAGTGCTTGCCCTTATGATTGATAGCATGCAGCTTTTCGAAATCGAAATGCACGCCTTCGGCCTGATCAAAGCGGAAAGCGTCATCCTCCCAGCTATCCCACAAGCCGCGCACCACGTCGACAAATTCTTCAGCGCGCTCATAACGAGCGGCATGCTCCGGATGCTTGTCGAGATTGAAGTTGTGCGCCTCCGACTCCGACCATGAAGTCACCACGTTCCATCCCGCGCGGCCGTTGCTCAAATGATCCAGCGAGGCAAATTTGCGCGCCACATGATAAGGCTCGTTGTAGGTTGTCGAGACCGTCGCCACCAAGCCGATATGCTCAGTGACCTGAGACAATGCCGACAGCAGCGTCAAGGGCTCGAAGGTCGCCGCGCGCGATGTCAGATGCAAAGTTTCAGCATCATGCGAACGAATCGCCACACCATCCGCCAGAAACAGCGCATCGAATTTCGCACGCTCGGCAGTCTGTGCTATCTGCCGGTAATGCGCGATATTCTGTCCGGCATCGGCTTGCGAGCGTGGATGGCGCCAACCCGCAACGTGATGGCCTGTCGCCTGCAAAAATGCCCCGAGCTTAAGCTTTTTTTGTGCTGTACTCATGATGCCACCGCCGTTGTTGTGGTTGCTGCATCCTTACCGGTTGCGTCGGCAGCACGCGTTTTTTCCGGCACCTCGCGCGCCACACTGCGGCGGCCGTCAACACTGACAGGGACATCGCCGGCAATCGTCACCCGGCGCACAACGCGGCGCTGATCGCCGTAGTCATTGATCGCATAATGCTGTGTCGCACGGTTATCCCAGATCGCCACATCTCCCGGCGACCAGCGCCAGCGTACGGTGTTTTCCAATCGCGTGACATAGCTGTCAAGCAGCTTCAGCAAATGCTCGGAATCGGCAGTCGGATAACCCAGCAGCTTCTTGACGAAATGGCCAAGCACCAACGTACGTTCACCAGTTTCCGGATGCACGCGCACCACCGGATGTTCAGCCTCATAGATGGTTGATGTAAATACCTCCCGATAGCGCTTCAATCCCGCTTCATTGGTATTAAAACGCGATGCGTAATCGTAGTCGTTGGTGTGCAGCGCCCACAGGTTATCGGCCAGTTGCCGCAACGCCGGCGGTAAATCCAGATAAGCCTGCGCCGTATTGGCCCAGACGGTATCGCCGCCATACGCGGGTATTTCCACCGCGCGCAGAATCGACGACTGTGGATAGGCAACGTCAAAAGTCACGTCCGTATGCCACGAATTAGCGCGCCCGCCATGCGCGGAATCCAGCTCCAGCAAATAGCCGGTGCCGTCCCGCACAGGCACCGTCGGATGTGCGACGGGATTACCCCACAGTTTGGCGAAAGCCTCCTGACCTGCATCATCAAGATGCTGCTGCCCACGGAAAAACAAGACCTTATACTTCAGCAAGGCCTGTCGAATGGCGCTAAAGGTTTCTTTCCCCAGATCGCCGGACAGGCGCACTTCGCGGATCTCTGCGCCGATACGACCGGCAACGGGATGCAAATCAAGCAATGCTTCTGACATCTTGTATCTCCTTCATTGAAATGATGCAGGCTAAAGTTGCGTCTTACGGTTGAGCTGTAGAAGACGGACGGCAATTCTTGCGACAAGCGACATTGGAGGTGTCGGGACGACTATCGTTGACGAAGCCGTCACGATTGGGCATACGCACTTTTGGCAAAGACTGCGCATCGAGGATCGCGTTATCCGTAACAATCCCGTTCAGATAGAGCAGATACGCCGTCACCGAATACACCTCATCGGCGCTCAGACTCTGCGGCGCGTTATAAGGCATCGCCCGGTTAATGAAATCAAATACCGTCGTCGCATACGGCCAGAAGCTGCCGATCGTCTTCACCGGCTTTGCCGTCGCCAGCGATCCCTTGCCACCGACAAGCTGATCAGCAAGACCGCCCTCGCCTTTGACGCCGTGGCAGGCGGCACATTGCTGTGCGTAGATGTTGCGACCGGTCTCGGGAGTGCCACGTCCCTTGGGCAATCCTGCTCCGTCAGCCGCAACATCTATATTCCAGGCGGCCAGATCGCGCTCGCCGGCCGGATGGCCGATACCGTAGTTCTGCGCCTGTGCAAGCGGTTGCATCAGCAAAGCCACCACGAAAGCCGCAACGAGGATGGCGGAAGACTTAGACCTGAACATTGGTAATGACTCCGTCGCTTGCCACTCTCCAGCTCTGTATGGCGTTAAAGTGATAATTCGATTCGACACCTCGCGCTTCGACCAGCTGCGTTGCCTTTGGCTGCACATAGCCGGTTTCGTCTACTGCGCGGCTTTGCAATACTGTTGGAGCGCCGTCCCATCGCCAGGGAAAACGGAATCGTGTCAACGCACGATCCAGTACCGGCTCCTGCAACTGCGCAACGCTCCAACTGCGGCCGCCATCCGTCGATACATCGACACGTTTGATACGTCCGCGTCCCGTCCATGCCAGACCCGATATTTCGTAGAAACCTTTTTCTTTGAGTCGGTGATCCGGCGCCGGAAAGGTAATTACCGACTTGGTTTCCATCAAAAACGTGAACTGACGCGCCGTGCCGTCCGGCATCGAATCGGTGTACTTCGACGTCTCTTCACGTGTCATGAAAGGCTCGCGCCCCACCTTCAGACGGCGCAGCCATTTCACGCTCATGTTGCCCTCGAAGCCCGGCAGAAAAAGACGCAAGGGATAGCCATGTTCCGGCCGCAGACGTTCGCCGTTTTGCGCGTAAACCAGCAAGGCATCATCGAGCGCCTTGCTCAGCGGAATGCTGCGAGTCATGCTTGCCGAATCGGCCCCTTCCGCCAGAATCCATGCCCCCTCCGGTTTGATGCCAACTTCTTCCAGCACAACGGATAGCGGTACGCCCGTCCATTCGCAGCACGACAACAAGCCGTGGCTGAATTGCAGCGAAGCCGTTCCCGGCCCTTTCCATTCGCGACCGGTATTGCCGGAACACTCGAGAAAATGGATCCGAGAAACCGACGGCAGACGCACCAGATCTTCCATGGTGAAAATCGTCGGACGCGCCACCAATCCATGTACCGCAAGCCGATGTTGCTCTGGATCGATTTGCGGGATACCGGCATGATGCCGTTCGAACACCAGGCCAGTCGGCGTGATGATGCCGTGCAAATTCTGCAACGGCGTCATGGAGGAATTCGCGCCGGGAATTGGCGTTGCTCCACGCGAGCGGCGCACCACATTTTTCTCGTAGGGCGATGGCTGGCCATACGGATGCCATAGCACCGGCTCTCCCGGGGTTTTGCTCCACGGAGCGACCGTCAATGGCTCCGCGCGTGCGCCTGTGGTCAAGGAGGCGCCCACCAACGCACCACCCAGTCCAGCGCCACCGCGCAGAAAACGTCTGCGTCCTGCTTCGGGATTTTTCTTACTACTCATTGTCGACGCCGTCTCTCTTCGTTCTTTTTATTCAGATGGCGAACTGCCACTGGCGAATTTGATTCGGATCGACAGCATCCGTGCGCAAAGGCGGCTCCGCCAGGCTGGCGCTGTCGCCCGAGAATTCCTTCAATACCTCTTGCTTGACCTCGGCAAACGCGGTTGCCGCGCGCTCACGTGGGTGCGCCAGATCCACCGGCACGATTCGCCGGATGCGTCCAGGGCGCGGTTCCATGACGACGACCTTGTCGCCTAGATAGATCGCCTCTTCCACATCATGCGTGACCAGAATCATCGTAATGCCCTCGGCCTGCCAGATACGATGCAACTCTTGCTGCAGATAAGCGCGCGTCAGCGCGTCCAGCGCACCGAATGGTTCATCCAGCAACAAGATCTCCGGCTTGCTGACCAGCGCACGTGCAATCGCAACACGTTGCGCCATGCCGCCTGACAGTTGATGTGGATAAGATTTCTCGAAGCCTTCAAGGCCGACCAAGGCGATGTGTTCTCGCACCGCCTGCCGCTTTTGGCCTGGCGTCAGATCAGCGTTGAGCAATCCCAGTTGGATATTGTTTTCCACCGTCAGCCAGGGAAATAGCCGATGCTCCTGAAACACGATGCCGCGTCGCAGGCTGGTGCCGACGATGCGCTGACCGTCCAGCAAAACCTGCCCCTGATAATCCTCTTCCAATCCCACGATCAGGCGCAGCAAGGTCGACTTGCCGCAGCCGCTGGAGCCGACGATGCTGACGAATTCTCCTGGCTCAATGGTCAGCGTCACGTCCTCCAGCACCGACAAATCCCCATTTTTGACGGGATAGGACTTACTTAAATGCTGGATATCCAGCGTACCGGCCAACGACATCTCAACTCCTTAAAATTGCGCGATGGAACGGCCGCGCCATGCCAGCAGACGACGTTCCAGACGCGCGGCAAGCCAGTTCAGTGCAAAGCCGACAAAGCCCACGACGATCACGCCAAAAATCACCAGATCCATCAAAAACAATTCACGGCCGTCGATCATGGTGTTGCCGATCCCTTTGCCGGACACAAGCAGATACTCCGCGCCCAGCGTCGCCAGCCACGCATAGATGAGGGCCAGATGAATGCCTGCCAGAATCGACGGCGATGCCGCCGGCAAGATCAGCTTGAACAACCACTGGCGACGATTGAACTTCAATACGCGTGCCGCCTCGATCAGCTCTCCCGGCACACTGCGGATACCTTCAAAAGTGTTGAGCACGACCGGAAAGAAAGCTGCGAGTGACAAGAAAGCGACCTTCGCAGCGTCGCCCAGACCGAACCAGACCGATAGCAAGGGAATCCAGGCAAACAAGGAAATCTGTTTGAGCGTATGGAAGGTCGGGCCGATCATGCGTTCGAACAAGCGCGACAAGCCAAACGCAATGCCGAAAGCCAGACCGCCGCTGACACCGATGGCAAAACCAATCAGATCGCGTCGCAAGCTCGCTTCCAGCGCAATCCATAGTTCACCGCTGCGCACCTGCTCGACAGCGGTATCCCACACCTTATCGACCGGCACCAGCAAAGGAGAATTTGTCCAATGAAAACGCGCAGCCAGCCACCACAACGCCAGCAGCAAGACCGGCAACACCCAGCCTCGCAGTACCTTTGGCACGGGATGCTTGTCTTCAGGATGAAGAAACGACATGGCCATCTCCTGTCAGAATCCGCTGCGGCGCCAGCCGAGCAAGACCACTTCAACCCGTGCCAGCACTTGATCCAGCGTGTAGCCAACCGCACCAACAACGACCACCGCCGCCATGACGACATCGAGCTGAAACAACTGACGGCCGAAGACGATCATGTATCCCAGACCTTCCGACGACGCCAGCAGTTCGACCACCACCAGTGCCAGCCATGCGTGTGTAAAACCGTAACGGACACCGTTCCAGATCGGTGGCAACGCTGCAGGAAAAATAACGCGCCACAACAGTTGCCAACGGGAGAACTTCAACACGCGCGCCACTTCCACATAACGGGCAGGCACGTTTTCGATGCCTTTGTAGGTGTTGAGCGCAATGGGAACCAGCGCCGCCTTGGAAATCAGGATGATCTTGAGCGCCTCATCAATGCCGACCAGCAGCATCAGCAGCGGCAACCAGCCCAATACTGGAACCTGGCTGAACGCCTTGAACAGCGGATAGACATAGTCCTTGAATACCGGCGACAGCCCCATCGCCACGCCAAGCAGCAAGCCGCCAACCAAGCCAACGCCAAAACCGAGCAATACCCGCAGCAAACTGATCTTGAGGTTGTCGAACATCTCCCCTGAAGCCACCAGGTCGATGAAGGTCTGCGATACCGCTTGCGGTGACGGCAACACTTGCGGTGCGACCCATTCAAACCGGGCCGCGACGTACCACAGCAACAAGAGAAATAGAGGAAACGGCAAAGCCAGCCAGCGCGGCGACCACTTATCGTAGAAACGCAGCTGTGGTGTTACCGCTGCCGCGACAACATGAGTCGATTTGGGCGATGCAGATTGTGTGGCTGGCGATAACTCCAGCGCTGCCTGCTGCGTACTCATCGATCAGGTCCCCAGAATCTTGCCGTTGACCTGGAAAACCGGCCAATACGTTTCCAGATGCAAATCCTTGAGCGCGGCCTTCAGATAGCTCTGGTCGATCCACTGATCCACGTCGAACTTGGCGCGGCTCAGCTTGAGCCGATATGCCTGTTCCACCGAGTCCTTGTAGCGTGCAACCAGGAAGGGATCGAAATTGGGATTGATGCGTACGCGCAGCGGCTCGCCATCGTAGTCTTCCCGCCAATTCTCGTAGGGCGTACCCGCCTTGGCCCACAGACGCAGCACCTCTTCGCGGTTGACTTCGTCGGAGGCCCACTTCGAAGTCTTCACGAAGGTTTTGACCACGCGTGTGGTGATCGTGGGGTATTTCTGCGCAAACTCTTCCGTGACCAGCACATGCGATTGCGTCGTGAAAATCGGTGAGCCGCCCTTGCTGCTATAGACGATGCGCGCCGCGCTTTTATCACGCAGGCGCAGCAGGTTGATATTGCCGAATGCAGCGTCGATATCCTTGGTGCTCAACGCCGCGAGTGTCGTCGCTTGATCCAGATTGATGGCGCGCAGATCGCGTTCTTGCAGACCGTTGGCTTCCAGCACGCGATTGATCGGCAACTGAGCATTAGTCCCCTTGAAGATGGCGACGCGCTTGCCGCGCAGATCCTTGACAGACTGTATCGGCGAATCGGGTGGCACCGCCAGATAAATATTGGAGCGCACGCCGGTGGCTAGCACCAGCTTGGTTTTTAATCCTGCCGACTTGGCCACGATGGACGGCAGATCACCTTGAAACGCAAAGTCCAACTGCTTGTTAGTCAGTGCCTCATTGACGGCAGGCCCGGCGCCTTTGAAAAAGAACCAATCGACCTTGATGCCATCCGCCTTGAACTCTTCCTCCACCCACCCCTTGGCATTGGCGACGGCGGCGGAGCTGCCTGAGAACTGTGGCGGATTGCCGATGCCCGGCTGCGCTACGCCGATCCTGATGGTCGCAGGGAGACTCTCTGCACGGGCCTGCAGCCCCAACAATGCAGCACCTGCGCCAACGCCCCCGGCAGCAAGATGTTTGAGTACAGTTCTGCGGTCTACAGTCATGGTTTCCCTTCCTCTTACTTGTTTGCTTACTTTGTTCAAACAGACCGCCGCGATAGCGGAGCGAAAATCTGTGATCAAGTATAGGTAAGGGAAAACCGGTGACAAACGAATGAATTCGTATGTCCTTATGCGAAACTTTTTCTCATGGTCTCAGCGATACGTTGCGCTTCCGCAGGTGAATACGGACATCTCCGATAAGCCTTGAAAATGACATATCAGGCATATATCGATATGCGATCAGCGATCCATCTTGAAGCCGCCAACGATGGCCGCCAAACGCGTCGCCTGATCCTGCAAGGATTGCGCCGCTGCAGCTGCCTGCTCTACCAATGCAGCGTTCTGTTGCGTGCCCTCGTCCATATGGGTGATGGCGCGATTGATTTCTTCAATGCCGGTACTTTGCTCGGAACTGGCGTTGGCGATCTCGCTGACGATGGCGCTGACATTCTTGACGCTGGTCACGATCTCGACCATCGTCTGCCCTGCCTTTTCGACCAGATGGCCGCCGTCAGTCACCTTCGACACGGATGAATCGATCAACACCTTGATCTCTTTGGCAGCCTGTGCGCTACGTTGCGCAAGGCTGCGCACTTCACTGGCGACCACCGCAAAGCCACGACCTTGCTCGCCGGCACGCGCGGCTTCAACGGCAGCATTCAATGCAAGGATATTGGTCTGGAAGGCGATGCCGTCAATCACGCCGATAATATCGACGATCTGGCGCGATGATTGGTTGATCGCTTCCATAGTCGCAACAACATTGCCGACCACTTCTCCACCCTCTGCTGCAATAGCCGATGCCGCCAATGCCAGTTCGTTGGCTTGACGCGCATTGTCAGAGTTCTGCTTGACGGTGGACGTCAGCTCTTCCATGGCGGAAGCAGTTTCTTCTAACGCGCCGGCTTGCTGCTCGGTGCGACCCGACAAATCCAGATTGCCGCTGGCGATCTCGGACGACGACACTTTGACGGCGTCGCTGGTGCGCCGGATCTCCTGCAAGATCATCGTGATTTTTTGCACAAAGACATTGAATGAGCGTGCGATCTGGCTGACTTCGTCCTTGCCGTCTTCCGGCAGGCGCATGGTCAGGTCGCCGTCGCCGGAGCCGATGCTGTCCATGGCATTGCGTACCTGCGACAGGCGTTTGAATACCGCCTTGGTAATCATGCCGAGAATCAGCGCCGCCAATGCCGCGACCAGCACTATGGCAATCAGCGACGACTGCGTTGCGTGACGCATACCGGCATTGACGTCTGCCTTGTCGATTGCCACCAGCAAGGTCCATTCGGTGTCCTTCACTGGAATCGCCTGCACCAGCTTGGCGGCGCCGTTGAGCACGATTTCCTTTTTGGCGTCATCACCCGCAAAAGCATTGAGACGCTCAGCCGTCAGCTCCGGATTCCAATCCTTGACCGGCTTGTTGATCCACTGAGCATCGGGATGCGCCAGCATCATGCCGTCGCGATCGACCAGGAAGGCAAAGCTGGCCGGCGTCGGATGCACCGCTTTAACCACATTGCTGACGCCGTCAAGAAATACCGCTGCGGCCACCACGCCCTGCAAGACGCCATCCTTCTTCACCTGCGCGGTAAAAGACACCATCGGTTTCTTGGTAACGACATCGGTATACGGCTTGGTCACCACTGCCTTGCCGGCCTTAACCGATTGCTGATACCACGAACGCCCGGTCGGATCATAGCCGGGCGGCAATCCTTCTGCCGCTGAAGTAAAAGCAGTCTTGTCTTCCTTGCCGAAGGTGGTGACGTAAAAACCGCCGCTCTTCTGCAACTGCTTGATGACAAATACCGGATCCGCCTGCAACACCCCATCAGCCGCTGCAGCCGCCATGCTGGCCTTGGCCGCCACCCACTCGTTGATCGCCGAGGCATAGCCATCGGCGATGGAGCGCGAACTCTGATCGATGGCGAGGTCGTTATCCGTTTTGACGATCACGTACGACACTGCACCGACCAACCCCAGACTCGCAATGAGCAAGGCGATACTGAAGAACAGAATACGCGTTCTGATAGAGGTAAACATGGCTGAACCTTCCCTGGCTATTGTTGTTGAGCTGCTTTATTGACTTACTTTAGTGACGCGTTTACTGAACTACCCGATACAAACGTTTCAGACGAACTTGCCGATCCGTCCGACCACCGCTTCACGAACCGATCCGCTGGTGATGAAGGAATGCGCCACCTGAATGTCATTGTGGAACCAGCGATCGCCGTCCAGACACGCCGGGATCTGCTTGCGGATCTCTTCGTACGCCGCTTGCGTACCCTCGCCCAGCACGAAGTCCTTGAGCAGCTCTTCCGTCATGGTCAGACCTTGCGCTGCCAACAGCATTTCCACGCCGACGATGTATTGCGTGTTGGCGACGACGGTAGCGGCCTTGCGTGCACACCAGGTCGAGTTGGAAACGTGATCTTCGCTATTGCCCTTGGCAGGGATACTGTCGACGCTGCCCGGCATGGACAGGGTGCGGTTTTCCATCACGAGCGAACTCATCGAGCACTGCACCACCGGATAACCGGTATTGACGCCACGCACACCGCTCATCAGATTGCGAGGCAAGCCCCACGACAACGTCGGATCGATCAGACGGGCGATACGGCGTTCGCAGATGCTGCCCAGATCAGTGATGGTCATGGCGAGCAAGTCCATCGCCTGCGCCAGGTACTGGCCGTGGAAGTTACCGCCGGAGATGATTTCAAAACCGCCGCCTTCTGCGTCGTCTTTACTGAAAATCAGCGGGTTGTCGGTGGCGGAATTGATTTCCTTGTCGACGATGGTGTCGATGTAGTCCAGCGCATCGAACACGGGGCCGTAGACTTGCGGTGCGCAGCGCAGCGAGTAGACGTCCTGGATGCGCGACGAATACGGAATATCGGTACGACGCAGTTCATCCGGCAATTGCACCGAGCGCGCTTCGTGCGTAGTACGGGTCGATCCTTTGAGCAAGGTGCGGACAACCGCCGCTGTCTTGATCTGGCCTGCATGCGGACGCGCTTGCTGGATGCGTGGATCGAAGGCGGACATCTCTGCACGCATGGCTTCCAGCGTCAGGCCCAGCGATACGCAGGCGTCGGTCAGCAGGTTGCGTGAATCGTGTGCCGCCAGCACGGCCACGGCCAGCGAAGCCGTACAACCATTGATCAGCGCGGAAGCATCCTTGGCTTTGAGGTCAAACTTGACCGGGCCGATGTCTGCCTTGGTGATCGCTTCCGGCGCGCTCATGCGCTTGCCTTGGTACATCACTTCGGCTTCGTCGAAGCCGACGATGGCAGCCGCCAGATAGGCCAAAGGTGCCAGATCGCCGGAAGCGCCGACGGAACCCTTCTGCGGCATGATTGGATGGATGCCGGCATTGATGAAGGCCAGCAGACGATCGACCACTTCCACGCGCGGCGCGGAGTAATTGCTGGCGAAGGCATTGGCGCGCAACAGCATGGTGGCGCGGCTGACTTCTTCCGAGAAGGGCTCGCCGATGCCGGCGCTGTGGGCCTTGATCAGCTGGGTCTGAAACAGCTCGATGTGTTCGACCTTGATGCGGGTGTCTTTGAGCAAGCCGACGCCGGTGTTGAAGCTGTACATCATGGGCGCTTCATCGTGCATCCAGGTGGATTCGATGAAGTCGCGGCTTTGCTTCAGTGCGGCGCGGGAGGAATCCGCCAAGGCGACTTTGGCGTAGGTGCCGTTCTTTGCGCGCGCGACGCTGACAACTTGCTCCGCGTTGAGATTGAAACCGTCGATGGTGATGGTGGTCATGGGATTTCCTTGCAATGGGATGGAGAAGCGGCGGACTCGTCGTCAGGCCGTGAAGTTTTCAACGAAGCGGCTGAACACCTGTGCGGCAATCGCAGCATCCTCTTCGGTCATGATTTCGTCCGGGTGATGGCTGATGCCGCCGTTGCCGCAACGGACAAACAACATGGAAACGTCGGCGATGGCAGCGATTGCCATGGCGTCATGTCCGGCGCCTGACGGCAAATGACGCGGAGGCAAACCGCATGCTTCGATGGCGCTTGCCAGTTGCTTTTGCAGATGAGCAGCGCACGGTACGCTGCCGGCTTCATGGGTTTTACGTAACGTGACGCCGACATTGCGGCGTGCGCAGATACGGTCGATTTCCGCAATCACGTCTTCTACTGCGTCCAGCCGGATCTGGTCCTGCTCGGCGCGAATATCAATGGAAAACCGTGCACTGCCGGGCACGACATTGGCCGCACCGTTTGGCACTTCCATGATGCCCATGGTGCCGACCAAGCCGGGTCTACCGCTGCAACGCTGCTCGATATACAAACCGATCTCGGCCGCCGTCATCGCAGCATCGCGGCGCATATGCATCGGTACCGTGCCGGCATGTCCGGCCAATCCCTGCAGCTCGCCCATGAAGCGCGTCGCGCCGGAAATCGCCGTCACCACGCCGACCGGCAACGCCTCGTTGAGCAGCAGCGGCCCTTGTTCAATATGCACCTCGATAAAGGCGGCGACCGCTGCAGCCGGCCATGCCAACGCATCCAGCTGATCCGGATTAAAACCGGCAGCACGCATGACATCGCGCATGCTGTTGCCCTGCTCGTCGAGGTTGTCCAGCACGGTCTTGTCGAAAGTCCCGGCGACTGCCCGGCTGCCAAGTAACGTGGCTTTGAAACGCACACCCTCTTCTTCCGCAAAACCGATCACATCAATGGGAAAGGGAAAACGCCTTCCTTCGCGATGCCATTCGGCAATGCACGACACCGGCAACAGGATGCCCAGATTGCCGTCGTACTTGCCGCCATTGCGCACTGTATCGAAGTGCGAGCCGGTAACCAGCGCAGCCGCATCGGTATGCTCTGGCGCGGCTTCATAACGACCGATCACGTTGCCTGCATTGTCGCGCCGCACCTGCATGCCGGCCGCAGCCATCCACTCGCTGAGTTGTTGCGCGGCGGCATGATGCATAGGCGTCAGATAGGTGCGCGTCAGCATACCGTCGGCTTCTGTATGGACGGCAAGCGCGTCGGCGCGCTGCATGATCTCTTGCCCGCAACGCAGGTATTGCTCTGGAACATTTTTCACGGCAGTCTCCTTGGTCTCGTCAGGATTGCATATTTTTATTGTATTCACAAATTGTATGCAATATAGTGAGC
The DNA here is from genome assembly GCF_046025915.1 of Herbaspirillum rhizosphaerae. Classification (GTDB taxonomy): domain Bacteria; phylum Pseudomonadota; class Gammaproteobacteria; order Burkholderiales; family Burkholderiaceae_D; genus Herbaspirillum; species Herbaspirillum rhizosphaerae_A. The sequence goes on along the minus strand of NZ_JAQQFR010000010.1, from coordinate 132,641 downwards.
TTGTTCCAGCACGTCAAAAGAATTTGTTGAAATGACGCAGTAATTATCAATAAAGCAACGTCTGGAACAACGGTCGGAGGAGCGACCGCAACAACCTAAAAAACTGAAATAAAGACTATACCCAGCGGATGCGACATCCCTATGACGCGCCCATCCAGAACAACATCAGGAGACCAAGGTGAATCGATTTTTCAAATCATTGTTCGGGCAAGTTGTCATCGCCCTTATTGCCGGCATCGTCGTCGGACTGTTTTATCCAGATTTTGCCCAAAGCCTTAAACCGCTCGGCGACGGCTTCATCAAGCTGATCAAGATGATCATTCCGGTGATTGTGTTTTGTGTCGTGGTGCAAGGCATCTGCGGCGCCAGTGATCTGAAGAAAGTCGGTAGCGTCGGCGTCAAAGCCATCATTTATTTTGAAGTCGTTACGACCATTGCCCTGGTGCTCGGCCTGGTGCTGGCCTTCGTGTTTCAGCCCGGCGCAGGCATGAATATCGACCCCACCAATCTCGATCCGAGCGGCTTGTCCAGCTATGTCGAGACTGCCAGCAAGGTCAAAGGCACCAGCTTTGCTGACTTCATCATGAAGCTGATCCCCGGCACTGTTGTGAGCGCGTTCACCTCCGGCGACGTGCTGCAGGTCTTGCTGATTTCGGTCATCTTCGGCTGCGCCCTGCTGCTGATCGGCGACAAAGGCAAGCCGACGGTGGCGCTGATTTCTTCGCTGTCGGAAGCCTTCTTCAAATGCATGTCATTCATCATCCGCCTGGCGCCGCTGGGCGTCTTCGGCGCGATCGCTTTTACGGTCGGCCGCTACGGTATCGGCTCGCTCAAGCAACTGGGCATGCTGGTGCTGTTGTTCTACGGTGCGGTAATTTTCTTTGTGGTGGTGGTGCTGGGTACGATCCTGCGTACTTCCGGGCTGAGCATCTTTAAGCTGATGGCTTATCTGCGTGAAGAACTGATTGTGGTACTGGCGACCGCCTCGTCCGACAGCGTGCTGCCTCAGATCATGAAGAAGCTTGAACACATGGGCATCAAGAAGTCGACCGTCGGCCTGGTGATTCCAACTGGCTACTCATTCAACCTCGATGCGTTTTCCATCTACCTCACCATGGCGGCGGTCTTCATCGCGCAAGCCACCAACACGCATCTGGCCATGGGCGACCTGTTGATGATTCTGGCGATTGCACTGATCACGTCCAAGGGAGCGCATGGTGTGCCGGGTTCCGCCATTGTGATTCTGGCAGCAACGCTGACGACGATTCCGGCGATTCCCGTGGTCGGCCTGGTGCTGGTGCTGTCAATCGACTGGTTCGTCGGCATCGCCCGCGCACTGGGCAATCTGCTTGGCAACTGCGTCGCTACCGTAGTAGTCGCCACCTGGGAAAAGGACATTGATAAGAACCGTGCCCGCGCCGTGCTGAACGGCGAAATGCCTGCGGCGACCTTCGAATAAGAACTGACACAAGTTCTGGATGGATAGCGCAAAATACAGGGTTACAATTCAATGTCTACTAAAAACCACCCTATACACCAACGTCTATCCATCCTATGACTGAAGTAGCACTTCCCTCCGATAGTTCAGAAGCGATTGCGCGCGACATCACCATCGCCATCGCAGAACAGCGTCTTCCGCCCGGGGCAAAACTCCGCGAAGAAGCGCTGGCACGCGTCTACCAGGTCAGCCGCACCAAGATCCGCGCGGCGCTGGTAATGCTGGCCAAGGACAAGCTGATTGACCTGATTCCGGACAAAGGTGCTTTCGTCAGCAAACCGACCGTGGAAGAAACGCGCAACATCTTCTTTGTGCGCCGCACGCTTGAAGCAGCCATGGTAAGGGAATTTGTTGGACGCGCGACTCCTGAAGATTATGCGCGGCTGGAAGCGCACTTGCGTGAAGAACGCCGCGCCATCGAAGAAAACAATCCCCAGGTCCGATCAACGCTGCTCAGCGACTTTCATATCCTGCTGGCCGATATTGTCGGCAATGAAGTGTTGACCGACATCCTCGTCAAGCTGGCCGGTCGCAGCTCATTGATCACCATGCTGTATCAATCCACACGCGACGCGATTTGCTCGACGGAAGAACATTCTGCCTTCATCGCTGCCGCCAAGGCAGGCAAGGCCGACGAAGCGGTCGATCTGATGCTGCACCACCTGCACCATGTAGAACAGGCGTTGAAGTTCGACACGCAAAGCGATCCAAAGAGGGATCTGGCGAAAGAGCTGCTGCTGTAACTCCTGCATCAATTCGGCCCATACTACGAATCAATAAGGCGTAATTGAGCACCAGGTGCAATTCGAGCCAAGATCAGCCAGCAGGTGCGTCATCCCGGCATCAAGCTCCTCCCGATGTGCAGAAAATGAGAACACCAGCAAGACCGCGAAAATGAAGATGCCGGCGCGTTGCTGATGATGCGCACCATCCGGGCGATATCTTCCATAGGTCCGCAAAAACTGCTGCAAGTTATTGGTAGCCATTGCAATACTCCTATCAAGAAGACAACGGACATCATCGGCAACCGAATACACAACTGTGCAACATTCATGCCCGATCCGAGCATGGGCACATTTACGCCAGTTCTAGGCACCGACGACCAAACGCACAACGACAATTAAAGCAGCGATAAAGATAGCGACAGCAATCAAGCCAGCACCGATCACATAAAAAGGATCGAGGGATGTCGCATCCTTTTCATAGTCGGCACGCCGGCGCAGCCCGACGAAAGACCAGAATACCGCCGCCAGCGTGGCAAGAAAAGAACGCTTCTGTATCGTGTCGGACTGTATCGGCTTCATGTTTGTTTCTCCTGGTCAGACTGTCACGGTATCGACCGATGCAGTCTTGCTATTGCCATCACGACCCATCAGATGGAACAGCAGCACGCCCGATACGGCAGCGATGGCAGCCGCAGCCAGCATCAATATCGAGAACGCATGGGCAAAACCTGTCTGTGCCAGTTGCAGTGCCTGCGCATTGTGGTGCAAGGCCGGCAAAGCAGCTGCGCTGTCGCCGGCGACGATGCGCTCAACCACGTCGTTGATCTGCGTCGGCAACGGTAGATTGGCGCCGAGCAATCCCTCTTTCAGGTAACTGCCAGTGCGTACCGTCAGCACGCAACCTAGACAGGCGATCGCCAGCACGATGGCGGAAAAACGTGTCGTGGTGCTGATGCCAGAGGCCATACCGGTACGTTCGCGCGGCACGCAATGCATGATGGCTTTCTGCGTGTTGCCGTTAAGCAGCCCTGCGCCACTCCCCGTAATAATCATGCCGACTAGCACCATCCAATAAGTGCTGACATAAGCTGCGATTGCTACCACCACATTGCCGGCGCATACCAGCGCCATACCAAGGCCCATCAAACCATGCAAGGACATCCGCTGTGCCAGCGCCACACCTACACGCGGAAAAACCATCATGGCTAACGCGAACGGCAGCATTGCCAATCCGGCAGCGACGGCAGAATACGAAAACGCATTCTGTAAATACAAAGGAAGAAACGTCATCATCACCTGCGCGGCGGCAGCGTAGCCAAACATCGCCAGCACTGCACCGATGAACGGCGCCCTGCGGAACAACCGCAAGTCGATCATCGGTCGTTTCTGCATCAGCTCAACCGGAATGAACAAAGCCAGTAACAGCAACCCGCCTGCGACGCGCAAGATGGTGGCTTGACTGATCCATCCCGATGAATTGGCGTTGATCAATCCCCAAATCAGAAAAGACAAACCGCTACTCAGCAACAAGCTTCCCCAAGGGTCCAGACGTGCAGCGTTTGCGTCTCCCGATTCGCTGACCTCGCGATAGACCAAGGTTCCCAGGCACAGACATACAGGCAAATTCAAGAGAAAAATCCAACGCCAGCCGAACAGCTCCGTGATGACGCCGCCGAGCAAAGGCGCGACCGTCATCGATACGCCCATGCATGCGCCCCATACCGCCCAGGCGTGCGTACGATCCTTCTCAGTGTGGAAAACATGGCCGATCACTGCCAACGCCGACGTCAACAGCATTGCCGCCCCGACGCCTTTGAGCGCACGCGCAAGTTGCAGAACTTCCACCGACCACGCCAGTCCGCATCCCAGTGAGGCGATACTGAACAGACTGAGTCCGAGCAGCATCATGCGCTTGCGTCCAAAGCGATCCGCCAGGCTGCCCGCAGGTAACAACAGCGACGCAAACGCCAGCATGTATGCGCTGACCACCCATTCGATATCGCTGAAATCCGCATGCAGCGAGCGCGCCACCGAAGGCAGTGACACTGCCACGATGTTGGTGTCCAGCACGATCAATGCACAGACACTGGAACAGATCAGGAGAATGTTGCGACCCTTGCGACGCGCTCTGTCGGGCTGTGCAGGGTTAGCAGCCGGCTCCTTGTTGATGTCGGTTTGCATGTCGGCTGCTTATCTATTTATGGTTTTAATGCCGCGAGACCGGCGCGGGCAATCTGGCTATCGTGCACTTTAGTATCTGCGCTCACACCGATAGCGCCAACGATCTGGCCATCGATCACGATCGGCACTCCGCCTTCCATCATGACCAAGCCTGCGGTAATGGCTGCCGGTCGACCATTGTTGACGGCGTTTTCCAGATCGGCGGATGGGCGTTTGAACAAAGCCGCGGTACGTGCTTTTTCCATCGCTACTGAGGGGCCGATCGCGGTGGCGGCATTGTCCATACGTTCTGCTGCGATCAACCAACCACCGTCATCCACGACTGCAATCCCACCGGGCCAACCGTTCTTGCGTGCCTCGTCATGTGCTGCGGCAACGATGGACTTTGCCATCTCCAATGTCAGCACACGCTTGCTGATAGCAGCGCCCTCCTTTTGCTGCGCAAAAGCGGTGACACTGAAGCTCGTCGACATTGCACCCAGCAGGCACAAAGAGAGTGTGGTAAACGCGCGATTCAGATGCATGGAGATTCCTCATATTGTCAGGGGGGATGCGAGCCATTCTAATCCTGCCTATAATTATCTTTATTACATACAAACTGCAATTTAATTTCTCTGTAGTTAATTATTGGAATTCCCATGGAACTACGTCACTTCCGCTGTTTTGCTGCAGCTGCCGAGACCTTGCATTTCGCCCGGGCGGCGGAACAACTCGGCATTTCGCCCCCGGCTTTAACCAAGCAAATTCAAGAGATAGAACGCCTGCTCGATGTCCGCTTGTTTCAACGCACCAAGCGTTCTGTGCATCTGACTTCGGCGGGGGAAGTGTTTCGTGAAGAAGTAATTCGCACGCTGCATCAGGCGGCTCTGGCCGAAGAAGCCGCGCGGCGGGCAGGCCGCGGAGAAATCGGACGCATTGAAATTGGCTACATTGCTTCGGCCGCCTATTCGGGCTTGCTGCAAACGGAGGTCGCGCGCTTTCGCAGTGCTTATCCGCAGGTCAAACTGAACCTGGTCGAGGCGCCCATGGACGGCCTTCCCGTTATGGTGAGCAATGGCGGCATTGATCTGGCGTTCATTCGCCCGCCGGTGCCATGCCCGCCGGACGTTACCTTCATGACACTGATCTATGATGACTTTGTGGCGGCGCTGCCGGAAGATTCACCGCTGGCACAAAAGGACACTTTGCTGGCGGCCGACCTCGCCACGGAGCAATTCATTCTCCCCGAACAGGCCTCCGGAACAATGGAAGTCGCCCGGCGTGGCCGTTTCGTGCCTCGCACGATTACCAATCCGGGTGGTCTCGTCGCCGTCATTACCTTGGTATCACTAGGACAAGGGGTGGCGATCGTGCCAGTTTCCGTGATGCAGCGCGTACATATGCCGGGCGTGGTGTATCGGAAAATTGAAGGAAAAAGCATCCCCGGCGCAATCGCGCTGGCGTCACGCCGCCATGAAAAATCGCCCGTCGTGCGGGCATTTCTCAAACAGTTGAAATCGCGGCAGGAAACTCAGGCGGACAAATAGCGCGTGCCTGTCGGCAGACGGCCGACATGCGCGCCGCGCATGCCGGAGTCATGAAACCGATAAGCGCCCTTGCCTGCCTTTTTGGCCGCATACATGGCCGTGTCGGCTTTGGAGAGCAGCTCGTCGACCGTATGACCATCATCGGGAAACAGTGCGATGCCGATGCTCAGGCTGGTACACACTTCGTGTCCCGCAATATTGACAAACGGCGCGCCGACCGTCTTGACCAGTTTGTCGGCGATGTCTGCGATCTGGCTCTGGTATTTAATATCCGACAACAGAACAACAAACTCATCGCCGCCCAGTCGCGCCACCAGATCGTACTCTCGCAGACTTGCACACAGACGCTGCGCCACCGATTGCAGCAAGATATCGCCGACGGCGTGACCGAGTGTGTCGTTGATCGGTTTGAAACCATCCAGATCAATGAAGAACAAGGCGTACAGATTGGGACTGCGCTTGGCGCGAGACAACTCCGCTGCGGCGAGTTCGTTGAACAGCATGCGGTTAGGGATACCCGTCAGATAATCATGCGAGGCAAGTTGATATGCGCGGGTCTTCTCTTTTTCCAGCTGTTCGATGAGACAGATTTTTTCTCGCTCGGAGCGCTCAAGCCGCTGGTAAAGTCTTTTCCGATGATAAGAGATCCAGATCAGAATCAGTGTCAGCGTCACGACCGCAATTGAAATGACGATGGCATAACGAATATATTCATAATGCGACTGCCTCAGATCTGCAACGATAAAATCCGGATCCATGCTGACAGTGATCGTCAACGGATAACCCGCGACCTTTTGATAGTTGCTTACGCCCGGTAAGCTGCGTGTATTTTCGTTACTGCTGAATTTGTTGACGATACCTTCGCTATTGTTGCCAATCAGCTTGCCGTCGCTCAGCGTCACCAGTGGAAGCCCTGACGCGCCATCCACCGATATGCGATAGCCATCGCCAATTTTTTGATAATCGGTAAGGAAACGCCCCAGATCAAGCACCGCCACAAAGAAACCACGCACGTTGTTCCTGGGGCTGTTCAACGAGATCAGCAACGGAACACGCCACGCATAACCTTCGGCTTTGCCCAGCACAATGGTGCCGACTTTGGGAGCGGCATCATCGGAATCACTCGATGTTGCAGGATGCATTTGCCGGATCAGATCTGCGAAGCCACCCTCGGTCGGGGAGCCGCTTGATGAATAGCGCAGTTTCATTTCTGCGTCGAAGACTGCAGAACGGACATAGGCGGTGTCGCCGTTGAAGAGTAAGTTTAAATATTCGGCTGCTGTTGCGTCGCCATCCAATACTTTGTTAGCAACGCTCCCATAGAGCATCGCCCGATCCAACCGGTCATTGAGATTGGATGCCATGATTGCGGCCATGTTCTTGCTTTCGCCGGAAGCGCTCTCCATAGCCATCTTCTTTTCGCTGGAGACGTGCATCATGGTGATACCCCAGATCACCACCAGCACCAGCGAAGATAACAAGACAAAACAGACGGACAAGCCCCAGCCATCCTGGATCAGGGCGCGGGGCCATTTTGCTTTCAATGAAAATCCGGATCGCAATTTAACTCCCTGGAAACAGGGGGATGAACATCCTGGAACATGTGCTCACACGCTCTTCGCATACTGCTGAGGTAGCACACACATTGCTCACAGGTCGCAGACCGATGCGACTGCATAGCATTCATTGCATAAGCAATATGTTTGCCGGGTCTATTGTAGACACAAAGTTATGCAGGGTCTGTCGCGCAAATGCGCTACGACGTGCGTTTATGAGTGCCATACAGCAACAATGTTCCTCAATTGTCGATATGAATTTCTAGTTATGAGGCCCGCTTTAACGAGAGTACGCTTTTTGGGGTTCTACCGAGAGTAAACAAACTGATTTTCATTTCTGCTCAACAATAAAAAGATGCGCAGTATCTGCGCCAGATTGACAGATTGGTGCACAAAGTTCGTCCGCGTGGAAACCGCGCTGCATGTTTTAGTGCGCGCGAAAAATGGAAAAGAAGATTGTCTGTGTGCCTAAGCAGCCCGCGCCGCATTCGTCGAGGCACGGACTGTTCGTAGCGAACACGCAGATCAGATGCTGTAATTAATGGAAGGAAGATGCTGTTTGCCGATCGGCATGACTGTCTGCAAAGCATCAAACTCAGCAAGAATCAATTCTGCCTGATAGCAATGCGTGTTCGCGGATTTCAGCGCACTGCGAAATGCTTTCAAAGTAGCCGGCTTGGGAACATTTCCCTTACCTTTGTTCGCACGAACCGCATCGGCGACGATATCGGAGAGCAAGGCATCTGCGCAATTCTGCGCCTCCTTGAGTTGGGCCAAACAGTCGAGCAAAGCGAGAGTCTTGTTCATAGCCACACCTCTTCATGGAGTTGTCGAAAGGAAATTTTACTCAAAGATCATCGCCGAAGACAAGCGCCCAACACCACTTTCACGAATAAAATCGAACTAATTTCAACTCTGCGGGGTAGGTTGCTGTTATCTCGCAAACCTTTATCCTATATGGCGTTGCAGCAGAAGATGATTTCGCTTTATACAGTTGTCATCAGGGATCATCGCAGTATAGACAGCTGTCCCCAAAAATCCATTGTCGGTTTTTCATCGACCTCAAATGTATTTGAAACGGCGTTCTTAGCTGCAACGCCATATCGGCCACACGAATATGTAACGAGCGCCACAACTGTATAAAACAACAGTAAAATAAGCGCCTCTCCTGCATGCTGCTTGATCACACGTTTCGTAGCAACGCCTCTTGTGCTGCGGGTCCGCATCATGAACCAATGAATTACTCACGCGCGCCAAGACAAGCAAAGATGAACGTCGATTATTTGGAAAAGCTCAATGCCGAACAACGTCAGGCGGTGGAATTCGGTATCACGCCCGGACAACGCGATGTAATACCTGCCCGCCCTTTGCTGGTAATTGCCGGCGCCGGATCCGGCAAGACCAACACGCTGGCGCATCGCGTCGCGCATCTGATCGTCAACGGCGCCGATCCGCGCCGCATTTTGCTCATGACCTTTTCACGCCGTGCCGCCGCCGAAATGACCCGCCGCGTGCAGCGCATTTGCGGTGAAGCAATGGGTGCCAACGGCCGCATCATGGCCGATGCACTGTCGTGGGCCGGCACCTTCCACGGCATTGGTGCGCAATTGTTGCGCCAATATGCTGACCAGATCGGTCTTGATCCCAATTTCTCCATCCATGACCGCGAGGATTCTGCCGATCTGATGAATCTGGTGCGGCACGAACTGGGCTTGTCCAAGACAGAAAAACGCTTCCCGCTCAAAGCCACCTGCCTCGCCATTTACTCACGTGTGGTCAACTCTGAGGCTCCGCTCGACAGTATCCTGCACAAGGTCTTCCCATGGTGTGCCGAATGGGAAACGCAATTACGTACGCTCTTCGGCACCTACGTCGAAGCCAAGCAAGCGCATAACGTACTCGACTACGACGACCTGCTGCTGTACTGGGCCCAGACCATCGAAGACCGCATGCTGGCCGACGACATCGGCGCCCGCTTCGATCATGTGCTGGTGGATGAATATCAGGATACCAATCGACTGCAATCCTCCATCCTGCTGGCGCTGAAGCCCGATGGCCGCGGTCTGACCGTGGTCGGCGATGACGCCCAGGCAATCTATTCTTTCCGCGCGGCCACAGTACGCAACATCCTCGACTTCCCGCGCGCTTTTGACCCACCGGCCGACATCGTCACGCTCGACCGCAACTATCGTTCAACGCAACCCATTCTTGCCGCCGCCAACAGCGTCATCGACAAGGCGCTCGAACGCTTCACAAAGAATCTCTGGACCGAACGCACTTCCGACGACAAGCCACATCTGGTATCTGTGCGCGATGAAGCCGATCAGGCGCGTTACATCGTCGAGCGCGTGCTGGAAAATCGCGAAGCCGGCAGCACGCTCAAAGAACAAGCTGTGCTGTTTCGCGCCTCCGATCACAGCGGCCCGCTGGAAATCGAACTGGTACGTCGTAACATCCCCTTCGTCAAATTCGGCGGACTCAAGTTTCTCGACAGTGCCCATGTCAAGGATATGCTGGCGATGCTGCGCTTCGTGCAGAATCCCCGCGACCGCGTAGCAGGCTTTCGCCTGATGCAATTGCTGCCGGGTGTCGGCCCCGGCTCGGCGCAAAAAGTACTCGACGCCATGTCGACGCATGCTGATCCGATTGCCGCCTTGTCCACCCTGCCCGCACCGCCGCGCGCCGGCGATGACTGGAGCACCTTCGTCAACGTGCTGCAATTCATGGCGCAAGGTAAGACCGGCTGGCCCGCTGAAATCGGGCATGCACGCAGCTGGTATGCGCCGCATCTGGAACGTCATCACGAAGACGCCACCACGCGCCAGGCCGACTTGCTGCAACTGGAACAGATCGCCTCCGGCTACCCGTCTCGCGAACGTTTTCTCACCGAACTGACGCTGGATCCTCCGGACGCGACCAGCGATCAATCTGGCATTCCCTTGCTCGATGAAGACTATCTGATCCTGTCGACCATCCATTCCTCCAAAGGACAGGAATGGAAATCGGTCTATGTTCTCAACGTAGTCGATGGCTGTATCCCCGCCGATCTTGCCACCGGCAGCACCGACGAGATCGAAGAAGAACGCCGGCTTCTCTATGTCGCCATGACACGCGCCAAAGATGACTTGCATCTGATGGTGCCGCAAAAGTTCTTCACCGGCGGCCAGCATGCCCAAGGCGATCGCCATGTGTACGCATCACGCACTCGCTTCATTCCCCCTGGAATACTGCCGCATTTTTCCAGCAGCGCATGGCCGGTGGTCGCCGTTGGCCCAAGCGGGCGTCCCGATGCAAAGCAAATGCGCGTCGATGTGGCGGCACGCATGCGCGGCATGTGGAAATAGAATGTAAAAGACCAGCACGCATTTATACCAACGACATCAACACTCAAGAACACACTGCATGCCGACTGCAAACTACGGTTTTTTGTGACGCTGAAAAAATCAGCCGATCATCTTCGTATACGCCGCAGCATCCAAAAACGCCGACTCATCGAACGCCGTCAACGGCCGCAGCTTGAAGATCCACTGCTCGTAAGGCGCTTCGTTAATCGCCTCCGGCGTATTGGCCAGTACCGTATTGACGGCAAGCACTTCGCCCTCCACCGGCGCATGGACATCAGATGCGGTTTTGTTGGATTCGACCACACCGGCATCGGCGCCGCGCTTAAGCACGCTGCCGACATCCGGCGTCTGCACATACACCAGCGGCCCCAACTGGTCCTGGCCGAAATCGGTGATGCCGATCGTCAGCGAGCCGTCTTCTTCCTGTCTGATCCATTCGTGCGTGTCGGCGTAAACCAGATTGTCGGGTATCAACATGTTTGTCTCCTGTTGTGATGTGCTTCGCTTATTCCGAAGCCGGAAAAACCGGCTCACCCAGATTCAACATCAGGCGGTTGGCCCAGGCAAAGATCGCAACCGAATGAATCAGGTCGAGGATTTCCTGCTCGTTCAGACCGACGTCCTTGAGCGCCTGGATGTTGGCGGGATTGATGTCGTTGGGGTACTTGGTCAGATCGATGGAAAACTGCGAGATGGCTTTTTCACGGGCATCGACGCCTGCCGTGTACGGATCGTCGAATACCTGCTGCACAGTGTCGTTGCGTTTGGCCAGCTGCTCAAAGCGTTGGGCATGCACCGATGCGCAGTAGACGCAGCCGTTGATGCGCGACACGACCATGGAGCCAAGTTCACGCTCGGCGCGCGACATGCCGCCCGGCGCGTACATGATGGCGTTGAACGCGGCAGAACGCTGGCGCAGGATTTCCGGCTGATGGCCAAGGAACAGGTAGTAATCCGACGTCTTGGCCTTGGGATGGCTTTCTTCCAGAACCTTGATCTGGTCTTCGGTCGCTTTTTCGATATCAATGACATCGAGCCAGGCGTCCCACTCAAGTACTTCGTTGGTGAAGCCGTGCGATTTGATGATGGTGCTCATGGTTTCTCCGATCTCAGTGCAGCTCAGTTACTTGCCAATTTCATCGCCTTCAGACCGGCGACAACGCGGATCTGATAGGAGACGAAGGCGATCAGTTGCGACAAGGCCACTACTGCGGGCGTGCTGATGCCTGCGGCAGGCAAGGTATGCAGCGCGGCTTTGTCGCCTTCGACCGGGCGTTCGGTCAAGGCGCGAGTAAAGATCAACATCGCGCGCAGACGACCTGCCGGTAATTGCTCCGGTTCACCGGAGGCGGCGACGGCCAGTTGTGCGGCATCCGCAGGCAGCGCTTCCAGACGCGCACGGTAATGCGCCGCCACATCCGTCGCACCGGCCAGACGGCAGGCATACAGCGCAACCAGCAGGCGTTCGTCGAGACCAATACCTTCCAGCGCCGGATCAAACAGTGTGTCGTAGCTGCCTTGGGTTGCCACTGCAACTTTCTCGCGCTGGTGACGCAAGGCGTGAAGATTGCTGCCGGCTTGCAAGCCGACCAGCTTGTCGATGACATCGTTGTCGATGTTGTATTCCACTTGCGTTGTCATGAAACTTCCTTTCGAGTGAGGGATGCCCGCTCTTGTTTCAGTTTTTTCTGAGCAATGGCATTCCGTAAAAATTGCTGCGCGTGCTGCCATGAGTGATGGTCGGCATGCGCGTTGGCGGCAGGCAATCCGCCGCCGGTGCTGATGCGTTTGGAAACCGGATGGGCGTAGCTGATCTGCGTCGTCGGCACATACGGAAACAGAATCGCATGACCTGCGTCCTGATAATCGTGCCACTCCACCGCATGCGGATGTGCGACTTCCACCAGCTTGTCGCTGACCATCCGCGCATACACGCTGGACGGCCATGAGCCGTCGTCGGTCGCTGAGAACAGCAACACCGGAGACTGGATGTTTTCCACATGGATGCGCGCCTTCGCCACTGCATCTTTGTCCTGCAAGGCAGTCAGCATGGCCAGTGCATGACGATGCGGCGGCGGGCCTTCGTCAAACGGCACCCAACTGGCGTGACGGTTGTTTTCCCATTGGTGAGTCAGTGGCTTGCCGTTCAAGAGCCAGGTCGGGCCTTCCCGTCCGACGGCCGGATCGCAGGCGTTCTGGCCGCTGTGCACTAGCGCACTAGGAACATACGCCAGCACAGCCGAGACCTTTTCCGGGAAGGTAGCACCCAGCAACAGCACCAGCTCGCCGCCGCGCGACTGGCCGCTGATGGCGACGAAATCGTGCAGAGGCTTGACGGTGGTACGCAGCCAGTCCAGGCCTTTTTCAAAATATTCCAGCGGCGTATTGGAGATGTAGTCCGACAATCCCGGAGCCTTGAAATATGCCAGCGCAAAAGCCGCATAGCCACGCGACGCATACAAAGCAGCACGCGGCTCGTTGATGCCGCCGCCCGAACCATTAAGGATCATGACGGCTGGATGAGGTCCCGAACCGGCCGATACTGGTGGCATAAACAGCGTGCCCACCAGCCCCTGCTCGCGCACTTCCCTGCGTGTCACGCCGTCGGCGCAAAGACGCTGCACCAGAACGGTGTCGGCCTCTCCGCAGGCGGCGCTGGCATGCACAGTCGTCATCAACGGCTGTTGCACGTCCGGATGAAACTGCTCGCGCTTGCCCTCTTGCTCCGGCTGTTGTGACCACAGCAAGCCCATCGCCGAAATTCCGGCATAGCTGCCTTCCACCGCCGGCGCCAGCGACAGATCGACGTGACCTGCCGCATCGGCGACAAAGCGCGCGCTGCTCTGCCAGTTGGCGCCGGCACGCAAGGTGCTGCTGGAAACCTGCACCAGCTCGCCCGGCACCGCGCCGGTGACGACGATGCGGCGCGGCACATCGATCAGGTCATCGGCGGGCGTAACGGAAACATTCAAGGTAGCCATACTGTTACTTCCTCGATTGCAAAAATTACTTCTTGTCCTGCGTCACCATCATCGCGGTGGTGCGATCGCTGCTGGCCGGTGTGACCTTCAAGCCTTTCTTTGCCGCCCAGATGTTTTGATAGTGATACAGCGGAATGACGCCGGCGTCGTCGGAGACGATCTTGGCTGCATTGCGCAGGATCGCTTCACGCTTGGCTGCATCGAATTCTGCAGTCGAATCGGCCAGCGCCTTGTCGATAGCCGGATTGCTGTAATGATTCCAGTTGGAAGCGCCCAGACCCTTCTTGGCGTCGACAGTCGCCAACACGTTCACCAGCGCATAGCTGGCTTCACCGGTGCCGTTGCCCCATGCCAGCACGCTGACGGCAAACTCATTCTTGTTGGCACGTGCTGAGTACGAGGCCCATGGCAATACTTCTACTTGTGTCTTCACACCGATGCGAGTCCAGAATTGCGCCACGGCTTGCATGGTCTCAGGTGCTTGCGGATAGCGGTCGTTCGGTACGTGGATGGTCAGCTTGAAGCCTTGCGGGAAGCCGGCATCAGCCAGCAGCTTCTTGGCTTGGTTCACATCGTTCGGGATGTTCTTGATGTCAGGATTGTAGCCAAAGGTATCAGCCGGCATCCATTGATTGGCTTCGGTCGCTGCGCCTTGCAGGATGCGGTCAACCAGCGCCTTACGATTGATCGCCAGCGACAATGCTTTGCGCACACGGGCATCCAGCAATGGATTCTTGTCCAGCTGCTTGCCGTTGTTGTCGGTAATGTACGGGCTCGGGCCCTCATGGAAACTTGGTTGCAGCAACAACACGCGCAGGCCGTTGTATGGGAACACCTTGACGTTCGGCGATTGCTTCAACTTGGCCAGATCCGACACCGATACTTTGTCGATCACATCGACGTCACCCGACAGCAGCGCGGCGGTACGTGCAGCGGCGTTGTTGATGTAGCGGTAATTAACCTTTTCCCAGATTTGCTTCTGGCCCCAGTAGTCATTGTTGCGTTCCATGATGACGCGGTCGCCCGGCGTATAGGAAACATACTTGTACGGGCCGCTGCCAACCATGGCGGCGCCGCTGTTGTAGTTCTCGGTTTGCGACTTCTCTCCAACGTGCTTGCTGACGATATGCACGGATGCCAGGTTCAGCGGCAGGTCTGGATTGGCAATATTGGTCTTGATGATCAAGGTCAGCGGATCTTTGGCGGTCACCGATTCCACAGTGCGCAGATAGCCGGCGAAAGTCGCCACGCTACCCGGAACGGCGCGTGCGCGTTGATAGGAGAAGATTACGTCATCTGCGGTGAACGGCTTGCCGTCCTGCCACTTGACGTTGGGACGCAACTTGAATTCCCAGGTTTTCGGATCAATGTTTTTCCAGCTGACAGCCAGGCCTGGTTGCAGCTTGTTGTAATTGTTCTCGACCAGCAAATCCCAAAAGTGCAGGTCGACGGAGCGGTCACCGGCGTGGTTGTTCAGTTGTGGATCGAGCGAGGACAGCGGATCGGCGAATGCGATGTTCAGCGTTTGTGCGCTGGCTGAATTGACGGCTGCGGTTCCCAGAAGCGCGACGGCCAGCAGGCTGGAAAGTACGGTTTTCTTCATGTTCATCATCCTCGGTAGTGGTGGATATGGAATAAGCTTGTTATCGATGTTGCTTGCTGCAATGCTTTACTGATCGTTCAAATGACATGCGCTCAAGTGTCCCGGCGCGACTTCTTTCAGCGCCGGTGCCTCCTGTCGGCAGCGCGGCATGGCATGCGGACAGCGCGGATGGAAATGGCAGCCCTGCGGTGGATTCAAAGGACTCGGGATCTCGCCCTTGATTGCCGTGAACGACTTGTTGCGTGACTGCAAACGCGGCACTTCCGCCAGCAATGCCTGGGTGTACGGGTGATTCGGTCGCGCAAACAGCTCGTCGACGGCGGCGCTCTCGACGATACGGCCCAGATACATGATGACCACGCGGTCGGAGACGTGCTCGACCACGCCGAGATCGTGACTGATGAACAGGTAGGTTAATCCAAGCTGTTCACGCAAGTCGCTGAACAGATTGAGGATTTGCGCCTGAATCGATACATCCAACGCCGCCACTGCCTCGTCTGCCACCAGCATCTGAGGCTGTACCGCCAGCGCGCGCGCAATACCGATACGCTGACGCTGGCCGCCGCTGAACTGATGCGGATAGCGATCACGCAGTTCAGGATCAAGCCCGGCACGCAGCAGTTGCGCACTGACGTAATCGTCGAGTCCGGCCTTGTCGGTCATGCCGTGGATCAGCGCAGCTTCGCCGACGATTTCATCGACGCGCAGGCGCGGATTGAGGCTGGCGTAGGGATTCTGAAAAATCATCTGCACCTTGCGGCGCGTGGCGTGCTGTTCGCGTGCGCTGAGTTGATTGCGATCAACGCCATCAACCAGCACCTGCCCGGACGACGGCGACAGCAGCCCACTGACGATGCGGCCCAGCGTCGACTTGCCGCAACCGGACTCCCCTACCAGACCGACTACCTCGCCGGGCATAACGTGCAGGTCGACCGTGTCGAGTGCTTGCGTGACCGCAGCCGGACGCATCCAGCCGCGTGCGATCAGTTGTGATTCAAACGGCCGTGGCTTGCGTTCTCCGAAACGTTTTCCGACCTGGTGCGCTTCCACCAAAGGGATTACTTTATCCATGGCGTAGCTCCACTGTATTGGCAGCATCCAGCGGCACCGCCGGATGGAAGCAGCGCGCGAAATGCGCCTTCAGCGGCTCCGTGATTTCCGGACGCGTGAGGCATTGTTCGCTGACGCGTTCGCAACGTGCGGCAAATGCGCAAGTCGGCGGCAGGTGCAGCAAATTCGGCGTCAGGCCAGGGATCTGGCGCAGGCGTTCGCCACGGCGGTTGTTGCTCGGCAGGCTGCCGATCAGACCTTGCGTGTAAGGATGCAGCGGCTGGTCGAGCACGTCGGACACTTTGCCTTGCTCGACGATACGGCCGGAATACATGACGGCGACATCGTCCGCCAGCCCCGCCACCACCGAGAGATCGTGTGTGATCCAGATCAGCGCAGTGCCATGCTGGCGCGCCAGCTTTTGCACTTCCGACAGAATCTGCGCCTGGATCGTCACGTCCAATGCTGTGGTCGGTTCGTCGGCGATGATCAGGTCGGGCTTGTGCAGCATGGCGATGGCGATGGCCACGCGCTGACGCATGCCGCCGGACAATTGGTGCGGATAAGCCTGCAATCGCTCATCCGGGCTGGCGATACCCATCATGCCCAGGGTATCGCGCGCCAGTTGGCGTGCCTGGTCGCGGCTGACCTTACTGTGCGCGAGTACGGCGTCGATCATCTGCGCTTCGACACGCAGAACCGGATTCAGGGTCATCATCGGATCCTGGAAGATCATAGCGATGCGATTACCCTGCAGACTGCGCAGCGACTTTTTGTCCAGCGTCACCAGATCCTGTCCCTTGAACAGAATCTGTCCACCGACAATACGTCCCGGGGCATCCAGCAAACCGAGAATGGAAAAACCGGTCACGGTCTTACCGGATCCTGATTCACCCACCAGGCCGAGAATGCGACCGCGCTCCAGCTTCAATGAGACATCGTCGACCGCCGGCAAAACGCCGCCGGGAGTAAAAAAGTGCGTACGAAGATTACGTACCTCAAGCGTCGGCACAGAGTTGGATGCACTCATTTCTGCCACCTTGGATTCATGACATCGCGCAGACGATCGCCGACCATATTGATCGCCACGATTACGACCAGCAAGGCGATGCCGGGATAAAAACTGATCCAGTATTCGCCGGACAGCATGTATTGATAACCGTTGGAAATCAGCAGGCCCAACGACGGCTCCGTGATCGGCACGCCGAGGCCTAGAAAGCTCAAGGTCGCCTCCAGCGTGATGGCGCGCGCGATCTGCAAGGTACCGATGACGATCAAAGGCGGCAGGCAGTTCGGCAGAATATGCCGCACCATGATGCGCCAGCCCGATACGCCCAATCCACGCGCAGCCTCAACGTATTCTTTCTGCCGTTCGACCAGCGCCTGACCGCGGGCGGTGCGGGCGTAATAAGCCCACTCCAGCACCACCAGCGTCGCCATGACGTTGAAGATACCCTTGCCCAGATAGGCGAGGATCAGCATCGATACCAGAATCGACGGGAAGGACAGCACCAGATCAGCGAACCGCATCAGGAGCGCATCAACCTTGCCACCTGCATACGCTGCGAGCAAACCGATCAGCGTCCCGATCACACCCGCCAGCAATGCAGAGCCGACGCCGATACCGACGCTGATGCGCAGGCCATAGAGAATCGCGGAATACAAATCGCGCCCCTGCCCGTCCGTGCCCAGCCAATAGGTAAATGTGCCAAGACCGTTAGCGCTGCCCGGATGCAAGCGCGCATCAAGCACGTCCAGTTGCATCAGATCATAGGGATTTTGCGGCGTCAGCCAAGGTGCCGCCAGCGCGGCGATCATCAGCAAAACAGCGACCGCCAAACCGAACATGGCCGTCTTCGACGCCAGGAAACCACGCATCACGCGTCGCCATGGCGACTCGCGGCGCGGCGTCTGGAATGCCGACAGGGCGGCCACTTTGGCGCGGACTTCCTCCTGCGTCATCGGCGTAGCTTTCGGAGCTGAAATCTCGCTCATGCCTTGACCTCCACCCGCACGCGCGGATCCAGTACTTTATACAACACGTCGACGATCAGGTTCAGTGTCACGAACAGGCACACGATCACCATCATGTACGCCACAATCACCGGACGATCCAGCGCATTGATGCTATCGAGGATCAGCTTGCCGGCACCGGGCCAGGCAAAGATGCTTTCCGTCACGACAGCGAAGGCGATGGTCGAGCCGAACTCCAGACCGAGAATCGTTACCAGCGGAATCAGCGTATTGCGCAGTACGTACATCATTACCACGCGTAGCGGCGCCAGGCCTTTGGCGCGCGCAAACTTGACGAAATCCATCGGCAGTACTTCACGCACATTGGCGCGCGTGAGGCGAATCACCAGTGAAATCTTGAACAGCGACAAATTCAGCGCCGGCAAGATCAGATGGCGCAAACCATCCACCGTCAGCCACGACCACTGTATCCCGAACAAGCCCGCCGTCTGGCCGCGTCCGCCGGAAGGCAGCCAGCCCAGCGACACGCTGAAGGCCATGATCAGCATCAGGCCGATCCAGAATGTCGGCAGTGAAAAACCAAGGATGCTACCGGTCATGATCATGCGCGAGAAGATATTTTCCGGAAACAAACCTGCCAGCAAGCCCAGTGGAATACCCACCAGAACAGCAAGGATCAAGGCTGCAAAAGCCAGTTCCAGTGTGGCGGGAAGACGTTGGAAGATCAGTTTGATGGCCGGCTCGTTGTAGACGAAGCTGTTGCCCAGGTTGCCGTGCAGCGCGCCATTGAGGAAGGCCAGATATTGCCGCCAGATCGGCTGATCCAGACCGAGTTCTTTGATGATGCGCAGACGATCAACCTGATCAACGTCCTGACCGATCAGAATGTCGACTGGATTGCCGATCATGTGCAGGCCGAAGAAGACGATCACCGTCATCAGCAGCAGCACCGCAAGCGCCTGTAAGACGCTGCGCAGAATCGCCCCGCTCATCGGCTGGCTCCCCGGCGTTCTTGCTCGGTCGGCTCGGACGGTGTCCATTCGTCGCCGATCAGTTCCGGCTCGGCGTAGGCTTGAATATTTTTGTAATGCGTATCGACGTCTTCGCCATAGAGCAAGGACGCGATGCCTTGCGCCAGCCGTTGCGCGCCATCGCTGATGGCAGGAATATCGCCAGACAGCGTGCCATGGCTCAATGCCGCCGGATAGCAGAAGCAATGCACACGCTCCAGTCCCGGCAAGTCGCCGGGATGCTTTTGCTGGAATTCGAATGCCGGGCCGAGATCGGGAGAATCGGACAACTCCATGTCTTCGTCACCGACCGGTGGCATGTAGCGCGAACGCCAATTCCGGATATGCGGCGCAATGGCGGCAAATTCCGGACGCACAGTCCAGTCGATACGAAAGCCCGTCGAGAAAATCAGGAAATCGATCTCGAACAGACCGCGCGGCGTGGTGATGCGCAGGCTGTCACCGACAACCTCGACCTTGTCGATGGACGCACCGAACAGGAAGCGCGCGTTGGCAAACTTCGACACGCGCTGCACGCTGCCGCTTGGCGGCGGCGTCTGTTGCACGTTGATGTAATGGCGGATGCGCCATTTCCACTCATCCGGCAGATTGATGTGACCATTGGTCAGACCGGGGCTACCTGCTCCCTTGCCTTTGTTGATGCGCGGCAGTTCCTTGCGACGGATCAGCAGGTCGACGCGTTCAGCGCCCGATTCCAGCGCGGTTGCTGCGCTGTCCATGGACGAGGCGCCGGCACCGATCACGCCGATGCGCTTGCCGGCCAGTTTGCTGTAGTCCATGTCGTCC
Organism: Herbaspirillum rhizosphaerae; assembly: GCF_046025915.1. Lineage (GTDB taxonomy): Bacteria > Pseudomonadota > Gammaproteobacteria > Burkholderiales > Burkholderiaceae_D > Herbaspirillum > Herbaspirillum rhizosphaerae_A. The sequence goes on along the minus strand of NZ_JAQQFR010000010.1, from coordinate 112,386 downwards.
GAAGAATGCGCCCACAACGCGCGCGGCAGGCTCTCGGCCAAAGGCGGCAGATACGCGCCGCCAAGACCGTCACGACCGGTGGCCAACACGACGCGGCGTGCCAACACTACGGACTTGCCCGCCGGGGCATCAATATGCAGCTCCACGACACCGTCGGCGCGCGGCAGGATGGCGTCGATGCGATGATCATTGCGGATATCCAGCGCCATGACCTTGCGGTACCAGCGCAGATAATCCATCCATTGCAGACGCGGGATTTTATCCAGTGCTTCCCAGGCGGCCAGTCCAAATTGCGCTTCAAACCAGGCACGGAATGTCAATGCTGCGAAGCCCAGTGCCGGGCCGGTCAGCTTCTTTGGCGAGCGCAGGGTTTCCATCCGCGCAGTGGTTGCCCAGGGCCCCTCAAAACCTGCCGGCGACTGATCGTAAATGACAGCGTTGATACCCAGATGCAGCAGCGACACCGCAGCAGCCATCCCGGCCTGGCCGCCGCCGATAACGGCGACATCCAGTACCTGCTGACCGTTCACGGTCTTGGGCGGCACCCATGATTTGGCGGGCAATTCCAGCCACGCCAGGTCTTGTTGCAGGCGCGCTTCCAGCGCAGCCAGACCACTCGCTCCGGTGCCGGTAACTGCGTTTGTGGCGTTCGCGGCCTCTGTAGTTTCACTCACGATGAGCGCCCCTTCCCTGTCGGCTGAATGTAAAAAATCATGTACTTACCTGCCGTTTAATTCTGTTGCTCGTTTGTTCGGTCAATGTACTTGCACTAAGAAATGCAGTCCCGCATTTCGTTGTCATCTCGTTACAGCAAATCGTCGTGGTCGCCGGCATCGCGTTTGACGAAGCCGTGCAAGATATCTCTCGCCGCTATTTCAATAGCGCCGATCAACGCTTGCGTGACACTGTCGACCGGCTTGCCAAAGGGGGTGACGACGCCGAAATAAAAGGGAATGTTCTCTGCCAGCGGGCGCACCGCCAGACCTTCGATCGGCATCCCCAGCGCGGTGATCGGTTCCACCAGCGCGACGCCAAGGCCTGCATGCGCCGCCATGATGGCGTTAAAAGACGTATTGGTTTCGATTGCCACGTTCAGCGGCTTGTCATGGCCGAGCGCCATGTCGATGCGCTGACGCAGGCGATAACGGTTGGACATGGTGATCACGCGCTCATGGCGCAAGGCATCGACCGTTATCACGTCGGCTTTAGCCAAAGGACTGTCCGCGCGCAGCACCGCCACGCAAGGTGCCTGGCCGATCCAGTGCAGATCCAGGCCGCGATGCGCCACCGGAAGGCTGGTCAGACCGAGGCTGACCGTGCGGTGCAACACCGAATGCACCACTTGCTCCGCCGAGGCGCTGCGCAGATGGATATGCTCTGGCAACCCGTTCTTTTCAATCAGCTTGAGTGCCGCCGGCGCAATGGTCGATGCCAGGGCCGGAGTTGCCACCAGATGGATGGGTTGTAATTCTTCGCGACCGATTTCGATGGCGCGCTCACGGATAGTGCGCAGCCCGACCAGCGAGCGCTCAACTTCTTCATATAACAGGAAAGCCTTGTCGGTCGGCGTCACGCGCGGGCCGTTACGATCAAACAAGGGATAGCCGAGTTCACCTTCCAGATCCTGAATCGCCTTGCTGACAGCCGGTTGCGAACGGCCAAGACTACGCCCGGCTCCCGTCACGCTGCCGATAGTCATCACCGCCGAAAAAGCTTCCAGTTGATTCAGGTCCATATTATTATGGTTTATACGATTTTCGGATTATAGACATATGTTCATTCCATTTAAGTATAATCATTTTGCATAAGTTAATACGAAAAAACTGCATAAGCAGCGAGTGCAAAGCATGAAAGCTTTTTGGGCGTATCTCGAACAAACGGGAAGCAGATGCGAATTAGCTAAAATTTTTGACGGAAAGCTGGGTTACCACTCTCTTTAAATCGAAAATTGCATATTGAAATAACTTTATATTCGTTTTTCATCTATACGTTTCATCGTAACTTAAGCACACCTGTAAGCACACCTTCATTACGGATTCATTGCCATGAATGCTTCCTCCGCCTGTATTACCTCCGACAGCTCCGCCAGCCCTAGCGGCGACAAGGCCGCGCTGCAATTTCCCATTTACCTGGATTATTCGGCCACAACCCCGGTCGACCCGGCGGTTGCAGTCAAGATGTGCGCTTACCTGACGGAGAAATTCGGCAATCCGGCCAGCAGCTCCCACTCTTTCGGCTGGGAAGCCAAAGCCGCGGTGGAAAAGGCGCGCAAGCAGGTCGCTGCACTCGTCGGCGCAAAGGCAGTTGAGATCGTGTGGACGTCCGGCGCGACAGAATCCAACAACCTGGCGCTCAAGGGCGCGGCACATGTCTTGCGGGAGGCCGGTCGCGGCAAGCACCTGATTACGGTCGCCACGGAACACAAGGCTGTCCTGGACACCATGCACACGCTTGAGCGTGCAGGTTTCGACGTGACGTTCCTGCAACCTCAGCCCAATGGTCTGATCACCATCGAACAATTCAAGGCGGCATTGCGCCCCGACACCATCCTGGCTTCGGTCATGATGGTGAACAACGAAATCGGCGTCATCCAGCCAATCGCCGAACTCGGCGAGATTTGTGCGGAACGCGGCATCCTTTTCCACGTTGACGCGGTGCAGGCTGCCGGCAAGATCACCATCGATCTGCAGACGCTGAAGGTCGATCTGATGTCATTCAGCGCGCACAAGATTTATGGCCCCAAAGGCATCGGCGCCCTATACGTCCGCCACAATCCGGCGCTGAAACTGGAAGCACAGATCGATGGCGGCGGGCATGAAAACGGTATGCGTTCAGGAACGCTGGCCACGCATCAGATCGTCGGTATGGGCGAAGCATTTGCCTTGGCCGCACAATTGCAGACGGAAGAAAGCGCGCGCATCCGTGTCTTGCGCGATCGCCTCTGGCACGGCCTGCGCGACCTGCCGGGCGTCGTAATGAATGGCTGCGAACAAGCGCGTATTCCGCATAACCTGAACGTGAGTTTCGATCTGGGTGGAGAAATCTCGGTAGCAGGACAGCTGCTGGATATCGCGGTATCGGCCGGTTCGGCCTGTAACTCTGCCAATGCGGCGCCGTCTTACGTACTCTCGGCAATCGGCCGCCCTGACGCACTGGCGCGCAGCGCCATCCGCTTTTCACTGGGCCGTTATACGACGGAAGCAGAAATCGACTACACCATCAAGACCTTGCAGCAATTGCTGCAAAATCAGACTGTGCCTGCGCATTGACTCGGCATTGACAACGCGGTGACGACTCAGTGAAGCACTGATGACTCACGAATACTTCGCGAAGTCGTACCTGACTCGCGATGAGCGTTTGGATCCGGAAATGAGTGGGTGACTATCAGCGAAGCGAGCCATTGCGGCTCGCGCTGCCCTGCTCCACCGGCATGCGGCGAAACAAGGAATTATTTATTGAGGTGCCACGCCGGCGCTGGTTGCAGCCGCTTCTTCGCTCTGGCGCTTGCTGACGGCTGCAAAATGCTCGGCGTATTCAGCCCGGCGCGCCTGATCTGACTCGATCAGCATCTGATAGCGTGTTTCCGACACACGCTGCTGCAGGACGGCCGAATAGCGCTCACGCTGCAGCCATTCGATAATGACCGACGCCAGCATCACGATCGTGCCGTAGACCACGATCAGGAATACATCCTTGTGGCCCAAACCATCCATCATGAAATACGGCTTGCGGAAAAAAAATAGTGCCGTCGGAATACTGATAATCAGCAAAATCAGCGACTGCGCATAGCCGAACAGATAACTCATCACAATACAATTCAGCGCGAAAAACAGCATCGACATTGATTCATCGACAAACGGACTCAACACATAGCGCAACGCGAACGCCACCAGAAAGCCGAAGGTGCACACCAGCGTCGGATTGAGATTGACCGCTTTCCAGCGCTTCGCATTTCTCAATTTGATGATGCCCATGAGAAGCTCCTTATTCATCATAGTCATGGTGCAGATGCCGACCGTCGGTCCTTCAATGGAGAATTGTGCAAAAGATACTTGAGAGAAATATCGTTGCTGTGCATGTCGATATTGCGTTTGATGAACTGCGCCGCTTCGTTGGTCACGATCTCGCGTTCGTTATCTACCGTGATGATGTGATAACAATCACCCAGCCAGATCACCTTGCGGACTTCCGACTTGATGTTTTCCATGATCATCTCGGCATTGCGCGGTGCGGCGGTTTCATCGTCGATCGAATGAATCACCAGGGTGCTGGCGCGCACCAGCGGCAACGACTGCCGCACGTAGGCCATCAGCTTTTGCGCCGCCCATAAATGCCGCGCCGGAATGGCTGCAGCACCGACTGCCGCCACGCCGTCTTTCTTGAGGGCGTTGGCAACGCGACGACGCATTTCAAAATTCTTGATCCCGTAGGGATCGCTTTCTTTGTAGGTCCAGTTGCGATACCCCAAGGTATACGGGATGTTCATCAAACGGTGATACCAGGGAATCGACCAGCCGTCGTATTTCAGAACCGGCGACAACAGCACGACACTCAGGATTTCCCGGCTGAAGCTGGCCACTGCCAACGCCAGCGTGGCACCCATGCTCAGACCGCACAGCGACACCGTTTTGTGCTCTTCCTTGAGCTTAACGATCTTGCTTTCGACCATGGCGCACCAGTCCATCCAGTTCGGCGTGACGGTGGGATCGGTTAATGCAGCGGAATAATTGGGGATCTGCATCTCGACCACGGTGCAGTTGGCTTTCTTCAATGCTTTGGGAATGGTTCCCAGCTCAAGGCTTGAGCCACACAGTCCGTGCAGCAAGATAACGGCGTGATCCCGCTGCCGTTCCTGATGCCTCTCTTGCAGATGTTCTGTGCGTGCGCTCTGGTCCATGCGATACAAAATTACGATGATGTCGAATAGCCAGCATTGTAGACCTCTATTGACATTTCTTCACAGGGATTTGCGAAAGGTTCTCAATAGCGGTTCTCAATAACGACACGGAGCGTTCACTTCGCCGGGAGGATGATCGTCGCGATGAGACCGCCTTGTGGATGATTACGTAACAACAATTCACCGCCATGCGCCTGGACGATATTGCGCGCAATGCCCAGCCCCAGGCCCATTCCGCCGCTATTCAGGTTGCGTCCGTGTTCCAGTCTCAGATAGGGCTGAAACAGACTGCCCATCGCATCTTCCGGTACACCGGGGCCATGGTCGCGGAGTTCGATCTCAACCATATCGCCGTCAACTCCTTGTGACTGCCGGATCACGATTTCCACTTTCTCGCCATAAAACAGCGCATTGTCGAACAGGTTGCCGATGGCGCGCTTCAAGGCCAGCGGTTTGGCCATGACGCTGATGCCGGCGGGTTCAAAAGCAACTTCATGGCCTGCCATGCTGGCATCCCGAATCATCCGCGCCACCAGCGCATCGAGTCGGACTTCGGTACGGTTTTCGTGGATGTCGCTGTCTTTGACGGATTGCAATGCGCCCTTCACCATCATGTCCAGCTCATCCAGGTCGTCGTGGAATTCAGTGCGCATATCATCGTCATCAAGCAACTCCGTGCGCAGCTTGAGGCGCGTGATCGGTGTGCGCAGATCATGTGAAATCGAAACGAACAGTCGCTCGCGATCTTCCAGATAGCGCTTGATGCGCTCGCGCATGCCGCTGAAGGCACGCGCAGTTTTGACGAATTCGCGGCTGCCGGTTTCAGGCAGTTCCGGTACGGTCTCGCCCTTACCGAAGGCTTCGGCCGCATCCGACAAAGCCGCCAGTGGACGTGTGGTCCAGCGCACCACCAGAATGGTCAGCAGCAAAATCGCCGCCAGCGACAGCCCTTGCAAGACCACACGATCCAGCGATAGAGGATTGCTGCTGTCGAGGAAATAGGGATTAGGCATCAATGCCGCCAAATAAAGCCATTTGCCGGACTCGATCTGCGTCTGGATCACCAACACCGGCGCCGGGTTCGGCTTGATCAACAGGATGTGCTGCACCCAGCTGTCGGGCAGATCGCCGATTTTCAAGCCGTCATCGGATACCGGCAAGTTGTCCGGCCAGGCAAACGCCAGATGGAATTCCGGCAAAAACGGCAAATCGGATTTCAAGGCTTCTTCAGCGGATTCGACGGCAATATCCGCCAATGAATTCTGCGTGATCGGCTGGATCGGCACCAGCGCGGTATTGGCGTTGACGAAGAAGCGCGTACCGCCCATTTCACGCAATTGCTGGATCATGATGGGACGGTAATTGGACGGCAGGCTCATGAAATAGCGGATCGCGCCCGAGGCGCTGTGCGCCAGATGCTGTGCGGCGATGCGGGTTTCCGCTTCTGACTTGGTGCGCAATTGCGCCGCCCAGATCAGGCCGCCGGCCAGTTGCGTCACCAGCACGCCAAAGATCATCACCACCGACAACCGCCCCAGCAAGGAATTCGGCAACAGCCAGTCCAGCACATGCGCCACCGCAGGAAAGTACTGTCGGCGCAAAGCCTTGGGCGGCGCCGGCAATACGGGAGGTGGAATACCGGACATCGTCAGACCGACGCCGCAGTCACATCGGCCGAGAACACATAACCCGCGCCGCGCACTGTCTTGATCAGATGCGGCTGCTTGCCGCCGTCGTTCAGGCGCAAGCGCAGCTTGCTGATCTGTACATCAAGCGAGCGATCCAAGGGGCCGGAATCGCGGCCGCGGGTTTCTTCGCTGAGAACATTGCGATCCAATACGTCGCCGGGATGCTCGACGAAATATTTCAGCAACTGATAATCCATCCCCGTCAACGCCACCACCTGCCCGGCGCTATCGAGCAACGTGCGCTCCACGGTATCAAGGGTGAAGCCGACGAAGCGATAAAAACGCGGCGCAGCGGCATTGTCGATACCGGTGCGGCGATGGATGGCCTTGATGCGCGCCAGCAGTTCACGCGGGCTGTAAGGCTTGGCGATGTAGTCGTCGGCGCCCAGCTCCAGACCGACCACGCGATCGGTTTCGTCCGAGCTGGCGGTCAGCATGATGATCGGCACATTCGATTTTCGCCGCACGATCTTGCACAGCGCAAAACCGTCGGTATCCGGCAGCATGACGTCGAGGATTACCAGCGATAGTTCGTCGGCGTAGCGTTGAAACTCCGCCAGAAAGGCTTCGCCGTTATGCGCCAGGCGCACTTCATACTGGTTCTTCTCCAGATAGGTTTTCAGGAGAGTCCGGGTTTTCTGGTCGTCGTCGACGATGAGGATTTTGCGGGTCATTGTTGTTTGTTTGCTTAACTTGGCTGACTGACTTGCCTACTCCACTTTACCGGTGCGCGACAGTGCCCGTGCGATGGAGGCCAGCTTGCGCTGCACCTCCGCTTCGGAAATCTGGTCATCGACAAAGAATCGCCGCAGCTCGGCGACGATGGCGTCCTTGGTGGTTTCATCGGTCGCCATGCGATGTACCAGACTTGGAGCCTGAAACGCGGCGCCCTTGCTGAACGTCCGCCACGAATTGAGCGAGCAGCTGTCCATCTTGCTAGTGTCCGGCGAACGCCATACCGGGATCGCACCCTTGAATTTATTGTAGTCGGATTGCACCGCCGGTGACATCGCAATTTGTGCCAGCACTTCCTGTGCAGGCTGATGCGAATAGTCGTCGGCGAACATCGCCAGCGTGTCGATGCTATACAAATGGTAATCGGCCGTACCCGGCACGGCAGCGCAACCGAACTGCTGATCGGCGCTCAAGCCCCAGGCATTGAAATCTCCCTTGGCCCAGTCACCCATGATGAACATGCCCGCTTCGCCGTCGGCCAATTGATGCGCTATTTCCGTCCATGCCCGCTCACGCACCGGCAATTGCATTACCTGCTTGAGGTTGCGCAGCCGCTTCAATGCATGCAACAAGCGCGCATCGGCAAAGGCACGAGGACTAAGGTCAACGAACAGTTCGCGGTAATACGCCGGCCCGCTTTCGGCCAGCACCAGCGTTTCGAACAAGGTCGCCACCTGCCATGATTCACTGCTCTGGGCCAAGGGCGTAATGCCGGCCTGCTTCAGCTTGGCCGCCACCTGATCAAACTCGTCCCAACTGCGCGGCGGGCGCAATCCCAGACGGTTGAACACCGCAATGTTGTAGTACAGATTGTTGATGCGATGAATGCCCAACGGCGCTGCAACCACATGACCGTGATTGTTCAGCAGCGACCATGCCGTCGGAAACAGCAGCTTTTGCCAATTACCCTGGGTCGCTACGGTATCGAGTTCCAGCAGCAAGCCAAGATCGGCCCACTCGCCGAAGATCACGCCATTTAACTGCGTCACTTCGGGCGCATGGCCAGCCAACACCATACTTTTCAATACCTTGCCGGCGCCGATGCCGGCACCGCCTGGAATGGCGAAATCGCGCCATTGGATATTCTGTTCAGCCAGCTTGTTGATCAGTACACCGACGGCCTTGCGTTCACCAGCGGATGTCCACCAATGCAGCACTTGCAGCGAGGGACCGGGATTATTGTTTGCAGATACGGCAGGCATAACGGGCGTAACCGGCGGCGCGGCAAAAACCGGTTGAGCAGAAAAAGCGAACACCAACACGCACACTGCGCGCAGCTTTGCCTCTCCCATCATGAGCCTTGTCATTTTTATCATTATGTTTTCTTGCGTCTCCAGAGCGCGTGTGACTATAGCCCAAGTCACTGTCACCACGCGATAAGAACATTAATTGGATTCACGCTTTGTAAAGAAATGTAATGTTTTATTTAGTTTCCTGTTTACCCAATCCTCTTCCTTACAAAGCCCTATGCCCCGATGCCATTGGCGTAGCCGCAAAGCACCTCCGTCGTTCTGTAAATATATGTAATCCGACATCGTTGCAGTTTTTGTCATTATCCAATTAAATCAAAGGCTTAAGAAGTATTTCAGGCTGTAATCCGAAATGCTCGCATCACATGTTCCCCGGTGCTACTGTCGCGGCGCTGGCTCTGCAATTGCGGACTTTTTTGGGGAAGCTCAGAGCGGCCAACTCCCACCATCAATGCAAAAACACCATTAGGAGACCTTTGATGCAAACCGTAAAAAAAGCCCTCGCTCTCGCTACCCTCAGCAGCGCCGTGCTGCTCGCACTGGCAGGCGGCAATGCGCAGGCCGGCACGCTGACCATTGAAAGCTGGCGCGTCGACGATCTGGCGCTGTGGGAAAACGTCCTGATTCCGGCCTTCCAGAAAAAGAACCCCGGCATCACCGTCAAATTCTCGCCGACCGCACCAACCGAATACGACTCCAGCCTGACCGCACGTCTGGCCGGCGGCACCGCAGGCGACCTGGTTGCCTGCCGTCCGTTCGACGTCTCACTATCGCTCTATAACAAGGGCCATCTGGAAAAACTGGATGGCAAGGCCGGCATGGAATCCTTCCCGGCATCGTCCAAGGTCGCATGGCAGACCGATGACGGCAAAGACACCTTCTGTATGCCGATTGCATCCGTGATGCACGGCTTCCTGTACAACCAGAAGATCTTCAAGGAAATGAACCTGCAGCCACCCAAGACGGAAGCTGAATTCCTGAAGCTGCTGGAAACCGTCAAGGCCGGCGGCAAGTACACCCCGCTGGTGCTCGGCACGGCTGATCAATGGGAAGCACATCAGGTGCTGTTCACCGGCGTCGGCCCCAACTACTGGAAGGGCGAAACCGGCCGCAAGGCGCTGATCGCCGGCAAAGCCAAGTTCACCGACCCGCAATTCCTGGCCGCCTGGGAATATGAAGCCAAGCTCGGCAAGTTTCTGTCCAAGGGCGCATCGGCACAAACCTACGGCGACAGCCAGAATATGTTCGCACTCGGCCAAGGCGCTGTATATGCCGCTGGTTCGTGGGACATCGCCTACTTCAACGCCAATGCCAACGCCAAGCTGGAACTGGGTGTATTCCCGCCGCCAGTGCCGAAGGCCGGCGACGCTTGCTACATCTCCGACCACAACGACATCGGCATGGGCGTGAACAAGAAATCCAAGAACAAGGAAGACGCCTACAAGTTCCTGGCATGGCTGGGCTCGCAAGAGTTTGCCGACATCTACACCAACAAGGTCACCGGCTTCTTCTCGCTGTCGAACCACCTGATCTCGGTCAAGGATCCGATCGCCAAGCAGATGATCGACTGGCGCAAGTCCTGCTCGTCGACCATCCGTGTCAACTCGCAGATCCTGAACCGCGGTACGCCAAGCATGGAAAACGAAATGTGGAACGTCAACGCCCAGGTCTTGAACGGCAAGATGACGCCGAAGGACGCTGCGACCAAGATCCAGACCGGCTTCGCCAAGTGGTACAAGCCACAGCAATAACCTGCATACGATCTTACTGCGAGGCCATGATCCGCGAAATGGCAATCCTTGGGCGGTGCTCGGAATCCTCATGTACTGAAGTACATTCCAAGGGTTTCAACTGAGCTGTGCTCCGGCCGATACCGGCTGATGGCCTCTCGCTACAGATCGTAAGCAGGTTACGGTGCATCAACCGTATTTGAGATCTAAACCGGCCAGACACTTCATCGTTCTGCGCCGGGATTCGCATGTTTCATACTAGGAGTTGCAGTGAAAACAGCTCGTCCCTGGCACATCGTCGTCTTCTTGGCGCCGGCGGTCATTATCTATTCCCTGTTCAGCGCCCTGCCTTTGCTGGACACGCTACGCCTTGGCTTCTATACCGCCAACGACGCCGGCATGCACAGCTTTGTCGGCCTCGACAACTATCGCACCATCCTGTTTGACTCTGACTGGTCGACGGCTTTCTGGAATGCGATGTGGAACAACGTCAAGTTCTTCTGCATCCACATGCTGCTGCAAAATCCCATCGGCCTGCTGCTGGCGACGTTATTCAGCCTCAAGGGCCTGCGTGGTGCGCGTACTTACCGCACTCTGATTTTCTTGCCGACCTTGTTGTCGGTGGTGATCATCGGCTTCATCTGGCAGTTAATCATTTCTCCGCTGTGGGGCGTCGGCGAAAAGCTCATGACGCTGGTCGGTCTCGGCGATTACTTCGCCCCCTTTTTGGGCCAGGAATCGACCGCACTGTTCACGCTCTCGCTGATATCGGTATGGCAATACATCGGTATCCCGATGATGCTGATTTACGCGGCCTTGCTGGCAGTCCCCGAAGAAGTTCTGGAAGCCGCCCATGCCGAAGGCGCCAGCGCCATGCGGATTTTCTGGCAGATCAAGCTGCCGCTGATCTGGCCGACGCTGGGGTTGGTCACCATTCTGACCTTCGTCGCCAACTTCAATGCCTTCGATCTGATCTATTCGGTCAAGGGCGCGTTGGCCGGGCCGAATTACTCCAGTGACTTGCTGGGCACCTTCTTCTATCGCACCTTCTTCGGCTACCAGGCGCAAGTCGGCAGCCCGACCATGGGCGCAGCAGTCGCGACATTGATGTTTCTGGTGATCCTGGCCGGCGTCGGTACGTATTTTTATCTGGTGCAGCGCAAGCTGACCCGTTACGAGCTTTAAGGAATCGCGATGAATTCTGTTTCTTCCTCCATCGCCCCGACAACACACGGCGCTGACAACGTGGACGACGCGGGCAACAATGCCGGCAAGCTGACGACCAGACGCGGCCCATCACTGATCCAGCGCAGCTTCGGTCCGGCCGGTCACATCTGGGTGCACATCGTGCTGTGTATGTACGCCGTGATTGCACTGTTTCCGATTGCGCTGATCCTGATCAATTCAGTCAAGTCACGCCAGGCAATCTTCGATAATCCGCTGGCCTTCCCGACTGTGGAAACCTTCTCGCTGATCGGTTTTCACAAGGTGCTATCGAACACCAACTTTCTGCTGTACTTCGGTAACAGTCTGATCGTGACGCTCGGCTCCCTGCTGCTGATCGTCCTGTTCGGCGCGATGGCGGGATGGGCGCTGTCGGAATACAAATTTCGCGGCAATCGCCTGATGACGCTGTTCATGGCCATCGGCATCATGATCCCGATCCGCCTCGGCACGGTCTCCATCCTCCAGCTGGTGGTGGCACTCGATCTGATCAATACCCGTACGGCGCTGATCCTGGTCTACACGGCCCAAGGCCTGCCGCTGGCGGTGATGATCCTGTCGGAGTTCATTCGCCAGATTCCGACGGAATTGAAAGACGCCGCGCGCTGCGACGGCGTCGGCGAGTTCAAGATCTTCTTCCAGGTGATCCTCCCGCTGATCCGGCCAGCCATCGCCACCGTCGCGGTGTTCACGATGATCCCGGCTTGGAACGACCTGTGGTTTCCGCTGATCCTTGCGCCCGGCGATCAGACCAAGACCGTCACGCTTGGTGTGCAGCAGTTCATCGGCCAGTACGCCACCGACTGGAATTCGGTACTGGCGGCGCTGTCGATGGCGGTCATCCCGATCCTGATCTTGTACACGCTGTTCTCGCGCCAGTTGATCCGCGGCTTGACGGCCGGCGCAGTGAAGTAATCCAACATACGCAAGGCAAATCATGGCAAACGTAAGCATCAAAGAACTGAAAAAATCCTACGACGGCAAGCAGGATGTACTGGCCGGTCTCAACCTCGACATCCGCGACGGCGAATTCTGCGTGCTGGTCGGCCCTTCCGGCTGCGGCAAGTCGACCTTGCTGCGCATGCTCTGCGGTCTTGAGGACATCAGCGGCGGCGAACTCGCCATCGGCGGCGAAGTCGTCAATCATCTGCCGCCGGCCAAGCGTGGCATCGCGATGGTGTTTCAAAGCTACGCGCTCTATCCGCACATGAACGTGTACAAGAACATGGCCTTCGGTCTCAAGATCGCGGGCAGCAACAAGGCCGACATCGACGAGCGTATCCGCCATGCCGCCGGCATCCTCAAGATCGATCATCTGCTGGAACGCCTACCGCGCGAACTCTCCGGCGGCCAGCGCCAGCGCGTGGCCATCGGCCGCGCCATCGTGCGCAAGCCGAAGCTGTTCCTCTTCGACGAACCGCTGTCCAACCTCGACGCCGCCCTGCGGGTGCAGACCCGTCTGGAAATCGCCAAGCTGCACAAGCAGCTGGCCGCCACCATCGTCTATGTCACGCATGATCAGGTTGAGGCGATGACGCTGGGCGACAAGATCGTCGTCATGCACGACGGTCACATCCAGCAAGCCGGTACGCCATTGGAGCTGTATCAGCATCCGCAGAATCTGTTCGTGGCCGGCTTCATCGGCTCACCCAAGATGAACCTGCTACCCGGCGTGGTATCCGCCGTGGGCGAAGATTGCCTGCACGTCGCCATCGTCGGCGGCCAGCAAGTACGTGTCGACGTTGCGCCGGGTGCGGCCAAGGCCGGCGACAAGGTCACGCTGGGCCTGCGCGCAGAACACATCCTTGAGGATGGCTTTGGCGGCGCCACCGGCTCGGAACATTTCAACGGCACTGTCAATCTGGTGGAGCATCTGGGCGAAGCCAACTTCATCTACGTGACGCTCACCAGCGGACAAGACATCGTGGTGCGCGGCGACGGCAATCGCAACGTCGAGATCGGCGAGCGCATTGCACTCTCGGCCGGCAGCCATGCCTTCCATCTGTTCGATGCCAATGGCGAGGCATTCCGCCGCCTGAAGCCGGGAAATCTGGTGTCGTCTCGCCAACCGACTCAGCATTGATCGCACAGAACCAACAACGGAGCAATGCATGGACCAGGCGTATGACTATCTGATCGGCGTGGATGGCGGCGGCACCAAGACACTGGTGCGCGTCGTTCGTGCCGACGGCAGCTTGCTGGGCGAAGCAGTCGGCGCCGGCTCGGCGCTGCGCAATGGCGCAGCAACTGCCTGGGACGCCATCCTGACGACGCTGCAAAGAGCCTTTTCGAACGCAGGGGTGGCCATGCCGCCATTCAGGAAACTGGCGGCTGGCATGGGCGTGGCCGGATTCAATGTGGCGCAATGGGCAGAGGATTTTCGCGCCAAAGCCCCCGCGTTCGGTGCACTACAATTGGCAAGCGACGCCACCACGACTTTGCTCGGTGCACATCAGGGCAAGACCGGCGCCATCATTGCGGTCGGCACCGGCACCATCGGCGTGGCCTTGTATGCAGACGGCAGCGAACGCGTGGTGGATGGCTGGGGCTTTCCTTCCGGCGACGACGCCAGCGGCGCATGGATGGGCTTGCGCGCCATCAACCACGTGCAACACGTCGTCGACGGCCGTGCGCCGCATGGCGCGCTGTCGGCCGCCACAGTGGCGTTTTGCGAGACCGACGGCGCCAGCAATATGCCCGGACGCGCGGAGCGTGACGTCGTACTCGACTGGCTTTCGCAGGCCGATCAGGCAGCCTTCGCCCGGCTGGCGCGATTGGTGATCGCGCATGCAGACAACGATCCCGCTGCCCGTAACATCCTCGTCCAAGCTGCTGCCGAACTCGAGCTGATGGCCGCGACGCTTGATCCCGAGCAGCAGTTGCCGCTGGCGCTGTGCGGTGGTCTGGCGGCCGCTCTGCAAACTTATTTTTCACCGGCGCTGCAACAGCGCATCACGCCGCCATTGGCGGATTCCGCCGACGGCGCTTTGCTGCTGGTGCGCAAGAGCCTGATACTTTCTTAACGGAGAAAACCATGTCCTCCACGTCCTCCATTACCCAAGTCCGCGGCAACGTCCTCACGCCGCATGGCTGGATCAACGGCGCCATCAACTTCGGCGACCTGATCTGCAATATCGATGGCCATGCGCTTGATCATGAGCCGGTCGACGGTTCACCGTATGCCAACGACGGCGATTACATCCTGCCCGGCTTCATCGATCTACACGTGCATGGCGGTGGCGGCAAGGACATCATGGAAGGCGGCGACGCCGTCGATGTCATCGCGCGCCTGCATGCGCGGCACGGCACCACCAGCCTGCTCGCCACCACCATGACCGCGCCGCTGGAAGAACTGGAAGTTGCGCTCAAAGCCATTGGCAGCGCCAGCCGCAAGCGCGAACCAGGCAGCGGCCGCGCCCGCATCCTCGGTGTACATCTTGAAGGCCCCTATATCAATCCCGGCAAACTCGGCGCGCAACCCGACTTCGCCGTCGAAGCGACGCTGGAGCAAGTCGACTGGCTGGCCAGTTTCGCCCCGATCAAACTGATCACCATCGCGCCTGAAATCGATGGCCATCTGGAACTGGTGCGTACCCTGACTACCGCCGGCATGCTGGTGCAGATCGGCCATACGTTGGGCACCTACGACGACGGCGTCGCCGCGCTCAAGAACGGCGCGGCAGGCTTTACCCATCTGTTCAACGCCATGAGCGGCTTTCATCATCGCGAACCCGGCATGGCCGGTGCGGCGATGGCGCATGCCGAATACGCCGAACTGATTCCCGACATGCTGCATGTGCATCCGGGCGCGATTCGCGCAGCCTTGCGCGCCATTCCGCGCCTGTATTGCGTTACTGACTCCACCGCCGCTGCCGGCATGCCTGACGGCGACTACACGTTGGGCCGCCAGGTCGTCCACAAATGCGCAGGCGGCGTGCGCCTCGCCGACGGCACGCTGGCCGGCAGCACGCTGACCATGGATCAGGCGCTGCGCAATCTGATCGCCATGGGCCTCGACGTCTCCGAAGCCTCCCTGCGCACGTCGACCTATCCGGCCGACTATCTCGGCGTCAAGGAACGCGGCCGCCTCAAGCCCGGCTGCTTTGCCGACATCCTGGTGTTCGATCGCCAGTTCAAATTAAAAGAAGTCTACGTAGAAGGAGAAAAGATTGACCTCGCTCATGCTTAAGGAGGCGCGCTCGGCCGGCACGCACGTTGCCGACCAGCTCGCGCAAGACCACGGCCGCTATGCCGAACTGGGCCGCTGGCTGCGCGCCGCGCCACCGTCAGGCATCGTCACCGTGGCGCGCGGCAGTTCCGACCACGCCGCCAGCTATTGCGCCTACCTCACCATGGCACGCCTGGGCCACATCGTCGCTTCGCTGCCGATGTCGCTGGTGACGCTCAACAAGGCGCCGCTGATTGCCCGCGATCGACTGGCCATCGCCATCTCGCAATCGGGCCAAAGCCCCGACGTGATCGAACCCATTCGTTATTTCCGCGACGGCGGTGCCACCACGCTGGCGCTGGTCAACGACGCCGAATCGCCATTGGCGAAGGCAGCCGAGTGGTCCATCCCGCTACGCGCCGGCCCTGAACTCAGCGTCGCCGCGACCAAAAGCTTCATCGCCAGCCTGGTTGCCGGCGCCATGTTTGCAGGTCACTGGCAAGACGACGCCAATTTCCTGAAGGCGCTGGAAAGCCTGCCGGATTCATTGCAACGCGCTGCCGACAGCGACTGGTCAAAAGCCATCGACGTACTGGCGCCGGCCAGCAGCATCATGGTCGTCGGTCGCGGTATCGGTTTCCCGCTGGCGCTGGAAGCAGCATTGAAATTCAAGGAGACCTCCGCCATCCAGGCTGAAGCATTCAGCGGCGCGGAAATCAAACACGGCCCGATGGCATTGATCAACGAAGGCTATCCATTGCTGATGTTTGCCACGCGCGGCCCGACACAGGCCGGCATGTTGCAACTGGCCGCGGAGATGCGCCAGCGCGGCGCGAAGGTTTTGCTGGCAGCACCGGACGATGTGGCCGAACGGGATCTGACCTTACCGACAGCCGTCACGCCGGATCTCGATCCCATCGTCGCGATTCAGGCTTTCTACGTGATGGCGGCACAGCTGGCGGTCGCGCGCGGCATGGATCCGGACAAGCCGCGTCATCTGAGCAAGGTGACAAAAACAAGTTGACCAAGGCACGTTAATGAAGTGCGATTGATGAAATTGAAGCAATAAGCTCGGGGCTGAGGAGACAAACGAAGCCAAGAAAAACAGTTCTTCCCCTGTCGTATCTTGCCGCCTATGCCTGAAAAGGTCTGGGCGGTTTATTTTTAAGCGCGTCATACAAATGCTGCGCGCTCGAAGACAGCTTCCGTCCTTTTTTACGGATCAGCCCGAGGGTGCGCTCCACCTTGGGTTCCACCAGCGGGATAGCTTTCAACGGCGAGTCATGTTCGGTCGGCATCGCCAGGTGAGGCACTGCAGCGATACCCAGGCCAGCAGCGACCCAGGCTAATGAAGTCGCGACGTGGCGCACTTCATAGACCGCGCTCGGACGCACGTCCGTCGCCGCCAGAGCCTGGTCCAGCAGGAGCCGGTTACCGCTGGAGCGAGCTACTGCCACATAGGGATATTTGTCGATCTCACGCCATTTCACTGAGCGCCGTTGTGCCAGAGGATGATCATGCAGACAAGCCAGTACAAAACGCTCGCTCATGATCTCTTCAAAATCGATGTCAGCCTGCTGTGCGCCAATGAAGTTGATCCCGAAATCGGCTTCACCGCGCAAAACACCGTTAAGCACTTCGTTGGCGCCCTCATCAATCACCTTGATGCGGATATTCGGATAGAGAGCATTGAACTGTTTGATCACCGGCGGCAAATAGTGATACGCCATCGATGGCACACAAGCAATGGTCACTTCGCCGCCGGAACTGGCGGCAATGTCGCTAATGCTCAGTAAGGAGCTTTCGACATTGGCGAGAATTTCCTGCGCCTTTATATAGAACTCGCGCCCCACCACCGTCATTGCCACGCGGCGCGTGGTGCGTTCGAACAATCTGACATTAAGCGCATCTTCCAGCTTGTCGATGCGACGCGACAAGGCCGGCTGCGACAAATTGATGGCGCTTGCCGCAGCGCGAAATCCACCACGCTCCACGACGGCGACCATTGCCTGCAAGTCGGCGATATCGAAACGGAGTTGTTTCATGCGTGACCTTGAATAAAAATCAAATCTTATTGATGTCTATAACGAATCAATATTACTAAATTATGCATTTTACTTTATCAATTCTATTTGCAAGAATCGCGTTCTTGATTCCCGCTCCGACGTGAAAAATCGGGAAAGATCGGGAATACTCAATACTATTCACTGGCACGGCGCTGCAATGCAGGCTGCGTAAAAACAATAACGACCAGAGACAATACTTCAATCAGGACTGAGAACATCATGCTCATCACGCGCCGCCCATTTATCATTTTCTGCCTGACAATTATTGTCAGCACATTGTCAGTAAGCAGCTGGTCCGCAGAACTCAAGGTCATGAACTCGGGCGGCTTTACCGCAGCATATAAAGCGCTTGCGCCCAAGTTTGAGCAAGCCACCGGTAATACCTTGTCGACTGCCTGGGGCCCATCCATGGGGGCCGCACCCGAAGCTATCCCCAATCGCCTGCAACGCGGCGAACCAGCCGACGTCGTGATCATGGTCGGCTACGCACTGGACGAGCTGATCAAACAGGGCAAGGTTATTCCCGGTAGCCGCGCCGCGCTCGCCGATTCGCGCATCGGCATGGTCGTACGCGCCGGCAGCGCCAAACCGGACATCAGTACTCCTGAAGCACTCAAGAAAACCTTGCTGCAAGCGAAATCGATCGCGTATTCGGACAGCGCCAGCGGTGTCTATATAGAGCGTGAATTGTTCAAAAAACTCGGTATCGAAGATCAAGTCAAAGGCAAGGCGAAGATGATTCCCAAAATTCCGGTCGCCGGTGTAATTGCCAGTGGCGACTACGAGCTCGGCTTCCAGCAGGTCAGCGAGCTGTTGCCAGTTGCTGGCGCCGACTTTGTCGGCAAAATTCCGGAGTCGCTGCAAAGCGTCACCGTGTTTGCCGCAGGCATCCCCACCGGTGCGCAACATCCTGACGAGGCGCGGCAACTGATCCGCTTCCTGGCATCGCCCGAGGCAGCGCCGGAAGTCAACAAAAGCGGCCTGGATTCCTTGCCATCCTTATCCAAATAGCAACGCATAAAATAAACGCAACATGAAAGCTGTTAGAAAGCTATGCTTCCTTTGGTTGCGATAGACTGCGCTCCGCCGACGCTCAATAACAAAAAATCCGCGTCGCACGCACTGTTCAGAAAACACATAACCTGATCACCTCGGGTAGAGAGAGACAAACCATGACATCTCAAACATCTCAGTCATCTGCATCGTCCTCGAAATTCGTCACTGTATTACGCGTCACCAGTGGCAATTTCATGGAAATGTTCGACTTTTTCCTCTTCGGTTTTTACGCCAGCTATATCTCGAAGGCCTTTTTCCCGGCCGGTGATGAATTCGCTTCGCTGATGCTGACCTTTATGACCTTCGGCGCCGGCTTCCTGATGCGTCCATTGGGCGCGATCATTCTCGGCGCTTACGTTGACCGTGTCGGCCGTCGTCAGGGTCTGATCGTCACTCTGGCATTGATGGCTCTCGGTACCATGCTGATCGCCTTCGTGCCGGGCTATGCGAGCATCGGTCTGCTGGCACCCGCGCTGGTGCTGATCGGCCGCTTGCTACAAGGATTCTCTGCAGGTGTCGAACTGGGTGGCGTATCGGTCTATCTGGCTGAAATGGCAACACCGGGCCGCAAGGGTTTCTATGTGAGCTGGCAGTCCGCCAGCCAGCAAGTCGCCATCATCGTGGCTGCCGCTATCGGCTACGGCCTGAACATGTGGCTGACCAAGGATCAGGTCGGTGACTGGGGCTGGCGCGTCCCGTTCTTCATCGGCTGCCTGATCGTGCCGGTGCTGTTCGTCATTCGCCGCTCGCTGCAAGAGACTGAAGAATTCATGGCTCGGAAGCGCAAGCCTAACCTGAACGAAATCTTCCGCTCGATGCTGGAAAATTGGAAGCTGATCGTCGCCGGCATGATGCTGGTCTCGATGACCACGGTCTCGTTCTACCTGATCACCGTCTACACACCGACCTTCGGCAAGAACGTGCTCAAACTGAGCACCGAAAGCGCGCTGATCGTCACCTTCTGCGTCGGTATCTCCAACTTCATCTGGTTGCCGGTAATGGGCGCGCTGTCCGACCGTATCGGTCGTCGTCCTTTGCTGCTGGTGTTCACCGTACTGACCATCCTGACCGCATACCCGGCAATGACCTGGCTGGTTGGCGACGCTACCTTCGGCAAGATGCTGATCGTGGAACTGTGGCTGTCCTTCCTCTACGCCAGCTACAACGGCGCGATGGTCGTGGCGCTGACCGAAGTGATGCCGGTCGATGTGCGTACCGCCGGCTTCTCGCTGGCATACAGCCTGGCGACAGCGATCTTCGGCGGCTTCACACCGGCGATCGCCACCGGCCTGATCGAACTGACGCATGACAAGGCTGCGCCTGGCCTGTGGATGAGCTTCGCTGCCGTCTGCGGTCTGATCGCAACATTGATTCTGTATCGTAAAAAGTCGCTGGCTGTACCGCTGGCTGCCTGATCGATCAGTACAAAAGAAAAGCGGGAAGCGGCTTGCGCCCTTCCCGCTTTTTTACGTCTGCTGCCGCCTATTTGGCAGATTCGCGTAACGCCTTCATCCTCAACGGCGAATCCGTCATCACCACATCCACACCCAACTGCTGCGCGCTGCGATAGGCCGCCGCTGAGTCAACGCCGAACACCATTACTCTGGTGCCGGGATTACTCTTGAAGCATTTCATCGCCGCCGGTGTCCACCAGTGCGCTACCACTTCTGAGACGCCCTCACCGAGGGTGAACTTCTCCACCACGGTGACCTTGCGCTCCAGCTCGATACCCGACCACGTACCCGCTGCTGGCGGCATGTCGCAAGCACCTCCGTTGAGCGCGATGCGTGCCAGGCGGTCGCGTGTGGCGTCGCGCGATTCGAACACCTGCGCCTTCGGCTGCTTTGCCATCAGCGCGATCACATCAGCATCCGTGGAATAAAAGCGCACGCGTTGCCATGCGTTTTCTTCCTCAATGACTTTGGCGACCGCATTCACGAGCACTTCAGCAGGCAGCTGCTTCATGTCGATCATGATCGGCACCGACGCAGGCACTGCACGCAATGCGTCACGCAAGGTGGGTACCTTCACCGGATGCTGGCGATAGGGATAGCTCTTGTTTCCGGCAGCGTCTGTCGCGCTGTACATATAGCCGGCATTAAGTGCAGTCAGTTGTGCTGCGGTCAAGCTATTGACCACGCCTTTACCGTCGGTCAGCGCCGCAACGTCGGCCGGACGATACAGCACCGGAATGCCATCACTGGACACCTGCACCGTCATCCACAAAATATCCGCGCCATGCTTGAGTGAATTCTGCAGCGTGGGGATTGTATTTTCCGGACCGTCACCGGTACCGCCCCGATGCGCGGCAATCAGCGGGTCGGCACTGACCGCCAGCGATACGCTCAAGAGCGCGGCGCAGACAGCAAGTCTCAATCCGTTGTTAACTATGTTCATCTGTTTCTCCTTGTAGGCGAACAAGCCGATCAGAACTTGTGACGGATACCGGCCGTCAGGACGTTCTGGGTATTGGTGCCGCCCGGCGCAACGTACAAGCCTGGATTGAACATGTCCGACGAACGAATGTTTGCGTAGAACAGATACACATCCGTGCGTTTGGAGAGGAAATAGTCCACGCCCAGCGACACCTGCGAGGCCTTGCCGTCTTTGGCGCCGACAAACTTGGAGCGCGTACCGACGAAGTTGGCGAGCAGTTGTGTGGTCGGCGTGACGTTGTAGTTGACGCCGAAGTCGATCAGATCGACCTTGCTGTTATTGACGCCGCCAAACGTAAAGGCCGCGCCTGTCGCGCCGGTGAAACCAGTCATTACTGTACCGGCGGCAACCGCCAGCGGTTGCTTGACCTGCGAGTACGAACCGTACATGCGCACATCACCGAGTTTGTACGAACCACCGATCAGGAAAGTCTTGAGCGAGGTGCTGGCAATGCTGCCGGTGGTGGCGCCCGGTGCAATACCGGAGTCGCTGGAACCGGTGAAGGTATTGTTGGCCGTCAGCTTGTTCTGGAAATACGCAGCGCCAAACGACAACGGACCGTTGTTGTAGCTACCGCCCACGCCGAAAGATTGACCGGCGCCAGTCGATCCGGCCTGCTCGCCGAAACCGTACAAGGCGCTCAATGTGACACCGCCCATCACCGGCGAGTTATAGCGTAACGAGTTGTTGACGCGCGAACCTTGCGTGCGATCCAGATTCAATGCGTGGATGTTGTTGACCAAGCTGCCGAAATCCAGCGCGCCGTTGTAAGGAGCGAGGTCATCGATGTAATCCTTCTGGCGACCGAGATAAATGGTACCGGCCCTGCCCGACAAACCGATGATGGCAGTACGGCCGAAGAACAGACCGCCTTGCGCCAACTGGCCGGTGTCGGCGTTGAAGCCGTTCTCCAATGTGAACAGTGCTTTCAGTCCATCACCCAGATCTTCCACACCCTTGAAGCCGATGCGCGAACCTTGCGCGACGGCGGTGTCCATGCTCAGACGTGAACCGGTGCTGGTTGGATTGGCTGACGTAGCGTTGGCGACCTTGTCGGTGTAGGTCAGGCTGGGATTGATGATCCCGTAGATGGTGACGCCCGATGAGGCGACGTTGGTTTGCGCATAGGCGCCTCCCGCGACGGACAGGCCTGCGGCGGAGAGCGAAATGGCGAGAGCATATTTTTTCATGAATGGTTTTCAGGAAAGTTGAAAAGGGAAATTGCGAGCAGTGATGAAACGCTGCGAACTATGCCTCCGATATATGACATCGCCATGACGTTGTGATTATGTGAAAGACAAATGACGTTCATATGAACATCAACAAGGTCACGATCCCGTAACAATCGCCCGATAACATTCACAACGTTTTCAAATGAACGAGTGAATGGATAAGTGAACATGCCGGCGAATCCTGCAAACAATCTCAGCTCCAAGCCAGAAGGAAAGCCCGTCATCAAGCCTGCTTCGCTGCGGCATAACGAAATCATTGCGCTGTTCCGCCAGCACGGCTTCATGACGATGGAGTCATTGGCAGAGCATTTCGCCGTCACGACGCAAACCATTCGTCGCGACATCAACGCCTTGTGCGATGCCGATATCCTGCGTCGGCGACATGGCGGCGCCGAGCTGATTTTGTCTGCGCGCAACCAGCCTTATGACATGCGACGCATCAACAATCTCGAACAAAAAGCCGAGATCGGTGCTGCGGTCGCCAAGCTGATCCCCAACTCGTGCAGCGTGCTGATCGGCATCGGCACCACACCAGAACAAGTTGCGCTGGCATTGGCCAAGCACGACCATCTCACCGTCATCACCAACAACCTGCGTGCAGCGCTGGCCTTGTCAACCAATCAGAACAACCAGGTCATCGTGCCGGGAGGGACTTTGCGATTTCCCAATCCGGAAATCCTTGGCAACGATGCCGATAAATTGTTCCGCAATTTTCGTGCGGACTTCGGCATCTATGGCGTCGGCGGTGTTGACACCGATGGCACGCTGCTCGACTTTGACCGCATGGAATCAAGCTCGCGCCAGGCATTGCGCGAAAGCTGCCGCACCCAGATTCTGGTCACCGACAACTCCAAATTCGGCCGTCAGGCGCCGGTGCGCGGCGGCCATTTGTCCGACCCCGACATCCTCGTCACCGACAGTCCCCTGACCTCGAACCTGGCCGCCATGCTGGCCGGTAACACGCGCGTCGTCGTGACTTCGCAATCCGACAGCAACGCAGAAGAACGCGAATTCGCCATGACCAATGACGCGGCCATCGCAGCAGGAAAATGACTATGCAAAACGAAAAAAACGATATCGCCATCCGTCTCTCAGGCATCAGCAAATCCTGGGGTGCGCACCAGGTCATCAAATCGCTCGACCTTGAGTTTGAACGCGGCCAGCTGGTCGCACTGCTCGGCCCTTCAGGCTGTGGAAAATCAACGTTGCTGCGCTTGCTCGCAGGTCTCGAAACGCCCGACAGCGGCAGTGTAGAGATCGACGGAAAGGACGTGACCACTGCAACGCCTTCGGCACGCGGCCTGTCGATGGTGTTTCAGTCGTATGCACTGTTCCCGCATCTGAGCGTTGCTGAAAACATCTGTTTCGGCATGCAGGTGCGCGGTGTGCATGCGGCAGAACGCCGCCAGCGTCTGTTGGATGCTCTGGAGTTGACGAACCTGCAGGGGCTGGAGCAACGCAAGCCGGCGCAACTGTCCGGCGGACAACGTCAGCGCGTGGCGCTGGCACGCGCCATCGTCGCCGGTCATTCGATCTGCCTGATGGACGAGCCGCTGTCCAATCTCGATGCCAAGCTGCGCCATTCCGTGCGCCACGAAATCCGCGCCTTGCAGCAACGCCTGAACATGACCGTCGTCTATGTCACGCACGATCAGACCGAAGCCATGGGCATGGCCGACAAAATCGTCCTGATGAACGCAGGTAGCATCGTACAAAGCGGCACCCCGGCAGAACTGTATGAAACACCGTCGAGCGCGTTCTCTGCGGCGTTCATCGGCAGCCCGCCGATGATGCTGATGGATGCAGAAAAGCTGCCTGCTGCACTGCGCGCAAGCGTGATCCCGGTCGGCACCGGGCAAGAAAAACAGTTGATCGGCGTACGCCCCGAACATTTCCGCATTGTGGCGCCATCGTCCACCGAGTTCTTCGGTACGGTTACCGGCGTCGAATTTCAGGGTGCGGAATCCTACATCTATCTCGATCTGCCGGGCGGCGACGCCATCATCGTACGCAGCCCGGAAAAGAGTCTGCTGAAACTCGGCGACCGCGTCGGCCTCGGCTGGGATCCGGTAGACGCGCATGTTTTTGCTGCCGATGACGGACGCCGTCTTTCACCGGTACCGGCACCTTCGCCCGTGCCTGCATTTCTGACGGCCGACACATCGAACGTCCACAGCTTGCAGCCACGCGCAGCGGCGCTGTAACTGGAAGTCACCCGAATTTATCCCGTGCTTTTCAACATGAACCTCCCCCACAAAGGAACCGCAATGCTGAGCAAACTCATCAGAAAAACAACCTTGGCGGCACTCTTCGCAAGCGCCCTGACAGCATCCTCGCTGGCAAGCGCAGCCACCGATCTGACCATGTACTACCCGATCGCCGTCGGCGGCCCGCTGACCGATGTGATCGACGGCATGATCAATGATTTCCAGAAGGCTAATCCAGACATCAAGGTCAAGGCGGTCTACTCCGGTAACTACGACGAAACACGCGTGCGTGCCTTGTCAGCAATCAAAGGCGGCCAGCCTGCACAGCTGTCGGTACTGGGTGCGCTCGACACCTATGACCTGATCGACCAGAACCTGATCGAGCCTTTCGACAAGGTCGCCACCAGCGCCGAAGACAAGGCCTGGCTGCAAAGCTTCTATCCAGGCCTGATGGCCAACGGCACCATCGGCGGCCACGTCTGGGGCATTCCGTTCCAACGTTCGACCATCGTGATGTTCTACAACAAGGACATGTTCCGCGCCGCTGGCCTGAATCCGGACGCACCGCCAAAGACCTGGAAGGAAATGCTGGCCGCCGCCACCAAGCTGACCGGCAAGGACAAGTTCGGCCTGATGATTCCGTCGACCGGCTATCCATATTGGATGTTCCAGGCGTTTGCGATCCAGAACGGCGTATCGCTGATGAACAAGGAAGGCACACAGGTCTACTTCAACACCCCGGCAGCCGTCGAAGCGCTGGAATTCTGGCGTTCGCTGGCAGCGACACACAAGGTCAGCCCGGCCGGTGCGATTGAGTGGGGCACGCTGCGCCAGGCTTTCGTGCAAGGCCAGACTGCCATGATGTGGCACACCACCGGCAACCTGACCGCCGTGAAGAAAGAAGCAAAGTTTGACTTCGGCGTCGCCATGCTGCCTGCCAACAAGCAACCCGGCTCGCCGGTCGGTGGCGGCAACTTCTACCTGTTCAAAGGTTCAACGCCTGCACAGCAAGCTGCTTCGGTCACTTTCGTACGCTGGATGACCGCGCCGGAACGCGCTGCGCAATGGTCGATTGCCACCGGCTACGTCGGCACCAGCCCTGCTTCGTACAACACGCCGGCCTTGCGCGATTACGCCAAGACCTTCCCGCAGGCACTGGTTGCCCGCGATCAGCTGGCTGTAGCGATTCCGGAGTTCTCGACCGAGCAGACCGCCCGCGTGCGTGAAGCATTGTCCAACGCTGTTCAGGCTGCCCTGACCGGTACCAAGACATCGAAGCAAGCGCTGGATGAAGCACAGGCAACTGCAGAACGTTTGCTGAAGCCTTACCGTTAATCGTCCCAGGACGCTGCAAGTCTTGTATTCCTGTCGTCCTGACGAAAGTCAGAACCCAGTGTCGTCGCAATGATCGTCACGACACTGGGTCCCAGCGTACGCTGGGACGACTGCGAAAAATATGATCACCGGATAACATCCTGATGAACCAAGTAACAAACCTGCCACCGGCCAATCCCGCCGAACGCCGTCTGCACAATCTGTTCGGCTGGGGACTGCTGACGCCGTCGCTGATTCTGCTGACGCTGTTCGCGTTCTTTCCGATGCTGGCGACCTTGTGGGCCAGCTTCTTCTCGCGCGGCACTGCGCGCCGTCCGAGCGTATTCAACGGTCTCGACAACTATCGCGACCTGCTGGCCGATCCGGCCTTCTGGCAAGTCGTCGGCAACAACCTGCTGTATGCGGGCGTGACCGTTCCGGTGTCGATTGCACTGGCACTGGGCATGGCGCTGTGGGCCAACGCCCGCATCGGCGGCCGCGGCCTGGTGCGCACCGCCTTCTTCACGCCGACCATGCTGCCGATGATTGCGGCGGCCAACCTGTGGCTGTTCTTTTATACGCCCGGACTCGGTCTGCTCGACCACATCACGGCGCTGTTCGGTATCGGCCCGACCAACTGGCTCGGCCAACCGGGCACCGCTTTGTGGTCGGTGATGGCGGTGACGATCTGGAAAGAGTCCGGCTTCTTCATGATCTTCTATCTCGCCGCGCTGCAGGCGATCCCGCCCGACCTGCGCGAAGCCGCCCGCATCGAAGGCGCCGGGCGCTGGGCTTATACGCGCCGCGTGGTGTTGCCGCTGCTGATGCCGACCACGCTGTTCGTGACGATCAATGCGCTGATCAATTCGGTGCGGCTGATCGATCACCTGTTCATCCTGACCAAGGGCGGCCCGGACAACGCCTCCAAGCTGATTCTGTACTGGATCTGGGAAATGGCTTTCGCCTATCTCGATCAATCCGGCGCCGCCGTGATGACCGTGATGGTGCTGGCTGTACTGGGCCTGATCGCGGCGCTGCAATTCCTGTTCTTTGACCGCCGCATCCACTACCGTTAAACCGCTGAAAACTGTCGATGAATACCGCTACTATCAACGCCTCACCCGTCACCGGCAATAACGCTGCCACGACATCTTCGGCCCCCGGCGAACGACTCTGGAATATCGTCGATACCATCGGCGCGTGGTCGCTGGCGCTGGTGTGGATCGCCCCGCTGTTGTTTGCACTCTGGGCCGCTTTCCATACCTCCAACGCAGCGCTGGCGCTGGACTGGCGTGCACCATTGATTCTGCAGAATTTCAGAGACGCATGGCAGTCGGCGCCTTGGCTGCGTTACTTTTTCAATACCTTCGTGCTCGTCAGTCTGATCCTGATCGGTCAGTTCACGCTGTGTACATTGGCCGGCTTTGCGTTCGCGCGCTTCCAGTTCGTCGGCAAGAATCTGCTGTTCGTGCTGGTGCTGTTGCAATTGTTTGTGCTGCCGGAAATCCTGATCGTTGAAAACTACGCCATGGTGACGCGTCTTGGCATGTTCGATACGCCGCTGGGTATGGCCGTACCTTATATGGCCAGCGCCTTCGGTATATTTTTGCTGCGCCAGGCCTTCATGCAGATTCCCCGTGAGCTGGAAGAAGCGGCGCGCATCGAAGGTTGCGGCTGGTTCGGCGTGCTATGGCGCGTGTATGTGCCGGCGGCCAAACCGGTCTATCTGGCCTATGCACTGGTGTCGGTGGCGACGCACTGGAATAATTTCCTGTGGCCGCTGATCGTGACCAACTCGCCGATGACACGCCCGCTGACGGTCGGCCTGTCGCTGTTCGGCGCGCCTGAAAGCGGCGTCAACATCTCCATCATCAGCGCCGCCACGCTGGTGGCAATTGCACCGCTGATGATCGGCTTCCTCGTATTCCAGCGGCAGTTCATTCAAGCCTTCCTGCGCGCAGGTATCCGATAACTCTCTTTATTCAACACCAACAACACATCCTGATGAAAGTCATACAAATTACCGACATCCACCTGGTGCCGGATGGGAACCTCTTGTTCGGCGAAGATTCGGTAGCGCGTTTTCGCACCTGCATTGCGCACGTCAATGAACACCATCCCGACGCTGATTTGTGCGTCATTACCGGTGACCTCACCCATGACGGCGACGAAGCTTCTTACCGCATCCTGGCCGATTGCCTGAAAGAGTTGAAGCTGCCGGTGCGGCTGCTGCTCGGCAATCACGATGAGCGGCCGGTGTTCCGCAGCATCTTTCCCGACATGCCGGTGGACGGCAACGGCTTCATCCAGGGCGTACACGATACGGATAGCACGCGCCTGGTTTTTCTCGACACCAAAGAAGTAGGCACGCACGAAGGTCGTCTCTGTACGGATCGTCTGGAATGGCTGGATCGTACACTGGCCGAAGCCGGCGAACGTCAGGTCTATCTGTTCTCGCACCACCCGCCATTTGAACTCGATCTGCCGTCGATGGACTGGATCCGCCTGCGCGAAGAAGCCGATTTACGCGCGCTGGTGAAGAAACACGGCAACGTGCGCTATATGTTCTCCGGTCACGTACACCGCCCGTCAGGCGGCACCTGGTATGGCACGCCCTTCGCCACCGTACCCGGCACCAACCATCAGCACGCACTCGACTTCGCCCTGACCGGCCCGGCGACGACTTCAATGGAGCCGCCCGCCTACGCCGTGCTGAGTTTGCGCGACGCCGGCGTGGTAGTGCACTACCATGCTTTCATGGACAAGTCGGAGCAGTTTCCCTACTACGGTTAAGCAAAGCTTCGGAAAATGAAAAACGGGGAGGCACACTGTGCACTCCCCGTTTTTCATTCGATCTTCTGAAACCAGAATCTCTACTCAGCTGCCCTTGCGTGTCTTGAACGCAGGCACAAACAAATCCGACCACACCGCAGGCTTGGTCTTGATAGTGCCTGCCTTATCCATGAACACCACGTATTGCATGATGTCTTCCGGTGTCGTGGTGAATTGCGTGTCCGGATCGGCCAGCATCTTCTCGACTTCATCCTGCGTCAGCTTCATCTTCGACACGCGCAGGAAAGTTTCTGCGGCGCCCTTGCGGTTCTTGGCGATGTAGGCGTTGGCTTCTTCCTGTGCTTCCATGAAAGCTTGCGTCAGTTTCGGATTCTTGTCGGTAAATTGCTTGAGCGCGAATACGACGTCGATGGTGATGTGGCCCAGGACGTCGGAAGAATTCAGCACGCGCTTGATCTTCGGATCCTTGACTTCCTGATACGAGAACGGTGGCGAAGTGAAATGGCCGGTGATCTCGGTCTTGCCCGACAACAGCGAACCCAGCGCTTCCGGATGACTCAGGCTGACGGTCAACGGATCGAGCTTGGCATAGTTGTCGATCCCGAAGGTCTTAGCGGCAGCCATTTGCAGCAGCACAGCCGACAGCGAAGTCTTGATACCCGGAATCGCGATCTTGTCCTTGGAGGTGAAATCCTTCAGGGATTTGACGTTCGGGTTATTGGTGTTGAGCCACAGCGGCGAAGTGCTCAGTGCACCAAGACCGATGACTTCCGAACGCGGAATGCCGTGTGCTTTCGACCACAAGGTGATGAATCCCGGTGCGCCGGTGCCGGCGATGTCCAGATTACCCGACAGCATGGCGTCGTTGATCACGTTGCCGCCATCGAGCAGCACCCAGTTGGTTTTGACGTCGCCGAGGCCAAGCGCCTTGGCGCGCTTCTCGATCAAGCCCTGATCGCGAATTACCATCAGCGGCAAATACAGCAAGCCGTAACCGTGCGACAGGCGTACCACCGGCGCTTCGGCACGGGCCGGAACACTCGCTGCCAGCATGGACAGACCGAGCGTTGCGGCCATCATCAGTTTTGAAAAATTTCTGCGTTTCATTTGGTCTCCTTTAAAAGGTTCTAATTTATTTAGCCGAACCTGTTTGTGATCCGTAGCGAGAAGCCATCAGCCGGTGGCGGCCGGAGCGGAGGAACCGGAGTGTACTTTAGTACATGAGGATTCCGAGCACCGCCCGACGCCGGATCATGGCTTCGCAGTAGGATCACGGACAGGTTTAGTGCTGCATGCCCCAGCGGCGGATTGTCCGTTTTTCTATCTGGGCAAAAATCATGTTTTCAACAAACAAGCCGATCATGATCACAAAGAACAAGCCCGAGAACACGTTTGCGGTTTCAAGCTGATTGCGATTTTCAAAGATGTACCAGCCCAGGCCGCCCGCGCCGGACGACACGCCGAACACCAGTTCGGCCGCGATCAGCGTGCGCCAGGCAAACGCCCAGCCGATCTTGAGGCCGGTGAGAATGCTTGGGAAAGCGGCGGGAATCAACACCGAACGCACCAGCGAAAAGCGTTTCAGGCCATAGTTCTGACCTACCATGCGCAAGGTGTTCGAGACCGAGCGGAAACCGGCGTGCGTGTTCAACGCCACCGCCCACAAGACCGAGTGCACCAGCACGAAGATGATGCTGCCGGTACCGAGACCGAACCAGATCAGCGCCAGCGGCAGCAAGGCAATCGCCGGCAGCGGATTGAACATGGAGGTCAGCGTTTCCAGAAAGTCATTGCCGATGCGCGAGCTGATTGCCAGCGTGGTCAACAAACCTGCCAGCAAGATGCCGAGGCCATAGCCGATCAGCAAAGTCTCCAGCGAGACGGCGGCGCGTTGCAGCAGAACGCCGCTGCTGATGCCGCTCATGAAGGCGTGCAGGGTTTCGCTGAAGCTCGGGAACAGCAGCGAGTTGTCGAGCCAGCGGCCGTAGACTTCCCAGACCAGCGCCAACACCAGCAGGATAGCGGTCTTGCGGATCCAGCTGATGCGGTAGATAGCCTCAAAGGCTGACAGCGGACGCTGAACCTCGGCGACAGCGTTGCGGTTCGGCTCGACGACGATTTCCGGACGCACGAAGAGTGTGTTGTTTTTGCTCATAGCTTGTCTCTTTATTTATCGTTAATCGTTATTAGTGCGCGAACAGCATGTCATTGATGCGCTGTTCCAGCTGCGCCTGGCTGGCGGTGCCCATTTCTTCCGGCGGAATGCTGTTGAGCTCGGCCCGAACCTGGCCCGGATGCGGCGACAGCAACAGGATGCGGGTACCGATGCGGATTGCTTCTTCGATCGAGTGGGTGACGAACAGCACCGTGAAATTGGTGTCGTCCCACAAACGCAGCAGCTCATCCTGCATCTTGCGGCGGGTCAGCGCGTCGAGTGCGGCGAAGGGTTCATCCATCAGCAGCACGTCCGGCTCCATCGCCATACCGCGTGCGATGGATACGCGCTGCTTCATACCGCCTGACAACGTATGCGGATAGCTGTCGATGAATTTGGCGAGGCCGACCTTTTCGATGTAATAGGCGGCGCGATCGGATGCTTCCTTGCCGTGCAGGCGACCGCTGGCGTGCAGCGCGAATTCGACGTTCTGGCGCACGGTCTTCCACGGCAGCAGTTGGTCGAACTCCTGAAACACCATCATGCGGTCAGGCCCTGGCTGGCTGACTTCCTTGCCTTTGAGGCGAATCCTGCCGCTGGTCGGCTGCAGATAGCCACCGATAGCCTTGAGCAGCGTCGATTTGCCGCAACCGGACGGGCCGAGCAAAATGTAGCGATCCGACGGGTGGACGTTGAAGCTGACTTGCTGCGTCGCAGTAACGAGCGAGTCGGAAGTCTTGTATTGCAGGGTGACGTTGTCGATTTCCAGCAGAGGCACGGAAGGATCCACAGGCGTGGAGGAAGACTGCGGCGCTGCCGCAAAATCGTTTTTCACAAAATCTCCTTTAGGTACTTTTATAAGTTCTGTGAAGAATGCTAATCTCGCAACCTGTAACGAAACTGACATACGAAGAAACAACGCTTTCGATACGTTGACGATATGCCGCCATCCCGGCTTATCAAAATCAAGCCACAATCCAGCCATCAAGCCTTATCCACCACGGACTCATCATGCGCATTCTTTTGGTCGAAGACACGGCAGACGTCGCCGAGGCGATCATCGCCCACTTGTCGCGCATCGGTCATACGGTGGACTGGCAAAGCAAAGGCAATGAGGCTGCCAAACTCGTCACCGATCCCTACGATCTGCTGATCCTCGATGTGATGTTGCCGCAACAGGACGGTTTCTCGCTGCTTACGCGCGTGCGTGAAAAAGGTTTGACCACGCCCGTCATGATGCTGACTGCGTGTGCCGAAATTGAAGAACGCGTACGCGCGCTTGACCTCGGCGCCGACGACTATCTGATCAAACCCTTCGACTTTCGTGAGCTGGATGCGCGCATTCGCGTACTGCTGCGCCGTAGCGGCGGCGAAGCGACCAATCTGCTGAGTTGCGCCAATCTCACCATCGATCGCAAAAGCCGCACCGCCTCGCTCGACGGCATGCCGCTGGAGCTGACACGGCGCGAAGTAACGCTGCTGGAAATCATCGCCGCGCGGCCGGGCCGTATCTTTGGCAAAGAAGAACTGATCGACCGGCTGTTCAGCGTCGACGACACGCCCAACGCCAACACCGTCGAACAGTACATCGGCCGCCTGCGCAAGAAGCTCGCCGGCGCCGGTTTTGAAATCCGTACCTTGCGTGGACTGGGCTATCAGCTGGTGCTGCTGCCGGCCGGCACGCCGCCTTCAGCGGCAACCGCACAGTGAGGCCCGCGTGATCATCGCCGGACGTTCGCTCTACACGCGACTGGTCATGCGCGTCGGGCTGGTGTTGTCCATCAGTTCCATCGCCCTGCTGATCGCCATCTGGATATCAACCCAACTCGCCGCCAACGAAGCCTATGACCGCATCCTCACCGGCAGCGCCTTGCAGATTGCAGAAAACACCTGGTATCAGAACGGCGCCGTGAATGTCGACGTGCCGCTGGCCGCCTTCTCGATGCTGACGGCGGGCGATCAGGTGTTCTATGTGGTGGTCGATCCGGATGGCCGCACGATCGCCGGCGATCCCGATTTCAAACCCGAGATTCCGTGGAAGAAACTGAAAGACGGCCCGCTGCTGCAGGATGGCGCTTATCTGGATACGCCCGTGCGCATGGCCATTGTCGGTCGCCGCATGCCGGTCGCCAACGAACACCCGTGGGCGGTCATCGTACTGGCCCAGACCAACAACGCCCGCCTGTCTTTCGCCAAAAGCGTCGGTACACGCGCCCTGCTGGTGATTCTGGCAATGGGCGTGCTGACGCTGATTGCGGCGATGTTTACCCTGTATCAAGCCTTGTCGCCGTTGAAAAAAATCGAAGCCGCCATCCGCGAGCGCGACCTCAACGACTTGTCGCCGCTATCGATCACGGTGCCGGTAGAAACCCATGCGCTGGTCAGCTCGATCAACGCCTTTATGCAGCGGCTGGCGGTACACCGTGCGACCATGCGACGCGTCATCGGCGACGCTGCGCATCAGTTGCGCACGCCGGTGACGGCGCTGATTTCGCAGATGGAATTGCTCTCTGCGCAACATGACGAGGCCGGCCGCCGCCATCATCTCGATCGTCTGCGCGACCGTACCCGCCACCTTGGTGCACTGGTCAATCAACTGATCAACCACGCCATGGTGCAGCATCGCAGCGACACCGCCGCCTTCGAAAAAATCGACCTCGGAGAGCTGGTCCGTCACGAAATGGCCGATATGCTGTCCCATCAGGAACGGCAACTCGATCTCGCCATGGAAGCGCCCGAGCAACCCTGCCTGATCATGGGCGACTCCATCAGCCTGCGCGAGGCAATCAAGAACGTGCTCGGCAACGCGCTGCAATATGGCGCAGTGAGCTTTCTGCATGTGCAATTGGAGCAGATAGAAAACCTGTACGAACTGCGCGTCATCGACGACGGCCCCGGCATCCCGGAAAACGACTGGGAACGCATCCGCAAACCCTTCGCCCCACGCAGCGGCGAACGCGTCGGCGCCAGTCTCGGCCTGTCCATTGTGGAAGAAGTCATGCGTACGCATGGCGGCCTGCTGCGATTTGGTTACAGCGGCGCGGGGAGCTTTATGGTGGTGTTGAGTTTTCCGGCGGGAGCGCCGTCACAGACATAGCCGTACATCAACCCGCTGTGCCCCGGCTTTCGCCGGGATCACAGCGTCTTCTTGCTTATTGACTAGGTTTTATAAAACCGCTTGGCCCGTTCCGCAGCCCTGTCGATCGCCTGTTGCACGGTCTTCGATCCGCTGGCGGCTTCCGCCACCATATCAACCAGTACGTAATCCGCCAGACAGGCCGCCGACGCTTGCCCCAGCGGGCCTGCGTGACCGTGATCGAGCATCAATGATGCCGCGTCGCGGTACGGCGTGGCCTTAGGATCGGCAGTCCAGACCGGGTTCTTTTCATAGGCCTTGAGCGGCTGGCTAACGTAACCGATGGCGGCCTTCATCCAGGGATTGAACTGATCCGGCTCCATCATGAATTGCATGAAGGCCTTGGCTGCATTGGGATACTTGGTGTGCTTGAACGCCATCATCTGCGTCAGTTGCATCAGCTCAGTCGGCTTGCCCGATACCCCGATCGGATAGTGCGCATGCTGGGTGTCCTTGGCCAGCTCCTGCAGTTTGGGATCGGTCGAGTTCTTGGCGGCGTAATAGATCGAAATACCATTATTGGTCAGACTGATCTGACCATCGAGATAGGCCTTGTTGTTGGATGGGTCCTGCCAGGACAGCGTGCCCGGCGCCATGGTCGGATAGATCTGCTTGCCGTATTCCAAGGCAGCCCGGGTCTCCGGCGAATTGATGACGACGTTACCGTGTTCGTCCACCAGCTTACCGCCATGCGCCCACAACAGCCAATGTGCATAGTTGTTGGCGTCGCCGACGGCTTTACCATGCGCAAAACCGAGCGGCGTATTCTTGGCCTTGAGCGCCTGCGCCATCTTGAGGAAACCGGGCAGATCCTTGGGCACCGTCTCGAACCCGGCGGCCTTGAGCTGGCTGTCGCGATACACCAGGCAGATGCCGATCACGCCCAGCGGGATGGCAATCCACTTGCCGTTGCTCTTGCCGTATTTTTGAAAGACGTCATACCAGCCGCCGTAACGCGTGCCCAGCGAATTCGCCAGGTCAGTGACGTCGAGCAGTTTGGTCGGATACTGATGCGGGTCGTCGAACCAGCCCAGAACAATGTCGGGCCCGCTGCCCACATTTGCTGCAACGGCAGCCTTGGGGCGGACATCCTCAAAACCTTCGCTGTCGGTACGCACGGTAACGCCGGTCAGTTCTGTGAACTTCTTGACGTTCTCGTTCCACAAGTCCTCGTCGCCCTGGACGAAGCGCTTCCAGCGCAAGACGCGCAGGGTCGCGCCTTTTTCTATCGGGTAATCGATGCCGCCAGGCGCCGTCGGGGCAGCGAATGCGCTGCTTCCCATGGTCGAGGCGGCTGCGGCGGATGCCGCGCTGGCGATCAGAAATTCGCGTCTGCTTAACTTCGTCATGTCTCCTGCTCCTTCGGTTAGAACGGATGGGCCCGCGTTGGCGCGGTTATATGATTTGACGTACGGTTTGACGTATCAGGACGGCGGTGAAGAATAGGTACGGTAGCGGTCTCCTTGGGTGAAATATGGCGCGGTAACGACAAATGCCAGTCATCAACTGACCGGCATTTACCTTCTTGGATGGACAAGGCGGTCGGGCAAAACTAGTCGAACATGTCCGGGCTGGTTTGCACCAGTTGTTCATAAATCGGCTGGAAGTGCAGCCAGCCGATGAAGGAATTGCCGACGTTCTCGCGACTGTAACGCGCACGATCCGGCGGCACCATGATCGGTTTGATGCCGGTGGCTTCCACCATGAGCTGGACCTGGCAGCAGCGTTCCAGCGCGATGAACCAGAAGGCAGCGTCTTCAATGCTGTGACGGCTGGCGGTAAACAAACCGTGGCTCTGGTGGATCGCCGCCTTGTTCTTGCCGAAAGCGGCGGCGACCGACTTGCCGGCCTCAGTCTTGACCGCGACGGCACCGGCCTCAGCGGTAATGACCACGTGATCTTCAAAGAATACGGCCGCGTCCTGGGTGATCGGATCCAGCGGACGTCCCAGCGCCGACCAGGCGGTGCCGTAGACAGTATGGGCGTGGCACATGGCAACGATGTCCTGATGCATCTCATGCACTGCGGCATGCAGCACAAACCCGGCGCGATTGAGCGCATACGAGCCCTGCACCACTTCACCATGGTGGTTGGCAAGGATGAGGTTGGAAAGCTTGACCTGCGAAAAATGCACAGCCATCGGATTGGTCCAGTACAGATCCGGGAATTCCGGGTCGCGCACCGTCAGATGTCCGGCAAAGCCGTAATCGAGTCCATGCAGGGCGAATGCCCGGCAGGCGGCGACCAGGCGCTCCTTGCGATGCTGACGCTCCTCTGCATGGGTGGCGAATACCGGCACCTGAGGAAATTTCAGGCCTTGCTGTTCCGGCTGATAGACCGATACCCGCTGGTCGGCGGCATTGAGGGCGCTGAAGCTAGATTTGGCTGAAGTTAAATCGGCTGACTGGGCGGCGCGTTCGGCAACATCGATCGTCATGGCTGGGTCTCCTGCTTTATTGGAAATTTGGAAATCGAATCTTTGGAAATCGAATCTTTATGGTGAGCAGATCATCCCAAGAAGCTCGTCGCTTTGACAAATGACGAGTATTCACAATATGATGAATCTGATTCACCTCATGAGCGGATGCCAAGGCTGCGATGCGAAAACTCCCCAGTTTCTTCTCCCTGCGCGCCTTTGAAGCAGCAGCCCGCCTGCAAAGCTTTGCGCTCGCCAGCGAAGAACTGCATCTTTCCCCCTCTGCAATCAGCCATCAGGTACGCGGCCTGGAAACCTATTTCGGCAAATCCCTGTTCACCCGCTCTTTCCGCCGCGTCGAGCTGACCGCCGATGGCCGCCGCTTGCAGGATCAATTGTCGGTGGCTTTCGACCTCATGGAGGCAGCCTGTGAAGAGCTGGGCCCGGCGCGTCGCAGCGATGCGCTGGCAGTGCACTGCTCGCCCAGCTTCGCCGCCAAATGGTTGGGGCCGCGCCTGCCGCGCTTCATGCAGCAGTATCCTGACATCAATATCAGCATGTCGTCCGGCGCGGAGCCAATGGACTTGCTACGCCATGAAGAACTGGATCTGACCATTGCCTACGGCAACGCTCCCACGCGTGCCGGTATCGTCAGCGAAGCCATCGGATCGGAAACCATCGTCCCGCTGTGCTCACCGGCCTTGCTGCGTGACCGCGCGGTGCCGGCGCTGGTAGATATCGCAGCAATGACGCTAATCCAATCCACACTCAACCCCGTACGCTGGAGCGACTGGTTCGCTCTCAACGGCATGAAGCTGCCGCCCGGAAGGCCGATGCCATCCTTCGACCGCGCCTCGCTGGCATTAGCGGCGGCGGTCAATCAGGTTGGCATTGCATTGGAAAGTACGAGGCTGGCGGAGCAGGAAATTGCCAACGGGGAATTGGTGACGCTCAGCGGCGGTACGCTGAAGTCAGTCTGGCGCGAGACGCACTTTCTGAGCTATCGCGAAGCGGAGAAGAACAGCAAGAACATCGTCCGCTTTCGCGACTGGCTCTTCAGCCAGGCAGGATTACATCAACAAAATCAAGCAACTGGGAGCTAAACTTAACAAATTACTTCCACTCCAAAATCGCATTTTTCTTATCCAGCCAATGCACCTTCACAGTGGAAGCATTGACCTTGCGTCCGGCGCAGGCGCTGGCCGCCAATGCGAACGGCGTATCGTAATAGCGGCCGTCATTAGACGACCGCAAGCGTGTCTGAGGCGCATTTTGAGCAATCCAGTCGGCAGCGTTGGTGCGCATGTAAATCATGCAGGCGCTGCCGCTGGTGTCGGCGACTTCACATTTGCAGGTATTGGCGCTGGTGGTCACCACCGGCTTGTCAGGCGCAGGCGGCGGATAACCGAAAGGATGCCGCTCGATCAACTGGGCCGACGCCGAACCGG
The DNA here is from genome assembly GCF_046025915.1 of Herbaspirillum rhizosphaerae. Taxonomy (GTDB): domain Bacteria; phylum Pseudomonadota; class Gammaproteobacteria; order Burkholderiales; family Burkholderiaceae_D; genus Herbaspirillum; species Herbaspirillum rhizosphaerae_A. The sequence continues at coordinate 74,435 of NZ_JAQQFR010000010.1, read as the reverse complement.
CCCAGAATGTCGCCAGCAAAGCCACCGACCCGAAAGACGAAAAGACGGACGACAGGGATGGTTTCATAGACAGTCCTTTTGCATGGCTCCACGACTTAAGCCGCCTAAGCAGCTTAAGCCTTCTTTACCTTCAACTTCCACAGCGACGTCACTTCCTTCATGCGAGCGGCCGACAAGGGATCTTCCGCATCGCTTGAACGGGGATGACGCGGCTTGATGTCGGTCTTGCCGACAACCTGCAAACCCGCCTTGTCGATCATCGCCTGTATCTCGCCACGCGCGCGCAAGCCAAGATGCTCGGCGAAGTCAGACATGATCAGCCAGCCTTCGCCACCCGGTGTCAGATGCTCGGACAAGCCTTCGATGAAGCCGCGCAACATGCGGCTGTCGGGGTCGTAGACTGCTGCTTCAATGGCCGAACTCGGCTTGGCCGGCACCCACGGCGGGTTACAGACCACCAGCGGCGCGCGTCCGGCAGGAAACAGATCCGCGCTCATCAACTCAACCTGCTTGTTCACGCCCAGGCGTTTCAGGTTTGCGGCGGCGCAATCAAGTGCGCGTTCGCTCTGATCAGTGGCAACGATACGTTTGACGCCGCGCTTGGCCAGCAGCGCCGCCAGCACGCCGGTGCCGGTGCCGATATCAAAGGCCAGATCGACCGTCGGCAACACCGCTTGCGCGATCAGGTCGACATATTCGCCGCGCACCGGTGAAAACACACCGTAGTAAGGATGAATGCTGCCGCCCAATGCCGGGATCGGCACCCCCTTCTTGCGCCACTCATGCGCGCCGACCAGGCCCAGTAGTTCACGCATCGACACGACGCTAGCTTCCTCACCGGGGCCGTACACCTCCGTACAAGCCTGCGCCAGATCCGGCGCCCGACGCAGAGGAACGCTGTAATCGGCTTCCATCGGCAGCAGCAGCATGCCGAGAATACGTGCGCGTTGGGCCTGCGCCTGACGATGCTGGTGGAATGCCTGTGTGATGGTGATTGCGGGAGTTGTCGTTGGAGCAACTGTTTTACTTGTTTTGCCGGCAGCTTTGTCCGCTGCCGCTTTATCAGCCGCCTTGCTGCTTTTGCGATCTGACTTTTTGTCGATGCGTCTGGCCAGGGCTTGCAGCAATTGACGGGCATTTTGATAATCGCCACGCCACAGCAAGCCGGTGCCTTCGCAGATCAGCTTGTAGGCGACATCGGCCGGTATGCGGTCGTCCGCTACGGTGACATTTTTTGGAGGTGGGTTGCCGGCTTCGGAACGCCAGCGGGCGGAACGAATTTCCCCTGCTTCAGTCCAGCTTATAAGGGGGTAATCGCTCATGCTGCTTCTTTCGTAATCGTTTGACATGGCGCAGTGTAACAAAATGTCTGAAGCGATATCCTGCACGAGATCGAAACTTCTCTTATGATAAGGACTTAACTTGAAAACAACAGCACCAGAAAACATAAAAATCAGCAGCATTCGCCGCACCGGCGATGCTCGTTGCCTCAACACTGCATACCCTAACCGCTGGAGCCGATATGTCTGATCCCATCCTGCGTCAAGATGATTCCCATCACGTACGACTGAAACAGATTTTGGCTGAGCTGGAACTGGAACTTCAGAACATCGACGTCGATAATCCAGAAGCAAGAACGTTGAAGAACGATTTTGCCATCCTGAAAAGTCACCTGAACACACCTGAAGTCGAAGCCGGCGTCTTGCGCGAGCATATAGGCAAGACACAGAATTCCGCCATGAATCTGATGGACTCGGTCGAAGGGGCGATTCTGAAAGACAGCCCCTACGTCGCGGAGCTTGGCCGCATCCTCGGCATGATCTGACCGGTATGTACGCAAAAATCCTTGTCCCCGTCGATGGTAGTCCGACCTCCAACCAGGCACTGGACGAAGCCATTCGGCTTGCTAAAACTCTCGGCAGCAAAATCGAGGTTGTCCATGTCGTCGACAATAGCTACATCCTCTACGACACCGGTTACCAGCCGCCGGCCGGTTTGCACACTGACTTCGTCAGCGCCGGACAGGACATCCTCGACGACGCAAGAAAACGTGTGGAAGCCGCTGGTCTGCCCGGCAACACGCGCCTCATCGAGAGTCCGATAGCACCCGGCGATATTCCCGGCACCATCCTGCATGCCGCCAAGGAAAGCAGTGCCGAGCTGGTCGTTATCGGTTCTCACGGGCAAAAAGGCTTCCGCAAGATGGTGCTTGGCAGTGTCGCGGAAAAGGTCATGCATCAATGTCCTTTGCCGGTCTGGATTATCCGGGGTACGCAAGCCGCCGCGTGACGCGTGACTGAAGCGGCAAGGATATGGAAGCAAAAAAGGCCTGATATCACTATCAGGCCTTTTTATATGGAAGAACGATGGACTTGCCCGCTCAGTTTTTCAGCTTCATTTCTCTGGCAGCGGAATCCACTCAACTTCACCGGGAATCGCCGGAAACACCGAACGATCCTGAGCCCGCCACGCCAGTTTGGCGCTTTCGATCATTTCCTTGCTGCTGGCAACAAAATTCCACCAGACAAAGCGCGGGCCATCGATCGGCTCGCCACCCAGCAGCATGAACAGCGTATCGCTCTGCGCCGTCAGCGTCACTTCCACACCCGGCTCCAATACGGCCAGCACGCCAGCTTCCAGCGCTTCGCCATCCAGCGAGGCAGCACCGGTGACGACATAGACGGCGCGCTCGCTATAGTCGGCAGGCAAAGTCAGCGTACCGCCGGCCTTGATGCGTCCCGATAAATAGAGAGTCGGGCTGGATGTTTTGACCGGCGACTGCTGACCGTAGGCTTGACCGGCCAGCAGATGCAGGCTGGCGCCATCCAGCTCGATGCGCGGCATGTCGGTTTCGGGATAGTGATGAAAGCTGGCGTCGCCCTGCTCCTGATCCTTCGGCAATGCCACCCACATCTGCAAACCGTGCACCGGCACCTTGTCATTGCGGATGTCTTCCGGAACACGCTCCGAATGCACGATACCGCGCCCGGCCGCCATCCAGTTGACCGCACCCGGGGTAATGCGCTGCACGACGCCGAGGCTGTCGCGATGCATCATTGCGCCCGAGAACAGATAGGTCACCGTCGCCAGGCCGATATGCGGATGCGGACGGACGTCGCCTTCGGTGGTGTCGCTGTCGAATTCCACCGGCCCCATGTGATCGAAGAACACGAAGGGGCCGACAGTGCGGACGGCAGCGGCAGGCAACAGGCGGCGTACCGGGAAGCCGATATCGCGTACCAGGCCGTGGATCAGATGACGGATGCTGCTCATGGCGGTCCTTTTAAAAAGTAAAGATTAGAAACGTCCGGCACGAAAATCGTCGATAGCCTGCTCGACTTCTTCGCGCGTGTTCATGACAAACGGTCCCCACTGTGCAATCGGCTCATTCAACGGCTGGCCGGAGATCAGCAGAAAACGGCTGTCCTTGCTGGCATGGATTTCAACCCCCTCGGCGCCGGGCGTATTGCTCAGGATCGCCATGCGACCTGCTGCTGCCACGCGTTTGTCCTGACCAATCTGCAACTCGCCCTCGTACACATACAGGAAGGCATTATGCGTCGCAGGAATCGGCAAGGCCACCTGTTTGTCGGCCTCCAGATGCAGGTCGAGATACAGCGGTGCCGTAGTGGGACGCTCTACCGCGCCCTTGGTGCCGAAGGCTTCGCCTGCCAGCACGCGGACGGTCAAGCCATCCTGCGGCGAGACTTCCGGAATGCCGGCCGACGGAATGTCGCTATACGCCGGCGTCGCCATCTTGTCGCGCCCTGCCAGGTTCACCCACAGCTGAAAACCGCTCATGAGTCCGTCTTCCTGCTCCGGCAGCTCCGAATGCACCAGGCCGCGACCGGCGGTCATCCACTGCATGCCGCCCGGTTCCAGCAGACCTTCGTTACCGGCGTTGTCGCGGTGACGCATGCGTCCTTGCAACATGTAAGTCACGGTTTCAAAGCCGCGATGCGGATGGTCGGGGAAACCGGCCAGATAATCGTCCGGTTTGTCCGAGTGAAAAGCGTCCAGCATCAGGAAAGGATCCAACCGGCGTTGCAAATCATGGGTCAGCACGCGGGTAAGGCTGACACCTGCGCCATCCTGGGTCGGGATGCCGTTGACCAGCCGTTCCAGCTGGCGGGTAAAAGTGGTGCTCATGGTGTTTCTCCTGTTGTGGGTACTTGTGGCGACTGCGGCTGGATCGGCCACCGTCGCCTGCGACTTCAGATAAAGGCTACAGATTGATGCATTCGCTGCTGGTTCAACCTATCCAACTTACTCAATTACTCAGTTGGCTTGATCGACCAGAAAACCAGCAGACCGCCGATGATCGACAAGTTCTTCAGGAAGTTGGTCAGTTGGCCTTGCATCGCAGCTGGATCAACCGCCCAGAAGCGGTGTGCGGCCAGCGTTGCGCCAACGGTGAAGATCGCGATCAGCAACGCTGCCGGACGGGCCAGACGGCTGCCGCTCATCAGTGCCAGACCGGCGCCGACTTCGACGAAGATCGTCACGATGACGGCCAGTGTCGGCACCGGCAGACCGAGGCTGCCCATGTAGCCGACCGTGCCGGCAAAGCCGATGATCTTGAAAATGCCGGAGACGACGAACAGCGATGCCAGCAGGATGCGGCCGAAGGTATAAGTGGATTTGGAAATGGTCATGATGAAACTCCCTAAAAATTGTTTTGGATAACGACGTATGTGTGTGGTTAGTAACTTTTAAAACTCTGAAACCGAGATGAATCAGAAAGCACAGTCAGAATAATGCGAATAAGCGCAACATGAAATTGATTATTTTTCTATAATCAATATCTAATAAATAGATAGTGTTGCCATCATGAACATAGAACGTTTCTCCCTCGACCAGTTACGCGTGTTCGTCCAGGTTGCCGACAGCGGCAGCTTTCTGGCGGCTTCCCGCATCCTTACCCGCGCCCAGTCGGCGGTCAGCTACGCCATCGGCACGCTGGAAAGCCAGCTCAATGTCTCCTTGTTCGACCGCAGTGGTTACCGTCCGCAACTGACCGACGCGGGCGAAGCCTTGCTGCGCGACGCGCGCCAGGTACTGGATCAGGTGGATTCGCTGCAAGTGCGCGCCAATGCGTTTTCGCAAGGGCAGGAACTGGAAGTGGCGCTGGCGGTGGACGTGTTCTTTCCCACCGACTGTCTGGTGGATCTGCTGCGGCGCTTTCGCGACGCCTTTCCTGCGGTGACGGTGCGACTGGAAATCGAAGCCCTGGGCGCTGTGGCGGAACGCGTACTCGACGGCCGCTCCATGCTCGGTATTCTCGGCACCCTGCCGACCACGCCACCCAATCTGTTACGCGTGAGCCTGCCCAGCGTGATGGTGGTCGGCGTCGTCTCGCCCCAGCATCCGCTGGCGGCAGTCAAAGGACGAATTCCCGACAAACTGCTGGCGCAACAAACGCAACTGGTGCTCAGCGACCGCAGCGAACTGACGGCGCGCCAGGATTTCTCGGTGCATTCGCGCCTGTCCTGGCGCATGAGCGATCTCGGCACCAAACACGCCCTGCTGCGGGCCGGCATGGGATGGGGATACATGCCGCAGCATGTGGTGAAAGACGATCTGCACAATGGCAAGCTGGTCAGAATCCTGACCTCGCAACATGCGCCGGAAGGCATGGCCCTGCCGATCCAGTGTGTCTACCGGCCCGACTATCGTGCGGGACCGGCCTTGTCGTGGTGGCTGGACTCGCTGGCGGCGTTGAAGACGCTGGATGGGATCAACGTCACCGAGTGAGGCATGTTCAGTTCATACCCGTCATTGCATTCCACCGTCGTACCAGCGCATGCTGGGATCCAGTGTCGTGAAGACCGCAGCTACGACGCTGGGTCCTGACTTCCGTCAGGACGACGTACGGTGTCAAGTTCAATGCGCTGAAAACCGGCTCCGATACTGCGCCGGGCTCACGCCAAGCTGGCGCTGAAACACGCGTCGCAGGTTCTGCTCTTCGCCGTGGCCGGTTTCGGTGGCGATGCTCTTGAGCGGCAGGTCGGTTTCTTCCAGCGCGCGGCAAGCCGCCTCCAATCGCATCGCCTCGACCGTCTTGGCTGGCGTGCGCCCTTGCTCGGCGACATAAGTACGGGCGAAAGTACGCGGACTCATGTTGACGCGATTGGCAAGATTTTCCACCCGCAGGTCGTTTTTCAAATTGGACGCAATCCAGGCGTGCAGCTCGGCGAAGCGCGCGTTTTCGGATGATTGCGACACTAGCGGCACGCTGAACTGCGACTGCCCGCCCGGCCGTTTGATGAACATCACCAGTTGCCGCGCCGTCGCAATGGCGACCTTGTGGCCATAGTCTTCTTCCACCAGCGCCAGCGACAGATCGATGCCGGCCGTGACGCCGGCCGAGGTCCAGACATCCCCTTCGCGGATGAAGATCGGCTCAGGATCGACTTCGATGTCCGGATATTGCTGCTGCAGGCGCAAGGCCCAGTCCCAATGCGTGGTCACGCGCCTGCCTTTTAGCAATCCGGCGGCGGCCAGCAGGAATGCGCCGGTGCAGACGGAACACACCCGGCGCGCCTTGCCGGCATGGCGACCGATCCATGCAACCAACGCCGGATCGGCCTCAAACGTTGCACCGATGCTGCCGCCCGGGACGATCAGCGTATCCATGCTTTGGCCTTCGAAAGCTTCCAGCGGCTCCGTCATCACGGTCAGACCTGCCCCCGTCAGCAACGGACCGCCTTGCGAGGACAGTACCTGGACTTCATACAAGGGGCGCGGCTCGCTCACGCCTGCTGACAGTGCGGTACGGGTGGCGGTCACGAAGGTTTGCAGCGGGCCGCTGAGGTCGATCAGGTTCATGCCTGGATAGGCCAACAAGACAATGCGCAAGGTCTTACCGTGCTTCATGATGTTCTCGTGTTTCTGAAGTAAATGATGCGATGTAGGGTGATCAGGCCGGGACGGTTTTCGTAGAGCTTGCCGCCATCCAGCGAATACTAAGAATCGCGCACACCGCCAGCAAGGGCAAGATGGCAATATTCAGCGCCTGCCAGCCGTAATGCTCCAACAGCGGCCCCGCTGCCAGCGTCGCCAGTGCGGTAGCAGCATAGCGTAAAAATTCCGACAGACCCTGCGCCCTGGCGCGCTCATTGGGACGATACGATTGCGCCAGCAAGGTCGTGCCGCAGACGAACATGAAATTCCAGCCGATGCCCAGACACAGCAAGGCGACATAGAACGCCGGCAAAGTCGTCGACGCCATGGCGATCAGCGCGCACGCCAGATTCAGCACCACGCCGCTGAGCACAATCGGCCCCAGTCCAAAGCGTTTGATCAGGTGACCGGCAAAGAACGACGGCGCGTACATCCCGACCAGATGCCACTGAATGATGTTGGCGCCATCATTAATGCCGTGATGGCAGGCCACAGCAGCCAAAGGCGCGGCAGTCATGATGAACATCATCACCATCGAGCCGACGACGTTGTTTGCCAGCGCCGCGATGAACACCGGCTGACGCGCGATTTCACCGGTTGAGCGTGGCGGCGCTGGTGGCGCTGACATTGCTGTGTCGATGGCGGCTTCGGTATTTTCCACGTCGCGGTAGAACGCCAGCAACACGATCATCGACAGCAGACTGAGCAAGGCCACCATCAGATAGGCGCCGGAAAACAAGGCGGCAGGAAACAAGTCTTTGCTCCAGGCAGCGAGCGCCGGCCCCAACACTGCGGCAATCACACCGCCGGTAAGCACGGTAGAGATCGCCTTGCTCTTGAGTTCCGGTCCGACCGCATCGGCAGCGGCTAACCGGTAGTACTGGGCAAAGGCCTGAAACACACCGACGCCCGCCGTGCCAATACAAAAACTCCAGAAATGTCCGTTGAATACCGACCACACCGAAATCGCCCCGCCGATAGCCCCTGCCAGGGCGCCCAGCGAAAAACTGAGCCGCCGCCCCAGCCGCTGGATCAGAAAAGCCGCAAACCACGTCACTACCGCACCGGCCACAGTGATCAGTGCAAACGGCAAGGTCGCCAACGATTTGTCGGGGGCCAACTGATACCCTGTCAGCGCGGTCAGGGTCAGATCGATCGAGATGGCACAGGTGAACAAGCCCTGGCATATAGCCAAGATACGGGCATTGCGATACCCTGTTTTAACAGTACTCGTTTCATCAGCCTCAGGTAGCAGAGGCTGGCCATCCTTCAGCTTTTGATCTGATTTTTGATTTGACTCTTGATGTGATTTTGGCTCGCTCACGTTCCATCCCTATAGTGAAATCGACTGTAATCTGCGGAAGTTGGCTCTACGTCAGCCGACACGAACAGTTGAGTGGAATTGTCGAATCCGCGCAAAATGTCGTCAATGACACAAAACTTTCAATTTCTGCCAATGCGTCCGGCGCGACCATCCGGGCGAAAATGCCAAAGAATGAAAAAACACCTGAGGAGCGCTTATGCTGATGAATGCCAATGAATCCGCCTTGCTGATCATCGATGTGCAGGAAAAGCTGATGCCGGCCATCCACGACGGCGCTGCCGTTCTGGCGCAAAACATCAAACTGGCAACCATCGCCAGCCTCCTCGGCCTGCCCGTCATTGCGACCGAGCAGACGCCCGAAAAACTGGGAGCGAACCATCCCGACATCAAACGCCTGTGCGATCGCACCCTGGTCAAGACGCACTTCGATGCCTGCGTCGATGGTCTGCCGGCGGCCTTTCTGTCGGCGTGCAAGGAAGTCGTCATCAGCGGTTGCGAGGCACACGTCTGCATGCTGCAAACCGCGATGACGCTACTGCAGAACGGCTATCGCGTCTGGGTGGTAACGGACGCCACGGGCTCACGCAAAATCGCCGACCGCGACGCGGCCTTCACCCGTCTGGCGCAGGCCGGGGCGCATCTGGTGACGTTGGAGATGGTGGCGTTCGAATGGATGCGAGACAGCCGTCACCCGTTATTTCGCGAAGTCCTCAAGCTAATCAAGTAAACTCTTACCCATATTGTGTAACTATCAAGCAAGTTACCAAACCGACAAGCCGAGTCAGTTCAGATGAACTCGCAACCATGTCATTGCCGAGGAGCAAAAAATAGTATGTCCAGTCCCACCAATACCGCGCCGATATTGACAGTGCAGGCGCTTCAGGAAGGTTGTGCTGCCTGCAGCATGCACCAGCTGTGCCTGCCCATGGGTCTGGATGAAGCCGACATGCTTCGCCTTGATCAGATCATCGGGCGCCGTCGCCGCGTCAAACGCGATCAGAGCCTGTACCGCATGGGCGATACCTTCAATACGCTGTACGCAATTCGCCTGGGGCATTTCAAGACCTATCAGATGAACAGCAATGGCAGCCAGCAGATCACCGGCTTCCAGATGGCCGGCGAGTTGCTGGGCATGGATGCGATCGGCACCAGCCGTCACCAATGCGAAGCGGTGGCGCTGGAAGACAGCGAGGTCTGTGAAATCCCATTCGTCCAGCTCGAAGCACTGTTCCAGGACATGCCGGTATTGCTACGCCAGTTTCACCGCATCATGAGTAAAGAAATCTCGCGCGAGCAAGGCGTCATGCTGGCGCTCAACAACATGAGCGCCCAGCAAAAACTCGCCGCCTTCCTGGTCAACCTGTCGTCACGCTATGTCACACGCGGCTATTCGGCCACGCGCTTTCAGCTGCGCATGACGCGGGAAGAAATCGGCAATTACCTCGGTCTGGCCGTCGAAAGTGTCAGCCGACTCTTGTCCAGCTTCAAGAAGAACGGCATCGTCGACGTCAATCATCGCGATCTGGAACTGCTGGACTTGCCTGCGCTGCGCTCGATTGCGCTAGGTACGCCAGCCTGCTGATCTGCCGCAGAACCACCCCGGCAAAAGGCCCCCAACACAACCACAAGCGCATGGCGAATCAAGACACTCTGAAATCATCTAAACCATCCTTCCTGCAAGCCCGGCTGGCCCGGGATCATTACCTCGGCCTGCCACTGACCACCGGCATTCTGGCCGTACTCTGCACTGCGGCGTTGTTTGCACTGGTCGCCTTGCACGCGCTTAATCCCGGCGCCTTGCCGAATCTCGATCAACAGATTGCCGACTGGTTTCACGTCCGTGCATCAAGCAGCTTGACGATTGCCGTGCTGGCTTTCACCCATCTGCACGGCACCATAGGGATTCTTGCCATGAGCGCCCTGCTGGCGGCGCGGCTGATCCGCGACAAAGCCTGGGTGTGGCTGCTGTTGCTGCTCGTATCGGTGCCAGGCGGCATGCTGTTCAACTATGGATTGAAATTCATCTTCCAGCGCGTGCGTCCGCAGTTCGAGCAACCTATTCTGGTCTTGCATAGCTACAGCTTTCCAAGCGGTCACACCATCGGCGCAGCAGTGTTCTACAGCGTACTGGCGGCCTGGCTGACGACGCGGCCGGCCGGTGCCCAACGACGCTTTCCCATCGTTGCCGCAGCAGTTGCGCTGACCGTGCTGACAGGACTGAGCCGCATCTACCTGGGCGTACATTTTTTTAGCGATGTAATCGCCGCCATGCTGGAAGGCTGGGGATGGTTTGCTTTTTGGACAACGATTATTTTTACAATACAGCGGCACCAATCGACGCGAATGTCTTCAAACTGACTTGACCATTCTCCATTTCAATTTGCCCATGACAGTAAAGCCCGAATCGTCTCGCCACATTGCCGTCATCATCAACGCCCACGCGGGCGCCGGCCATGCACAAGAATTAGCACAACGCGTCATCGACGGTTTCCAGCATTACGCAATACAAGCCCATGTCACGCTGGCCGAAGACGGCGCACAGCTCATCAGTGCGGCAGAGAAAGCCGTACAGGAAGGCGCGGCAATCGTTGTCGCCGGTGGCGGTGATGGCAGCGTCAACGCGGTCGCCTCGAAAGTCGCCGGCAGCCGGTCAGCATTCGGTGTGCTGCCTCTGGGAACGCTCAACCATTTTGCCAAGGATCTGCAAATTCCACTCGTACTGGAAGATGCCATCCGCACTATCGCCCAAGGTAGCCCGCTGGCAATCGATACCGGCGAAGTCAACGGCGTGCTATTCATCAACAACTCCAGCCTGGGTCTCTATCCGGACATCGTGCGTGATCGGGAAAAACAGCAAAGCCGCCTCGGACGTGGCAAGTGGCTGGCCTTTTGCTGGGCCGCCATGGAGGCGCTGCGGCGGTATCCCTTCCTCGATGTCCGACTGCGTATCGACAACGCCGAACATCGTCGGCGCACGCCCTTCGTCTTTATCGGCAACAACGAATATCTAATGGACGGCCTGAATATCGGCACGCGTAAAACTCTTTCAGCCGGCAAGCTGAGCCTTTATGTCTGCCATCGCACCGGCCGGCTGGGGCTGGTGCGCCTGGCGCTGCATGCCTTGTTCGGGAAGCTGAAGGAAGCGCGGGATTTCGACATGCTCAGCACTACCGAGATCGAAATTGAAACCCACCATCGCCGCGCGAAACGACTACGCGTCGCTACTGATGGCGAAGTCAACATCATGCAGACGCCATTGCTCTATCGCATCAATCCTGCGTCACTGACCGTTATCGTGCCCAATGCAGACACGACCGCACCGGCGCCAGTCAATGCCACGTCCACAACTACCGGAAAGGCTTGATCATGCGCACCATCGTTCATCTCTCCGACCTTCATTTCGGCCGCATTGACGAGGCGCTGATTGCCCCCATCATTGCGCAGATACACGAGATTGCACCGGACCTGATCGTCGTTTCCGGTGACCTGACGCAACGGGCAAAGTCTGAACAATTCAGAGAAGCGCGTCAGTTTCTCGACGCCCTGCCGCAACCGCAGATCGTCGTACCGGGAAATCACGATGTGCCGCTGTTCAATGTGATAGCGCGTTTTTTCCGTCCATTGACAAAATACCGCCGCTACATCACGCAGCAGTTACAACCGATTTTTATCGATGAAGAGATTGCCGTGATCGGCATCAATACCGCGCGCTCGCTCACCATTAAAGATGGACGCGTCAACGATCGCCAGATCGAACTGGCGCGCCGAGAGCTGGCTGCCGTCGGCGACCATGTCGTCAAAATCATCGTCACCCATCATCCCTTCGATCTGCCACCGGGCCCGCAGCATCACGATCTGGTCGGCAAAGCCTTACCGGCCATGCGTGCATTCGCCATCTGCGGCGCCGACGTGCTACTTGCCGGACATGTTCATACCAGTTCCGCCGCCAGCAGTGCAGCACGCTACGACATCGCGGGCTATTCCGCATTGGTGGTGCAAGCCGGCACAGCGACTTCCACCCGCAGCCGTGGTGAAGCGAACTCGTTCAACGTCTTGCGCGTGGATCCGCATCGCATTGCCGTTGAACGCATGCATTGGCAAGACGAGGAAGGAAAATTTGTCCAAACGGCCACGCAAGAGTTCGAGCAACGTGGCAACGAATGGTTTACGGTCTAAGTCCCGATCTGAGTCCCGATCTGAGTTTCAGCGTCAGTTTTCGCCCGAATTCCGGCTAAGAATCCAGCCCGGAATCTGGTTTGAAGAAAGTAAAAAAGCGCCTCGAATCAGGCGCTTTTTTTATCCATCCGACATCCAGTCTCTTCGCACTGAATCGTCATTCCATAACTTACTTCTTCGCACCAGGATTACCCGGCATGTTAGGACTATTGGCTGGAATACTCTTGTCGTCGCCATCGCCGCCAGAGGTCGGTGTCTTGGTGCCGGCCTCAGAAGCGCGCTTTTCCTTGCGTTCTGCCGACTTGGTTGCGCGCGACTTGCCTTGCGCATTGTCGCGGACTTCATTGGCGCTATTGGCGCCGGCGCCTGCCTTGGTGTCGCCTTCGCCGCCCTTGGTCTGAGCGTGTGCGCCGACACTCAATGCGCCGGCCATCAACAACAGAGCGAGTTGCTTTTTCATAGGTATCTCCTTGGATTAGTGGTCGCCGCTGCAATGCGCCCGGCGTGAGTCCATCTTAAGAGCATCGTCAAGAAAATGAAGTCAGAGCGAGTCCCTTGCCATCGTCAGAGAAACGACCGCCACCACGTAAGACGAACCTTGAATTTACCTGGAAAAACACGACATTCAGGCCACCGTCCCTTGGTGATAGACAATCAGCCAGCGCGTCGACTCTCGTCGCCACAAGGTCATACGCTGCGTGATGCGCGCTCCTTGCGTCAACGTATACGTCAGCAAAAAATTGTCCGGTGAAATTTGCTGGCAATAAAAATCCGAAGTTTGCCAAGGGTCGTCATGCGGCTGTGCGTGGCGCGCCGCCAAGGTATCGAGAATGAATTGCTTGCTGTAGCGCTGGCCGGAAGCGCCGGTTTCCCAGAATTCCTCGGCCATCATCGCTTCGAAATCAGCGCGGGTAACGCCAAATTCCGGACGATGAAAAATCGGTTCACGTGCGATCAGTTGCTCTTGTACCGACAGCAAACTTTCCGGTGTCTTTCGTTCTGGCGTCATGGTGGTTATCGCTATGGTTGCCGCTGCGGGCCTCTTGGTACAACGATCTTATCTCGATGGCGTATTTTCAATGAAATCCGCAACACGATCCAGCGTCGGCGCAAGATGGCGCAACGGACGCGACAGGCTCGCAACAAGCGTAGCGTGGGTTGTATTGTCAAAATAGATTTCCTCGACAGGCACGTGATGATCACGCAACAGCTGCGCCATGCCACCGGTATTGCGCACGGCATTGACGATCTTGTCCTTGTGCGAAGCAATCAGCAAAGCAGCCGGACTGTCATCGCCGACATGCCGCACCGGTTGCGAATCCAGCGGTGAATCGGGAAACCAGAATACGGGTTTGACATCCGCATTTTCAATCGGCAGAAAATCGTAAGGCCCGGCGAGACCAATCCAGCCGCGCAATTGCTGCGGCGAGGCGCCGGCTTCTTTCAACCAGCGCGCATCCAGGGCGACCATCGCGGCGTTATATGCCCCGGCACTATGGCCCATGACGAAGATGCGCTTCAGGTCGCCGCCGTATTCTCCGGCGTGCTGAAGCGTCCATGCGACAGCCTGCGCGCTGTCTTTAAGAAACTCCGGATACTTCACCTCCGGATAAACACGGTAATCCGCCACTACCACGATAAATCCACGCGAACTCAGAGCCTCGCCGACGAAGCCATAATCCTTGCGGCTGCCGTCATTCCAGCTGCCGCCGTAGAAAAACACCACGACAGGCAGCGCTTTGCCGGCCGCCGGCTCGCGAGGAACATAGATATCCAGTTGCTGGCGCGGATTCGTGCCATAAGGAATATCTGCAGTCTTTTGATAAGCAGCGCCCGGCGTCATCGCATTGAGCACCTTCAGTGGCGAGCAGGCCACCAGACTACCGCCGGCCAGAATCAGCACACCTGCCACCATTAGTATCTTGCCGGACAGACTCATATCTCTACCTTCATCGTTTAGCCATTCAGGATGTCGTTGCAAAGTATGACACCGTCAGAAGGAACTAAGTTTTCAATAGCAAAGTAACCACATCTGCTTCAATCCGGCCTTTTTTTACTTCAGCAAATCGGTAAAAACAGATCAAGTACGGCCTCGCCTTCCGGGACATCAGGAAAGAACCTGATACGCTGTGCAAACAACGGAAAGTCGCGCAACTCTTCGCCGCTCGGCGGCAACCACTCCAGGTACAGATAGTGCGCTGCCTGCTCCAGCATTTCTTCCGGCCCGATTACCCGCAGTACCGCACAGCGACCGGCGGGAATTGTCTTTTCGACGATGCCTGCGGCATTCGCCTCAATCGCTTGCGCCGTGGCAGCACAAATATCAAGACGAAAATCTTGCGGCGCGACCTCTGCAGGATTGTCATAGAGGATGTTGAAGGTTGCACTGACAGAAGGCGGCAGGTGGTGTTGCTTGCGCCAATCGATGAAGCGACGCACCGAGTCGCCGATACCGCGTGGGTCGCCGCGATGCTCGAATGCGGCAACCCGCGTGTCGTTGAAATCGACGATCTTGACGTCTTCAATGCTATACGTATTTTGCATGGTGAGGATCCTCAGTTCTTTCAATGATTGATAGATGGCATACCAGGGATCCCACTGCGGCTGTTCACGAAAACTGGACGGTGACTGACCGCTCTCCTTCTTGAATGCGCGGGAAAACGATTCGGGTGTTTCGTAGCCATTGGCCAATGCGATGTCGATGATCTGATCATTCCGAAACGCCAATTGATACGACGCGCGCCGCATACGCCTCAACTGCACGTAGCGATACACGTTGACGCCGAACAAGCCGCTGAACTGCCGATGAAAGTGATACTTCGAAAATGCCGCCACGCCGCTCAGCCGCTCCACCGACAAATCACCATCGAGGTGATTGTCGATATGGTCAAGAACCCTGCGGAATCGGCTGTAGAAGCGGCTATACAATCGGCTGTCTTCGCGTCCGGGCTTTTCTCCGGTCAAGTTGTCGCCTGCATCATCGTTCATATGGCCATTCATCTGTTTTCCCTGGAACCTGGTATCCAAAGACTATCGAAATACGATCACAGCGACCTGACCGATCTTGCTCAATGCATTGAGTCATTGAATTCGCATCGTCGACCGATCAGAACAATTCCTTTTGCCCGGTAATCAGTGCCGCAAAGTCATCTTGCAAAAAAGGCAGGATGGCGTCCGCCACCGGCTGCAACTGGCGCGTGACGTAGTGGTCGTAGTCGATCGCCGAACGCCGCGTCTCAGGCATCTCCAATGGTTCCGGGCCTGTTGTGGTCATGAGATAGCTGATCCAGCCACGGTTCTGATATTGCAGCGGACGTCCCTGCTCACGGTTCAATTCGTCCGCCATACGCGCCGCGCGCACGTGTGGCGGCACATTGCGCTCGTAGGCATCCAACGGACGGCGCAGACGCTTGCGGTAGACCAGCGCATCGTCGCGTTCACCGCGCAGCGTGCTTGCCACGTAGTCGCGCACGTAGGCCTGGTAAGGCTCACGCCGGAAGATGCGCCGATACAGTTCTTGCTGGAACTGCTGCGCCAACGGCGTCCAGTCGGTGCGTACGGTTTCCAGCCCTTTATAGACCATTTCCTCGCTGCCGTCGGGCTTGACGATCATGCCTGCGTAACGTTTCTTGCTGCCGAAGTCGGTACCGCGCACGTTGGGCATGAGGAAGCGGCGGTAATGTGTTTCGTATTGCAGCTCCAGTGCACTATCCAGTCCGTATTGCTCCTCCAGATGGGCACGCCACCAGTTGTTGACGTGCTGAACCAGCGCATTACCGATGGCATCGGCTTCCTGCTCGTCATGCGCCGATTTCAGCCAGACAAAGGTAGAGTCGGTATCACCGTAAATCACCTGATACCCCTGCGCCTCGATCAGCTCACGGGTGCGATGCATGATCTCGTGGCCGCGCATGGTGATCGACGACGCCAGCCGCGCATCGAAGAAGCGGCAGATGGTCGCGCCGAGCACGCCATACAGGGAGTTCATGATGATTTTCAAAGCCTGCGACAGGGGCTTGTTTTGCTGACGTTTGGCGGCTTCACGCCCCTGCCAGATCTTTGCGATGATGGCCGGCAAGCTGTGCTTGGTGCGCGAGAAGCGCGCCCCGCGAAATCCCGGTATCGAATCGGCGTCATCCGGATGCGCCAGCCCCTCGATCAGACCCACCGGATCGATCAGAAAGGTACGAATGATGGACGGATACAGGCTCTTGTAATCCAGCACCAGCACCGAATCGTAGAGACCCGCCTGCGAATCCATGACGAAGCCACCCGGACTTGACTCCGGCGGCGTATCGCCGAGATTGGGCGCGACAAAGCCCTGGCGATGCATGTGCGGCATGTACAGATGGCTGAAGGCCGCCACCGATCCACCGGTGCGATCCGCGGGCAAGCCGGTTACCGAAGCGCGTTCCAGCATGAAATCCAGCAATTGCGTCTTGGCGAAAATCCGCGTCACCAGCTCACAATCCTTGAGGTTGTAGATGGCCAGTGCCGGCTTGTCTTCGGCAAAACGCCGGTCGATTTCGTCCATGCGCTGATAGGCGTTATCGATCGCTTTACCCTCGCCCAGCAACGTCTGCGCAACCGATTCCAGACTGAAGGAGGGAAAATTCCAGGTCGCTGCGCGCAATGATTCGATGCCGTCGATGATCAGGCGGCCTGCCGCTGACGCAAAATAGTGATTCTCGTTGTAACCGTGTTCACGCCATTCCAGCTCGCTGCCGTCGCGACCGAAGCGCAACGGTGTCTTGAAGCGCTCAGCATGTTCCTGCAATACGCGCAGATCAAACTGCACCACATTCCAACCGATGATGACGTCAGGATCGTGCCGCGCCATCCATTGATTGAGCTTTGCCAGCATCAGTTGGCGGCTGTCGCAATACTCCATGTCGAAGTCGATGCCGGACGCGTCGCCGTTCGGCGGGCCGAGCATGTAGACCTGCCGTTGCCCGCAGCCTTCCAGCGCGATCGAATAGAGATCGCCGTGCATGGTTGTCTCGATATCCAGCGATACCAGTTTCAGTTGCGGACGGTAATCCGGTGCTGGTTTAAGCTGGACATTCAACAAGGGCATTTTGGCGCTGCCCGCTTTTTCGCTCTGCTCCCCGCTGAACTGCACCGGCGCCGTGATGAAGCGTTCCATCAGATAGCGTTCCGGCGGCCGGATGTTAGCTTCATAGACGCTGATGCCGTATTCCTTGAGCAGCTTGTCGATTTTCATCAGTTGCCGGTGTTGCTGGCAATACAACCCCAGTACCGGACGGCGCTGGAAGTCGGTCAGTTCCAGTGGGCGCAATTCGTAATTGCGCTCGTTGCGCAATACCTTCTCGGCCTGCTCGCGTTGCTCCGCCGGGATAAACGCCACCGACTTTTGCATCGGCAATCGCACCAACCGCGGCCCCTCGTCCGTCGCCAGCCAGAACTCGACCTCAGTCCCGGCAGGCGTGTCACGCCAATGCCGGGTCAGGACAAAGCCCTGCTGCTGACTGGATAGGCTGGATTGATCAGGTGACGGTTGCTGCATTGCTTGACGGCTTTCTTTGCGCCCTATCCCGAGATGGGACTGTGAACGCGGAGGTTCTTTGCATTATTTTACGAAGTCGCAAAGTATAGGGGATTCGCGGCGGATTCACCTGAGGCGGCGCACTCCTGCGGCGTTGAAAGACGTGCGCACGTTGTTGCGCGCAGGATAAAACGATATTGCATCCTGCAAACCAGCGACTTATATTGTTCGCCTCTACTCCCTGTTGCGGCCTCCTTTGTCGCCATGATGAAAACGCTGATTCTCCGCTTCTCACTGAGCTTGTCACTGAGCTTATTATTCGCACTGTCACTGCTGGCCTCCTGCGCCTATGCGCAAGAAGCCTGCGTCAGCGCCAATCCGGTCATCGGCGCCATGCAGGCGCAGTGGAACAATGCACGCACCGAAACCACCGCGGCTTTCATTGATGGCTTCGTGCCCGTGACGCTGATGCTGCTGCCATTGGATGAAGCCGAGACCAAATACGGCAAGCTGGCGATCAAGTCGAAGAAGGCGATGCGCTTTACCAACCGCTACAGCTGGCGTATCGAGACCGAAGGCGATTACTGGGTCGCCGCCGACGCACCGGCATGGATGGATGTCATCGACGACACGAATGGCAAGCAAGCGATGGAACCGGCCACCTTCAATCACGGCCTGCGCTGCGCCGGGATTCACAAGGCCTTGAAATTCCATCTCCCCGTCGGGACCTACACCTTGCTGATCGCATCAGAAGACGTGAACAAGGTCAAAGTATCCGCCGGACGTGAAACACCACCCGAGTGATCAATCACGCCTGACGCGGTGAGCCGTCAATGATTTCATCGGGACGATCGGCAAGATTTCGGCCTTGATCAGACGATGCGCCGATCTCCACCGGATCGATGGCAGAACGCAATCGCGGCAAAGCTTCCGGATAATCCCTGGCGATGAAGGCAATCATCGATTCGCGAATGGCGCAGCGCAAATCGAAAGCATTGCCCGAGTTTTGCGCGCTGACCAGCATGCGGATCTGCATCGCGCGATCGCTGACATCGGTGACCTGCAAAACACAGACGCGGCCATCCCATTGCGGCGCCTGCTTGCAGACACGTTCAAATTCGGCGCGCAGCTTTTCCACCGGCAGGCAAAAATCCAGCCACAGAAAAACCGTGCCGAGGATGGTCGACGAAGTATGCGTCCAGTTTTCAAACGGGTTTTCAATGAACCACTGTAGCGGCACGATCATGCGCCGCTCATCCCAGATGCGCACGACGACAAAGGTGCCGGTGATTTCTTCCACCCGGCCCCATTCACCATTGACGATCAGTACATCGTCGAGGCGTATCGGCTGCGAGAAAGCGATCTGCAGACCGGCAATGAAATTTCCGAGTACCGGCCGCGCCGCAATACCGGCGACCAAACCGGCCACACCTGCCGATGCCAGCAAACTCGCGCCAAACTGGCGTGCGCCCGGCAAGGTCAGCAGCACAAACGAGAACCCCAGCAAACCGACGATGAAATACGCGCTGCGCGTCAACACCCGTGTCTGCGTCAGAATGCGACGCGCCTTGAGGTTGTCGGCGACATCGTAGGGATTGAGCTGGATCACCGTGGCGCTGACCGACACGATGCATCTCATCACGAACCAGGTCAGCGCGAGTATCAGGGCCACCGTGCACAGATAGGACAAAGATCGCAATCCCGGCATGTCGTCCGGCGCAGCCGTCAGCACGATACGGATGGCGAACAAGGCGACGCAAACCTGGCTGGCGCGAAACGCTATGCGCGTGACATTGGTCGTGTATGGACGATTGCGCACCAGTTTGCGCACCAGCACAATGCCGATGCGATGCAGGATGACGGCGATCACCACCGCCGCCACGGCTGCAGCAGCAACGATCAGTCCTGACTGCAAAGGCCCCGGCTCCACGCCGTTAAGAAATGGCAACTCCATTGGCAACTCCTGTTTGTGCATATGCGTAACAAACAAGATGATCGCCATTGAGGGACGACAGTTCCCCGGCTTGGTTTTTTGACAACCAATGAAACGTGCCAGATAAACTGCGACGGCAAGAAAAAAGCCGGAAGTTTTTGCTTCCGGCTTTGTTTCTTGCTTGCCCCTTGATCTGAGGGCGTGCTATCAGTACTCAGGCATTTTTCCATTCCGCTGTACGTTTCTGCAGGAAGGCATTGACGCCCTCTTTCTGATCCTGCGTATCGAACAGATCGATGAACAGTTCGCGCTCGACCGGCAAGGTCGTTGCCAAAGGATTCTGGCGCGCGCCCTGGATCAGCTTCTTGCTGGCCGTGACGCTGGATGGGCTTTGCTTGTCCACTTGCTTTGCCAGCTCCAGCGCGCGTTGTTTCGCCTGGCCTTGTGGCACGACTTCTTCCACCAGGCCGATACGCAATGCCGTCTCGGCGTTGACGCGCTCGCCGCACAGGATCATGCGCTTGGCCCAGCCTTCACCGACCAGCCACGGCAGCAACTGCGTGCCTCCCGCACAAGGCAGCAAACCGACTGAGGCCTCCGGCAACGCCATCTGCGCTTGCGCCTCGGCGATACGAATATCGCAAGCCAGTGCGCACTCCAGACCGCCGCCCATGGCATAGCCGTTGATGGCGGCAATCGATACGCCGCGGAACTGGCTCAACGTCTCGAATGCTTCGCCGAAACGGCGCGCCATCTCACGCGCGAGCGCCTTGTCGCCATCGGCGAACAGTTTCAGGTCGGCGCCGGCGGAAAAGAACTTCTCGCCTTCGCCGGTCACCACCATGCTGTAGATATTGCGATCGTTGTTGAGATCGGTGACAAGGCGCTTGATATCGATCAGGCCTTCGCGCGTCCAGGTATTGGCAGGCGGATTGGCGAGCGTGACGACGGCAGTATGGCCGACAACGTCAAGACGCAAATTGGTATAACTGGTCATCGAATATCCTCGTTGGATTCGTTGTTGAGCAGATGGCGCGCGATGATCACGCGCATGATTTCATTGGTGCCTTCCAGAATCTGATGCACGCGCACGTCGCGGAAATAGCGCTCCAACGGATATTCACGGATGTAGCCATAGCCGCCGTGGATTTGCAGCGCTTCATTACAGATCTTGAAGCCGAGATCGGTGGCGAAACGTTTTGCCATCGCGCAGTAGGTGGTGGCGTTGGGTGACTTGGAGTCGAGCTTGACCGCCGCCAGACGCACCATCTGGCGCGCTGCGACCAGTTCAGTCTGCATATCGGCCAGCTTGAATTGCAGCGCCTGGAAGTCGGCGATCGGACGGCCGAACTGCTTGCGCTCTTTCATGTAGGCATGTGCAGCATCCAGCGCTGCCTGCGCCGCACCGACGGAACAGGTGGCGATGTTGATACGACCGCCGTCGAGCCCCTTCATGGCGAACTTGAAGCCTTCGCCTTCCTGCCCCAGCAAGTGATTGGCCGGCACCTTGACATTGTCAAAACTGATGGTGCGCGTGGGCTGGCTGTTCCAGCCCATCTTGACTTCCTTCTTGCCATAGCTGATGCCAGGCGTGTTGGCGGGCAAGACAAGCGCCGAAATACCCTTGGCGCCCTCGCCACCGGTGCGCGCCATCACGACCAGCACGTCAGTCGCGCCCGCGCCCGAGATAAAGGCCTTGGAACCATTCACGATGTAATGACCATCCACCAGCTTGGCGGTGGTCTTGAGCGATGCGGCGTCGGAACCGGAACCAGGTTCGGTCAGGCAGTAGGAACCGATCTTCTTGCCCACGGCCAGGTCGCCGCACCAGGTCGCCTTGACCTCCGGCGTGGCCCAGGAGGCAATCATCCAGCTCACCATATTGTGAATCGTCAGGAAAGCCGCCGTCGAGGGGCAGGCGTGCGCCAGTTCTTCAAACACGACGGTCGCATCAAGGCGCGTCAGACCGAGGCCGCCAACCTCTTCCGGCGTGTACAAGCCGCAGAAACCGAGTTCGCCTGCCTTGGCGATGACGTCAACCGGGAAATGCGATTCTTCGTCCCATTTTGCCGCGTGGGGAGCCATCTCGCCGGCGGCGAAATCGCGTGCGCTGCTCTGGAAGGCCAGTTGGTCTTCGTTCAGTTCAAAATCCATGTTGTCTCCTGAGGTCTATTTTGTGTTTGGCAAAAGACTAACGTAAAAGCGTGCGTGAAGGTGTCGCCGGGATGACATTGCTTGCCCTCAACAATTGCGGTCTATCTTGCCACGTTAGGAATAATAGCGTCGTCCTGACGGAAGTCAGGACCCAGTGGCGTCATAGATACCGCAAACTTGGCGATATCTGTAACCGCGTTAACGCCACTAGGTCCCAGCGTTCGCTGGGACGACGGCGCTTATTGGATGAAGTTGAATGTCATGCCACAGCTACTTGCGCGACATTGACTTTTTGCATCAAATTGCCCGGTGCACGATAGCGTCCAAGCAATTCTTCCTGCTTGCCACGCGCCTGTGTGAGCGCCTTGTCTTTGACATGGCCATAACCGCGGATCTGCTCGGGCAATTGGGCAATTTCGACGGCCAGCACCAGCTTGTCGGCGGTGAGTCCATCCAGCAACGACGTCACTGTTTCGCGATACTCGGCAATCAGGCGACGCTCGGTTTTACGCTCTTCGGTATAACCGAAGACGTCGAATGCGCCACCACGCAGGCCCTTGAATTTCGCCAGCAGCTTGAACCCCGACATCATCCACGAACCGTATTTGGCCTTGACCAGGCGGCCTTGCGCATCCTTCTTGGAAAACATCGGTGGCGCCAGGTTGAAGCTCAGCGAGAAGTCGCCTTCAAACTGCTGCTTCAGTTGTTCCATGAAGCGGCCGTCGGTGTAGAGGCGCGCGACTTCGTACTCATCCTTATAGGCCATCAGCTTGGACAAGTTGCGTGCGACCGCCATGCTGAGTTTGTCGCCAAGGTTCAGGGCGGCTTCTTTTTCACGCACCTGCTCAACGAAGCGTGCGAACGATTCTGCGTACGCCGCATCCTGATAGTCGGCCAGGAAAGCCACGCGGCGCTTGATCAGCTTGTCCAGTGTTTCCGGCATGCGGATCACCACCGGTTGCGCCGGTACGGCAATACGCTCAACACGGGTCAGATCGACGGCGGCGCGGCGGCCCCACAGGAAACTGGTCTTGTTGGATTCGATGGCGACGCCGTTCATTTCGATAGCGCGCAGCAAGGCGGCTTCGCTTAACGGCAACTCGCCGCGTTGATACGCATAGCCGAGCATGAACAGGTTGGTTGCAATCGAATCGCCCATCAATGCCGTTGCCAGACGTGTTGCATCGATGAAATCAGCCTGTTGATCAACCGATTCCTGAATCAGCGCCTTGACGTCTTCAAATGGAAATTGCCAGTCGGGATTCTTGGCGAACTGTCCCGGTGGCTGCTGATGCACGTTGACGACGGCGCGGGTACGGCCCGGACGCATCTTGGAAATCGCATCGTGCGAGCCTGCAGTCAGCATGTCGCAACCGAGGATCAGATCGGCTTCACCGGTGGCGATGCGCTGGGCGCGGATGGCTTGCGGTGTGCGCGCGATACGCACGTGTGAAGTCACCGAACCGTTCTTTTGCGACATGCCGGTCATGTCCAGCACCGATGCGCCCTTGCCTTCCAGATGCGCAGCCATGCCCATCAGTGCACCGATGGTGATGACGCCGGTGCCGCCGATGCCGTTGATGAGAATGTTGAACGGCGTGTCGCAGGACGGGATCGCCGGTTCTGGAAGCACGCCGAAGTCATCGGCAGAATCTTTCTTGATGACGCCGGTTTTAGATTTCTTGAGCTTGCCGCCATTGACGGTGACGAAGCTCGGGCAGAAGCCTTTGACGCAGGAATAATCCTTGTTGCACGAAGATTGATCGATGGCGCGCTTACGGCCGAACTCGGTCTCCAACGGCAAAATCGACGTGCAGTTCGATTGCACGCCGCAGTCGCCACAGCCTTCGCAGACGGCTTCGTTGATGAACAGGCGCTGATCCGGGTCGGGGTATTCGCCTTTTTTGCGGCGACGACGTTTCTCGGCGGCGCAGGTCTGGTCATAGATGATCACGGTCACGCCCGGCAGCTCGCGCATGTCTCGCTGCACCGCGTCCATGTCCTTGCGGTCGTGGATGGTGACGAGGGCCGGCAGATTGGAGCGATCACTGTAGCGGCTGATATCTTCGCTCACCAGCGCGATGCGCTTGATGCCTTCAGCCGCCATCTGCTGCGCGATCATCGGCACCGAGGTGGTGCCGTCAACCGGCTGGCCGCCGGTCATCGCCACTGCATCGTTGTAGAGAATCTTGTAGGTCATGTTGACGTTGGCTGCCACCGCAGCGCGAATCGCCAGATAACCCGAGTGGAAATAAGTACCGTCGCCAAGGTTGGCGAACACGTGCGGCACCTTAGAGAACGGTGCCTGTCCGATCCAAGGGCCACCCTCGCCGCCCATGTGCGTGGTGAGCTTATTGAATTCCGGATAGATTGCCGTCGCCATCACGTGACAGCCGATGCCTGCCAGCGCGAAGCTGCCATCCGGCACCTTGGTCGAGGTGTTGTGCGGGCAACCCGAGCAGTAATACGCAGGACGCGGCGGTGTGCTGACCGCCTTGTTCAGAACGGCATCCTTGGCGTCGAGGAAGGCCAGACGCGCCTTGATCAGGTCGCTGGTATGAAAACGCGCAATGCGTGCCGCAATCACGCGTGCAATCTGCGCTACCGAAAAGTCGGCCTTGGAGGTCAGCAGCCATTCGCCGCGCGGCGCCACCCATTCGCCTTTTTCATCGAACTTGCCGATCACGCGCGGACGCACGTCGTCGCGCCAGTTGTAGAGTTGTTCCTTGAGCTGGTACTCGACCATCTGACGTTTTTCTTCGACCACCAGAATCTCGTCCAGACCTTGCGCGAATTCGCGCACGCCTTCCGGCTCCAGCGGCCACGGCATCGACACCTTGAACAGGCGCAGGCCGATCTCGGCAGCGAAGTCTTCGTCAATACCGAGTTCGCTCAGCGCTTCCAGCACGTCGAGATAGGACTTGCCTGACGCGATGATGCCCAGCCGCGCCTTGGGGCTATCGATCATCACGCGGTTGAGCTTGTTCGCGCGCGCGTAAGCGAGCGCAGCGTAGATCTTGTAATCCTGCATCAGCGCTTCTTGCTTGCGCGCCTGCACGCCCAGCGTGTCGGTCGACAAACGGGCGTTGAGACCGCCTTCGGGCATGACGAAGTCGGCCGGATAGTTGATCTCGACGCGGAAAGGATTGGCATCCACCGAGGCACTCGACTCCACCGTATCGGCCAGCGCCTTGAAGCCCACCGTACAGCCGGAAAAACGCGACATCGCCCAGCCGTGCAGGCCGAGGTCAAGGTATTCCTGCACGTTGCAGGGATACAGCATCGGAATCATTGATGCCGAGAATATGTGATCGGATTGATGCGGCAACGTCGATGAATACGCGCCATGATCGTCACCGGCCACCAGCAGCACGCCGCCTTTGGCGGACGTGCCGGCATGGTTCATGTGCTTGAGCACATCGCCGCAACGATCCACACCCGGGCCTTTGCCGTACCACATGGCGAATACGCCATCGACCTTGGCCGGGCCGATCAGATCGACCTGCTGGGTACCCCAGACGGCGGTCGCCGCCATGTCCTCATTGGTGCCGGGCTGAAATCTGACCTTGTGCGCATCAAGATGCGGCTTGGCCTTCCACAAGGCTTCGTCGAGGCCGCCCAATGGCGAGCCGCGATAACCGGAAATGAAACCCGCCGTATTGAGCCCGGCTTTCTGATCCCGTAGATATTGCAATAAAGGCAAGCGCACCAGCGCCTGGATGCCCGAGAGGAAGATGGAACCGAAGGTCGCCGTATATTTGTCGTCCAGGCTGACCGAAGCCAATGCAGTGCCGGAAGATGCGGAAGAGGATGCTGCTGAAGTATGAGTTGCCAGCTCCTGGACTGTCTGTCCTGCCACGTCTGGCAAGATCGACAATCCAGCAAGCTCGGCTGCCGAACGGGATTCCATGTCTGTCTCCAAAATGTTTATTCAGATATCGCCTGCCATTACTGCACCGGGTACGATGCGTTACTGCCAGACAAAATGACCGTGGTAGCGGTCTTCACAACAATCCGTTCACCGAAACTGCTGTGACTGAAGTCTATGCTTTTGGGAGAAGATGAAGGAAATACCGTTTTTCGATGATGGTATAAGTTTTAAATATACCCCCTGTACCTTCCAGCCATGAACCGCGCTCTGCCGGTGGCAGCTTGCCCTCAATCAATGGTAGGATCGCTGCGTTCGCCCGGCGTGGTTCAGCATGGCTGAAATGGCTGAATCGGCCGGCGTTTTCACCCAACTCCAACAATATCAAGTCATGAAACGAGTCATTACCAGCATCCTCATCGGCGTCGTGCTCTACTTCCTGCTGCCGTTCATCACCAAATTCATCCCGCAATACCGCTTGGCCGTCTGGTCGATCACTTCCGCCATCGTGGCGTTTGTGGTGTCGGCTGGCATGGACCGGGTATAGCCGACTATAAGTATTTTCCCCGAGGCAGACCTTCTTTCAGTACCCGTCGGAACAATCATGACCAGCTCGCCATTTGCCAAGCTTCCGGAGCCGCCCTATTACTCCGTCATTTTTTCTTCGCAACGCACTGAGGGTGACAACGGCTATGGCCAGATGGCTGATCGCATGGTGGAGCTGGCCGCTGAGCAGCCCGGCTATCTCGGCGTAGAAAGCGTGCGAGGCGCGGACGGCTTCGGCATTACGGTCTCCTATTGGAGCAGTCTCGAAGCCATCTCAGCGTGGAAGGCTGTGGCGGAACACAGGATCGCGCAGGAGACGGGTAAAGCGCGCTGGTATGAGCATTACGAAGTACGCATTGCGCGGGTGGAACGAGCCTATGCAACACGGCCTTGATGACAGGCATTGGGCCTCGATTGCCTCGCTCACCTCGTCTGCCTGCTACCTGACTCTTTTACCCAATCATCAATAAAGACGGCGCGGTTGAACCGTCACTCTCGATATCTGCATGCCTGAGGCAACCTACCAGACCGCCACCTACTGGCAGCAGTACCAGCCTTTCTTCCCGGAAGATGCACGCATCTCTGCGGACAATGCTCCCGCAGAAGAATGGTTTTCCTGGCGTGGTGCATCTATCCATCTTGATCGGTTTTCATCGCCTTCATCGCCGCTGACGATCATCGTCGTCCATGGCGGTGGCGGTTATGGGCGCATGTTTGCGCCGCTGGGCCGGTTGTTGCACGAAGCCGGTTATGACGTCCTTGCTCCTGACTTGCCCGGATATGGATTGACGCAGGCAGATGCGTCCATGATCGACTATGCGACGTGGGTCGATATCCTGTGCGATCTTGCCGCCGACGAATATCGCCGCCGCGGACGCCGCGTCGTGTTTTTCGGAGGAAGCCTTGGTGGCTATCTGGCCTATCTGTGCGCGGCGCGCATGGGCAAGGAGATGGTCGCCGGCATCATGGCGACGACGTTGGCAGATCCGCGATCGCCGCTGGTGCGGCGTCAGTTTGCGCGCAACGCGCTGGTGCTGCACGGGATGATGCCGCTGATGCCATTGTGTGCCGCTCTGTTCGGCAAGCTCAGATTACCGGTGAAGTGGTTTACCAAAATGCACGCCATGTCGAACGATCCGGGGTTGAACCGGCTGGTAGCCAATGATCCGTTCGGCGGCGGCGCGCGCGTTCCTGTCCGCTTCATGCAGTCGATCTTTACAGTGCGCCCGCTTGTCGAGCCTGAGGATTTCGACATCTGTCCGCTGCTGCTGGTGCATCCGGCGAATGATCGCTGGACCGGCGTCGCTTCGAGCCGTCCGTTCTTTGATCGGATCAAGGGCGAGAAGACCTTGGTCATGTTGGAAAATTGCGGACACTTTCCCGTCGAAGAACCTGGCATCACACAACTTCTCCTGGCCGCGCTTGCGTTTCTGTCCAACGTCGCAGGCTGACTCACGCAGACAATCCTTCGAAAGCTCATATTGCAGCAGCCAAGCGCAACTCCTTACGCACGGGATGATGCGACCATTTCCGCGACATGAGCCTCATCAAAGCCTCGCATTTCACGCCTCAAGACGGGATGTCGCTTCTCGCAAAACGCATGCGTGTTAGCGCTAACATTGCTATCATTGAGGCTCGTTGTTCCCAGATTTTTGTTCTTTCTGCTACCTGACTTTTATCTGTCTCAGCAGGATGACACTGCAAATAATCACGTTTTTTGCATGATCAGGACTGTTTTTCAGCGCGGGCGGATCAGGCTCGTGTCATCATGCATTTGTATTGATCTGCATGAACTACTGATCCGCCAGACGCTCTCACGCTTTCAACAAGCAACCGCAGGAGTTTGCACAATGCGCCAGGTCACCAACCCCAGCATCAAGGTCGCTTCATGAAGCCGCCCGTTTCCACTCCCAAGACTGTCCCGGGATTCAAACTAACAGGCGGTATCAGCCGGCGTCACATGCTCATCGGGCTGGCCGCACTGGTCGCCGAAGCCGGCTTCTGGAGCAACCCGCTGTTCAGCAATGCCCAGACTGCCCCGGCCCCCATTGCACCACCACCACCCAGTCCCGAAGCCGTCGCCTTCCTGACCTTTTCCAAACGCATCACCGGCCATACCGATCTCAAGCTCGATACCGCCAGCCGGATGGAAGCTGCGATGCGCAAGACCTATCCCGATTTTGCTGCGCAGTCGCCGAAGCTGGCCGCGTTGCTGCAGAACGAGCAGGATCCGAAGGCTTTGCTGGCAGCCGCCACCGATGCTGGTCTGCGCGACCTGACGCTGGCGATTGTCGCCGCCTGGTACACGGGCACCATCGGCAAAGGCCAACAAGCGGTTGTCGTCTCGTATGCCGAGGCCTTGATGTATCAGCCTGTCGCCGACGGCCAGACCGTACCGACGTATTGCAATTACGGTCCGCTCTGGTGGACCAAGGCCCCGCCGGAGATCCGTGTCTCCGCCCCTGTCGAGCCTGCGCCTGCTCCCGCTGCCGTGCCTGCTCCTGCCACCACCGGCACTCCCGAACCTAAAGCAAAGACACTATGAAACTCCCTATCTTTTCCTCCGAGGGCGATGCAACGGCCGATGTAGTGATCGTCGGTTCCGGCGTGGTCGGCGCCATGATCGCGGATCAACTCGTGAGCCAAGGCTATTCCGTCCTGATGCTGGAAGCCGGCTTGCGCATCGAGCGCGCACAAGCAGTTGAAAATTGGCGCAACATGCCTTTTGAAAGTCGTGTCGGTTCCGACTTCCAGGGCTTGTATCCGCAGGCGCCCAATGCGCCGGCGCCGCTGTACTTTCCGAAGAACAATTACATCGCGCTGTCCGGCCCCGACGGCAACGGCTTCCAGCAAGGTTATCTGCGCACGGTCGGCGGCACCACCTGGCACTGGGCGGCGTCATGCTGGCGCCATCTGCCGGTCGACCTGAAGATGAAGTCGACCTATGGCGTCGGCCGCGACTGGCCGATTTCGTATGAAGAGCTGGAGCCATACTATTGCCGCGCCGAAGAGGAAATGGGCGTGGCCGGACCAAATGATGCGAGCATGCAATCGCCGAGCGAGCGCAGTAAACCGTATCCGATGGACATGGTGCCGTGGGGCTATGGCGACAAGCGTTTTGCCGAAGTGGTCAATGCCCACGGCTACAACTCAGTACCGATTCCGCAGGGACGCAGCACACGTCCGTGGCAAGGCCGTCCAACCTGCTGCGGCAATAACAATTGCCAGCCGATCTGCCCGATCGGGGCGATGTACAACGGCATCCATCACGTCCAGCGGGCCGAGATGAAAGGCGCCAAGGTCTTGCCGGAGGCCGTGGTCTACAAAGTCGACACCGATCAAAACAACCGCATCACTGCCGCCTACTGGTACGACGCCGGCAAGCAATCGCACAAGGCGACCGCGCGCGCTTTCGTGTTCGCCTGCAACGGTATCGAAACACCGCGCCTGCTGTTGCTGGCCGCAAATGCCGCCAACCCGAACGGCCTCGCCAATTCGTCGGATCAGGTCGGCCGCAACATGATGGATCACTCCGGTTTCCACTGCACCTTCCTCGCGAACGAGCCGATCTGGACCGGTCGCGGCCCGGCGCAAAGCAGCTGCCTGGTCGGCCCGCGCGATGGCGCGTTCCGCTCCGAGTATTCCTCCAACAAGATGATCCTCAACAACATCACACGCGTCGGCCCCGCCACGCAGCAGGCGTTGAAGCTGGGCCTTGTGGGCCAGGAACTCGACGATGAAATCCGTCGCCGCGCGGCCTTCGGCGTTGATCTGTCGATCAGCCTGGAACCGCTGCCGGAAGCCAACAACCGCCTGACCCTGAGCAAGACCCGCAAGGATCCCCTCGGACTGGCCTGCCCCGACATTTACTATGACGTCGGCGAGTACGTGCGCAAAGGCGCGGAAGCAGCGCACAAGCAACTGGAGCATATCGGCCAGTTGTTCGGCGCGGTGGAATTCAACATCACCACCAGCCTCAACGCCAACAACCACGTGATGGGCGGCGTCATCATGGGTAGCAATCCCAAGGATTCCGTGGTCGACGGCAACTGCCGCGCCCACGATCACGCCAACCTGTGGCTGCCGGGCGGCGGTGCAATGCCTTCTGCCAGTGTCGTCAACAGCACGCTGAGCATGGCGGCACTCGGATTGCGCGCTGCCGACGACATCAGCAGAACACTGGCGAAGGGATGATCATGACTCGCGCATCCCTTCTTCCTTCGCGTCCTCTCTCCCAACGCGGTGCCGTGATTTTGCTGAGCGCATTGCTGTTCACCACAGGCATTGCCAGCGTCCACGCGCAGGAGCAATCACTGGATAAGCCGCCTGCGCCGCGGGCTGTGGTCACACCTGCCGCTGCTGCAACATCGGCAACTCCGGCCGATCCCGTCAAAGCAGACATCGAAAGCGGTCGCTACCTCGCCATCGCGGCGGATTGCATGGCCTGCCACACCGCGCCGGCCGGCAAGCCTTACGCCGGCGGCTACGCCATTGAGTCGCCACTAGGTATGATCTACGCGACCAACATCACGCCATCCAAAACAGCGGGCATCGGCAATTATAGCGAAGCGCAGTTCGCCCGCGCCTTGCGTGAAGGCGTCCGCGCCGACGGCAGCCATTTGTACCCGGCCATGCCGTACACCAGCTACGCCATGCTGACCGATAGCGACGTGCACAAGCTGTACAGCTATTTCATGAACGCGGTCACGCCGGTCAACGAACCCGCCAGCAGCCAGACCAAGCTGCCCTTCCCGTTCAACGTGCGCATGTCGATGACGGCGTGGAATGCGATCTTCCTCGACACCAAGCGCTTCGTCCCGGATGCGTCGAAGTCGCAGCAGATCAATCGCGGTAAATACCTCGCCGATGGCCTCGCACATTGCAGCACTTGCCACACGCCGCGTAATTTCCTGATGGGTGAAAAAGGCGGTTCGGCGCTCGCCGGTGCGCCGCTAGGCCCATGGCATGCACCCAACATCACCTCGGACAAGGTCAGCGGCATTGGTGGCTGGAGTGATGCCGAGCTGGTGCAATATCTGAAGACCGGTCACGTTGAAGGCAAAGGCCAGGCCGGCGGCGCGATGGCGGAAGCGGTCACCAACAGCTTCCAGCATTTGCGCGACGACGACATTGCAGCCATCGTGGCGTACTTGCGCACGGTGCCGCCGGTACGCGACGCCACGCAGAGCAAGCCTGCCTACAGCTACGGTAAAGCCGTGAGCGACGAATCGGCGCTGCGCGGCACACGTGGGCCGAACGAGCACAACAGCCTCAATAGCGGCGCGGTGCTGTTCAGCGGCTACTGCGCCAGCTGCCACGCAGCATCGGGCGCCGGCAGCAATGGGCAGGATTATCCCTCGCTGTTCAACAACACCGCGACCGGTTCGCACAATCCCGCCAATCTGGTGTCGGCGATTCTGTACGGTGTAGAGCGCAAGGTCGGCGATAAGGAAATCATGATGCCGCGCTTTGATGCGCACTCCTACGTCAATCCGCTGACTGACCAACAAATTGCCATGATCGCCAACTACGTGTTGAAGCAATATGGCAATCCGGAAGTGCAAGTCAGCGAGGCCTATGTGGCGCAGGCGCGCAAAGGTGGTGAACAGCCGATACTCGCAAAACTGCAGCCATACATCGCACCGGCCATCGGAATTGCGGTTGTGCTGCTGTTGTTGATCATCGTTGCCGTCATCTCGGTGCGTCGACGTCGCCGCATCCCGTTCTGAGCGTCATCAATATGAAGCCCATCAAAGCCGGTAACCGCCATGGTTACCGGCTTTTTTGTTTATCGCTCATCTGTTGAACCGATGCATGGCACGCATTGCATTTCACACTGCGATAACTTGTTCGGGTTATCCTTACGCAATCATTTCTTGATGCAATTCGCTTTAGATTCCATAGGGAAATAAGACTACCAGCAACAAGATATTGCGCATCGACACATCCTCTACAAATCACCATTGCCATCCATGACCGAACCGATTCAGAAACAAATGGAACCTGACAGCGCCGTCTACAAGACGCTGCTGGAATCCACCAAAGCCATTCCCTGGAAGATCGACTGGAGCACCATGAAGTTCGCTTACGTCGGCCCGCAAATCGAAGAATTGTTAGGTTGGACGCCGGAGAGCTGGGTCACGGTGGAAGACTGGGCCACACGCATTCATGCGGAAGATCGCGAAGGCGTGGTGAACTATTGCGTGTCGCAATCCAAGGCAGGCGTCGATCATGAAGCCGACTACCGTGCCATCACGCGCGATGGCGAACACGTCTGGATCCGCGACGTGGTACATGTGGTGCGCAAGCCGGACGGTGAAGTCGATTCGCTGATCGGCTTCATGTTCGACATCACCGAGCGCAAGAAAACCGAAGCGCGTC
Source organism: Herbaspirillum rhizosphaerae (assembly GCF_046025915.1). Lineage (GTDB taxonomy): Bacteria > Pseudomonadota > Gammaproteobacteria > Burkholderiales > Burkholderiaceae_D > Herbaspirillum > Herbaspirillum rhizosphaerae_A. Next base: position 41,644 of record NZ_JAQQFR010000010.1, on the reverse strand, counting down.
TGGTCGAACTGCAAAAAGAACTGGAAGCGCTGTCCTATTGCGATGCACTGACCAATGTCGCCAACCGCCGCATGTTCGACTCCGCACTGGAAGTGGAATGGGCCAATGCCGTCAAGAATCGCACGCCGCTGGCGGTGATCATGCTCGATATCGACTACTTCAAGCAGTTCAACGATCACTACGGCCACATCCGTGGCGACGCCTGCCTGAAGCAAATCGCCACCGCACTGAGCGGCGCCGCAACGCGTACACGCGACTTCTTTGCGCGCTATGGCGGCGAAGAGTTCGTGCTGATCCTGCCGGAGACCGACCGCGCGTCAGCACTGAAAGTGGCGCAGCGTTGCCGCAAGCTGGTACTGAAAGAAAAAATCCCGCACGAAAAATCGCAAGTCGAAAAAGTCGTCACCATCAGTCTGGGCATGAACACCATCATCCCGTCGGCACAGGATCACCGCATCAACTTCATGGAGTCGGTCGACAAGCGCTTGTACATGGCCAAACAGCGTGGCCGTAACTGCATCGTTGCCGACGACTGAGGTCTTCGGCTATCCTCACGCCGCGACCGGATTCCTCTCTGCATTTCCGGTCGCCGGCTTGCTTGTTTTTGACGGCGTGCCAATCAGAATATCTTCATAGAACGCACCGATAGGTTCGGTCGGATGGCGCAGCTGCACCTCCAGCACCCAGACCGCGTCGCTTGGCACGATATCCATTTCCGCCAGCTTGGCCGGGCCAAACAAGGCGTGCGGAAAATCTGCGACGCGATGGCCGGCCAGATTGCGCTCCAGTAGCCAGCCGCCTTCCGCTGCGACCCGCTCGGCGAGATCATAGAGTTCACGCCCGGTCAGTCCGGTGAGCCAGGCTTCTTTGCTGGCGCTGAAGACGTCCCGCGCCGCCTGAGCACATGCGGCATAGAGCGCATGCTGACCGAACACGATGGTGTCGCCAAAGTCGCCTTCATACCCATCCCATACCGGCCCCAGATCGACCACAGCGATATCGGTCGCTTGCAGGCGGCGCTCCTTGTCCACGCCCTGGCGTGGCGTTCTCACGGTGTCGTCGCCGAAGCGAATATAGGTCGGATGCCAGGTATGCGACGAACCCATCTGACGCAGGTGTTCGTTGGCCATCTCGACTGCTTCGCTGGTGGTCATGCCGACGCGCAGCTTGCCGACAATCTGCGCCAGTGCGCGTATCGATTGCTCACGTGCGGCCAGCATGCCGTCGAGCGAATACTTTGGCCCGACGCGTTCCCACACCGGATCGAAACTGCCACGCGCCAGCACTACTTCGCTGGCACCGGACGGCACGAAGGCTTCGGCGATGAAGTGATGCGCCTCCAGCCCAAGCGCGATGCAACGCTGACGTGCGTCCTGCACCATCCTCGGATTGCCGCACGCGTAAGCCAAAGTACGGCTCCAATCGTAAGCGTGAGTCGCCGCAAGATCCTGCACATGTGCCTGCTCGACGCCGAACCAGCGGAAACGTTTGTCTTGCGCTGTCAAAGCATCCAGAAAAGCGCGATCATAAAAGTCACTGCTGCTCGCGCCGCCCCAATACAGCGTCACCGGTACATTGCCTGCCTCCGCCAACGCTGCCAGCAGGATCGGTTTGATACCTGCGTAACCGGTGCCGGTCGCCAGCAAGATCAACGCATCATGCCCGCCCGGCTGCCAGGTGCAGGCGCCAAACGGGCCTTCAATGCTGACAACGTCACCTGTGTCCAACCGCCCCAGCATGTCTTGCGAGAATTTGCCGCCTTTGACGCGACGGATATGAAAGACCAATTCGCCATCGTCTGCCGCAGGTAGATTAGCGACGGAAAAACAGCGGCTGCTGCCATCATCGAGAAAGAATTTGACGTACTGCCCGGCCCTTACCTGTGCTTGCATGCCGGCTTCGCCCTGCGGCTTGAGCACCAGCTTCGTCACATCGGGAGCCACGGCTTCCTTCGTCAGAATCGCAGCTTCCAGCCGGAGCACCTGTACGTGCGGCGACCATCCCGGGATGTCGATGCACATGTCGCCGCAGGCATGGCTCTGGCACAGCAGCATCTCGTCCGGCGCCAAAGGGTAAGGCGTGCCGGCGGCGACATAAGGGTTGCTTTCGTGCGCGCCGCTAAGCACCTTCACCTTGCATGAGCCGCACTCGCCGCGGCGGCAAGAGAACGGTATCGAGATGCCTTCGGCCAGTGCCGAGTCCAGCAGCAATGTCTTGTCGTCTGCCGCAAAGCTCTTGCCGGAGCTGGCCAATTCGATGGTGTAGGTGTTGAGCATAAGTATCTTTTCTTATCTGGATAGCTGAGTTCATTGAATCGCAGAGAGTGCGTCCGTGAACAGCATTGTCAGGCTAGAATAGGACCATTGAAACCTCCAGATTTGAATATTCCAGATGGTCCAGATGAGAACATGGCGGCTCTTGCTCGATCTCGATGCGTCACCGATGAAGGCGTCCTACCGCAAGATCGTTGATGGTCTGGCGAGCGCCATCCAAAGCGGTCGCCTTGAACCTGGTGCTGCCTTGCCCGGCACGCGCGAGCTGGCGGAGATTCTCGACGTCAATCGCAAGACGGTGATGCTGGCCTACGAAGAAGCCATCGTCAAAGGCTGGCTGGTGAGCGAGCCGCGGCGCGGCACCTTCGTCAACGCTCTGCTGGAATCACCACAGGCCTCGTCACAAGCCACATCAACCAAACGCAAAGCGGCACAGACGGCATCGTTTGCTCCCGAAGTCATCTCGCCTGCGTTGCCGCCCTATTTCGACGATCTGCATCTGCCATCGGTACGGGCCGGCAGGAATGGCGAGTCCATGTATTTCGACAACGGCGCGCCGGATCACCGGCTGCTGCCGCAGGCGGTATTGCATCGCTATTACCGTAACGCGATGAAAACCGCCTTCAAATCCAACTGGGTCAAATACGGCAATCTGGAATCCGCAGAAAAGCTGCGCACAGCCCTGGCCGACATGCTGCGCACTACGCGTAATCTGGCCGTGACCAGCGACAGCATCTGCCTCACGCAAGGCACGCAGATGGCCTTGCATCTGGCGGCTAGCGCACTGATCCGGCCGGGCGATGTGGTGTTGGTGGAGCGCTTGAGTTATCCGCCGGCGTGGGCGATTTTTCGTGCGCTGGGAGCGCGTATCGAAGTCGTCGACATCGATCCGGACGGTTGCAAGACCGATCATGTCGAAGCGCTATGCAAGCTCCATTCGGTAAGGCTGATCTACGTCACGCCGCATCATCAGTTTCCCACCACGGTCAGCATACGCGCCGACCGCCGGCAAAAACTCTTGCTGCTGGCGGCGCGCTACCGCTTCACCGTGATAGAAGAAGATTACGATCACGAATATCACTTCGAGGGGCGGCCTTACCTGCCGCTGGCCAGCGATCCTCAGCAACGCAACGTGATCTACATCGGCTCGCTGTCGAAGTTGCTTGGCTCATCTTTCCGTTGTGGTTTCATCGCGGCGCCGGTGAATCTGATTGAAGTGCTCAATCGCAATCTGCTGCTGATGTCGACGCAAAGCGACGCCGTCATGCAGAAAATGCTGGCCGACCTGATCAGCGACGGTGAGTTGCGCAAGCATCTGCGGCGCGCGTCAAAACTCTACCGGCTGCGCAAGGAAGCGCTGCAGGACGGTTTGCAGGCTGCATTCGGAGAGGAGGTCAGCGTGCGCAATCCGGAAGGCGGACTGGCGCTCTGGGTGGAATTCGACAAGCGCATTCGCGTCGATGCCTTGGCCAAACATGCTGCAGACAAGAAGCTGTTCATCCGCAGCGGTCGCCAGTTCTCGCCGCAAGATAGCGCGGTAAATGCGGTACGGCTGGGCTTCGCCTCCATGAATCCGGACGAGATCGGCATCGCGATTGAACGTCTGTACGCGGCATCTCGGCTGGCGATGAAGAAATAGCCGGAGTGATCTCCGGTCTTCGACGTGTTTAGTTCTTGTCCAGCAGCGACGGCAGCTCTTTAAGGAAGGCATCTCTGTTGCGGATGCCGGCACTGATTTTTTCTTCTTTCTCTTCTTGGATCAAACGCACGAACACACGGGTGCGACCACCCTTGTTTACCCAACCGATGAACCAGCCATAAAAATGTGCCTTGTCATAGCTGCCGTCCGCACGCTGTGGCGCGGCTGCGCCGGTCTTGCCGTAAATTTGCCAGCCATCGTCCGATCCCTCGGGCAGTGGGCCGAGTTTCATGATGCTGGTGGTCATGTCGATGGCATGCGCATCCACCGGCAGTTTCCGGTTGACGATCTTCGCCAGGAATTGCGCCTGCTCCTGCGGCGAGATCTTCAGCGACGAACTGATCCAGGCGCGATCCAAGGCATTGTTCTTGCCCGCATCGCCAGAGAAATCCCGATTGCCGTAGCGGAAAGCATCCACGTATTTTTGCATGCTGGCAGCGCCGATACCGTGTGTGATCTGCTGCGAATACCAGACCACCGAATACTTCATCCACGCCGCCGGATCGGTCGGCTGACGCCAGGCCGGATTGCCCCAGTAGGTATAGCCTTCGCGAAACGGGATCGATGGCGCATGCTCATCTTTCAGAAAACCCGCATCAAAACCCATCAGGCTGAGCGCCACCTTGAAAGTGGACGCCGGCGTGAAGCGCTCGGTGCAATTACCTTGCTGAAGAATGGGTGCGGTGATACCTGCATCACTGATGTGTGACGCGTCGGCGACGATGGTGCAGATGGTTTTGGCTTCCGTCTCGGCGACAAAAAGCGATGCGCCGACGGCGAAGACGGCTGCGATCACGTAAAACATGATTTTCCTTTGGCTGATGTTCTGAGCAAGACATAGGCCGCACCACTTCAGAGGTGCATGCCATGTCGAGCGGCTGCCAGTGTACTGATTCGGCACAGCAAGAACAAACCAGCTTTCGTGAGACCTGACCTCAGCATTTCTTGGGTCTTACCGGAGAAATTTCTGGACAGCAGTCGTTTGTAACGCGGTCATCCCAGCGAACGCTGGGACCCAGTGTCTTGAAAACAGCCGATGAGACGCCGGGTCCTGACTTTCGTCAGGACGACGGCTTATTCGGCGACAGTAAAGAGAATTTTTACCAGAGAACGTAGAAGGCGAGAGCGCCTGCAATGACGTCGATGGCAATCAAGGCAAGACCGGACAGGCGTTTCTCGAGGAAGAGACCAAGCGCCCAGAACGCGATGAGGAATGTAGTGCAGACCGCCAGCAGGCGCAGATAAGAAACGTCATCCGCGACCCACAACAGGACAGCAGTCGCCAACAATAGCAACAGAAACTGCAGACCGGCGAAGATGTTTGCCTTGAGCGGCAGCGGCGGATCGTAACGGCGCGCAGCCTGCTCCAGATCGAATGCCGGACCGCTCGCCTGCGCATAATCCGGCAACCAGCCCGGCGCTTTAAACCAGACACGCAGTTTGTCTTGCCAATGCGGCAGCGTCGCCGCAGTCTTCGCCAGTTGCCAGTAGCCACCAACCACGGCCCAGATCGGATCCCAGCTTTGCAATGGCGTACGCGTGCCGTAGACGCACTTCTCTTTTTCTTCCGCGAAGGTACCGAACATGCGATCCCAGATCACCAGCATGCCGCCGTAGTTCTTGTCCAGGTACTGATCGTTGACGGCGTGATGGACGCGGTGATTCGAGGGCGAAGAAAAGATGCGGTCAAACCAGCCGAGCTTGCCGACGTGTTCAGTGTGAATCCAGAACTGGTAGATCAGCACAATCAGGCCGGCAATGCCGAACTGCTCCGGCGACACGCCCAGAACCGCCATCGGCAGATAGAACAGCCAGCCGATGAAGACCACGGTACTTTCCTGACGCAAGGCGGTGGACAGGTTGAAGTCCTGGCTTTGATGATGGACCGAATGCGCGGCCCACATCACGGCGCTTTCGTGCCCCATGCGATGCAGCCAGTAATCGAAGAAATCAAACAGCACCACGGCGACAACCCAGCCGAGCGCAGTCTGCCAGAAGCGGACATGCGGAAAAATCGCGACGAAACGGTACACGATCGAATACATGCCGATCTGGAACAACTGGGTTACCAACGCCACCAACTGGCTGATCAGCCCCTGGCTCAGGCTGCTGATGGCGTCATTGAGGCGATAGGTATTGCGCCGGCGAATATAGCCGTAGACGAACTCCACCCCAATGAGTACAAAAAACAGCGGGATGACGTAGACGATGATCTTTTCCATGGGGGTATCTGCAAGTGCCGCAAGGCAAGAATGCGCGCAAAAACAGGCGCAGAGCGACGGCGATAGGATACCCGGTATTGAAATATGTTGCAGCGCGCAATGAAAACACACTAGCTACTTTTGGTAATTGTGGGAGGTTAGCAACGTATTCAGAAGGAATACGATCCCCCGGGCAATACCGGAGATCGTAGTCAAAGCAGGAAAAACTCAGACTTATTCGTTCTTTTGCGGCTGCGCGATGGTTCGCAACTGGAAACGGCCGTCGTTATTGAACAGCCAGGTCTCGGACAACTCGATGCGGCCGTTGCTCAGCAAGGCGATCGGCGGCTTGGGAAAAGGCGCGGTATTGCGCAAGGTGGTCAGTGCAGTGGCTTCGGTGACCTTATCCTTGTTGGTGCGGACGACTTCGCTGCGCACCAGATTGCCATCCTTGTCGACGACATATTTGATGACGATGACCGAGCGCAGCAGGGCTTGCGGCCTTTCGATGTGCACCTTGGTGGAATTGACCTGCGAGATACGTCTGGCCAGGTCGGCCTTGTAATCGTCCAGCGAATTGGCGGTCGACGTGCCGTCGGGCGTGGTCTTGACCTGCTCGATGATTTCCTTCGCGGTGGCGTCGCGATTGGCTTGCGTGTCCGGCTTTTGCACTGTGCAGGCAGCAACCAGCCCGGCTCCGAGCACCGTTGCAATCCTGATTCCGGTTTTGCTTGTTCTGTTCAAATGGACCGCCTGTTGAATAGGTAAAAGCTACGTCTCGTGAGTATTAGACCATACAGGACACGCAATTCGTTCCAACGTTTTTGCAAGAGACGCTTGCCTGCAGTTTGCGGTGCAATATTGCCGGCGAAACATATCTCTGTACTTGGCAAAATGACCTCATCCATAACCTGATGCTATAGGAGGAATCCACTCCATATATAACATCGCAAGTGTCATCCAGCTGTCATATTTGCTACGTAATATCCGCTCACTTTCTGGCCGAACCCGGCATAGTCTCAACGAAAGAATGTGATGCCTAATTCGTTACCGCACCCTGCCGATATCTCAGTTGCAGGCGCCTCTGCAGGCTCTTCCTCCGATGCGTTTCTGTCGATCCGTACGATACAAAAACGCTTCGGCGCGTTCACCGCGCTGGACCATGTCTCGCTCGACGTCAAACAAGGTGAAATGGTCTGCCTGCTTGGCCCGTCCGGCTGCGGCAAAACCACCCTGCTGCGCACCATCGCCGGTCTGGAAAAACAGGACAGCGGCAGCATTCACGCGCATGGCCAGGATATCTCTCATCTGCCGCCGCAGTCGCGTGACTACGGCATTCTGTTTCAATCGTATGCGCTGTTCCCCAATCTGACGGTCGCGCAAAACGTCGCCTACGGTCTCAACAGCCGCCGCATGAATCGCGCCCAGATGCAGCAGCGCGTGAGCGAAATGCTGGACATGATCGGCCTGTCCGGCAGCGAAAAGAAATTCCCTGGCCAGCTATCCGGCGGCCAACAGCAACGCGTAGCGCTGGCACGCGCACTGGCACCCTCGCCGTCGCTGCTGCTGCTCGACGAACCCTTGTCGGCGCTGGACGCACAAGTACGTGAACACCTGCAACTGGAAATCCGCCGTCTGCAAAAACAGTTCAACATCACCACGCTGATGGTTACGCATGATCAGGAAGAAGCGATGGTCATGTCGGACCGCATCGCCATCATGCACCACGGCCGCATCGAGCAATTTGACACACCGGATCGCATCTACCGCCATCCGGCTACGCCCTTCGTCGCCGACTTCATCGGCCAGGCCAACTGGCTGCCTTTCCAGCGGCTATCGTCGCATCAGGTCAGCGTCGGTGCATTGACGTTGAACATTGACGAAGCATCGCGCCAGGGAAATGCCGGTGTCAGCATGGACAACGGCGCGGGCCGCCTGTTCTGCCGTCCGGAAGCCATTGATGTACAACCGGCGGCCGACGCATCAAACCGCTTCTCTGCACGCGTGGTCGATCAGATCTATCTGGGCAATCGCTATCGCATGATGCTGGAGCTGGACGAACTACCCGGCCAGCGCCTGATGGCTGACGTCGCCGACGATGTCCGCTCCCGCTTGCCGGATGTCGCCGCAGAGAGAATGTGGATCGCTCTGCCGCAACGCGCCCTGCATCTGTTTTCCTGAGCAGCATGACTGCCTCCATTCAAACAACGGTGCAGCCTGAATCGACCATGGCAAAGACACCCGCATCCCGTATCGACACAAAGCCGCTGAAGACGCTCAATCTCGATGCACTGATGTCGGGCGGTCTCAAGTATTTTTTGCTGGTGCTGTTGCTGCTAGCTTTGGCAATGCCGCTGGTGGCCGTACTGGGTCAAGCGCTGTTCGATCAGGGCGGCGTCTGGGCCGGTATGGCGCCATGGCGCAAGCTGGTCGCCAATCCCAACTTCTTCCCGATGGTGGCACGCAGCGTCGGCGTATCTGCTGCAACGGCCTTGGTGGTCGTGCCGCTGGCCTACCTGTTTGCTTACGGCCTGCAGCGCACGCTGGCGCCGTTCAAAGGCTTGTGGCGTGCGATCGCCCTGCTGCCATTGCTGGCGCCGTCGCTGCTGCCCGGTATCGCGCTGATTTACCTGTTCGGCAATCAGGGGCTGTTCAAGGAATGGATGAACGGCAGCATCTACGGTTTCTGGGGCATATTGCTGGGCGAAGCCTTCTATACATTCCCACACGCGTTGATGATTCTGTTGTCGGCGTTATCACTGGCCGATGCGCGTCTGTATGACGCCGCGTCAGCTATGGGCGCCAACAGCTGGAAGACTTTCCGTACCGTGACCTTGCCGGCTACACGATACGGCATATTCGGCGCGTTCTGCCTGGTCTTCACGCTGACCATCACCGACTTCGGCGTACCGAAAATCGTCGGTGGCGCGTTCAGCGTGCTGGCGGTGGAAGCCTATAAAGCGGTGGTCGGTCAGCAGCAGTTCGACCGCGGTGCGCTGATCGGCTTGCTGTTGCTGATTCCTGCGTTGCTGACTTTCTTCATTGACGGCTGGCTGCAAAAGCGCCAGCGCGCACAAATGAGCAGCCGTGCAGAGGTCTTGGTGCCGCGTCGTCAATGGCGCCGCGACAGCGTCTATACCTTGATCCTGATGACGATCAGCGGCGCGCTGCTGTTAATGATCGCCGTTGCCATCGGCGCCTCGCTGGTGAAGCTGTGGCCGTACAACCTCAAGTTGACGCTGATGCACTACGACTTCGACAACATGGACGGCGGCGGCTGGCTGGCCTATTGGAACAGTCTGCGTCTGGCCGTCGGCACCAGCATTGTCGGCACAGCGGTTATCTTCACCGGCGCCTGGCTGATGGAGAAGACGCGTTCGAACCGCATGCTCGATACCTCGCTGCGCTTCCTGGCCTTCATGCCGATGGCGGTGCCGGGGCTGGTGCTGGGGCTGGGCTTCGTGTTCTTCTTCAATCATCCGGCCAATCCGCTCAATTTCCTCTACGGCAGCATGACGATCCTGGTGCTGTGCTCGGTGATGCACTTCTACACCACCGCGCACCTGACCGCCGTCACGGCACTGAAACAGATCGATCCCGAGTTTGAAGCCGCTTCGGCTTCGCTCAAGGTGCCGCTGCTGCGCACTTACCTGCGCATCACCGTGCCGCTCTGCCTGCCGGCCGTGCTGGAGATTTTCCGCTACCTGTTTGTGTCGTCGATGACGACGGTGTCGGCTGTGATCTTCCTGTACAGCCCGAATACGGTGCTGGCAGCGATTGCAGTGCTGAACATGGATGACGCCGGCGATGTCGGCCCTGCCGCCGCCATGTCCACGCTGATTCTGCTGACCTCGATTGCTGTTTCCCTGCTGATGCACTGGGGTCTCGGGTACTGGGTGCGCCGTGCACAGGCCTGGCGCACTGCGGGCAAAAAACATTGATTTGTCGTTCGTCGTATTACTTTTCAACCACAAGAAAGCAACCATGAAACCTACAAACATTCTTAAACTGCTTGCTTCCGTTCTGGGTGCAGGCGTTCTGTTGTCCGCGCATGCTGCGACCACACTGACTGTCTACACGGCGCTGGAAGCCGATCAGATCAAGGCTTACCAAGCCGAATTCGAAAAGAGCAACCCGGACATCGAAATCAAATGGGTGCGCGATTCGACCGGTATCGTTACTGCCAAGCTGCTGGCTGAAAAGGCCAATCCAAAGGCAGACGTGATCTGGGGTCTGGCTGCTTCCAGCCTGGCGATCCTGGACAAGGAAGGCATGCTGACACCGTACGCGCCGAAGAATCTGTCGAACATCGAAGCCAAGTACCGCAGCCCTGCCAACCCGCCAGCATGGGTCGGCATGGACGTCTGGGGTTCGGCAATCTGCTTCAACACTGTCGAAGCGCAAAAGCAAGGTCTGCCGAAGCCAACGTCGTGGGCTGACCTGACCAAGCCGGTCTACGCCGGCAAGATCGTGATGCCGCATCCGGCTTCTTCCGGCACCGGTTATCTGGACGTCACTGCATGGATCCAGATGATGGGCGAAGACAAGGCATGGGCTTACATGGACGCGCTGCATAAGAACATCGGCCAGTACACCCACTCCGGCTCCAAGCCATGCAAACAAGCTGCTACCGGCGAATTCCCGATCGGCATCGCGTTTGAATACCGCGCAGTCAAGACCAAGAAAGAAGGCGCGCCTATCGACATCATCCTGCCGTCGGAAGGCCTGGGTTGGGATCTGGAAGCGACAGCCATCGTCAAGGGCACCAAGAATCTGGACGCAGCCAAACGCCTGGCTGACTTCTCCGCCAGCAAGGACGCCATGATGCAATACGAAAAGAACTTCGCCGTTCTGGCCGTTCCTGGCATCGCCAAGCCTGATCCACTGCTGCCGGCCGACTACGAAAAGCGCCTGACCAAGAACGACTTCGTCTGGACCAGCACCAATCGTGATCGCATCCTGACCGAGTGGAGCAAGCGCTACGAAAGCAAAGCTGAAAAGAAGTAATCAGCAACAGTAACTTGTAGTATTCGATTCAAAAGAGATGAAGCAGGACGGTACACTAGTCAGCTTCATCTCTCCTCTGTTTCCATGAACGATCTTCTGCGCGTCTATGCATGAGATCGTTCATGAAAACAAACCGGACTCCGAACACCGGACACATCACCGCAAGCGTATTGAGGACACAAGATGGGCAACACCAACAAGGGTCATATTGACGTCGCCATCGTCGGCGCGGGCATGCTCGGATTGGCACATGCCTTCGCAGCAGTAAAACGAGGACTGCGTGTCGTCGTATTCGAACGCAGCTCGACGCCGATCGGGGCGTCAATCCGTAACTTCGGCATGGGCCTGGTCACCGGCCAGCCGCCCGGCATCATGCTAGGCCTGGCCAAGCAAAGCCGCGAGTTGTGGCTGCATCTGGCGCAACGCGCCAACTTCAGCGCGCGTGAAGCCGGCACCTTGCTGTTCGCACGGTCCGCAGCCGAACATGCAGTGCTGGAAGAATTCATGATCGTGCGTGCTCGCCAGCACGGCTACGACGTCTCGATGCTGGAAGGTCAGCAACTCGAAACGCTGTATGGCGGCCGTTTCCGCCATCATCGCTCTGCCCTGCACGGCACGCAGGATTTGCAACTGTATTCGCGCGAAGCGATACCGGCGCTGGTCTGCTATCTGCAATCGCAAGGGGTGCACTTCCATTTCAATACGCTGGTCAAGGAAGCCCGTGACGGCCATCTGTCGACGACAGCAGGCGAGTTTAGCGCCGAGCGCACCATCGTGTGTTCCGGCCATGATTACCAGACGCTGTTTGCCGACAAACTCGGTGAGATGAATCTCAAGGTATGCCGCCTGCAAATGCTGCGTGCGGCACCGCAAGAACGTTTTCCGCTGACACATGCGGTGTTGACCGGCTTGTCGTGTACGCATTACGGCGCGTTCTCCGATCTGCCGAGCGCAGCGGGCGTGAATGCAGAAATCGAAGCCAAGTATCCGGTACTGAACCGCCACGGCATTCACCTGCTGGTCAGCCCGACGCCGTATCAGGAACTGATCATCGGCGACTCGCACTACTACGGCGTCGATGCGCCACCGTTCAACAACGAAGAAATTGATAGTCTGCTAGTCGGCTTGGCGGAAGATACGCTTGGCGTCAAACTGAATGTGCTGGAACGCTGGCAAGGCGTGTATGGCAGCAAGGGACCGGGGCCGTTCTCCGCAACGAAGATCGATGATAAAACCACGGTGGTGTTGATGCATACCGGTATCGGCATGAGCGTGGGCTTGGGCTTGGGTGAGCGCGTTGTCGACGCTTTGGTCGGTGGCACGGCATTGCCGGATCCTGCTGTAGACAAGAACTGACACAACGAGCCCTAAAGCTGATCGCAATTGAAGACCCCGTCGTCCTGACGAAAGTCAGGATCCAGTGTCGCATCAACCGTGTTCACGACACTGGATCCCAGCATCCGCTGGGACGACCGTAATTTTGTGAGACGAATTACTCCCGCGCCAACGCTTCTGCATGCAACCACTTGCCCTTGCGGCACAAGTCATCCGTCACATCCAGCACCAGCCGCTCCACCGCCGCGGCCGCATTCGTCAGCGGAATATTCTTCGACGCACACAAAGCCAGCGTACGCACCATGCGTTCGCCGCTGATCGGATACGCGATCATGTCGCCGCGTTCGATCTCGGATAGCAAAGGCGCTACCGGCAAGATGGTCGCTCCGATGTCAGCCAGGATTGCCGACTTCAGAATTGCGACCGAATTGATCTCGATCACGTTGTCCAGTGACATGCCATGTGCGCGCACCATGTTTTCGATACGCGGCCGTACACCGTGCTGCAAGCCAGGCAGGATCAGCGGTGCCTTGATGGCCTTGGACAGCGTGACCGATTTATTCTTCCCTTTGCCTTCTTTCAGCCCGTATTGCGAATCGGCGCGGGTGATGTACATCATCTCTTCTTCCACCATCGGCGTGCAGGCAAACGGCGACAATTGACCATCGTCGAACAGCACCGCCAGATTGATTCGCCCCGACTTGAGCTGGACGATCAGGTTGCCGGTCAGTTCTTCGGTGAGCAGCAAGGTGATTTCCGGATAAGTTGCGCGAATAGCCGTCAGCAGCGGCAAGGCGAGCGCGCCCGATACGCTCTGCGGAATACCCAATGCCACCGTTCCCGAAGGCTTGTCGTTGGATTGTGCAACCGCAGACTTGGCGTCGGTGACTTGCTTCAGGATGGCTTGCGCGTGTTCGTAAAAGGTTTTTCCGGCATCGGTGGCAATCACGCCTTGTGCGGAACGATGCAGCAACTGCGCTTCCAGCTCTTCTTCCAGCTGACGGATCTGCTGGGTCAGCGCCGGCTGCGCTATATGGAGCACGCGCGCGGCACGGGAGAGCGATCCGTGATCAACGATGGCGACGAAATATCTGAGTTGACGCAGTTCCATGTAGCTTGTTTCGCAGTCTTAAGTTGTTATTTTCATTTACAGGAAGATATTTACAAGCCCGGCCGGCTGTTGAACATGCGGCTACGCGCGTTCTCGATATGCCCGCGCATGGCGCGGCGTGCGCCCTCGGCGTCTTGCCGCTTGATCAGCTCAAAAATATTCCGGTGCTCGTCCATGGCATCCTGAGTGCGCTTCCAGGGCTGGATGTGCATCAGGTGGCGCAGCATATTGACGGCATGACTGACGTCGTATTCCAAGGTCTTGAGCACTTGCACGAAGCGCAGATTGGCAGTGGCTGTGGCGATTGCCTCGTGGAAGGCAAAGTCGAAATGATGAGCAATGCCGCCAACGGCATTGGCTTCTTCAAATCCCGTCAGCAGCTCGTCCATGCGCGTCAGGTCGGCCGTACTGCGGCGCAAGGCCGCCATGTAGGCGCACTCCGGCTCGATCACCATGCGCAACTCAAGGCCGTTCATGATGTGGCCGATGCGTTCGGACGGCTCCCCGTTGGCGGGCTTGCCGGCCAGCTCGGGCTTGTCCATGACGTAGGTGCCGGAGCCGCGCCGCGACTCGACCAGTTGGTCTTCGCGCAGACGATCCAGCGCCTGGCGCACGATGGGTCGCGACACGTCGAACAGGGTCGCCAGATCGTTCTCGGAAGGCAGGCGGCTGCCGACGCCGATCTTGCCTTCGACGATGGCGTGGAAGAGGTTTTCGTAGACACGCTCAGCGAAACGCTCCTGACGTACCGGTCCCAGGCCGGCAGCGGCAAGCGCCAAGGCATCGGTGGACAATTGGGCTGCGCGTGGCAGTGCTGGTGTCCGGATGCTGACAACTTTTGCGTCTGGATTAGCTTCTTGCTGGTTGCCTGGCGATTTCGGCATGGCATGTCTCCTGTCGAATTTTGTAATTGTCGTGAATTACTGCGCATGGTAGCCGATTTCCAGCCCGGCCATAAGCAGGCCTTATGCCCCTTTCAGGCAAAATATGATACCCGCATAAGTAGTAATATCAGTTGACATCTTTTGATCTGCAACATACATTGAAAGCCAAGCGAGACGGTGGCGGCCTTTCCGACCATTGTCCATAAAACAAAAACGACAGGAGACAAACGGTTCGGCCCGATGGCTGCGACGGTGATATCTTCTGCCGTCCATTGTTTATCGAAGCCAATCATGAATCAGCCGCAAAATCCGAATACTCAGAATACTCAGAATACTCAGTCCTATCTGCAGCAGTTCTCTCTGGCCGGAAAGATTGCCCTCGTCACCGGCGCTGCCCGCGATATCGGACTGGAAATTGCGCGTGCACTGGCAGGCAGCGGCGCGCACGTGATCCTCAATGGCCGCAACGCCGACACGCTAGCCAGCGCGGTGCAAAACCTGATGGCGCAAGGCTTGTCTGCCAGCGCCCTCGCCTTCGACGTGACGGACAAAGCCGCCGTCAAGGCTGCCTTTGCGCAGATTGCAGCCCAACACGGCGGCCTCGATATCCTCGTCAACAATGCTGGCGTGCGCAATCGCAAACCCCTGCTGGAATTCAGCGACGATGAAATCCACACCATGCTGGAAACCAACCTGATCGCGGGATACACGTTGTCGCGTGAAGCGGCGCGCCTGATGGTGCCCAACAAGAGCGGCCGTCTGATTACCGTCACCTCGATTGCGGGCCAGATCGCGCGCTCGGGCGATGCCGTCTACACCGGCGCCAAGGCAGGCCTGACCGGCATGATGCGCGCCCTCGCAGCAGAGTACGGGCCGCTGGGCATCACCAGTAACGCGATTGCACCGGGCGGCGTGGCGACGCAAGCCAATGCCGCCTCGATCGCCGATCCCAAAATCAACGCCCACTTCGCCACGCGCACGCCGCTGGGTCGCTGGGCGCAGCCCGCTGAAATTGCCGGTGCTGCCGTTTTTCTCGCTTCCAACGCCGCCTCCTACGTCAATGGTCACGTTCTGTACGTAGATGGCGGCATGTCGATTGCTATGTAGATAAAGGGACTCCGAAATCATGAAACAGCACTTCATCAACAACCGTTGGACCGCGCCATCGTCCGGCGACAGCATTCCCGTCACCGATCCGTCCGATGGCCAGGTGTTTGAATCGCTGGCGCGCGGCAATGCCGCCGATATCGACGCCGCCGTGCAAGCCGCGCGCAAGGCTTACGACAACGTCTGGAGCCGCACCAGCGCCGCTGACCGCAGCCGCCTGATGATGAAGCTGTCGCAAAAACTGGCGGAGCATCAGGAAGAACTGGCACAACTGGAAGCCCGTGACTGCGGCAAACCCTTCAAGCAGGCGCGCGCCGATGCAGCCGCGATCGTGCGCTACTTCGAGTTCTATGCCGGTGCTGCCGACAAGCTGCATGGCGAAACCATTCCGTATCAGACCGGTTATACCGTACTGACCCTGCGCGAGCCGCACGGCGTCACCGCCCACATCGTGCCGTGGAATTATCCGATGCAGATCTTCGGCCGCTGCGTAGGCGGTGCGCTGGCAGCAGGCAATACCTGCGTGGTCAAGCCGGCGGAAGATGCCTGCCTGTCGTTGTTGCGCGTGGCGGAACTGGCGGCGGAAGTCGGCTTCCCCGAGGGCGTGCTCAATATCGTCACCGGCTACGGCCATGAAGCCGGCGACCTGCTGGTCAAACATCGCGACGTCGATCATGTGTCGTTCACCGGCTCGCCCAACGTCGGCAAGATCGTGGTGCGCGCCGCCGCAGAAAATCACACGCCGGTCACGCTGGAACTGGGCGGCAAGTCGCCGCAGGTGGTGTTCGCCGACGCCGATTTCGATGCCATGCTGCCGGTGATCGTCAACGCCATCGTGCAGAACTCGGGACAAACCTGCTCCGCCGGTAGCCGCCTGCTGGTGCAGCGCAGCGCCTATGAGCAAGTACTGGAACGCGTCGGCGCCGCCTTCGGCAAACTGCGTGTCGGCTCTGCCGCCATGGACCTCGACTGCGGCCCGTTAATTCGCAAGACACAGCAAGAGCGCGTGGCCGGCTTCCTGCGTGAAGCGGCCGACAGCAAGATCCCGGTGGTCGCACAAGGACGCATCGCCGATGGTGCGCCTGCCGGTGGTTTTTATCAGGCGCCGACCTTGCTGCGCGACGTGCCGTTTCAACATCGTCTGGCGCAGGAAGAAGTGTTTGGCCCCGTGTTGGCAGCCATGCCGTTTGAAGATGAAGCCGATGCCATTCGCCTTGCCAACGGCACCGATTTCGGTCTGGTGGCCAGTGTATGGACGCGCGATGGCGGACGCCAGATGCGTCTGGCGCGCGCGATCCGCAGCGGACAGGTTTTCATCAACAACTATGGTGCGGGCGGCGGTGTGGAATTGCCGTTCGGCGGCGTCAAGGCCAGCGGCCATGGACGTGAAAAAGGTTTCGAGGCGCTATACGGCTTCACGGTCCTGAAGACCATTGCCATCAAACACGATTAAAAAACATTCAACACCACAAGGAGAAGACATGCGATTGAAAGACAAAGTAGCCATCGTGACCGGTGCAGGTTCAGGTTTCGGTGAAGGCATCGCCAAAAGCTATGCACGCGAAGGTGCCCGCGTTCTGGTGGCGGATATCAATGAAGCGGCCGGCAAACGCGTCGCCGACGAGATCGTTGCAGCCGGTGGCCAGGCGCGTTTCATCAAGTCCGACGTGTCCAAGAGCGCCGACATGGCCGCCATGCTTGCGGCCACGCTGGATGCTTTCGGCGGCTTGCATATCGTCGTCAACAACGCCGGCACCACACACCGCAACCGCCCGATGCTGGAAGTGGAAGAAGATGAGTTCGACCGCATCTACGCAATCAACGTCAAAAGTATCTTCCTGAGCGCGAAGACCTTCGTGCCCTACTTCCGCAAGGTCGGCGGCGGTGCCTTCATCAACATCGCATCGACCGCGGGCATCCGTCCGCGTCCGGGCCTGACCTGGTACAACGGCAGTAAGGGCGCGGTTATCACAACCAGCAAATCGATGGCGGCAGAACTCGGACCGGACAACATCCGCGTCAACTGCGTCAATCCGGTGATCTCGGCAACCGGCTTGCTGACCGAGTTCATGGGCGTGCCGGACACCCCCGAAAACCGTAAAAAGTTTACCGCGACGATTCCGTTGGGCCGCTTCTCGACGCCGGATGACATTGCCAACGCCTGCCTGTATCTAGGTTCGGACGAGGCATCGTTCATTACCGGCACTTGCCTGGAGGTGGATGGCGGTCGTTGCGTGTAAGTTAAAACCCGCAAAGAACCGAGAAGTAAGAACGCTGACAGCTCCCCTGTCAGCGTTTTGTCAGTGATGTGCCGCTTTACGATAAATCCACAAAATTTGTGCTTATAATCACGCTGCAATAAAAAACAAGAACTATCAGTAAAGCAATCAGTACTTAAATAAATCCAGTCCGAAGAGACTGAATTTTCATAACAACAAGACTGATCCATTTTTAATACGTATGGAGTGAGACATGTCGTATACCCCAGCACAAGGCATTGCCGCGTCGCCCGGCAACAATGTATCGTTTGAAGAAGCGACCTTTTCCAAGGTCACATGGCGTTTGCTTCCCCTGCTGTTCCTTTGCTATGTCGCGTCCTATCTGGACCGCGTCAACGTCGGGTTTGCCAAGCTGCAAATGCTGCAAGACCTGAAGTTCAGCGAAACCATCTATGGTCTCGGCGCCGGTATTTTCTTTATCGGCTATTTCATTTTCGAAGTTCCCAGCAACATCATCTTGCACAAGGTCGGAGCACGCCTCTGGATCGCCCGCATCATGATCACGTGGGGCATCATTTCCGGCGCGATGATTTTCGTGACGACGCCTGAAATGTTCTACGTCATGCGCTTCTTGCTGGGTGTCGCCGAAGCCGGCTTCTTCCCTGGCGTGATTCTGTACCTGACCTACTGGTATCCGTCGCATCGCCGCGGCAAGATCACGGCCTTGTTCATGACAGGCATCGCGATTTCGGGTGTGATCGGCGGCCCGCTGTCGGGTTGGATCATGCATGCCTTCCCAGGCGTGCACGGCCTGGCCGGCTGGCAATGGATGTTCATCCTGGAAGCGATTCCTTCGCTGGTGCTGGGTGTGGTCGTGATCTTTTATCTGAAAGATCGCGTTCGTGATGCGGACTGGCTGAGCGAAGATGAAAAACGCTTGCTGGAATCGCAAATCGCACAAGAACAAGCCGACAAGACTGAAGTGTCGCTGGGCCAGATGTTCGCCGACGGCAAGGTCTGGCTGAGCGCGATCATCTATTTCTGCTTCGTGATGGGCTTGTATGGCGTGAGCTTCTGGCTGCCGACCATCATCAAGACGACCGGCGTGAGCGATCCGCTCAATATCGGTTTGCTGACGGCGATTCCTTATGCCATCGCGGCCATTGCGATGATCATGATCGGCCGCAGCGCTGACCAGCAACGCGAGCGTCGCTGGCACGTTGCGATCCCGGCTTTCCTGGGTTGCGTGGGTCTGCTGTTCAGCACCGTGTATGACCACAACACACTGCTGGCGATGGCCTCGCTGACCTTGGCTGCGGTGGGTATTCTGACCACGCTGCCGCTGTTCTGGAGCCTGCCTACCGCTTTTCTGAGCGGTACGGCTGCGGCTGCCGGCATCGCGCTGATCAACTCGCTGGGCAATCTGGCCGGTTTTGTCAGCCCGTATCTGGTTGGCTGGTTGAAAGACGCTACCCAAAGCACCAATATGGGCATGTATGTACTGGCGGGCTCACTGCTGCTAGGCGGGTTGCTGACGCTGGCGGTACCGGCCAAGCTGGTCAATAAGTAAAATGTTCTCTTGCGCCCGGTGCTTCAGCCGGGCGCAATTTCTCTGCATGGCCTCGTCACTCACATCCTACTGGCGCGTCACCGGCACGGCTCCCAGCCAGAACCGCAACTGCGCCGACCGGATTTCTCCTTTATCTCCGAAGTACTTGCTCTGCCACTCATCGGGCTTGACGCTCAGCATGGTGTCGGCGGCCTTCTGTCCTTTTTCCTGGACCATCCAGCGCCATGAGAAGTGGTCGTAGATATCGAGAACGTGCGTCGCATAAGCCTGCGCCAGCGCTTGCTGTCCTTTGAAGATGGCTAGATTGTCGTCGTTGTCGTAGGAAGCCTTGTAGCCGAGATTGTGGCTACCCGTCACGACGACGCAGTTGTCGGAAAACGGATCGATAACCACGATCTTGTCATGCGTAACGGCGAAACCGGCTGAGAGGATTTCCTTCTGCCAGCCGCTGGGTACCATAGACGTCAGTGCCTTGGCGGAAATCACTCGTGGATCCTGCTTCCCCGGCGGGTCGCCCTTCTTGTGCTTGGGCTGTTCCACGCCCTGCAGCTCATACAGGAAGCCTGCCGCTGTGGATGGATTGGTAACGCAACCGCGTACGAAGAGCTCCTTATTACTCTTCTGGGCTTCAGCTACCCAGTTGACGATGCTGGGCATACCCGGATAAAACGCGAGAAACAGTACCGCATGCTGAGCGCCGGCGATCAGTGCGGCAAGCTCTTCCATATCGGGCGGACGCGCCTCGTTGGTTCGTGAACGTCCACGCGCTTTGGGCGTATTCGGAGAAAACCAGCTGGTCACGGTAGAACTGTCGGCTTGCGTGATCACTTTCGGCTTGGCGTCCCAGGCGCGCAGCTTAGCTCCCTGCAAGGCCTTGGCGTTGTCGCCTGCGGCTTCGGTATCGGCCGCAAGCTGGTTCCAATAGTCGAGATAGCGTTTTGCCAACGCGGTATCGTCGGAGACGATGGTGTTGTTGGTCTGCGTGCACAGACCAGTCGACGTCCAGTTGGTCGAGCCGAACAAGACAGCCTGCGGCTTGCCTTTGGCATCCGCATAGACCAGAAACTTGTTATGCGCGATGTGGTTGGACGCCACCATGCGATCGATCAGGGTGCCTGCGGTCTTGCCCAAGCGCTTGCGCGAGGCGTCGTTGCCGTCAGTGATGCCGCTGGCGCTTTGCTGGTCGCTGGCTTTGGGATTGGAAAGGATCAGGTGCAGTTTCTTACCGGCTTTCTCCAGGGCGCTGATCAGCTCATCGTCGCCCAGCTCGTACAAGGCCGCGTACAGTTTGCCCCCCTTACCCTTGCCTGCGCGCGCCACAAAGTCCAGCAAGGCGGCGATCATGTCGCCCGCCAGGCTCTTGCGCATGGCGTTGCCGGGCTGTGCCACCATGTTGAGCAGACTTTCCTTGTCCGGATGGCCATCCATGGCGCGTGAAACGCGTTGCGTCGAAATCAGGCCGCGATTGAAGTAGGCCTGTAAATCCGGTGCGACCTGCGGACTCAGCGTGACTTCATTGGAGATGGCAAAGCCGACGCGCATGGGGGTCAGGCTTCCCGGCTTGCCTTCCAGCGGCACGATCTTGTAGCGGAATGTACGACTTTCTTTACCGGCGATCAGGCGGGCGTAGGGATCTTTCCAGTAGAACTTCTGAATCGGAAATTGGGCAGTAGTCTGCGCAGGCAGGCGCCTGGTGCCGGGGAACACGGCCATCGATGGCAGCGCCGTCTCCTTGCCTTTGGCATCGATACGATACACCGCAAAACCCATGCAACCGGGAAGCTTGCGGCCATAACTCCAGGCAATCACGACAACGTCGTTGTCAGCGAACGCTACAGCATTTTGCATACACATCTCCTATCCGAGACCATCCGATGATCAGAAACCTGCGACGCGATGCCCTACAAACCTTCCTGCATAGCAAAGTAACGTCACCATATGACCGGACAATGACGAGAAGAAGATTGCCCTGTTCGAGGGCAGAGGTGTATTAAGCGAAAAGCTCGGTCAAACTTCGACTGCAGACAAAGAAAACAGCGAAATGATTTAACGCGCCAGACGCTGCCAGATCTGAGCCAGCGCCGCTTTCAGGTTAGCGCCGTCTCCTTGCACTTGCCCGACGCCGAATTCCTTTCTGGCGACTGCGCCATCGAACAAATCGACGCCCCAGACGACATCGGTTGACTGCTCTGCAGGTAGTTTCTGCGGAAAGCGCCACACCGCATTCGCCAGTTCAATCACCGCAGCGACATCGCCATCGCTCAAGAGCACAGTGCGGCTTTGCACCACATCCAGTTTGTGTGTCGATGCATTGAGCTGAGTGATGAAGCGCGTCATCTTGTGCTGATCGATGTCGACCATTTCCCAATAGCCGACCGGCGTAGCAAAACTGCCATTGGAGAGAACCACGCCACGCTGGGGAATCATCCCGGCTGGGACGTTGATCTTGCAGTCGGTGCAGACTTGCGCCTTTACCGGCGCATAGGCGGGTGAAACAGATGCGGCAGATACGGCATCTGTTGCGCGGGCGTTCTCTGCCACGCAAATCACCGTCAAGGCGATTGCCATGCTGGCCATTGCTCTGATTAACCCTGTCGCGCGGTGCGCTTGCTTGTCTGCTTTCATGTATTCCTTATTGTGATGAAGTCTGTCTGAACAGAAAAGGATGGTAGCGCCAAAAACAGCGCGATCCTATGGGATCGTCGCTTCTCTGTCAAAATGGCGCTTTCAGCTGTCAAGCGTACCTCCTTCATGAACTCTCCAATCTTTCCATCTGCCGTCGATACCAGTGATGCGGCTTCGCAGCTTCCCTTCGGCAATGCATTTGCAGAACTGCCACCGGCGTTCTATACGCACTTGCAGCCGACACCTCTGCGTGCGCCCTATCTGGTTGGCATCAGCACTGATGCGGCAGCGTTGATCGGACTTGATCCTGCGATGGCGAACAGCAGCAGCTTCGTTGACGTCTTTACCGGCAACACCATTGCACGCGACTCCAAGCCGCTGGCGGCAGTGTATTCCGGCCACCAGTTTGGTGTCTGGGCGGGTCAGCTTGGCGATGGTCGCGCGATCCTGCTCGGTGATCTGCCGGCGCGTGACGGTGGCAGAATGGAATTGCAACTCAAAGGCGCCGGTCAGACGCCTTATTCGCGCATGGGTGACGGCCGCGCCGTGCTGCGTTCGTCGATCCGCGAATTTCTGTGCTCCGAAGCGATGGCTGCTCTGGGCATCCCGACCACACGCGCACTCGCCGTGACGGGGTCGGATCAGCAAGTCCGCCGCGAGACCATGGAAACCACAGCGGTCGTGACGCGCATGTCGCCCAGCTTCATCCGCTTCGGTTCCTTTGAGCATTGGTATTACAACAAGCGCCACGATGAACTGAAACTGCTGGCGGACAAGGTCATCGCCAATTTTTACCCTGAATTTCTCGGCGCCGAAAATCCTTATCGCGAACTGCTGGCCGAAGTCACCCGCCGCACCGCTCACCTGATGGCGCAATGGCAAGCCGTTGGCTTCATGCATGGCGTGATGAATACCGACAACATGTCCATCCTCGGGCTAACGCTGGACTACGGCCCGTTCGGCTTCATGGAAGCCTTCGACGCGCGCCACATCTGCAACCATACCGACCAGCAAGGTCGCTATTCGTACCAAATGCAGCCGCGCATCGGACAGTGGAATTGCTTTGCGCTGGGACAGGCCTTATTGCCGCTGATCGGCAGCGTGGAAGATACCGAAGTCGCGTTGTCGCAATACGAAGCGCAATTCGCCGCCAGAAACGATGCCTTGCTGCATGCCAAACTGGGACTGACGACACATCAGCCGGACGACGATAAACTGTTCGAATCCATGTTTGCCATCCTGCAAGCCGGCCATGTCGATTTCACACTGTTCTTCCGCCGTCTCAGCGATCTGCAAGCCGACAGTAAAGCCGGCGATGAGCCATTGCGCGATCTGTTTATCGAACGGCCTGCTTTCGACGCCTGGGCCGAACAATACCGGGCCCGCCTGCGGCAGGAAAGCAGCCAGGATGCACCGAGGAAACTTGCAATGGACGCAAGCAACCCCAAATACGTGCTACGGAATTATCTGGCGCAAGTCGCTATCGACAAGGCGCAGAACAAGGACTTCTCTGAAGTCGCCAAACTGCAAGAAATCTTGCGCAGGCCTTTTGACGAGCAGCCGGAGCACGATAAATACGCCGACCTGCCGCCAGACTGGGCCAGCCATCTTGAGGTGAGCTGCTCCTCATAAGCGCAACACGTAAGATCGGGCGCCTCTGAACGACTAATCTGTGCGGCCGGTCTGTATCAAACGATTTTTTACATTCTATTTTCCACTCTTACCACGGAGCATCAGCATGACTTCCAAAGTCCAAAAAACCGACGCCGAATGGCGTGCCCAACTGGATGCGATGGAATATCAGGTGACCCGCCATGCGGCTACCGAGCGTGCCTTTACGGGTAAATTCTGGGATCATCACGAAGCTGGCATCTACACCTGCGTGTGCTGCAACACCCCGCTGTTTGCATCGGACACGAAATTTGACTCCGGCTGCGGCTGGCCCAGCTATTTCAAAGCACTTGATCCGGCGAATGTCCGCGAGATCGTGGACAAAAGTTATGGCATGATTCGTACCGAAATCGTCTGCAACGTCTGCGATGCGCATCTGGGGCACGTGTTCCCCGATGGTCCGCCGCCGACGGGCTTGCGATACTGCATCAATTCCGCCTCGTTGCGGTTTGATCCGGCGACCTGATAACCTGATTGTCTGCGCGATGTTGTCCGAACAATAGTTGTCCTGACAATGTCCGCAATCTTTTAAAATTTTAAAAAGACTTAACCGATGAAGTTTTTGTTCGACCTCTTTCCCGTCCTCCTCTTTTTTGGCGTTTTCAAATGGGGCGAAGGTCATACCGATGCCGCCCAGGGTCTGGTATCGCAGTATCTGTCGGGCTTCATGTCCGGCGGTGCCGTGACACCGACGCTGGCGCCTATCCTGCTAGCAACGGCCGTTGCCATCGTCGCCTCGCTCGCGCAGATCGGCTATCTGCTGGCGCGCCGCAAGAAAGTCGACGGCATGCTGTGGGTGTCGCTGGCAATCATCGTGGTATTTGGCGGCGCGACGATCTACTTCCGCGACGATACCTTCATCAAGTGGAAGCCGACCATTCTGTACTGGTGCTTCGCCGCCGCCTTGATCATCAGTCAGGTTTTTGTAAAGAAAAACCTGGTGCGCGTAATGATGGAAAAACAAGTTTCGCTACCTGAACCGATCTGGGGCAAGCTGAATCTGGCCTGGTCGATTTTCTTCGTGGTGATGGGCTTGCTCAATCTCTATGTGGCTTTCAATTACGCCATCGATACCTGGGTCAATTTCAAGATGTTCGGCACCATGGGACTGATGTTCGCCTTTATTATCGCGCAGAGCCTGTTCCTGTCTAAATACATGAAAGACGCGGAATGAGCGAACGTCAGGACTTGATCCGCGAACGCCTGCTCGCAACTTTCTCCCCGAGCGAGTGTCTGGTTGAGGACGAGTCGGCCTTGCATGCAGGCCATGCAGGCGCGGCATCAGGCGGCGGACACTACCGGGTGCGCCTGATTTCGAGCGTTTTTGAGGGCAAAAATCGATTAATTCGCCATCGGCTGGTGTATGATTGTCTGGCTGATATGATGCACAAGGATATACACGCATTGGCGATCATCGCCATCGCACCATCTGAAATAGCGAACTAACAAGACTATCCCCCCTCTATATCTCTCATTTCTGTTTATTTTCCCGATTTATTACCTCCATTTTTAGGATTCAATAATGACATTCAAACCTGCTCGTTTGCTGGTACTGCTGTTTGCAACTGCTGCTTTGCCAGTCATGGCGCAAAATCTGGCCGTGGTTAACGGCAAGTCGATTCCATCCTCGCGCGCCGATGCAATGGTCAAGCAAATGACAGCACAAGGTCAGCCTGACAGCCCGCAACTGCGCGGCGCCGTGAAGGAAGAGCTGATCAATCGTGAAATCCTGATGCAAGAGGCCGACAAGCAAGGTCTGAGCAACAACCCTGACGTCAAGAACCAACTGGAACTGGCTCGTCAAGGCATCGTCATCCGCGCACTGATCGGCGACTACCTGAAGAAGCATCCGGTTGCTGACGCTGACATCAAGGCTGAATACGACAAATTCAAGGCACAAGCCGGCGACAAGGAATACCACGCTCGCCATATCCTGGTCGACAAGGAAGAAGACGCAAAGGCGATCATCGCCAAGCTGAAGGCCGGCACCAAGTTTGAAGACCTGGCAAAGCAATCGAAGGACACTGGTTCCGCAGCCAACGGTGGCGATCTGGACTGGGCAACACCAGCTTCGTTCGTGAAGCCATTCTCCGACGCCATGGTTGCACTGAAGAAGGGTGAAATCACTGAAACACCAGTGAAGACCCAATTCGGCTACCACGTGATCAAGCTGGAAGACACACGTCCAGCCAAGGTGCCGACTCTGGAAGAAGTGAAACCGCAAATCGCTGAAGCGCTGCAACAGAAGAAGCTGCAAGCGTATCAGGAAGAACTGCGCAAGAAAGCCAAGGTTCAGTAATTCAGCAAGCTGGTAGTACAACCGCACTATCCAAGCTACTCGGCGGAATGCGATTTTAGCGTTTCGTCAGTAAAGAAAACGCCCATCACCGACCTCGGTTTTGGGCGTTTTTTTAATTTAAACGATTGTTTTTTTGTTTTGTACAAAAATAGATAATCGATGCGTAAAAATATAAAAAAATTACGCCCGCATGCGCGAAACACGCATCCAGGTCAATATTAATGACGAAATAATTTACGCTTTTACCGAAAAACTACAAATAGCACACTCGTCAGTTAATTCGTTTTTCACCCTAAAAATCTCCTGATATTCTCTCGCCTACCCGATACGGGTAACGCCGCATTCAAGCGAAAAATACAAAAGCACATGCGGCGATGAAGGTGCAAAAACAGGCGCTGCACAATAGCGATCATGTCTTTGTACGGACCATAAAAAACAGCAAGTTTCTGGAGAAATGCATGAAAAAAACTTCTTTGGCACTCGTCATCGCCGGCCTTGCCAGCAGCAGCGCCTTTGCTCAGTCCAGCGTCACCGTCTACGGTATCGTCGACACCAGCATCCGCTATGTCAGCAGCGATAACGCTGCAGGCAACAGCAACGTCAAGATGGACAACGGCGCGATCTCGAACAGCCGTATCGGCTTCAAGGGCACAGAAGATCTGGGCGGCGGCCTGAAGGCCAACTTCCGTCTGGAAAACGGCTTCAATTCGGACACCGGTGGCATGTCCCAGCCTGGCGTGCTGTTCAGCCGTCAATCGTGGGTTGGCCTGAGCAATAGCTACGGCCAGATTAGCCTGGGTCGCCAGCAAACCCCTTTGTTCGATCTGATGGCCGATCATTTCGATCCGTTGACAGTCGGTAACTACGCTGCCAACTCCTGGTTGCCAGCCGGTGCAACATTGGTTCGTAACTCGAACATGATTAAGTACTACGGTACCTTCGGTGGCTTGTCGGCGGGTCTGAGCTGGGCCATGGGTGAGCAAGCAGGCTCCGTGCGCAAGGGCAGCCAGGTCAGCTCTTCGCTGCAATACACTACTGGCAACCTGTCTTTCGGCGGTGGCTATCAACAAACTGTTGACGCGACAACCAACGCCAACAAGGACAAGGCCTACAACCTGAGCGTTTCCTATGTGATTGGCGCCGCCAAGCTGTACGGCGGTTATTACAAGATCAAGGACAGCACAGGCACGACCTCCGCTTACTTTGCTCTCGAAAACAGCGTTGCCAGCAAGAACGGTGGCGTGGTTGGCCTGGAACGCAAGGACGACGGTTACTTCTTCGGTACGACCTATCAGTTGACTCCTGCATGGGCACTGACCGGCGCCGCATACTATGACAAGAGCAAGAACGTCAGCGTTGCCGGCGATAGCGGTAAGCGCTACGCACTGGTTGGCGTTGCTGAGTACGCATTGTCCAAGCGCACACAGGTCTATACGACTGTCGACTACAACAAGGCCAAAGACGCAGCACAAGTTGAACTGGCCGGAAAGAGCAATGTGACCGGCCTGTCGGTTGGTATTCGTCACATTTTCTAAACCTGCCATTCAGCTCAATTTCGCTAAACCCGTTCATCGCAATCCATCGCGGTGGGCGACTTAAAAACGCAGATTCCTGAAAGGGTCTGCGTTTTTTCTTTTAGCAAGCGCTATCGGAGAAAGAACCGAAGAACCTCAGGTTTTTCAGACAAATCTCGAAACCTTTTCTGCTTTGCTTCCGTTTGTAACAGCGGAGAAACCGCATGCACTTTCCGGAGTCTCAACTCTTCCTTATGACTTCCGGTATGCCTCATGACTCTTAGCAAGTTGCCTCCAACCGAACTGTTCAGCATTGGCGCCTGCTTGTGCCTGCTCCTCTTTTCGAGTGTTTTCGCCACCTGGCAAACCTTTCGCAGCAAAACCAAGATATGGCTGTGGGCCATGTATTCAGCGTTGATCTGGATAGGACTGGCAATCGCGCTCTACAGCGACAAATTAACCAATACAACCTCGGCTGAGATGCCTCCTGAATTTTCGCTCGGCGTCTGGCTCATGATTGCGGGCATTCTATTCACCTTGGTTCATGGACTGTGGATTTTGACGCGTCGAGTTCGCGGCAATCGGGCGTTGCCGATCAGTTAATCTCAGAATCAGCAATCATCAAACTGGCGCAATAAAAAAAGGCACTCAGAAGAGTAATGCCGTTCAGTTAAGACAAAAAACGCCGCTGCGAAGTAATTCGAAGCGGCGTTTTTCTTGGTTTTACGGCTCTTTTAGCTTCAAAAACTGAACCTGATTGAGCTTAACTGAACGGCATTACACTCAAAGAGTGCCTTTTTCGTTACCAGACGGGAGATAAATCAGCCTGGCTATCCCACCCACTTACGTGCATTGCGGAACATACGCGTCCAAGGCGAATCCTCACCCCAAGCGTCCGGATGCCACGATTGCGTCACGGTACGGAACACGCGCTCGGCATGCGGCATCAGCACATTGAAGCGGCCGTCCGGCGTCGTCACCGACGTGATCCCTTGCGGCGAGCCGTTTGGATTGTACGGATAGGATTCTGTGACCTCGCCCTTGTTGTCGATGAAACGCATTGCCACCAAGGCCTTGTTGACGTCGCCGGTCAACGAGAAGTCGGCGAAGCCTTCACCGTGCGCGACAGCGATCGGTGTTTGCGTGCCGGCCATGCCTTGCAAGAAGATCGATGGAGAATCCTGCACTTCGACCATGGCGAAACGCGCTTCGAATTGCTCCGACTTGTTGCGTGTGAACTTCGGCCAGGCTTCCGCACCCGGAATGATGGACTTCAGGTTGCTCATCATCTGGCAGCCGTTGCAGATACCCAGCGAGAACGTGTCCTGACGCTGGAAGAACTGCGAGAACTGCTCAGCCAGTTGCGCATTGAACAGAATCGTCTTGGCCCAGCCCTCGCCAGCACCCAGCACGTCGCCGTAGGAAAAACCACCAACGGCGATCAGACCGGTGAAGTCACCCAGCTTGGCGCGACCGGCAATCAGGTCGCTCATGTGTACGTCGACCGACTCGAAGCCGGACTTGTGCATGACATAGGCGGTTTCGATATGCGAATTGACGCCCTGCTCACGCAGGATCGCCACACGCGGACGCGCACCGGTGTTGATGAACGGTGCAGCGATGTCTTCTTGCGGATCGAAGGTCAGCTTCGGCGTCATGCCGGGATCGGCGACGTCGAGCAGACGTTCGTATTCGGCATCGGCGCAGGCCGGGTTGTCGCGCAGACGCGCGATGCGCCAGCTGGTCTCGCTCCACAGGCGATGCAACTCGCTGCGTGGCTGGCTGTAGATGTTCTTGGCGTCGCGCATGAATTCGATCACGTCGCGATTGTTCGGCTTGCCGATGATGTGGCTGCAGGCACCCAGATTGTAGGTACGCAACACATTCATGACTTCGGACTTTTGATCGGCGCGCACTTGAATCACTGCGCCGAGTTCTTCATTGAACAGCGCGCGCAGCGTCATCTCGTTGCGGCGCTCACCGACTTGCGATGCCCAGTTCTTGGAATCACCCCAGTCGGAAGCATGCTCGCCTTCCATCGTCAGGATGTCGAGGTTGATCGACAAGCCGCTGCGGCCGGCAAAGGCCATTTCCGTCAGCGTAGCGAACAAGCCGCCATCCGAACGGTCATGGTAAGCCAGCAGTTGGCCTTCCTTGTTCAGTTGCTGGATCGCCGCAAAGAAGCCCTTGAGATCTTCGGCGCTATCAACGTCCGGCGTTTCGTTGCCGATTTGCTGCATGACTTGCGTCAGTGCCGATGCACCCATGCGGTTCTTGCCGCGACCGAGGTCGATGGCAATCAGCACGGTATCGCCCAGATCCTTGCGGATCTGTGGAGTCAATGTGCGGCGCACGTCTTGTACGGGAGCAAATGAGGAAACGATCAGCGACACTGGCGACATGACCGATTTGGCATCGCCGTCGTCTTTCCACGTTGTACGCATCGACAGCGAGTCCTTGCCGACCGGGATGGACACACCCAGTGCCGGGCACAGTTCCATGCCGATGGCCTTGACGGTGTCGAACAGCGCTGCGTCCTGACCGGGTTGACCACAGGCAGCCATCCAGTTGGCCGACAGCTTGATGTCAGAGATTTTTTCAATCGCTGCAGCGGCGATGTTGGTGATTGCTTCGCCGACCGCCATGCGACCTGAGGCTGCGGCATTGATCACGGCCAGCGGCGTACGCTCGCCCATGGCCATCGCCTCGCCCAGATAGCCTTCCAGGCTCATGGCGGTCACGGCGCAGTCAGCGACAGGCACCTGCCATGGACCGACCATCTGGTCACGCACGGTCATCGCGCCGACGCTACGGTCACCGATGGTGATCAGGAAAGACTTGTCGGCGACAGTAGGCAGACGCAGCACACGGTGCGATACCTCGACCAGATCCATACCGGTCAGGTCAACTGGCGGCAATTCGACGGCAACGTGCTTGACGTCGCGATGCATCTTTGGCGGCTTGCCCAGCAAGACGTCCATCGGCATGTCGACCGGATTGTTGTTTTGCTCCGGATCGACCAGCTTCAGCTGGCGCTCTTCGGTTGCCGTGCCAACTACGGCAAACAGGCAGCGCTCACGTTCGCACAGGTAGCGGAACAGCGGCAGTTGCTCCGGCGCGATCGCCAGGACATAGCGCTCTTGTGATTCATTGCTCCAGATTTCCTTCGGCGCCAGACCGCTCTCTTCCAGCGGGATCTTGCGCAGGTCGAAAATCGCGCCACGCTTGGCGTCGTTGGTGATTTCCGGGAAGGCGTTCGACAGACCGCCGGCACCGACGTCATGGATCGACAGAATCGGATTGTCGTCACCCATGGTCCAGCAGGCGTTGATGACTTCTTGCGCGCGACGTTCCATTTCCGGATTACCGCGTTGCACGGAGTCGAAGTCCAGATCGGCGGTATTAGCACCGGTCGCCATTGACGAGGCAGCACTGCCGCCCATGCCGATACGCATGCCCGGACCACCCAATTGAATCAACAGGCTGCCGACCGGCAGATCGTTTTTCTTGGTGTGCTTGGCGTTGATACTGCCGATACCGCCGGCGATCATGATGGGCTTGTGATAGCCCTGCACGTTGCCGCCGACGTTTTGTTCGTAAGTGCGGAAATAACCGCCCAGGTTTGGACGGCCGAATTCGTTGTTGAACGCGGCGCCGCCGAGCGGACCGTCGATCATGATTTGCAGCGGCGAAGCGATGCGATCAGGCTTGCCGTAGATGCCGGCTTGCGCCAATGCATCGCGCTGCGCTGGCGCTTGCGCTACGTCACGGGCGTTTTCCCATGGTTGCACGGCGTGCGTGACCATCAGGTTGGAGACGGTAAAGCCGGTCAGGCCAGCCTTGGGCTTGGCGCCACGGCCGGTTGCGCCTTCATCGCGAATCTCACCACCGGCGCCAGTCGAGGCACCTGGAAACGGCGAGATTGCGGTCGGGTGATTGTGCGTCTCGACCTTCATCAGGATGTGGGTCAATTCGTCCGATGCTTCGTAGACGTTGCCCTTGGCCGCACCGCGCTGATAGAAGCGCGAAATATTGGCGCCTTCGATGACGGAAGAGTTGTCGCTGTAAGCGACCACGGTGCCTTCTGGATGCAGCTCGTGCGTATTGCGGATCATGCCGAACAGCGACTTGGTTTGCTTCTCGCCGTCGATAGTCCAGTCTGCGTTGAAAATCTTGTGACGGCAGTGTTCGCTGTTGGCCTGCGCGAACATCATCAGTTCGACGTCGGTCGGATTGCGCTGCGCGCGGGTGAAAGCGTCGACCAGATAGTCGATCTCATCATCCGACAGAGCCAGGCCGAGTTCGGTGTTAGCGCTTTCCAGTGCTGCTTTGCCGCCTGTCAGCAGGTCAATGAATTCCAGTGGTTTGGCTTGCAACTCGCTGAACAGCCCAGCCGCTTCCTGCGGGGTACGCAGAACCATATCAGTCATGCGATCGTGCAACAGCGCGGCGACCGCCATCAGGCTGGCTTCGTTCAGCTTCTTTGCGCCGCCGAGCAAACCGGTTTTGACTTGCACGTGATACACGATGCCACGTTCAATGCGATGGATATGCGTCATGCCGCAGTTATGGGCGATATCGGTGGCCTTGCTGGCCCATGGCGAGATCGTGCCAAAACGTGGAATAACGACGAATTCATCGCCCTCAGCCGCTCCGGAGAACGGTTCGCCGTAAGTCAGCAAGCCATCGAGGCGCGCCTTGTCGTCCTGCGACACGTCACCGACAGCGTCGATGAAATGGATGTAGCGCCCGGTCACGCCGGTAATCGCGGCATCGACAGATTGCAATTGGGACAAGAGACGTTGAGTGCGGAAGGCAGAAAGGGCATTGGAGCCCGGCAGAATCAGCATGGCAGAAAGTCAGGATTTGGCGGTGGAATCGGGTTCGTATTTGAATGCATGAACATCCGGCCGCGCAGCGTTTGCGACGGGAAATACGAAAAGCAGCATTATACCTTGCCCACCCTGATCCAGCCCATGAAAACCGCCATTCCGGCTGTAAAGCGCTCCGGAATGGCAGCATCACGCCATCAAAAACTTAGAAATCTTTCAACACGATCTTGCCAATGACCCGCCCGCCTTCCAGATCGGCATGCGCCTGGCGCAGATTGGCTGCATTGATCGGTGACAACACCTTGCTGACCGTGGTTTTGATAACACCCTGGTCGATCAGATGGGCGATTTCGTCAAGCAGTTTGCCCTGCTCCGCCATGTCAGGAGTCTGGAACATCGAACGGGTGAACATGAATTCCCACACAAAACCGGCACTCTTGGCTTTCAGCAGGGAAACATCGAGAGGACCACTGTTTTCGACAATCGTGGCAATCGTGCCTTGCGGTGCGACGATCTGCGCCGCCGCCGGGAAATGCTTGTCGGTGTCATTGAGGATCAGCACGTGCTCCACATTCTCGATGCCCAAAGCCTTCAACTGCGCCGACATATCGCCGAAGTGGTTGATGACCTGCTGCGCCCCCAGCTCGCGCACCCATTTTTCGGATTCCGGACGCGAAGCAGTGGCGATCACGTTCAAGCCGACCACCTTGGCTGCCAATTGGATTGCGATCGAACCCACACCACCGGCGCCGCCGATGATCAGAATGCTGGACGCCTTGCCGGCAGCGGCTTTGCGCGGCACCCGCAGGCGTTCGAATAAGGCCTCCCACGCAGTGATCGCGGTCAGCGGCAAGGCCGCAGCCTCTTCCATCGCCAGCGATGCCGGCGCATGGCCGACGATGCGCTCGTCGATCAACTGAAATTCGCTGTTGCTGCCCGGACGGGTGATATCCCCCGCATAGAACACTTTGTCGCCGACCTTGAATCCGGCCACCTCTGAGCCGACTGCCTCCACGATGCCGGCAGCATCCCAGCCGAGCACGCGCGGCGTGTCTTCGACCTTATCTTTGGGCGCGCGCACCTTGGTGTCGACAGGGTTCACCGCGATCGCTTTGACGGCCACCAGCAAGTCGCGGCCTTGTGGGGTTGGACGCGGCAATTCCACGTCCAACAGGGATTCTGGGTTATCGATGGGCAGGTAACGCTTTATGGCTACAGCTTTCATGGTCTTTCTCCTATGAGCTTTGATTCAGTTCCGGCACCCGGACTATCCGGGAGATGAGCCATTATCACCGCCACGCAAAAACAGATAAATAGACTTAAAATTGAATTACTTACAAATTAAATTTGAAAATAAGCTTTTCACATCCGCCATGTACGCCATCACCGACCTGCAACTGCTGATCCACACCGCCGATACCGGCAGCCTGTCGCAGGCGGCGCGCATTCTTGGCATCCTTCCGGCGACTGCCAGCGCCAGCCTGAAACGCGTCGAGCAACGGCTCAATACCCGGCTGTTCGCCCGTTCCACGCGCAGCATGCGGCTCACGCCTGAGGGAGAGATTTTTCTGGAGTATTGCCGCGATGCGCTGGCGCTGCTGCAGGAAGGCGAATCCCTGCTCAGCAGCAGCAAAGACGCCATTCAGGGCCATATCCGCTTGTCGATGCCATCAGACATCGGGCGTAATGTCCTGCTTCCCTGGCTCAATGACTTTCAGACGGCGCATCCCGACGTCAAGTTCACGATGCAGTTTTCGGATCGCGTGGCGGATCTGTTCCGCGACGCAGTGGATGTCGCAATCCGTTCGGGCAAGCTCAGCGATTCAACATTGGTCTCGCAACAGTTGGCCGTCGGTCGACGTGTCCTTGTTGCGTCTCCTGACTACCTTGACCGGCGTGGCATACCTTCCAAGCCGGAAGATTTGCACGATCACAACTGTCTGCTGTTTTACCTGAAGCAAGGTCTGTTCAATCAATGGCGTTTTCAGAACGGCAAACAGCACATCGATATCAAGGTGCAAGGTGATCGCATGACCGACGATGCCTCCATCGCGCGCCAATGGGCGGTGGCCGGTGCCGGTATTGCCTACAAATCGTGGATTGATGTGCGCGAGGATGTCCGCGCCGGACGGCTGGCGACCGTGCTGGATGACTATTGCCGCGAAGAGATTCCGCTTAATGCTGTTTATCCGCATCGCAATAGCGCATCGCCGACGGTACGTGCTTTGCTGGTTTTTCTGCGCACCCGCTTTGATGCGCTGGAAAATGAAAATGTCAGGTCGAAAAGTGGCAGGCTGAAATAAGATCGGCCCGGATCAACTGTTGGTCGATCCGGGCCGATGATGCTGCAATGTGAAGACTTACTTCACAACAAGACTGTTCTTGACACCCTTGACGCCTTCTACCTTGCGCGTCACTTCGGCGGCCCTCAACGAGACCGCACTGGAGTTGACGAAGCCGCTCAGTTGCACGATGCCTTTGTAGGTTTCCACGCTGATTTGCAGCGTCTTCAGATTCGGCTCTTCGAAAATCGCCGCCTTCACTTTGGTTGTGATCACGGAATCGTCAATGATCTGCCCGGTGCTGGCTTGCTGAGGAGTCGATGAGCAACCGGCCAGTGCCAGCATGAACAGAGCGAAGAAAAATGCAGCAAAACGTTTGGACATTGTCATAAGTTCACCTTTATAAGAATTGATGTAGAACGCCGGTTCCGCCATGGAGCGAACTGGAACAAAAAGTTCGGTTATTGCGACACACCGCACTGTAGCCAATTCCCCCGTGGAATAACAGGCCTTCTTGAGAGGAATTTGCGATTTTCAAGTTCCTGCTGCTTGCTGAAATCCACCTCTTTGTTGATAACAATCAAAAAACTACGACACGATTCATTGCCTACTCGGCAATTCACTGGCTCGATCAACGTCGTTACCATGCATCGTTCACAAAAAAAACCACTGAGCGCGCTGCGGGTATGCCGATTTGGTATCATTCAGGCCGCATTACCGAGGCAAACAGCCAGAGATAACGCTGGCAGACATCCACAGTGCCGCCAATACGGGTCTGCATGGGGAAGCGACCTTTTCGGTTTCATAGAATTAGTGACGATAAATAGTGACGCAAAATAAAACACTGAAACAGATTGCCATTATCGGCGGCGGCCTGTCGGGAGTAAGCACTGCTTATTTCCTGGCGTGCGCCGGCTTTGAAGTCGCCGTGCTGGAGCGGCGCGCCAATGTCGCCGAAGAAGCGACTTTCGGCAATTCCGGCCTGTTGGCGCCGTGCGCGGTGCAACCGCTGGTATTGCCGGGCATCACGAGAACCGCCTTGTCCAACCTGTTCAAAAACGACCCACCGATTCTGGTCAAATCCGGCTTCAATCCTGCGCGATGGCGCTGGGTGCGCAAGTCGCGCCGCGAATATCAGGACTATTTCTCGCTCAACAAACAACGTCTGACGCGTCTGTCTGCGTATGGTCAGATGCTGACCCAGCATCTTCAGGATCAATACGGGCTGGATCAGGAAAACAGCCAGGGCTTGCTGCATCTGTTTCGCCAGCAAGCCGATGCAGATCGTTGCGCCAGCATCCAGGACAGCCTCAAACAATTCGAACTGACACGGCACAGCATCAAAGGATTGGAAGCCATCCAGCAAGTGGAACCGGCATTCCAGTCGGCGACACCAGTCGCCGGTGCGATGTATTACCCCAAAGACGGCGCCGGCAATTGTGTCCTGTTCGTCAAGCAATTGCGCGCCATCGCCCAGTCCCTTGGCGTGCAGTTTCACTTTTCGCAATCCGTCAAAGCAATCCGTCCCGAATTCGGCGGCCGTGTCTCGATTGATGTTGCCGATAGCACGCTGACGGTTGATGGCGTCGTTCTGGCAGCCGGCATGCAGAACATGCAATTGCTCAAACCGCTGGGCATGTCGCTGCCGCTGTGTCCGATTCAAAGCTACAACGCCATGGCTGCCGTCAAGAATCTCGACGAAGCGCCCAACACAGCCTTGTTCGATGAAACCTACAAGGTCGCCATTGCACGCGTGGGCAACCGCATCCGCGTGTCAGGCCTGCTCGGCTTCTTGCCGAAGACCGACCAGCCGCACGTCAAAGCCATCAGCAGCTTGCTCAAAGTCGCCAACGATTATTATCCAAACGCCGCCAACTTCAATACCGCCAGTTTCTGGAGCAGCACGTTTGCCTTGCAACCCAATGGCATGCCGCTGACGGGCGCCACAACGCACGGCAACATCTTCGTCAACACCGGACACGGCGTACACGGCTGGGCAGCCGCGGTCGGTTCTGCCAAACTGCTGGCCGATGCCATGGAGGGACGTGAAACGGAGATCGACAGCGATGGCTTGTTGCTGTCGGCCTTGGCCTCTTGATTGTCAATAGAGACGCTGCCTGATCGGAAGATCGGCAGACGGCTTCAGTTTTTACACTGGCAGCCGTCTCTTTTCATGTCTGCGGATTTTTTTCAATTGACTTAGAATAAATACGGCAGCACCATCGTTTCACCCCCTTCGTTCCATTCTTTTGACCTTACCGGGCCGCATTGACCATGAGTGCGCTTTATTCGATTGCTGAAATCCGCCAGATCGAACATGCCGCCAAGGCTGGGCTGCCCTCCTACACCCTGATGCAACGTGCCGGCGAAGCCTGTGCCCGGCTTGCGCTAAGTCTGGTAGCAGGCGAAGACGAAATACATGTCCTGATCCTGGCCGGTCCCGGCAACAACGGCGGCGATGCGCTGGAAGCGGCCCATTACCTCTCCCAATTCGATCTGCATGTCGCCGTCGCCTTGCACGCTGATGAAGCTAAACAGCCTGACGACGCGCGCCACGCACTGCAACGAGCACGCGAGTCTGAAGTGGAGTTTCTCGACGTCGCCGATCCCGGCCATCTGGCCTCGCAGCGCTGGACGCTGGTTGTCGATGGCTTGTTCGGCATCGGCCAGACCCGTCCTATCGTGGGCAAACTGCGAGCTTGTGTCGATTACATCAATACGTTGCGCTGCCCGGTGTTGGCCATCGATATCGCCAGCGGCATGAACGCCGATACCGGCAGCGTGATCGGCGGCGCCGGCTGCGTTGCCGTGCGCGCCACGCATACGTTGAGCTTTATCGGCGACAAGCCCGGCATGCACACCTGCGATGGCGAAGACTTCAGCGGCGACATCCTGCTGGAGTCCCTCGACATCGAAGAGAGCTGCTTTGTAACACCGCACGCCCGCCTCAACGAGCTGTCGCTATTCAGCTCCGCATTGAAGCCACGGGCCGGCAACACCCACAAGGGCAGTTATGGCGACGTCATCGTGGTCGGCGGTGCCCACGGCATGGGCGGCGCGCCTGTGCTGGCGGCACGTATGGCGGCCCACGCCGGCAGCGGCCGCGTGTTTATCGCTTTTGTCGACGATGCCCCGGCATACGATAGCGTGCATCCCGAACTGATGATGCGCCAGGCGGATCGCGTCGAATTCAGCACCGCCACGATTGTGGTCGGCCCCGGCCTCGGCACCTCGCGCCACGCACATGATGTGTTATCTCGCGCCTTGGATGCACAAGGCCGCATCGTGATTGATGCCGACGCGCTTAATATGATTGCTGCTGAACCCGGCTTGCAACACAAGCTGCAAGACCGTGCCCAGCACACCAGCATCATTACGCCGCATCCATTGGAAGCTGCCCGGCTGCTCGACGCCACCACCGCCGAGATTCAGCATGACCGGCCGCAGGCTGCGCGACTGCTGGCGCGACATTTCAAAAGTATCGCCATCCTGAAGGGTGCGGGTACCGTCATCGCTTTTCCGGACGGAGAGATCGTCATCAACACCACCGGTAATCCAGCGCTTTCCACTGCCGGCACCGGCGACGTCCTGTCTGGTCTGTGCGGCGCATTGCTGGCGCAAGGCTGGCCTGCCACACAGGCAGCGCTGGCAGCAGTCTGGATGCACGGCAGGGCCGCCGATCAACTGGTGGACCTCGGCGTGGGTCCGGTCGGTCTGACCGCCAGCGAAGTCATTCCTGCCATCCGCACCCTTCTCAATCAAATCATCCGAGACCATGCCCGCTAACATCGCCACACATCCGCAACTCTGGCTGGGCATTTTTTTTCTGATTTCTGGTTTGTGGACACTGTCCTTGCTGGACACGGCGGGCAAGCTGCTCGGCATGGCCGGTTACCACGTGGTGATGATTGCGTGGATGCGCTACACCATCAATACGATTTTCATGGCGGCGACGCTGATGCCGCTTTACAAACGTCGTCACGGCCGCAGCATCTTGCACTCGAACAATCCACGCCTGCAGTTCATCCGCGCCGTGGCGCTGCTGCTGTCGACGCTGATGTTTTTCTCGGTATTGAAAATTGTCCCGCTGGCCGAAGGGACGGCGATGAATTTCTGCGCGCCCTTGATCGTGCTCGCCGTATCGCCCTGGCTTCTTGGTGAAGCCACCTACATCTCGCGCTGGATCGCAGTGGGGGTCGGATTTACAGGCATGCTGATCGTGATCCGCCCCGGTGGCGACATCCCTGCGCACGGTGTGGTGCTGGGCCTGTTGTCGGCAGCGACCTATGCCGCCGTGTCCATCCTCAATCGCAAAGCCAACCGCGCGGATGATCCGATGGTGACTCTGTTTTATGGTGGATTGATAGGAATGGTGCTGAGCACGCTGATGGTGCCGTTTTTCTGGTCACCGCATACGCCGGACACGACCGAGTGGCTGATTCTGGCATCTACCGGCATCACCAGCACCATCGGCCATTTATTCATGAACACGGCCTACAAACATGCCGAAGCTTCCGTGCTGACGCCCTTCGCTTATACTCAGATCATCTCGGCAACCACCATGGGCTGGCTGGTGTTCGGCCAGTTTCCGGATGCTGTCACCATTCTTGGGGTTGCGATCATCTGTGCCAGCGGGATGGGTATTGCCTGGGTTGAACACCGCCGCACGCATCCTCTGCGCAAGGCGATACAGAAGCCGGCCTGAAATACCTCAAACGAATTTAAACGAGACGCCCCGCAGCGATCGTGATCGTACGGGCGCAACGCGCCGCGATGGAGGGGTCATGTGTGACCAGCACCAGCGTGGAACCATGCTCCTGATTCAATTCAAACATCAACTGGATCACCGCTTCACCGGTCGTCGCATCGAGACTGCCGGTAGGCTCATCGGCCAGCAACAATGGTGGCTGGGTGACGAAAGCGCGCGCCAACGCCACGCGTTGCTGTTCGCCGCCGGACAGATATTTGGGATAGTGCTTGAGGCGACTGGCAAGGCCAACGCGCGCCAGCATGCTTTCGGCCTTCGTACGCGCCTGCGCGTCACCGCGCAATTCGAGCGGCAGCATGACGTTCTCTACCGCATTCAGATGCCCCAGCAACTGGAAAGACTGGAAGACAAAGCCGAGTTTATGCTTGCGCAGCGCAGCGCGACCGTCTTCGTCGAGAGCAAAGATATCGACGCCGTCGATCTTGACGGTGCCGTCCGATGGCGTGTCCAATCCGGCCAGCAAACCGAGCAAAGTCGACTTGCCGGAACCGGAGGCACCGACAATGGCCAGCGTCGTTCCCGCCTGCACGTTAAAATTGACGGCACGCAAAATCGCCAGCTCACCGGCTTTGCTCACGGCAGTCGCCGGAGCTGCTGCATCGGCGACGCGTTTGGATAGTTGGACAACTTCGATGGCGGTGGTGGTAGGACCAGCAGCGCCGGTAGCAGAAAATTCAGAGGAATCAGGCATGCAATACGATGGCGTCAAGTGGATGGGTCAGTGGCTGAGGAAGTACACCGGCAACCGCAATACGGCGAATACGGCGATACAAAGCAAGTCATGGCGTCGTCTGTTCACTGCGTTGCTGGCGATACCCTTGCTGATGCTGGCGGCGAGCGCCTATTCTGCACCAAAAACCCTGCTTGTGCTCGGCGACAGCCTGTCAGCTGAATACGGTCTCACACGTGGAAGCGGCTGGGTGGCCTTGCTGGATAAACGCCTGCAACAGGAAAAGATCGGTGCCTCCATCGTCAACGCCAGCATCAGTGGCGAAACCACCATCGGCGGCAAAACCCGCCTGCCCGCTCTGCTAAGCAAACACACACCCGATATCGTGATCGTCGAACTCGGCGCCAACGATGCGCTGCGCGGCTTGCAACTGAGCGCAACGCAAAGCAATCTGCAGGCAATTATCGATATGTCGCGTCAGGCCAAGGCCAAAGTATTGGTGGTCGGCATGC
The DNA here is from genome assembly GCF_046025915.1 of Herbaspirillum rhizosphaerae. Classification (GTDB taxonomy): domain Bacteria; phylum Pseudomonadota; class Gammaproteobacteria; order Burkholderiales; family Burkholderiaceae_D; genus Herbaspirillum; species Herbaspirillum rhizosphaerae_A. The sequence continues at coordinate 1,065 of NZ_JAQQFR010000010.1, read as the reverse complement.
AGATTCCGCCGAATTACGGTGCGGACTATGCGGGCAAATTCGCGCAATTGTTCCCTGCTGCGGCCAAACAGAACAAGACCGCGCTGGTGCCGTTCTTCATGAAGGATATCGCCGACAAGCCGGCGCTGTTTCAGGCGGATCGCATGCATCCTAACGAACAAGCCCAAGCCACGCTGCTGGACAACGTCTGGCCCTATCTCAAGCCGCTGCTGAAATAGCGATGTCAGGCGTGCAAATGCAGGAAGCGGCGCAAGATTGCCGCTGACTGCGGCGTGTCGCTGACCTGCTCGGCCATGACATCAGTGTCGATGCCGCACTTGCTGTAGATCTCGCGATACCAGGCCAGATGCGCCTTGACGAAATCGCTACTGAATTCAGGATGGAATTGCGCTGAAAAGATATTCGGCGCCAGACGCAGCATATGGTGCGGATCCATCGGCGAACTGGCAAGAATCGTGGCGCCCGGAGGCGGCTTCAGCACGACTTGGGAATGCAGCATGTGCGCGGGAAAACTCGCCGGCGCCTCATGCAGCAAATGTTCATCCGCTGCAACCGGGTGCATGTTGACAGTCATGGTTCCCGCCACGCGTCCGGCCGGGTTGAAGCCCACCTTGCCGCCGAAGGCATGCGATAACAGCTGATGTCCATAGCACACGCCGAACATGGGCAATTGCCGTTGTGCCGCACGGCGCAACCACTCCGCGGTGCGCTCGCTCCACTCCACCAGATCCGTCACCATGGTCGGCGACCCGGTAATCAACACCGCGCGATACTGGTCAGGCTCCCGCAGATACTGCCCCTGAAACACCGACACAATCTCGGTTTCATGATCCGCCAAGCCCGCTGCATGCTGCAATTGCGCCGCATAGCTACCGTAGGACTGCTTGAGATCGTCGTTGGGGTCACCCGTGTGGATGATCAGAACCGGGGCTGAATTGGATGGCAAGGCAGAGGTGGAGGTTGAGGCTGTAGCTGAGGCAGACATTGGCGCAGGCTTCAAAGACGAGGATGAGATTCCATTGTACGTTCCAGAACATGCCGCAGTGCATAAAAAAAGGCCGCATA
>NZ_JAQQFR010000009.1:0-257771 GCF_046025915.1 Herbaspirillum rhizosphaerae | reverse complement strand
GTTGTTCAAGGAAGTTCGGGCGCTGAAGCGAGAAGAGCAGCAAGAGTCAAAGCAATAGAGAAGCGGCTGCAAAATTGAGGCTTCAGTTAAAGCAATTTTTGCAATCATTTTCGATTTTCAGCGCTCATCTGGAGAAACGTCCGTTCAGGATTCGGGAAAGATTAAGGTCAGCTTCCGGCCAAGAACGGCCGTTCAATTATTGACGAAAATGTAAAAAATGGGGTTTTCATCAGCTCACGCAACAGCGTTCTATTCCGAGGTCGCGGCGTCGAAGGTAATTTGGACAATAAGAGACGCTGCAGGTTTTCCTGCGCCAAAATCAACCAGCAGCGGCCGGGCAATGCCGTTTTGGTCGTCTGAATCCAGAGCGACTTTAGTCGTGAAGAACGTCTCGGCATATGGTGGTTTTAAGGCCGTTGCAATCAGTCTGGAGGAGTTTTGCGCTCGCTGGATTCCTGGTTTGGAGAGCGATGGTCTATTGGCAGGCTTGAACTGGTCAGGCGAACGAGCAACCGGATACGATGTTTCTCCCGGGGACTTATTATGCAACCTCGAAGCTGCATGCCATCGATAGCTGTCAGGTGCCGGCCAGTAGCGGACCATACAATTGCTGTCCGCTGCCTACCATATACGAACAATTTCTCAGAACCAGATGCTCGACGAACATATATTGCGGTCAATAATCGATATGTTTATCTTCCTTGAGTTTACGGACGATTCGCATATGAATGAAGATGTGGCGGTTTCTCAGATGGAAGCGCTTGCAGCTCAACTACAACGAGCGCCAGGACCAATACAGCTAAACCTGGCTAATCAAATCCGAGACCTCGCACCTAGTTATGGCGAACGTTCGGATTTTGTTCGAGAGCTACCGCAGACAATTGGCCTTGAATAACAGTCATCATGTCAGCTTCCGGCCTCGGCCAAGCGCGGACGCTTACGTCAAACCGGCTATGCCAATATTCAGGGGGGCTTTGTTGGAACAGTACATAAAGGTGACTGGCGACACGATTTCGAATCGGAGCCTGTGATGCTATACAGCGAGCTCGATGAAAAGCGCAATGAACTCCGCAAGGTAAAGTCTATCGCAACGGCCATCATGATTTTTCCGATGGTTCTAGGTCAACAGGGAATACCAGGCTCAGTGAAGAACCATCCCGCTTATCTTGGATATCAATCAGGATGGACAGTTTGAAGCCTCTCCGATACAACAGGAAGAGTTTGACGCTGTGTGGAAAAACGCCTTGCTTTCATGAAGTCGGAATAGTCCGTTCTCGGCCAGAAGCTGCCATCCGTAACATCGACAGCTACGACCTCATTTCATTTGTGATTCTTGTGGCATCCAGCCCAGGCGGTCGACCAAATTCGCGCGAATACTCCCTGCTGAACTGCGTTGAACTCTGGTAGCCGACCTCATACGCAGCGGCAGTGACACTGTAGCCCGCCGACACGAGCAAGGTCCGTGCTTGGAGCAAGCGAACTTTCTTTTGATATTGCAACGGACTTAACGCCGTCACAGCTTTGAAATGCCGATGGAACGCGGAGGCGCTCATGGCAGCACTGTTGGCCAGTTGTTCCACGCGCAACGGCTCCGCATACTGGCGGCGAATCTGCTGAATGCTCAGGTTGACCTTGGCCAGGGCCGTGTCCGGCAACGCAATATCGCGCAGCATCCATCCCATGGGGCCCTGTAATACCCGATAAAGAATTTCACGCTCGTACACTGGCGCCAACGCAGGTATGTCGGCCGGATGGCGCATGAGACGGAGCATCCTGACCCAGGCATCCAGCAGCTCGGGCGTCACCGCTGCCACCGAGAATCCAGCTGCCTTATTCAAGCGTTGGGCAGTATTGGGCAGGTTTTCGAGCAAATTCGAGATAATGTTGGCATCCAAGGTCAAACTGACTGCCAGATAAGGCTCGCCTGTGTCGGCGGGATGCACGACACCGGCCGCCGGCAAATCCACGGACATGACGAAATAGGTTGCTGGGTCGTAGTGCAAGCTGCGTCCTCCGACAGTCAGGGTCTTGCCACCTCTGAGAATCAAGTTAACCATGGGGTCGTAGACAGCCGCCAACTGATGCTCGGGGATGACGCCCTGAACCATGGCGACGCGCGGTATGCCGGTCTCGGTGCGGCGGTTTTGGGCGAGGGCAGTAAGGGCGCGAAGCTCGTTCAACTGATTTTCCATGTTGAGATTAAACCTCATCTTGAACTTTATTGGCAATCGAAAAGCAGGAATAGGCAGGATTGAGGCGTAAACCGGCAGGCTGAATTCCATGTGCTTCGCTATCGTAGAGGCTCTAATTAACTACTCGGAGCTTCTCATGAACATCGTCGTCATCACTGGTGGCAGTCGCGGAATCGGTGCCAGTACCGCCCGGGAATGCGCGCGCCGCGGCCTGGGCGTTATCCTCACCTACAACAATCAGCAAGCTAAGGCTGAGGAGGTGGTTCGACAAATTGTTGAAGATGGTGGCGTCGCTACCGCCCTCAGACTCGATGTCGGCGATTCGCACAGCTTCGCCAGTTTTCGCAGTGCTGTTGAGCGCACTTTGTCTAACGTCTGGGATGTTACGCAGCTTGCTGGACTGGTGAACAATGCCGGCTACGGCTTGTTCAATCCTATCGACTCCGTTACCGAAGCGCAGTTCGACGGCCTGATGAATGTTCACCTGAAGGGGCCGTTCTTCCTTACACAGGCGTTGTTGCCGCTGATGATGGAGGGGGCCAGCATCGTCAATTTGACCAGTGCGACGTCGCGTGTTGCTACTCCCGGGGTGGCACCCTACGCTGCCTTCAAGGGGGGACTCGAGGTCCTGAGCAGATACATGGCCAAGGAATTTGGTGAGCGACGTATTCGCGTCAATGCGGTCGCTCCAGGTGCTGTTCGGACAGAACTCGGCGGTGGTCTGAATGAAGAATTTGAAGCTCTGCTGGCATCCCAGACCGCGTTGGGACGGGTTGGCGAGCCAGAGGACGTTGCGCGTGTAATCGCGACACTACTCACGCAGGATGGTGGCTGGATAAATGCGCAATCCATTGAAGTCGCCGGCGGTTACATTATCTGATTCGAAACAGGAGAAAGTCATGCTGGACCACGTATTTCTATCGGTAAGCGACATCGACCGCTCAATTGCCTTTTACGCTGCCGTGCTGGCGCCGTTGGGCATCACCAATCGACATGACTACGACGGCAAGGATGGCCCGCCGGGACACCCGGACCTGAAAGGTTTTGGTGCCAACGGCCGCATATTCTTCTGGTTGCGCGAAGGCATGGTTGCGGGCGGTGCGGCGCATATTGGCTTCGTGGCGCGCAGTCAGGAACAGGTGAACGCAGCGTACGCAGCCGCCATGGCCGCTGGGGCCATCAACAACGGCGAACCTTCGGCACGCGCATACTACGACCCTCGCTACTACGCCGCCAACGTGCTGGACCCGGATGGCTACAGCCTGGAATTCGTTTATAAGAGCTGGCAGCACGGAGACCAATAATGGCCGAGGCGATGGAAATTACCACCTTCTTCCTTGCCAAGAGCGTGACGATGAAGGACTTCATCGCTGCTAATGCCGACGTGGATGCATGGCTCAAGCAGCAACCCGGATTCATCCTGCGCCGCATCACCCAACGGGCGGACGGCCTGGTCACCGACATGCTACTGTGGACATCCGCGAAGAACGGCGAGCGTGCCGCTCACGGTATCGTTACTGAACTAGCCGGCTCGGCAGTACATGCGGCCATCGACCATTCCACAGTCGACTGGTCGGTGAACGTGTGTCGGCATCGGGTGAATTGAGATGTCCTCAATCGGTCAGATGCGGACTTTAATTCGGTCATTGTTGAGTCGGTGCTTTGTTCAACCTCAAAGCTTTGTGGTGCCTACGACGCTGGCCCCACTGACTATCAACACCGCTCCCGAGATAACTTTTAGCAGGTTCAGCGATTGCCACTCGCCAAAAATAGTCGCTGATAGGGCAATAGAAACCAGTGCATTGGTATAAGTCAACGGGGCTAGAATTGAAAAAGGGATATTGAGCGTTGAAATAGCATAGACCATTGAGCTGATGGCACTTGCCCAAACCAAGCCCATGGATGCCGAGAAGAAAATGCCGCTCGGTTGGCTTACCCAACCTGCGCCAATGACGCTTCCTACAACACCGACTGCTAAAACAGGCACTCCGACTGAGACGAGATAGTTCGCAGTGCTCGAACCTTCGCGCATGCTCAATTTCATTAGCACCGTTCACAATCCGAGAAGAAGAGTCGGTAGTACGATGCCGAGGAAAACTGACTTTAGCTGCATAAGGAAACCTGATGTACGTTTCAACTAATTTGGAAAATGCTCAACGTGAGTTTCGCCTTTTCGACCGAAATAGCTAACGTGTCGTCCCGCAAGCCAGACGGTATAGCCAACACAACCCGCAGCTTGTGATAGTTGTTTGAATTGGGGATACATGACTTCACCACGTTGCGCTCCGAGAATTGCCGCCTTGATTCCGGAACTTGAGAATTTCTCTGCAATTTCGACTTTTTGCGGACCTAGTTCGAGCGCGAGTGTTTCTCCACACGGCATGTAATAGGTCGCTCGACAAGTTCGGTAGTCGACCGAATACGATTCAACACCTGTACTGACAAGGGTGCCGATAACTTGGCCGAAGTGAATACGTCCTTCGTTAGATGCATTCAGCGTTTCTCGGATTATGGCTTCGATAGCGTGTTCCATTTGATTTCCTATTGTTGGGTTATCTGGTAGGTACTTGTTTTAACTGATGATGGACGACCAATTCTTGCATCAGCGTCATTAAGGTTTCTTGCTGTGCCTTCGTGAGATGTCCGAAAAAATGAATATCGTTTTCGTCTGCAAGGGTGGCCAACTTTGGCACTAACTGGTTTCCCATGGCTGTAAGGGACAGTACCTGTTCTCGTAAGCTGTCTTTTGCTTGCTGTCGCTCAGCAAATCCCTTGCTTTCAAGCTTCGATATAACCTTAGAGGCGGCTCCCTTGGTCATTCCTAGGGCACTAATGAGTTCTGCATGCGTTGCATCACAACGACCATACAGTGACCGCATTGCTACCCATTCCGTCACTGAGATGTCGTGCTCTGCCAAGATATTCTCGAAGCGGCTGGAAACTTGATTAGAGACAAAGCGCAACCAGAAGCCAAGATGAGAATCGAGAGCGCTAACTTTAGAAGTATTGACTTTTTTCATGATTAGGTTTCCGTGGAAACATGGAAACTATAGTTTCCGCGGAAACAAATGTCAACCGTTTGTTGCTTAACTGTGCGTAGTCGAGAGGGGGCCGACCAGCACGATAACGAACCCTGACAGATATGGAGCGTTACGCGCAAAGATTCCGAATCTACTCCAGCCCCTGGATACATGCTTAACGCTCAGTGCGGCCAGTGCTCCTGATGCGACCATTGTCAGTGCAAGCCCGATGCTGAAATAGAGCACGAGTGTTGCTTCGAGCGCTACCTTCTTCAGCTGAAGGCATAACAAGAGAGCAGTAATAGAAGCGGGGCAAGGAATTAATCCTCCCGTAAGTCCGTGGACCGGTATCAAAAAGATGTCGAGATGTTTTCTATTTTGATTTTACGTCTAGGCGGTGCTTATGTTGATGCCGCCTTATCTGCTGGCGGATAGACCGCAATTGGCGGATGGTCTAGCCTGCAAGTGGTCACGGTACCGGTGCTTAAGCAAGTCTCAAATGCCTTGGCCAATCCTGGTGACGCAAATACGTAAATTATCTGGCCGACTTCAACTTCGTTTGTTTTTTCTTCATCCATTGTGCCTCCCAGCGCGGGAGCAATATTACCACCGCGCGCTTAATCATTTTGGATGAAAGCGCTGACAGTCCCGGACTGTCGACTCATGAGCATTTAAAGTTTTCTTGCGGGATATTCAGCTATCCGCTGCGAAGTGGCGTCATTGGATGCGGAATGGTGCCACGATAGTGAGCAGACTCTCTACTTGGCTATTCATCAGTAGAGACGTATTGGCATTTTTTTCGACTCGTGCGGCGTTCTGATGTGCCATTTCGTCGATTTTGTACATTGCCATCTTGGCCTGTTCAAGGCCGGTCGACTGTTCACTACTTGCCGCTGCAATTTCTGACATTATTGCGGCCCCGTCACCGATGGAGCGGACAATACGGTTCATGCGTTCTGCAGCGTTGTTCACTAATCGATTACCGTTCGATACATTCGCTGCAGACTTTTCTATCAGAATTTTGACTTCGCGTGCTGCGTTAGCTGAGCGCTGAGCCAGTGTGCGGACCTCGCTAGCTACAACCGAGAATCCTTTACCTTGTTCTCCAGCTCTCGCAGATTCGACCGCAGCATTCAAAGCCAGAATATTTGTTTGAAATGCGATGGAGTCGATGAGGCTGACAATGGTCACAATTTCCTGCGAGCTTTGCTCAATGGCAGTCATCGTTTTCGCTACATCGGTTATCGCCGCAAGTCCCTCGAGTGCTGCCTCCGAAGCGGCATTTACTTTGGTCTGGGCATTGTTCGCGTTGTCAGCGCTCTGAGCGATAGTTGAGGTTATTTGGTCGAAGGATTGGGAAGTTTGCTGGAGAAAATCAAGCTGCGTGTTGGTACGCACCGCAAGCTGTTGGCTCTCGCGCGCAATCTCTTTTGCGACCTCCCCGACCGTAGAGGCAGCTTGCGTCATGCCCACAACGAGTACCTTTGTGCTCTCTCTTAAAGTCGAAAGCTCTTTCTCGAGGCGGGCGAGCTTTGGTCCACCAACAGTTGCGGTTACTTCCGCCAAATTTCCCTTGGAAATTGCCCCGAGTTGGACAATCGCTCTATCGAGGGGTATCAGAACCGCCCGATATAAACCACGCCCACACAAGGCAGTGAGCATAACCCCCAATCCGGCGAGGATTGTCAGGAGCATGTTGAGCTGACCGGATTGGTCTGGTGTCCGACTACTTGCCACTATCGCCAGCGTTGCAATACACACGAACATTGCCCCCAGCATCAAGAAGCAGCATCGCATTTTTGCTTTAATAGTTAAAGTTGGTATTTTGACAATCATAGGGTCTCCGATTTTTATATGAGGTGCTTGATTTGCTGTTACCTTTTCAAGGTAATAATAAATATATATTCAATTTAAAAAGAAAAATATATACAAAATTAATTTATGGGAAATATAATCGATTAAATAAGAATAAGAAATTATTAATCGATAACAACTCGCCGCCTATTCAAGGCGGCATTCGGAGACCTTCAATGAAAATTAAGAATACGTTGGTAGCGTGCGCTTGCGTGCTGCCCGCCGTTTCGGCGCCGGTATTTGCGCAAAGTTCAGTGACCATCTATGGCGTCCTCGACGCCTCGATACAGACTGCACATACGGGCACAGGAACCACCACGCGCATGGATTCAAGCGCTGTGGCGCCGTCGCGCATCGGCTTCCAAGGAACGGAGGATTTGGGCGGAGGTATGGCCGCCGTATTTCGATTGGAGAATGGCTTCAACCTGGATACTGGTGGTATTGCCGGCAATGGAGCTCTCTTCAACCGTGAGTCTTGGGTAGGTTTGCGCGGAGCTTGGGGGCAAATACAGGCAGGTGTGAATTACACGCCTCTGTTTTCGACTTACGTGAATTACTCCTTGGGGGAGCTGAATACACTGGGGTGGGGTAACGCGACAAACAACTTCGTGTTCGTACCCACAGCTCGGGTTTCAAATTCCATCCGTTACGTCAGTCCGAATATGGGTGGGGTTACTGTCCGGGCGGTCTATGCCTTCGGAACGGAAGGGGCTGACCCGCGTACACTTGGTGATACCGCATCCTTAGGAGCGAACTTTAAGAGCGGTGCCTTCTCGGTCGACCTCGATTATCTGCAGCAGAAATATGCGAACAGCACTGCAACCACCGCGCCGGTCAACTTGGGTAAATACTATCTCGGTGCTGCATCCTACGACTTTGGCTTTATCAAGCCAGCGCTTTTATATCAAATTCACCGAGGTAGCCCGGACCCTGCCACGGCCATATCGAGTACCTACGCCAATCCGAACAATAACTTCTACGAACTCAACGCGACTATTCCCAACCTGGCTGGAGGAACCTTGCTCGTGAGCGCGGGACAATATCGACGCCAGTCCAGTAGCAGCGGAAACGCGACCTCATACGGAGTGCGCTACGACTATCGGCTTTCCAAGCGAACTGGTTTGTACGCGGGTGTATCTCAAATTCGCAACAATTCCAATGCGGCATTCACCGTCAATAACGCTGGCGGCGCTGGAGTTGCAACCACGGCGGGGAAAAACGTTTCGTCGATGATTGTGGGGATTGTCTCGACGTTTTAAGACGAGCTTGAGGAGCATTTCGGGCGCCTGATGGCGCCCTTTTTTAACTCACTTTGGGAAGAGGGTCGAGTCCTCGAGAATAATGTCCGCAGTGGCACGATAATGCGAGGTCAGTAGCTTGACGACCGAATCGGCATCTCCCGCGAGTGCTGCATCCAGAATGTCTTTGTGCTCAGACTGCTCGTGGCGCTTTGGGAAGACTTTTCGCACGGAAAGTTGTCGGTAGCGGTAAAGCTGGTCTGCCAATTGCTCGCAGAAGGAGATGAGCCACCGTGAGCCGCAACCGCCGATAAGGGCCCGGTGGAATGCTCGATGCAACTTCTCCCACTCAAGGTTTTCTTCATAGTGGTCATCGGCGAGAGAGCGCGGCGTCTTAGTCAAGCGGTGGAAGGCAAGCACTAGCTCTTCCTCCCACGACACCGAAGAGGCTGCAATCGATTCTCGCACGGCAACCTCCTCTAACCAGCAACGGGTCTTGGTAATTTCCACCAGGTCGATAGCGCTGATGCTCTTCACCACAAATCCACGTTGGTCACGCCTTTCTACCCAGCCATCAGACGTCAGTCTGTTCAGAGCTTCACGCACTGGTGTGGGACCAGCCTGATAGTAATCGGATAAAAACTCAATTTGTAACTTGCGGCCTGGTTCAAGCTTGCCTGCAAGCAGGTCCGTACGCATCCGGTCATAAAGATTAGTGGCCAGGGTCGACAGCCCAGGTGGTGCCAAGGGGGTGACTGAAGCGGATGGTGCTTGCACCATCTTTTCGTCAATAGCGACTACGGAACGGGTTTTGGGCATAGGAATGGGGCAGAACGCAAGTTTCACGCGAATGACCGAGTATAACGTATTGCGAGCAATGCACGGCGTTATCTATCAAAAACGAAATTAAATAAGAAAATATATATATTTTATTGTGTTTGTTATTTTTGTATATATAATCATCCAACAGCAAACAAACTAATGGAGATGTTATGCCCGAATTGTCGCTCGCTCAGGCCAATCAAATTATTCAAGCTGCACTGGCCGAAGCCCGCGCACGTAATACCAAGCCGATGGGCGTGGTGGTGCTAGATGCGGCAGGACAGCCTAAAGCAGCACAACGTGAGGATGGAGCTACCGCATTCCGTATGCAGATTGCAGAGGGTAAAGCTGGCGCCGCAATCGCAATGAGCGTAAACAGCCGAGGTTTAGTGAAACGGGCAGCCGACAATCCGTCTTTTTTTGCCGCTTTAGCTACCGCCGGTCAAGGGAAGTTCATCCCGCAAGTGGGAGCGGTGCTTATTCTCGACGATGCGGGCAATGTCATTGGTGCCGCAGGTGCGAGCGGTGATACGGGTGACCAAGATGAAGCGATTTGTATCGAGGGTATAAAGCGCAGCGGTCTGCGTGTGGCAGAGTAAAAAATGGCTGACACGCAATGCAGCTGCGGTATCGATGTGCATGCGCACGTGGTGCCACATTCCTTTCCCAGCTATCTCGGCAGCATAGTTCCGCCAAATTGGCCGTCAATGGCTCCGGCACATGAGTGCCATCGCCATGTGATGATTTCTGGAAAGGTCTATCGTACTGTTTCTGACCGCTGCTGGGACGTCTCTAAGCGGATAGCTGACATGGACGAAACAGCCATGAAAATTCAGGTGATTTCACCAATGCCGGAGTTGCTTTCATATTGGATGGACGCGCGACCCGCGCAACAGTTGCTCCGATATATCAACGAGCAGCTGGCGGAAATGGTGGGATATGCCGGCGGAAGGATGGCGGCGCTAGGAGCGGTGCCGTTGCAAGACGTGGACTTAGCCATTAAAGAGTTGCGGCATTTGAAAGAGACACTTGGCTTTTCTGGTGTTGAACTGGGTAGCAATATCAACGGAAAGCCGATTGGTGACCCGGTCTTTTTACCATTTTTTGAAGCGGCCAGCGATATGGGCGCGTCGATTTTTGTCCACGCAGTGAAGCCCTCTGGAATGGAACGTTTGGTGGGACCGCCGCAATTGCAACAAGCATTGGCGTATCCAAGTGACGTTGGCCTGGCAGCAGCATCGGTAATCACCTCTGGCCTACTTGAGCGCCATCCAAAGCTACGTATCGCTTTCAGCCATGGTGGCGGCACTTTGGCTAGCCTGCTGCCTAGGTTGGAGCAGGCGCAACAAGTTTTCCCCGCGCTGGCTGATTCAATCAACACCCCTGTCCGAAGCGTGGCGCAAAAAATGTACTACGACGCCTTGGTGTTCGACATGCCAACGCTGCGTCATCTGGTGCAGATGTTTGGTGATGACCGCATCATGATTGGCACGGACTATCCGTTCGTATTTCGCGATAAGAAGCCAGTCGAAAGATTATTCGATGCGATTGGAGACCACGCCGTACGGGAACGAATTCTTCATTTGAACGCGAAGGCGTTTCTGGCAATTTGACCATTCATCTAATTTAGCAACGAAGGAGCACATATGTCTGTATCCCCAGTGGCTGGACTGCGGAGTATCGCAATCGGCGTCACTAACCTGGATGAAGCAGAGAAGTTCTACACCGAGATTTGGCATCTGTCAGTGGCTGCGAGAACACTAGACGCAGTCTATCTGCGCGGCACCGGGCCCGCGCATCACATTCTGGCTATTCATCGTAGTGATGTGGCAGATGTGCGCTCTGTCACCTTCCAAGTGCGCCAAGCGGACGACCTGAAAAAAATTGCTATAGCTGTCCCGAACGAAGGGGGAGAGTTACTCAGCGATATTACGCCTGTGAGCGAACCTGGTGGGGGACGAGCCATCATCGTAAAAGACCCCCAAGGCCGGATTCTGCGTTTTGTGTACGGCGACGACAAGCATGGGGATGTGGAAAGCCGCAAGGATTTTCCCATCCGTATTACTCACACTGTCTTCAACAGCGCGGACGTCGCCATCGCCCAATCGTTCTACGAACGCGCACTTGGCTTCAAGCTCTCGGACCGTACACGCATCATGGCGTTCATGCGATGTGGAGCAGACCATCACAGCATTGCGCTGGCGGACGCAGAGGAGAATACCCTTAATCACATCGCCTTCGTCATGCCGGATATCGATTCAGTGATGCGCGGTGGCGGTCGTATGCGTGACTCTGGCTATCCGATTGAATGGGGCGTGGGGCGTCACGGTCCTGGCGACAATGCGTTTGCCTATTTCATCGGCCCCTCGAATTTTGTTATCGAATATACGGCCGAAGTGATGCAGGTCGATGATACGTACGTCGTGGGTGGCCCCGATGACTGGAAATGGCCTCCGGGGCGCGTCGACCAGTGGGGTATCTCGCCGCCACCATCCGAAAAAATCAAGGTGGCTCAGAAGCAGATTCGCTTCGTGGGCAACTGAACAAGTTCAAGGCGTTATTGCGCCGAGTTATCAGAACATTAAACCAGGAGAAATAAGTGAAATTCGTTACGTTCAAAACATCACAGGGCAATCGCCTGGGTCTCGTCGATGGTAGTCAAGTCATTGATGTAAATGCTGCTGCACCGCAGGTTCCATCTGACTTGCGTGCTGCGCTGCGCGCTGGCATTGACCTGGTTGCCGTCGCTAAAGAACTAATGGGTAAAGAGGCTGGACATCGTGTTCCGTTGGCAGGAATCACCTACGCTCCATTGATTCCAGAACCGGGAAAGACAATTTGCCTCGGTTTGAATTACTACGACCACGCAGCTGAAGGTGGCCGTGACAAGCCGGTCTATCCATGGTTCTTCTTACGTTCTAGCACTTCGCTGCTGGCGCACCAAGAAACTGCCATTCTGCCAAAGGTATCCGAGCGCTTCGACTATGAAGCCGAAGTGGCGGTAGTGATTGGTAAGAACACTGGAAAGCACGTGACGCAAGACCAGGCACTTTCCTACGTATTCGGCTATTCCGTCTTTAACGACATGTCGGTGCGCGACTATCAAAAAAAGACGCCTCAGTGGACTATCGGCAAAAACTTCGACAGAACCGGCGGTTTCGGGCCAGTTCTGGTTTCTGCAGATGAATTGCCGCCTGGCGCTGAAGGCCTGCGCATCCAAAGTCGCCTGAACGGCCAGGTGATGCAGGACGCAAACACTAAGGACATGATTTGGAATGTGGCTGAGACCATCGCGTTGCTGACTGAATGCATGACGCTCGAACCAGGTGATGTTCTTATCATGGGCACACCAGCAGGTGTTGGCCAAGCGCGCAACCCACCGGTCTGGATGAAGCATGGTGATAAGGTGGAAATCGAGGTCGAAAATATCGGCTTGCTTGTGAACACCATCGGCGCAGAAGGTTGAACAGAATGAAATCCAACTACGACGTTATCGTAGTCGGCTTTGGCCCTTCGGGAGCAGTTGCTGCTGCTTTGCTGGGGCAAGCCGGCCTCAATGTGTTGGTAATCGACCGTCTGCATCACGTCTATGACAAGCCGCGCGCCATCGCTTTGGACCACGAAATCATGCGTGTTTTCCAGCAACTGGGCGTGGCAGAAGCCGTAGCTGAGCACATCGAGCCGTTTACTCCTTCCGAGTATTACGGCGCGGACGGCGAGCTCATCAAGCGCCTAGCTGCTGTTGAACCGCCTTTCCCGATGGGTTACACGCCGTCGATGGTGTTCACGCAACCACCTGTAGAAAGAATTTTACGCGAGCGAGTAGCTAGTCTCTCCAACGTTGACGTGCATACGGGCATCGAATTCAAGAGCATGCAGCAGGATGCAAACTCGGTGACTGTAACTTTGCGCGACGAAAATGGTACAGAACATGCCGTTTCCTCGAAGTATCTGATTGGCTGTGACGGGGCCTCGAGTAGCGTAAGGGATGCGGCCGGAATTGAGCTCGAAGACCTAGACTTTGACGAACCCTGGCTGGTGGTCGACGTGCTCGTCAACGAGAAAGGTCTGGCCAAGCTTCCAGTGACTAGCGTCCAGTTCTGTGAACCAGAGCGTCCCTGCAGTTACGTGATTGGTCCGAAGAACCATCGCCGTTGGGAAATCTCGCTGTTGGAAGGGGAAGACCCTAAATACATGGCCACCGAAGAGGGGGCTTGGAGTGTTCTGAAGCGCTGGATTTCTACCGACGATGCAACTCTCTGGCGCCAGGCTAGTTATCGCTTCCATGCGCTTGTCGCGAAAGAATGGAATAACGGACGTGTGTTCATCGCCGGCGATGCGGCTCACCAGCAGCCGCCTTTTCTGGGGCAAGGCATGTGCCAAGGTGTTCGGGACGTCGTCAATTTAATTTGGAAGCTCAAACTTGTGATTACAGGTAACGCTGACGAGAGCTTGCTCCACACATACGGTGAGGAGCGCGGTGCCCATGTACGTGCGCTGACCGGACGTATCAAGGATATCGGCAAGCTTATTTGCGAGCGTGACCCGGAAGCTGCTCGGCAACGCGACGCCCACCTTATCGCTGCAGATGGCGGAACTATCAAGACGGTGCCGCGACAGAACATCATTCCCTCGCTTGACCGCGGGCTACTTTCACCGGTTCCTAGCGCTGCGAACGGCACGTTGTTCCCTCAACCTAGAATTTCGGTTTCTGGTGCCGATGTATTGATGGACCGTGCCTGCGGAACTGAGTGGCGTATCGTCTTCGACCCGACGCGCGTTCAGCCAGTGGATGCTCTGCTCAAGGTAGCCCGTCTAATTGGTGCGCAGCTTGTGCCGATTTTGCCTACGGCTGTTCAAGATTCTCCTCCGAAAGGCTATCGCGAACGTGATGGCGTTGTGAACGGTTGGTTTGAACGTATTGGTGTATGTGCGGCTATCGTACGCCCGGACCATTACGTCTATGGCGCAGCAAATGATATCGATGACCTGCTGGAGCAGTTGAACGGCTTGCAGCAACGCCTCGGTGAGACAACCGCTGTCGTTTAAGGCGCGGAAATACAAAAACACAAATTAATAAGAGGGGCGGTCAAGTGACCAAAGCCTCCGGTGAAAAATCAGTCATGAAAATGACTTGGTGAACCTGGATTTTTCCCACATATGGAGACATAAATGAAAACAATGCTCAACCCGCTCGACGAAGTCGGCGGGGCTCCCATCGGCCGATTTCACTGGACTTTCGGAATCCTTATCGGTTTCGTCATGCTGTTCGATGGCTATGATTTATTCAATGCCGCATACGTGATTCCCCTCGTCGCGAAAACGTGGAAGCCAGACCCTACTATGGTAGGTATCATGCTCTCCAGCGGAATCGTCGGCCTTTCGTTGGGCTCGGTGTTGCAGGGCTTACTAGCTGACAAGTTTGGACGACGAAAGGTTTTGGTGGCAGCCTTATTTCTGCTCACGATATGCAATGTGATATTGGCCCTGGTAGTAACTTCGCCATGGTCATTCGCCTTCAGCCGTATGGCATTGGGTACTGCCCTTGGTATGATTACGCCGCTGGTAATTACCTACATCAATGAGTGGGCGCCCAAAAAGCAGTCCAACACTTTTACTATTTGGACGTTCCAAGTTGGCTTCTCGCTCGGTGGTATCTCCGCAGGCATAGTAGGTATCACCTTGGGGCAACACTTTGGATGGCAATCCATTTACATTGTGGGTAGCGCCTCTCTGTTGGTCGCTATCTACGGGTGGCTTCGACTGCCAGAATCGATTCAATTCCTCGCGCTGAGAGGCGAGGAGGAGAAAATCCGAAAGCTGCTGTGTAAATTGCGTCCGGACCGGACACAGATTTACCGCGATGCTGGTTTCATCAATGCCAAAGCCGCGGAAAAGCGTGGTTCGATAAAGGTGTTGCTGTCTCAAAAATACAGGCGTGCTACTTTAATTAACTGGGTATCTGGTTTCCTGAGCCTGTTTTGTATTCATGGGCTGACCGGATGGTTACCGTCGATGGTGATTCAACGCGGGGAGGCAGTGTCTTCGGCATTCGCCTATGGCTCTTTGATTATGGTTGCGTCGTTGTTCGGAGGGATGTCCAGCGGTTGGTTCGCGGATAAAGTGCATAGTCGCATCAAGGCCATGGTCGTATGGTACGCCGCCGCAGCCGTCGCAATGGCATTCTTGGCGATGTTCTCCGAGCGTTATATGATGATTTTCTTCGTCGCAGCAGCAGGATTCTTTGTGTTTGGTGCGCAGGCCGTACTAAATAACTTCCAGGTAATGTCCTATCCGACGGAAGTGCGCGGCACTGGTATGGGCATCGCAGTGGGCGTGAATCGTTTGGGGGGCATCATGGGGCCATTCCTCATCGGTGTCCTCCACACCATCAATTCGGACCCTTCGACCACCTTTATAGGTCTTGGCGTAGCCTTGCTGCTTGCGGCTCTGAGTGTATCCCTTGGCCGTGCAGCGACGCTACAGCCCCGAACTCCCGCTCCCGAAGGTAACTCTTTCGCTGCTAAGTAAATAATTCTCCAGTTTCATGACACCCATGTTGTGTGGGTGCTTCAAGCCCTTCCAGGGCACCACCTGAGGCGACTCTCACAAAGAGTCGCCTTTTTTTGCGAATGGTGTAAACGAAAAAACTACTTTGTTATAGCGGTGATAGTCCAGGAGCGTTCAGCAAAGAGAGGGTACTTAAGCTATTCAACGTACTCGCCAATACAGAGAAGCCAAAACCTATGTCGACATTTCTCGGGGGGACTGCTTGGTGGACCTACGTCCGCAAGTCATACCGGAATCGGTACTAACAAGTTGCCATCCTCACTGGAATCATTCTGGCAATTATGTAGTCATCTGTTTGATGCCCTAAGCATCATTTCTCGAGCTACAATTTAAGTGGGCTGTTACAAGAGCATTTAGATAAGGGCGTGGTCGGTGGTAGGAGTCTTCACCTTGTCGGGCAACGGATTCGACCGATGAATTCGGGATAGAGGCATCGGGAAACCGCTGGTGCTCGGAACCGGTCGAAAGACTAGCTAACGAGAGGTTGCGGGTGACCCGCCCCCTTTGTATTCTGTTCACTCAGGGCTTTCTTTCGGCGCACTACCGATGGTCGGTACTTATCTACACTCGCCCTTCTTTAAGCGGCGCACGTCTTCAACTTTTTCTCGTACTATTTTTCCATCAGTCTCCGTTAATCTGTCGATGGCAACTCGACACATCTGACCATTCGCGATGTAGGTCATTTCGTATTGCTCATCTTTTTTGGGATTGAAGGCAACCTCGACGTAACATTGAACCCCGGCTCCTTGATACGCCGTAAATATTTGCATTTCTTTGCCGGCTTCGATTACTCGCTCCACGACGTTTTTATTTCCGTCGTTCGGCTGTGAACCATACATATCTGCTCTACTGATATCAGACTTGAGAAACGAGCTGAATCCCGCAAGCACTGGGGCGGAGTCGACCTTACATGTTGTGCTGGCATAAAGGAGCGCTGTTCCAGCACTGTGGTTCACCACCCGAATTCTTGCGGTATCCCCCGAGGTCGGGGATATGTATGGGTTTTTTACTGCACAGCCAGTGACGAGCGTGAGAGCGGCGAGCGCAGCACAAGATAAAGACGGATGTTTTCTCATTTTGTTATTTTAATAAGTGCTTTTTGGAAACTTATTATATTGGGGTTTCAGCGTGCGGAATAAAGTATCTTGAGTAGGATGGGCGCGACTTGCGACCGATTCGAAAGAAACCGTTTCAGGAGTTTTCAATGCCAATCACCTTCTTTTAACTATACAAAGTAAGACAATCATTTTGTGCAGGTCCTGAACCGCAGCGAAAGCTGAGGCGCTCGCATGCACGGCGGTCTGCCCCAAGGCTCTCTCTCGTAGCTACCAGGGGCCTTCGGACAGACCGCCAACTGTAAACACACATACTGTCCGAAAGGACATGCCGGGGCGCCACCCCGACAGGCATCAGGTCGCCAACCTGATGCCAAGCAAACGCTGTAGCTGCATGCCTCTAATAGGGCTGGTGCGGCTGCGATGGGCGCTGAAGGGTGTAATTCCCTTCTTCGACCCAATCCGCCGGCATATTGCCAAGGCGAGGTTGGGCGACACGGAAACGGCTCCAGGCAGGCAATGGCCTGGTGACCTGTTATTTGGTGAAAATCGGTGAAAGACCGATTCGGGGGATGTGCCGCAAGGGCATAACCCGTACCGCACACGTAGGCTGATGAGCGTACAGCGATGTACGAGGGCTGCAAGGGGAAACCTGGCGCAGTTGGCACCTTGGGAAACCATGGGCCTCTGGATAGCTTAAGCGTGTAACGGCGCCCCTCGATGGGTGCTGTGCGGAGCAACGTAGAGCCATAGGCATGAAGCCATGGTTCGTAATCGATGAAGCACAATCTGAGTACCTGAGCCGCTATGGAACATCGAGCCAGGGAAACCTAAGGGAAGTCGGAAGACTAGGGGAGTGTGGAGATGGTGGCGCTACGTTGCGCAGTAGCTGGTAACTAACGTGGGAACCTCTCGCCGTACCGTATCGGATGGCTCCGTACGGGACGATGGCGAGAGGGGGAGATTAACTGAATAGGGTTCGACTCAATGTGCGATACGACCGAAGCACTTGGGGAGCTGCGAAAGCGGCGGCATGGTTGGCGCCATGTCCCGAAAGGTTGAAGCGTTTTGCGAAAGTATGTGGTTAGGCTTGGCGGCCTGTTTCAGTGATGTGCCGTCTCGCCCGCTTGGCGGCGGACGAGACGAACTCTAACCTTGGCGGGTTGGATAGCGAAAAAGGAGAAATGGAATCAGGAATATATTCACAATGCCGGGCATCGCATTTCGATGCCCGGTTTCTCTCGTAATGGTGCCAGAGTACGTTCTAATGGAGATAAGATGAGTTAGGTAGAATCCTAGAAACGTCAAGACTGAATCGCTTTCAACAAACATGGCACTCAAGTTCATCAATCCCTTTAACGGCAATCCCACGAAAATTCGACTCACTGAGTTTTTTCTCTTTCATCCTCATACCTATTTAGACATCGCTGGCCATTCAATAAGTAGAACCTTTAAATTAATGGGGAAGGAGTCGCTTCTAAAGCGGTTAGATGCAATTAAGCCAGAAGATAAAGTATCTCCAGACCGAATGCGTAGTCTTATCGCGGAAATTATGGATGTAAGTAAGGCCCCTGAAGAGTTGAGGAAGAAATTCTCTGAGGAATTGGAGCGCGCGATTGAGAATGAAGAAAGAGGCGAGTCCAGTCATGAAAGTATGGGGATGTATGAGGCTATGGTCGCCGGATTCAATCCTCCAGGACGGGCATTGGGAGCGACTCAAGAATTTCTCCTGAAGATAGAAAGAGAATCTCGGGCCGCGCTTGCTCTTATGCACAAGCGACGATTTGCAGACGCAGCTCAAGAGATACTGAAAAATAAATTCTTTGCGCCATTTCTTTGGGAAGGTATTCGTGATGCTCTTGAACGAGTCACGGATTTTGGAACTTTGCTTTTGTTGCGTGCGAGTGTAGCCATGGAGGTCTTTCTCGCTGTAATGGTCATTTACGAATCCGAGTACGAGGCAGCTGCCGGTCGGGATGACCCAAGCTGTATGCTGGATGTATGGCCAACTGTAGGCCTCCAGGCTAAGAATCCGTTCGGAATGCTATTCGAATGGACCAAACGGGAATCTGGTGTCAGCACACAACGAGCATTCCTTGACCATAAAGCCCTAAAGGAGGTGGAAATGGACGAATTGCGGCTGAAGAGATGGAGCAGCGGAACGCACCAGCCTCGCAAAGAATGGCTGGACTGCGTGGCGGCGGGGCTTTGGGGTAATGCTGAGCATCCGGAATTTCAAATGCGTTTGGGCTATGCGCAGCAGGTCAATTTCCTCGGTCATTTCTATCATCTTTTGGTCGCACGTTTACCGGGGGAGATGACGGTTAGCCAAGCTCAGGAGGCTTATCCGTGGCCAAACTTTCCGTATGAGTATGCGGATTTTGCTTCTTGGGGTCGGTCACGCTATCCCTTCTGGCGGGACTACGCCCGCGACTACAGAGCCAAATTCAAGTAGTCACGGGCGCATCATTACTTGTTCTTCGGCGGATTGTTGCTGCGACCGCCGCCAGATTTTTCACCGGTCTTGCTAGGTGCGTTTTCGAGGGTGTAAGTGATTGCGCTCATATCGGTTCCTTGGTTATGCCGGACATCCCGGTGAGGAAAGTATCGCCTTAGTTATCGACATATCCGGTATCAAGGTTTGGAAATCTGACGGGGGGCGATAGTATCTTCTTCGTCGGCTCCGTTATCGACTGCTCTGGGGATTTTCCAATTTTTGCGCGCGACTACTATCTTCTTCCAGTCTGCAGAAATATCGTACTCTCGAATCCGATGACTTGGGTCCACGGATGCACTTGTCAGCTTCTCTACTGCAGCAACGAAGGCTTGTTTGAAGTTTTTTGATGTTCCTGGGTAGCCAGTCATTTTTTGCAGATATTCAAATGGAAGCCAACAGCATCGACTATGGCTGGCATAAAAACCGGCAATCCATGCCATCAGACCGTCATAGGTCAGAATATCTTTGTGCAAGGCTGTCCAACCTTGCGGGCCGCACAATTCTGCCACTCCGTCTAGGACTTGGAAGCGAATCAGGTCACTACCCCGTTGTCTCCCGTGTTCACTTCCATCCTGAAAACTAGCGTTAAGAATTTTTTGGCCTCGAAGGTTCCAACCCTTATATCTGATTCGGAACTGTACGGCATCGAGTCGAATTAGGCTGGCGAGAATAGCTCTATGAGTCGATTTTCCATACAGTTCCCCCATCTTCTTGGCGAAACCATAGAAATTGGTCTCCGTTTGCTCCGATGCGCCTTCCTTGGTAAGTGGCTTGTCGCGATAGAACTCGACACAGGTCCCCCATACCTTGCGGTCATACTGGCAGAGATTGTAGCCCTTTAGCTGCGCGTCAATGTAGTCAAAAGAGACAACGTCGGCGAAATCGTTAGTCTGTTCAAGCTTGCCGCTTAACAAATGGGCGTTACTCAACTGGACGCCGCGACCAGTTGTAAAAATTGCAGACCTTAGGCAAGCGTTGGGGACCACACGAAAGTCTTCTCCTACAATTGGAAGGAATACCTCGCCGTTAACTCTCACCGCTTGGGTAAGTCTGGCTTTGCTTACGTCCGATTTCAATGGCCGGCCATCGAAATTGAAAATAGCGTCGCTTGCATCAATCGCTTTTTGAATTCTTTCGGCTACGTTCTCGAGTTCTACAAAGCCAGCCATTAGCTGGCCGGGGCTAACTGTCATTCCCATGGCAGCTGCAGCAAGGTCGGCTGCTGTGTTTTTAACCTTCTTTTGGTACTTGACAAGTTGGGGAGTTACTTGGATTTTCTTGGTCATCTTTACTATAAGAACTCAGTGGTGGAGTTAACATATAGTTCGATTCGTAGATGATGATTTTGAAAGGATGGTGTCTAAATTTCCAAATTCCCCTTATGGCACCCGGACTATTCAACTCGGACTTCGGCAGAAATTATTTTTTTTCCTTTTGAATTTCGCCGGTACCACCTGGTATTCGCGGCTGGCTATCTTCAGACTTTGTACTGGGTTTAAAAATACCAATCGCGCAGTTTGAAAATTCCATTCACTGGTTTTGGAAATTCTATTCGCTGGTTTTCAAAATTCCCGAAGTGCCTGAGCGTCAACGCTGATAAGCGATTGCGGTGTTCCTTAGTAGTCGTAGTCGTTGTAGATATCAAAATGATTGTGCCTCTTCGGCTTTCGAGTGAAGAGTGTCTGGGTGAGTCGAGGTGATATTCGGGTCTCTCTTTTGTCGAAGGTGAAAATGAATTACCCTGGCTGCCTGTGGCAACGATGGAAGAGAAATCGCTCCTCGAAGAATTCTTTGCGACCCTAAGCCTACTTGAGGGCGGTTTTTATATTGAACTGAAAGCAGCCAGGGAGGGCGATTTTGGAACTTCATCTAGTTGACTTGGCCCTCCAACCTCATTTCCTATGGCTTGGGCATATTCGGTAGCTCCTTGAGATGTCAGCCGATGCTCAACGCCCTTCAGTACCAAGCGATAACCCTTAAATGCATCGACTTGGATGTCCAAGAGCTCCAGTAAAATCTCGCCATTTTCTTTCTGAAGACGGGTGACCTTAGTCGGTTGGCTACGTGCTGTTTACCCGTCAATATCTAGATGGTCAATAACCACTGTCATGCTATGGTTATTTCAACTTGAGTCTTGAATTTTGTGAGTTATTTCTTATACTCATTTTAATGTGTGTAAGAAATGAGGTGCATCCGTGTCTAAAACAGGCAACATCCCATATCAAGCATTTGGCGAGCTATTGGCAAAACGCCGGAATGCGGCGGGCTTCGCGAAGCAACGGGAGTTGGCTGAGGCCTTGGGCGTAACTCAGCAGACGGTCAGTCGGTGGGAAAAAGGGTTAGGCAGACCTATATCTAAAGAGATTCTCCGACTGGAGAAGCTGGTCAAGGCGCAGGAGGGGGAGCTTTTCGCAGCTGCCGACTATAAAGACGCACCTCTCCAAGCGAAGAGCGAATTGGCGACTTCTTACGATAAACCTCTCCCCTTGGCTGCATTGACGCCAGATACCTTTGAGATTTTTTGCACCTCTCTCTTGGACCGTCTCTATCAGCCCTTGGGAGGGCATGTTCATCGATACGGCGCAACAGGGCACACTCAACACGGCATAGATATCGTAGCTAAGGGGCCATTTGGGACGCACACATTCCAATGTAAAAGGGTTGTGGAATTTGGGCCGCAAAAAGTTCATAGCGCAGTTGCGAAACAGACATATGAAGCCGACCTGAAGGTGCTCCTATTGTCGAGTGTAGCCAGCCCCAACGCGCGAGATGCGGTGGCGATGCACGCAGACTGGCAAATCTGGGACCGCGACGACATTACTCGCAAGCTCCACGAGCTGCCACTTTACGACCGACTAGACTTAGTCGACCGATTTTTCCATGGCCAACGATTGAACCTGTTAGGCATTGAGGAGCCAGGGCCGATTCAGGACGAGGAGCGATTTTTCATTCAATTCTTGGTTCAAGACAGGTTCTTTAACCACGCTTGGGCTCTGGTCGGTCGGGAAAGTGAGATTGAACAGGTGGTCGTCGCAGCACGAAATGAAAAAGTCCTACTCACTTGTCTGATTGGGAACCCGGGGGCAGGAAAGACACGTGTTCTTCGGGAGATTTCTCGGCTGCTTGGTAGCGAAGGAGGGCTCCATGTTCGATTCATCTCCCCGACAGAGGAAGTGAAAGCTCATCATTTGGATGGTCTGCGCGATAGAAAAGGCGTAGCTACTATCCTGGTCATTGATGATGCCCATGATAGAGAGGATTTGGGCGTATTGCTCCGCCATGCCGCTGACCCGGGAAATCGAACTCGGCTGCTGTTTTCGCTTCGTCCTTATGGTGTTTCCACTCTGGTTAGCCAAGCGGCCGATGTGGCGCTTTCGGGGCCGTCGGTAGCGCTTGTTCAGATGACGTTGCAGTCAAAGGAGCAGGCTAGATTGTTGGCCGAGTCAATATTGAGGGAGTGCGGAGCAGCGTTAGAGGCTGCTGCCGAAATTGCCGAGGCAACATACACAACACCGTTGGCAACAGTTCTAGCCGCTCAGTTGGTCGCACGAGATGCAATATCTTTGCAGTTGCTTGGAAAAAGTGAAGAGTTTCGTCGATATGTGCTGTTGAAGCTGCGAGACGAAATAACAGCGAAATTGGTGTCTAAGCACGAGGAAGAAAAGCTAAAAGCTGTGCTCAGCGTCACAGCTTTACTGCAGCCAGTGATTCCTGATGACCCGAATTTGGTCACAATACTCACGACGGTCTACGGAGTATCGGACGCAGAGATTGCACGTCTGATGCTTCTGTTGGGACAGTCAGGCGTTCTGTTCAAGCGAGGTATCCGCACGCGATTGGCGCCCGACCTGCTCGCGGATGAGTTTATTCGGTGGAGCTATCTGAAAGAGGATGGAACGGTAAACGGAAGCTTTGCGGCGATATTTGAGCTTGCAAATAAAGACCATTTGAAGAATATGCTCGTCAATCTTGGGCGATTGGATTGGCGGCTGCGGGAAGGGGCGACTGACGATAGCGATGCGCTACGTAGCATTGAGCCGCATCTTCGCTGGCATGGTGACTATGTAAATCGGCACGTTCAGGCGGTGGAGGCGATGGCCTACTATCAGCCTCGCTTGGCCTTGAACTTTGCACGCAGGCTTGTAAATGAAGGGCACGGCAATGACACTCATGTGTGCAATATAATTCGTAACGCTTCCTACAACTACGACTACATTGAAGAGGGGTGCACGCTACTTTGGAAAGCGGGTAAGAATGACAATCGGCAGCTCAATCAAGAACCTGGTCATGCGGTCCGGATTCTGAAGGAGATGGCTAAGTACCAGCTACATAAGCCGGTAGAGCATGTACGTAAAGTGGTTGCTTTTGCGTTGAAGCTTCTGGAGCGCCCCGCCTCAGTGACATCCCTGTATACCCCGTTCGAGATGTTGATAGGGCCACTGGAAACAGAGTTTCAATCTACCTCATACTCAAAATCGACCTTCACCATCAGCCGTTATCGAGTTGCGTTGAAGAATGTGCAGCAGTTGAGAGATGACGTCACGAATGCTCTTCTGGATTTCCTAAAACTGGGGCGAGACAGGCGAGCATTTTTGGCAGCGCAGACCTGGCAGAACGGTCTGAGTGGAGCGATACCTGGTGATTCATCGGTTGATGAGTGGGCGGCCGAGCATGGAAAAAATCTGGCAGCAATAAGCACGTTAGTGAACGAGACGTACATACCACCGGTAGTGCTTGTAAGGTTGGCGCAGTCGCTCCGCTGGCATGCATTCCATGGAAGGCCTGAAACGTCAGTCCTCGCAAAACCAATTCTGGAACTTCTTCATCGCGATTTGACGACTCGGCTGACGCGCGCCCTCATCGATGGTTGGGGCATGGAGACATGGGATATCGGCGATTCACTCACCAGGTCAGGTTATGAAGAGGAGCGTCAGACATTGGTCGCGGAAATCGTGAAGGCCTATCAAGCCCCATCCGCACTATTCGAAGTGGTGAATTCTTGCCTGGATGAGATGAGCGCCATCGCTAGAGGATATGGAAGTCCATATATCTTTGTTGGATATCTATTGGAAGCTTCTCCAGCCTTTGCAGAGGAGATTGTTGCTCGAAACTTCGAAGGCAAAGCGGAACATCTGGCTTTGCACGTTGGGCGCGCACTGAGTATCGTCATTGCCTCAGGTGCTCCCGGCACGGTCAGTAAATATGTTCAAAGGTCCAAAGATTCATCAAAGGAATTGTCGCAGCTGGCGGAGGCCTATGCGAGTTACGTGCCGAAAGGTCCGTATCGACCGGATGAAGTCGCGCTTTTCGAACGAATCATGTCGTCCGATGATGAATCCGTTTTGTTGCCAGCGACATTCTTGGTGCAACAAGTCGCTTCAACGAATCCAGGCTTGGCAGTCGAATTGATTTGTAAGGTCGATTTCACGGTGTCGACGCGCGTCACCCACGATTGTCTGATGTGGGTCGCGGGTGGACAAACAATTCCGCAGGAGATAGTTAGCAGCATGCGGACACGTTTGTTGGAAAAGCTTGTGAGTCTTAAGGAACTGGACGACCATTGGGTGAAAGCCTTCTTGAGTTCATCCGTCAAAGAAGACTCTACAGCCGTGATGCAATTTATTCGTGCTCGCATGGTTGAGTGTGAACGCCATGGTACTTGGCGCTTCACTCCACTTCATAAGGAATATGGCGGAGCTGAAGATGGAATCGGATTTAACGAGAGCGAGAATGGATTACGGCACTTGGTTGAGTTCCTAGACTGGGGTTTGAAGAATACTACGCAAGACGGCAGCTTGCCCCGTATTGGAGAGGTAGTGGCCGGCATGTGGGGGAGCTACGATGAGGTAATGCTGAATGCATTGCTGACTTGGATGGCAGCTGGTGACCGTGAGCGCGCTTTAGTGGTTGGCCTGATACTGCGTGAAAGCCAGAATTCCTTTGTATATGAGTTTCCAGAGTTCATTCGAAAACTGCTCAATGCAGCTGAGCTGATTGACGACGAGGCACTTGATGCAGTTAGGTCTTCAATCGTAGCCGCCACGAATACTGGTGTTCGTCACGGCACGCCTGGCGAGCCATTTCCTCAAGACGTCAAGCTCGAGAAGCACTGCTTAGAGGTTCTAAGCACGCTTAGCCGTGTAGAGCCAGCTTATGAGCTTTACGACAGCTTGCTTAAAGATGCGCGCTATTCGATGGCACACGAGCGCCGGACTAGCCGCTACCTCGATGAAGAGGATGATTAGACAACTCCGATGGCCGGTAGCGGTGGTGACAGAATTGCGACGTCGCGATGCGCCCCCCCCCCCTTTACTTTTCCTCCAGCTGTTCCTGGACCAGCAATACGAACTGATGTGGCGTTACGTCAAGCGCCTGAGCAATCTTGAATATCGTAAACAGTGATGGCTGTTTCAGCCCCAATTCAATCTCGGATACGAAATTCCGCTGGATTGTTGCCTTAAAACTCAATTTCTCTTGCGTTAAATCCATCTCCTTTCGCAGTCGCCTGAGCACTTTCCCTGCGGCCGCTGCCACTTCTTCTGCTTGCAATTGAGTCATTGATTTCTCCCGCTGTAGTAGGAGAAATATTTGCCCCGTGGTACTCTTTAGTCTTCCCGCTATAGCGTGAAAACGCATGTTGTTTAGATAATTTTCATATTGCCAAAACGGCAAAATATGGAGTGAGATGAATGCTAGATGTACTGAGTGTCCTGAATGGACTGTTCTTGGGCGGCACAATGCTTGCCAATATCACGCTTTATTCAGACGCAGATTATGAAGTTCAGAGAACGTATGAAATCAGGGATGTCGCGACGCCGATAAGTGCGCATCGAGAATGGTGGCGCGATGAGAGCAAGTGCAAATTCATCGGAGTAATGGTCCCGTACGCGAGAGATTGGCCAGAAACCATCAGGAACGGAGAAATTGAAACCGTTTTACCACCAGAGCCAGATAAGGTCGCTGGCCAGGCATTCATCATTAACCGTAAGGTGTGCCCCGGCAAACCGGATGAGGCCATTTTTCGGGGGGCGGATAAATGGCGTAATCCAGGCATCTTTTTAGAGAAGCATCAAATCACGGCGGAAGATTTGACCGGCATGAAGCCACAAGACCGCCCTAAATGGTTTGGGCAGGTCATGGCGCGGATTGAGCGAGTCGCAAGGAATGATGCCCAGATTAGAGAGTTTCTGCAGTTCACAATGACGCAAGCCAAGCCTTCAAATGAGCGCGCAAGTGAGTCAGAAGGAGCTCAAGAGACCTTGGACGAAAATTCAGTTGTGAAGGAGTCGACGAATGAATCAATTAAAAATCGGGCGACAGATGATGACAAACGAAACAACCCAAGGTGAAAAAGATATCTCCGCGTTCAATCAGCTATTCACGGCACGCCGTGAGGAACTCAAAAGGGCCTGCAGGGAGGAGGCGTTAAGTGACGAAAGCTCATTCTTCTACGTGAGAAAAGGTAGAGCCGAAGCATTGATTGAGGCGCTAACCGCTCCTTATTCTGTTTGTGCGAAATGGTACAAGCCCTTGATGCTGCAAAAAATTCAAGACATAGCTGCTGACCCGTTTACGGGTGACGCAGGACGGCATCTGGATAGCATTACATCGTACGTTGAGTTGGCAGCCGAAGAATATTGGGAAGAAAAGAAGGCTAGAGAATGCGCATTCTCTGAGCTCAAATCTAAGATTAATAAGATTCTGGGAAATGAAAAGGCGATGGAATCGCTTTCGTTGGATTACAAAAGAAAATTGTATGAGGCGCGCCTCCAAATATCGGGGGAGCCACAACCCCTGGCAAGCAAGCCCACGTTTATTAAATCGGACTTTCATGTGTCAGGAGCGTATCAATCGCTGGAACGCAATGCCGCGCTTGCGTGGGACATGGCTGGACTTCAATGTGTTCTATTCGACAAGGTAGCTCAAGACGAATCGGTGGATAGAGAAATCTTGGAAGTTTCGCTGTGCGCCTTGACGCAAGCTTATGAGCTCGCTGCAGAGAGCAATGCGCGGCTGAAGGAGCTTGAGAAAACGGTTAGCGAAAAGGTTGAAGCTTGTTGGACTCAGTTGAAGATAAACGAACTATTTACCAAATAATTTTTCCACTGGGCAGTTAATTCCATTGCTCCTCTTTGGCACGCATATTCAAAAAATGAACCTAGAAAAAATCAAAGCTTATCGTTCGTCGGAAGCCCCCCTCACCCAACTAGAGCGGATGTTGGCTTCTATTCGCATATCACCATCACGGTTATCCAATATCGTCATCATTGGCCCTCCGTGGATTGAAAAGGCTTTTTATAACGAGCTTGTCGCATGCCGATGGGCATATTACCAAGGCAATACGCCGACAATCACTACTGGACGTGCGAATGCGATTAAGCATTTGAAAAAGATGGCCAAGAGGAGCTTTTCGGCGGAAGCGGTCCATGCTCTGACATTCACGATGAAACGGAAGCAGTACGGCTTGTTAGGCGGAGTTAAAACCGTTTGGGCCAACACCATGCCCCAGTTTCTGGGCGGCGGGCGCCATCGAGCGGATATCGTGGTGGTTGGAGAGCCGGATGTGTTTGACGTGAAGTTGAAAGAACTCGCCAACTTTATTCAAGGCCTGGAGCGAGGTGGAATATTGCAGGAAGGGGCAGTCAAAATCGTAGACGGTAAGTTCGTGGTTAATGCATCCAGGCCAATTCTTCTGGATTTAGATGCCACCGTTGATGAGGTCTACTCCCCGATGAGATTCAGAGTCATCCAGGAAGAGGAGCGCCAACGACAAGATAAAGCAAGGATTGCGGAATATCTTTCGTCCAAAGCGGAGTATCACTCGGAAGAGGTGTTTCAAGGTTTCGCGGAGAGTTCTCTACCTGAGATGAGTGCCGATTCTGGCCCGCTGGTAAATCCGGCGACAGGGCTTCCAATGGTGCAGGGCGGACAGATAGACGTTGGTGGCAATACATATGGGTTCGATAACTCGCACATTTGAGTGGGAAAGGCTGGCCATTTCGACCAGCCTTCTATGAACCCATTTAGCTTATTCAACTTCCTGACGTATCAGAAAAGAAAGACGGCTCGATGCCCGGTCTTTTCTTATCTATCGGCGTTTGGCAACCCCACTTTTCGTTTGACAACTACCGGTCGCCGCGTTGTCGACCGTTTATTTAAGCCAAAGCCAAACCTGGCAGAATATCGCCGTATTCTTTCAATTTAGGCAGATAACGAAGCAACCGGGCAGGCTTAAACACTGTCGCATAGGCCGACACATCTAAGCCTTGCTCTTCGCCTGCGGTGATGATTGAAATACCCATACTGAGAAGCATGTCGAAAATCGTTCCATTGCGCAGCATATAGTCCAGCTCTTGCTGACGGTTGGCCGGCGCGGTCATGTTGAATCTGAATTCCTCAATTAAGGAGAGGACCGTCACGCCTTGACTAACCTCGAAGGAGAAAATTGCGTTAACCGCGCGCCGCCGACGCGTCTCGCAGCTCGCCCCCACCAGATTGATAGCATCCCCTACCGGGATATCGAAGGTTTTCCGTCCAGGCCCTTTTACCTCAGTTCCACCTACCAAGCGCAAACTGTTCAACACGCGCACCTCCTCAGCCTCCACATTTGGGGTAGCGTAAGCATGACGAATTTGGACGGCTGGGTGAAGGCGCTTGTATTCGCGTTTCTTGTCGGCCTCTAATCCACCTTTGATGACACGGAGGGGGCGTTTTTTTGTATGCATATATTGTGAAATTCCCTTGTAAAGTTAAAGCGGTTTTGGCATCAAAGATTCTGTATCTCTGGCGTCAGCGATGAGACGCTCCATTCAAATCAACTAGGGCGCTTAAGAAATTTTTCTTGCGCGGTGGTTTTCTACAATCATCTAATGCGTTAGTGCATATACTGGAGTGACGGCAACTCAACTCGAGGACATAACGCCGTCACGTGTGGGAGGTCGGCCGCACGTAATTACTCCAAACCATCCTGTGATAGTCCGGACTATCACGGCTCAGCGCCCGACCTGCTAAGTATGGTTTGCGCCAAGGACCGCATGCAAATGCGGTCCTTGGTGTTTCAAGGTGCAATTGCCATAGACGGTTGAAGTTAGTTTCAAACGGATTGCCGCAGTAAGTCGGAGCGGAAGTCATGAACGCAAGCGCTCTAGATGTCCTTAGGTAGGGTCAACGGCAACTCGCACGGCGAATGGGCTTGCCACCTACCGGCGCATAAATTTCCTCCGCCAATTGCCTTGCTAATTGAGTCAATGCAACTGCAACCAACGACCGCTCGGCCGTAGCTAGCTCGTGGGTGGTTTTCGCTTTGGCTAATTTCAATGTGGCTCTTCGAGTCGCGGCCGTACTGTTGATGGTCTGTACTTTTGCTAACCATTCGGGATGTTTTTTCATGAAAGCTCCAAGTTGATTTCGATGCACTCCACTGACTTAATTTATTCGCAGTAGTGCGCGGTGAACTACGATAACAACGAGATTCAGAGCCGCACAACGAAAATATTTTCACACTTGGCAGAACGCGTTTTTAACGTTATATCAATCGTTGTTTTTGGGTAACATTTTGCTTTTTATCCATTAGAGCCAGGCAGCTTAGCGGCTTAGCAAGGGCGGAGTGGCCATTGCGAGAGGAAGGGTGTTGATGAAAGTTTGGTAGAGAAGGAAACGACACCGCGGCAGGGGAGGCCGCGATGCTACAAGTTCATTGCCAGTGCATTTTGCGTGTTCAGCCACGACATCCATAAATTTGAATAGGGTGGCTGGCCACTTGGTTGCTCTTTATTAAAATCTCATTTCCATTCACTGCCCCAATCTCTATTCAGAATCACTATGAGATTGCCCGCGACAGATGGTTTTCCATCGAGCCATTCTTTATAAGGCTTGGGAAGCTTGAGGCCATCGTATTGAATTCTTGCCACGTATTGAACGACGCGGGTGGCGATGTAGCCTGTTCCGTAATGCCGTTCGCTACCTACTACTCTGAACAAATCCATATCTCTATCGCCGGGTAACGCTCGGCCTGAGTAGAACTGACCTAAACCTGCGGGCCAGACGTCATCCAGTTGAATATTTCGCAAGCAATCTTCAAGCGTGTGTCTGAAACTGTGGTTGCCATAGCCGTTTCCGAAATTCAATTTATCTCGCACATAGCGAAGAAAACTCTGCTCGTATGCGCGTCCCCATATGGGATGTTTGCTGTCTCGGTCTGGAAGGGCAGAAGGAAAACATGGAGAGGTGGCGCCTCGAGACTTGGCTTCGCTTACCATGCCCATAAAGCCAAGCTCAAGTAAGACAGGATGAATCGGCACATCTCGTTTTGAGGCTTCGTTTTTTACGCGACGGACAGGTAGAGCCGATTCTGAGTCGCCGTCCTTTTTGCTGCCTTCTTCAGTTTGAATGCGAAGTAACGGATGCTCGCCAGGAACTATATCCGAGACTCGAATTTGAGTCGCTTCTCTCACGCGCAGGCCGTGATAAAGACAGATGAGGGGTATCCAATACCTAGCGGATAAATCCCATTTCATTTTTCCTTTGAAGCTTTCAGAATCAGGGTTGTACCATTCTGATGCGTAGAGATTATTTAGCTGCCCGATTGTGAAGGGGAACCGAGGCTTCTTCCGATTATTCTCATCTATATCGGGAATTTTCGGCATGGCGAGAACGTCCGCTGCAGGATTATTTGTACAGAGATTCTTTGTCTTCGCCAGAAAAAAAACCACTTTAAATTCCCTGCGAACTT
The DNA here is from genome assembly GCF_046025915.1 of Herbaspirillum rhizosphaerae. Classification (GTDB taxonomy): domain Bacteria; phylum Pseudomonadota; class Gammaproteobacteria; order Burkholderiales; family Burkholderiaceae_D; genus Herbaspirillum; species Herbaspirillum rhizosphaerae_A. Next base: position 226,792 of record NZ_JAQQFR010000009.1, on the reverse strand, counting down.
GATTGCAGTATTTCATACTCCAGCCTTTTTCTGAGGCGTCCAAACGACTTTCAAAGAAATTGTAGATATCGTTTGATGTCACCTCAGACAAAGCCGCGTCTTTGCAAAAGTCTGTTAAGCCCTGCCACCAGGATAGTCTCGTTGTTTGCGTCTTACGACCATAATTAGCCAGATGTTTTTCGTAGTGCGGTACAACACTGGATAGTGTCGCGGGAGAAGATTCAGCAGTGGCGACAGGCTTTCTACGGGTACTGATATCGAGTAACCAAGCCGGCCCAGGGTCTTTTTCAGAGAATTCGGATATGTCTGGCTGAAGGAGGTTGCCGGCCTGCCGTTGTACCAATGCTTCGATTCCTGGTTTCGCAGCTAGCACGAAATCATAAGCAATCGTTTGCCATTGCTCTGCAGTGGCTTGAACGTCGTAGCCCTGTAGATATAACAACTGATGTATGACTTGAGGATAAGCCGAGACGTTGCCTGATGCGATGGCAAAATTGGCTTTTTGGAGCATGGAATCGAAGGTCTGTGATAGGTCAGCGAATTCTGCTTCATCCAATTGACCGGTGCGTCGTTTATTGAGGTCTGCGTCCAGTCCGGACAAAAATAGCGCAGCAGCGTGGCCACTGAGATTCGGCGAGTCCCCAGGAAGCACTTTGTGCTTCCCGTTTTTCAAAAACTGCTCGCTTGTACTTCCTACCTCTAGTTTTTTGCGAGCGGCCTCAATCATCTGGGCTACTTCGGCTTCCAGTTTTGCGCATTCGAGCACTGCTTGTCGGTAATCTTTACCGAGTGCCCGTATAAATTCTGTCTGTTTGATAATGTGCCGGACGTCGGCAGGAATGCTTTTGCGGAATCGGTAACCGCTTTTTATTTTTTGAAGATTTGAAGGCAACTTGACCCCTTTGGTCGAGGCCTCAGACTGCTTCCTTGTACTACTCATTTGTACCAGCTCGTTGTAAAAAGTCCTTGATAATACATGAAATCAACGACTTGGAGCTCTGTGGCGGAAGGTGTGAGATTCGAACTCACGAAGGGCTTACGCCCTCGCCAGTTTTCAAGACTGGTGCATTCAACCGCTCTGCCAACCTTCCTGCGCAAGCCGCGCATTATACATGAGTTGCCCGGCTGCTACCGTTTTGGTTTTTGGAAAATGCCAGTTTAGAAAATACCTGGGTAAGCGCCGCCATCCATGAGTACGTTCTGACCATTGATATAGCCTGCGTGTTTGCTGCACAGAAATGCGCAAGTGGCACCGAATTCGTCCGGGTCGCCGAAGCGGCCAGCTGGTGTTTCGGCCATGCGTTGCACGCGGACTTCTTCCGGTGTTTCGCCTGTCAGTTTGGCGGAGCCGACGAAGCTGCTGCGCAGACGGTCGGTTTCGAAACTGCCAGGCAGCAGGTTGTTGATGGTCACGCCGCTCTTGGCGATATGGCGCGAGACGCCGGCGACGAAGCCAGTCAGCCCCGAGCGGGCACCGTTGGACAGGCCGAGGTCGTAGCGAGGCGCTTTGACCGAGCTGCTGGTGATGTTGACGATGCGGCCCCAGCCGCGCGCGATCATTTGATCGACAGTGGCTTTGATCAGTTCGACCGGCGTGAGCATGTTGGCGTCAATGGCCTTGAGCCAGATCTCGCGATCCCAATCGCGGAAGTCGCCCAGCGGAGGGCCGCCGGCATTGTTCACTAGGATGTCGGGGCCGTGGCCTTTTTTACCAGCGATTTCGTCGACGGCGGCGAGCGCTTTTGCACGGCCTTCCGGTGTCGCGATGTCAGTGGCGACGGCGATCACCTTGATGTTGCCGAGTGCGCGCAGTTTGGCGGCGGCTTGATCCAGCGCTTCCTGGCCACGTGCGACGATGACGACATGTGCGCCTTCACGCGCCAGATGTTCGGCACTGGCATAGCCGAGACCTTTGCTTGCGCCGCAGACGAGGGCGATTTTTCCTTGTAGTCCGAGATCCATGATTCTTGAGTCCTTAGTGTTGGGTTGTCACATTCATGCTTCGATACGTGCTTTCGCCGGATTAAAAATTTTCATCCGACGCTTCTGAGCAGATCGTGTGCTTCGCTTGTGACGGCGAGGTCTGGCTGATAAACTGGCCGACAGCTTGGGGAGGGCGCGGTTACGATCCGTTTTATTTTTTGCGGATCAGGTAAATCGCCAGCGCGATAATGATGACAACGCCAGCTTCAAGTACAACAACCAGAACGCCGCCACTTCCATTATTCACGCCTATCTCCTTTTTGGTTCGCCAGTTCGGCAAGTCTTCTCGGTCTTTCGACGGGACTTGTCCAGCAAGTGCGTACTTTACACCTATGATGCATTCCTTGTATTTCACGGTCATTGTTAACTTCTTACTCGGGGGTGTGCTGGGTGCCTTAGGCGGTTTATTCGGCATAGGCGGCGGCTTGATTGCGATTCCCATTCTCGGATTTTTATATGGTATGGATCAGCAGCTCGCGCAGGGCACGGCACTGGTGATGATTGTGCCGAACGTGGTAATCGGTTTTTGGCGCTACAAGCAGCGCAACAATATTGTGCTGAGCTCGACATTGCAGATGGCGATTCCGGCGGTGTTCATGACGTATTTCGCGGCGCGATTCGCAACGTCTATTGATGCGCGTTCACTGCATCTCGCGTTTGCGATGTTCATGGTGGTACTCGCGGTGTACTACTTGTGGACTTTGATGCGAAAGCAGAAGGAAATGATTCCGCGTGCGCGCCTGCCGAAGAAATATATTTTTCTGATGGGTATTGCGGCGGGAGCATCGGCTGGTTTTTTCAGTGTCGGCGGGGCCATTGTGGCCGTACCAGGTTTGGTAGGGTTGTTCGGTCTGACACAGACTGCAGCCCAAGGCTTGGGTCTGGCGATGGTCGCACCTGGCACTCTGGTGGCGCTATGGACGTATGCCAGCGCGGGACATGTGGACTGGAGCGTCGGTATTCCGCTGGCACTAGGCGGTATGTTGAGTATTTCCTGGGGCGTGGCGCTGGCTCATCATTTGCCGGAACGACGTTTGCGGATGTTGTTTTGCGGCGCTTTAATCGCCATTGCGCTGTGGATGATGACCCACGGTTAAGCGCATCGCAAAGTGCATCATTGTTAAATCAGGCAGCTTCTTTCTCTACCGGCACCGGCGGCACTTGCGCCGTCTGCTGCTTGATGAATTCCACCAGATCACGTGCATACAAGGGCAGGGCGTCCAGATTCTGAACCACCATGCTGCGCTCGCGCACGCTCCACGGGTCGGTCAATTCTGTCAGGCTCAGTTGCATGGTTTGTTTGTGGCGCAGTGCGGCTGAATGCGGCACGATACCGATACCGACATTCGTCTCCACCATACGGCACATGGCTTCAAAACTGCGTACTTGAATCCGCAATTTGAGGCGCTGTCCGCTTTCCGACACGATGCGGTTGAGGAAGTGATGCAGCGTGCTGCCTTCGTGCAGACCGACGTGTTCGTACTCCAGTGTTTCCGCGAAGGCGACCTTGCCGGCACCTGCGAGTGGATGCTCCAGCGCTGTCGCAAGGACCAGTCGATCGGTAGAGAAATTCAGTATCTCCAATCCCTCTCCCTGCACCGGGCCGGCGACGATGCCGATGTCGGCTGTGCCTTCCTGAATGCCGCGCATGATGTCGTGATTCAGCCGTTCTTCCAGCGCGACGTTGACTTGAGGATGCAGTGTGAGAAATTTACCGAGGATCTCCGGCATGAACTCGGTCACTGCTGTGGTGTTCGCGAAAATACGGATATAGCCCTTGATGCCATTGTTGTATTGCTGCATGTCGCCTTTGAGGCGTTCGACCTGTTGCATGAATTGTTGCGCATGGCTCAGAAAGGTCTGGCCGGCGGGTGTCAGTTGTACGCCTTTGCTCTCGCGATAAAGCAGGCGCATGCCGAAGCGCGTTTCCAGCTCCTTGATGCGGTTGCTGGTCGCCGCCAATGACATGTTCATGCGCTCGGCGCTACGCGTGAGGCTGTTGAGTTCGGCAATCAGAATGAACAGGCGCAGGTCGGTCAGGTCGAATAGCATGATGTCGGAGTCTCTCTGAAATGGTCGCCGGTTTGATGGGGCCGGTCTGTTTTGTCTAGACTTATATTACGCCTAAAATGGCAAGGTCAGTGACTGCGGTCATGTGCCGTCGGCAACGACAACACAATTGTGCCCTTGTTGCTTGTGCTGCTATTTTCGCCTGTTTAATTCTTCCTGTGGTTTCTATCGGCATTCTGCATGACGGCGGCAACATGCTCTCAGTGATGCGCCAATAAGTAAGAGTGTAAGAGTAAGTTGACGCAAGGAAAGCGGGCTATTGGCAGCCCGCTTTGGTTTGGCCTGAGCTGACGCTTACTTGCCTTTTCCCATCGCTTCCATCATGCGTACCGTGAGATACAGACGCGGCACAATACTGTCCAGATCGGCCCATTCATCGGAAGAGTGGATGCGGTCGCCGACGATGCCCATACCGTCAAGGACTACAGGCTTTCCGGTTTCAGGATGATAGGCGAAACCGGCATCGGTGCCGTAACGCATCGAGACCGGCGTGATCGACTTGCCGAGTTCTTTGTAGATGCTGTCTGCGGTTGCCGCGAGGCGATCGCTTTCAGCATTCTTGCTGAATGGAGGACGGCGGTTTTCAACTTTAACCTTGACGTCGGTTTCCGGAATCAGCTTCTTTTGGATAATTTTGTCGGCATCGGCTTGCACACGCTGAATCTCGGCGACGTCAGACATGCGCATGTCGGCGGTGGCGCTGGCCTTTTCAGGAATGATATTGACGCGGTCGCCGGCCTGAATCACGGTCCAGTTGACCGTGGTGCCTTTGGCGGGGCTGCCCAGATCCTTCAACTGGATGATCTGATTGGATAGCTCTACTGCCGCATTGCGGCCTGCTTCCGGCGCGGAGCCTGCGTGCGAGGCGCGGCCCTTCACGTCCAGGTGGACGTAGGCGATGCCGTTGGTGGCGACCGTTACAACGTCAGCCTCCGGCGGCTCAAACACCAGTACGTAATCCTGATCTGCCGACAACTTGGTGATCATGTCACGTGAACCAAGCGAGCTTTTTTCTTCGTCAGGATTGAATAACACAGTGAGTGTCTTGTAGTCCTTGAATCCGCGTTCACGTGCGATGTCGAGCGCATAGATAATTAACAGTGCGCCACCTTTGGCATCGGCTACGCCGGGACCATAAGCCTTGTTGCCGACGATCTTGAAGGGGCGTTTGGCGGCTTCACCAATGCCGAACACCGTGTCGAAGTGAATCATCAGCATGATGTTCCTGGTGCCGCTGCCTTGCAATTTGCCGATTACCATTTTGCCGGCAGCCGGCGGTGCTGCGACAATCTCGACGCTGGCGCCAACTTCTTTCAGGCGTTGTGCCAGCACGGCTTCCACTTGTCCGAGACCTTTGGCATCGTCAGTACCGGAATCGATATTGACCAGCGTAGTCAGATCCTTGATCAACGGATCCTTGCGTTTTTGTGCCGCTTGCAACAAGGCGTTGTCGGCTTGCGCTGCCGGTATTGTTTGAGCGAAAGACGCTGCGGAGTTGGTGCACGCCAGAACAGCGATCAGCGATATCAGATGTCTTTTCTTCATAGGTCTCTCTTGGAGTTGTTGATTCAAAAGCAGGCTCTTGCTGACTAAACAGAAATTTGCCATGGAGCACTATAGCAGCAGATTTTCGTGTGGCGACTGCGACTCGTCGCGTGGCTTGTCCACTCTGGTGTGAGTGTGAAAATTGCTGCAATTGCACATAGGTGACTTCAGAAAAGACGATGCCCCCCTTCAAAAAATACAGATTGTTTTGACAACGTCCGGCGCTCAGACTCTGTTGCGTTCCCGAATCATCCGGCTTCATGGCGGGTTGGATACGGATGCCTACAGAAAGTAAACACAGAGTGACAAAGACGGGCCACGCATATGAGCACGCATGACATCGACCTGACGCTATTGCGTCAATGGGTAGGCAAGACAGAGTCGCACAGCGACACCATCAATCCGGCTTTCGCTGCAGCGTTGGCGGCGACGCTGGACCATCCGCAAGCACCGGTGACAGGCGATGCCTTGCCGCCGTTATGGCATTGGATTTATTTCTGGACGGTGTGCCGCCAATCGGAAGTCGGCGATGACGGTCATCCACGCCGTGGCGGATTTTTACCGCCGGTGCCGCTGCCGCGCCGCATGTGGGCAGGCGGACGCCTACGCTTTGCAGCGCCCCTGCCGATTGGGGCGACCGCAGTCAAGACCTCGCGCATTGCCAGCGTCGATGTCAAAAAGGGCAAGACCGGCGAGCTGGCTTTTGTCACTGTCGCGCATGAGATCGCGCACAACGGCCAACTTGCCGTCTACGAAGAACACGACATCGTCTATCGTGGCATGCCGCAACCGGGCGCAGTCCCGGTCGCACCGAAAGCCGCGCCGACGGAAGCCGACTGGCGCCGCCGCATTGAGCCGGATCCGGTGCTGCTGTTCCGTTATTCCGCACTGACCTTCAATGGTCACCGCATCCACTACGACCGCAGCTACGTCACAGGCGTTGAGGGCTATCCCGGACTGATCGTGCACGGGCCGTTGATTGCCACTTTTCTGGTCGACTTGCTGGGACGGAGCCTGCCGTTGGCACGCTTGATGGAATTCAATTTCCGCGCTGTCGGTAGCTTGTTCGATACCGAGGCCTTCGAGGTTTGTGGAAAATTATCAGCCGATGGCAAGAGCGCAGAACTATGGGCGCAGAACCTGCGCGGCGAGCTGGCAATGCAGGCGCAGGCCGTGCTGGCGTGAACAAGTCATCCATTTCTCCAACAGTCAAATAAGCAAATAAACAAATAATCAACAGAGGAATCATCCATGTCTCATCAGTCGGACGCTTATCAAGACTTGCGCGACGCCGTGCGCGATCTTTGCAATACTTTTCCGCCGGAGTATTGGCGCAAGGTCGATGAAGCCCGCGGCTATCCCGAAGAATTCGTCGATGCACTGACCAAGGCCGGCTGGCTGGCGGCGCTGATCCCTGCTGAATACGGCGGCTCAGGTCTGGGGCTGACGGAGGCGTCAGTGATCATGGAAGAAATCAACCGCACCGGCGGCAATTCAGGTGCTTGCCACGGCCAGATGTACAACATGGGTACTTTGCTGCGTCACGGTTCCGAGCAGCAGAAGCAGCTCTATCTGCCCAAGATCGCCAGCGGCGAATTGCGTCTGCAATCGATGGGCGTGACCGAGCCGACAACCGGTACCGACACCACCAAGATCAAGACCACCGCTGTCAGAAAGGGTGACAAGTACGTCGTCAACGGCCAGAAGGTGTGGATCTCGCGCATCCAGCATTCTGACCTGATGATTCTGTTGGCGCGTACGACGCCGCTTGATCAGGTGAAGAAGAAATCAGAGGGCATGTCGATCTTTTTGGTCGACCTCAAGCATGCCATCGCCAATGGTATGTCCGTACGACCGATCCTCAACATGGTCAATCACGAGACCAACGAGCTGTTCTTCGACAATCTGGAAATCCCGGTTGAAAACCTGATCGGCGAAGAAGGAAAAGGCTTCAAATACATCCTCGACGGTCTCAATGCCGAACGCACGCTGATTGCAGCCGAATGTATCGGTGACGGCTACTGGTTCATCGACAAGGCAGCGCACTATGCCAAGGAACGTATCGTCTTTGATCGGCCCATCGGTATGAATCAGGGAGTGCAGTTTCCGATTGCGGACAGCTATATCGAGTTGGAAGCGGCTAACCTGATGCGCTTCAAGGCCTGCGAATTGTTTGACGCCCATCAACCCTGCGGCGCGCAGGCCAACATGGCGAAATTCCTTGCGGCCAAGGCATCGTGGGAAGCTGCCAACGTCTGTCTGCAAACACACGGCGGTTTTGGTTTCGCCTGCGAATATGACGTCGAGCGCAAGTTCAGAGAAACGCGTCTGTATCAGGTTGCACCGATTTCCACGAATCTGATTTATTCCTACGTAGCCGAGCACGTCCTCGGATTACCACGGTCGTTCTGATGCAATGATGTGTTCGTCTCTATCAACTTTCAGGCAAGAGAAAAATCATGATGCAATCCTTACGTCCTCTTGAGGGCATTACCGTCGTCAGCCTTGAACACGCCATTGCCGCACCGTTCTGCACACGCCAGCTGGCTGACATGGGCGCGCGGGTGATCAAGGTCGAACGTCCCGGTGTCGGCGATTTTGCACGCGGCTACGACGAACGCGTTAATGGTCTCTCATCGCATTTTGTCTGGACCAACCGCTCTAAAGAAAGTCTGACGCTCAATCTGAAAGACGACGAGGGCAAGGTCATCATCGACAAGTTGTTGTCCGAAGCCGATGTGCTGGTACAAAATCTTGCCCCCGGCGCGGCTGCAGGGCTGGGCTTGTCGGCAGCTGTGCTGCACAAGAAGAATCCGCGTCTGATCGTCTGCGATATTTCCGGCTACGGCGAGAACGGCCCTTATCGCGACAAAAAGGCCTATGATTTGCTGATTCAGAGCGAAGCCGGTTTTCTGTCTGTGACCGGAACGGCAGACGAACAGGCGAAAGCAGGTTGTTCAATTGCCGATATCGCCGCCGGCATGTACGCCTATTCGCACATTCTGGCAGCCTTGATCAAACGTGGCCGCGACGGCGTAGGCAGTCACATCGATTTGTCGATGCTGGAGTCGCTCACGGAGTGGATGAGTTTTCCGATGTACTACGCCTATCAGGGCGCATCGGCACCGGTGCGTTCCGGTGCGGAACACGCCACGATCTATCCTTACGGCCCATTCACGGCTGGCGACGGCAAGGTCGTGATGCTGGGCCTGCAGAACGAGCGTGAGTGGAAAGTGTTTTGCGAATCCGTGTTGAAGAATCCAGCCCTGACGCAGGATGCTCGCTTCTCGACCAATTCACGCCGTCATGAGAATCGCACTGAATTGCGGCAACTGATCCTCGACATGTTTGCACCGCTGACGGCGGAGCAGGTGGTGGCCCGTCTCGATGACGCGCAGATTGCCAACGCCCATGTCAACACCATGCAAGACCTCTGGCAGCATCCGCAACTGGCGGCGCGTGAGCGTTGGGCCGAGGTAGGTTCACCGGCAGGAACGCTGCCGGCGCTGCTGCCGCCGGGCGTCAACAATACGTACGACTTCCGCATGGATCCTATTCCCGCGCTGGGCCAGCATACCGATACCATCCTCGGCAAACTTGGCTATGCACTGGAGCAGATCGACCAGATGCGCGAGCGCGGAGCAATCTGATGTCAGCCGCCGCTTCGGTCCGTTCTTATCTGTTTGTTCCCGCCAATCGGCCTGATCGCTACGTCAAGGCATTGGACAGTGGTGCCGATGCCGTGATCGTGGATTTGGAGGACGCGGTTGCCCCCTCGTTCAAGACGCAGGCAAGGGACACCTTATCGGACTGGCTCGCTCGACAAGAGCAGCCAGCAGTGAATCTGTGGGTGCGCATCAATGCGGCTGACACGCCATGGCATGCGGATGACGTCCGTTGTTTCGCCGAGGTGCTTGCCGGCAGGATCGCCGGGATCGTCCTGCCCAAAGCTGAGGATGGCGACACGATTCGACATATCGCTCAACACTTCACCGGCCCAAGCAGCCAGGCGCGTGTGCTGCCGTTGATCGAAACTGCAGCCGGCATCGCGCAGATGCGTCAGATTGCCCAAGCCGGTCACGTTGAGCGGCTGGCGTTCGGTTCCATCGATCTGCAAGTTGATCTTGGCATGCAGTGCGAACCGCAGGAGAGCGAGCTGTCGCATCTGCGTATTGAGATGGTGATCGCATCAAGGCTGGCGAATATTGCCCAGCCCGTTGATGGCGTGACGACGAGTTTTGACGACGTGCCGTTTCTGGCCGCTGCCGTCAGCCGGGCGCGGCGCAGCGGCTTCGGTGCGAAATTGTGCATTCATCCCCGACAAGTGGGCGTCGTCAACCAAGGCTTCTTGCCGAGTGATGACGAGATGGCCTGGGCGCGTGCCGTCATGGATGCAGTGGCAAAAAGTGACGGTGGAGCAATCTCATTGAACGGCAAGATGATCGACAAACCAGTGATCATGCAGGCGGAGCGGTTCCTGCGTCAGCACAGGTAGGCGTCTGATGAAGACCGAAGTGCGGCAATAGTCGAATTGCGGGCAAAAATAGAGTAAAACAGAGACCGAAGTCAAAATGTACTACTCAATTTGCAACCCAATCCCATCCGACTATAAACGCATCATCCGAAACAGGAGACAGACATGAAGATCCAAGCCGCAGTATTACGAGAAATGACCACGGTCGAACCTTTTGCCAGCAGCCGGCCGCTGCGGATTGAAGAACTGGATCTCGATGCGCCGGGGCCAGGCGAAGTGCTGATCAGGATGCGCGCGGCGGGCTTGTGCCATTCCGATTTGTCGGTCATTACCGGTGCACGTCCTCGCCCGATGCCGATGGCGCTGGGGCATGAGGCTTCCGGCGAAGTTGTTGAGGTTGGTGCAGGCGTTAGCGATCTGCGTCCCGGCGATCTGGTCGTGCTGGTGTTTGTGCCCAGCTGTGGGCATTGCATGCCGTGCATGGAGGGACGCCCGGCGTTGTGCGAGCCTGGGGCGGAAGCTAATACTAAAGGCCAACTCCTATCCGGCGCGATGCGCTTGCGCGGGCAGAACAAAGTCGTCAACCACCACCTCGGCGTATCGGCATTCGCAGATCACGCGGTGGTGTCACGCCGCTCCTGCGTCAAGATCGAAGCTGATATCGATCCGATTGAAGCAGCCTTGTTTGGTTGTGCCGTATTGACCGGTGTCGGCGCCGCAGTCAACACCGCCGAAGTCAAAGCCGGAACCACCGCAGCCGTGCTCGGCCTGGGCGGCGTTGGCCTGTGCGCCATGTTGGGCGCACTGGCTTCCGGCGCGCGTGAAGTGATTGCAATTGACCTGCACGACAGCAAGCTGGAGTTGGCGAAGTCGTTGGGTGCAACGGCAACCGTCAATGCACGCGATCCCGACGCTGTGGAAAAGGTCAGGGCGCTGACCAAGGGCGGCGTCGACTACGCCTTTGAGATGGCCGGTTCAGTGCAAGCCATGGAAGCAGCCTACCGGATGACACGTCGCGGCGGCATGACGGTGACTGCCGGCTTGCCCGCGCCGGATCAGAAATGGGCCTTGCAACAAGTCAGCCTGGTGGCGGAAGAGCGCACCGTCAAAGGCAGCTACATCGGCTCTTGCGTGCCGGTGCGCGATATTCCGCGCTATATCGGCCTGTATCAAAGCGGACGGCTGCCGGTCAACAAATTGATGGGGCAGCGTCTGGCCCTGTCTGACATTAACAGCGGCTTTGACCGTCTGGCTTCGGGGGAAGGATTACGCGATCTGATTGTTTTTTGAGGTACAACGAGGAGACAAGGAATGATGAAAAAAATATTCACCGCTGCAACGATGGCGGTTGTTCTGGCACTGGCAGTGCAGGCGATGCCTGCGCTGGCGCAGCAACCTATCGTGATCAAGTTCAGCCACGTCGTGGCGAACAACACGCCAAAAGGCAAGGGCGCCGAACGCTTCAAGCAACTGGCGGAAGAGCGCACCAAAGGCCGCGTTAAGGTGGAGGTCTATCCCAATAGCCAACTCTACAAGGACAAGGAGGAGCTGGAAGCGCTACAGCTCGGCGCAGTGCAAATGCTGGCGCCATCGCTGGCCAAGTTCGGTCCGCTGGGCGTGAAGGAATATGAAGTATTCGACTTACCCTATATTTTCCCGAACCGCGCGGTGCTGGCGCGTATCACCGAAGGTCCGATCGGGCAGGGACTATTCAAAAAACTGGAAAGCAAGGGTATCAAGGGGTTGGCGTATTGGGATAATGGCATGAAGGTCATGACTGCCAACAAGCCTTTGCATAAGGTTGATGACTTCCGTGGTCTGAAGATGCGCATCCAGTCATCCAAGGTATTGGATGAGCAGTTCCGTGCCTTGAAAGCCAATCCGCAGGTGCTTGCCTTCTCCGAGGTATATCAGGCCATGCAGACCGGTGTGGTCGACGGCAGCGAGAATACGCCCTCCAATATCTATACTCAGAAAGTGTACGAAGTGCAGTCGCAATTGACGGTGTCCGATCACGGCTACATCGGCTATGCTGTGATTGTGAACAAGAAGTTCTGGGACAATCTGCCTGCCGACATCCGCACCCAGCTTGAGTCGGCAATGAAGGATGCAACACGTTACGCCAACGCGATTGCGCAGCAAGAGAATGAAGATGCGCTGGCGGCGATCAAGGCTTCCGGCAAGACCAAGGTCTACTATCTGACCGACGCCGAAAAAGCCGAATGGCGTAAAGCGCTGCTGCCGGTGCACAAGTCGATGGAGTCGCGCGTAGGCAAGGATCTGATCCAGGAAATTTATAAAGAGACCGCAACCTTGGGCGCGAAGTAATTTACCTTATTTGCGATCACGCCAATAAAACCCCCACCGGCGTAAACCGGTGGGGGTTTTGTTTTTCTCATCGTGGATCAGGGCGCTGGATTCGGCTGCGTCTTGTGGATCGCGTCGATTTGCTCAATGATTTCCGGCGACAGTTGCACCGACAGACTGTCGATGTTGCTGCGCAGTTGATCCATTGTGGTCGCGCCGATGATGTTGGACGTGACAAAAGGACGGCTGCTGACATAAGCCAGTGCCATCTGTGCCGGGTCGATGCCATGCTTACGCGCCAGAGCGACATAGGCCTTGGTTGCTGCTTCGGCTTGCGGGTTGGTGTAGCGGGTGAAACGTTCGAACAGGGTCAGGCGACCGGCGGCCGGACGCGCGCCGTTTTCGTATTTGCCGGACAGCATGCCGAAAGCCAGCGGTGAGTAGGCCAGCAAGCCGACCTGTTCGCGATGGGCGAATTCAGCCAGGTTGATTTCGAAACCGCGATTGAGCAGGTTGTACGGATTCTGGATGGTGACGATACGCTCCAGATCAAACTTCTCGGCGGCACGCAGGAATTGCGCCACGCCCCACGAGGTTTCGTTGGACAGGCCGATGTGGCGGATCTTGCCGGCTTTGACGAACTCGGACAGGATGCGCAGTGTTTCATCAATGGCGACGGTATCTTCGTTGGCAATATGCGAATAGTTTAGCTGGCCGAAGCTGTTGACGCTGCGATCCGGCCAGTGCAGTTGGTACAGGTCGACGTGGTCGAGTTGCAGGCGTTCCAGGCTGCCGTTGAGTGCCTCAGTCAGACCCTTGCGGTCGAAGTTATTGATGCCGCCGCGAACGTGGCGCGGGTTGTGCGGCTTGCGTGCCGGGCCGGTCGCTTTGGTGGCGATCAGCAATTGATCGCGCTTGCCGGATTTTTTGAGCCAGGTGCCGATATAACGTTCGCTCAGGCCCTGGGTTTCGGCCTTGGGCGGCACCGGATACATTTCGGCGACATCGATCAGGTTGATACCGCGCTCGGTGGCGTAGTCAAGCTGCGAGTGCGCTTCGGCCTCGGTGTTTTGTTCGCCCCAGGTCATGGTGCCGAGTGTGATCAGGCTGACGTTGATATTGGTGCGGCCAAGAGGGCGGTATTGCATGGGTGAATCCTTTCGGAAGGCTGACAGACGGCGTGCGGGAAATAAAGTAGTATATCCGCGCGTGAAACTTCGCGCAGCGCCTCTCACCGCATAAGAATATTTCCCCGCCAATGACCGCCTCCATCGCTCCGGAACAACTGTTACACCACCGCTCTTTTTGTTTGTTTTGGCTGGCAAGCGTGGCTTCGACAATTGCCCTGCAAATGCAAATTGTCGCCGTGGGATGGCAAGTCTATCAATTGACGCACAGCGCTTTTGATCTCGGTATTGTCGGGCTGGTGCAGTTCATTCCTTCGCTGTTTCTGGTGTTCATCGTCGGCCACGTCGCCGACCGTCATGATCGTCGCCAGGTGGCGCGTTTCAGTATTCTGGTGGAGGCGATTGCTGCCGGTCTTCTTGCTGCGGGTAGCATCGGCGGCTGGCTGAACAAAGAAACGATTTTTGCGATCGTCTTCGTGATCGGGGCGGGCAGGGCATTCAGCAAGCCGACAATGTCGGCCATGCTGCCGACCTTGATGCCGCCATCGCTGTTGCCGCGTGCTGTTGCCGGATCTGCATCGGCGACACAGGTGGCAATCATCGTTGGGCCGGCGCTGGGTGGTTTCCTTTACGTGGCGGGGCCATCGGTGGTCTACATCACCAGTTGCGCCATGTTCATCCTTTGCAGTGTGCTGGTGTCGCTGATCAAGGTCGAGACGCCTCCGTCAAAACGTGAAAACGCGACGCTCAAATCGGTGTTTGCCGGTATCGCTTACATTCGCAGCAAGCCGGCGATCTTTGGCGCGATTTCTCTCGACCTGTTTGCGGTGTTGCTGGGTGGTGCCACGGCCTTATTGCCGGTGTATGCCCACGACATTCTGCATACCAATTCTGTCGGCCTTGGGTTGCTGCGCTCCGCGCCTGCGGTAGGTGCTTTGTCGGTAGCCCTTTTTCTGGCGCGCAATCCGCTGAGGGGGCGTATTGGTCGCACGATGTTCATCGCCGTCGCTATTTTTGGTTGTGCGACGATTGTGTTCGGCTTGTCGCATTCCTTTGTCGTGTCGTTGCTGGCGCTGGTGGTGCTGGGCGCTTCCGACATGATCAGCGTAGTGGTGCGGTCGACTTTTGTGCAGTTGGAGACGCCGGACGAAATGCGTGGCCGCGTGAGTGCAGTCAATTCGGTCTTCATCGGGACGTCAAATCAGCTTGGTGAATTTGAATCCGGACTGACGGCGGCATGGTTTGGCGCGATACCGGCAGTACTGATCGGCGGCATTGGCACGCTGGTGGTGGTGGGGCTGTGGATACGCTTTTTCCCGCAGCTCTACCATGTCGACAGGCTCGCGCCCGCCGACAAAAAATAGAACGAAAAACGTTTGGTGCTCAGGGTTCAGGATCCTGATTGGCGAGGTGGATGCGGATGTTGGGCAGTGTGCCGCCTTCTGCCGAAAATACCACCGGGCAATTGACGATCAGGTTGGTTTTTTCAATGCTGACCTGGCCGGCTTCTTCCGCCGCCAGCACTTCTTCTTCCGATTTCAATACACGCGGCTGTTTTCCAGGTAGCCAGCTGACCTTGTGGACTTGCCATAGCGGCGAATAATTGACGTTCTCGTTGTTTGAGCCGGTCGGCGACGGCAGCGACGGCAACACGCCACCTTGCTTGAAATTCACAAACGAATAGATACGCTCTACAGCACCCGGTTGCCCCGGCTGGCGTTGCTGGTTGATGGCATTGGCCAGTCGCGGCACGTAGTTGGCGCCCATCTCGGCCGCAGCCTTCTTATCGGACACGTCGGTGGTGACGTAGCGCACGACCTTGCCCTCATACCAGCCGGAGATCAGAGGGAGTTCCACGATGTCACCGGTTTGCTGAGCCTGTGCGGGGTGGATAGTCGACAAGCCGGTGCAGAGCAGGAGTGAGGATAGTACTTTGAGGAAGAGGTTTTTTTTCATTTTGATACTTTCGGTCAGTCAATCAGCAAAGTGGCGCAAGTTGGAAAATAACCATTGGTCGTTATTTCGATCAGGATATTACAGCGACCAAGAAAAAAGGCCTGCGGCAGAATGCCGGCAGGCCTTTTTTACGTCATGAGGCGAATGCTGCGTTTATCGTGTTATTGCGGATGGAACTGATGTGCAAAGGTGAATTCGTCAATACGCGGGGTGTACTTGATGCCCTTGCGCACAGCCCATGTTGCGTACTGGTGATGCAGCGGGATCACGGCATAGTCAGTCAGTGCCACGGTTGCCGCCTGCTTGGCGAATTCCTGACGCTGCTTCTCATCCACGGAGGCCAGCGAGGACTGCACCAGTTTGTCGACTTGAGGATTGCTGTACTTACCCCAGTTCCACGAACCCCAGCCGGTGCTCGCATCTGTCGTGCCGACTAATGTACGCAGACCGAAATCGCCTGCCAGCGTGCCCCAGCCCAACAGGGAAACGCTAAAGTCGCCATTGCGTGCTTTACCGAAGTAGACCGACAGCGGGAAGGTTTCGACCTTGGTCTGGATGCCGACGCGGCTCAGAAATTGCGCGACAGTTTGGACCACGCGCTCATCGTTGATGTAGCGATTGTTCGGGCCATGCAGCGTCAGCGCAAAACCATTCGGATAACCGGCAGCCGCCAGCAGCTTCTTGGCGCCTTCAGGATCGTATTTCTCGACCTTCAGGTTGTCGGCGTAACCGAGGATGCCCGGTGCGACGATATTCGATGCCGGTGTTCCGAGGCCTTCCAGTGTGCGCTCGGTAAGCGCCTGGCGGTTGATTGCCTTGGAGATCGCCTGACGAACACGGATGTCCTTCAGCGGGTTCTTGTCCAATGGTTTGCCGGACTTGTCAGTGATATCAGGCGTCTTGTCGCGCGACTGATCCAGTGTCCAGAAAATCGTGCGCCACGAGGTACGTTGCACCAGTTCGAACTTTGGATTGGTTTTCAGCTTAGGCACGTCTGCCGGCGGGACACTGTCGATGGCATCGACTTCGCCTGCCAGCAATGCAGCCAGACGCGCGCCGTCTGAGGTCAGGATACGGAAGGTGACTTTGTCCCAGTCGGCCTTGCCGCCCCAATAGCTGTCGTTGCGCACCAGTTCAATGCTGTCGCCGCGTTTGAAGCTGCCGAACTTGAACGGACCGGTACCGATCAATGCTTTGCCGCTGTTGAAGTCTTCAGTGGTCGCGTTTTGCGCCGCCTTCTTTGAGACGATGAAAATGGTGCTCACATCCAGCGCCAGCGGGCCGTATGGTGTCGCTGTCTTCAGGCGCACGGTGTACGGATCGACGATTTCTTTAGCGACGATCTGCTTGGTATAGCTGGTGAACGGGCCGGGGCTGTTGGTCAGCGTGGCCGGACGATCCAGCGAAAAGACGACATCTTCCGCGGTGAAATCGGAACCGTCATGGAACTTGACGCCGCGGCGCAGCTTGAATTCCCAGGTGGTCGGATCAATGGCTTTCCACGATATGGCGAGACCGGGGATCAGTTTGCCGGTGGCATCGACATTGACCAGCGCGTCAAACAAGTGCGACGACAGTGAGATGTTCGGGGCGATATTGTTGAAATGGGGATCGAGTGTGGACACGTCGGCAAACAGACCGATCTTGAGTTCGGCGGCTGCGACGGAATGCGCAGTCAGAGGCAGCGCGACGGTGGCGGCGATGCCGCTGAAGGCCAGGCTGAGCAATTTTTTCTTGAAAGACAATGCCATCACAACTCCCTGTAAAAATGATGTAAATCAGGCGCTTATTCTAAGAGTACTTGTTGATTCAGGTGCAACAATATTCCTATTTGCTTATGCGGTGCGCGAATGACATTGGCAATGTACATGCAATAAGAGTTTTATGCAGAGAGTGCCGAAACTACAGCTTAGGTTGTGCGTGCTGCTGCAGCATCTGAACGAAAGCCGCATGCGGTATCGGCCGGCTGAAGAAATAGCCCTGATATTCATCCGAGCCGAATACTTGCAAGGCTTTCAACTGGACTTCCGTTTCCACCCCTTCAGTGACCACCTTGAGGTTGAGCGCATGGGCCATGGCAATGATGGCCTGGACGATGGCGCTGCCGTTGGCGTCGTGGGGGATGTCAGTAATAAAAGATCTGTCGATCTTGACGTTGTCGACCGGGAAACGCTTCAGATAGGCGAGGGAAGAGTAGCCGGTGCCAAAGTCGTCGATGGAAATCGTGAAGCCCAGCGCGCGGATGCCGTCCATGATGGCGATGGCTTGCTCGCGGTTGTGCATCACCATGCTCTCGGTGATTTCGAATTCCAGGCTTGCAGAAGACACGCCGCGCGATTGCACCACGCGCTGGATATCGGCCAGCAGATTGTCGTCATTGAACTGACTGCCGGCGAGGTTGATGGCAATGCGGCCAAACGCCAGACCAAGCCTGTTCAATGAGTCGATATCGACGCAGGCGCGATCCAGAACTTGCAAGCCGATCTGATCGATGAGTCCGGCTTCTTCCGCCAGCCCGATAAACTCGCCCGGTGGCAACAGGCCGCGTACCGGATGCTGCCAACGCACGAGGGCTTCGGCGCCGACGATGCGCGAACTCTTGAGATCGACCTTGGGTTGATAGTGGACGACGAATTCCTTGCGTTCGATGGCGCGGCGCAGTTCGGTTTCAAGCGCAATACGTTCGATGGTGTGCGTGTTGACCTCATCCGAATAAAAGCGGTAATCGTCCTTGCCTTTGTGTTTGGCGCGGTACATGGCAATGTCGGCGTTCTTGATCAGTGTCTGCGCGTTGGGGCCGTCGGTCGGATAAGTGGCGATGCCGATGCTTGTGCTGAGTTGGCATTCGTGGCCGCTGATGTCGAAGGGCTTGCGTGCTTCAGTCAGGAGCTTTTGCGCGATTTCGCCGAGTTGCAGCGGGTCTTCGTAGTCGTCAACCAGAACGATGAATTCGTCGCCGCCGACGCGTGCCAGGATGTCGAGTTCGCGGAGGCAATTGCGGAAGCGGATGGCGATTTCTCGCAGCAAGGCTTCGCCGGTTTCATGGCCGAAGGTATCGTTGATATTTTTGAAGCGATCCAGATCCATCAGAAATACTGCAACCTGTCCGCCGCGGTGCTCCGCATGGGCGATGGCATTGCTGATGTGTTGCGTGCACAGGAAACGATTCGGCAGGCCGGTCAGTTCGTCGTAGTGGGCCAGATGACGGATACGGTCTTCGGCCTTGCGGCTTTCGATGGCGACGCTGGCCAGATCGGCAACCACACCGGCCAGATGCAGGTATTCACTGGCAGGTAAGCCATGCTCTTTAAGCAGCGCCGAAAATACCCCCAATACCTGGCCTTCCTTGCCGACGATGGGCCAGGAGCCGCAGGAGGGGAATTCTTCCAGGTTGATGAATTGCCGTGCATTCTCCATGACCGGGTCAGCCAGGATGTCGCCGACAACATATGGCATGCGCGTGATGACTGCTTCGCTACTGGCGCCGTTGCCGTGCGCGATCGGCATGCCCAGATAACCGACGCGCATGCGTTCCGACAAGCGGGACGTAAAGATCGCGGCGAAGTACGAGGCTTCGTCGTTGAGCATCAGGATGGAGCAGACGCTTTGCGGAATCTGTGAATCGGCAAACTGCACGATTTCTTTGAGAATGTCTTCCAGATCGGCATCGGTCATGACCAGATGGAGGATGCGATTTTGCGTGGTCTGCAGCAGTTCGGCGCGTTTGCGTGCGCTGATATCGCGCAGGATTGCAAAGATCGCATAGCCTTTGTCGAGTTCAGTGCGGTTGATGGTGACGTCGGTGTAGATGATTTTGTGACGCCGTATCGTGACCCATTCAAATTGTTGCGGTTCGCCGGCAATGGCTTTTTCGATGAGCGCCATAATGTCCGGCTGTTGCAATTGAAGTGCGCTCTGACGTGAGAACAGGCCGACTTTCTTGCCGATGATGCGTTGTTTGTCCGCGACTCCGAAGAATCTGACTGCCGCAGCATTGCAGTCGATATAAAGCATGTCTTGGCTGATCAGTACGATAGGGTCGTTGCCGTCGTCGTAGAGTTGCCGGTAGCGATGTTCGCTTTCAGTCAGCGCGTCGTCCAGTTTTTGCTTGTAGTTGTAATAGATGATGAACGCGACCAGCGCCAGCAGGATGAATCCGCTGATGCCGACCGACAGAAGAATACGGTTAAGCGTGCGGCTCTTCCAGGGCATGAGTACGTCGTCCATGCGGCGCGAATACACGGCCACCATCGGCGAATCCGGGATCTTCTTGTAGGTGAAGAGCAGATACTCGCCGGTCAATATGGAATGCTCCGCGAACGCACCTTCATCAGCGCCGTTGCGGATGTTGATCATGCTCTTGGCGTCACGCAGGCTCCTGTCGATCCAGGTCGGTTCGAACGGGGACCGTATCATCAGCGAACCGTCGAGCTTGCGCAGCGAGACGATGGCCTTGTAATTGGTGATGCGTTTGTAAAAATCGAAGAAGTAGTTGACTTTGAGTTCGGCCACGATCATGCCGACATGCTGGCCGCGTATGTACAGGTTGCGTGCGATCGGCAGGATCAGTTCCTGGTTGCCGGGGCTCTTGATGAGCTGGCCGACAAAGTAGCCAGGTTTGGCGGGATTGGCATCGACTTGGCGTAATTGCAGATCGCTGAGCTCGATTTCGGTAGCGCCCACGCGTGAAGAACTGGCACGGCTGACGCCAGTCAGATCGACAAAACGCAGCACTTGCACAGGAGGTAAGACCTGTTTTTCGCGCACCAGCAATTCATACAGGGCAACGTCGTCTTCGAGGATATGCTGGTCGGCGATCTGAATAGATACTGCCGCGGAGTTCAGCATGCGGTCGACGTCGACAAGTATTCGCTCGGCGTGCTCTTCCACGCTGCGTACGGCAACCATCGAACTGCTCATTTCCGAGTCGATGGTTAACTGACGATCCTGCCGGACTTCCCACCATGTCTGGGCACTGATGACCGCAATAACGAATGCGACGAAGAAAAACAGAGTTCGTAGCGTGCTGGTTGCTCTTCCTGGCTTTTTCCCTTTTCCCATGTGGCGATAGTGAATTCTGTTGCGTCAGCCAACCATTCAGAACATCTGATCCCTTCGCGCTGTTCTTTTTGCCTTGCGAAGGGCGCTTGCAAGTCGTACAAATTTTGTTTCTTCTATGAATTGCTTGCTATGGGATCAACCATACCGTATGCAATGCTCTTTGTCATCCTCCTAACAAATTAACAGTTCGGATTGTATTCACCTCGGGAAGTTCGCTGCTGTTTATAGGGGATGAGGGGCTTACGGGGAATTCATGAAAAGATTCAAAGATAGATGAGAGTGCTTCTCTTTTGCGCCTGCGAATTCTTTGTGGCAATGCGATAATACGGCCCTTCAAGCAGCTTTCAATACCGGTCCGACCAGTTATCTGCACCGCCTGGCTAAGCGCAGGTGCGACAGAAGGCGGGGCGGGACGCGCAGGCGTGCACAAATAATCTCAGTATTCCATCAACAGATCAAAGGACAGAAATGAAAACCAAAGCAGCAGTCGCCTGGCAAGCAGGCAAGCCATTGACCATTGAGGAAGTCGAACTGGGCGGCCCGAAGGCCGGCGAAGTGCTGGTCGAAATCAAGGCAACCGGGATTTGCCATACGGATTACTACACGTTGTCGGGTGCCGATCCGGAAGGCATCTTTCCTGCCATTCTCGGCCATGAAGGTGCGGGCGTGGTGGTTGATGTCGGTCCTGGCGTCAAGAGTCTGAAGAAGGATGATCACGTCATTCCGCTGTACACCCCGGAATGCCGCGAGTGCAAATTCTGCCTCTCGCAAAAGACTAACTTGTGCCAGGCTATCCGCTCAACGCAAGGTCGCGGACTGATGCCGGATGCGACCAGCCGATTTTCGCTGGACGGCAAGCCGCTGTTCCATTACATGGGCACATCGACGTTTTCCAATTACATCGTGGTGCCGGAAATCGCGCTGGCGAAGATCCGTGAAGATGCGCCGTTCGACAAAGTCTGCTACATCGGTTGCGGCGTGACCACCGGCGTTGGCGCTGTGCTGTTTACCGCTAAAGTCGAAGCGGGTGCCAATGTAGTCGTGTTCGGCCTGGGCGGCATCGGTCTGAACGTGATCCAGGCAGCCAAGATGGTGGGCGCCAACAAGATCATCGGCGTCGATCTGAACCCCGGCCGTGAAGCGATGGCACGCAAGTTTGGCATGACCGACTTCATCAATCCAAAAGATGTCTCCAATGTGGTCGACGCCATCATCGGCCTGACTGACGGCGGTGCCGACTACAGCTTCGAATGCATCGGCAACACCACCACCATGCGTCAATCGCTGGAATGCTGTCACAAGGGCTGGGGCCAGTCGATCATCATCGGCGTGGCCGCAGCAGGGCAGGAAATCAGCACCCGTCCATTCCAACTGGTTACCGGTCGCGTCTGGAAGGGCTCGGCTTTTGGCGGTGCACGCGGCCGTACCGATGTGCCGAAGATCGTCGACTGGTACATGGAAGGCAAGCTCAACATTGACGACCTGATCACGCACAAGCTGCCGCTGGAACGTATCAATGAAGGTTTCGATTTGATGAAGAGCGGCGAGTCGATCCGTTCCGTCGTCGAGTTCTGAGATGGTGCTGGAACTGTTAAGCGACCACGGCTGCTTCGGCGGCGTGCAGGGCTTCTACAAGCATGACTCGCGAGAGATCGGCCTGCCGATGCGCTTCTCGGTGTTTGTGCCGCCGCAAGCCAAAGAAGGGCCGGTGCCGGTCTTGTTCTATCTCGCCGGTCTGACCTGTACCGAAGAAACCTTCATGATCAAAGGCGGTGCGCAACGTGTCGCGGCTGAACTGGGCGTCATGCTGGTGGCGCCGGATACCAGCCCGCGTGGAGCCGGTATCCCCGGCGAAAGCGACTCATGGGATTTCGGCGTCGGTGCAGGGTTTTATCTGGATGCAACACAAGAGCCTTGGAGCAAGCATTACCGCATGGGTTCGTATGTGGCGCAGGAGTTGTTGCAACTGGTGTTGGCGGAGTTTCCTGCGGATGTGGCGCGCGTGGGCATCTTCGGGCACTCCATGGGTGGCCACGGTGCCTTGACGCTGGCGTTACGCCATCGCAATGTCTTTCGTTCGGTGTCGGCTTTCGCGCCGATTGCTGCGCCGTCGCAATGTCCTTGGGGCGAAAAGGCGTTTGGCAATTATCTCGGCAGTGACCGGGCCGCATGGCTGCAATACGATGCCAGCGCACTGATGCAACAGCTGCAGACGCCGTTCCCGCAAGGGATCCTGATTGATCAGGGACTGGGTGACAAATTTCTGGAGCAGCAGTTGTTGCCTCAGGCGTTTGAAGCTGCCTGCGCGCAGGCGAAGCAACCGCTGACCTTGCGCCGGCATGAGGGCTATGACCACGGCTATTACTTCATCTCGACCTTCATGGAAGATCACTTGCGGTTTCATCACCGCATTTTGTCGGCCTGAGCAGACTGTCGACGCTGTCCGCTGTAATAAAAAAAGCGCTCGTTCTTATCAGGAACGAGCGCTTTTTCGTTTGGTACGCAGATCAGTGTGCCACTAGTGTGCAGCAGCTGCTGCCTCCGCACCGGCACTACCCTTGGCCGGCTTGATGATCCAGATCACGGGAATGATCACGATAAAGATCACTGCCGACAGCCAGAAGATATCGTTGATGCCGATCATTGCCGCTTGCGCATTCAGATTGCGTTCGATCAGGCCGGTCGCCTGCTCGGTGCTCATGCCGAAATTGCCGGTGAGATTGCTGAACATCTGTTGCAATGCCGTGCTGTAGGGCGTCGCATGTTCCGTCAATTGCGCGTGATGAACAATGGTGCGATTGTTCCAGGCCGTTGTCGCCACGGAAGTGCCGATTGCACCGCAGAACACACGCACGAAACTCGACAGACCGGCAGCGGCAGGAATGCGTTCCGGCGGCAAACCGGACAGCAACAGCACCGTCAGCGGCACGAAGAACATCGCCGTCGGAATACCTTGCAGCAGCGTCGGCAGGATGACAGTCCATTGATCGACTTCCAGCGTGTAACGCGACCGCAGCCAGAACACCAGTGCGAAACAGACAAAGGAAGCCGTCGCCACTTTGCGGGCATCCACACGCGGCAGGAACTTGCCGATCAGCGGCATCAGGATCACCGCAAAGATACCGAGCGGTGCCGTCGACAAACCTGAGTCGATCGCCCGATAGCCGAGATATTGCTGCAGCCACTGCGGCAACAGCACCAGATTGCCGAAGAACACGCCGTAGCCGATCGAAATCGCCACCGTACCGCCGAAGAAGTTACGCCTGCCGAACAGGCGCAAATCCACCACCGGGTGATCGTTGTTCAGCTCCCAGATCACGAAGTAGGCAAAGGCCACTGCGGCAATGATACCCAGTGTCACAATGGTCGGCGAGGCGAACCAGTCGAGATCCTTGCCTTTATCCAGCATGATCTGAAACGCCGCCACCCACGTGATCAGCAACAGCAGACCGATGGTGTCGATCGGCAGCTTGTGCGTAGGACTCTCACGATCTTTATAGATCGCTATCGTCATGCCGGCAGCCAGCAAGCCCACCGGGATGTTGATGTAAAAGATCCACGGCCACGTATAGGCATCGGTAATCCAGCCGCCCAGTGCGGGACCTGCTACGGGAGCAACCACCGCCGTCATGCCCCATAGCGCAAGGGCGAATGAAGCCTTGGATTTGGGGTAGGCCCCCAGCAGCAGCGACTGCGACAACGGTACCATCGGACCTGCGACCAGGCCTTGCAAGACACGCGCGGCCAGCAAAATCGGCAGCGTCGGTGCCAGACCGCATAGCCACGAGGCCAGCACGAACAACAGTACCGACGTCACGAACAGACGTACGGCGCCGATACGTTGCGTCAACCAGCCGGTCAGCGGAATCGAAATCGCATTGGCCGCAGCAAAGGAGGTAATGACCCAGGTGCCTTCATCGATCGAGACACCGAGGTTGCCCGAAATGGTCGGGATCGCCACGTTCGCAATCGATGAATCGAGGACGTTCATGAACACCGCCAGCGACACGCACAAGGTGCCGAGCACCAGCTTGCCACCGGTCAGCGGTGGCGGCGGTGTATAGGTTTGAGGACTGCTCGCCATGGAGGATGCGTCCGATCAGGTGTGAGGAATGACGATGGCAGTCTTTTTGCGCGCCGCTACCGGCAAGCCGCTGGCGTTGTCGCTGATGATGCGATCGACGATTTCATCGGCTTGCTTGCCCAGGTCGCTGTAGACGTTGGTCTGATAATTGGTGGCGGTTGCTTCGAGCGCCTTGCCGTCGCCGCGAATGTTCACGGTGGCGGTGGTCGACAGGCCGACGCGCAGTGGATGTGCTTGTACTTCTTGCGGGTCGAGTGCGATCCGTACCGGCACGCGCTGGACAACTTTGATCCAGTTGCCGGTGGCGTTTTGCGCAGGCAGCAGCGAGAAAGCGCCGCCGGTGCCGGCCGAGAAGCCGATCACGGTGCCTTTGTATTTGACACTGGAACCGTAGACATCGGCGAC
Organism: Herbaspirillum rhizosphaerae; assembly: GCF_046025915.1. Taxonomy (GTDB): domain Bacteria; phylum Pseudomonadota; class Gammaproteobacteria; order Burkholderiales; family Burkholderiaceae_D; genus Herbaspirillum; species Herbaspirillum rhizosphaerae_A. The sequence goes on along the minus strand of NZ_JAQQFR010000009.1, from coordinate 201,780 downwards.
GACTTCAACCGGCTGGCCGATGCGGATGTGCTTCAACTGGCCTTCCTTGAAGTTGGCGTCGATCCAGATCTGTTCCAGCGGCACGATCGCCATCAGGGGGCTACCGGCGGCGATGCGCTGGCCGAGCTGGACCGAACGTTTGGACACAAAACCGGATACCGGCGCAACGATGTTGACGCGGGCATAGTTCAGATAAGCATTGCGTACTTGTGTCGCTGCCTGCAGCACGTTCGGATGTTCAGTCACGCTGGTGTGGTCGGTCAACGCGCGGTTGGCCGCCAGGCTGGCGCGAGCCTGCTCCAACGAAGCGTTGGCGTTCTTGACGGCATCCTGGGCGTGCGACAGATCTTCTTGCGAAACGGCGCCGGAGGCGATACCGGCCTGACGGCGTTGCAGGTCGTCACGGGTGCGCGCCAGATTGGTTTCTGCCGCGGTGACATTGGCCGACAAGGTGTCGTTGTTCAAGAAAGTCTGGCGTGTCTGACGCACTGCCTGCGCCAAAGCTGCTTCGGCTTGCGCCAGCGCGAGCTTGGTATCAGCGGCATCAAGCGCTACCAATTGCTGACCTGCTTTGACGACTTGCGTGTCATCTGCCTTGATGGCGGTGACGGTGCCGCCGACCTGAGCGGAAATCTGGATGACGTTGCCGCCAACATAGGCGTCATCGGTTTCTTCGTAGAAGCGGGCGACCAGGAACCAGTAAAGGCCGAACGCGATGGCGACCAGGATAATGACTAGCGTCAGCAGCAGCAACTGGCGCTTGCGTTTGCCATTACCGTTGCTGTTGCCGTTTTGTGGAAGGGCTTCACTCATGAATTACTCCGTGTATTTCTTGATTTTGTCTGGGAGGTGCAGCCAGCGATATCGATCAGTTTCGATCTGAAGGCCGGCTACTCCACGCTTGGAACAATTTTGTTAATAAATTTATTGGGGCTTTGCGGTACCTGCAGCCGGCGGTGCAATCGCCAGTCCGGCCTGCTGCGCGTCAAATCCGCCGCCCAGTGCCTTGAATAAACCGATCTGCTGGTTGCGGCGGCTGGCTTCCAGATTGATCAGTGCTTGTTGCTGGCCGAGCAGGGCAGTTTCGGCATTCAGCACGACGAGCTGCGAAGTCAGGCCGATGCGATAGCGTTCCTTGGCCAGGTCGTAAGCGCGCTGCGTCGACGCCAATGCTTCACGGCGGATCGGCAACTGCCGATCGATCGAACGGATGCCGGTAATCTGCTTGGCAACATCGCCATAGGCATCATTTAACGTCTGGTTGTAGGACGCCACGGCCATGTCGTACGAAGCGTACGAACCTTTCAGGTTGGCGCGCAATGCACCACCTTCAAAGATCGGCAGGCTGATGGCAGGGCCGTAAGCGATGCTCTTGCTGGCCGCGGTAAACGGATTCGCGTTCAGCAGCGAGTCAAAACCGATCATCGCCGACAAGTTGATGTCGGGATAGAAGCGCGCCTTGGCGACATCGATGTCTTTGCTGCTGGCTTCAACTTGCCAACGCGCGGCGACGATGTCGGGGCGACGTCCCAGCAGGTTCAGTGGCAAGGCCGATGGCAACGCCGGGGTGGTCAATGTTGTCATGCGCGGTGCTGTGACTTGCAGGCCACGGTCAGGGCCTTTACCCATCAGCACGCCAAGTTGTTGACGCGTGAGGGTGATCTGGCCCTCGCTTTGCACCAGTTGTGCACGTGCATCGGCGCTGCTGCCTTGCGACTGGCTGCGTTCGATTTGCGTATCAAGACCGGTTTTGACGCGGTCGGCGGTAATTCTTTGCAAAGATTCACGCTGCGTGACGGTACGCTGCAAAATGTCATGCAGGGCGTATTCGGTCGCTAGCTGGTTGTAAGCTGACGCAATCGAGCTGGTGATGACGAGACGAGTTTCCTGCGCGCTGGCTTCGGCCGCTTTTTTCTGCGAGACCGCTTGTTCAAGCGCGGCGTGGTTCTTGCCCCACACATCCAGCTCGTACCCCAGATTCAGGAAAGCCTTCTTTTCGTTGTACCAGCTGCCGCCGTATGGGGCAGGGTAGATCGTGGTTTCCGGGAACAGGTTGCGGGTAAACGACGCTTCGGCGTCGATGGTCGGCAACAACGGCGCGCCTTTGCTTTCAGCCAGTGCGCTGGCGGAAGCGATGCGGGCCTGGGCTTGCTGCAGGCTGGGATTGTTTTCCATGGCTTCTGCAATAAGAGCGGTCAGCTGCGGGTCGCCAAATTGTTCCACCCAGTTGGTGGTTGGCCATTGCCCCTGGCCTTGGCCGGACAAGCTGCGCTCGACGGCGTAGTCGTCGGGTTGCGCCATGTGTTTGTCGCTGTTGATACCACTGAAACTGGCGCAGCCGGACAGGCCCAGCACGCCGATTGTCAGGGTACACAAAGCGATCACCCGCAAACGCAGTGCGGGCGATGAGGCGGATTTCATGTAGTTCTCCAAGGTGATTTTTTGTTGCGATATCCGGGTCAGAACGGGTGGTGCTGTTATTGGTGCTTTTAGTTGAATTTGTCGCCGACGTTGCTGTGATCTGCCGATACGCTGGAGAACTCGTGGAAGGCGTCCCGCCGAAGCTCTTTGGAGACTGGCGAGTAAAAACTCATCTTTTGTATTATACTCGTATATACGAACATTAGCTCATGTTGTAAATTGGAATAAAAAAATGAAACTGCAGCCAAGGAAAGAACCCCGCCAGGCACGCTCCAAAGCCATGGTCGACACGATTCTCGACGCCATGGCACGAGTGCTGGTCGAACGTGGTTATGCCAAGACCAATACCAATCTGGTGGCGGAAGCCGCTGGTATCAGCGTTGGCTCTCTGTATCAGTATTTTCCCAACAAGGACGCGCTGATTTTTGCGTTGCGTGAGCGCCATGTCGCACGCATGCTGCATCTGTTCGAAGAAGTCGTTGCGACGATGGATGCGTCGGGCAGTCTGGAAAGCGATTTCGAGGCGTTGATCGAGGCGCTCGTCGCCGCGCATCTGGTTGAGCCTGAACTCAATCGCATCCTGGAAGAAGAGTTTCCTTCTTTTCACCTCCCGGTTTCCAACCATGTGCGCCAGCGGTTTTTCGAGGCGATCAAGGGGGTGTTGACCAAGCATCGCAAGACCATCACCTCGCCGGATGTCGATGTGGCGGCCTTTGTTGTGCAACGCATGCTCAAGGCGCTCGTCAATGCGGTAGTATTGATTGCGCCACCGGGGCTTAATGCTGCGCATGTGCGATCCGAAATTGTTCCTGCTGTTGTTGGTTATTTAACTGCGCAAAGATCAAATTTGATTGCATAATGAGCCTCGCTCATTAAACATTCATAAAATCCAGAATGAGCGGGTCGGCAGGAGTCTCTGCCCAATTTTCGATTCATTCAGATCATGCGTTTATCGTTCGTTCAAGAGCATGCTCGCCGCATGCTCAAGGCAGCAATCGTCCTGACGGTGTCGGCAGCGTCCGTACACGCGTTGGGGGCCACCGTTACCGTGCAGGTGCTCGATGTGGCGGGAACGCCAGTGCCCAATGCTGTCGTCTACGCTGAACCGACCGGGGGGCAGAACGTCCCCAAGTCGCTCAAGCAGGCCGAAATTGAGCAAAAAGACATCAAATTCTTCCCCTTGGTCAGTGTTGTGCAAGTCGGAACACCCGTGTTATTCCCGAATCATGACAAGGTTCGCCATCACGTTTATTCGTTTTCTCCTGCAAAAACATTTGAGTTGAAGCTATATTCCGGCGTACCGACAAGTCCCATCGTTTTCGATAAAGTTGGTACAGTCATCCTGGGTTGCAATATTCACGACCAGATGGTGGCGTATCTGCAAGTGGTAAACACGCCGTATTTCGCCAAAACAGACATGTCGGGCCATGCCAAGCTGGAAGGGCTTGCCAACGGTAAATACGCCTTGAAAGCCTGGTACTTCAAGATGGCGCCCAACGAGGTAGCCATGGAACAGCCGCTCAACTATCAGGGCGTGGATATGGCAGCATCGGTAAAATTGGCTGTCAAGGCCGTGCCGGTACAGTAAGCAGCAATAAGCAAGCACAGACACACAAAAGGGGACATATTCAAAGTGCGTTGGCATCGTCTAGAAAACCGCATCGTTGCGTTGTTCATCGTCCTGATTCTGCTGGTGCAACTGGCGGGTTTTGTCGCTATTCGCAAAGCCATTGATGAAAATGCCCGTGCCTCGATTCGCGACGAACTGATCATCGGCGAGCGTGTGTTTTTACGCTTGCTGGAACAGAACGCCGACAAACTGACGCAGGGTGCACGTCTGTTGGCGTCGGATTTCGGTTTTCGCCAGGCGATCGGTACCGACGACCGCGGCACAATCACCTCTGTACTGGAAAACCACGGCGCCCGCATCGGCGCAACCTTGTCGATGCTGATCGGCACAGACCAACAGATCAAGGCTTCCACGCAAGCGTATCCCAGCGCAGACCTGCAGCGTAGCGCGCTGGAGTTGGTGACCAAAGGGGCCGATACCAATGGCGCGTCGGAGACAGTGATCGTCGACGACAGCTTGTTCCAGATCGTGGCTGTACCGGTACGTGCACCGGTCGTCATCGGCTGGATCGTGATGGGCTTCCCGGTGGATCAGAAGCTGATCTCCGACATGCGCGCCCTGTCGTCGCTGCAAGTTAGCGTCATGGTCAGTACACGCGGCGGCCAGTGGCAGCAGGACGTGTCGACGCTGCCGAAAGAAGAGTCCGGCATGCTGATGCATCGGTTGCCGCAAAAGCCCGACACCAGTTCTTTCATTCCACAACTCACAATCGGCGATAACGATTACAGCGCACGCCTGCTGGTGCTGGCCAAGGGATCGTCCAATCAAAGTGCTGTCGCGGTATTGCAGCGCTCGATCAGTGAAGCCGTCGCGCCATACCGACGTCTGCAGCTGATTCTGCTGACGATCAGTGTGATCGGCGTGGTCATGGCGATCTTTGCCAGTGCTTTCGTGGCGCGTCGCATTACCCGCCCGTTGCGGTTATTGGCGGACATCGCCAAGCGACTGGGCGCCGGCGACTATCGCGCCCGGATTGAAATCAAGGGCGGCGACGAGATCGGCAAACTGGCGGATGCCTTTGAGAGCATGCGTACCGGCATCGCCAACCGCGAACTCGAAATCAGACGCCTGGCGTATTGGGATCCGCTGACCGATTTGCCGAATCGCGTGCAGTTTGCAACCTTGTTGAATTCCGCCATCGAACGCGCCAAGGCCAGCAATGGACAGTGCCATATTCTGATGATGGATCTGGATCGCTTCCAGCACGTCAACGACGTGCTGGGTCACAGTTTTGGCGACAGCCTGTTGCGAGAAGTCGGCCGTCGCCTCGAGCAGCAACTGGAACGCGAAAACGACAAAGTCGCTCGTCTCGGCGGTGATGAGTACGCCATCTTGCTGCCGGCCACAGATGTAACTGAAGCGATCCGCCAGGCCAAGCGCATCTTGCAGTCCTTGGAAATGCCGATCTCCATTGGCGACCAGACCGTCGATCTGGGCGCTGGTATCGGTATATCGGGTTATCCGGAAAACGGGCAGAACAGCGATACGCTGCTCAGCAGCGCCGAAGTCGCGATGTACGTTGCCAAGCGTCGTGGCAGCGGCTTCACCGTCTACGATCCGTCGATCGACAAGAGCAGCCAGGAAAGCCTGAGCCTCTTGAGTGAGTTGCGCCGCGCGCTTGATCGCAATGAATTCCTTCTGTATGCCCAACCCAAGGTTGAACTGGCCACGGGTAAGGTGGTCGGTGCCGAAGCGCTGGTGCGTTGGGTGCATCCAGAAAAAGGCTTCATCGGGCCGGACAACTTCATTCCCTTTGCCGAGACTACCGGTTTCATCCGCATGCTGACGTCCTGGATGCTGAACAGGACGGCAATCCTCTGCGCCGAGCTTCAGAAGAAGGGCATCACACTGAAATTTTCGGTCAATTTGTCGACGCGTGATTTGCTCGATCAGGATTTGCCGACGCATTTCGCCGATATCCTGACGCGTAATCAATTGTCGCCGTCGTCAATGTGCCTTGAGATTACCGAGAGCGCGATCATGGATGATCCGATACGCGCTCAACTGACGCTGGAGCGTTTGCACGGCATGGGCGTGGAACTGGCGATTGATGACTTCGGTACAGGTTACTCGTCGCTGGCTTATCTGAAGCGTTTGCCGGTGGACGAGCTGAAAATCGACAAATCCTTCGTCATGAACATGGAACACGACGCCGATGACGCCAAGATCGTCAAATCGACGATCGATCTCGGTCATAACCTTGGCCTGCGCGTTGTCGCGGAAGGCCTTGAGACGCTTGCCGTCTGGCATTTGCTCAAGCAGATGGGCTGCGATCAGGCGCAGGGATATTACATGAGCAAGCCGATGCCGGGAGACCGCTTTATCGAGTGGCTGGAGCAATGGAAAGCCCCGGAAATGCCTGGCCAGTCGGAAAATATGGCGATATGATTTGCTGAAGAGCAAGTCGTGCCAGCAGGGGGGAACATGACAAACAAGCAATCCAATAAAGCATCCAATTCGTTAAAGCCGCTCGGCGCACTTAAACCGCGCAGACCAACCAGGCCACTGATCGCCATGTCAGCCTGCGCGCTGGCAATGGCGGCGACTTCCGTTGCGGCACAAACCAGCAGCATGACGCCTGACTTGGGCAAACTGATGGCGACGGCCGGTGTGATTCAGGTCGAAGGTGCGGGCGGTGGCGGACTGGTGCCATGGGCGACCATCACCGGCTACGGCACGCGCGACAGCTATGGCGCCAATGCGCACTACACCTATGTCGGCACGCAGGACTACAAACTTGCCTCGTATGGCGTTGCCGTCGGCATCGCCGACCGGGTAGAGCTGTCGGTGGCCAAGCAACGCTTTACCGGTAGTCAGGCGCCACTCAACAATCTTCGCATTGACCAGGACATCTACGGCATCAAAGTCAAACTGGCAGGCGATATTGTCTACGATCAGGACACCTGGATGCCCCAGATTGCCGCCGGCATGATGATCAAGCGCAACAACGGTATCGGCGGGTTGGGTGCGGTCAATAACGTCAAGCTGCTGGGCGCCAAGGATGACTCCGGCATTGATTACTATCTCGCGGCGACCAAGCTGTTTCTGGACCAGAGCCTGTTGATCAACGCTACAGTGCGTGCCACCAAGGCCAATCAGATGGGTATCCTCGGATTCGGCGGCGACAAGGGCGACCGCTATCAAGCCATGCTGGAAGGCTCGGTAGCGTATCTGCTTAACCGTAAATGGGTGTTGGGTGCCGAGTACCGCATGAAACCGCGCAATCTTGCCGCCGACAACGAAAAGGATTACTACGACGCCTTCATTGCATGGTTCCCAAGCAAGAATCTGTCGCTGACGCTGGCTTATGTCTCGCTGGGCGATATCACCATCTATAACCCCAAACGCCAGGATGGCGTGTATCTCTCCGTGCAGGCGGGCTTCTGATGAAAACTCCGACAAATAAAGCCGGCTGGCTGGCTGCGGTCCTGGTCATCCTGATGACAGCATTGCCTGTACAGGCGCAAAAAACCGACGACAGTCTCTATCGCGACCTGGGTGGGCTGGAGGTGCTGACCAAAGTGGTTGACGATACCCTGGTGTTGGCGTTGGCTGATGTGCGCATCAAGGATACCTTCAAGGATACCGATATGAAGCGCCTCGCCAAGCTGATCACGGAACAGTTCTGTGAACTCAGCGGCGGCCCGTGCAAATACAGCGGAGACCCGATGAAAGAAGTCCATCAGGGGCTGGCGCTGAACAACATGCAATTCAATGCCCTGGTGGAAGATTTGCAGGCTGCGATGGACAAATCGAATATTCCTTCACGCACCCAAAACAAACTGCTGGCCTTGCTGGCGCCGATGCAGCGCACGGTAGTTACCAAGTAGTGGAGCACAGCAGGGCAGAGGCGAAAAATATTTTCAGTCGCGTGGAATAAAGCCGTCGTACACCACGTATACCGGGTCATGGGTAAGGCAAACCGCGTAACCCTGACACCAAAGGAATACTGAAATGAAACTGCTCCCACTTTCCCTGCTGACTTTGTCCTTGCTGTCCTCCGTAGCTCCTGCCGCTTTTGCCGAAGACATGGCCGTCAAGAAGATGGATGACATCCTCGTCACGACCAGCGGCATGACCGTTTATACCTTCGATAACGACACCGCCGGCAAGAGCGTCTGCAACGGCCCATGTGCCGCCAACTGGCCACCGGTTGCGCCAACAGGCACGCCGAGCGCACCGTTTTCCGTGATCAAGCGCGATGACGGCAGCCCGCAACTGGCCGTCAACGGCAAGCCGCTGTACACCTTCGCTGCCGACAAAAAAGCTGGCGACCGTAACGGTGATAACTTCAAGAACATCTGGCACGTCATCAAGAACTGATCTGCCTGATCAGTCCCATCGTCCGAATCGCTCACACCGCAAACTTATGTCCGACGAAAGTCATTTGTTAGCTTGCATCCCACGCCTGCGCCGCTACGCGCGGGCGTTGGTGGGTGATCGTGCAGGCGCGGACGACCTCGTGCAAGACACCATGGAACGCGCCTGGCAAAAGCTGTCGAGTTGGCGCAAAGGTACCGATATGCGGCCCTGGCTGTTCAGCATCATGCACAACCTGCATGTCGATCAGCGTCGCAAGCCGGTGATACCGACCGTGACGCTGGATGACGAAGATGCGCTGGCCACGCCTGCCTATGCGCCGGATCGGCTGGTGGGCTACGATCTGGAATCGGCCCTGCGTTTGCTGGCGGCCGAGCAGAGAGAGATTCTGTTGCTGGTTGTACTGGAAGAAATGACGTATGAAGAAGTGGCTGCGACCCTGAACATCCCCATCGGGACCGTCATGTCGCGCCTGTCGCGCGCCCGTGAGCGCTTGCGAACGCTGGTCGAGGGGCGGCCCCAGCTTTCGCCGTTGAAGGTGGTCAAATGAAACCGATGCCGATTACCGAAGCCGACTTGCAAGGTTATGTCGACGGCCTGCTGCCCGAAGAACGGCTGGAAGAAGTTGCCGCCTATCTGGAAGGCAATCCGGATGAGGCCGAACGCCTGCGCACCTATCGCCATCAAAATCAAGCCTTGCATCTGTTGTTTGATCCCGTGCTGGATGAGCCGGTGCCGGCGCGTTTGTCGGCACGCCCCAGCAGTAACTGGGAGTTGTTGCAACGCTACGCCGCGATCTTGATCGTGGCAGTGTTCGCCGGGGCCGGCGGCTGGTATCTGCACGGTGCTGCGCAATCGTCGTCGGTGACCTGGATCGCCAGTGTGGCAGGATCGGTGACACGCGTGGATGCGCCGTTGATGATGGCGCGCCGTGCGGCTGTCGCGCATGCCGTCTATACGCCCGATCCACGCCGGCCGGTTGAGGTTGGGGCAGATCAGGAGGACTCCCTGGTACGCTGGCTCTCCAAACGCATCGGCGCTGATGTGCGAGCTCCCAAGCTGGCACCGCTGGGCTATGAACTCATCGGCGGACGTCTGTTGCCGGGCCAAAGCGGGCCGGTGGCGCAATTCATGTACCACGACGGCGCCGGTCAGCGATTGACCTTGTACGTTTCCACCGACCAGGTGCAGAACAAGGACACCGGGTTCCGTTTCGCTCAGGAAGGCACGGTCAACGTGTTCTATTGGATCGACGGCAAGTTCGGCTATGCTTTGTCCGGCAGCATTGATCGCGGTGAGTTGGCCCGGATTGCCAATACGGTCTACGAGCAGTTGGACAAGCCGGCAAAATAGATCTCAGAGCGAAAGTTGCAGAGCGAAAGCGTCAAGACGGCTCAACGCCGCTCTCTGGCTCCGGCAATGGTGCTGTCTTCGGTGGAATGAAAAAGTCCACCGGCTTTTTCAGGAAGCGTCGGCACAGCGATTTCACCAATGGCCAGCTATGGCGGAATTTGACTTGGCGTGACCGTAAGGCCACAAACAGCGCCAGCGAAAAGCTCACCCACAAGTTCACCATACCGATCGCCAGCACGCCAAAAGTCGACACCGCAATCACATGCCAGCTCACCGCGTGGTCGAGGGCAACCAGCGCAATCGCAAAATTGGTCGCGGAAAACGTGATGTGGCGGATGTCGATCGGCAGGCCGATCATGAAGCCGATCGTGCCGATGGTGCCCAGCAAAATACCGAAGTAAAAATTCCCCATCAGGCCGCCAAGGCCCGTTTCCAGATAGTCACCCAGACGCGCCGTGCGGGCTTTGCCCAGCAAACCGTTGAGCCAGCGCGCACGCGCCACGCGTTGCGACATGCGGGTATAGAGCGCCTTGTTGTCGTAGTAGCCGGAGATCAAGCCCGCCAGGAATAGGCAGACGCCCGCGATGGCAGCATGGAACAAGGCCAGACTGGAAAACGGATCGATATCGTGCAGCAGATGTTCAGCCTTGTCCGGTGTGACGAAGTGGTGCCCGGTCATGAGGAAGTACCCATAGACCAGCAGATAAGCCACAGGGAAGGCGATAGTCAGATTGCCCAGCACAGCAACGAACTGGGTGCGGACAACCTTGACGATCAGTTCCGTCAGGCTGTCGAGATCGATGTTGCGGCCGTCGCGGCTATGCAAGCCCGCCGCAATACGCGAGGCGGTCATCGCCGGTTGTTTGGTGGCGACAGTAAAGTGCAGCACGTGGATGAACATGAAGCCCAACGAATAATTCATGCTGAATAAAAAGGCTTCCACCAGCGGCGCAGCGCGCAGATACGAAAACAGGATCTTGATCAGCGACATGAAGCCGATGATGAACCCGGCACCCGCTGCCGAGCGGTACATGGCGGCGTATTCGCGGCGGTCTTCGGCAATGTAATGCTCGCCGGTACGGCTGGCGTTTTCGGTGATGTTGCGCGCCAGCAGGTTGATATTGGCGGCAAACAGGTCGCGCACGGTGTATTTGCGGTTGTGCGCTTCGATCAGTTCCAGCCCCAGTTGAAGGCCGATGCTGCGCTTTTCGTTGGCGATAGCGGCGGATGAGTCGGTAGTACCGACATCAACCAATGACAGCAATTTGTGCAGGCGATCCAGATGCTGATCGAGGCGCACCAGACGATAAGTGACGGAGATGCTGGTGCCCAGGCGCAGGGTGCTGTTGCGGATCTTCTTTACGACATCCTGGCATTGCTCCAGCATCACCAGTACGTGGCTGGCATCTTCTAAGGGTGTCGGGTCGCCATTGAGATGACGCATATAGCCGTCGAGATAGCGATGCAGCTCGACGTTTTGCATCAGGAAGGGCGATTCAAACGCTTTGATGTCACTGTAAATGCGGATCAGCTCAGGTTCGATACCGATTGCGCTGATGCGATACGACAGCACCTGGATGGCGAGCAGGATTTCAGTCAGCGTCTTTTGCTCGTCGATTTGTTCGAGATCGGGCAATTCGATTTCTGCCTGACTGACCACATCAAACAGTGCCGCCCAGTCCTCCGGCGAAACGGCCTGCATCCACAGATAATCAGTATCGAAAGGGAATATCTTTTCCAGACAATCGGGCAGATAGCGGTCGTCCAGGGCCGGCGGCAGGATGCGATAGGCGATACGGCGATGCAGCTCTGAAAAGAAGCCGTCATTGGAGAGAATGCCGATGTCGGTGTACAGGCTGGTCTGGCGCCGCACCGACAACAAATGCAGCAGGTAATGGCGCAACGTTGCCGCATGGTGCGGATGCTGTTGCAGCACGTGCGTCAGTGTGCGCACGTTGGTGATGGCCAGTTCCGGTGCTTCGCGTTTCTTCGGGCGTATGGCTCTCATCAATTCGATCAGCAGATCGAGTTCGGCATTGACGGGGGACGCGCTGATTTTTTCTAATATGTGGAGCATGGGGAAAAGCAGGGAGTGAAATACCGGAATGGCAAGGATACCGAGACGATCTTAAGCGATTGGATGAGGCCAGTGTAAGGCTTCAATGGAGCAGAATCTTAACCTATGTAAAACAAAGATAAGGACATGTGCAAATCGTAAAGAGTTGTCAGATTGTGTCGCTAACGGGAAGTTGCACCTGTACGAAGGAGTCATCATGGAGATCGCATCTCTGGCAACTGGTGTCGCAACCGCTTGGCTGGCGAAAAAAGCCGTGGAAGGAATCGGACTGGATCTGACAAAAGTGGCTAATCATGTTGTCGATGATGTGGTCGCTCTTGTCAGCCCGGCCCTGCCAGCCAACCCGAATATAGGCCGTCTCATCAATACCAAGGCCTGAGGGGGAAACCCGGCACATCAGGGTTCATTTTTGAAATCGCATCCTCGTGATGCGATTTTTTTTTGCCTGAATGAACCCGAAATTAGCGTGAATGAGTCGCTAATGAAGCGCTAACTATTTGTTTTATTGGCAATAATTTGAAATTAATTTTGTAAAAAATCTTGATTGACGTAAAGAAATACGGAAATATGTCGTTAAGAAATACAGTCATTCAAGGAGTTGTCATGGATATTGGAAACATTCCCGCCGTTGCCTCGGCATTGTCCGCTGCGGAAACTGCCGACGCGGTCAGCATGACCATGCTGAAAAAGGCTTTAGATACCCAAGCCGCTGCGGCCATCGGCGTTTTACAAGCACTGCCGCCGCCATTGCCGGCCAATCCGAATGTCGGCCGTAACGTCAACACCGTTGCCTGATTGTTGATCGGCACGTTCTTTTACAGGCAGGTTTTGCAGCCAAATCGCCCCTTACAGGGCGATTTTTCATTTGTGCTCTCTATTTCGGATATAAGCCCGGGATTCATTTAATTTGCATAATTAATTGGTTATTTTAATAATTTGACTAATTTATTGTGCAAATCCTTGATTTTTTCAAAATGCATAATAAAATGGTCTTTAAGATCATAAGCACACTTTATTATGCATTCCGTCCAAGACCTCGGTGCGCGCATCCGCGCAGTGCGCAAATCGCAGAAGCTCAGTTCGGCCAGTCTGGCCGAGCGTAGTGGTATCCACCGTAATACGCTGCAAGCGCTGGAAACCGGCAAGGGCAACATCGAACTCAGCAAGCTGCTGTCCATCTGCAGCGAACTTGGTCTAGAGCTATTGCTGGTCCCGCAGGAGATCTCCGCACAACGCGCGGCGGATGGTGAGGGCGGCGTCCGTACCGAACTCTCCGAACGTCTGCATCGTCTGATGAGGAGCACGCCATGAGCATGCTGCGGTCATTGCGGATCCGGCTTGGCGTGACTGAGGTGGGTTCCTTGTTTGCGCTGGATGACGGCCGGGTTTATTTCCGCTTTGACGATGCCTATGCAATCGATGCACAACGGCCGGTTCTGTCGCAGCTCTATCGCGCGTCGACCGAAGACCGCACCGTGGCGCAGTTGCTCAATCCCGCACTCGAAGTCAATCGTGGGGACGGCAAGGGCGGTTTGCCGCCGTTCTTTCAGAATCTCCTGCCCGAAGGCCAGTTGCGCAAGCATCTGATTGAACGTGCGGGTTTGCCCCCGGATGACGAATTCGGTTTGCTGGCTTTTTGTGGCAAGGATCTGCCGGGCGATGTCTCCGCCTTGTCGGAAAGTCTTGATGACGTGCATCTCGGCCGCCTGATCGGGCAGGGGCGCGATAGCTACGAAATGAGTGCAGGGCAATTGCCGACGCCGGACGGCGAGTCGATTTCCGGCGTGCAGCCAAAAATCGGACTGGTGCGTGCTTCGGGCGGACGCTATGTCATGCGTTCCAAAGATGCGCAGGGCGCGCATTTCATCGGCAAGTTGCCGGCCTCTGACTATCCGCACATGCCTGAGGTTGAGTTCTCGTCGCTGGCATTGGCGCGCGCCGCAGGCGTGCAAGTCTGCGAGCACGAACTGGTTCCACTCACCGCGATTGCCGACCGTCTACCGTTCGGCCTGCGCAGTGATGCTGAAAACTTCTTGCTGATCCACCGTTTCGACCGTGATGCAACAACCCCGACCGGGCGTCTGCACATGGAAGATTTTGCACAGATCACCGGGACGCCCGCCGCTGCCAAATATGCCGGTACGTATGCGGCACTGGGCATCGTTCTGCTTGAGCGCAGTGCCAAAGGCGAGGACGATTTATTCGAGCTGCTGCGCCGGATCAAGGTGAATGAACTGCTCGGGAATTTCGATGCGCATTTGAAAAACTTCAGCATGCTGTATCGCACATCGCAAGTCGCAGAGTTGTCGCCAGCTTACGATATCGTCGCGTATTCGGCTTATCTGGCGGGGCATGGCCATGCCTTGGCGTTCGCGCCGGGTGAACGTGCGCGGCAACTGCTGACGCCGGCCGTGTTGCGTGAACTGGCCAATATCTGGGGCGTCCCGGAGCCAAAACTGCAGATGATTCTGGTCGACACCGTCGAACGGGCCATGCAAAGCTGGCCCGAACTGCTGCGCACCTTGCCGCTGACCGACGTCCAGCGAACCCGTATCAAAGCCCATCTGGATACCAATCCCAGCGTCATCGCGTGGCAACGCCGTGCCGCACGCAAAATTACCGGCAAGGCATGAAACCGAAAGCGCCTTTGCCGTCGAAGGACGGCGTCGCACCCAGTTATCTGTGGCTGCAAGATGCACCGCAACAGTGGCGCGACATGCTGGTATTCCTGTGTGCACGGTTTCCCGGTGTGTCGGAAGATACCTGGCGGCAGCGTATGGCGCGCGGAGAAGTCGTCAATCAGCGGGGTGAAGCCATGACGCCTGCATCGCCGTACCGACGCGGCGATTGCATCTTTTACTACCGCGATCTGGAGGGCCGGGAGGAGGTGATTCCCTTCGAAGAAACCATCCTCCATCAGGACGATCATCTGCTGGTGGTCGACAAACCCCACTTCGTGCCGGTGATCCCGACAGGCCGCTTTTTGCAAGAAAGTTTGCTCGTACGCCTCAAGAAGAAAACCGGGCTGGATAATCTGACGCCGATCCATCGTCTCGACCGCGAGACCGCCGGTGTCATCATCTTTTCACATAATCCGGATAGTCGCGGCGCGTATCAGTCAATGTTTCAGCAACGCACGATGGACAAGACCTACGAAGCGTTGGCAGGCTTGCTGGAAGGGCGCGATTTCCCTTTTGTGTATCGCAGCCGTCTGGTGGATGCCGACAAATTTTTCCTGATGCGCGAAGAGGCCGGTGAACCGAACTCCGAAACACATATCGATCTGATTGAGCGCCAGGCAGATCAGGCGTTGTACCGGCTCAATCCGGTGACCGGGCGCAAGCATCAACTGCGTGTGCATATGGCTGCACTGGGTATTCCGATCCTCAATGACAGTTTCTACCCGCATACGGTGCCGGCGGATGCGGCCGATAACTACGATGCGCCGCTGAAATTGCTGGCGCGCTCGATTGCTTTCACTGATCCATTGAGCGGAGATGTGCGTTATTTCGAAAGTCTTAGAAGGCTCTGATGGCTCTGATTTTCTTCAGCTACCCGATGCTTGCTGCGCGAAGTGCTGCCTTACCCACTGCTCGCATGCAGTCCACAAAAAGGGCGCACCTTTTTGAATAACGGGTCCGTAGCGGGAGAGCACTTGTTCCAGTGAAACCCCGTTCTCTGTCCAGGTGCCGCCGCCGGTAAAGATATTGATCAGGAGGGGCTGAAAGCGATCAAGCGCTTTGGCGAACCTGGCATCCTCGGTTTCTCCGCGTTCAAATTCTTGCCACAACGACAGAAATTCATTGCCTTCAGGCTGCGGCAGAAGGCCAAAAAGTCGCACTGCGGCCTTCGCTTCCTGTTCGGCTTGCACCGCCACTGACGAACCGCCATGAATGGGGAAATCACCGACGTCGATCTCGACAATGTCATGCAACAGGAGCATCTGCACAACGCGATGGGGATTCACCGGCGCACAGGCATATTCATTGAGCAGCAGCGCGTACATCGCAAGATGCCAGGAGTGTTCAGCGGAGTTTTCCTTCCGGCTTTTGTCGAGCAGCGGTGATTGCCGGACAACGGCTTTCAACCGATCGATTTCTCTGAGAAAACTCAGCTGTTTTTCCAATCGCGCCAATTCCATAGCCTTGCCTTCACCTGTTGTCTGAGTGGATAACTACGCGGACGCTTTTTCAGAGCAGAGAACGCAGTCCGCAGTCGATCAAAAGGGCACGTCGCCAACAATTAGCGCGCGTGCCCTTGCAGAGAATCACAGAAATAAAAAATACTGATCAAACAGTGGTTTCTAGCGATAGAAAGCTTCGACCTTGCCTTTGACTTTGGTCATCAAGGGATTGCCCTTGCGATCCAGCGCTTTTCCGGCGGGGACTTTGACCCAGCCTTCGCTGATGCAATATTCGTCAACATCCGTGCGCTCTTTATCGTTGAGCCGGATGCCGACGTTGTGTTCAAAGATCGCAGCGTTGTAGAAAGGGCTACGAGGATCGATTGAGAGGCGATCGGGAAGTGGGGGGCGGTTTGTTGTGTCGTTCATGGCCACAATTATCGACGATAAGATTCAGCAAAACAATTCTTTTGCGTGGTTTTGCTGCTCGGACTCAATCCAGTTTCTCGTGGAAATCGGTTGCGCCGCGCTTCCAGTAGGCGGATACGCGCATGGCTTCTTTCGGATGCTGTTTCTCGTCGGCCAGTACGGTGCGCACGGACTTCATCGTAGCGGCCTCGCCGGCAGCCCAGATATAGCCGTCTCCAGCAGGCAGGTTCAGGTTGCGGATAGCGGTGAGCAGTTCTTCGCTGGAGCTGACCCATTTGATATCAAGATCGGCCAGTGTTTCGAACTGCCGGATGTCGCCCATTTGCGCCACCTCAACAATAGCCGTCACCTTGGCGCCTGGAGCCAGCTCTTTCAGGCGTCGGCTGATGGCCGGGACGGCGGACAAGTCGCCGACCAGCAGATGCCAGTCGTAATCCGTCGGCACCACCATCGAGCCGCGTGGGCCGGCGATGACCGCGTCCATGCCGACTCTTGCCTGGCGCGCCCAGTCAGTGGCGGCGCCTTCCGCGTGCAGCGCAAACTCCAATACGAGCTCTTTGCGTTGTCCGTCGTGGTTGCATGGCGTATAGTCGCGCCGAACGGAGTTTCCTGTTGCATCCGGGAAAATGAACTTCACGTGGTCGTCGAACGAAAGCGATACAAAATCTGCCAGTGCGTCTCCCTGGAAAGTTACGCTGAGCATATTGGCTCCAATCTGGCGGACATCGCTGACTTTGACGTCGCGAATCTTGAGTTCGTAGCGTACGCGCTGTACTTCACGGGTTGTTGTCTTGGATTCCATGATCTTAAAAATTAGTTGATAATGTCACTATTATGAAAAAACAAGTTGATAAAGTCAATCAATCACCTGCCGCCGAAAGGGTCTTTGATGCTATTCACACCGTGATGCATCTTTACCGTTCGGGGCGATCGCAGGCTTTTCGCGAGGATGCTCGCGGGATTACGCACATGGAAAGCCGGGTGCTCGATTATTTTTCGCGTCATCCCGGCGCTACGCTGAGTGATCTGGCGGCGCATTCCGGGCGGGACAAGGCTCAGCTCACGCGCTTGGTGAAAGGATTGCGTGAACACGGCGATCTGGAATCCAAAGAAGATATCAAAGACAGGCGCAGCGTCCGGCTGCAATTGAGTGCACAAGGGGAGGTGCTGCAGCGCGATCTCAGAAAAACCGGTGCGCTGATATTGGAACGCGCCGTGGTGGGCTTGTCTGAGAGCCAATGCGAGGATCTGGTGACGCTGTTGAAAAACATCCAGTCAAATCTGGAAAGCGAACGCTGATCATCTATGCAACATACCCGGGCAGCGCGATAAAGCCGCCCGGCATACATTGGCTTGTTTCTTTTTACTCCTGAACGTATTTCATCCGCTCTAGATCCGCAATCAGTCCGGGGCCGACCGGCTGCCAATTGAGCAAAGACTGCGTTTGGGCGCCTGAAGCGGGAAGATCGCGGCCGACAAAATCACCGAGCCATCCGAAATGTGCGGCCGCTTCTTCAGGAGACAGGCTGACGACCGGTATCTTCAAACCTTTGCCAATCACTTCAGCGATAGTCCGAAGCGATATGCCTTCTTCCGCCACGGCGTGATATCTGCTGCCGGGTTGCCGACGCTCCAATGCCAGTCGGTAAAGCCGAGCCACATCGCTGACATGTGCTGCGGGCCAGCGATTTTTTCCTTCGCCGACAAACGCCGAGACGCCTTTTTCACGTGCTATTTGAATCAATGGGCTGATGAGACCTTGCCTGACGGTGTCATGCACCTGTGGAAGCCGGACGACCGACACGTTCACGCCGCGGTTTGCAACTGAAGCACCCGCCAATTCCGATGCCTTGCGTGGGTTCGGATGATTGGGATTGAAGTTGTCTTCCGCTGCCGGTTGCCCCGGCGCAATGGCTCCCATGCCGGTAGCAGAGGTGATGATGAGAGGACGATCGGAACCGGCGAGCGCGGCTCCCATTGCTTGAATCGCTTCCCCGTCCGCTTCGCAGTTTGCGACGAACTTCGAGAAGTCATGGTTGAAGCCGGTATGGATGACGCCATCCGACATGGCTGCTCCACGGTGCAGGCTGTCCAGGTCTTCCAGATCGCCTCGAAACACTTCGGCGCCCGCCGCCATCAGGGACTGGGCGCCTGCTTCCGATCGGCTCAGTCCAAGTACCTGATGGCCGGCCTTGATGAGTTCGGCAACGATGACCGAACCGATGAAACCGGTCGCGCCGGTAACAAAAATACGCATGATGAATTTACCTTTGTATCAGTTGAGGACTTTTGTTGCCGTCCGATGGGGTTGAATATAGGCGCTTGTATCCATACCATCAATGCGATAAAGTCCGTATTATTGGCTCAATCGTCCGGATATCTATGGATCCGTTATCAGATGTGTTGTCGCTGTTCAAACCGCGAAGTTATGTCGCCGGGGGATTCGAGATCCCGGGTGAGACGGCGATCCAATGGCCGGAGCATCCCGGCATCAAGTGTTATGCCGTGGTTTCCGGTCAATGCTGGTTATCGGTGGAGGGAGTTCCCGAAGCGGTTTTGCTGACCGCTGGGGAGTGCTATCTCTTGCCGCCGGGACCGCCGTTCCGACTGGCGACGGATTTGTCGGCCGAACCGGTCGACTTCAGCGTGTACCGCTCAAAATGGCGCTCGGATCAGGATGTCGTCGAGAAAAAAGCAGGAAGCTGCCATCTCGTCGGCGGCCATTTTGTTCTGACGGGAAGTCATGCCGATTTTCTGCTGAGTTCATTGGCGCCCATCATTCATATCCGCAAAGAGTCCGACAAGGCGGCCATGCGGTGGTCGCTGGAGCGCATGAGAGACGAAGTACGCGATCCGCAACCGGGCGGCTCGCTGATCACACAGCAACTCGCCTACATGATGCTGGTGCAGGCATTGCGGCTGCACCTCTCCGATGGCGCAACGCAAGGGATCGGGTGGCTGTTTGCACTGGCGGACAAGCAGATGGGTGCGGCGATCCGAGTCATGCACGATGAGCCCGGGAACGATTGGACATTGCAGAAACTGGCGGAGCGTGCCGGTATGTCGAGGTCGGTTTTCGCCTTGCGGTTCAAGCAGACGGTCGGGACGACGCCGATGGAATACCTGACGCGCTGGAGAATGTTGCTGGCAGGCGATCGCCTGAAGAATTCGCGCGAGTCAACGTCTAACATCGCCTTGTCGCTGGGTTACGAGTCTGAAAGTGCGTTCGGCAAAGCATTCAAGCGCGCCATGGGATGTACGCCTAGAGAGCATGGCCGCAAAGTGTCACTTCAGGCTATCGCGCCGGCCACCAACGATGTCAATGGCAACGAGGTAAGCGTTTCGTCGCATTAGTGATGGTGTTTATTCGTCAAAAAAGCCGCTCATGCGGCTTTTTTGTTGTGGGATAGAGGCAGTTCAGCCGTGCGCCAGCATCAGGTCCAGGTTCTGTACCGCCGCGCCGGAAGCTCCCTTGCCCAGATTGTCGAATACTGCCGACAACAGCACGTGTCCGTGTTCCTCATTGATGAACACGCCCAGATCCATGTTGTTGGTGCCGTTGAGCGCCTGAGGATTAAGGTTCGTCAGTGTCTTGCTTTCTTCCAGTGAAATCACCCGCACGTATTGCGAGCCGTCGTAGTGGCTGTTCAGAGCCGCATGCAATTGTTCTCCCTTGACGCCCTTGGCCAGCAGACGCAGTTCCAGTGGAATGGTCAGCACGATGCCCTGGCGGAAAGCACCGTAAGCAGGCACGAAGATCGGGCGATGAGTCAGCCCTGTGTAGTGTTGCATCTCAGGCGGATGTTTATGCGCGAGCGCGGTGCCGTACACCTGGAAGGCCAACGCCTGTGCCGCCGATGGGCCTTCGTATTGCTCGACGGAAGGACGGCCGCCGCCGGAATAGCCGGAAACCGCGTGCACATTGATCGGGTAGTCGCGTGGCAGCAAGCCGGCTTGTATCAGAGGACGCAACAGGCTGATCGCACCAGTCGGGTAACAGCCGGGATTGGTCACGCGTTTTGCACCGGCGATCAGTTCTGCTTGTCCGGCATCCAACTCAGGAAAGCCATAGACCCAGCCCTCTGTTGTGCGATGGGCGGAACTGGCGTCGATCACCCGTACGGCTGGATTTTCGATGGCGGAGACGGCTTCCTTCGCCGCGGCGTCAGGCAGGCAGAGGATGGCGATATCTGCGGCGTTGATGGCTTCGGCACGGCGCAGAGGGTCTTTGCGTTCTGCCGCCGGCAGTGTCATCAGTTGGATATCGCTGCGGTTGCGCAGGCGTTCGTGGATTAGCAAGCCGGTAGTGCCCTGGTCGCCATCGATAAAGACAAGAGGAGTGGCCATGATCGAGTTCCTTGAGAAAGAGTACAAAGAGTACAAAGAGTGCAAAGCAAAAAACGCAAAGGATGGAAAGACACGTACGAAAGAAGCTGGAACTGATCTTGCGCGCATTGATAGAATAGGAAAAGTTGAATTTAATAACGATAACATTCAGTTTTTCTGATCTTTAATGGATCAATAAAGGAAGCCATATGCGAGAAATCAATCTGGATCGGCTGCGCACTCTGGTTGCGATTGCAGATCTGGGCTCCTTCGCCGAGGCGGCGCGTGTGCTGCATCTGGCGCCGCCGACGATCAGCCTCCATATCGCCGACCTCGAAGAGCGTGTCGGCGCAGCCTTGTTGTCGCGCCAGCGCGGGCAGGTGCGCCCCACGACGATCGGCGAGACCTTGATCGAACGCGCGCGCCGCTTGCTGGCGGACGCCGAGCAAGCGTTGCAGGACGTACAGCGGCAAGTGCAGGGACTGGCCGGACGTGTGCGTCTGGGGGCATCGACCGGGGCGATTGCGCATTTGCTGCCGCAAGCTCTGGAGGTGTTGGGACAGGATCATCCCGGCATCGATGTGCAGGTCGAAGTGTTGACCTCGCAAGAGACGCTGACACGCTTGAATGAAGGGACATTGGATGTCGGGTTGGTCGCTTTGCCGCAGTCGCCGATGGCGCGGTTGTCGGTTCAGCCGTGGCGGCGGGATCCGGTGATGGCGTTCTTGCCGGCGGACTGGCGTTGTCCCGCGCGTGTCACGCCGGAATGGCTTGCGGCCCAGAAGCTGATTCTCAACGATTCAGGCACGCGCCTTTCGCACTTGACGCAAGAATGGTTTGCTACGGGCGGGCAACGGCCGGTGCCGCGCATTCAGCTCAACTACAACGATGCGATCAAGAGTTTGGTGGCGGCGGGTTATGGTGCGACCTTGCTGCCGCATGAAGAGGGCGCTTCACTGCCGGATGCGCGTATCCAGATGCGGCCTCTGCGGCCTGTCTTGTGGCGTCAGCTCGGCATTGCGCACCGCGCGGAAAACATCGAGCGGCCGACGCAGCACGTATTGGACGTGCTTTGGGGATTCAGTCTGGATTGACGTCTAGCCTGGCATCACGCCAGCACATCGCTGAGCGACGTTTTTTCGCTATCAGGTGTCGACTTCAACTGGTGCAGCGACGCCACCAGGTCGGCAAAGCGCTGTCCCTGAACCATCACATGCTGGCGCAACAGTTCGACCGTGCGGTCGCTGTCGCCGGAGATGATGGCGTTGACGACGCCTTCATGCTCGTCATAAGACCTTTTCAGGCGATCGCGCACGCGCAGTTGCAGGCGGCGGTAGGGGCGCAGACGGCGTTGCAGGACGCGCGCCTGTTCTTCGAGGAAGGCGTTGTGGCTGCCGGCGTAGATCTGGCCGTGAAAGTCTTCGTTCTTGTAGAAATAGGTATCCGGATCGGCGGCGTCGCGCGCATCCTTGCAGGCCTGATGTGCCTCCATCAGCGCGGCATGTTCGGCGGCCGACATGCGCCGTGCGGCCAGACGGCCACACATGGCTTCCAGTTCCGCCATCACTTCAAACATCTCTATCAGTTGCTGCGGCCCGATCTCGGCCACGATGGCACCTCGCCGCGGCCGCATCACGATGATGCCCATCGATGCCAGCTGAATCAGCGCTTCGCGGATTGGCGTACGGGAAACGCCGAATTGCTCGGCCAGCACCGTTTCGTCCAGATGCTGGCCGGGCGTCAGCTTGCCGACGGCGATCAGCTCTTCAATCGATTCGCGTAGCGTCTCGGAACGCTTCTTTGGGGTATCCATAAGTGATATCAAGTATGCAATGAACTAATTCTAAATCATCTCTGGTGCTTGACAATGTATTTGTTTTGTAAGAACGTGTATACAAGAAAGATACATAAAAAAGCAAAGAGTACAAAGCAAGTGCAGAGACAACGTCGCAGGGCAGCTACAAATTAACGTAGGTCCATAGCCCGGCGACGTCATGGCAAGAACAAGCCGGCCTTCAATATATGGAGCCGGCAAGCATCAGTAACAGCCGGCACCAAATAATTAAACAACTAAAAGCAGTATTTCTTTCACCTTAAGGAGGAGCAGCAATGACTTCGCAAACCCGTAGACGCATTATCGGAGCGCTGGCAACAGCACCATTGTGGACAGCCGGTACCTCGGTATGGGGACAGACCACCTCGCTGAAGATTTCCCATCAATTCCCCGGCGGCACGATCAATGAAGGCGATTTCCGCGATCGTCTGACCCGCCTGTTTGCTGAAGAAGTCAGCAAGCGCACCAAAGGCAGCCTCAAGTTCGAGATCTATCCCGGCTCCTCGCTGATGAAGGTCAATGCACAATTCTCGGCCATGCGCAAAGGCGCGCTCGACCTGTCGCTGGTGCCGCTCAATTACGCCGGCGGCGAAGTTCCGGAAACCAATATTGGCCTCATGCCTGGACTGGTGACCTCTTACGCGCAAGGTTCGGCATGGAAGAATGCTGAAGTCGGCAAGGAACTCGCACGCATCCTGGCCGAGAAGGGCATCCTGATCGTCAGCTGGATCTGGCAAGCCGGCGGTGTCGCCTCGCGCGGCAAGCCTATCGTCGATCCTGCCGATGCCAAGGGCATGAAAGTGCGCGGTGGTTCGCGTGAAATGGATCTGATCCTGAAAGAAGCAGGCGCCGCCGTCGTGACGCTGCCGTCCAATGAAATCTACGCGGCCATGCAAACCGGCGCGATGGATGCGGCGATGACATCATCGACGTCTTTCATGTCCTTCCGCCTGGAAGAAGTCGCCAAGGCGCTGACTACCGGTCGCGACAAAGCGTATTGGTACATGTTCGAACCGCTGATGATTTCCAAGTCCGTGTTTGAAAAACTGAGCAAGGATCAGCAAGCCGCCATCATGGCAGTCGGCGCCGAGATGGAGCAGTTCGCGCTGAAGGCTGCGCAGACTGATGACGTCGCTGTCGCCGCCGTGTATCAAAAGGCTGGCGCCAAGGTCGTCGACCTCGATGCCGCAACCGTCAAGAAGTGGCAGGACATCGCCCGTGCGACTGCATGGAAGGACTTCGCCGCGCGTAACGCCAACTGTGCCAATCTGCTGAAACTGGCGGAGAAGCTCCTATGAGTCACGGCTTCGAGATGCAGCCGCAGGCCAAGTCTGCCGTGCCGGCCAACGCCGTGCTCGCAGGGCTGCACCACGGGCTTGAGAAGTACAACAAGCTCGCGGTGTTCCTGGCGATGATCGCATTGATGCTGACGTCCATCATCCTGACGTACTCGGTGGTGGTGCGCTATTTCTTCCATCAGCCGACCGACTGGCAGGACGAGGCATCGGTGTTCATGCTGGTCGGCGTGATCTTCTTGTGTTCGGCGTATGTGCAATCCTTGCGCGGCCATATCGGCATCGAGGCGCTGGCGGGCTTTCTATCGCCGACTGCCAACAAGATCCGCATGTTCTTCGTCGATCTGATTTCCTTCGTGTTTTGCACCTTCTTTGCCTGGAAATCGTGGACGCTGTTTCACGAAGCCTGGGTGGACGGCCAAACCACCTCGTCGACCTTCGCGCCGCCGCTGTGGATTCCGTACTCGATGATGGCGCTGGGCATGACCATGCTCACGCTGCAATTGCTGGTGCAAGTGCTGACTCGCATCACAGGAACTGTTCCAGCGAAGGAGGCAGCATGACACCATTGGTTCTCGGTTCCCTGTATGGGATCGTCACCATCCTCGTGATGTGTTCCGGCATGCCGATCGCTTTTGCGCTTGGCGTGGTGGCGACGTCGTTCATGTATTTTTTCATGCCGGCATCCTCGCTGGATACCGTGACGCAAAACGTCTACGAAGAGATTGCATCGATCACCTTGCTGTCGATTCCGCTGTTCATCCTCAAGGGGGCGGCCATCGGCAAATCGCCGGCTGGTAAGGATTTATACTCGGCCATCCACGCCTGGTTGAATCGCGTACCGGGCGGCCTCGGCATTGCCAACGTGTTTGCCTGCGCCTTGTTTGCGGCAATGGCAGGTTCGTCGCCGGCAACATGCTCGGCCATCGGCTCCGCCGGTATTCCTGAAATGCGCCGTCGCGGTTATTCACCGGGATTTGCAGCAGGCATCATCGCTGCGGGCGGTACGCTGGGGATTCTGCTGCCACCGTCGATCACCATGATTTTGTACGCGGTGGCGGCGGAGCAATCGCTGGGACGCTTGTTCCTCGCAGGCATCGGGCCGGGCGTGTTGCTGGTGATTCTGTTCGCCGGTTATGCCGTGTTCCGTGCACGCAAGGAGTACAAGATGGCGCATGCCATCTATACCGGTGGCGGCGCCAAATCGGCTTACCTGGATGACGAGCATTTCACGCTGGCGCAAAAGGTGGAGATGCTGCCGCGCGTGCTGCCTTTCCTGATCTTGCTGATCGGCGTGATGGTAGCCTTGTACGGTGGCTTTGCCACACCGTCGGAAACTGCCGGTCTGGGCGCCTTGCTCGCTATCGTGCTGATCGCTGTCGTCTACCGCATCTACAAGCCGCGCGAGCTGGTGCCTTTCCTCAACTCGACCATCAAGGAATCGGGCATGCTGCTGCTGATCATCGGCATGTCGCTGCTGTATTCCTATGTGATGAGTTACCTGCACATCAGCCAGTCGGCGGCGCAGTGGGTGGTGGACATGCATCTGTCGAAATGGCTGCTGCTGGCGGTGATCCTGCTGATGGTGATCGTGCTCGGTTTCTTCCTGCCGCCGGTATCGATCATCCTGATGACGGCACCGATCATCCTGCCGCCCTTGCGCGAAGCCGGGTTTGATCTGATCTGGTTCGGTATCGTCATGACCGTGGTGATGGAAATGGGCCTGATCCATCCACCGGTGGGTTTGAACCTGTTCGTCATTAAGAACATCGCACCCGACATCCCCTTGTCGGAAGTCATCAAGGGTACGATTCCTTTCCTGGCGCTGATGTTCCTGGCGGTGATTCTGTTGTGTTTCTTTCCGGGTATTGCCACCGGCTTGCCCAATATCCTCATGGGAGTGAAGTAAATGCCTGTAGCCACCCCGACCGACCACGTCTGGAATCGTCGGCAAACAAATCGCAATGAACGCCTGGCGCGCGCAAGCAGCGTGCTGGGCAATTCGCTGGAGGGTAAGCTCTTGCCCGCGGCGCGCATTGCTGATTTGTTGTACGCCGTCATCGAATCGGGCGATCGCGTTTGCCTCGAAGGCAACAACCAGAAGCAGGCCGACTTTTTGTCGAAGGCGTTGGCCGGGCTTGATCCGGCGCGTGTGCATGACCTGCACATGCTGTTTTCCGTGCTGGCTCTGCCGGAGCATCTGGATGTCTTCGAAAAAGGCATCGCCTCGAAACTGGATTTTTCCTTCTCCGGTCCGCAGGCCGGTCGGTTGGCCAAGCTAGCGTCTGCCGGCAAACTCAATATCGGCGCGATCCATACCTATCTGGAATTGTTCGGCCGCTATTTTGTCGACCTGACGCCGCGCGTCGCCCTGGTGGCGGCGCAGGCGGCGGATCGCCACGGCAATCTCTACACCGGCCCCAATACCGAAGACACGCCGGCGATTGTCGAAGCGACTGCCTTCAGCAGCGGCATCGTGATCGCACAGGTCAATGAAATCGTCGACGTGCTGCCGCGCATCGATATTCCGGCAGACTGGGTCAGCTTTGTGACCAAGGCGCCGACACCGCATTACATCGAGCCGCTGTTTACACGTGATCCGGCGCAGATCTCTGAGATTCAGGTGCTCATGGCGATGATGGCCATCAAGGGCATCTATGCAGAATACGAAGTACAGCGCCTCAACCACGGCATCGGTTTCGATACCGCTGCCATCGAGCTGATCCTGCCGACTTATGCCGAATCGCTCGGCCTGCGCGGCAAGATTTGCAAGCACTGGGCCTTGAATCCGCATCCGGCGTTGATCCCCGCGATTGAAGCCGGCTTCGTCGAATCGGTGCATTCTTTCGGCTCCGAACTGGGCATGGAAGACTACATTCGTGCGCGTCCCGATATTTTCTTCGTCGGCCCGGACGGCTCCATGCGCAGCAATCGTGCGTTCTCACAAACAGCAGGCCACTACGCCTGCGACATGTTCATCGGCTCGACCTTGCAGATCGATTTGCAGGGCAATTCGTCGACCGCAACCCTGGGACGTATCGCCGGTTTTGGCGGTGCACCCAACATGGGTGCCGATGCGCGCGGCCGTCGTCACGCCAGCCCGGCATGGCTCAAAGCTGGTCAGCAGGCGAGGGCCGGCAAGAACACCATCCCGCGCGGCCAGAAGCTGGTGGTGCAAACGGTGGAAACTTTCCGTGAACACATGCAACCGGCCTTTGTCGAAAAACTCGACGCCTGGCAATTGGCCGAACAAGCCAAGATGCCGATTCCACCGGTGATGATTTACGGCGACGACGTCACGCACATCCTGACCGAAGAAGGCATCGCCAATCTGCTGTTGTGCCGTACCGAAGAAGAGCGCGAGCAAGCCATCCGCGGCGTCGCCGGTTACACGCCGGTCGGCCTGGCGCGCGACAAGCGTATGGTTGAGAATCTGCGCGACCGGGGAATTATCCGCCGCGCCGAAGACATGGGCATTGACAAGCGCCTCGCCACGCGCGATCTGCTTGCGGCCAAGAACATGAAGGATCTGGTGCGCGCCTCCGGCGGCTTGTACAACCCGCCCAAACGTTTCAGGAACTGGTGATATGGAAACCTTGAATTATCGTTTTGAAAACGGCACCCGCAAACTCTCCGCCAAGGCCGAACTGGTCGGCGTGGTCAGCTCCGGCAATCTGGAAGTGCTGATCGAACCGGCCGACCTGCAAGGCGGCTGCTCCGTTGAAATCAAGACCGCAGCACGTGGCTTCGGCGCGATCTGGGAAGCTGTTATCGGCGACTTCAACAAGCGCTGGCAACTGGCCGATACGCGCATCTCGATCAACGACATGGGCGCGACTCCCGCCGTAGTGAGTCTGCGCTTGGATCAGGCGGTGGAATCGATGGTGGAGGCGAAATGATGGCGACCAAAAGTGTGAGCTATCTCGAAGCCAACGCCCGCGAACGCGTCGCGCTGGTGCTCGATGCCGGCAGTTTTGAAGAGTTTCTGCCGCCGGCCAAACGTATCGTCAGTCCGCATCTGGGCCAACTGGATGCGCCGGTGTCATTTGATGATGGTGTCGTAATCGGACGCGGCAGTCTGAATGGTGCGACCGTATTCGCAGCAGCGCAGGAGGGTGGTTTCATGGGCGGCGCAGTCGGCGAAGTCCATGGCGCCAAACTGGTCGGTTTGCTTAAACGCGCCGTACAGGAACAAGCTGAGGGCGTCATCCTGCTGCTCGAAACCGGCGGCGTGCGTCTGCACGAAGCCAATGCCGGCTTGATCGCCGTATCCGAAGTGATGCGCGCCGTGCTGGATACGCGCGCAGCCGGTATCCCGGTCATTGTGCTGATAGGCGGCTCCAACGGCTGCTTCGGCGGCATGGGTATCGTTGCTCGTTGCGCCAACGCCATCATCATGTCGGAGGAAGGGCGTCTCGCCATGTCGGGACCAGAGGTTATCGAAACCGCCAACGGCGTCGAAGAATTCGACTCGCGCGACCGTGCGCTGGTCTGGCGCACCACTGGCGGCAAGCATCGCTATCTGCTGGGTGATTGCCAGGGCATCGTGGCGGATGATGCCGACGCGTTTCGTGCGGCAGCATCGCAGACTTTGCAGGCATTCAAAGGCAATCCGACGGCCTTGACCTTGCAGGCGCTGGAAGCGGAACAAACCATGCTCGAACAACGCATCGCGCGCTTCGGCGATGCGACCGATCCGCAGGATATCTGGGAGCGTCTTGGTGTGGAGCAGGCACAGCAGATTCCCATGCTGGAAGCCGGGCCCTTCGTTGCATTGGTTGAGGCGCATCGCGTGAAAGGAACACCATGAGCTGGCAAACATTGGCGGATGACTTGTTCCCGCAGGGTCATAGCATTACCGAGAAGGCCGAATTCTTGTCCGGCACGGCGCAAGTCGACGGCGAGATCGTGACGGTCGTCGGCACCACCGGCCATACGCCGATCGGCATCGAGATCGCGCTGGCGCAAGCGCAGGCAATCCTGCAAACCGTACGAGAGCATCCGGGGCGTTCCATCGTCATTCTGGTCGACACGCAGGGACAGCGGCTGCGTCATCGCGACGAGATGCTCGGCATTAACAGCTACATGGCGCATCTGGGTAAATGCATAGCTCTGGCGCGTCAGCAGGGGCACAAGATCATCGGGCTGGTGTATGACCAGGCCTTGTCGGGTGGCTTCATTACCAGCGGCCTCATGGCTGACGCCTGCTATGCCTTGCCGAATGCCACCATCCGGGTGATGGGCTTGCCTGCCATGGCGCGTATCACCAAGGTGCCCGAAGAACGTTTGGTCGAACTGGCCAAGAGCAATCCGGTGTTTGCACCCGGCCCCGAAAATTATCGCCGCATGGGTGGTGTCGCTGAAATCTGGAGCGGCGATCTGGCCGCACAATTGAAGCAGGCACTGGCCGACGCAGACAACAAGGACGGTCGCGCCGCCCTCGGTCAGGAACGCGGCGGCCGCAACTGGTCGCAGCGTGTCGTCAATGCCATCGTCAGCGGCAGCGATGTCCAGCCCTTATAAACGACACAGTCTGGTCTGGCTGAGTGAACGCGGCTGGCAAGATGCCGCGTTGACGCTGCCGGATAGGCATGATCAGCATCGCCAGCATCTCCGGCGTTGGCAGGCGAACGACTGGCCGACGGTAGTCCGTCGTCAGGATGCTGATTGCCCGGCAGATGCCGTCTGTCTGGGCGTGGCTTTGCCTCCGGATGCAGAGGGCAACAAGCTGCGCTTGCCTTTGCGTGTGGCAAAAGAACACGTGCACCTTGTGCAAGATCCGTTGGCGATCCTCAACGTGATTCCGCATGTGACGGCTTCATGGCGGGATGCATTGCAACAACTGAACAACGACGTTGCCACAAAAGGCTTGTCGGTGAGCGTTTACGGCTCGCTGGCATTACAGGCGCTCACCGGTCAGGGTTATCTGCGTGCGTCGTCCGATATCGATCTGTTGTTCCGCCCATTGAGCGAACAGGAACTGACGGATGGTATTCATCTGCTCCAGCTTCATGCACAAGCCTTGCCACTGGATGGCGAAATCGTTTTTCCTGACAATGCCGCAGTATCGTGGAAGGAATGGGTGCAGGCTTGTCATCACCCCGATAATCGCGTGCTGCTCAAACGCAGCGGTGACGTCGCGCTCATGCGTGTCGGCGACTTGCTGGCGATGCTGAACCATCATGAAGAACATCAGAGGCCGACATGCCCAGTCTGATCTCTCTATCCAATCAGCCAGCCATGCGCCTGGCGACTGTGCCGCACTACACCGAGCGACGCCGCCGGCAACGCAGCCTGCGCGATTTTTGCCGCAAGCTGGCACGGGAGGCAGTGCGCAGTTTGTATCAGGAGCTGGTGCTTTATCCCAAACCTGGACTCGTCTCGCTGGTCGACAACGGCAGTCACGACGACATGGATGCCTCGACCTTCATGCGCAGTCTGTTTTCGCTAAGGCACTACTTCGTTGAGATCGCTGAAGCCGGCACACGCGGTGCGCCATTCAGTGAGCTCAAGCAACTCGGCATCAAAGCAGAGCAGCGGATGCTACGTGCCACCTGCGGTATCAACACCCATCGCGGTGCGATCTTTGGGCTGGGCATGCTGTGTGCAGCGCTGGCATCTTGCCGTGCACAAGGCATGACGCTCTCTCCGCAGGCGGTGCGCGCCACTTTGCTGATTCAATGGGGCGATGCCTTGACTGCCCATACCAGCCCCAGCCCCAGCACTGGCGACGCGGGCAGCAATGGTCTGCGCGTTGCGGCGCATCATGCCGTCGGCGGCGCACGCGAAGAAGGCGCGTTGGGATTTCCCTCAGTCTTTGATATCGCCTTGCCGCAATTGCAGACGACCCTGGATGCTGGACGTGACTGGCAATGCGCCAAAGTCGATGCCTTGTTCGCGCTGATGGCGCATGTCAGCGACACCAATGTCTACCATCGCGGCGGCAATGCCGGAGCAAGCATGGTGCAGGCCCGCAGTCGTGCTTTCATGGCGGACGGCGGCACCGGCAATATCAATTGGCAGGCGCAGGCCGAAGCATGTCATCGAGAATTTGTGCGACATCGCTTGTCGCCTGGCGGTGCTGCGGATCTGCTGGCTGCAGCCTGTCTGATGCATGCTATTTGTGTAGACAATGACTTCGCTGTTTTGAAAGCATGACCGAACGCTTTGCCATTCTCTGCCCGGGGCAAGGCGGCCAGCATGCCGCCATGTTCGATCTGCTGCGCAATGATGCGCACGGTGCAGAGATCTTGCAAAGCTATGGCTTGGAACAGCAGTTGGGGCATCCTCTCGATGTCCTGTTGCAAGATGATCGCCTCTTGTTTGCCAATCGCCATGCGCAGCCGCTCGTGGTGGCAGCCGGCCTCGCTGCATGGCAGGCCCTGACGCTGGACAGTGAAATCCCGGCTCCGCATCTGGTGGCCGGGTACAGCATTGGTGAGTTGACTGCTTATGGCGTCGCTGGATCAATGCCGGCAACAACCGTCATCGATCTCGCCATCGCGCGCGCCGGCTACATGGATGCATGCCTGCGCGACGAACCTCAGCAAGGATTGATGTCGGTCGGCGGCTTGCCGGTTGAGGAAGCTGCTGCTGTATTACGACAGCACAATGCCTATGTCGCGATACAGACAGGCTTCGATACGCTGATTTCAGGTGGTCGCAACGCCGACTTGCTGGCGGCAGGACATCAATGTGAGACGCTTGGCGCCAGAATTGGCATGTTGCCGGTCGGCATTGCATCGCATACACCGCTGATGGCATCGGCGTCCATGCCATTTTCCGGAGCCTTGAATGCGATCGCCTTCGGTTCGCCTGCGATCTCCGTGTTGGCGGGTATTTCGGCACAAGAGGTGCATGATCCGGATACGGCCAGGCACAGTCTGGTACAGCAACTTACCACCACGATCCAATGGTCTGCCTGCATGGATGCCTGTGCGGAACGGGGCATTACGGTCGCGTTGGAACTCGGGCCGGGATCCGCCTTGTCACGCATGCTGCGCGATCAGCATCCTGGCATCGAATGCCGTTCTCTCTCAGACTTCCGCAGCCTTGCGGGAGCGTCGAAGTGGTTGCAAAGCCGTCTCGGATAACTTGATTTGCTTGGTTTTCCAACCTACGCGGAAGATCTTTGTTGATGAAAAATCAAGCTTTGCACACGCATATTTAAAACCCGATACGTACGCTTGAAATGTAACTATCAATTAGGTACATTGGACTCGTCATTCAGGTTTTATAAAAATATAAACAAACAATCAACCTTGCTCCACTGACAGAGTTTTGGGTGCTCCCGCAGCATCCGATGAGACAAGAAACCAGGCAGCAATCAAGTAAAAATGCGTTTTCTCACACTATTAGCTTGCCCGATATAAAAGTACGCGAACATGTGACCCGGTATTGGATTCAGGTACTCGACTTACTTACGGCTCTTTTTAGATACGGACATAAGCGCCGACAATCAGCACCTGCACGCACTCAATCGCGCCCTCAAGCTGGAGATCCTGGCACGCAGCAAACTGGAAGAGACCAATCGTGAATTGACACGCGAGCTCAAAGACAACATCGAAAAGCTGGAAGCAAGCAACAAGGAAATGGAAAGCTTCAGCTATTCGGTATCGCATGATTTGCGCGCACCGCTACGTGCCGTTGACGGCTTTGCGCGTATGCTGGAAGAAGACGTCGCCGATCAGCTTGATGAAGAAGGTCGACGCAAGCTGCAAGTCATACGCGACAACACCCGCAATATGGGGCGTCTGATCGATGAATTGCTGGAGTTTTCGCGGTTGGGACGCAAAGAACTCAACTACGGCCATCTTGATATGTCCGCGCTGGCACAGGCGGCGTTCAAAGATGCGACGAGCGTCGCCGTCAACGATACGACCTTATCGCTGAGCGCGCTGCCTGCTGCGCGCGGCGACATTACCCTGATCAAGCAAGTCTGGTTCAACCTGCTGTCGAATGCCTGCAAGTTCAGCGCCAAGCGCGAACAGGCCCACATCACCGTTAAAGGATCGGTGGAAGGCGACGCCCTGACGTACACGGTCAGTGACAACGGCGCCGGTTTTGACATGCGCTATTACAACAAATTGTTTGGTGTCTTCCAGCGTTTGCATCGTGTCAGCGAGTTCGAAGGAACCGGTGTCGGACTGGCGATCGTACATCGCATCGTAACGCGTCATGGTGGGAGGGTCTGGGCTGAAGGCGTGGTTGGCGAAGGCGCGGTGTTTCACTTCACCTTGCCTGCAGCAACATGAAAGGACGGCGATGAACAGCTTCGAAAGAATCGATATCTTGCTGGTGGAAGACAATCCCTACGATGCCGAGTTGTCGATGCGCGCGCTGCAAAAGAAGAAGCTGGCCAACAAAGTCGAATGGGTGCAGGACGGCGCTGATGCGCTGGACTTTATTTTCAGCCAGGGTATCTACGAACACCGGGTACAGGATGAGCCTCTCAAGCTGATTCTGCTGGATATCAAACTGCCCAAGGTCAGCGGCATTGACGTATTGCGCAAGATCAAGGCTGACCCTGTCGCCAGATCGATTCCGGTGGTGATGCTGACGTCTTCCGCTGAGGGACAGGATCTGAGCGAGTGTTACAAACTCGGCGTCAACAGCTACATCGTCAAGCCGGTGGAGTTCGAGAGTTTTCAGGAGGAAGTTGAAAAAGCGGGTTTCTACTGGATGCTCGTCAATCGCGTACCGGCATCGTAAAAAATAGGGCATGGGGATGAGAAGAAGCACACTCAAAATTCTGATAGTGGAAGATGATCCTGACGATGTGGAACTGTCACGTTATGAACTGGTGCGTGCCGGTATCGCTTGCGACATCTATCAGGTAGAAACCGAAGATGCTTTTCTCGACGCGCTAAGCCGCTATCAGCCGGATATCATTCTGGGCGATTTTTCCTTGCCCAACTTCGACGGCATGTCGGCGCTGCAGATCGTGCAGCAGATCACGCCGAGTACGCCTTTTCTATTTGTCTCCGGCACCATGGGGGAGGAGCGTGCGATCAAGGCGCTGAAGCAGGGCGCTTATGACTATGTGCTCAAGTCCAACCTGGCGCGTCTGCCGTCGGCTGTGGAGCGCGCCCTGCAGGAGGCACACCAGAATCAGATCCGTCACAAGATGGAACAGGCTTTGCAGGCCGAGCGCAATCTGCTGTCCGCCATCTTCGATACGACCGGCGCGCTAGGCATGATGCTGGACAAGGACGGCCGCATCATGCGTTTCAATCAGGCGGCCGAACGCACCACCGGCTATACCTTCTCGCAGGTGCAGGGTAAACAGTTCTGGGATGTCTTCTTTCCGACGGAAGAGGTGGAACCGGTGCGCAACCATTTCCTCCATTGGCATTTGCAGTCGCAACCCTTGCAATACCAGAGCCGCTGGCTGACCACCGGCGGTGAACGCCGCGAAATTCTGTGGCTGACCACCTTCCTCCAAGACGATAGCGGGCTGGCGCTCAATTTTATTTGCAGCGGCATCGACATCACACAATGGCGTCAGGCAGAAGATCGTGTTCATCGGCTGAGCAACTATGACGTCCTGACGGGCCTGCCCAATCGCAGCCTGCTACGCGACCGCCTGGAGCAAGGCATTACGCGGGTGGAACGTGAACAGCGCCCCGGTTTGATTGCGGTCATTCTCGTCGGCGTACGCGGTGCCATCGCCGTACGCGAAAGCCTCGGGCTGCAATTGAGTGAAGATGCGCTGGTGGAGGCCAGCCGCCGTTTGTCGGGGCTGATGCAGCATGATGCGACGCTGGCGCGCTTTGGGGACACCAGCTTTGCGATGGTCTTGCATGTGCAGGCCCAGGATCAGATAGCCATGGTGGTGCAGGAAATCATCGACGTGCTCGACCTGCCGTATCACGTCGACGGCCATGAGGGCGTCTATCTGGAGTCCAGCATCGGTGCGACCGTTTATCCCAATGATGGCGATAGCGGCGATGCCTTGTTGCAGGCCGCCGAGGTTGCCATGCATCGCGCCATGGACAACGTGCTGGAGCGTTTTCAATTCTATACGCCGAGCCTGAACAGCCAGGTCAGCCACCGATTGCAGATGGCTTCGCAATTACGCCAGGCCGTGCAAAAGCATGAACTGATTTTGCACTATCAGCCGCAGGTGTCGCTGGACAGCGGCAAGATTGTCGGTGTCGAAGCCTTGCTGCGCTGGCAGCATCCGGAAAAAGGCATGGTCTCACCGTTGCAGTTCATCCCACTGGCAGAAGAAACCGGATTGATCGTGCCGATCGGCGAATGGGTTCTGCGCACTGCGTGCGAACAGGGCAAGCGCTGGCATGATATGGGCGTGCACGGATTGACGATGGCGGTCAACTTGTCGGCCAAGCAGTTTGCTCTGAATAATCTGGCCACTGTGGTGCGTCATGCGTTGGATGACAGCGGCTTGGATTCGCATTGTCTGGAACTGGAACTGACCGAAAGTGCTTCCATGGAAACCCCGGAAAAGAGTATCGAAGTCATGCAGTTGCTCAAATCCATGGGCGTACGACTGTCGATCGATGATTTCGGGACGGGCTATTCCAACCTCAATTACCTCAAACGTTTTCCGGTGGATCAATTGAAAATCGATCGCTCCTTCGTGCAGGACGTCACCTCCGATGCAGACGATCTTGCCATCGCCAGGGCCGTCATCGCGCTGGCGCGCAGCCTGCATCTGGAAGTGCTGGCCGAGGGAGTGGAAACTCTGGGACAGTACAATGTGATGAAGGAAAACGGCTGCGACAAGGTGCAAGGCTACTACTTCAGCAAGCCGTTGGCTGTGGACGATTGCACCCGGTTTTTACTGGAACATACCAAGGCCAGCTGAAGATGCGCTAACGCTTGTCGGATGACCATTGCAAGGGCGCTATTTTGGTGGATAATCGGCGTCCATGACCTCCGTAACTTCTTCTCCGTCCTCTTCTTCGTCTTCTGTATTTGTCGGCCTCTTGCTGGCCGCCGGCAAAGGTTCCCGCTTCGATCCCAGCGGCGCTGATAACAAGTTGCTGGCACCATTGTCTGATACGGACGATTGCGTCGTCGTCGCTGCTGCTCGCAAACTGCTGGCGGCATCACCGGCCTTAGCGGTCGTCGCGATCGTCAATTCTCTGCAGGGAGAGGTTGCTCTGCGTCTTTCTGCGATGGGATGCCAGGTGGTGGAGTGCAGCGATGCAGCTGAGGGCATGAGTGCGTCGCTGATGTGCGGAATCCGGCATACCAAGGATGCCGCAGGCTGGATTATTGCGTTGGGTGATATGCCGCATGTGCAGACATCAACACACGGCGGTTTGTTGGCGGCACTCAAGGACGACGTCGATATTGCCGTGCCGGTTTATCTCGGCAAACGTGGTAATCCCGTGGCCTTCAGCCGCAAGCATTTGGATGACCTGCTGCAATTGAGCGGTGACCGTGGTGCAAGGGCGTTACTGAAATCGTCACCGGTCAACGAGATCCCCGTCAACGATCCCGGTATTCATCGGGACATCGATACGCGTGCCGATCTCGCTGCTTCAGGCGGTACTGACTGAAGCGAAAAACTGCGTCTTATTTGGTGAATTCACCGACCATGCAACTGCCGCCACCTTCGGTGCCAGATCCAGGCAGAGGATCGGTACGAGCAGCATGCGTCTGTGAGATGGACACGCCGTTGCGGATGGCGGTCATTTCCGCCAGGACGGCGATGGCGATTTCCGGTGGTGTACGGGCGCCGAGGAAGAGACCGACAGGGCCGTGCAGCTTGTCGATCTCGGCGCTGCTGATGTCGAACAGGGCCAGCCGCTCGCGACGCTTGATGTTGTTGGTGCGCGAGCCGATGGCGCCGATATAGAAAGCCGGTGACTTGAGGGCTTCGATCAGCGCCATATCGTCCAGCTTGGGGTCATGCGTGAGTGTCACGACCGCGCTGTTGGCATCCAGTTGCAGGCGCAGCAGCAGATCGTCAGGCATCTCTTTGGAGAGTTCAACGCCGGCGATATCCCATTCCTTCAAATACTCTTCGCGCGGATCGCAGACGATCACCTGATAATCCAGCGCGAGTGCAAACTGGGCCACATAGCGCGACATCTGCGCAGCGCCGATGATGATCAGACGATAGCGTGGGCCGAAAGGCGCGATCAGTTGGCGATCCTGCACCCGCGTCTGGTGTGCGTTGCTGTCGGTGGACAGCGTCGCTGCGCCGGTGTCGAGATCCAGCGTGCGTGTAACACGCAGTCCCTGGCGTACGGCTGCCAGCAATTCCGCGATGCGCGACGCGGCCGAGAGCGGCTCCATCAAGAGTTCCAGCGTGCCGCCGCAAGGCAGACCGAAGCGGTGTGCTTCGTCGGCGGTGAGTCCGTATTTCAATTCAAAGGGCGAAGTTTCCTGCAATTCACCGGCTTGTATGCGACGGATCAGATCGTCTTCCACACAACCACCGGACACGGAGCCACGCACATGACCATCGCCGCGAATCGCCATCATTGATCCGACCGGGCGCGGTGCCGATCCCCAGGTGTGGGTAACGGTGCCGAGCAGGACGTGATGTCCCTGCTCGTGCCAGGAGAGAGCGGTATTGAGGACGTCGAAGTCGATGGATTCCATGGGTTCTCCGTGTTATTTCTGTACCAACTACGAGCTAACGGTTGCCTTGTTGGTTTCAGTCATCATGCTTTTTCAGGTTTCTTCAATTGCTCGCGAATCGGCAACTGGCGGATGCGCTTGCCGGTTGCCGCAAAAATCGCATTGCATAACGCCGGCGCAATCGTCGGCGTGGCTGGTTCACCGACGCCGCCCAACGGTACGTCCAGTGTATGCGGAACAATGTGCACTTGTATCTGCCCCGGTGCAGCAAAAGCCCGCAAGACTTCGTAGTCGTGGAAGTTGCTTTGCTCCACGGCGCCGTTCTTGAACGAGATTTCACCCGTCATCGCCAGACTGATACCCATGATGCAGGCGCCCTCAACTTGTGAACGAATGCGATCCGGGTTGATCGATGGACCGCAATCGACGGCGACGTCGACACGGGGAATCGATACTTCGCCTTCGTCGTTGACGATCACCTCGACCACCGCAGCGATATACGTCACAAAGCTGTAGCACACTGCCAGTCCGAGTCCGCGGCCTTTGGGCAGCTTGCGTCCCCAGCCGGCCTTGGCCGTTGCCAGTTCGATCACGCCGCGCATGCGACCGGTATCGAGTGGATAACGCTCAGGCGACTCGCCGTAGTTCCAGCCGTCGGACATTTCTGACGGGCTGATCTTGCGCGCAGGGCCGATCAGTTCCAGCAGATAGTCGCGATGATCGCGCTTGGCTGCGGCAGCGAGTTCGGCACTGAAGGATTGGACGGCAAAAGCATGCGGAATGTTCGACACCGAACGGAACCAGCCGATGCGCGTGTGCGCTTCGACTTCCGGTGCTTCCACGCGGAAATTCGGAATCGCGTAAGGAATGTTGATCGCCGACATGCCCAACTCAAACGGCGCTTCCCCCTTGGCTCCCGCAACGAAGATCGATGCAATGGTGGGGGCGACCGTACGATGCAGCCAGGCATTGACCTTGCCGTTGGCGTCGAGCGAGGCTTCCAGATGTTCGACCGATACGGTATGCAGATAATCGTGGTGGATGTCGTCTTCGCGTGTCCAGGTGACTTTGACCGGCGCACCGTTCATCGCCTTGGACAGCAAGGCCGCTTCGGCAGCAAAATCCGGCTTGGACTTGCGACCAAAGCCGCCGCCCAACAGGGTGACGTTGACGGTGACTTCTTCCGGCTTCAGGCCGAGATGGCCGGCGACGGTTTCGCGCGTGGCTTGCGGCGCTTGTACGCAGGCCCACACCTCGCACTTGCCATTGACGATACGAGCGACCGCGGCCGGTGGTTCCATCGTGGCGTGAGCGATATGCGGCAGATAGTATTCAGCCTCGATCCGGCGCGTTGCGCTTGACAGCGCAGCCATCGTGTCGCCGTTATTGCGCACGGCCTTGGCCGGTTTGCGTGCTGCGGCTTCCATGGTCTTGCGGTATTCAGCCGAATCGTAAGACGCGTTGGGGCCGTTGTCCCAGGTAAGCTTGAGTGCTTCGCGGCCTTTGATCGCGGCCCAGGTATTGCGCGCAATCACAGCGACGCCGCCGAGCGGATTGAATAGCGCTGGTGGCGGGCTGCCCTTGAGTTCGACCACGCGGATCACGCCGGGGATTTTCAGTGCCTCGCTGCTGTCGACGCTGGTCAGCTTGCCGCCAAATACCGGCGGACGGGCGATGACGGCGTAGACCATGCCTTCAAGGCGCGTGTCGATACCGTATTGCGTGTTGCCGGTGACGATATCGTGCAAGTCGATGCCGCGCGTGCTGTCCTTGCCGATGTAGCGGAACTGCTGCGGTGTCTTAAGACGAACCGCATCGCGCGCCGGCAAAGGCAGTTTGGCAGCATCGGCTGCGACATCGCCAAAACCGAGCTTGCGGCCGCTGGGCTTGTGGATGATTTCGTGGTTCTTGGTCTCGACTTCGGTGACCGGTACTTTCCAGCGTGCTGCTGCGGCGGTTTCCAGCATCAGGCGGGCAGTGGCGCCAACCTGGCGCATGGGGCCGAAGGAGTGGCGCATGCTGCGCGAGCCATCGGTGTTCTGATTGCCGTATTTTTCCTGATCACCTTGCGCTTGCACCACGCGCACACGGTTCCAGTCAGCTTCCAATTCATCGGCCACAACCATCGGCAGGCTGGTGCGCACGCCCTGGCCCATTTCGGAGCGGTGGGCCACGATGGTAACGACACCGTCTGTACCGATGGAAACGAACAGCAATGCGCTGTCCTTGAGTCCGCCGGGCATCCCGTCGCCACCGAATTTAGGCGCGTCCGCAGCCGCGACGACCCCATTGACACCAACCGTCAGCGCCAGGCCGGTAAAGGCGCCGATGCCTTTGAGCAGGCTGCGGCGGCTCAGTTGTACTTTGCCGAGATCATCAAAGACTGCGCTCATTTTGCGCCTCCGTTTTGTGCCGCAGCTTGCTTGATGGCAGCCTTGATACGGGTATACGTACCGCAGCGGCAGATGTTGCCGCTCATGGCGTCGTCGATGTCTTTGTCGGTCGGATTTGGCGTGGTCTTCAGCAGTGCCGTGGCAGACATGATCTGACCGGCCTGGCAATAGCCGCATTGCGGCACGCCCAGTGCCATCCAGGCGTCCTGCACCGATTTGCCGATCTTGTCTTGGGAAACTGCTTCGATGGTGGTGATCTGCTTACCGGCTGCGGCTGAAATCGGTGTAATGCAGGAACGGATCGGTTCACCGTCCAGATGCACCGTACAGGCGCCGCACAAGGCCATGCCGCAGCCGAATTTGGTGCCGGTCATGCCGAGTTGATCGCGCAAGGTCCAGAGAATGGGGGTGTCTTCAGGCAAATCGACGTTGTGCTGTTTACCGTTGATGGTGAGCGTGGGCATTTGTTGTTATACCTTTCCGACTTGGGGATGACCTAGTGAAGGAATATTTCGCTGCCATAGGCAATGTAGCAGCAAATCCATAGCGCTGGAGTATCGCAATGATTGCCCACTGTTGAAATGGAAAGCTTTGGAATTCTCGATTCCTGTTCGAGGAATAATTCTGCGCAGGGTCCTACGTAGCCGATTTCGAGTCAATCGGGAAATCACCTGAAGCTGATAGCGCATCCACCAATGCGTCAAACACCAATCGGACACGTGCCGGCACCGGGCCGCGCTGCGGGCGATAGACGTAAAGGTCCCAGGGGGTTGGTTCCAGCTCCGGTAGCACCGTCACCAGTTCACCGCTGCGGATATGAGGCATGGCCATGAAGGCGGTCAACTGACCGAAGGCCACGCCGTCAAGCACGGAACGGCGCTCGGTGTCGGGATCGTCGGTAATGAAAGCGGGCAGGCGTGGGCCGACTTGCTGGCCATCGGCAAAATACCAGGGCCAGATACGTCCGGTGTTGCGATCGACGATGGCGCTCATCGGACGTTCAACCAGTTGCTCAAGCGTAGTCGGGACGCCGCAGCGCGCGATCAGCGCCGGGCTGGCGCAGACAAAGAAAGCCACCTTGGCGACCGGACGCGCTACATAGCGGCTGTCGCGCAGAAAGCCGACCCGGATACCGATGTCGATCTTGTCATCCACCGCATCGGTGATGACCTCCGACAGGCGCAGATCCAGCGTGATGTTGGGATGGTCGAGGGCGATCTTGTTCAGGATCGGCAGCAGATAAGTGCGTGTGAGCGTGCTGGGCGCGGTGATGCGGACGATGCCGCGCAATTCATTGTCGTTGCGGTGGTTGTTGTCGAGAAACAAATCATCCAGGGCATTGATCGACATGCGAGCGCGATGCATAAGGCGCTCGCCGAACGCCGTGATGCGCACTTGGCGCGTATTGCGGTGAAACAGCAGTTCGCCGAAGGCTGCTTCCAGCTCTTTGACGGCGCGTGTGACGACTTGCGGTGAGATGCCCATGCGCACGGCAGCCTCGCGAAAATTCGCGCTTTCTGCGGCCATGCAAAAAATTCGTAATTGCTCGATGCGGTTCAGTTTGCTCTCCCTGTTGCGGCGCTGCATGCCCGGTTAAGGTTGCAGTTTGGCGCTCCGGGCATTATTCCATAAACAGGAATTGAGGGCTGTGGCAGGACAATTTCTGCAATTTTGCGCGGATGTTCTATGGTGAAGTGATAGGCAGTAAGCATGCTGCCAAATACCGGAAATGAGGAGAAATGCGAGCCAAGGTTCATCCTG
Source organism: Herbaspirillum rhizosphaerae (assembly GCF_046025915.1). Taxonomy (GTDB): domain Bacteria; phylum Pseudomonadota; class Gammaproteobacteria; order Burkholderiales; family Burkholderiaceae_D; genus Herbaspirillum; species Herbaspirillum rhizosphaerae_A. The sequence goes on along the minus strand of NZ_JAQQFR010000009.1, from coordinate 160,258 downwards.
GAAGCTCGAAAAAATCGGGTTGAACTAATGATTTTTACCCTAGTCCCACTTGAAGATCATGCTGAAAAGCACGTATTTTTGATCATGCGCAACATGAGTGAATTGAGTAATGATTGACAAACCGGCAAGGGAGAAATGATGAAAGTAGATGTGTATAAAAGGTCTGAAGACAGCAACCTCTGTTCTTATCTCGTAGTTCCGACCGAGAAGCCTTTGCCCCAGGAAGTCGCCAGTACCGACTGGCTGGTTCATGAACTGAATGTCGACTTTGAACGCGACGGCAAGAAGCATTTCACCCTCAATCCAGAGGACGCGTTTCATCAGATCGGTGAGAAAGGCTATGCAATCAGTCATCTGGACGATCGCACTACGGATACCGACGCACACTAATCCGTCATCAGTTGCCAACAGGAGGAGTTTGCTGCAGACGAACTGATGGCGTAAGGGGCGGAGAAAGAACGTAAGGAACGGGAAAAGAGCGTAGTGTAAGGAAACAGGCAGCAAATCGAAAGAACCCTAAAACTCTACGCTAACGAGGAGACATCACCATGCCGATAGAACAGGTAGGCGACTACGAAATCGAGTATGCCGGTGTGAAGCTGGCATCGGATAGCAATAACTGGGCTGCGACGGTCACAATCTTTGGCCCGTCGACCAACCCCATGCATCGCAATGCTATTTTCCCGTGCCAGCGCGTCTTGCTCGACACCACTTTCGAGGATGAAAAATCAGCCGAGCAGGAAGCACGAAAAGCGGCAGTGGAGATGCTGCCGCATCACTGATCTTTGATCTCGATTGTTGATGATTTGCGGGCGGTACGCTGACCGCAGATCATCAGCGCAGCCAGAGGATGACCTCAACACTATCCCGGGCCACAGGCTGGCGGGATCTCATCGTCGCTGCTGCAAACCTGGTCACGTCCGCGCGCCTTCGCAGTGTAGAGCGCCTTGTCGGCTGCGCTGACGAGATCCATCAGATTACAGTTCTTGTTCGGTACGATGGACTGGGCGCCTACGCTGATGGTGACGATGCCCGTTGGATTCTTGCCGTGAGGAATATTAAGATTGCGTACGTCAGCGCAGATCTTTTCTGCAACGTTGACCGCGCCCTTTAGATCTGTATTGGGCAGCAAAATGGCAAATTCTTCGCCTCCATAACGGGCCGAGAGGTCGCCGGGACGGTTCATCTGAATGACTTTGCCGATCTTTTGCAGACAGACATCGCCGGCAGGGTGGCCGTAAGTATCGTTGTATTTCTTGAAGTGATCGACATCGATCATCAACAGCGCCAGGTGCTGGCTCTCGCGTTTGGCGCGATTGAATTCATTGGCCAGCGTGACGTCGAACTGCCGGCGGTTGGCCACACCGGTGAGACTGTCTTCCAGCGCCATCTTTTGCAAAGTCTTGTTCATTTCCACCAGTTTTTCACGGGCGGCCAGCAGTTTTTGCTGAGCTTGCGCGCGCAGCTTGATCTGATTGACCAGGCGTTTGCCCAGCCAGGCCAGCATCGCGACGAGAATCAGCACGCCGATGGACTGCAGCAGCGTTTCCGTACGCCAGCCTGCGAGAACTTCGTCGTACGACACGCCTGCTGTTACAAACAGTGGGTATTTTTCCAGCCGCTTGTAGCTATAAATGCGCATCAAGCCATCGCGTGGTGACTTGATCAGCGCCACGCCGCGTTTGTTCCGGCGCGTGTGGTCGCTGACCAGATTTTCATTGCTGATATTTTTGCCGATGGAGTCGACTTGTAACGGTCGTTCCGCAAGCAGGATGCCGGTTTGTGACGCCAGCAGGATTTCACCTTTCTTGCCGGTGTCGAAGCTCGTGTAAAACTTGAGAAAATACTCAACGGTCACGGTCGCCAGCGCGACGCCTGCAAAACTGCCGTCGGGGTGATTAATGCGTCGTGAAACGGGAATAACCCAGTCGCCGGTGGAACGGCTCTTGACCGGCAGACCGACGTGAGCGCCCCGATCGTTATGGGTCATGTGATAGATGAAGTACTCGCGATCCGAGTTGTTCAGCATCCAGGGCGAATCGTCGAGAGAGTTGACCAGCCATTTGCCGGTCTGGTCATAGATGAACAATCCTTGCAGTTGCGGCAGCTCTTTGACGTAAGAGGCCAGCAACGGATACAGGCGTGCCAGCGCTTCGCGGTCGTTGCCTTCCACTTCCAGCCGCTGCACGATCCCGAACAGCACCGAATCGGCGGACGTCAGCGTCGCCTCGGCATGTTCTGCCAGCGCTCGCGACAGATTGGCGGTGGCGACTTGCGCATCGTCAATGTCCTTGCTGCGGACATTCCATGAAAAGAAGATATGCAGCGCGAGAATGGAAATGCAGACCAGGCCGACAAAGACGGTGGCAAAAATGCGAATGTTGACGCGTTTGGCGCTGGACACGGCTAAGGCCGGCGCCTCTTCAGGGGTAGTCATCTAGATCGATTCCATTTTCGTTCTATGAACGGATATCGGTGAAACATAACTACGGGCTATAACAAAGAGTTTTTACTGTCGACGCACTGTACTTGCGTCATGTACTTGTTTGTACTTATTTTTGGTGCAGTGAAAATAGCAACGAAGTACTTACACGATAGCAGTAATGCGTAGAAATGTGCGCAAAGAGAAGATGAATTAATCCCGCTCATTTCTCTCGCTGACATGATTCATCCGGCGACATATCCGCTTCTTCTTAGTTACCTGATTCTGATTTTTGCGGAGTGTCATCATCCGTTTCACTGATGAAGCAGCGGGATCCCGCATGGCTCAACTGCGTGCCCCCGGTACGCTTTGCCAACGCACGCTGCGGACGCATTTTTCCAGGCCCAGGCGGCTCACCAGACGCACCAAAGCGGCGCGTTCGGCGGTGGTGCAGGTCAGGGAAATGGTGTAGTCCACCAGTTGCTGGTGCGCGCGCGGTTTGATTTCCAGTTCATAGCCCTGATCGAAGCCGTCTTCCAATTGCAGCAGGATCAGTTCTTCGATGTGCTGCGCCTCGTCGCAACGGCATGATGCGATCACTTCGTACGGCAGGCGTTGCAGCGGAACCGGTGGCGTATTGTTGAAAAAATAGTTGCCGTTGAAGAAGGTATCGAGTTTGGTTTCCAGTTTGGTGATGCGCATGGCTTTACTCCTTTCCCCTGGATCGCTCGTGCCGCCGAATTGTCCGGTTGCGGCGAGATGATCCTCTTATGTATAAATTCTGTGTAACTCTTGCGTAATTGTTTTCAGGTGCGTTCAGCGATGTACAAGCTGTTCCTGCAATGCTGCTATAACGCCAGCGGTCTACACTTCGACGACATTCAAGACAGCCCATCGCGCTGCGCTGACGCCTTTTTCCAGGCTGACCCGGCTGACGATCTGTTCCAGCTGCAAGTGATTGCTGGGCGAGGTGATCAGGTCCGCGCGGACTTCTAACTGATTACCGGAAGGCAGGTCTTCGCTATGCAGTGACTGTACGACCAGGTGCGGCATGCCGTTGAGCATATGTAGCATCAACGTGCGGACTTGCACTTCATCGTCGGGACGGCAAACGATGGAGAGGCGATAGACCTGTTCGACTTCGGTTGCGCGTTGCAGATCTTGTTTGTTGATCAGATGCGCGACACTGCGCAACAGCACGTTAGCGCCCAGGATGGCGCCGGCGCCGATAGTGGCTTCTAACGCATGTCCGAGCCCCGACAGCACGCCGATGGCGGCTGAGCACCATAAGGTCGCGGCGGTGTTGAGGCCGCGTACATTGGCGCCTTCGCGCATGATCACACCGGCGCCGAGAAAACCAATGCCGGAGACGACGTAAGAGGCGATGCGCGTAGCGCCTTGTGGGTCGGTCTCGAATGCAGAGACCATGACAAACAGTGCCGCGCCGGTGGCGACCAGCGCATTGGTGCGCAAGCCGGCCATGCGCTGCCGCATCTGGCGTTCGGCGCCGATGATGGAGCCGAGAACCAGTGCCAGCAAAATCCGTAGAGCGAAAACGTGTGCATCCATGAAGAAATCCTTCCACATCCGGATGTGCGCGGCGCATAGCTCACAGGCCTTGGCACATGAACTCGGAGACGCGCACACATCGTGCCTGCCGGGGCGAGCAACAAGCCGCCTGCGCAAGCATTAAAAATGAAAGACGGGAAGACTGGATAGGGAAGGGTGAGAATTCACCGCGACACTGCAACCGGAACAACTTCGGCTGCAGCCATGATGGTGCTGCGAGGGAAGCGTGTCCGGGTTATCGACCCGTCTGCGTTAAATAACTAGAGCAACTGTCCACTTCGTGTTAACACCAAAAATTGAGATGGGCGCAATATAAAGGATGAGAAATAACGCGTCAAGCAAGAGTGCGAATGGTGTTGCTTTCAGGGCACCAGAGGGTGGTCGCGCGTCGTAATGCAATTCGCCATAAAATTGCATATCTTCAGACTACGCCTCTCCCTTCCATTTCAATCCGACAATGAAACCTCAACTCCTGGTCCTTATTCATCTTTCCGAACAAAGCAAAGCCACCATCGGCAGCGCTTTCGAGATCCTCTATGCGCCCGACAAGCAGACTCGCGATGCCGCTATTTCCGGCGTCGCCAAAGACGTCAAAGTGGTGCTGACCAATGGTTCGACCGGACTCACTGCGGCCGAGATGGATACGCTGAGCCAGCTGGAGCTGGTCTGCGCCCTCGGTGCCGGCTTCGAGAACATCGACAGTGCACATGCCGAGAAGCACGGCATCAAGGTCGCTACCGGCGCGGGCACCAATGACGATTGCGTCGCAGATCACGCGATGGGCCTGGTGCTGGCCGTGATGCGCAATATTCCCCAACTCGACATTGCGTGCCGCAGCGGTATCTGGCGCGAGGCCTTGGTTCTTCCGCCGCAGTTGGCGGGCAAGCGCCTGGGAGTAGTTGGCTTGGGCACCATCGGCAAAAAAATTGCCCGCCGTGCAGCTGCCTTCGACATGGAAATCGGCTATTTCAACCGGTCGCGCCGTGACGACGTCGATTACCGTTATTTCGAAAGCGTGCCGCAACTGGCAAGCTGGTGCGACGTGGTCGTGATGGCCACGCCAGGCGGTGCCGCCACCCGGCATCTGATCGGTGCGCGTGAATTGCAGGCGTTGGGCCCAAAGGGTTTTCTGGTCAATATTTCGCGCGGCAGCGTGGTTGATACCGCAGCGCTGGCCGAGGCTTTGCGCAAAGGTGAACTCGGAGGCGCTGGTCTGGATGTTTATGAAAGCGAGCCGAACCCGCCACTGGAATTGCTGGAATTCAAGAACGTTGTGCTGACGCCGCATATGGCAGGCTGGTCGCCGGAAGCCATCACGGCCTCGGTTGACAAATTCCTGAGCAATGCCGACGCGCATTTCTCCAAGGCAGGCTGAGCGCAAAGGTCATAGACGGGCTGGCTGGGCAGGAAACTTGCTTAGGTTTGGGCTTGCCTGACAGGATTATTCCAGTTAGGCTTGCCGCTTTGTTGCGCTGCACCGGGAGAAGTCGGGGGCCCGAAATTCAGAATTGAGTTTCCGGGATGGCTTCAAGTTAGCCGGCGGCGCGACGTAAATGAAACATATCACTTGAATTCATCAAAAAAGAGAAAGCCGCGCACCATGGACATGCCATCTCACCAACTCACCATGACCGTTTTGATGACGCCAGACATGGCCAATTTTTCGGGCAACGTGCATGGCGGCACCATTCTCAAATTCCTCGATCAAGTCGCTTATGCGTGCGCCAGCCGTTACGCCGGCCAATACGTGGTAACGCTGAGTGTGGATCAGGTGATGTTTCGCCAGCCTATCCACGTCGGCGAACTGGTCAGCTTTCTGGCCAGCGTCAATCACACCGGTACGTCATCAATGGAAGTCGGCATTAAAGTGGTGGCCGAGAATATTCGTACTCAGGAAGTGCGCCACGTGAACAGCTGTTTCTTCACCATGGTGGCGGTTGACGGTGAGCGTAAACCGGTGGCGGTACCGTCACTGCGTCCGTTCACGGGAGAAGAAAAGCGTCGCTTCGAAGCCGCCAAGCTGCGCAAGAAGCTGCGTGCGGAGCTGTCGCAGCGTTTCGAAGAAGCCAAGCTGTCTTGATTGATCACATCTACCGAAGGGAAGTGAAATGCTTGCCAGTTTCGCGACCCTGTTGGTCTTCCAATGTCTCGGCGAAGGCATTACCTTCGCCCTGAAACTTCCGATCCCCGGCCCCGTCGTTGGCATGCTGCTGCTGTTTTTCAGCCTGGTGGCGTATCCGCCTTTGCTGGAAAAAGTCGAAGCGACGGCCTCCGAGTTGCTGCGGCATCTGTCCTTGCTGTTTGTACCGGCCGGTGTCGGCATCGTCGCCGCTGCCGGGCAGGTCAAAGGGCACTGGCTGACGGTCATCCTGGCGGTCGCAGTCAGCACCTTGCTGACGCTGGCCGTGACTGCCACCGTCACACGCGCTGTCATGAACTGGCAAAAGCGGCGTGAAGCCTTGCCCGGCAAGCCGGAAGAAGGCAAGGAGGACGGCCATGCGTGAGATCCCGCCATTCGGTCTGATCTGGGTGTATCTGTCGGCCTCACCATTGCTGGGACTGACGCTGACCCTGTGCGCTTATGTTGTCGCGTACTGGATTTACGGGCGCTGCAAATTTTCTCCGCTGGCCAATCCTGTGGCGATCGCCATCGCACTGGTCAGTACCGTGCTGCTGATAAGCGGTATGCCATATAGCGAATACTTCGCCGGTGCTCAGTTTGTTCACTTCCTGCTTGGGCCGGCCACCGTTGCGCTGGCGATTCCGCTGGCGCGTCAGTTGCCGCGTTTGCGCAGCTCCTTTTTACCGTTGCTGTGCGGCTTGCTCGCTGGCTCGGCGACCGCAATCGTTTCTGCAGTGACTTTGACCGTATTGCTGGGGGGATCGTATCAACTGGCGGTGTCTATCGGCCCCAAGTCCGCGACCACGCCGATCGCCATGGGCGTCGCGGAAAAGCTCGGCGGCCTGCCGGCATTGACGGCGGTGCTGGTGATCAGCACCGGGATCTTCGGCGCGATTGCTGCGCGCTTCCTGTTCAATCGCATGCGCATTGATTCGGCTGAGGTTCGCGGTTTCGCGCTCGGCGTGACTTCGCACGGTATCGGTACGGCGCGTGCTTTTCAGGTCAGTCCGGAGATGGGCGCTTTCGCCGGTCTCGGCATGGGACTTAACGGCGTGCTGACGGCGTTTCTGGCGCCGTGGCTGATTCCGGTCTTTGCCGGATTGCTGGCGCGTTGATTTTCGCTGATATCAGGTAAGCAATTTCGGGATCGACGAGGCGAGTAATGCAAATCCCGACAAGGTCAACAGGCTCAGGACGATCTTGCGAAAGGTCGCTTCACTGATACCCAGATAAAGACGGGTTCCCAACAGCGTCGGAATCAACATCGCCGGCGCGACGATGCCGAACATCGGCAACATCTTGCGCGTGACAATGCCGCTGAAAATATACATCGTCAGAGTGACAAGCTGCATGCTCAGATTGAAGTTCTGGATCACGGAGCGCTGTTCGTCCTTGTCCAGCCGGCGCAGATTGCACCACAGCGTAGGAATGACACCGCTGAATCCACCGATACCGCCCATGATGCCTCCCATCACGCCGACCACGCCGTCGGCGGCACGTCCACCGAATTTGACGGGCGGCATCCTGGGAATCAGCAACATGGTTGGACACCAGATCGCCAGAAAGACGCCCAGAAACAGCTTGAACATGTTGGCGTTGAGCAAAGGCAAGATGAACACGCCGATCGGGATCCCGACCAGACCGCCCAGCACAAAGGGCAGCAAACGTCCCAGCTGGAACCCGCGCCGCACTGAGAACACGGCCAGTACTTGTCCCAGCAACGAGCCAAACACTACCAATGCGGCCGCCACCATCGGATCAATAGTCCAGACCCAGAAAGACATGGCGACCAGTCCGAAAGCAAATCCCGACAAGCCCTGAACGAAGCCGGCAACCATCGCGCCGACGGCGATGATCAAAATCGTTGAGTCCATGTGTTATTTTCGTCCTTTGATTTTTGCGTCGTTTTCGTCAACCATGGCTTGAACATCAACGCCACGCTTTTGCCAGCGCCTTAATCGCGTCGACAATGGCGGTCTCATCTGCGCCGCCAAAGCCCATGACAAGCCCGGCGCTGTTGTCGGCGCTGTCCTGATTCACAACATCGGGAAGCCAGAAGCGCGTCAAGGCATCGATTTCCACTCCTGCGCGCGTCGCTTTTTCAATCATGTCTTCTTGTTGTGCCACCGAGGGCAGACGCACCGTGCAATGCAAACCGGCATCAATCTGCGGCAAAACAAGACCGCCCGGACGGATGCGATCCCAGGCTTGCGTCATGGCGTCGCGGCGTGCCCGGCTGGCGCGCCGCATGCGGCGTACGTGGCGCTGAAAATGTCCCTGTGCGATGAATTCCGCCATCACCGCTTGTTCGGATACGGACGAGTGGCGGTCGTATTGCATGCGCAGATTGATCAGCGTGTTCGCCAACGCCGGCGGCGCCACGATATAACCCAGCCGCAAGCCGGGGAAGGCAATTTTTGAAAATGTGCCCATGTACAGCACGCGTCCGCTGCGATCCAGCGATGCCAGCAAGGCCAACGGTGTGCCGCTGTAGCGATACTCGCCGTCGTAGTCGTCTTCGAGGATGTAACTCTGATTGGCTTCGGCCCAGGCCAGCAATTCCAGTCGGCGCGCCAGCGATAGTGTTACCCCGCTGGGATACTGATGCGAGGGCGTGACATAGGTCAGGCGGATGTCGCGATGGGCGTGCAGCTCTTGGGCAATCAGTCCTTCGGCATCAACGCCGATACCGACGACTTTGCCGCCCGTCAGAGTCAATGCCGATGCAGCGCGCGGATAGCCGGGATTTTCCATTGCCGCCAGATCGCCGGGATTGAGCAGCAACTGGGCACACATGAACAGCGCCTGTTGGGTGCCGGCGGTGATGATGATCTGATCCGGGTCGCACACCAGACCGCGCGCATTGCGCAGATAACCCGCCAGCATTTCGCGCAGTTGCGGATCGCCGGCTGGGTCGCTGTAACCAATGTGGCTCTCCGGTGTACGTCGCCAGAAATCCGCTTGCAGCCGCGCCCAAACATCTCCGGGAAACAAATCCAGCGCCGGTACGCCGAGACGGAACGCACGCGGCTTGCCGGGCTGCGGCATGAGCTTGGTGTGCGTGGCGACACGTTGTCCCAGCGCGGACAGGCGCGGCTTGATGTCAGCCTTCACGGGTGTTGGCGTTTTGGGAATGTCGGTCGCCGGTGCCGAGACATAAGTGCCATCGCCGACGCGCGCGCTGATGTAGCCCTCGGCATACAACTGATCGTAGGCGCGCACGACCGTCGTGCGGGACACCTTGAGCGCCTGGGCCAGTTCGCGCGTGGTTGGCAGCTTGACCTGGCGGTCAATCTGGCCGCCGAGTATGCGGTCGCGCAGGCTCTGATACAGCTGCACCGCCAATCCCTTGCCGGGTGTGAGGTGCATCCCGGTGGGGTCGAAAGGGAAAGGGGAGGTATGCAGGTTATTTTGCATTGGTTTGATAAAAATACTGAATATTGGCTCTTTTGAAAGACCAAATTTATCATTAATCTATGAGCTCCAGTGCAGATTCGTGCGGATTAGTTCAACAATCTGATCGTTCGTTTTCCTTATTTTTTATCGCTCTCCTATTTTCTATTCAGCGTCTCCATCACCTATGACAACATCTACCGCTCTTCACGCCTGTAACGAATTCGGCCAGCCGGTCGGCCTGCCGTTGATCGACTGGACGCCCCGTCAGTTGCCGCCGTCGGTGCCCATGGTCGGCCGCTATTGCCGTGTCGAACCAATCAAGGCCGAGCTGCATGCGGAACAGTTGTTTGAGGCCAATGGCGACGATGCAGGCGGCAAGAACTTTACGTATCTGTTTGCCAATCCGCCGTCCAGTTTTGCTGAGTATCGCGAATGGGTTGAAAAGATGAGCGTCAGCAAAGATCCGATGATGCACGCCATCGTTGATCTGGAGAGCGACCGCGCGGTAGGCGTAGCGTCGTTCATGCGCATGGATCCGAACTTCGGCACCATTGAAGTGGGCAACATCAATTTTTCGCCGCGTCTGCAGCGCACACGGGCCGCCACCGAGGCGATGTTTTTGATGATGCGCCGCGCATTCGACGAGTTGGGTTACCGCCGCTATGAATGGAAGTGCGACAGCTTGAATGCGCCGTCACGTGCAGCCGCGCTGCGGTATGGTTTTACCTTCGAGGGCATCTTCCGCAAAGCGGTGGTGTACAAGAATCGGAGCCGCGATACGGCATGGTTTTCCATCACGGACAGCGAATGGCCGCAGGTCAAAAGCGCTTTCGAGCACTGGCTCGATCCGGAGAACTTCGATGCCCAGGGCACCCAGCGCGACAGTCTGGGAACGTTGATGGCGCGTCATCGCCAGGCCGGCAGCGGTGCCGAAAAAGCTGCCGCATAATTGCGGCTTCCGTTTACCCGAAATGAAATAACAAAGAAAATATGCGCGAATCAAGCTTGTCATCCCGCCAGGCAATCCTGTTGCTCGGCGTGGTTGTCATCATCTGGGGTACAACCTGGCCGGTCAATAAAGCCATCCTGCATTACATGTCGCCAATCTGGTCGACCGCGATACGTTCATGCATCGGCACAGTCGTGTTGCTGTTCATCTGTCTGGCGCGCGGTCGCCTGATCCTGCCGCAGTGCGGCGATCTGCCGGTGGTGTTCAGCGTCGGTTTATTGCACATGACGGCATATTCCATACTCGGTAATGTCGGCATGCAGCATGTCGCGGCGGGTCGTTCTGTGGTGCTGGCCTACACCACGCCAATGTGGGTGGCCCCCTGTGCGCGCTTGTTTCTCGGCGAAGCATTTACGATGCGGCGTGCTATCGGCACGGTATTTGGTTTGCTGGGGTTGGTGCTGATTTTTAACCCGCTGGCGTTCGATTGGGGCAATCAGGCTTCGGTGCTCGGTAACGGCCTGATTTTGCTGGGTGCGATGTTTTGGGCAGCGAGCATTCTGTACGTGCGCGGTCACCGCTGGATCGGCCAGCCTTTCGACCTGCTGGTGTGGCAGGCATTGACGGCAAGCTGCGTGCTGGTGCCATGCGCTTGGCTGTTCGAAGGTCCGCCGCAGGTTGATTTAAGTGCTCAGGTGATCGGTCTGCAGCTCTACAGTGCAACCTTCGGTATTGCGATTGCCTACTGGGCGATCAACAAGGTGAATCAGGCATTGCCGGCGATGACCACCTCACTGGGCCTGTTAGGCGTACCGGTATTCGGCATTGTGTGTTCGTCGCTGGCGTTGGGTGAACCGCTGGAGTTCAGCCTGGTGGCCTCGATGGCGCTAATCATTATCGGCATCGCCATTGGCGCATTACCCGAGCGTCGAGCGTCGGCAACGACGAGCTGACATGAATTAACCTGGATCTGAAGAACATTGAAGATCAGGCCACGTTTTCCATTTCCTTCGCTTCTTCGATGATGCGCGCGGCGGGCCAGTGTTGTAGTTCGCGCCGGCGGTGCAGGCAGCTATCAAGCCATTGCAGCGTCTCCATCCAGAGATTGTCGCGAAAACGGTCATGGAAAAAGGAGAAGTGACCGATCTGTTTCAGATGCAGATCGCCGGGCGTCAGACTGACCAGAGTGCGATCGCTGTTGATGTAATAGTCGAGCAGGCGTATCACCGCAGCCGGCGTGCCGAAGGGATCGTCACTGATGGTATAGGCCAATGTCGGGCAGCCAAGCAGAGGAAAGTACTGCACACGGTCGGCATCCGGATGTTCCAGCCGGGCACGGCGAAACGCCCATTCATACGCTACGCCTGCCGGCAGATCTTCAAGCCAGCCCAGTGTGCTACCGGGAAAATAACCGAGCAGTGTCGTCAGCAGTGGCATCGCTACATGCCATTTCAGGAGCATTTTCCGCCGTGACGCTTGCGCGTAATCGCGCCAATAGGCGAACTGCGCGCCGACAATGAGCATGCGGTCAATGCGCCATGATGAGGGCGCATAACCAGGCATGACGCCGCCGATGCTGTGGCCGACGACATGAAGTTCACTATCGGGGAAATTGTTGGCCACCCATTGCAGGATGCCCTCAAAGTCCTTGTTACCCCAGTCAAATTTACCGGCTTTGAGCTTGCGCAACGAGGACGGCCGCGAAGCACCGATGCCGCGATAGTCCCACGTCAGCGCCAGATAGCCATGATCCGCAAGAAAGCGGGCATAGCGCGCATAGTAGGCCGCCTTGACGCCGGTGGCGCAGTTGATGATCGCCAGCCGTTCCGGACGTGGCGAATCATCAGCGTAGTACAGCGTTGCCCCTAGCGAATAACCGTCGGTGGCTTGGATGTGGATGTTGGATTCGATGTGCATGAGGTGTGCGTGAGATGTACTCAAGATGTACTTGAAAGGCGGCGCCATAAATAACTCAGGTGTTTCCCTCATTGTAGGAAGCGAAACCGTTTCGCATAAGCTATGCTGACTTCATCAGTTTGTTGAAGTTAACTCACCAATATACTCAACTTGTATCTTCATCAATAAGCGTGCCGCCATGAACCTCGATGCAAATTCACTTATCATTTTTTGCCATGTCGCCAAAGCCGGAAGCCTGAGCAAGGCCGCCAAGGCGCTCGACTTGTCGAGGTCGGCGCTGAGCCATCGCATCAAGGCCATAGAAACCCGGCTGGGCTGTCAGTTGCTTATGCGCACCACGCGCAAGGTCGGATTGACGGAGGCGGGTTATCGGCTGGCGGCACATGCCGACCGCATGGCCGACATCCTCAAGGATGCCAACATGCTGGCGCACGGTCTCAATGAAGATACGAGTGGATTGGTGCGCATCTCCGCGCCGCTGGCGCTCGGTGCGGTGTGGCTCAAGCCTTTGCTGATGTCCTATATGCAAGCCAATCCGCGGGTGCAGGTTGATTTGCGTTTTAGCGAACAGGCAGTTGATATCACCAGCGACCCCGTTGATCTGGCGATTCGTGTGGCATCGCAATTGCCGGAGAATGTCGTCGCCCGCAAGCTGTTCGGTATTTCATGGAAGCTCTGCGCCAGCCCCGATCTGGCCGGGAGGTATGCCGCAGAGCTGGCGACAGGCGATCTGCAGGCGATTCCGCTGGCGGGCTTTGCACGCAGCCGGCAATTCGTGCAACCGCTGATACAGCACGCCAACAAGAAACTGCAATGCCCGACCGAGCCTGTGTTGCTATCGAATGACCTTGATGTCGTGCGCGAGTCAGTGAGACGCTCGCTGTGCATGGCGGTGATGCCCGATTATTTTGTCAGTGAAGATATCGCGGCAGGGCGTTTGGTCGACCTCTATCCGGATACGCGGGTCGATGTCGGTTTTGGTGAACAGGTCTACGCACTGCATCTGCCGGGACGTTTGCTGCCGGCTCGGGTGCGCAGCCTGATTACATTTCTGGCGCAGGAAAGTACCAAGTAAGGCCCGCGACAGGGGTATGACTGTTGAGTTTTTCTGGACGATCCGATGCGTCATTCTTTTTATGCGCAGGGGCTTCCCAAGGATGAAAAAATTGACGTAGAATCGTCGACGGATCTCTCTGATCCAACGTCGCTCGGACGGTTCCGGGCGCTCACGTGAAAGTACAACATGACTCAATCCCGCAGTCCGCGCAGCTTTGCGCGCATCGATCGTCTTCCTCCCTACGTTTTCAATATCACCGCCGAGCTCAAGATGGCTGCGCGCCGTCGTGGTGAAGACATCATCGACATGTCGATGGGCAATCCCGATGGAGCCACGCCGAAGCATATCGTTGAGAAGCTGGTCGAGGTGGCGCAACGCCCCGACACGCACGGCTATTCCGCATCCAAAGGTATTCCGCGCCTGCGCCGGGCGATCACGCATTGGTACAAGAGCCGCTACGATGTCGACTTCAATCCCGACAGTGAAGCCATCGTCACCATCGGCTCCAAGGAAGGCCTCGCACATCTGATGCTGGCGACGCTGGACAAGGGCGATACCGTGCTGGTGCCGAACCCCAGTTATCCGATTCATATCTACGGCGCCGTGATTGCAGGTGCGGATATTCGCTCGGTGCGCATGAGTCCCGATGTCGATTTTTTCGCCGAGCTGGAACGCGCGATTCGCGAGAGCTATCCCAAGCCGAAGATGATGGTGTTGGGATTTCCCTCCAATCCGACTGCGCAATGCGTGGAGCTGGAATTCTTTGAGCGTGTGGTCAAGCTGGCGCGTGAACACAATATTCTCGTCGTGCATGATCTGGCTTACGCCGACATCACCTTCGACGGCTGGAAAGCGCCATCAATCATGCAGGTAGAAGGCGCTCGCGACGTCGCCGTGGAATTTTTTACCCTGTCCAAGAGCTACAACATGGCCGGCTGGCGCATCGGCTTTATGGTCGGCAACAAGGAGCTGGTGGCGGCATTGGCGCGTATCAAGAGCTACCACGACTATGGCAGTTTCACCCCGGTGCAGGTTGCGGCGATTGCCGCGCTGGAAGGGGATCAGAGTTGTGTGGAAGAGATTCGCGCCAACTACGAAAGCCGTCGCAACGTCTTGGTAAAAGGCTTGCATGAAGCCGGTTGGATGGTGGATATACCGAAGGCATCGATGTATATCTGGGCACGTATTCCGGATGCGTATCGCCATCTTGGATCGCTGGAATTTTCGCGTCAGCTCCTCGAAAAAGCCAAGGTATGCGTCTCTCCCGGCATCGGCTTTGGCGAGTACGGCGATGAATACGTGCGCTTCGCATTGATCGAAAACGAATCACGTATTCGCCAGGCCATACGCGGCATCAAGTCGATGCTGCGCGGTGAAAAGACCGACGCGGGAGACAAGCCCGCGCCGACCGTGAAGGTCAAACCAAAAAGACCGGGCCCAGCGCACCAAGGGTAATCACCAGCAGGCCGAGAATCAGGTTGATGCCGACGATGCGTCGGATCTGCGCGAGCGCCGCACCGCCGGCGCTCCAGTCTTCTGCTGCGACGGCGCGTTTAAGGCGTTTGAACGGTGCAAAGAATACGTGCGCAAAGATCAGCATCATCAGGATGCCTAGTCCTGCCATGGCTGAGACATACAGTGGTGGCTTACCCAACTGCGCCATCATGTGCAGGCCGCTCGCCAGTATCAGCAGGATGGCCAGCCATACCCAGGTGAAGAACTTTGCGAATACGCCTGTCCAGAGCGTCAGTCGCTGTGGTGGCTGTAGTACGGCGCCGGCGACCGGTCGCAGGCATTGGTAGGCGAAAAACATGCCGCCGACCCAGACGATAAAACCGAGGATGTGCAAATACTTGGCAAAAAGCATCATGGCAGAGAAAATCCAAAGTGTTGAAAAAGGCGGTGGATGGCGAGGGCGGTTTACTTAGTCAGTTAATTCTGGTTTCACCGCATGTTCTTGCTACATCGCACCAGCGAACCCGGATTGTCGCACGGCATGCCTGGAGCGGCTCGATACGCTACTATTTTGGGCGGGGCGAGTACAGCGTTCGCATTTTTGCGCGACTCCAGTTGATTGCCGCAGAAAAAAGTAAAGAATAGTAAGGATCGTATTTCATGGCCACACTAAGCACACTGCATGTCTATCCCATCAAATCCTGCGCCGGTATCAATTTGTCCGAAGCCGGCATCAGTGAGCTGGGGCTTGCCATGGACAGGCGCTGGATGCTGATTGATCGTGACGGTCGATTTTTGACACAGCGTGAGCATCCACTGATGGCCACCGTCAAGACCGCGTTAAGCGAAGATGCATTGATCGTGCGGGCACCGGACATGCCGGAACTCCGCCTGCCGCTGGAACCAGCTCCTCTTGCCGTCACGTTGTCCGCCAGCATCTGGGACTACCCTGTGCAGCCGCTGGATTGTGGCGAGCAGGTGCATGACTGGTTTTCCTCTTATTTCGGGACGGATACCAGACTGGTTCAATTCAACCCTGCAGATCAGCGTATCTGCAGCCAGAAATGGACCGGCGACACGGTCGCCACAACACAGTTCTCAGACGGTTTTCCGTTGCTGGTGGCAAATGAAGCGTCGCTGGAGGATCTGAATCAGCGCCTGAAAAAGAAAGGTGCGCCGGCAATTCCGATGAATCGTTTTCGACCCAACCTGGTCTTGTCAGGGCTGGATGCCTACGAAGAGGACTATATCGATACCTTGACGCTGGGTGAGCCGGGCAATGAAATCGTTCTCAGAATGGTTAAGCCGTGTGCCCGCTGCCCGGTGCCGGGAATCGATCAGGAAACGGGGCAGGGTAGCTCGCAATGGCCTAACGAGCCGCTGGATACCCTGGCAACTTATCGCGCCAACGACCGCGTGGACGGTGGCCTGACATTTGGGCAGAACGCCGTTGTCATCCGGGGACACGGCAATGTTTTGCGGGTTGGGCAGGAAGCGCATATCGAGTTGAATTTCTAGAACGCATTTCATGTACATTTTTTATCGCTGTCCGCGACAGCGCAGGCATGGAACTTGCGACATGGTTTCTGACGGTCGGCTCGTGCGATCAGGATGCAGACAGGACTAAGGTTAAGAATCTGGGGAATGCAAGAAATGAAACTGCTGGATTCTTTGAAGTTGCTCGGCCTCGGTGCAACGATGCTATTGTCGTTGCACGCGATGGCGGCAGACAGAACGGTATTGATCGGTTACGCAGCGCCATTGACCGGCGCATCCGGCTCCATCGGCGCCAGCCTTGTGCACGCTGCGGAGATCGCGGTGGATGACGCCAACAGGCAGGCCATTCACATTGACGGCGACAGGCTGGTGTTCAAGTTGCTGACGCAGGATGACCGCTCTGATCCGCGCACAGGATTGCTGGTCGCCGACTACTTCGTCAAAAGCGGCGTCGTAGGTGTAATCGGTCATTGGAATTCAGGTGTCGGCATTCCGGCCTCACAAATCTACAAGAATGCGGACATCGTCCAGATCGCTCAGGCGACGACAGCCCATGCTTATACGGAACAATCTTTTCCGACAACGTTTCGCATCGTCCCGCATGACGACGAAGGCGCCAGCTATACCGCGGAATATGTTGTGCGCCAGATGAAGTCGCAGCGCATTGCCATCCTTGATGATCAGACCCCTTTTGGCGCAGGCTACGCCAAGCATTTTGCGCAAATGGTCGAGTCGCTCAAAGGCAATATCGTCAGCCAGTTTGGCGTGAGCAGCCGTACCTCGGATTTCAATGCCGTGCTCCGCAACATTCAAAAGCAGAATCCGGACGTCGTCTTTTTCGGTGGACTCGACGCCCAGGCAGGGCAATTGGCGAAAGAACTGAAACGGTTTGACATCAAGGCGCCGTTAGTCAGTGTCGGCGGTACGGTCGGCGCGCAGTATTTGAAGATTGCCGGCGAAGCAGGCAACGGAACCGTCGCGCTGGAACCGGGGCAGCCTTCCTACAAAGGCGCGCCATGGCAGCAATTTGAGAGGGCCTACAAGAGCAGATTCGGCGGCGACATGGGCTTGTATGCGCCATTCTCCTATGATGCGGTGCAAGTCCTCGTGGCGGCGATCAAGCAAGCCAATTCACTGGATCGTCAGCGCATCATTGCTGCGATGCATCAGGTTCGTCACAATGGATTAACGGGCGCGATCTCTTTTGATGCGGAGGGCAATCTGTCCAATCCTGTTTTTACGATTTTCGAGGTAAAAAATCAGAAATGGGTGCCGCTTAAAGTCATCGGCGGCAAAAAATGAAGCACCTGACATACCGCGGCGGAAAGATACAGTGACATAATCGGGGTTCCAATTTTTACTTGCCCGAACCCATGCCTATCATTCGTGTCATCACTGCCGTCAACTACAACAAACAAGGCAACGTGCAATACGTGCGCTGGGGATTGGCAAATACGGATACCAACCGATGGGCCGTCGCGCCGAGCGACAGCCACGTCATTCATGTCCTCGAGGCGCTCAAGTACGGTGAAGAAGTCTGGACGGTATTTGTCGATGGCGACAAAGTCCTGCCTGGTCCACGCGTTCAGGCCGTCAAAGTTCATCCCGGATTAAAAACTATCGCGCTGATGCATACGGAAGGTGAAGAGCCAAAACATAAGCTGGAGCAGATTGCGGTGTTTTAAGAAGTAGTAAACATCCAGTCCAATATTCAAGCATATTCAACAACGCTTGGTAACACCAAGCGACATCGAACGACATCAAACAATATCGAGCAACATGGGCTGCTGTACCGTGGCCGCGAAGGGTGACTATGCTCGCCGTTCTCCGACGCGATGGCTGGATTTCGAGATGCTGCCTCACATCACTTGATGAGAATCAATTCATCGCGTTAGATAAAGGCTATCGGGTATCTGGTAACGCCTGACGAGGGGTGCTGCAAATGGGCGGGGGACAGTCGAGGCTGAAGCAGGATTGTGCAGGGACGGGGTGTCGCGAGGAAGTCGCCTCCGAAAACACCATTGGCATCTTCGGAGGAACGGCTGGAAGAATTACTTCTTCGGGCGGCCGACTTTCAATGGGGTCAGGCCTGCCAGCAGCGTCTTCAGCTTGCCGGTTTCCAGATTCTTGATCAGCGATACGCCGATGCGGAGCAGGTCGCTCTTCTTGATTTCAAAACCAGCCTTCAGGCAAGCCTTCTTGACTTGGCCCAGAACTTCATATTCGGTTTCAGGCATCGTGAAGCTGTCGCGAACTTGCTTGATCTTCTTGAGCTTCACTTCTGTTTTCTTTTCGGTCTTGGCGATTGCCTTGACTGCAGCTTTTGCCAAGGGGGCAAGCGGCTTCTTCAATGCTGGTGCGATAGATTTGGTAGCGGCTTTCACGGCTGGCTTGTTGACGATCTTGGCCTTGGCCGGAACAGCTGCTTTAACAGGTGCAGTCACTTTTTTTGCGACGACTTTTGCGGCAGGTTTTGCAGTAACTTTTGCAGCGGTAGCCGTTGGCTTGATTGCGGACTTAGCTGCAGGTTTGGCCGGCTTCGCTGGTGTTGCGCGCACAGCTGTTTTTGCTTGAGGTTTTTGTGTTGCCATGGTTGCTCCTGGATAAATAATATAAACAATATATATTCTTTTAACGTATTGCGCAATCGTAAAACGTACTACAGGATTGATTTCAAAGAGGTTTTTGTTTTTTCTTTCAAATGAAAATAAATGTAATCGTTATCATTGTCATATGAACACCCACATCATGCCTTGCTCATCGCCGGCGTCGCCCAGGCATGAATTTGCTGTGCGACCCATACCGGTTCATCCAACGGCAGATCATGTCCGGCCGTGCCATGCACATGCAGCGGTGCTTGCCAAGCCCGGGACAGCGCGGCGGAGCAGCGTGGATTGACGAGCTTGTCGGCACCGCCGCACAGAATCAGCAAAGACACGCGTGGTGCTTGTTGCGGAGCGTTGTACCTCATTGCAGCCAGAAGCTGGCGCAGAGCATTCTCACGCGCGACGGGGTGTTCGCGCAAAAAACGCATCCATTCACTGAGCAGGCTGGCCGGTGAGTGACGATTGCTGGTGAGGCGAAGTATGGTGCGTTCCCGCGTTGCGGCATCAGGATTGCCAAGAGCAAGTTTCAACAGTGCAGGATAATTGCGTGGCCGCAGGCGTTGATAGAACGGGCTGAAAGGCCGCAGGCTGGTGTTGATCAGCACGGCCTTGTCGATCTCGTCCGGATAGCGGGTGCTCCAGTCGCAAGCCACCATGGCACCCAGAGATAGAGCGAGAAGATTGAAGGGCGGTGCAATGCCGCGTGCCGCGAGTTGCCGACGGCAAGCTTCAGTCATTTCTTGTACATAGGACGGACTGCGTTCCCGATACAAACTACCATTGCCCGGAAGATCCAGCATGACAATTTCTGCACCCGGGAAATAGCCGGATAAGTTTTGCGGAAACTCGCCCCAGTGACGCGTCTCGCGCATCAGGCCTCGCAGCAAGATCCACGGCGTCATGCGCCCGTCACCCTGATCGGCGTGCTGCCGTCTTCGCCAGGCAGCCAATGTTTGTGAGCACAGGCTGCGCGGGTCAAAAAATCAAACCAGACCAAATGGCTGCGAAGCACCCGTTGCAAGCGATGTGGCGCGTTTGGGTTGAACATGCCGGTGCGTGAAAACAGTTGACGTGGATTTTTCTTGACCCAGCGCCATGATCCCATTTCCAGCGTAAGCGGCAAGAAGACATTGTTTGTCTCCGCCGCCGTTTGTAGGTAGAGGTAATCCCACAAGTCGCCGTGAGTCAGGTATTGCAGGCTCTGCGGCTCGAAGAGATAGTTGTGGTCGGCGTAGGTCTGGCTGAAGAGATCCTTGAGCGCTTCGATTTGCGGCATGTGGCGTATCGGCTGAGAGCTATGCGCAAAGGGAAACCATATCCGGTCTTGCAAGCCGAATCCCGAATGACAATCCAGTGCAACGCTGAACGCGCGGCTGCTCAACTCTTCGCGCACGACGTCGCATAATGCTTGGGCTTCGGGCTCCATTGGCGCATCGGCAGCGCCGCGATACCAGGGCAGGCGGGCGCTGAAACGCTGGCCGCCGAGCAGAAAGGGGACTTTTTCGAGGGAGTCTACCGGCGCATTGCGCATCAGATCCACGCCGCTGGTATTGCAGCGGGTGTTGTTCCACATGCCGGCCGGATTGACCAGAGGCATGAAGATCAGGCGTACCGATTCGAGTTGATGATGCAGGACCTTGTCCCACTTGAGGCGTCCGATCAGACTGCGCAGGAAGGCCAGCAGGATGCGCGTACCGATGCGTTCCAGCCCATGTACTCCGCCGAAGAAGCCGACTGCCGGCGCCGCCGGATCCTTGCTGCCGATACTCAGTACATACACCGGGAAATGCCGTCCCTTGAATTCGACGTTGCAGGCGGAGCGCGCCTCAAGCCATGGCGCACCTGCCTGAATGATACGTTCCAGTTCGGTCAGTTCGGGTAGCTTCAGATCCATGCGCTTGCCGGCTCCATGCACTCAACGAGGTGTGGCGTATTCTTGCATAGAATTGTCGCCGCAAAATGACAGTATTGTTTTATTTGCCAGCAAACTCGCGGCGGGTGGAACGAAGGGCTGGGTGTGACGAGAAAAAAGAACCTGTCTGCGTCACTTTTGTGGTGACGGCAGACAGGTCAATAGGGGGAAGGTGAAATGAAAAAACTACTACTGCACGGGGACTGCACTACAAAACGCTATGTACGCAACGAAGCATGAATACTGAAACTTCTTGATTCATCGATACAGATCTGATCTTTCCTCAGGCGATCTTCGCCAGACGGACCGGTGGTTGGAGAACTTCCTGAGCTTCTTCATCGGCGGCGTGCACTTCACGCAGATATTCAGAAAACTCCTCGCCGACTTCGGGATGCTTGGCGCCCATGGCAACCGTGGCCTTGAGGTAGCCGAGCTTGGAGCCGCAGTCGTAGCGTTGGCCTTCGTAGCGATAGGCCAGCACGGTTTCGTTTTGCATCAGATCGGCGATGCCGTCCGTAAGCTGGATTTCGCCGCCGGCGCCTTTGCCGATATTTTCCAGATGTTCAAAAATGGCAGGCGTCAGCACATAGCGGCCCACCACCGCCAAGGTTGACGGCGCAACGTCCGGCGCCGGCTTTTCAACGATGCCGCTGATGACGTCCAGGCGATCACTGTGCGGGCTGTCGGCATCCGTGCTGACGATGCCGTATTGTTTGGTTTCACTGCGCGGTACGTCTTGCACGGCAAGCAGGCTTTTTTGTTCCTGCTCGAAAACATCGATCATTTGTCCCAGGACATTCTTGCCGTTTTCCGGCGCGTCCATGAAGTCATCTGCCAGGACGACGGCAAACGGCTCGTCGCCGACCAGCGATTTTGCGCAAAGCACGGCGTGACCCAGACCGAGAGGAGAGGACTGACGGATGTAGACGCAATTGATGTGTTTAGGGATGACGTTGCGGGCAAACTCCAGCAGTTTGGTTTTGCCTGCAGCTTCGAGTTCTGTTTCCAGCTCGTAGGCTTTATCGAAATGGTCTTCGATGGCGCGCTTGTTACGTCCGGTGATGAAGATCATTTCGGTAATGCCGGCTTCCACGGCTTCTTCCACGGCATATTGAATCAGCGGCTTGTCGACAATGGGCAGCATCTCTTTAGGCTGCGCTTTGGTCGCCGGCAAAAATCGGCTGCCGAGACCTGCAACAGGAAAGACGGCTTTGGTGATTTTTTTCATGATGTTTGTTCCTTGGTAAATACCGGATCAGACCGGAAGAAAAATCGACGCTATTCAGTTTCGATCAACGATCTGACGCGTCTATATTCGCGTGTATATTCGTTTCCTGCGATGTTTGTTTTTCGCTAATCTGCACTGGCGGAATTCTTGCCGCGACGCGACTTGCGCAAAGACACCAGCATTGCGCAAGAGTGAAATAGCGGCGCGGCGCTCGGACAAGCCTGGCTGAGAAAGCTGGCTGCAAAAAGCGGCCACGAGGCGCTCTTGTCTACACCATCATTAACAGTGTGCGTTCGCCCTTGGCTCCGTTCGTTTTGCTCTTGCATGTTGTTCCCCCAGTCAGATTAGTTGGAGCAAGCTTAAAAAATCACCCACTGTTTGGCTATAGGAAACATTCCTTTTGATTTGTAGGAATCGGAGAAGAATGCCGGGCGAGGTCGAAATCACCGCAAAGTCGCAAGAGCACGCGGTTTGCCGCTTGTCCTACAAGGGAATTGGCCGCTGTCCGATATGTTGGGACGGCAACGGCAAATAAGATTCTTCCAGCCGCGCAATCCGGCGGCGTTCGAAAAAAATAAACTGAAAGGAACATCATGTCTCACGGAATCATTGCCTGGCTGGTCATCGGCGCCATCGCAGGCTGGCTTGCAGGCGTACTCGTCAAGGGCGGCGGCTTCGGCTTGCTGGTCGACATCCTGGTCGGCATCATCGGGGCATTCATCGGCGGCTGGCTGGCAGGCTTGTTCGGCATCGGCGTTGGTGGCGGCATCGCAGCTTCCATCGTCACTGCGACGATAGGCGCAGTCGTTTTGCTGCTGCTGTTGCGGCTTGTTCGACGAGCGTAACGAAGCACGTAGAACGGATAAATAAAGAGCGGGCAGGAGGGTGTGCACTATCCTCGCATTATCTGTGCATCACGGTGATGTACATCCAACTGCCCCTTTCGAAAAAAAAACCGGCGCGTTACCACATTTTAAAAAGCACGTACAGCTACCAGAAAACAGAAAACGAACGTTGTCACTCATCTATCGTCCGTTTTCAAGATCTCGTGTACATTTGAATTTATGCAGAAGATTCCTTCATTGCGGGAGTGAAGATCATGCAGACCACAGCACATACCGACAGACCCAGGTCAGTCCATTCCTCCGGCGTATCGGCCCAGTCGATACAGACGGCTCAAGCTGCTCATACTGCGAATACTGCGCGCGCCACATCCAGCGCGCCCCTGCCGTATCAGCCTAGCCAGCCGCATGTATTGACGGATGATCTCAAGGCCCAACTGGCTCAAGAGAATCAGCGTCGACGCGCAAACCTTTACCCCAGACTTGCCCAGACGCTCGCGACTATCGAGCCGAGCAGCGTGCCGCAGAGCTATTCGGAGCAGCGCGCCATGTCCTTGCAAGAACTTGCTGCTGCCAATAAGGCGAGACGCAACAGATTGCGTGAGGCCGGTTATGCGGTATCCACGCCAGAGATGGCATAGCCTTCATTGCTGCGCGAGGTTGCCGCGCTTACAATATGGGAAGTGACGCGTCATTCATCGATGACGGTGCGACAGCGCATTCGTATGTATTCATACCGATGTGAATCCTATATGGCCTGTCGCGTCATCTTCTTATCTTTTATACCCAAGAAACAACAGAAACAGCAGGCAAACGATAAACATGAGCAGCATCAGTCCTCTGGCCGGTCATCGCGCCGACACTTCTTCCCTGGTTAATTTGCCTCTGCTGGTCAGCAGCTATTACAGCCTGCATCCAGATGCCGGCATTGCCGCGCATCAGGTAGCGTTCGGCACGTCAGGGCATCGTGGCAGTTCGCTGACCTACAGCTTCAATGAGTGGCATGTGCTGGCGATTACGCAAGCTATCTGCGACTACCGTGTCGAAAACGGCATTACCGGCCCCTTGTTTCTGGGCATCGACACGCATGCGTTGTCGACGCCGGCCTTTTCCAGCGCACTGGAAGTGCTCGCGGCCAATGGCGTCCAGACCATGATTGCGCGGAGTTCGCCGCACGGGTCTCCGTACACGCCGACGCCCGCCGTGTCGCATGCGATTCTCATGCACAATCGCGCTCATCCTTCTGCTCTGGCGGACGGCATCGTCATTACGCCATCGCATAATCCGCCTGACAACGGCGGTTTCAAGTACAACACGCCTAACGGCGGGCCAGCCGACACCAACGTCACCAGCTGGATAGAAAAACGCGCCAACGTTTTTCTGCGTGACTCCGTGCGCACGGTCAAGCGCATGACATTCGATCGTGCTTTGCGCGCGTCGAGCACGCATCAGTACGACTATCTGGAAACCTACGTCAACGACTTGCCCAACATTATCGATCTCGCCGCTATCCGCGATGCAGGCATCAGCATCGGTGTCGATCCTCTTGGTGGAGCCGGTGTGCATTACTGGGGAGCGATTGCAGATCGCTATGATCTGAAATTGGAAGTCGTCAATCGTGAAGTCGATCCGACGTTCCGTTTCGTACCAATGGACTGGGATGGGCAAATCCGCATGGATCCGTCATCGCAATATGCGATGCGCGAATTGATTTCGCTCAAGGATAAATTCGACATCGCCTTTGCCTGCGACACCGATCATGATCGCCACGGCATCGTTACCAAGAGTGTCGGCCTGATGCCTTCCAATCATTATCTGTCGGCGGCAGTGTCCTATTTGTTCCAGCATCGTCCCGACTGGCGCGCCGAAACAGGCGTCGGCAAGACCTTGGTCAGCAGCCAGATGATCGATCGTGTGGCGGCGCAATTGCAGCGGCCTTTGCAGGAAATGCCGATCGGATTCAAATGGTTTGTCTCCGGTTTGCAGGACGGCAGTCTTGGCTTTGGTTGCGAAGAGAGCGCCGGTGCTTCGTTCCTGCGTTTTGACGGGACACCCTGGAGCACTGACAAGGACGGCATTACCGCTGCATTGCTCGCCGCAGAAATGACGGCGCGTACCGGGCGCGATCCGGGAGAAATTTATCAAGGCCTGACGGAGCAATTGGGCTTGCCGTGCAACGGCCGCATTGAAGCTGCCGCGACGCCGGAGCAGAAGAAACTATTGTCCGGTTTATCTTCTGATAACGTGCGTTCAACCGAGCTCGCTGGCGAAAAAATCCGCCAGATTCTCACTACCGCACCGGCCAACCACAAGGCTTTCGGCGGTGTGAAAATCATCAGCGACAACGGCTGGTTTGCGGCCCGTCCGTCCGGCACGGAAAACATCTACAAGATCTACGCAGAGAGCTTCCGCGATGAGGCGCATCTCGACAGTATCTTTGCTGAAGCACAGCAGATCGTCACGGATGCGCTGGCAGGTGGCGCGGCATGAATTAATTCAGGCTAGCCTCTCGCGATAGAGTCGTCATTGGACACTATCGCGAGCGCCGTCTTGCACGGCGGCATGAGACTTTCACCGTCTTGTGCCGCCGTTTTTCATGGCAGGCGAGATTTTCCTTTTCATTCCCATTCCTCCTACACCTGAATAAGTGCCTGTCCTGCTGGCACGGGGTCCAGGCTTGCCTAAGATAAAGCTGTACTTCGTTTTTAGACGGCTTTAAAGGAGAGCATCATGCCGAGAGGCGACAAATCTTCCTATACCGATAAACAAAAACGCCAGGTTGCCCACATTGAAGAGGGCTACGAAAAGCGCGGCGTCAGCCATAAAGAGGCAGAGCGGCGTGCCTGGGCAACGGAAAATAAAATCTCCGGAGGCGGGCGCAAATCCGGTTCCGGTCGCAAGCACTAAGCTGCTGCGCATTAATATTTCGACAGGCGGTTCAGAATGTTTGCAGACAGCATGATCCTGCACGCAATGGCAGAGGCGCAGAGCGAACAGTCCGGTACAGCTACAGCTGCAGTCCCGGCTTCGACCGTTCCACCGGGCGGCGAAAATCCAGTCAAGGAGAGCACGATGCCTACGCAAAAACAGACGCAGCAACAGATGCAGCAAGAAGCACCGCAAAGCCAGCAGCAAGGACAATCAGGACAATCCCAACAGCAGGCATCTCATGTCCAAAAGGACGTGCAGGAAACAGCTCCCGCGAAGCCTTACACGGATCCGCTCGGACGTCCGCTATATCAGGGCACGCCACGCTTCACCGATCAACAGGCCGGCGGCGATCTGACCGGTGACGAATCCGATGCGCGCGACGACAATTATGTTGAAACCGGCTCGGGGCAGAATGCACGCGATGTGTCAGCGCATGCGGATCGTCTGCCTGCCGCATCTGCAGAATTGCTGCGATCGATTGCGGTATCGACTGGCGTCAAAGGTGATCTCAAGGAAACGCTGAGGCCGCCGGTGAGCGAGCAACACGCCTCGACAGAACCCGAGCCGGACGGCACGGAAGATCCAGGCGCAAATGCCGATGACGGACTGATGCCGCGCAAAAAAGATGGCAGCGCATCCGAGCAACACTGACTGAGGACATGCGGATAGCAGGAGTCGGCAACGGCGACAAATAGTCGATACGGTGCCCGCACTAACGGGTCTTGCTCTGACTCTCATTTCTCTTCGGCAGCTGACATCCGCGCATGTCAGCTGCCATTTTGTTTACGCTGTTTGGTAGCGTTCAGCATCGTTTGCGCCCAGTGTTCACTTCAGCCGAGATCGCTCATCGACATCCCTACCGTATATTTTTTGATCGCCGGCGTGTTGCTGACTTTCATGGTGTTTCTTGAGTCGGTGCTGGAGAAACTGCCATTCAACGCTGCCATGTTGTACCTGCCAATAGGCTGGCTGCTCGGGCCTGCCGGCACCGGTTTGATCCATATCGATCTGCGCGCGCATGCGGATGTACTCACGGTCATCACGCGCGTTGCATTGCTGTTGTCTCTGTTCACCGTTGGCTTGAAGTTGCGCGTGAAGTTTCGTGGCAAGGGAAGTCACTTGTGGTGGCTCCCACTGCGTCTAGGCGCGCTGTCGATGCTCATTACGGTGCCTTTGCTGGCTATCAGCATGACCTTCCTGTTCAATCTGCCATTTGCGGTGGCGATGCTGCTGAGCGCCATTCTTGCGCCCACCGATCCGGTGCTGGCTTCCGATGTGCAGGTGAAGAATGTCGACGATCCGGATCAGTTGCGCTTTAGTCTGAGCGGCGAGGGCGGTCTCAATGACGGGAGTGCATTTCCTTTCGTCATCTTGGCTTTGATATTGCTCGGCGTAACCGATGAGATTACACAAGTGGATCATTTCGGATGGTTCGTGCTGTGGGGCGTTGCCTCCGGTATCGGATGCGGCGCCTTGTTTGGCTGGGCCATGTCGCGTCTGGTGCTGTTCGCGCGGCAGCGATTTGGTTTGGCGCTGGGCATGGAAGAGTTCATGGCCATCGGCATCATCATGCTGTCGTACGGCGTTGCTGAGCTGGTGAATGGTATCGGGTTTTTATCGGTCTTCGCCGCTGGTCTGGCGATGCGGCAGGTGGAGTCGGCCAGCAGCGGCGACAAGCCCGCCGGAGAACTGATTGCTGCAGCCGAGGGCAGCGGCAAGTCTGCCGCCGCCGTTCATCCTGAACAGGCACCGGTCTATCTGACTGAGACGGTGCTCGGCTTCAATCAGCAACTGGAGCATTTCGCCGAGTTTTTCATGGTGCTGTTGATGGGCATCCTGCTGTCGGAATTTGGCATTTCGGGTGAGGGCGTGCTGATTGCCGGTCTGCTGTTCTTCGTCGTCCGGCCGATTGCCGTCGGCATCGGTTTGCTTGGCTCGGATACCGAAACTTCGCATCGCTGGCTGATCGCATGGTTCGGTATTCGCGGTGTCGGTTCACTGTATTACCTGTGTTTTGTTTTGCAGTTCTGGCATGACAGACTTAACGTGCGCATCGCGCAGGACGTACTGACCGTCCTCGCACTATCCGTATTACTTCATGGCATTTCCTCTGCGCCGCTGATGCATCTGTATTGGCGAAAACGTGTCAAATCCGGCGCAAAGCCGGAATCGTGAAGTAATAAAACTACATTTACTACATCGACATTTTTTACTTCGCATCAGCGGCTGATCCAATAAAAATCGACATCTTCGTCTTAAAAAGCTAGAAGCAAATCCATCTCTGTGCCAGAATAATCAAAAAATATAGTAAAACTACATAAAATCAGGCTCGCTGAATTGTCTTTGGTGCAATTCCATGCAATTGGCGATTCTGCACAAAACAGGAGACTTCATGACTTTTTCCCGCCTTCGGATCGGGCAGCGCTTGTCGCTGTGCTTTGGCGTCATATTGGTATTGATGGCGGCGGTGACCGCGTTGGCAGGCTTTTCGGCGCATCGTGCTCAGCAGCAGTTGGCGGCCGCGCTCAGTCATACCAACGGCAAATCCGAAATTGCGGCACTGATGCGCCAGAGTCTGTTCCGTCAGGGCCAGGCGGCGCGCAACGTGGCGACGCTGACTGATCTCAATGCCATGCAAAAGGAGATGGCGCGCATTGGTGTGGAGCGTAAAGCCTATCGCATCAATCAGGCCGCCTTGCTCAACAGCGGCGTGAGTGCAGAAGAACAGGCCATCATCAACGACATGGATGGTCTTGATCGTCGCAGCGAACCGTTCATCAAACAGGCAGAGGAGTTCGTCGCCGGCTTCAACGCTGGGCAAGCGACCAAGTTACTCAATGCCGAAGTCGCGCCGCTGCAAAATCAGTGGCTGGAAGCCATCGACAAATTGGTCAAGCTGGAGCAGAGCCAGATCCAGAGTGATCTGGATGACTTCGCTGCCAGCGGCAGGCAAACCACCATGGCGACTATCGTGATTTGCGGCGTAGCCATGCTATTGGCGATACTGGTGGCGTGGCGT
The DNA here is from genome assembly GCF_046025915.1 of Herbaspirillum rhizosphaerae. Classification (GTDB taxonomy): domain Bacteria; phylum Pseudomonadota; class Gammaproteobacteria; order Burkholderiales; family Burkholderiaceae_D; genus Herbaspirillum; species Herbaspirillum rhizosphaerae_A. Next base: position 131,336 of record NZ_JAQQFR010000009.1, on the reverse strand, counting down.
CTCAACCGCAGCATCACGCGTCCGCTGAATGATGCGGTGGATCTTGCCAGCCGCGTCGCAGCGGGCGATCTCACTGCCCATATCGCCGAAGGCGGTAAAGACGAAACCGGGCAGTTGCTTGCTGCGTTGGGGCGCATGAATCAAAGCTTGCTGCAGACCGTCAGCGAGGTGCGCAATGGCACGCAAAGCATCTTCCGTGTGTCGCGGCAAAACGCTGCCGGCAATACCGATCTGGCGGCACGCACCGAAGCGCAGGCCGGTTCGTTGCAGCAGACCGCCGGCGCCATGGCGGAGCTGACCGGCATCGTCAGTCGCAATGCACTGCAAATCGGCGAAGCCAATCGTCTTGCGCAATCGGCTGCCGGCGTGGCTTCGCGCGGTGGTGACATCGTGTCGTCCGTGGTCGGCACCATGACGGCGATCAAGGACAGTTCGCGCAAGGTGGTAGACATCATTTCGGTCATCGACGGCATTGCCTTCCAGACCAATATCCTGGCGCTGAATGCCGCAGTGGAAGCGGCGAGGGCGGGTGAGACAGGTCGCGGCTTTGCCGTGGTGGCAACAGAGGTGCGCCATTTGGCCATGCGCAGCGCTGCCGCCGCCAAGGAAATCAAGGTACTCATCGGCGACTCTGTGGAACGTATTGACGCCGGCAGCCGCCAGGTTGACGACGCCGGCCAAACCATGCGCGAGATCGTCGACTCGGTTGAGCACGTGGTCGGCATCATGGATGAAATCGCCGCTGCCAGCGACGCACAGAGTCACGGCATCGCGGACCTCAATCAGGCCATCACGCAAATCGACGCTGTCACGCGCACCAACGCGACGCTGGTGGCGCAGGCCGCAGTGGCGACAGCCGACATGCAGGAGCAGGCGCACAAGCTGTGGAATGCCGTGAGCGCCTTCCGCGTCGGTGAGGAGCCAGCCGATCTGCATGAAAATTTGACGGAAGTGCAAACCGAACTGAATGCTTTGCCGACAGCCAGTACCGTATCGGCTCTGCCTCGCCGTGACACGCCGATGATAGCGGCCGCTCTTGCCTGATCCAACTCATCTGTACATCTTGTCACTCTTGCGCCGGATTGACCCGGCAGCACGGCGTAAGAGTTGATGAAGTCCGAAAAAGTGTTTGTCCTATACGCAGCGTGCGTCTGAGCGCGTAGCCTGATGTTGTGTCGCCGCCCGTCGACGGTTTCGTCGGCGTTGCGCGCGCTTCTTTGCATCTCTGCATCAGAAAGGACATCACATGCACAAGCCACAAGATATTCCGCCGGTTGAAGTGCCGCCTCTCGATCCGACGCCGCAGCAGGATCCAATTCCCCACCAGAATCCGCTGTGAGGAGCTGCACGCATGCATACACCGCAAGAGATTCCACCGACCGCGCCACCACCGCCAACGGACGTCCCGCCGGATGAGTACAACCCGGTACAGGATCCGCCGCTCAATCCGACCGAGCCGGGTATTCCGGATACGGATCCTGCAGAGCCGCCGTTGAAAATGACCGATCTTTGATTTTGGAACTTGTTCTGTCCGATTTAACGAGGAGTAATCATGGCTACCAGCACACTCGATCTTGATGTCTTGCCGATCTCGGATCGTCAGCTCAACAAAGGTCACGACAACCACGCACTAGGCCCCAGCGACACATCGGACAGCGGCAGCGACATGACCAATATCGCCACTGAAGCCGACAGCGACTCCGCCGGCACCGGTGAGCGCGCTTCGATTGAGCGCGGCAGCCGTGACCGCGCACCAGAAACACCCGAGTCGGTTGAGCAGGTGGCGAGTGACAATGAAAGTGGCGAAGATATTGTTGCTGCCGACGAGCGCGAGCTTGAAAAGCAGACGGACAGTGTCAAAGACGCCAAAAAGCTCAAGCGCGACCGTGATCTCGACGATGCGTTGGAAGACACTTTTCCGGCCAGCGATCCGATCAATCTGACGCCGGAGCCGCCTAAAAAGGTCGCAAAAGGTCCCAACTCCAACTAATCGCCGCGCTAAATCCATAGCTTTTCGCTATTTGACTGCTATGGAATACGCAAGGACTGCGCATTGACCCCGTCGCGGGTCGTGCGCATCCCGTCGCCGAAGTCCGGTTTGATGCCGATTCCCAGCTGGTTGCCGACTGGTTTAAGCACCGTTTCAAAGCCTCTTGCAGTTGCCAGAATCCCTCCACCCACCTATACTCGCGGGGTAGCATTGCCTTGGGTATCCTGCGTATTTCTTGCGCTGGATTTAATCGGGAAGCCGGTGCGTTAATCCAGATGATCTCTCTGGAAACCATTCCGGCGCTGCCCCCGCAACGGTAAGCGAATCAGCGAATCTGCATTCAGCCACTGTGTAGGTGTCTTATTGACACGGCATGGGAAGGCGCAGATTCCGGTTCCGGTCAGATCATTCTCACCGCGAACCCTTCGCAAGCCCGGAGACCGGCCCTTGGTAACGACTTGTTTTGCATCGCGGAGGGCGATCGACGGACTGCTTCCCGGATTGCATGATGTTTCTGCACCCGCGTTGTTTCCTCATTTTCCTTCGTGACGTTTCCGTTATTTCCGTTATATGTGCTGCGGCAGTCTTGTCAGCGACATGTCCGGTTTGGCTCCAACGCTTATTCGAAGGAAGACATATGGATCTCACCACCGGCGCATCTGCCAACGACACCAGCACCATCGATTCCACCACTGGTTCCAGCATGTGGCGCGACCGCATTTTGCCGGGCATTGCCGCTGTAGTGCTCGGCGCAGGCCTGATCTACGCCGCCGGCTTTGCTTCTGCGGTGGAACTCCACAACGCCGCGCATGACGGCCGCCATTCGGCAGGCTTTCCTTGCCACTAAGAATACTATTCAGCGGAACAATTGAATGATGAATCTCGCAGTATTGCGGCGGATCGCCTCCACCGTCCTGTTGGCTGGCGCTTGCGCCGGTATCTTGCTGACTGGCGTGCAGCAGTTGCAGGTCTCCAAAATCATCCTCCAGGCGGAGGTCTACGAAGACGCTGCCGCTGTTAAAGCGCATGAAGAGGCGCACGAACATGAACATGCGTCCGCGGCAACACCTGCCGCCGGGGCGCCTGCAGAAGCGCACGAGCACGACCATGGCGCTGACGAATGGGAGCCCGCCAATGGTTTCGAGCGCACAGCCTACACGGTGCTGGCCAACATCAGCATGGCAATTGGTTTCGGACTGTTTCTTGCTGCCGCAATCGTCATCAGCGGCAAGCAAGTGACCTGGCGTTCCGGTTTGCTGTGGGGTGTCGCCGGCTATCTGGTGTTCTTCGTCGCGCCGTCGCTGGGCCTGCCGCCTGAAGTGCCGGGCACCATGGCGGCGCCTTTGCATGCGCGCCAGCTCTGGTGGGTAATGACGGCAGGCATGACTGCCGCCGGCCTGGGTCTTGGCGTGTATGCGCGTCACTGGGCGCTGAAGTTGCTGGGCGCGGTCTTGCTCATCGTGCCGCATATCATCGGCGCGCCGCATCCGGCCGTGCATGGCAGTGCCGCGCCGGAAGAGTTGGCACAGGCCTTCATCCACGCAACGGCTTTGGCCAACGGTTTGTTCTGGCTGATGCTGGGCGGACTGATTGGATACTTTTACAAGAAATTCGCCTAAAGCTTTTAACGCTAAGCACAAATGCCGATCCGACCGTAACAGGTCGGATCGGCATTTGTGCCATTAAAGAACTGAACACATGAGAACCCACCACCGGCACGTCCTGATGTGCACCGGCCCGCGCTGCACCGAAAACGGTGTGCTGGCCGAGGCCATGTTCGCCGTCCTCGGCGAACAGATCGATGCGCGTCCCGAGCTGCGCGTCAAGCGCACGCGCACGCATTGCATGGTGGCCTGCAAGGCACAGGCGCCGGTCGTGGTGGTGTACCCGGAAGGCGTGTGGTACCGCTGCGAAGATGCCGCGGCGATTGAGCGCGTGGTGGTCGAGCATCTCGAAGGAGGGCAGGAAGTCACTGACCTGATTTTTCACCGTCTCGGCAGCGGCGACGTCAATCCCGAGGAACCAGAAAATGTCTGACAGCGCTACACAGCCCGTCGCTGCACCCTCGGCACGTATTGCCGTGCTGACGCATGCGTCCACCGACCTTGCCATTCTGAATCACGCGTTGACCCAATTGCCGGAGGATTTTCCGGCAACGATAGGCATCAACCTGCAAGGCGTGGAAAACGAAACACGCATGAGTGAGCTGTTACAGAACGAGCTGGCGGACGCCGACATCATCGTGCTGCGCATCCTCGGTCGTCTCGGCAGCGTCGCCGGTTTTGCGGAACTGCTGCGCCATGCGCAACGCCAGGGACGCCATCTGATCGCCTTGAGCGGTGCCGGCGAGCCGGATGCGGAATTGGCGGCGGTCTCGACCGTACCGGCCGATGTGCTGCGCGAGGCGCTGGCGTATTTTCATGGTGGAGGCAGCGTCAATCTGGCGCAGTTTTTACGTTTCGTATCAGACCGCCTGCTGCTGACCGGCTTTGCTTACGATCCGGCAGTGGCCTTGCCCGATCACGGCATTTACCATCCGGATCTGGAGCAGGATGCCGTGATTGCAGACTGGCTCAGATTGCGCATCGACGTCGCAGGACGCCGCAAGCCGGCAGTCGGCATTATCTTCTATCGCGCCCACTGGATGAGCGGCAACACACGCTTCGTCGACGCATTGGTGACGGCGTTGGAGCAGCGCGGCATGGATGTGCTGCCGATCTTCACGGCGTCGCTGCGCACCTCGGCGGCAGATTCCGATCTCCCGGCTGCGCTAAGTTATTTTGCGGACGAAGAGGGCGCGCACGTCGATGTCCTGATCAACACCACATCCTTCGCCATGGGTGAGATCACGCCGGGCGGCCCGACACCTGCCGGCTGGTCGGTGTCGGTATTGGAAAAACTCAACGTCCCCGTGCTGCAAGCCATGACCAGCGGCATGACGCAGGACCAGTGGGAAATCTCCACACGCGGCATGAACCCGCTCGACGCCGCCATGAACGTGGTGCTGCCCGAGTTCGACGGCCGCATCATTAGTGTGCCGCTGTCGTTCAAGGCGCAGGCGGCGGGATTGTCCGGCGACGTGGTGGAGTTTCATCCGGTGGCCGACCGTGTCGAACGCATCGCTGGGCTGGCAGCGCGTTTTGCGCGTCTGCGCGCACTGACCAACGCCGACAAACGTATCGCTTTCATTTTCACCAACTCCAACAGCAAGGCCTCGCAGATCGGTAACGCCGTCGGTCTCGATGCTCCAGCCTCGCTGATGCGCATCCTGGAGTCGATGCGCGACGCCGGTTACGCCATCGGCAATCTGCCCGAGAGCGGCAGTGCGCTGATCCACACGCTGGTTGATCGCTGCTCCTACGACAACACCTATCTGACCAGCGAGCAGTTGCAGCACGCCGTCGGTCGCGTGTCGGCGGAGCGTTACGCCGAATGGTTCGCGGAACTGCCCGAAGTGCTGCAGCAGAAAATAGAAGCGCAATGGGGCGCCGCGCCCGGCGTAGCTTACGTCCACGATAACCAACTGGCGTTTGCCGGTGTTGAGTTGGGCAATGCCTTCGTCGCCTTGCAACCGCCGCGCGGTTACGGCATGGATCCGGACGCGATTTATCACCAGCCCGACTTGCCGCCCACGCATCACTACTACGGCCTGTATCGCTGGCTCAGCGACGAGTGGCGCGCGGACGCCATCGTCCACGTCGGCAAGCACGGCACGCTGGAATGGCTGCCGGGCAAGGGCGTCGGCCTGTCGGAGAACTGCTTCCCCGATGCGCTGCTGGGCGACATGCCGCTGTTCTATCCCTTCATCATCAACGATCCGGGCGAAGGCTCGCAGGCCAAACGTCGCGGGCATGCGGTTGTGGTCGATCACCTGACACCGCCGATGACCACCGCCGACAGCTATGGCGCGCTGGCACAGCTGACGCAACTGGTGGACGAGTACTATCAGGTCGAAGTGCTGGATCCATCCAAGTTGCCGCTGCTGCAGCAGCAGATCTGGGAGCTGGTCAAACAGACCAATCTCGACAGCGATCTGCAGATGAAGCTGCTCCATCACGATCACGACCACGATGACGAACACGGCCATCACCATCATCACGGACATGCGCATGGACACGACCACGATCATGACCACCATGATCACGATCATCCGCACGACCACAGCCACGATGGCGAACTGCCTGAAGCGCTCAGCGGCATGGGCGGCTCCGACGTTGCGCATCTGATCGAAGACCTCGACGGTTACCTGTGCGAACTCGGTGCGGCGCAGATCCGCGACGGCCTGCATATTCTCGGCCGCGCGCCTGATGAGACGCAGATGCCCGACATGCTGGTCTCGCTGACGCGCCTGCCGAACCAGGACATCCCCGGGCTGCAGGAAGAAATGGCGCGCCTGTTCGGGCTCAAGCTCGACATGTTGCTGGAGAACAAAGGCCAGCGTCTTAACGTCGACAGCGCTCTGGCGCGCATCGCCGATCGCGCTGTCGTCACGCGTGCCGACGCCATCGAAGCCATCGATGCCTTGTGCGTGCGCTTGATGCAGACGCTGCAAGATTGCGGCTACAAAGCCGATGCCATCGACAGCATCCTGCAATCGATGTTCGGCGACCTGAGCATAGCCAAGCCGCGCATGCAAACGGCCTCCGTACGCCAGCCCGGCAGCATGCTGGGGCAGATGAAGATGCAGGCGCGCGCCAAGCCTTTAGCCGTGGTGCCGCCAGTTACCATCGCAAAACCGGCCACGGACTCAGCTGATAAATTCGCACCTTTGCACCGCGTCCTTGATTTCACCTGTCGCCAGCTCTTGCCCAACCTGCATCGCGCTGGCGACGAGATCGGCAATCTGTTGTTGGGCTTGGAAGGCGGCTATGTGCCAGCCGGCCCAAGCGGCTCGCCGACACGCGGCATGGCGCATATCCTGCCGACCGGCCGCAATTTCTATTCGGTCGATCCGCGCAGCGTGCCTTCGCAGTCGGCATGGCGCGTCGGCCAGCAACTGGCACGCGAAGTGCTGGAGCGCCATCTGCGCGAAACCGGCGCGTATCCGGAAAGCGTCGCCATCAGCATCTGGGGCACCAGCGCCATGCGCACGCACGGCGACGACGTGGCGCAGATTCTGTGCCTGCTCGGCGTGCGTCCGGTGTGGCGTCCGGGCAATCGCCAGGTCTCCGGCATCGAAGTGGTATCGCTGCAAGAACTGCAACGTCCGCGCATCGACGTCACTACGCGCATCAGCGGATTCTTCCGCGACGCCTTCCCGCAACTGATCGATCTGATCGACGACGCCGTCAATGCCGTCATCGCACTGGATGAGCCGCTCGATCAGAATTTCGTACGTAAGCATTATCTGCAAGAGCTGGGCGAATGGATCGGCAAGGGCCTGGACAAAGACGAAGCCGAGGAGCGTGCCGCCTATCGTATCTTCGGCGCCAAGCCGGGCAGCTACGGCGCCGGCATCCTGCCCCTGATTCAGGAAAAGAACTGGCAAGCTGATGCCGATTTTGCCGAGGCTTACATCAACTGGGGCGGCTACGCCTATGCGCGCAAGCTGGGCGACAAGCAGGGCAGCGACCAGCGCGATGCCTTCCGCACCCGTCTGTCGGGCGTGCAGGTGGCCTTGCATAATCAGGACAACCGCGAACACGACATCTTCGACAGCGATGATTATCTGCAATATCACGGCGGCATGATCGCGACGATCCGTTCCCTGACCGGCCAGCAGCCGCGCCATTATTTCGGCGACAGCCACGACCCGGCGCGCGCGCAGGTCCGCGATCTGAAGCAGGAAACCTTGCGCGTGTTCCGCTCGCGCGTGGTCAATCCGAAGTGGCTCGACAGCATCCAGCGCCATGGTTACAAGGGCGGGCTGGAGCTGACGGCGACGGTCGATTATCTGTTCGGTTACGACGCCACGGCGCAAGTCATGGACGACTGGATGTACGAACAATTGGCGCAGACCTACGCCTTCGATCCCGGTATGCAGCGCTTCCTCGAAGAAGCCAATCCATGGGCGCAGAACGCCATTGCCGAACGCCTGCTGGAAGCGGCAAGCCGCGGCATGTGGGCCGAACCGCAGGCACAGACGCTGGAAGACTTGCGCCAGCTTTATCTCAAGAGTGAAACCTTGCTGGAGGCGCGTGGCGAAACCCCGCGTGGAGTCTGATATGAGTGTTCCTTTGTTTCCACCGTTATTTCCATTCTCCGCCATCGTCGGCCAGCCGCAGCTGAAGAATGCTTTGCTGCTGTGTGCAGTCGATACCACATTGGGTGGCGTCCTGATCCGCGGCGACAAAGGCACCGCCAAGAGTACCGCTGCACGTGCACTGACGGCGGTGTTGCCTCCCATTGAACGTGTTGCCGGCTGCGCCTTCAATTGCCTGCCGGGGCAGCCTGCCGAGCAGTGCGCGGTCTGCCAGGGCGACGCCAAGACGGTTTCCGCAACAGTGCCTTTTGTCACCTTGCCGCTGGGTGCGACAGAAGACCGCGTGCTCGGCACGCTCGATCTGCAACGCGCCTTGAAGGGCGAGAAAAACGCCTTGCAACCGGGCCTGCTGGCTGCCGCGCATCGCGGCATTCTGTACATCGATGAAGTCAATCTGTTGCCGGATCATCTGGTCGACGTGCTGCTCGACGTCGCGGCGATGGGCGTCAATTCTGTCCAGCGTGAAGGCCTGTCGGTCTCGCATCTCGCACGCTTCACGCTGATCGGCACGATGAATCTGGAAGAGGGCGATTTGCGTCCGCAATTGCTGGATCGTTTCGGTCTCATGGTGGAAGTGGTTGCGCCGCGCGACAAAACCTTGCGCGCTGAGGTCGTACGCCGTCGTCTTGCCTACGAAGCCGATCCGCTTGCCTATGCCGCGCAATGGAACGATGAGCAAGACAATTTGCGCGCTCGCATCGCCGCTGCGCAGACTTTGCTGCCGCAAGTCGTACTGAGCGATGCCTTGCTCGATCTGATCAGTCATTTGTGCTGCGAGTTCGAAGTCGCCAGCCTGCGCGCCGACATCGTCATGCACAAGACCGCGCGTGCTTTTGCGGCGTTGGACGGCCGTTTGCAGGTGACTCCTGACGACGTACGTGCGGCGGCTGAACTGGTCTTGCCGCATCGCCGTCGTCGCAAGCCGTTCGAGCAGCCCGGCCTGGATCAGGACAAGCTCGATGATCTGATGCAGGAAGCAATGCAGGCTCCGCAGCAGCAAGGCGGCAATGGACAGGATCAATCGGACTCTTCTTCTGATAGTGATGCTGAATCAGAAAATCAATCAGAGAAGCCATCGGATAGTGGCGACAGCCAGCAAGTATTCGCTGCCGCAGCTGTCGGCAACGCTCGCCAGCTCAAAGTCGATGCGCCGGTGAACAATGTCGCCACGCTCGCCGGTCGCCGCAGCGATTCCGCGGATGCAACGCGCGGCCGCATGATCCGCGCCGTACCGGACAGCAATCCTGCCAGCCTCGCGGTCGGTGCAACGCTGCGTTCAGCGGTCTTGCGCAGCGCCGCCGAAGGCGCACAAGAGGGCGCGGTGCAATTGCAGGCAAGCGATTTGCACGGCAAGGTCAAGGCCGGCAAGAACGCCAACCTGATCTTGTTCGTGGTCGACGCTTCCGGTTCGATGGCCGCGCAACGGCGCATGGAGACAGTGAAGGGGGCCGTGCTGGCTTTGCTGACGGATGTCTATCAACGCCGTGACCAGGTTGCGGTGATCGGCTTCCGTGGCGACAAGGCTTCCTTGTTGCTGGCGCCGACACGCAGCGTCGATCTCGCCGAACAAGGTCTGCGCGAACTACCGACCGGTGGCCGCACGCCGCTGCCGCATGCCTTGCAACTGGCCTTGCAGACGCTGGACCAATCCAACGGGACAGCGCCGCCATTGCTGGTGCTGCTCAGCGACGGCAAAGGCAACGTCGCGCTGGAAAACGGCGGTGATCCCTGGCGCGAGACGCTGGCGTTGGCCGAGCAACTGGCCGCACGCGGCACGCCTGCGCTGGTGCTCGATACCGAAACCGGCTACGTCCGTCTGGGCCGCGCTGGACAACTGGCACAGGCGCTCGGTGCGGAATGCATGACGCTGGAAGAGCTGACGGCCGACAATCTGGCGCTGACGATTCGCGCCCGTATGACTCATTAGAGAATTAATCAAGGAACAACATATGATCATCTGCATCGGAGCAGGTCCCGGCGATATCGGCTACCTCACCCAACGCGGCGCCGAGCTGATTCGCAATGCCGACGTGGTGGCGGGCTTCGACGCCGTCGTCAATGTCGTGCAAAGCATTATCCCGCCGACGGCGGAAGTCGTCCTCATGAACTATCGCGACCAGGTCGCCCAGCTCGATCTGGTCGCGGCTGCACATCACGCCGGCAAGCGCTGCGTAGTGGTGTTCATGGGCGACATCCATTTCAGCGGCTTCCAGTATCTGGAACGCGTCGAGCGCGCTTGCGGCCATCCGGTCGAGACTTTGCCTGGTATTTCCTCCGCGCAAATTCTGGCGTCGCGCGCCAAGGTTTGTTTCGACGAAACAACTTTTATTACCTTCCATCGCCGCGGCGACCTGACGCCGTTCAAGCGCCATCTTGTGCATGTGCTCAATGACGGCCGCAATGCGATTGTGATACCGTGTCCATGGGATGCGGCGCGCTCCTTCATGCCGCGCCATATCGCGGCTTATCTGCTGGAAAACGGCGTGCAGCCCGACCATCCGACCGAAGTCTGGGAAAACCTCACGCGTGGTGAAGCAGAGTGGCATGGCTCACTGGCCGAATGCGTGGACAAGGAGTTCACCGACATGAGCATCATGCTGATTCGTACCCACACGCCCATGGACAGCCAGATCGAGCCGCCACCGGATACATCTGCCAAGTCTGCGGAGGTTGCATGAGCGTGGTGCCCGCCGATATCGTCAGCAGTGCAGTCAACCCTGTTGACCGTATTGACAATGCGACAAGCTACGGCATCGTGATCGCTGGTCACGGCAGCCGCGACGCCGACGCTGTGCGCGAATTCGAAGCGCTGGTCGATATTGTGCGCGCCCGTGCGCCAGGCCGCGTGGTAACCCATGGCTATCTCGAATTTTCCAGTCCGACCATCAGCGAAGCAGTGGAAGCTAATGTCGCCGCGGGCAGCAAACAGGTTGCCGTCGTACCTGGCGTCCTGCTGGCTGCGCGTCATGCCAAGAACGACATGCCGGCCGAAGTATTGGAGCTGGCGCGCAAGCATCCCGACGTCGATTTTCATTTCGGCGGGGCGATGAACCTGCATCCGCAATTGCTGCAACTGGCGCAGGAACGCGTGCTCGCCGCCGAAGCACAATCCGCACAAACCATTCGTCGTGACGATACCTGCCTGGTGCTGGTCGGTCGCGGCACTACCGATCCCGATGCCAACGGCGAGGTCTCTAAACTGGCCCGCATGCTGGAAGAAGGCATGGGCTTTGGCGGCGTCTACGTTTGTTATTCCGGTACCGCAAAACCGCTAGTAGCAGATGGTTTGCGTGCGGCAGCCTTGCTCGGTTTTGCGCGCATCATCGTGTTGCCGTTCTTCCTGTTCGATGGCGTGCTGGTGAAACGCATCTACGCTGCCGCCGATGACTTGCAGCAGCGTGAGCCGGGGCTGGAAGTGCTGAAAGCCGGCTATTTCGGCGTGCATCAACACGTTGCCGACGTCATGCTGGAGCGTGCGCGCGAGGCGGTCGAAGGACGTGCCGCTATGAATTGCAGCCTGTGCAAATACCGTGTGCAGATCGTCGGTTTTGAAGAGCAGATCGGCGAGCCGCAGCGCGCGCATCACTTGCAAGTGCGCGGTTTGCTGAATCGGGAGACTTTGGCTGCCGAGCCGAAAGCCGATTTTCCTCCCTATGTACCGCATCCGATCGAGAAGGAAAGCTTCGAGATCATCGCCGCCGGCCGCGACTGGTCGATGTTTCCTCCTGCGCATCTGACGGCTTTGCAGCGGCTGGTGCACACCAGCGGCGATTTCAACGCGGTTGACGATATCTATTTTTCCGCTGGAGCAATCGAAGCCGGCATTCGCGCCATCTTGCGCTGCAAGCGCGTGGTGACCGACGTAACGATGGTGCAGACCGGCCTCAAGCGCGCGCTGGTCGAACAGCTCGGCATCGAGACCTGGTGCGGTGTACACGACCGCGAAACGCACTTGTTGTCGCAGGCGCAAGGCATCACACGCTCGGCAGCAGGCGTACGTCGCGCATGGGAGAAATTCGGTAACGACATCATCCTCGCCATCGGCGATGCACCGACCGCAATTGTCGAGACCACACGCCTGATCCGTGAGCACGGCTGGCGGCCGCAACTGGTGATCGGCTTGCCGGTCGGCTTCGTCGGCACGCGAGAAAGCAAAGACGATCTGCGTCGCTGCCTGCAAGTGCCGCGGATTACCAACAGCGGCACGCGCGGCGGATCGCCGTGGGCGGCGACGGTGGTCAATGCCTTGATGATCGACGCGATCGGACAAGTCATTGCCGCGCAGGAAGCGGAGTTGCAGATAAATGCCGGAGCTTGAACGCGCCGAATTCGACCTGACCGTGCTGGCCCCGAACGGCCTGCGACGCGGCAGGACGACCGGCAGTTGCGCGACAGCTGCGGTGAAGGCTGCGCTGACCATGCTGTTGCGCGACGAAAAAATCGACAAGGCGGAGGTCAGCCTGCCGGATGGCAAGCATTATTTGTTGGTGCCAATTCAGGACGTCCGGGTGCTTGATGAAAAACGCGTGCGTGCCGAAGTCCTGAAATACGGTGGCGATGATCCTGACAACACGCACGGCGCGACGATTTTTGCCGAAGTGGCGCGCAACGATATCGGCGAGATCCGCTTCCTGGCGGCGACCGGTGTCGGCACGGCGACGCAGCCCGGCTTACGCGTGGCGGTCGGCGAGCCGGCTATCAATCCGGTGCCGCGCCAGATGATGCGGCTGGCCGTGAAGGAAGTGCTGGAAGAACTGGGCATGCAAGGCAGGATAGGCTCAGGTTTCGATCTTGCCATCGGTTGCGAGGACGGCCAGAAGATTGCGCAGAAGACCTTTAATCCGCGTCTCGGTATCGTCGGCGGCATTTCGATTCTGGGTACGTCGGGCATTGTGGAACCGATGTCGCTGGCCTCGTGGATTGCGTCGATTGAGGTGTATATCCGCGTGGCACTGGCTGACGAAAGCAGGCCGAACGGCGTTGCCGCCTGCGTGGCATATCTGCCCGGCAAGATCGGCAGGACTTTTGCGCGTGATGCGTTGGGCTTGCCGGAAGTGCGCTCGGTGCAGATCGCCAACTTCCTCGGAGACGCGCTGGACTTCACGCAGACGGCGTTGGCCGAGCAGGATGCAGAGTTGGACATATTGTGGCTGGCAGGTCATCCCGGCAAGCTGGCCAAAGTGCTCGACGGCGTATGGGATACGCATTCGAGCAAGAGCAACATGGCGATGGGCGGTGTAGCCCGCGTGGCGGCGGAGCTGGCGGCGACGCTGGGATTTTCCGCCGCGCTGATCGCCGAGATAGAAAGTGCAAACACAGTGGAAGCAGCAATCGAACGTTTGAAAGATGAGCCAGGCTCAGTTAGCTTGTGGCGCGAGATCGAAGCGCGCATCGCCACGCTGGCGCAGGCGCGCATGCCGTCCGTGAAGCGCGTCGAGGTGCGCCTGTTCGATCTCGACGGCAATTTGCTGGGAGGTCATTCATGATTGCAGGCAATGAGCCAGGCATGTTCTGGGGCATCGGCGTCGGTCCCGGCCCGGCGGGGTATTTGCCGCTGGCGGCGATGCAGGCCTTGCAGAAGGCCGATCTGATCTACGTGCCGCGCGCCAGGAGCGCCGACACGTCCGTCGCGCTGCAATGCCTGGAAGGCGTGGCCGTCGCGCCGGAACGTCTGCGCGAAGTCGAGTTCAACATGGACCCCGATCGCAACGTGCTGCGCGAACACTACGCACAACTGGCGCAGGATATTGCCGCCGAATTGCAGGCCGGTCGCAGCGTGGCCTATCTGACCATCGGCGACACGCTGACGTATTCGACATACGGCTACATCCTGGCGGCGCTGAAGGATTTGCTGCCAGTGTTTCCGCACCGGACGTTTCCAGGTATTACCAGTTATGCGTCGGCTGCCGCCGCGCTGGACTGGCCGTTGGGCGTTGGCAAGGAGCGCACGCTGATCCTGCCGTGCCCGGACGATCCGGCGAGCCTGCAACATGAGATCGAAACCCACGACATCGTGGTGCTGATGAAAGTCGGCGCGCGCCTGCCGTGGGTGCTGGCGTTGCTCAAGGAAATGGGCATCGCCGAACACTGCGCCTTTGCCCGCCGTATCGGGCTGGACGGTGAAGTATTGGCAAACGACTTGCGCGAACTGGAAGCGGGCGACCGGGATCATGCCGTAAGCGGCTATCTGGCGACCATGCTCATTCGCAAGACCGCATTGGAAAAGAGACATCAGGCATGAAGGTGAATTTATGAAAGTCTACTTATGAAGGTCTACTTTGTAGGCGCCGGCCCCGGCGCCCCCGATCTGATCACGCTGCGCGGCGCCAAGCTGCTCGGCAGCGTACAGATGGTGTTGTACGCCGGCTCACTGGTGCCGACCGAAATGCTCCAGCATTGCCGTCCCGATGCCGAACTGATCGATACGGCACAGCTCGATCTGGAGCAGCAGCAGGCTTGCTACGAGCGCGCAAAAGTACAGGACATCGACGTGGTTCGTCTGCACTCCGGCGATCCGGCGATTTATGGCGCGACCGCCGAGCAGATGCGCCGGCTGGAAGCGTTGGGCATCGCTTATGAAGTCGTGCCGGGCGTGTCTTCATTCACTGCCGCCGCCTCGGCGGTGACGGCGGAACTGACCAAGCCGGAAGTATCGCAGACCGTGATCCTGACGCGTGTCTCGGGACGCGCCTCGGCAGTACCGGAGCTGGAATCGATTGCACGTCTGGCCGAGCACCAGGCGACCATGTGCATCTTCCTGTCCGGCCCGCATCTGAAAAAGATCGTCACCGACCTGCGCCTGCATTATCCCGACACCACGCCGGTGACGCTAGTCTACCGCGCCACCTGGCCCGATCAGCGCGTCTATCAGGGCACGCTGGCGACGGTGCTGGAAGAGACCAAACGTGGTGCCTGGAATCTGACCACCATGATGCTGGTCGGTGCGGCGCTGGATAAGGGGCAGCAAGTTGAGTCGAGTTTATATTCCAAGGATTTCACGCATTTGTTCCGCGTCGTGAAAAAGAATAAAAAAGACAACGACGCCGCAGAATCCGTGGAAATTTCAGCCACCGGAGACGAGGTCTGATCATGAGTAATTCCCTGCAAAGTACGCATGCAACAACGCAATCCAGCACGCTTGGCATATGGCTGGTGCGAGCGGAGAGCGAAGCGCTGGCGGCGCGTCTGCAGGGACAGCTCGGTGGAACTTTGTATCGGCCGTGGCTCAATGCCGGTATTCCGCAGAAGCAGCAATTCCGCGCCTCCTACCGCAATCAGGGGCAATGGGTGATGCTGGCGGCGAGCGGCGTGGCGGTGCGTTTTCTGGAAGGCTTGCCGCAAGACAAACTGACCGACCCCGCAGTCGTGCTGCTGGATGAAGCGGGACGGTTTGCCGTGTCGCTCTTGGGCGGCCACGAAGGCGGCGGCAATCGTCTGGCCTATCGCGTCGCCAATGTCGTCGGTGCGGTGCCGGTAGTGACGACAGCCACCGAAGCCCTGAAACCGCTGGTGCTCGGCATCGGTTGCCGCAAGAACGTACCGGTGGAAAAGATCTCCGCTGCCGTTACACGTGCACTGGCCTTGTTGGGACGTCCATTGAGTGACGTGCGCGAAGTGGCGACGATTGATCTGAAGGCGGAAGAACCCGGCTTGCTGACCTTTTGCGCCGCCAATGAACTGCCTCTACGCGTGATCGCCGCCTCGGATG
This sequence comes from Herbaspirillum rhizosphaerae, assembly GCF_046025915.1. GTDB lineage: Bacteria > Pseudomonadota > Gammaproteobacteria > Burkholderiales > Burkholderiaceae_D > Herbaspirillum > Herbaspirillum rhizosphaerae_A. The sequence continues at coordinate 115,436 of NZ_JAQQFR010000009.1, read as the reverse complement.
TCGCCGCGCGCGGCTGGGTGACGACACCGTCGGAATGGGTGCAAAAGAATGTCGGCGTCGACGGCGTATGCGAACCCTGCGCGCTGATAGCCAGCCCGCGCGGTGTCTTGGCACTGCCAAAGACTGCGCTCGACGGCGTCACCGTAGCCGTGGTGGAAGATATCGGCTTGCCGGATACGGACGCGCCGGCAGGCACAGTCTAGACGGAACAATGCAAGTAAATAAACAAGTATCAAAGAGAAAGTAGTTTTATGAGTGGAGTTTTAAACCTGGTATCGGTCGGCCCCGGCTTTGGCGATCTGATCGTGCCGCGCGCCATTGCCGCCTTGCGCGACAGCAACGTCATCGTGGCTTACGAGTTGTATCTGCGCTGGATCGCCTCGCACATCGAAGGCAAGCAAATTTTTACGCCGCCGCTGACGCAGGAGCGTGAACGCGCCTTGCTGGCGATCGACAAAGCACGCAGCGGCGAAAAGGTGGCGTTGATTTCCAGTGGCGACATCGGCATCTATGCCATGGCGGCGCTGGCCTTCGATGAAATGAAGGAAGACGACGACTACCAGGTCAATGTCATCCCCGGTGTTACTTCGGCCAACGCCTGCGCGTCCTTGCTGGGCTCGCCGCTGTCGCATGACTTCGCCACGCTGAGCCTGTCGAATTTGCTGTGCCCGTGGGAATGGATCGAAAACCGTGCGCGTCACATCGCACAGGCCGATCTTGCCTGCGTGCTGTACAACGTGCAAAGCGCCGGCCGTCAGGAAGGTGTCTATCGCATTCTCAAGCTGATGCTGGAATCCAAAGCGCCGCATACGCTGTGCGGCGTGGTGAAGAACGCCTATCGTCCCGGCCAGGAAGTCAGCATCCATCGTCTCGATGAGTTGCCGTCCCTGCAATTCGACATGCTGACCAGCATCGTCATCGGCAATCGTTTTACCCAGCGCAAGCGCGGCTACATCTTCACACCGCGCGGCTACAACGACTGGCATGACGAATCGACCGTGGCCGCAGAAGAACCGGCATTGCCGTCGCAGGCTATATGGGTCTTTGCCGGCACCAGCGATGGCAATACACTGGCCAGACAGCTGGCCGAACAAGGCCATCAGGTAGTCGTCTCGACCGCCACCGAATACGGCGGCGAGCTGGCCTTGCAGGATTGCCCCGGCGTCACCGTCTGGGCCGGCCGTCAGGGTGTGGAAGCGCGCAAGCAGGCCTTGCAGCGCCACGCAGCGCGCGTGCTGGTCGATGCCACGCATCCGTATGCCACGTTGATGTCGCAGCAATTGATGGGCTTGTCGCAAAGCCTGGGCGTCCCTTATCTGCGTTATGAACGTCCAAGCGCAATCGTCGACATCGCGAGCGATGCGCTTGTCTGCGATTCGATGGAGCAGGCCGCCGAACAGGCGATTGCAAAGAGCGAGCGCATCTTCCTCGCCACCGGTTCCAAGGATCTCGCCACCTTTTTGCAAGCGCCGGGCGCGGATCGGAAACAATGGTTCGTACGCGTCACCGCTGAGCCGGAATTCATCCAGCGCGCCATTGATCTGGGTATCCCGCGTAGCCGCATTTGCGCCATGCAGGGACCGTTCTCGCAAGCCTTCAATCAGGCGCTGTGGAGCGACTGGAACATCGATTGCGTGGTGACCAAGGATTCGGGCGATGCCGGCGGTTATCGCGCCAAGGCGGATGCGGCGAAGGCGTTGAGTATTCCATTGCTGACGGTACGCCGTCCGGCGCTGGATTATCCGGTGCAGGCCGACAGTCTGGGCCACGCTTCGGCGCAGGTGCAGGCATGGTTGCAAGAGCAGCAACAAGAAGGCAAGCACGCATGACGCCAGCGCAGCCTATCCCCGTCACCATCGTCACCGGCTTCCTCGGCGCCGGCAAGACGACCTTGCTGCGCAGTCTGGTGCAACGCCGCCAGACGCGCCGGCTGGCGCTGCTCATCAATGAGTTCGGCGAGGTGACGATCGATGGCGATCTGATGCGGGCGGTGAGCAACAGCGGCGATGACGCGGAGCATGTGCGCATCCATGATTTCTCGTACGGCCTGATTGCGTACGGCGACGATGAGCGCTTTGTGCCGACCATGCTGGCGCTGGCCGCGCGTCGTGCACAAGTCGATCATGTGCTGATCGAAACTTCCGGCCTGGCTTTGCCGACGGCGGTGATGGAAAGCCTGCAGACGCCTGAACTGGCGGCGCATTTCATCCTCGACGCCACCCTGGCGGTGGTGGATACGCCTTTGCTGCTGGACGACCGGTTCGCACAAGGAAGCAGCACAGACAACGCCGTTGCCGACATGTTCGGTCGGCAACTGGAATACGCCGATGTGGTGGTACTCAACAAGATCGACGATCTGAGCGAAGGGCAATTGCTGGACGCCGAGCAGCGCGTCCGCGCCTGCGCGCCCAACGTGCGTTTCCTTGAGCTGGCTTACAAGGCGCAGCTCGATATCCGACTGGCGCTAGGCCTGCGGTTGCATCAGCCGACCTTGCAGGCGCATCAGCACACCTACACGCATGTGCGTATGCCCGGAGTCGACGCCAGCGTGCTGGCCGATCAGGGGCGTCTTAATGGCCATGCACATTCAGGTCTCGGCGCGCACAGCCACGGACTGGCGACGCACAAGCATTTTCATGAACAGGATCCGGGCTGGCTGTCGTTTACGCTGCGCAGCCAGTCACCGCAACCGGCAGACAAACTGAAGCAGGCAATTGCCGAAGCCGCGAAGTCGGAGCCGATCTTGCGCACCAAAGGTTTTGTGCGCACGCTGGAAGGCAAGCGGCCGCAACTGGTGCAGGGTGTGCGCACGCGCGTGACGATTAATTTAGATGCGGCGGACGCCGCCAACGCGGCTGCAAACGAAGCGGTGGAAACCGATAAATCCGAACTGGTTTTCATCGGCTATCACCCGAGCCGAAGCAAAGTTGCCGCCTTGCTTTCCGAATTAACCGGTACAAACTGGAAGTAAAGCAAAGAGAGAACATATGAAAACCGATCCGGAATCGCACAAGCGCATGACCCAGCGTCACAAGGAAGGCTTCGAGAAAAAGAAGGCTGCCGCGCAAAAGGAAAAAGGCTTGCTGATCGTCAATACCGGCACCGGCAAGGGCAAGTCCAGCGCCGCCTTCGGCATGGGCATGCGCATCCTCGGCCACGGCATGAAGCTGGGCGTGGTGCAGTTCATCAAGGGCGCCTTGTACAGTGCCGAACGCGACTTTCTCGGCGGCCACGCCAATTGTGATTTTCATGTGGTCGGCTCCGGCTACACCTGGGATACCCAAGACCGTGATGCCGACATGAAAACCGCTGCCCACGGCTGGACTGAAGCGGTTCGCATGATCCAGGATCCGTCTTATGACATGGTGATCCTCGACGAGATGAACATCGTGTTGAAGTATCAATACCTCGATCTGCAGGAAGTGCTTGATGTCTTCGCCGCGCGCCGTGAGATGCTGCACATCGTCGTCACCGGCCGCCACGCGCCCGATGCGCTGATTGAGCAAGCCGATCTGGTCAGCGAAATGCGACCGCTCAAGCATCCCTACAAGGAACAAGGCATCAAAGCGCAAAAGGGCGTGGAGTTCTGATCATGTCTGCCTTGCCTTCTGCGAATAATCCGATCCTGTGTCCAGCGTTGTTCATCAGCGCACCTGGCTCCAACCACGGCAAGACGACCGTGACGGCGGCGCTGGCGCGCTGGCATCGCGATCAGGGACGCAAGGTGAGGGTGTTCAAGACCGGGCCGGATTTTCTTGATCCGACCATTCTTGAACGCGCCTGCGGCAGCACCGTGTATCAGCTCGATCTGTGGCTGATGGGCGCTGCTGAATGCCGACGCCTGCTGCATGAAGCCGCGCAGGATGCCGACCTGATCCTGATCGAAGGCGTGATGGGCTTGTTTGACGGAGAACCGTGCAGCGCGGACCTGGCGGAGTTGTTCAAGCTGCCGGTGGTCGCCGTGGTCGATGTCGCCGGCGTGGCGCAGACTCTGGGCGCGATTGCCTACGGTCTGGCGCATTACCGGCCGGGATTTCCGCTGATCGGCGTATTGGCCAACGGCGTTGCCAGTCCGCGCCATGAAGAAATGCTGCGCCAGGGCATGCCGCACGGCATCGACTATCTCGGCAGCATGCCGCGCAACCTGCAATTCAAATTGCCGGAACGCCATCTCGGCCTGGTGCCGGCGGCTGAAGTCGCCGATCTTGATCAGCGTATCGCCGCTGCGGCGGCGGCCATCGGCCAGACCGAATTATCCGAACTGTCGCGCTTGCCGGCACCGGTCGAATTTGCCGCCATCGATCCGCAGGAACATCCGTCGACGCCGAAATTGATTCCATTGCTGCAAGGACAACGTATTGCCATTGCGCGCGATGCGGCGTTCTCTTTCATCTACCCCGGCAATCTCGATCTGCTGCGGCAGCTGGGTGCGCAGCTGACTTACTTTTCGCCGCTGCAAGATGCGCGCCTGCCGCCTGCTGACAGTGTCTATCTGCCGGGCGGTTATCCGGAACTGCATTTGCAAGAATTGCAGAACAATGCAGCCATGAAGCAGGCCTTGCACGATCATTGCGCCGCCGGCAAGCCCTTGTACGCGGAATGCGGCGGTCTGCTATATCTGCTGGAAAGCCTGACCGACAAGAACGGCGCCCGCGCGCGCATGTTGGGCATCCTGTCCGGCCGGGCGGTCATGCAGCGCCGTTTGCAAGGGCTGGGCTATCAGACCATTCCGTTTGTTGAGGGCGCCATGCGCTGCCACACCTTCCATTATTCAACTACCGTGACGGCGATGGCGGCGGCTTTTACCGGCGAGCGTCTGTATGACACCTCCGCCGGAGAGCGCGTATATCGCTCACGAGGCGTAACGGCGACGTATCTGCACGCTTGCTTTGCATCGTCGCCACAAGCAACGGCGGCGCTGTTTACCGGGAAAATTGCGGTGCCGGAGCCGGCGGGCGACGAGGATACGTCGGCATGAGCCATCGTTACAGTCAAAGCGATATCGACGCCGTCTATCGCGTCATCGCTGAGCGGCGCGACATGCGGCATTTCCTGCCTGATCCGGTGGATGCCGACTTGCTGCAACGTCTGCTGCAAGCGGCGCATCTTGGCCCCAGCGTCGGCTTTATGCAGCCGTGGCGCTTCATCCGCATTGCCGATCGCAGCAAGCGCAATGCGATTCATGCACTGGTGGAGCAGGAGCGCATCCTGACTGCAAAGGCGCTTGAAGAGCGCGAAGACGAATTCATGCGCCTGAAGGTAGACGGCATCCTCGAGTGCGGCGAAGTGCTGGTGGCGGCCTTGATGGATGGCCGCGAGCGCCACGTATTCGGTCGACGTACCTTGCCGGAGATGGACCTGGCGTCGGTCGCCTGTGCTATCCAGAACATGTGGCTGGCCGCGCGCGCAGAAGGTATCGGCATGGGCTGGGTGTCGCTGTTTGATGCGGACAAGCTGGCGGCCTTGCTGGCGATGCCTGAAGGAGCGAAGCCGGTGGCAGTGATCTGCCTCGGCCATGTCAAAGAATTTTATGCGCGCCCGATGCTGGAGCAGGAAGGCTGGGCGGCGCGCCAGTCGCTGGACGATCTGGTCTATCGCGATGCGTGGGGAATCAAGGAAGAAAAATAATGAATCAGCGTACTTTGGTATTCGGTGGCGCTCGCTCCGGCAAGAGCGCGCAGGCGGAAAGGCTGGCGGCGGCGAGCGGCAAGCCGGTCATCTATATCGCCACCGCTGCCGTCGGCGACGACGAGATGGCCGCGCGCATTGCCTTGCACCGGCAGCAGCGCAGCGAGCACTACGCGCATTGGAACACGGTGGAAGAGCAACTTGCCTTGGGCGATGCCATCGCTCAACACAGCACGCCTGACAATGTGGTGCTGGTCGATTGCCTGACGGTGTGGCTGTCGAATCTGCTGTTCAGCGAGCACAAGGAGTATCCCGATATCGGCAGGATTGAAGCGCCTGCGCTTTTTGCCGCCGAGCGCGAGCGTTTTTTGCAAGCCTTGTCACAGGCCCAAGGCGAGGTCGTGCTGGTCTCCAATGAAGTCGGCATGGGCATCGTGCCGCAAGGCGCCATCTCGCGCTGGTTCGTGGACGAGGCTGGACGGCTCAACCAGGCGGTTGCAGCGATCTGCGAACGCGTGCAGTTCGTCGCCGCCGGCTTGCCGCTGGAACTAAAGGGGCACGTTGGACACATGGGGCACAGCGCATGATCGGTTTCGACATGACGCTGCTGGCGTTGCTGATGGTGGCTGGCGTTGCGCTGGACTGGCTGTTGGGCGAAGTATCGCGCTGGCACCCGCTGGTCGGCTTTGGATGCTATGTGCAATGGCTGGAACGTCAGCTCAATCGCCAGCCGGGGAGTTATGCGCGTGGCGCGCTGGCGTGGTCGCTGGCGGTGTTGCCGCTGGTGGCGCTGTCGGTCGTGATCACGATCTTGCTGGCGCGGCAATCCTTTTGGCTGGCGGCGGCCTGGCATGTGGTGCTGCTGTATTTTTGCATCGGCTTGCGCAGCTTGCGCGATCACGTGATGCCGATTGCGCAGGCCCTGAAAGCGGGTGACCTGGCTGCGGCGCGCAACCTGACTGGGCGCATCGTCAGTCGCGACACCACGCAGTCGCAGGAGACCGACCTTGCCAAGGCTGCGGTCGAATCCTTGCTGGAAAACGGCAACGATGCCGTGTTCGGCACCTTGTTCTGGTTTGCCGTGGCCGGAGGGCCGGGGGCTTTGCTGTTTCGTCTGGCGAATACGCTGGATGCCATGTGGGGTTATCGCACCCCGCGTTTTCTTGCGTTCGGTTGTGTGGCGGCGCGTATCGATGACGGCCTGAACTGGATTCCGGCGCGGCTGACTGCATGGTCGTATGCGCTGCTGGGCAACTGGCGTCAGGCGCGCACTTGCTGGCGTACGCAGGCCTCGGCGTGGAGCAGCCCCAATGCCGGACCTGTGATGTCGTCGGGTGCGGGCGCGTTGGGATTGGCTTTAGGCGGTACGGCGATTTACGACGGTGAAGTGGAAGAGCGTCCGCCGCTGGGCATGGGACGCGATGCTGTCGCAGACGACATCGTCCGCGCATGGAAACTGGTGTCGCGCACGGCGATGCTGTGGCTCACAGTGATGTTGACGATATCGATGTTGATGACGATGCTCTATACGACTTATGTCAGTTTGACGATGGGAGGTACGCATGCTTGAGCATGGCGGCAACCTCAATGATGCGGTGATGCGCCATGGCATTGCGCGCGCAGAGTGGCTGGACTTATCGACGGGGATCAATCCGAACTGCTATCCGGCACCATTGCTGCGCGACGATGCCTGGCATCGCCTGCCGGAGTCCAGTGATGCGCTGGCCGTCGCGGCATGCGCCTATTACGGCGCACCGCGCATGCTGGCGGTGGCTGGCACGCAGGCGGCGATACAGGCTTTGCCGCAGCTCAGGCTGCGTGAAAAAGGCGTGTCGCGTGTGGTCGTGGCGGCACCGGCGTATGCCGAGCACGCCCATCGGTGGCAGCAGGCCGGACATGCCATGCGCGAAATTGACTATGCGGACTTGCAAAAAGCGCTGGATACCTGCGACGTGATGGTGGTGTGCAATCCTAATAACCCGACCGGTGCGCGCGTCGTGCCGGATGTTTTGCTCGGGTGGGCGCAACAACTGGCGTCACGCGGTGGCTGGCTGGTGGTCGACGAGGCATTCGGTGACACGACGCCGCATCTGAGTGTAACCGGACAAGCGGGCGTGCAGCCCGGACTGATCGTGTTGCGTTCGGTCGGAAAATTCTTTGGTCTCGCGGGCGTGCGGCTTGGTTTTGTCGCCGCGCAAGATGCTGTGCTGGAGTCCCTGCAGGAATGGCTGGGGCCATGGACGGTCAGCGGCCCGGCGCAAGAGATCGGCATTGCAGCCTTGTGCGACGAGGATTGGCAACGCACCACACGCGAACGTCTCTTGGCTGATGGTGAGAGACTGAACCGCCTATTGGCAGGCGCCGGCATACAGGCAAGCGGCAGCGCGATGTATCAATGGTGGGCTGAACCTGATGCTGCCGGATTCCATGACTGGATGGCGCAGCAGGGGATCTGGGTGCGTTTGTTCACACGTGGCGCCGGTGGTATAAGGCTGGGTCTGCCGCCGGATGAAGCAGGCTGGCAGCGTTTGCAGACAGCCTTGCAAGGTTGGAGCCAGAACAATAACAAGAGCGTGGAGCGTATCGCATGAGCCGGCTCCCCGGGCTTCCATTTCATACCTTGATGGTGCAAGGAACCACCTCGGACGCCGGCAAAAGCACGGTGGTTGCCGCCTTGTGTCGCTTGCTGGTGCGCCACGGCGTCAAGGTCGCGCCGTTCAAACCGCAAAATATGGCGCTCAACAGTGCGGTCACCAGCGATGGCGGCGAGATTGGCCGGGCGCAGGCTTTGCAGGCGCAGGCTGCGCGCATCGCCCCGCACACCGACATGAATCCCGTGCTGCTGAAACCGTCCAGCGATACCGGCGCGCAAGTGATCGTGCACGGCAAGGTGCGCGCCGACATGAACGCGCGCGACTACCATCGCTACAAGACCAGTGCGATGGCCGCCGTGCTGGAGTCCTATCACCGGTTGCGCGAGCAGTACGATGCCGTGCTGGTCGAAGGCGCGGGCAGTCCGGCGGAGATCAACCTGCGCGCACGCGACATCGCCAATATGGGCTTTGCCGAGACAGTCGACTGCCCGGTGATTCTGGTGGCTGACATTGATCGCGGCGGTGTGTTCGCACATCTGGTCGGTACACTCGATTGTTTGTCGGACAGCGAACGCAAGCGCATCGTTGGCTTCGTCATCAATCGTTTTCGCGGCGACATCAGCCTGTTGCAACCGGGGCTGGACTGGCTGGAAGAACGCACCGGCAAACCGGTGCTGGCGGTATTGCCGTACTTGCATGGTTTGCATCTGGATGCCGAGGATGCCGTGGCTTCCACGCAGAGTGTCAGAGGGAAATTTCGCGTGGTGGTGCCGGTCTTGCCGCGTATCAGCAATCACACCGACTTCGACGCCTTGCGCGCGCATCCGGATGTGGATCTGCAATTCATCGGGCCGGGCCAGCCGATTCCGCCTGCCGACCTGATCATCCTGCCGGGCAGCAAGAATACCCGCAACGATCTGGCCTGGCTCAAGCAGCAAGGATGGCCCGACGCCATCAGAAAACATCTGCGCTATGGCGGCAAGCTGATCGGCATTTGCGGCGGCTTCCAGATGCTGGGCCGGAGCGTCGACGACCCGCATGGCGTGGAAGGCACACCGGGCAGCATGGAAGGGCTGGATCTGCTGGCGATGCGTACCGAACTCACGCAGCAAAAACAGTTGCTGCAAGTGTCAGGGCGATGCGCGTTTATCGACGAGGACGCTAGTGTCACCGGCTATGAAATTCACATGGGTGTTTCAGCAGGCGAGGCCATGCAACGTCCCGCGTTCCATATCGATGGTCGTCCTGAAGGCGCGCGTTCGGCGGATGACCAGATTCTGGGAAGCTACCTGCATGGCATGTTTGATACGCCGCAGGCATTTGCTGCCTTGTTGGCGTGGGCCGGTCTGGGCGGCGTCGATGCCGTCGATCTGGATCAGTTGCGCGAGCAAAGCCTGGAGCGCGTCGCCGACGCTACACAGCCGTTGTTTGATGCCTTGCTGAAGGTCAACTACCGCGCTTAGCGGAAAGCGCCGAGAACGTCGTAGCCGATGTTGCCGTTGGTGGCATCACTTTGTTTTTTCGACGATTTTCCTGCAGTATCGTCGCGCCATGTACCGGGCTGAAAGTGCCAGCCGTCGGCATATTGCTGCCAGCTTGGTGCAACATAGCGTTGACCGGGACGGGACAATTCCCAGTGTCCGGCGCACCAGACAAACCAGTTGCTGGTGAATTTCCAGTAGCCCGGGCTCCAGATGACGCCGTCGCGTTCGCTCGGTGCGGCTTCCGTCTTCGGCGGAGGTGGCGGCATGGTGGCGACGAGCGAGGATTCTTCGGATGCAGCGGGGATGGCAGCCGGTTTCTTGCCGGCGAGAATGGCGGAGACACAGAGTCGGAAAGTCAGCATGATGGTCTTTCGGGGGCTTATACAGGACTACGAGTGGGACGATGATCCACTGTAGCCCTATCGCCGCCGAAAGCCATCCGCCGAATCCAATTGTTACACCTGTCGTACAGTTCATTACTTGCCGGACAAACTTTGTTACAGCAGCGGCGTGCTTGTCTGTACTTGCAGGAAAGATTGTCTATTTAATTGAGCGCTTCTTTCGCGGCTTCTTCCGGCGTCAGACCGTCATAGAACAAATCGGTAAACCATTCGACTTCTTCCTCGATGTGTTCTTGCGCCTGCGCAAGCGTTGCGCCGCCCTTGACCAAAAACTTCTCGACTTCGGTACACCACTGGATCAGCGCTTCGGTTTCCGGATCCAGCTTCTCTTCTTTCTTGGGCATGATTGTTTCCTTGTTCAGTTACGTAGTCGTGCTGGCAGCATAAGCCAAAAGCGTACGGCGTGCTTGCCTGATAGATCACTCAGCGTATGGCCGTCCACAGCAGCGACAAGCCTGACAGCAGCAACAGCAAATCCAGCAAGCGCTGAAAATTGGCTTCGCTCATCTTCATGACAAAAAACTTGCCCGCGAACGTGCCGGCCATCAATGATGCGCCCACCAGCAGACCTTGCAGGAAAACACTCAGCGGCATGGCGCCGAACTCGCGGAAAGTCAGTACCTTGCTGACATAGAGAAACAGCGAACTCGCTGCCTCAGTCGACAGAAATGCACCTTTGGTCAGACCGTAAGCCGTGAACACCGGCACGCTCAGCGGCCCGGTGGAAAGCACGATGCCGGTCAGGAAGCCGATCACCGCGCCCGCTACCGATAACTGCCACAGACGGACTTTGAAGTCGTGCTTCTTCAGCCAATGACGGAAAGGCACCATCGCCAAAAAAAATACCCCGAGACTGACTTCGATCAGATGCGCCGGCAAGACCAGGAGCGTACGCGCACCGATCGCTGCGGCTGGAATACCGGTGATGGAATAGGCCGCAAAGGCACGCCAGTCGACCACGCGCCACCAAGCCAACACGCGTGCCAGATTCGCCATCAGGGCCGCGACCGCCATGATGGGGACGGCTTGTTTGGGGCCAAAGTTGTAGACCAGCACCGGCAGCAACATGATGGATGAGCCGGTGCCGATGACGCCGCTGACCATGCCGGCAGCGAGGCCGACAAGCAGGATAAAAAGATAAGTCGCCACGTGATTTTTTATGGAAAAGGACGTGGCATTGTACGCTGAAGGATGGCCGGGCTTCCGCATCTGAGAAGCCCGACAACCCGATGACATGCTTAAGGACGTTCGCCGGCCTTCAGTCGTTCTGCAATCAGCTCCACTACGGCAGGCAGATCAGCGACGGAGTCGATCACATAATGGGCTCCGGCTTCACGCAAGCGCATTTCTGCCAGCGCCTTGAGCGCCTTGATTTCTTCCGGCGACAATTGCGCCAGTTCCGCCTTGGTACAGCCGACTTCATTGCCGGACAGAGAAATGCCGACCGTCCACATGCCGGCGTTGATGCCTTCTTCGATACCCGGCGTGGTGTCGTCGACCTTGATGCAGGCGGCGACGTTGCTGATCTTTAACGCCAGCATGTTGGCCAGCGCCATGTACGGGCCTGGACGTCCGCCTGCAGGTAATTCATCACCGGCGATGACGTGGTCGGGGGTGATGCCTTCGGCTGCAGCCAGCGGCAGCAGCACGTCGAGTACCTGACGCGGATAGCCGGAGCAGGAGCCGATTTTCAAACCTTGCTGGCGTAGCCAGGCGAGTGTTTGCTGGACACCGTCGATTGCTTGCGAATATTCGCCAACCTTGGCGATCTGCATCGGCATGAAGCGTGCGTAGAGGGCGTCAACATCGGCATCGGTCGGCAACTGTCCGTGACATTCCTTCCATTGACGGGCGATTTCGGGATTGTCGAGCAGGGTGCGGATGTGCTGCCACTTGGACAAGCCCATCGGGCCGCGTGCCTGCTTGAGCGAGATGTTCATGTCGAAGCTCTTGAAGGCATCGACGAAAATCTGTGTCGGCGCCAGCGAGCCAAAGTCGACCAGTGTGCCGGCCCAGTCAAAGATGACGGCCTGGAGCTCTGTGGGTGCGGTGCTTGTACGGGACATGGGAGTTCCTTTCTGGTTCACGGATGGATGGCGTGTAATGTGTTGGAGGTGTCTTTTGCTGCGGCGATAAAGTTGCGTCCGCGTGGACCTTGCAAGGCGCGTTGCACCAGCGCGTCCCAGGCATCGGCGACGCCGTAATGTGCCGGATCAGTGCTCACACCCAGGCGTTCAAGGAAGCCGGATAAATTGTCGACCGCTTCCTGCGCGTCGACGGCATCGAAGATCTTCAGCAGCAGCGCATCGACGTCGGCCGCATTGCCGAAGGCCAGCGCCATGACGTGCGGCAACGAGAACGAGCAGGCGATGCCATGGGTGACGCCGTGATGCAGCGTGATGTCGTAAGACAGTGAATGCGCGAGCGCCGTCTTGGTATTGGAAAACGCCAGGCCGGCTTGCAGCGCGGCAACCGCCATGCGTTCGCGCAGCTGCAGGTCACGCGGACTCTGCAGCAAAGCGGGAAGCGTATTGACGATGCTGCGTGCCGCCGTAGCTGCAAGGCTGGCGGAGACCGGATTGCGATTGACGTTCCAGATCGACTCCAGCGCATGCGACAACGCGTCGAGTCCGCTGGCGAGTGTCATGTCCTGCGGCAGGGTCAGCATCAGTTGTGGGTCGATGATGGCTGCCTGCGGCCAGGTCCAGTCCTGATGCAGGGAATATTTGTTGCCCGCGGCCGCATCCCAGATGGTGGCCCACGGCGTGACTTCGCTGCCGGTGCCCGCGGTGGTTGGGATGGCGATCAGCGTCTTGGCGCCGATACCCGACAGCGGTGCAGCATCGCGCAAATGTGAAAGCAATTCGTCGAAACGGCCGGAAGGCGTTTTGCTCAGCATGGCCTTGGCGCAGTCGATCACGCTGCCGCCGCCAAAGGCGACGATGCAGTCGACATCGGCATAATCGCGCCATACGCGCTCATACATCGCGGCAAGCCAGCTGACGTCGGGGTTCGGTTGCACGGCGTTCTCGATGCCTGCCAGTTGTGGCCCGAGTAATTCAGCGATGCGCTCTTCCATCCCCAGCGAGGCAGCTTGAGGGAAGGTGATCAGCAGGGCGCGCTTGCCGTTCAACAAGCCCGGCAGCTGCGCCAGACTGCCGCTACCGGCCTGTATGGCGACCGGGTTGTGATAATTCCACATGGAGTTCTTTACTAAAAATGTGTCTGAAAATGAATGCTGCTGGATAAATTCAGCTGAATTCATGCAGCCGAATTAATGCGTCTTGCCGTCCTGGATCATCTGACGCAAGCGGCTCGAGATCGTATCGGCGACGACCACCATCAGCGTAACAACCACGATGCAGGTTGCGGTGTCCTGGTACTTGAACAGCTTCAGGCTGTTGACCAGTTCGAAGCCGAGACCGCCGGCGCCGACCATACCGAGCACGGTGGCCTGGCGCAGGTTGACTTCAAAGCGGTACAGCACGGTGGCGATCCAGGCAGTGATGACTTGCGGCAAGACGCCGAAGACGATGACTTGGAGCGGACGGGCGCCGGTGGCGCGCAAGGCTTCCAGCGGGCCATCATCGATTTCCTCAATGCTTTCGGCGAAGAACTTGCCGACCATGCCGACGCCATGCAGCGCCAATGCCAGCACGCCGGGGAAAGGGCCGAGCCCGACGGCGGAGACGAACACCAGCGCGAGGATCAGTTCATTGATGCTGCGCGTGACGTTGAGCATCTGGCGCACTGCCTGATAGACGACACGGTTGCGATTGAGATTGCGTGCTGCAAGGAAGGACACGGGAATCGCAACGATGACGCCGAGCAGCGTGCCCCAGATGGCGATCTGGACTGTCTCGATGGCGGGGCCGACCAGATTTCCGAGGATCTTCCAGTTCGGCGGGAAAGAGCGGCTGAGAAAATCGCCGATCTGCGGCAGGCCGTTAGCCAGTTCACTCCAGCTTAGTTGCGTGCCTTGTGCGCTCCACGTCAGAACGAAAGCGACTGCGGCGACGGCGGCAATGCACAGCAGCCAGGCACGCAGGGTTAGCGGACGGGCGCCGGTCCAGACGTAGTCGTGATAACTGGAGCGGGATCCGTCGCGATCCATTTCGGGTTGCATGGGAACGCTCATGACAGGGCTCCTTCCAGCACCATTTCAGTGGGCTGATCAGTGGGCTGATGTATGGACTGATTTGTGTGGCGAATCGGGTTATGCAATTCGTCCTGTGCCTTGACCTGGTCAAGACCGGAATAAATCAGATTGAGATGCGAATCACGCAGCTCGTCGCCGCGGCCATCGAACACCAGCTTGCCGCCCGACAGGCCGACGATGCGATCGCCGAATTCACGGGCGTAGTCGACCTGGTGCAGGTTGCAGACGACGGTGATGCCGAGTTCGCGGCAGGCTGCACGCAGATATTGCAGCACCAGCCGCGAGGTTTTGGGATCGAGACTGGCGACGGGTTCGTCGGCCAGGATGACTTGCGGACGCTGCGCTAGAGCGCGGGCAATGCCCACACGCTGACGCTGGCCGCCAGAGAGCGCATCGGTGCGCTGTTCCGCTTTGTGTTCCAGTTCGACGCGGCGCAGGCAGTCCATCGCCAGGGCGATATCCTGACGGCTGAACAATTGCAGCACCGAGCTGAGCGTCGAGGTCTGGCCGAGCCGGCCGGTCAGTACGTTTTTCAGTACCGACAGGCGTGGCACGACATTGTGATGCTGAAAAATCATGGCCACTTGCTGGCGCAACTTGCGAACGTTGCCGTTGCGCGCATCGGTGGCGTCAAATCCGGCCGCCACCAGCTCGCCGGAAGTCGGTGTCGCCAGGCCGTTGATACAGCGCAGCAAGGTCGACTTGCCGGCGCCGGACGGTCCCAGCACGACCAGGAATTCTCCGGGAGCGACATCGAGGTCGATGCCGCGCAGCACGGCATTGCTGCCGTATTGCTTGGTGAGCGAACGGATCTTGATCATTTCATTGCCTTGAGGTCGAGATTGAGGATCTTGGCGGTGTCGCGGACAACGTTGTAGGCGGCGTCGTTGGTCGGCACGAAACCGTTCAGCACGCCCTGGTCGCCCCATTCGACGTTCTTGATGTTGGCGAAGGCGGTGGCGATCTTCTTCTTCAGTTCAGGATCGAGATCCTTGCGCCAGACCATCGGCGATTCAGGGATGTCCGGCGAAGTCCAGACGATGTTGAAATCGGCTTGCTTGATGATGCCTTTGGCGACGGCTGCGGCGAAGATGCGGTCGGCGACGGCTGCGGCATCAACCTTCTTGTTGGCCACGGCCAGGATGCTGGCGTCATGCGAGCCGGAGAAGATCACGCGCGAGAAATACTTGCTCGGCTCGATGCCTTGCTTTTGCAGGCCTGCGGTCGGGAACAGATGTCCTGATGCCGACGACGGATCGACGAACGCCATCGTATGGCCCTTGAGTTGCGGCACGGTTTCGATGCCGCTGTCCTTGCGTACGATGATCAGGCTCTTGTAGGAACTCTTGCCGGTCTTCTTGGTTTCCGCCACGGAGAAGGCTTCGACGTTGGCGATCGAGGTTGCCAGCACGTAAGAGAACGGACCGAGATAGGCGACATCAAGCTTCTTCGAGCGCAGCGCTTCGATGATGCCGTTGTAGTCGGTGGCGATGAAAGGCTTGACCGGCATGCCCAGTTGTTCTTGCAGGCTGTCGATGACCTTTTTGCTGTTTTCCAGCATGGCTTGCGAATCTTCGGCCGGGATCAGGCCGACGGTCAGTGGCTGGGCAGCAAATGTGGAACTTGCGGAAATCAGGCTAAGGCACAGGGCCAAAGGGCGGAAAAGGGCGGAGAGACGTTTCATGATGCTCCTGGCGGTGGTGAGTGAGGTCCGTCCTGGAGAAGACGGGCTTGTGTTCATGACCGACAGAATAGGGCGCTATTGTGACGTCTTTATTATCGATATAATCAGGAGATTGATGCTTACCTATTGATGGAATCTATAGATGACGCCTTCGCAACTCCGCGCCTTCCTCGCCGTCGCCCGCAACCGTGGCTTTAGCGCGGCTGCCCGCACCTTGGGTGTAAGCCAGCCGACGCTGACTTCGCAGGTGCAGGCGCTGGAGCGGCAGCACAATGTCGAGCTGTTCTACCGCCGTGGCCGTCGCCTGGATCTGACCGATACCGGGCAGCGCCTGTTGCCGATCGCACAAAAGATCGCCGAGCTGGAGCTGGATGCCTACAACCTGCTGTACAACTCCGGCGTGCTCAATGTCGGACACCTGAAGATCGGCGCGGTCGGGCCTTTCCACGTGATCGAGATGGTGGATGCCTATCGCCGCAAGTTTCCCAATGTGGAATTGTCGATCCGCATGGGCAATTCGGCGGAGACCATGGCCGATCTGGAGAACTACGTCACCGACGTTGCCGTGCTGGCCAGCTTCAACGACGATCCACGCTTTGTCGCGGTGCCGTATGCCGATCACGCCATCGTAGTGTTCGCCCATATCGACCATCCGCTTGCCAAGCATGATTCGATCAGATTGCAGGATTTGCACGGCCAGCCGATGGTGATGCGCGAGCAGGGTTCGACCACGCGGCTGGCGCTGGAAAAGGTCTTGAAGGAAGTGGATGTCATGCCGCGCGTGGTGATGGAAATCGGCAGCCGCGAAGCTTTGCGCGAAGCCGTGGCGCGCGGAATCGGTTTGGGGACGGTGTCGGAGGCGGAGTTTGTGCCCGATCCGCGTTTCAAACTGCTGCCGATTGAGGGCAATCCGGTCAGCACGCATACCTATATTTATTGTCTGGCAGATCGGAAAGACAGCCGTCTGGTCGCGTCTTTCCTGGAGCAGGTTTCTGCTATGCCTGCGACTGAATGAACGCATTCATCAGTTCAAGCACGGCGGTCGCCTGTTCCTGATGTGGTGTATGGCCGCATTGTTCCAGTAACTGCATGCGCGCACCGGGAACGGCTTCGACGATGGCGTCGACCTGGCGACGGGTGCCGTACTGGTCGTCGATGCCTTGCAATATCAGCGCAGGGCAGACGATGGACGGCAACACCTGTTCGATATTCCACTTGGCAAAATCCGTTGTCAGCCATGTGTCCGACCATGCCTTGAAAATCTGCTCGGTCTTGTCGCCGTGATATTTGCTCAAGCCGCGTAATTTGCCATCGGCATAGGCTTGCTCTGCGACGCGGATGCCGTCGAGGGTGACGGTTTCGACAAAGACATGCGCGGCTTCAGTGATGATTCCGAGCAAGCTCGCCGGTTGTTGTGCTGCATGCAATAAGGCTATGCTGCCGCCGTCGGAGTGGCCGATGAGGATGTAGGGCTGCTGTGCAGGCAAGGCATGTGCAAGAACCTGCGGCAACTCATCAAGCGCATAGCGATGTAAATAATCTGTTGCACGTGCATGTTGCAGCGCATCGGAAAGGCCGTATCCGAGACGGTCATAAAGCAGGCCTGGGCATCCGGTTATCTCGCACAAACGGCGCGGAAAATCCTTCCACATTGCAGTGCAACCTAAACCTTCATGAAGGAAGACGAGACAAGGTTTTTCAGCTTGTCCATCGATCAATTCGTAGTAGATATGACATGCTTCGCCGACGGCGAAATCGATGCGGACATGAGGCATGGAAGGAAACGGCGCCTGTGATGAGATGCGCTAGTTTTCCATGTTTTTACGTTTTCGTGCGAAACCCGACGCAAAAGAAAGTGAAACAAGCCGAAATCTCTCTCCCACTCAAAAATAAATCTGCTATCTTTATATCCGGTACTGACCTGAACACATAAGGAGACACGTATGGATTTGGTTGAGAAATTCGACGCTAAAGGCAAGACCGGAGCTGCCTATCACGTAGAGGTGTACCAGACGCCAATCGAAGAGGCGGACAAGACTGCACCGGAAGGTCTCAAAACCTACAAACTGAACGATGGACGGGCGCTTGATCCTTTATCGGACGCCAAATTCAAGATCGTTCAGACCGGAGAAAAAATCTATCGCGTGTGACAGACATTTAGTCATCAGCATACAAACAGGCACAAAGCTAAACGGCAGACATCGCGTCTGCCGTTTTTATTTATACGATTCAACCAGTGACTGATTAACCGCCGCTGCTCGGCTTACGATAGCCGCCTTCCACCCAGCGCTCGGCGCTGGCTGCACTCAGTTTGAAATTCGGTGCGACCTGCACCTTGGCCAGCAACTCTCCGGCTTCATCCCATGCTTTCAGATCGGCGTAAGGGAAGTCATCATCGGGCACGATATCCAGCGTCACCTTGATGCTGCCTTCGGCGCTATCGACGGTAATGTTCTTGTGCAGTTGCGCATGCAGCTGCTGCTCGCTGCGGCGGCGGAATTCCGATGCTGTTTTCACCAGCGTATTAAAGGCCGGCTTGTCCATCGGTTTTGGGTTCTTCTTGTCGCGGCCCATGGTCCAGGGACCGATCAGCGTCGGTTCGCGCTCGCCTTCGCGTGTCATTTCGACAGCCCAGCCGTCATCGTCGTCGTTCTTGATGATGCGCGCCGTCCAACCCTCGTCGCGCCATAAGCGCGGCTCGTGAATGACATCGGAAACATCGGTGGTTTGATCGTTGGTATTGTCGCTATCGGGGAGATCGGAAGGGTGGTCGGACATGGAACGCAGTCAAGATGGAGCAAGGCCCGCCATGATAGTGGAATATGACAGCCCATGCTCACAATCATCCACATGCCTCGCATTGCTATGTAACAAGCTATTTCTTTGAGAAAATTAAATTTTGTGTTTGGGCCTAATCGCGAAACAAACGGTAATAAATGTTAAGTGAAATTGCGGTTAAACTCCCGACCATGGAAATCGAACTCAAACTATCCATCGCTCCAGGCGATGTCGACGCCTTTAATCAATTGCCGCTGTTGAGGGAATATTCCTCCGGCGCACCGGAGCTGCAGGGCTTGTTCAGCATCTATGTCGACACGCCTGCCTTGCATTTGAAGAAGCATCGTTCGGCGTTGCGGGTGCGCAAAGTCGGCGACAAGTGGTTGCAAACCTACAAAGGCGGCGGTCGCGTTGACGCCGGCTTGCACCAGCGCCATGAATGGGAGTGCGAGGTTCCCGGCCCGGAGATCGATCTCGATAGTCTGCTGCCGCTGGTGGACAATCCTGCCGCGCGCGAAGCGCTGGAGGCACCGCATCTGGCGGAGCAATTGCGGGAAGTCTTCACCACCAGCTTTTTGCGAACCATCTGGATGCTGAACCTGCCGCAGGATACCGTCGTCGAACTGGCGCTGGATCAGGGTTTTGTCTCGGCAGGAGTGCGTAGTGAAGCCTTGTGCGAGATTGAGCTGGAACTCAAGTCCGGGCAGACCGAGGTCTTGCTGGCATTTTCAGAATCGCTGCGGCAGGCGATCACACTGGAGCCGAGCAATATCAGCAAAGCGCAACGTGGATTTGCGCTGCGGTTTCCTGAAGGTGACAGCGCGCTGTAACCCTCTTTTCCAGCAGTTTTTTTACAGACCCGTTCCCCTCGATCGGATGGCTTGCTGGCGCAATAATCCATCGCAACAATTCTTCCCAACATTTCAATGATGTCTTTTTCCAGTAGTGGCATGGATGCTGCTTGCCGGAGAAAGACGGCTTTTGTCTGGCGATTTCCACTGTTTTGCACTGATATGAGGCGTAATCACGGGCGCAACCCCACGCAAAACGATTGAAATAGCGAGACCAGCGCCGTCATCCGCATTGACTTCGTCTGGGGGGACACATGAACACCATTGCAGCAACAACAGCACCAATACCAGCCGCCGGCAGCGTTGAAGAGCGCGACGTCACATTTCGCCGCATTGTCTGGCGCATCATTCCTTTCGTCACGCTGATCTGGTTTTTGGCCTGGGTTGACCGCGTCAACGTCGGTTTCGCCAAGCTGACCATGATGAGCGATCTGGCCTGGTCGGACGCCGTCTATGGTGCCGGCGCAGGGATCTTCTTCATCGGTTATTTCATTTTTGAGGTGCCAAGCAATCTGGCGCTGCAAAAGTTCGGCGCGCGCAAAACCATTATGCGCATCACCATCGGCTGGGGCATTACCTGCGTGCTGATGGCCTGGGTGCAGACATCCACGCAGTTTTATATCCTGCGCTTTCTGATGGGCGCTTTCGAAGCCGGATTGCAACCGGGCGTGATTCTGTATCTGACCTATTGGCTGCCGACGCATCGGCGTGGCAAGGCCCTGGGTGTGTTCGTCTCTGCGTCAGCGGTGTCGCTGGTGCTAGGCAGCCCGCTGGCGGCGTACATCATGGAATTGTCGCAAGGTCTTGGCGGTTTCAAGGGCTGGCAGTGGCTCTTTATCATCGAAGGCATTCCATCGATCGTGGCCGGGCTGGCTGCGTATTTTCTGCTGACCGACCGGCCGCGCGACGCCAAGTGGCTCAGCGACCGTGAAAAGGCCCACGTCGAGACCGAATTGTCGGCAGAAGATCAGGCTTTGGGGCCGCGTGAACACAGCTTCTTTGCTTCGCTGCGCAGTGCGCGCATGTGGGCCTTGATTGCCGTCTTTTTCTGCATCATCGCCGGTAACGCGACGCTGGTGTATTACGGCCCGAGTCTGGTAAAAGAAGTCGGTTTCACCGATATCAAGACCCTGGGGTGGGTCATGGGCGGCATCTATTGCTGCGGATGGTTCGGCATGCTGCTCAACGGTTATCTGTCGGATCGCAACAAGGAAGTGCGCATCCATACCGCCGTGGCTGCCGCCATTGGTGCAATCGGGCTGTTGCTGGCGGCTTATTTTCTGGGGCAGAAGAGTGCTGCGGGTGTGGTGTTTGCGCTGGCGTTATCCTCGGCCGGCACGATGGGCGCTATTCCGGTGTTTTGGCAATTGCCGGGGCGCTTCCTGTCGGGTACGGCGATTGTGGTGGGGCTGGCCGTGATCAATTCGGTGGCGAATCTGTCGGGCTATTTTTCCCCGCAATTGCTGGGTTATCTGAAGACCACAACCGGACAATATGGCAAGGGCCTGACCACCATCGCCATTGTTGAGTTCATGGCGACGGTGATGATCTTTGCGTTTATCAGCAAGACATCTAAAGCGGAAAAATAAGACTGTCCGAGCGTTTTGCTGTCGTCCCAGCGAACGCCGGGACCCAGTGTCGTGACAAACGTCGATACGACGCTGGGTCCTGACTTTCTTCAGGACGACGGCGCTGCAGGTTCGTTATAAATCAGGGGGCGGCGGTGCGAGCA
Organism: Herbaspirillum rhizosphaerae; assembly: GCF_046025915.1. Lineage (GTDB taxonomy): Bacteria > Pseudomonadota > Gammaproteobacteria > Burkholderiales > Burkholderiaceae_D > Herbaspirillum > Herbaspirillum rhizosphaerae_A. The sequence goes on along the minus strand of NZ_JAQQFR010000009.1, from coordinate 94,125 downwards.
CATCGCGGGCACCGCTCTTGGACATGGAGGACAGGATGCCAGCCGCCTCCATCTGCTCCACCAGTCGCGCCGCACGGTTGTAGCCGATACGGAACTGGCGCTGCACTGACGAGATCGACGCGCGGCGGCTGCGGGTGACATAGGCTACGGCTTCGTCGTACAGCGGATCGCTTTCGTCGCCCGGCTCACCAAACATATCGCCTTGCTGCGGCTCTTCCGAGGCCGGACCGGCCAAAATTGCCTCCTCGTATTGCGGCTCGCCGTGGGCCTTCAGATGTTCCACCACGCGGTGTACTTCTTCATCCGATACAAAAGCGCCATGCACGCGTTGCGGATAGCCCGATCCCGGCGGCAGGAATAGCATGTCGCCGTGGCCGAGCAAGGTCTCTGCGCCCATCTGATCCAGCACCGTGCGCGAGTCAATCTTGGACGACACCTGGAAAGCCACGCGTGTCGGGATATTCGCCTTGATCAGACCGGTAATGACGTCGACCGATGGCCGCTGCGTTGCCAGAATCAGGTGAATCCCGGCGGCACGCGCTTTTTGCGCCAGACGGGCGATGAGTTCTTCGATCTTCTTGCCGGCGACCATCATCAGATCGGCCAATTCGTCGATGACCACCACGATCATTGGCAGACGATCCAGCGGCTCCGGCGCATCCGGTGTGAGGGAGAACGGATTCTTGACGTACTTCTCAGCGGCAACACCATCGGCAATCTTCTGGTTGTAACCAGCCAGGTTACGTACGCCCAGCGCCGACATCAGGCGATAGCGCTTGTCCATTTCCGCCACACACCACGACAGCGCGTGCGCAGCCAGCTTCATGTCGGTGACCACCGGCGCCAACAGGTGAGGGATGCCGTCATAGACCGACAATTCCAGCATCTTGGGGTCGATCATGATCAGGCGCACTTCGTCCGGCGTTGCCTTGTAGAGCAGCGACAGAATCATGGCGTTGATCGCCACCGATTTGCCCGAACCGGTCGTACCTGCCACCAGCATATGCGGTGCACGTGCGAGGTCGGTCGCCACCGGTACGCCGGTGATGTCCTTGCCCATGGCGAGTGTCAGATGCGAGGCGGAGCGCGCATAGGCTTCTGACTGGATGATTTCGGCGAGACGGATCATTTGCCGCTTGGGATTCGGCAATTCCAGGCCCATGCATGTCTTGCCGGGAATGGTCTCCACCACGCGAATCGAGGTCAGGCCGAGCGCACGCGCCAGATCTTTCATCAGATTGACGATCTGCGCACCGCGCACGCCCAATGCCGGTTCGATCTCGAAACGGGTAATCACCGGCCCGGCGTAGGCACCCAGCACGGTGACCGGGACTTTGAATTCTTTCAGGCGCTGCTCGATCAGCTGGCCGATTTCAACCAACTGGGCTTCGTCCATCTCTACCGGCATGTCGCTGCCCTGATCGAGCAACTCGATGCCAGGCAAAGGAATATCGGTCGGACGATAGGCTGCCGATATCTCTACAACCGGCGCCATCGCTTGTTGCGCTGCGGGAGGCGTTTGCGTCCAGGTGCGGATCTGCATCGGAGCCGCAGGTGCAGCGATATAGTGCTCTTCGGGAGTATCAAACAGCAGCGTCGTCTCAGGCGCAGCGACTGGAGTAGCAGGAGCGACAGGGGGCTCCCAGACAGGTTCGACGCGTGACTCGACAATGTTGAATGCCTGGGGAGCGACAACGGCTTCTGGTTCCGGCTGATCGAACGGCGGTGACGTTGACGCGGAGATGGTTTCGGCAAAGACTTGCTGCGTTATCACTGGTGCGGCCGTCGCTGTCGCAACCGTAGCAGCCACCGGTACCAAAGAAGGAGTAACTGCTGGCGTTATAGGAGGTACTGATGGCGTAAGCACTGTTTGCGCCACCGCAGGAGCGGCATGAGATGGCAGGCGTGACGCCAGCGTCGCGCTCAACGAGGTCGGGATCGCGTGGCTGCGGTCGGCGGCAGTACTGATGCGCACCTTGGTGCTGCTGCCTGGAATCGGCGTAATCCGTGGTTTGCTGATGATGCTGTTGGCAAGCGAAGGCTTTTGCGTTGTCAGATGCGCCGCTGCTGGCGCAGGTTCTGCGGCTTGCATCGAACTGGAGCGCGCCAGCATGGCTTGCGTCGGGCGCAAGGCTTCAAACGGCGCCCATTCGGAAGCCGGACGAGCCGGGCGCTTGAGTGGTTCAGTCGAACGTGGCGCAGTCGGCCAATTGCCGGCGGGCGTTTGCGATGGATTGGCGCTGCGCGGCATTTCGTTAGGCAGCGGCCATGGATCGCGTTTACGGGTAAGGTTGCCGAAAGGCTGCGGAGGCTGCTGTGGTTGCCGTGATGGTAGCGGCTTGACGGATCCAGTGACTTTTGGCGCCTGGCTGGCGGGCAAATTGCGTACGGTCGGTGGGATATTGGCTTGCGTGCGGCGTGCCACGGATGCCTGCAGCGGCAAACCGGCGGTATCGGACTTGTCTTCGGCAACAACCTTGCGACTGCGTCCGAACAGCCAGAACAATCCCAGCAAACCGCTTGCCATCAAGGCAAGTACGCCGAGCAGCTTGCCAAAGCTTGCGGAGATGCCGCGCGCCAGCGCCTGGCCGAAGAAATCGCTTTCCAGAGCGACATCGCCCTGGCTTCTGAGCATGGCTTCAATGGCGCTACTGGCACAGAGGACGATCAGCGTGCCCAGCCAGATGCGGATGGCGCCGCGCCCGCGCAAGCCTTTGCCGGACAGCAAAGACACCAATACTCTGCCGAGCAGGGGCAGTATCCACAAAAACGACCAGCCGAACCAATCAAGTAAAAATAAGCGCATCCCCTAAGTTTACAGGAAGCCGGCCCCCAAACTGAAATTTCCAGCGGGGAAATCTGTAAATCGGCTAAAAAATCGGAGAGAGTCAGGCAGAAAAAAGCCCGCTTCCCAAGATGCAGATGCATTTATGGGGTGGAAACGGGCTGGGGGAGGCTTGTTTCGCGGTCTACTTTTCCAGCGGCACGGTCAGTGGCTGGCCATCCTGCACCAGCGACCAGACCAGCAGTTTGGCCGGTTTGGTGGCGCTGGGGTTGCGCGACACCAGATGCGGTGTGTTCGGCGCTTCGTACCAGGATTCGCCGGCCTTGTAAGTGACAGTCGCGCCGCCTTGCAGCTGCGACACGACTTCGCCCTCAAGCACATAGGCAAAGATCGAACCGGGATGACGGTGGGCGACCGAGCTTTCGCCGGGGCCGTAGGCCACCACGGCCATGACGCCGCTTTTGCCGGGTGCATCATCGGACAGGGTCTGATGCTGCAATGGCGTGACGACTTCGTCGCCGTGTTTGCCGTCATGGGCGCCGGCACCGGCCGCCATGGCCAGCAAAGCCACCAGCAGGGCGCTTTTTGCAGTAAAGATGAATCTCACGTCAGGCTCCTTGTTCCTTGTCGTCTCAGGCAACAGGCATCTTGCGGAAGCCGATCGCAAAACGGTTCCAGGCGTTGATGGTGTTGATGGCCAGAGTCAGGTTGACCAGCTCGGCATCGCTGAACTGCGCGCGTACCAGCGCATAGTCTTCGTCAGGTGCACCGGTTTGGGAAATCAAGGTCAGTGATTCGCTCCAGGCCAAGGCTGCGCGTTCACGTTCAGTGAAGAACGGGGTTTCGCGCCAGACCGGCACCGCGTAGAGGCGGCGTTCAGTTTCGCCGGCCTTGCGGGCGTCGGCGGTGTGCATATCGACGCAGAAGGCGCAGCCGTTGATCAGCGAGACACGCAGGCGAACCAGTTCCAGCAGGGAGGTTTCGAGGCCGAGTTTGCCGACCACGTTTTCGAGTGCAATCATGCCCTTCAGGACTTCAGGGGAAGCTTTGTAGAAATCGACGCGTTGTTCCATGGTAATGCTCCTTGAGAGTGGATTAAAAAGTCAGTTAGTGAGGCAGATAAATCGTTAATAGGCGTCAGCGGGGCCATGTTCGGTTGCCGTTTTTGCTTAGCCAGTGACGTCATCTTAAGGAGTCCAATGCCCTTCACGAATAACCAATTTCTCGAAAAATCAGGAGACCACTTCCATCGGTACCGCTAGAATCAGCGATGACAAGAACAACCACAACTGGCTTGCGGAGACCTCATGGAACTGCACATCGTCATCGAAGGAAGCAAAGACCTCGCCGGGCAGGTTTATCGCCAGCTGCGCGACGCCATCCTGACTGGCCGTCTGGCGCCGGGAGAGCAGGTGCCGCCGTCACGGCTGTTGGCAACGCAGCTCGGTTTGTCGCGCAAAACCGTCTCCGAAGCCTATAGCCGCCTGACGCTCGACAAACTGCTGGTCGGCCAGATAGGCAGCGGCACCTTCGTCAATACGCCGGCAGAGGCCAAGCCGAAACCGAAACGTTTCGAAAGCCAGGATCTCGCCGCCGGCAAACTCATCGAACATTGGCTGAATCAATCCTTTCCGTTGTCGATGCGGCATATCGGCCCGGAGACACGCTCGCAGTATGACTTTCAGGGTGGCATTCCGGTGCGCCGGCAATTTCCGCAGGAAGAGTGGCGACAATGTGTACTTTATGGATTGCGCCAAAGCAGCAACAGCAGTGGGTTTTATGCAGAAACAGAAGGTTTGCCCGCGCTGCGCGAGGCGATAGCGCGCCATGTTTCGTTCGCGCGCGGGGTGCAATGCACGGCGTCCGACGTACTTGTGACCAATGGCGCGCAACAGGCCTTGGATCTGATCGCCCGCGTACTGGTCGAGCCCGGTAGCGTGGTCGCGGTGGAAGATCCCGGCTATCCACCGGCGCGCATGCTGTTTGCTGCACAGGGGGCCAATGTTGTTGGCGTCCCAGTCGACAACGAGGGTATGCAGGTTGATCGCATTCCGGACGGCACGCGCCTTATTTATGTCACGCCGGCGCATCAGTTTCCGCTTGGCATGCCGATGAGCGCGGATCGCCGCGAGGCCTTGCTGGAACGCGCGCGTGAACTGAGGGCGATCGTCATCGAAGACGATTACGACAGTGAGTTCCGTTATGAAGGACGGCCGCTGGATTCCTTACAGAGCCTGGATGTTGACGGCCTGGTCGCCTTTGTCGGCACCTTCTCAAAGACCATCAATCCGGAACTGCGTGTGGGCTATGTTATTGCGCCGCCGGCCATCCGCCGCGCCATGACGATCGTCAAGGGACTCTCGGACTGGCATACGCCGACCATGACGCAATGGGCAATGACCAAATTCATCGACGAGGGCTATCTGCAAAAGCATATTCGCCGTTGCCATGGCATCTATGTCGCCCGGCGCGAAAAGCTGCACGCGGCGTTCAATGGCGACCTCCAGCCATGGATGCGTGCGGTGCCGACCAACGCCGGTTTCCATCTGGCGGCGGAGATGACCGCCGAGGTCGATATGACGCAACTGCTGCGGCTGGCGCGGCGTGTCGATGTCGCGCTTTATACGCTGGACGAGTTTTACTACGAGGCCAAGCCACAACCGGCCTTGTTCTTCGGCTATGGAGCGATCGAATCACTCGACATCGAGGTGGCCTTGGGGCGTGTGGCGACGATCTTGACGGAACTGAGCCAATAGGGACCAGGCAGGGGCTGGGCTCAGGCAACTTCAATCATCGGATAGAAATCACGGTCTTCGCGCTGCATGCGTTCAAACAGGATCTTCAGTACACGGTTTGCCTCGGTGCGAAAGCCTTCCGGATCGGCGATCAGGTGTCCGGCATCATTCCATTTGCGCGCAAACTCACCGTAAGTTTCAGCAATATGCGTCATTTCATGCTGATACTGCTTTCCCAGCATTGCCAGTCGAGGATTGTTGGCTTCCTGCAGCGCGGGATAGAGGAATTTGTCCTCAATGGACAGATGCAGCTTGATCACAGAACTCATCTTGATGACCAAGGCTGCAATGTCGGCGGCGTTCTGAGGAATCCCTTCATGCGACAACTCTTTGAGCTGGCGGATGCTGTTGAAAATAGCTATATGCTGATGTTTGTATTTGTCGATGTTCATGGTGGTACTCGCTAAGCCTGTCTTGCCTGTCAGGCCCGAAATAAGATGAAAGATAAAAAAGCGCCGGATCGCGGTGATTCATATCGAGCGAACCAGTCCGATCCGGCGCAAACCTCGCAACACTTGAGACTATTTCGCTATCAATCCAGCGACGAAGCCGGGCCGAAGAACTCGTAGCGGCTTTGCGCCGCCGGCACGCCGAGGTCGCTCAGGTGACGCTTGATGGCTTTCATGAAGGACTTGGGACCGACGAAGTAGGCATCCACGTCCATCGATGCCGGCAGCCAGCTGCCCAGCTTGTCGCGATCGAGATAGCCGGTCGCATGCGGTGCCGGATCTTGTTCACGCGGCTGCTCATAGCAGATGTAGTGCTGCAATTGCGGATGCTCTTGCGCCAGATCGGCGATTTTCTTGCCGAAAGCATGCACGCCACCGTGGCGCGCCGCGTGGATAAACACAACCGGACGCTTGGTCGGCAGCGCTGCATCCAGCATCGCCAGCATCGGGGTGATGCCGACGCCGCCGCTGATCAGCACCAGCGGTTTGTCGCTGGCGGTCAGTGTGAACTCGCCGGAAGGTGGCATCAGGTCGATGCTTTTGCCGACCGTCATGTGGTCGTGCAGATAGTTCGACACCTTGCCGTTCGGCTCGCGCTTGACGCTGATGCGGTACATCTTGCTGTTGGGTGCGGCTGACAGCGAGTATTGGCGGCGCATTTCTTCGCCGTCGATGTCGACGCGCAGACCGATGTACTGACCGGGTTGGAAGGCCAGGATCGCCTTGCCGTCTTCCGGTGCAAAATAGAAGGAGGTGATCTCATCGCTCTCGTCGACCCGGCGCACGACCACGAACTTGCGCATGCCGCGCCAGCCGCCGTCGGCGGTTTCTTTGGCGCTATAGATGCCTTCTTCAGCTCCGATCAGGATGTCGGCCAGCTGTCCGTAGGCAGCGCCCCAGGCGTCGATCACCTGATCGGTGGCGATCTCGGCGCCTAGTACTTCTCGGATGGCGCGCAGCAGGCAGTCGCCGACCATCGGATAATGCTCCGGCAGGATTTGCAAGGCGACATGCTTGTTGACGATGGTACTGACCAGGCCGCCGAGCTGCTCCAGCTGATCGATATGGCGTGCATACATCAGCACACCATTGGCCAGCGCACGCTGTTGATCGCCGCTGCCTTGGTGCGCTTTATTGAAGTAAGGGATGACCTGGGGATAGTCACGCATCAGCATTTTGTAGAAATGCGTGGTCAGTGCTTCGCCGCCGCTTTCGAGCAGGGGAACGGTGGACTTGACGATGGCACGGTGAGCATCGGATAGCATGGAGAACCTCTTTTTGTATGGGTTAGCCGGAGACAACCGGCAAAAACATCGAAATGTCGCTGCAAAAAATCATTTCGTCCCTATCCTCTATACAATCTCCATGCCAGATGAAAAATCCTTTACAATCAGCTGCTTAGAAATTTGACGAGTCAAATTGACCTGAGTCAAATCGACACGAAAAGAGTAAAAATGACTCCAAAGCTCTTGCTGGACGCGCTGATTCCCCTCATGGCCGACTTGTCGCGCGAGATGCACGACAGTGAACGCTATCGCCGCTTGCTCGACACCTTGCGCATGCTGTTTCCGTGTGACGCCGCGGCCTTGTTGCGGCTTGATGGCGAAGTGCTCGTGCCGCTGGCCATCAACGGCTTGAGCAGTGACACCCTTGGCCGGCGTTTTCGCGTGAGCGAACACCCTCGGTTTCGGATCCTCTTATCGAACGTGCCGCCGACGCGCTTTCCGGCGAACTCATCGTTGCCGGATCCTTATGACGGATTGGTCGAAGCCCATTCCGGCGAACTGCATGTGCACGATTGCATGGGGTGCCAGATCACCATGAATGGTCGGCCCTGGGGATTGCTCACGCTTGATGCGTTGGGAGCAGGGCGTTTCGACTCGGTCGATACGGCGTCTTTGCAAGCCTTCGCCAGTCTGGCTGCGGCAACTGTCAATGTCGCCGAACGGATTCACGATCTGGCAGAGACCAGCGAGCAGGAGCGCCAACGCGCCGAAGCCTATCGGCTGGCCGCAAACCAGAGCCGGCGCGAGCTGATCGGCCAGAGTCCGGCACACAAGAAAATGATGAAGGAAATCCGCCTGGCCGGGCCGAGCAACATGACCGTGCTGATCACCGGAGAAACCGGCGTCGGGAAAGAGCTGGTCGCCAATGCCATCCACGCCGCTTCGCCGCGTGCGCGCAAACCCATCATCAGTCTCAATTGCGCCGCCTTGCCGGAAACCCTGGTGGAGAGCGAGTTGTTCGGTCACGTGCGTGGTGCGTTTTCCGGCGCCGTCAGCGATCGGCGCGGAAAATTCGAGCTGGCCGACGGCGGCACCTTGTTTCTCGATGAAGTCGGCGAGCTGTCGCTGGCGGTGCAAGCCAAGCTGCTGCGCGTGCTGCAGAGCGGACAGATCCAGCGAGTGGGATCGGATGAGGAGCATAAGGTCGATGTGCGAGTCATTGCCGCGACCAATCGCAATCTGGAAGAAGAGGTGCGGCAAGGGCGTTACCGATCCGACTTTTACCACCGGTTAAGCGTCTATCCATTGCTGGCGCCGCCGTTGCGCGAACGTGGGCACGATATTCTGTTGATCAGCGGATTTTTCCTGGAAGAAAACCGTTTCCGGCTGGGTTTGCTGAGCTTGCGCCTGGCCACTGACGCGCAGGAGGTGTTGCTTGGTTATCGCTGGCCGGGCAATGTGCGTGAACTGGAGCATGTCATCGCGCGCACTGCGCTCAAAGCGCTGGCAAAGCAGCCGGAACGTCCCCGCATCCTGACGCTGGCGGCAGAAGATTTTGATCTGGTCAATGAGGTCAAGCCCCTGATCTCGGAGCAGGAAGAACAGATCCAGTCTGAGCTGGATCTGCAAAACGGCAGCAGCCTGCGTGATGCCGTCAGCGCCTACGAACGTCGTCTGATCAGCGCCAGCCTGGCGCGCAATGGTGGCAATGTCGCTTCCACCGCCCGCGAGCTGGGTATTGACCGCGCCAACCTCAACCGCATGGCAAAACGCCTGGGGCTGAAGTAGCGCAGCTTACAGTCTTAAAACTGCTCCCATGAGCCGCCGTCATCGTGAGCCGGTGCTTCGCTGGTCAGGGACTTCTTTGGCGCCGTTGCCGGTACGGCGGATTTGACGCTGGTCCTGGCGGGCAGGGCGGCCGCCTTGGGTGTGATATTCATTGTGCGCTTCAGGGGCGCAGCCGCATGTACCTGTGTGCTGGGTTGGGACAAGGCATTGCGATCCAGCTTGAACACGCTGACCGTCTGCGACAGGTTGCTGGCCTGCTCCTGCAAGGACTGGGCCGCGGCAGCAGCTTCTTCCACCAGCGCGGCATTTTGTTGCGTCACCTCATCCATCTGCGTAATGGCGCGGTTGATTTCATCGAGGCCGACACTTTGTTCCTGGCTGGCAGCCGTAATTTCTCCGACGATATCGGTCACGCGTTTGACGCTGCTCACTACCTCATCCATGGTCGTACCGGCTTGCTCCACCAGCCTGCTGCCGACGTCGACCTTGGCGACAGAGTCATCGATCAAGGTCTTGATCTCCTTCGCAGCAGCGGAAGAACGCTGCGCCAGACTACGCACTTCGGAGGCGACGACCGCAAAACCACGGCCTTGTTCTCCGGCGCGAGCCGCTTCCACTGCCGCGTTCAGCGCCAGGATGTTGGTCTGGAAGGCGATACCGTCAATCACGCTGATGATGTCGACAATCTTGCGCGAAGACTCGTTGATCGAACCCATGGTGTTGACCACCTGACCGACGACATTGCCGCCCTGAACCGCCACTTCCGAGGCAGATACGGCAAGTTGGTTGGCCTGGCGCGCGTTGTCGGCATTCTGTTTGACGGTCGACGTCAGTTCTTCCATGGCCGAGGCGGTTTCTTCCAGCGAGCCGGCCTGTTGCTCGGTGCGCGACGACAAGTCCATGTTGCCGCTGGCGATTTCGCTTGATGCCGTCGAGATTGTGTCGGTGCCGGTGCGGACGCTACTGACAATACGCAGCAAATTGTCGTTCATCAGCTTCAGCGCCCCCAGCAATTGTCCGGTTTCGTCATTGCTGTTCTGCCGGATGTCCGCAGTCAGGTCGCCGTCGGCAACCTGGCGGGCTACCTTGACGGCTTCGCCCAGCGGCTGCGAAATAAGACGTGCAACCCAGATCGCCAGCGCCAGCGCAAGTGTCACGCAGACCACCAGCATGCCGATGATCCACATGCGTGAGCTGGCGTAGGTGTCGTCGGCGGTTTTGCTGGAGACTTCCGAGCCGTTATCATTGACCTCGACCAGTTTGTCGATCATATCGATCATCTGGCGATAGTTTTTGGTTGAGTCTCCCTTGAGCAAGGTGCGAGCTTCTTCGTTCTTGTTCTGACGGGACAGGGCGATGATCTTCGGATGCTCGCCGACAAAAATATCGATGGCCTTTGATACCTCTGGAAACGCTGCACGTTCGGCCGGTTCGGTCATCTGACCTTCATATTTCTTGCGCAAGGCAAGCAAGGTCTCGATCTGTTTGTTGACGGACTGCTCTATCTCGTCGAATTCCTTGGGTTCGGATGCAAGGATATGCTGCTGCTCAAAGCTGCGGACGCGGGCGGCGGTAAACTTGAGTTGGGCCAGTGTGCGTATGGATGGTAACCAGTTGGTTGCGATATCGCTCGAGGCTGTATTGACTTTGTCGAGCTGGACAATGGCGAAGATGCCCAGACCAATAACAAGCACAATAATCGACAAAAAAGTCGAGATCAGTTTGGTAGCGATTTTTAAGTTATAAAACCATTTCATGGTTGTCTCCTCGCTGTGTGAATCGCAGTTTTTCATCACATTCCTGCAGGAATGCACTTTTCTAGAATTGCATAGAAATTAACTTTATTCAAACAAATACGAATATTTTTTATGTATTTTTAGTTAATTTGCATCTTGTAATTCCGTACTGATTTGCAGGTGGCATAGCAGTTGCTTCACATCAATGAAGCGTTATTCAAAAACACGAGAAAAGGATCAATGTCATGCAACAAGCATCAGATTTTCCGGCGCAAGGTTTGAGCCCGACACAGGATCAGATTCGCCGCCATTTGCATCGATCCAACGAGGTCGCCAAGCGCGCGGTGAGTATCGGTCACCATCCTTTCGGCGCAATCCTGGTCGGTCCCGATCAGGAGACTGTGCTGGTGGAGCAATGCAACGTGGATACGGTCAATCACGCCGAGTCCGTGTTGGCGCGCACTGCGGCGTTGAACTACTCGCCTGAGTTTCTCTGGAGCTGCACCTTATACACCTCGGTTGAGCCGTGCTGCATGTGTGCCGGTACGGCGTACTGGGCCAATATCGGACGGGTGGTGTATGGGATGACCGAGCGCCAGTTGCTCGACGTAACAGGTGCCCACAAGGAGAATCCGACCATGAGCGTGGATTCGCGCTACGTGTTTGACCATTGCCAGAAACCGGTCGAGCTGATCGGCCCGATGCCGGACATGGTCGATGAGATCGTGGAGTTGCAGCGCAGCTTCTGGGCTTCTCGCTAAAACGGATGGATCCGGAACTTAAGCCAGCGTGATCTCGATGCCTTGCGCTTGATAAGGTGCGATCAGTTCGGGATCCGTATCGCGATTGACAACGATACGGCCGACTTCGTCCAGGGGGACAATTTCGAACGGTGAAGTCGTTTCCAGCTTGTCGGGGGAAGCCAGCACGATGGTTTCGGCGGCAGCCCGGCTGAAGGCGCGCTTGATTGCGGCTTCTTCAAAATCCAGCGAAGTGATGCCGGTACGCGGATGCAGACTGCATACGCCCATGAAATATTGATCAGCGCGCACTTTGGCGATTTCTCCAATGGTGCTGCTGCCCATGGCCACTACCGAATGCTTGAACAGCTTGCCGCCGATGATGATGACGTCGATGTAGGCGTGCGTTGACAATTCCACTGCGATCGACGGACTGTGCGTGACCACGGTCGCATGCAGATCAGGCGCGAGATGACGCGCCAGTTGGACACAAGTCGTGCCGCCGTCAATGAATACGACCTGACCAGGCTGCACCAATGCCGCAGCAGCACGGCCGATGTCAGCCTTGGCACCGGGTTCGATGCCTTGACGGTTGGCGAACATCACCATCGGTGGCGTGATCGGCAACGCGCCACCATGCACGCGCCGCAATAAACCTTCCTTCGCCAGCTCACGTAAATCCCGTCGGATGGTGTCTTCGGACACCTCCAGTTGCTCGCTTACGGGCTTGGCGACAATGCGGCCGTCGCGACTCAGCAGATCAAGCAGATGTTTTTTTCGTTGGCTGGTCAGCATGCATTTCCAGGTGAATTCAATTGGAGCAAGGAGTGGCAGTGTACAAGAATACGTGCATAAACGTGCAAGTTCGTGAATTAACTGGATAATTATTGCACGAATATTCTTGATGTTTCACGATATTGCATGATAATTTAAATAAAGGAGGCATATTCCCGCACACGGCAACGCCTGCATTCACGTATTCACTGCACAGGAGCAAACAGATGGAAAACGAGCGCGTCCGCATCCGCAATGTCGAGGTCTTGTCTGACGATTGGTATTTGCTGAAGAAAACCACCTTCGACTATCGCCGCGCCGACGGCGTCTGGCAGACCCTCAATCGCGAGACTTACGATCGTGGCAACGGCGCGACCATCCTGCTGTACAACCTGCAAAAGCGGTCGGTGATCCTGATCCGGCAATTCCGTTTTCCGACATATCGCGACGGCCATGACGGATTTTTGGTCGAAACGCCGGCCGGCTTGCTGGACAATGCCAGTCCCGAGCAGCGCATTCGTGAGGAGGTTGCGGAGGAAACCGGTTATCGCGTGGGTGAGGTGCGCAAGGTGTTCGAAGTGTTCATGAGTCCAGGCTCAGTGACTGAGAAGCTTCACTTTTTTGTCGGCGAATATGCCGGTGATGACCGTGCAGGCGAGGGCGGCGGCAATGTTGCGGAAGGCGAGGATATCGAAGTGATGGAGGTGCCGATTCAGCAGGCGCTGATGATGATTGCCGAGGGCGAGATCGCCGACGGTAAAACCATCATGTTGCTGCAATACGCGCAATTGCATCTGTTCGGCGCGGGACCGAACTAATCAATCACTCACAATCCATCAGTAAACTCGGGCAACGCGCCACTGTCGCCAGATGTGGCGCGTAACAACGATCACGGGTACGCCCAAGCCGATCCAGCACAGCCAGTCCCAGATACCGTCGCCGAAAATGCCTGCTGCCAACCCGCCCAACGACAAGACGCCGAGCAAGATCGGCATGCCCCAGGTTCCCTTCATGTTCTTTCTCCGTTAAATTCCAATGATGCTGATTCAACTGGTGTGGCCGCATTCGCAGAAGCGCCGCGCCGATGGCGCTTGAGCCAGACCACGAAGCCGGTTACGGTCGCGCCCGCCGTCATGATAGTCAATAAGGCCCACAGGATCTGCAGAGGTCGTCCGGCATAGTTGCCAAAGTGGAATGGGCCTGACAACAACAGTACCTGTAAATACCACGGCATGCCGCGTACTGCCGATACATCGGCGTTCTGCGCATCGACCATGGCGATGGTGAAGACGCGTTTTTCCAGTTCGGTATGCCCGCGCAAGACGACGCCGTAGTGGCGGCCGGTCGAGTATTCCGTGCCTGGATAAAACACGTAGGCGATGTCTTTGCCGGGGACGGCGGTTTTTGCTGCGTCGATCGCCTTGTCCACGGCCACCAGATGCGATGGTGCAGGGCCGGGCAGGGTATCAATCAACTGTTTCAGCTCAGTCTTTTGCCACAAGCCCAGGATCAGCGGCGAGAACGATAGAAACGTGCCGGTGAGTCCTACCACCAGCGCCCATACCATCACGACGATGCCAAACAGGTTGTGAAAATCGGCATTCACAACGCGTGTCGTCTTACCAAAACGTAGCAAGCCGAAGGCCAGTTTGCGCATGAAGGGGGCATACAAGATCAGCCCACTGACAAGACTCAATACGAAGATCACACCTATCACGCCCATGAACAATTGCCCGGGCAAGCCGAGGAACAAATTGATATGCAGCTTGAGGATAAAGCCGCTGACGGTTTCGCCCGGCACCGTATTGTTGCGCTCACCCGTGGCGCCGTTGAACTGTACGCTTTTGCCGACGGCCAGCTTGGGGTCTCCTGGTGGGCCGACGCGAACATTGACGAAATTTTCATCACCGAAAAAAATCGATTTTGCGGCTTGCCCGGCGTGCATTGCCTGCGCCACATCGATCAACGATTGCACCGTTGGTTTGGCTTTTTCAGTGGCTTGCGACAGCGCCGGTTCAGGGTGTCCCTGACCGAGCAGATCATCGATGTCGTCGTGAAAAATCAGCAGCAGGCCGGTCAGGCACAGCACCAGCAGATTGAGGGTGCAAATCAGGCTGGTCCAGCGATGGATGGCATACCAGGTCCGCAGGGTGGACGCTTTCATAGTGGCTTCCCTAGTCTTTCTTATTTGATGAAAACTGTCCGGCACCGCCCTTGCTGCGGTGTGGTGGTCTCCGGGACATGGATGACGGCGTTCAAGGCGTTCAGGTTCGATTCGCGTCGGGCGACATGGCTGCCGAGTCGGAAGACATCGGGCGCTGGCTTTGCCGGGGAGAATTATAAATGAAAATAATTCGCATCGACGTCAAAAAGAATTGCGCAAAGGAAAATAGATTAAATCGAAGGAGATGTCGATGGATTGCGGATTGAAGAGCGACGTAGCCGCAGAGTTTTATTTATGGCAATTGCTATTACGGTAAGAAAATAACTAAAAATGGCCGGTAAGTGGCTCTGGTGGCGGATCTTTACACGCGGAGGGATTGTGTCGTCAGCTTCATGTGAATTAAAATGATAAGCATTATTATTTGATTGTCTTTGTTATTTAAAGTCGCCAACGTGGCCCAATCCGCGCTTCAGCACGATATGCATACTATGCACAACCTCTACAGCAGCCATCATGGCTGGTTGTATGGCTGGCTGCGCAAAAAGCTGGGCTGCGCGCACAATGCGGCGGATGTGACGCAGGACACTTTTTTGCGGATCATCGCATCGCGCGATGCCTTGATCGGTATGCAAGAACCGCGCGCCTATCTCACCACCACGGCAAAACGCCTGATGCTGGATCGCGCGCGCCGGCAATTGATCGAACAAGCCTATCTCTCTGAACTCGCCTTGGCTGCGGAGACCATCACCAGCTATCCCGATCCGGAAGAAATTCTGCTGGCAGTGGAAGCGTTGGAGCAGATCAGTAACGCGTTGCTGAAGGTGTCCGATAATGCGCGCAATGCTTTCCTGCTGCACTACCTTGACGGTCAGACGCATGCAGAAGTCGCGGCGCAATTGGGTGTGTCCACCCGCATGGTGCAGAAGTATCTGGTCCAGGCGCTGGTCAAATGTCAGTTGGCACAACCATGACGCTGCATTCTGCTGCAGGAACTGCGTGCGCAACGCATGCGCCGGATTCTTCTTCCGCAAGCACGGACAGCATCACCGAGCAAGCCGCGCAATGGATCGTCCAACTGAGTGCAGATGATGCCGGTGAGCGCGAAGCCGCACAGCGCGGCTTTGAGGTTTGGAAGAAAGCCGATGCACGCCACGCCGCCATGGCGGAACGGCTGCTGGACTTCATCGGTAAAGTCCGGCATATGCGTGGCAACGGCAATGACGGCGGCAACAACAGCAACAGCAAAGCGCGGCCTGCACGTGCGGCGCTGAATGCTGTTTTCGCCAGCCGTACTCAAAAAGACGTCCAATGTACAACTGGAACGCGCCGCAGCCGCGCCAAACGCGTTACGTCAGCATTGTTCTTTGCACTTTGCGTCTCGGTTCCGGCTTGGGTCGTTACCAAGATATATCCACCCCATTACCTGATGGCTGACATGCGCAGCGCCACCGGCAAGTGGGAGACCCGCGTCCTCGAAGACGGTACGCGTATCACACTCAACAGTGCCAGTGCGGTGAATCTGCACTACGACGCCAAACGACGCGCTCTGGAATTGGTACAAGGTGAAATCCTGATCGATGTCGCCAAAGATCCGGGCAGGCCGTTTGTCGTGGAAACAGATCAAGGCAGCATCCGCGCGCTTGGCACGCGCTTTGTCGTCAGCCGTGAGGCCGATGCAACAATCCTGAGCATGCTGGAGTCGCGCGTGGAAGTCCGTTCGGCGAAGCATGCCGCAGAAGAGGAACCGACGATCGTCAGCGCCGGCCAGCGCATACGAATGACTGCTGAAGGCATCGGCACTATCGAACAGATCGATGCCCGCAGCGTCGCCGACGCCTGGAAATTCCATCAGTTGGTGGTGCAGGGGCAAAGTCTCCCGGACGTCCTCGACGCTTTGGATCGATATCGACCTGGCGCGATCAGCTACGACCGCGCCGCCCTGGAAGGCATCAAGGTTTCGGCTGTTTTGCCGCTGGATGACACCGGGCGTGCCTTGCAATTGCTCGGCAACAGCTTTCCGGCGTTGCGCATCCGCATGCTGTCGCCGTATCTGGTGCGGGTGGATGCAACACATACAGCGGTGCAGCCTTGATCTGCGCCAAGGCCAGGAAGCACTCCATGCGGCAAAAATATTTTCAGAAACCGGTTCCGCTTTTTGTTTGTCGTGCGTCAAGGGAGTATGACCAACGAAAAGAGAGTCTCCATCATGCAGTCCCGACGTTTCACGCATTCCGCTTCGACCGCATCTGCATCTACCTCCAGACTGAATTTGAAGCCACTGGCATTTGCCGTCCGGCTGGCGCTGTCCGCCGCCTTGATGAGCAGCATCGGCAGCCAAGCCTATGCACAGGTAGCCGCGCAGACGGTCTCTTACGATATTCCCGCCGGCCCGCTGGGCGAGGCACTGAACCGTTATGCCCAGCAATCGGGTATTTCCATCGCGATCGATGCGAACAAAGTGCAGGGCAAGCGCACGCAAGGACTGCAAGGTACTTACAGCGTGGACGATGGCTTTCGCGTGTTGTTGCGCGATACGGGATTCGACATGCGCAAGACTGACGTCGGGTATGTGCTCGTCGCGCCCATCCAGCAGGACAGCCGTAGCAGTGCAAGCACCTTGCCCGCAGTAAGCGTCACGGCAGCCGCCGACAACACGCTGCACTTGAATGAACGCGTCACCAGTGGGGCGCTCGGCACCCGTTCGCAACTGGATACGCCGTTTTCGATGGCGGTGATCAAGTCCGAAGATCTGGCCGAGCGCCAGGTGACCAAGCTGGGCGACGTCTTTGCCCTCGACGCCTCGGTCACCGATAACAGCGGCGGCTATAGCAGTTGGGCCAGCTACGTCACCGTGCGCGGCCTGGCGCTGGATTGGCAGAATGCGTACCGTATCGACGGCAAGCCTTTTCTGACCTACGCCATCACCTTGCCCTACGAGCATTTCGAGCAAATCGAGTTGCTGAAGGGATCTTCCGGCTACATGTACGGCTTCGGCTCGCCAGGCGGCCTGATCAATTACGTCACCAAACGCCCGACTGAAGAACCAGTGCGCAGCATCGAAGTCGGCTACAAGTCCAACAACATCTGGAGCGAGCACGTTGATCTGGGCGGACGTTTCGGCAACGACAAGATGTTTGGCTATCGTCTGAACGCGACACACGAGCAGGGCCAGACCTTCAACGACGGTCACATCACGCGCGATTCCGTTTCGCTGGCGCTGGATGCGCGCCTGACGCGCGATCTGATCTGGGATTTTCAGGCCTTCTACCAGAACCGCAATTCTGAGAACCAGACGCCGTCTATCTATGCTGGTAGCTACACGCTGTCGCAATTGCCGCGCGTACCCAGCAGCGACGACCAGAAGTTGCTGGGGCAAGGTCAGCATCTGAACACCAACTTCCAGATGGTTTCCACCGGGTTGAACTACGTGATCAATCCGGACTGGAAGGCCAGCGTCTACTACAGCCACAGCACTTCCAAGCGCAGCCGCAACGAATCCTCGCTGTACCTGAGCAATCTGGCCGGCGACTACGCTAACGACTATCGCTCGGATACGCGTGAAGGCCATACCTTCGACCAATGGCAAGCCATGGTTGAGGGCAAGGCGAAAACCGGTTTCATTGATCATCAACTGGTGTTCGGCGCTTCCTGGCAAAAGCAGGTCAACGACTACAGCGTCGCGAGCTTCTATCAATCGCTGGGCAGCGGTAATCTGTATCAGCAAAATCCGAACAACTATTACAGCGCAACCTACCTGAACACGTATCACGCGGGCGATATCACGCAGCAGGCGCTGTTTGCCAGCGACACGCTGAAGTTCTCCGATCAATGGTCGCTGCTGGCCGGCGCCCGTTATACCAACTTCGAGCAAAACAGCTACAGTGCCCTCGGCACACGCACCGCGCAGTACAAGAAAGACGGCGTGATCACGCCGACCGTGGCGCTGATGTTCAAACCGGAGCCGGGTACGACGATCTACACCAGCTACGTTGAATCGCTGGAGCAGGGCGGCGCACCGACTATCACCAACTCCAACTACGGCACCACGCTCAATCCGCTGACCAGCAAGCAATACGAGTTCGGCGTCAAAACCGATCAACAGCGCTGGAGCGCCACGGCGGCCTTGTTCCGCATCGAGCGCGCGTCGGAATACACCAATACGACGACCCAGGCACTGGTACAAGACGGCCGGTCCACCTATCAAGGGTTGGAATTGGGGGCGGCGACCAAGCTGGGACACGACTGGCAGGTATCGAGCAATCTGATGTTTCTCGATACCAAATACAGCAAAGGACTCACTTATAATGGCAACCGTGTTGCCGGTGCGCCTGACTTTGTCGCCGCCGGTCAGGTGACGTACCAGGTGCCTCAGCTGAGTGGCCTGAAGCTCTCGGCAGATACCAAGTACACCGGTACAACCATGCTGCGCGCCGCCAACGATATTAAATTGGCCGGCTATACGCTGTTTAATGTGGGCGCCAATTACACGACCCGCATCGGAAAATACGATACGACTTTCCGCGCGGCGATCAACAATCTGACGGACAAGCATTACTGGGAATACCAGTATGAAAACTGGATCAAACCTGGCGATCCACGCACCTTCAGTCTGAGTGCCAAAGTGGATTTCTGATTGCTTTGCATCCGGTCTGAGTTGGTCTGAATAGCTCGACATGAGCTGAACCTGCCGGCGGTCTTGTCCCAACTCGGACAAGACCGCCTTGGCGTTTTTTTTGAAGTGACTTTATGCGTGCAGTTCTTGTCCTTTTACATCGTTGGTTCGGCCTTGGCGTCGCGGTGTTCCTGTTCATTTCAGGCGCTACCGGCGCGATCATTTCCTGGGATCATGAACTTGACGCGATGCTCAATCCGACGCTGTTTCATGCCAATAGTGCAGAGCAAGGCATTGTCGGCACCCCAAAGCCGGGCCTCGAACTGGCCAATATTGTCGAAGCAAAAGAACCTAAGCTGCGCGTTACCTATGTCCTGACCGAGAGTGAACCCGGCCATACCATCCCCATGATGATCGAGCCACGTCTTGATCCCGCAACGGGCAAGCCGTACACGCTCGATTACAACCAGATCGCTGTTGATCCGATTACCGCCGAGATCCAGGGGCGTCGCATGTGGGGCGCCATCTCGGTCAGCCGCGAGAACCTGCTGCCTTTTCTCTACAAACTGCACTACACCATGCACCTGCCCGACGTCGGCGGCATCGAAACCGGTATCTGGCTCATGGGCATCATCGGTATCGTCTGGGCACTGGATTGCTTTATCGCACTGTGGCTGTCTTTCCCTAACTGGAAGAGCTGGCGCAAATCTTTCGCTTTCCGCTGGAAAGACGGTGGCCACAAGCTCAACTTCGACCTGCATCGTTCCGGCGGCGTCTGGGTGTGGGGCTTGCTGCTGGTACTGGCAGTGACCTCAGTCTCAATGAATCTCAACCTGCAGGTCATGCAGCCGATCATCAAAGTGTTCTCCACCGTCACGCCGACCGCATTCGACACACGTACCCCGGTCGCACCGGAGAAGGTCGTGGAGCCGAAGATCACGCGTGAGCGCGTTGTTCAACTGGCCACCGAAGAAGGACGGCGCCGCGGCTTTGACGTGCCGGCCGGCGGCGTATTCTATTCATCGATGTTTGGCCTGTATGGCGTCGGCTTCTTCGTCCCCGGCAATGATCACGGCGACGTTGGTTTGGGTAATGCCTGGCTCTATTTTGATTCTGCTACGGGCAAGCCGGAAGGCGCGCGCGTCCCGGGCACCGGCAGTGCAGGCGATCTGTTTATCCAGGCGCAATTCCCATTGCATTCCGGCCGTATTCTGGGCCTGCCGGGTCGCATCTTCATCTCCTTCATGGGTGCGCTGGTTGCCATGCTCAGCGTCACAGGCGTGATCATCTGGTTCCGCAAACGCCAGGCGCGCGTACGCCAGAAGATCAAGGCAAAAGAGCTGGAAGAGGCTTCGGGAAGCAATACATCCGGCATCAAACCGGCTGCCGCCAAGACTGGTAACGGCGTGGAGGGCAGGGAAAGCGCTTCATTGTCATAAACACACTGCAAGCTGAAGCAAAAAGAGCCGCATCAACTTGGTTGAGCGGCTCTTTTTGCTTGCGCAGTCGATTCTCATGAGAACGTTTTCATCTAGCGCACAGGTAGATTGCGGGTCGTCCAATACGACACCGCATCGGTAACCGTATCCATCAGCGTGCGCGCATCGGTAGACTTCACCAGATACCCGTTGGCGCCCAGTTCGTAACTCTTGCGGATGTCTTCGCGATCGGTCGAGGTGGAAAACATCACTACCGGGATATGCGACGTCGCCTTGTTGCCCTTCAACATGCGCAGCAGATCATGTCCGCTCAGGCGCGGCATATGCAGATCCAGCAGGATAAGGAAAGGGTGCAGATCGCGCCGCGCCGTGTATTCATGGCGAAACAGCACATCGGAAGCATCCTCGGCATCGCTGAACCATTCCCACTTTTCGGTGAGTTTCTTACGCAGAATCGCGTACTTGGTCAGTTCAGCCACTTCCGAGCTGTCGTCCACCAGCAGGATGTCGGATTGTTGCATGCTCGTCACCTTCACAAAGATTGGGTCTCAATGGAGGCTCACCTTGTGGGGAGCCCATGAACACACCGACAACGGAATACGGTCCGAACATTGCGTTTCGCTTACCGAGTGTTCATGAGTTCATTTTGGCACGCTCGTACAGAAAGAATATCGGGGGATTCCTTAATAAATACTAATCGGTAGGTTTTTATCAAAAAAGCAAGCAAGTCCTAGGTGATTTCATCCGTCCAGACCTTGAATTTGCTCAAGGTATTAGGGCCGAAAGTGTTGTTGAGTGCCACATCGGCGGCATCGCGGCCGCGGGCAATCAATACTCTACCGATGCGCGGCGTATTGTTGCGGGCGTCAAAGGTGTGCCAGCTGCCGTCCAGAAAGACCTCAAACCACGCCGCAAAATCCATCGTGCCATGCGGCGGCGGTGTGCCGATATCGCCCAGATAGCCGGTGCAATAGCGCGCCGGAATATTCATGCAGCGGCAAAAAGCGACTGCCAGATGGGCGTAGTCGCGGCAGACGCCGACTTTTTCCTGAAACGCTTCCAGTGCCGTGCGCGTCATGCGCGCGTTTTCATAGCCGAAAGTAATGTGCTGATGGACGTAGTCGCAGATCGCCTGCACCCGTCCCCAGCCGGTGGGCGTATGTTCAAAGAGCTGCCAGGCGGTTTCCGACAGGCGGTCGGTTTCGCAGTAGCGGCTGCCCAGCAAGAACAACAACGGCTCTTCCGGCAGGTCTTGTACGGCGAGCTGCCGCGCCTGCGGCGAGAGCACATCGGGAATGCCGCTGTCGTTGACGATGGCATCGGCAGAGATGCGCATGCGACCTTGCGGGGCGACGATGCGCGTACACCAATTGCCGAAGCTGTCGCGGTAAGCCGTTCTCGGCACCGGCGGATCGAACATCAGATCGTCGCGGCTCACCAGATCCGATACCCGCGTGAAGTGGACATTCAGATTGAAGATCATGGGCGTGGGCTTCGGGCAATCGTAGATCATTTCAAAACCGATATGGATTTTCATGGCGGGTTCCGGTGTTCAATCTATTGCAAAGGCGACTGCAAAACGCAGGGCGCAACTACAACGGCTGAGGTTGAAAAACTGAAAGAAGGCAAAGATTCTGCGGCTGGAAACGCATGGGACACTTATTTTGCATACTGCGCACATGCCGTGCGCAAGCTATCCGGCAGCAAGGCGCCCAGCGCCGTCCACTGCGCCGCATCTGCCTGCACGATATGCTGATTAACCTCCAGCTCGATCCCGATATACGCAGACGGCGAGAAGTGGGTGCGCAAGTAAGCAGTCAAACCATCCCCTTTGCCTGCATAAGGATAATTACGGCGCACGCGCAGTGCCGGTGCGGCTGCGGCCAACGTCGATTGCCACTGTGCGCACAGTTTCACTTCACCATCCCGACCGGGGTGATAGAGCAAACCAACATCGGCGCTGCGTACTTTGCCGTCCAGTTCAGGCGTAAAACTGTGTGAAGAGATGTGAATGACGCGCTTCCCCGCAGAGACGGCTTGCCTGACCAGCGCTTCGACCTTCGTACGATAAGGGCGATAGTAGTGCGCCAGAATTTCCTCACGTATCGCCGGTGATAAACGGCGTGTTGTCGTCGAAAAAAGACGCGGATGACCGATAGAACGATTGAGGTCGACCAGCAAACGGCTCACAGTGGCAGTCACAAGCGCACCGTCGAAGGCCGTCGCCAGCTTTTGCGCCATCAGCAACGCACCCGCATCGTAGCCACGGTGAGAGTCAAGCAAAGCCCGCTCGTCGCGAAACAGGGCATCGTAAGGCGCGGGAATAAGATTGCCCCCGTGTTCACAGGTAATGATGAAAGAATAAATCGAGAGCCCTTCACACGAGATGTTCAGATACATGCCGGAACATCGCAACTACACTGTGCCGGTCGGAAGGGTAAGAGATTTGCAGTGTTGCAAAAGCGGGGAATGCGGTGATGCTGACAGCTATCGACATACAGTAACACGTATGTGATGACGCTATGTTCTCGGGGCGTAGGAAAGCGTGCAATGACCGGTAGGAAGTCCTTCACAAAACGGGGCATCGCCATCGAACCAGCAAGGGCCCGTTTGGGATTATTCCAACATTGCGTCCAAACCTTCAGTCAATTCCTTTAATGCCGGCATGGCACGATCAGCCCGATCCTTGGCATGCGCCACCAATGCCGGCATCCAGCTGGCATCGACACCCAGTTTCTTGGCAACCGCAGTCGGGTAACTTGCTACGATTTCGTCATCGCTGAGTTCCAGTACTTCGGCCCGGGCACGCCAGGCACCGAGGTGAACCCAGGCGGCGGATTTGCTGAACGTGCTTGGCGAAAGCGGATCAGGGACGTCTTGCAGGGCGGTGCTCAGGTTTTCCGGGAAATTCCAGATCTTCGCCAGTTCGGCCGAGACTTCAGCATAGTGAAAGCTGAGTTTTTCTTTTTCCAATGCGGCGCGACCGGCATCGAGGACATTCAATTGCTTGTCCAGCGGCGCCATCTCTGCCGGTGCGACGGCATGCATCTGCAACTGGCCGATACCGTGCATCATGCCCAGTGTGAATACGGCATCGCCGTTGTCGCCACCCTTGTGCGCCAGCCAGCGACTCGCGCAGGCGGTGTAGAGGTTGTAGCGCCAGAACTGCTGCAAATCCATACCCTTGGTGTTCTTGAAAGCGGCGACCATGCCGTTGCCCAGCACCAGGTTGCGCACCATCACGAAGCCGAGCATGCGCAGTGCGTCGTCGACAGTGCCGACGGTGCGAGATACATGGAAGTAGGCGGAATTGGCCAGGCGCAATAATTTGGCGCTCAAGGCCGGATCGCTGGCGATGAGATGGGCGATCTCCGTGGCGGAGATGTCTTCCGAATTGAAGCTCTCAATGAGCTGCTGTACGACTTTGGGGACAGTGGGCAGCTTGTTGGGCTGATCGACCAGACTCTTCAGTTCCATGCGGTGTTCCCCTTTTTGCCAACTTTGCATCAAATCGGTAACTACGACTTCACAAATTTTGCGTACACTCAATTCAAAGAATTGCGGTTTTATTGTCGCAGAGATCAGAGAATTTAATCTCATCTTTCTCGGTATGATGTTCCTGATCGTTGTATAAATCGTCACACCACCATCTAAGGAGTGGATCCATGGCAACGCGTAAGAAACCTGGGCAAACCGAGGAAACCGCGCCGCAAGCCGCTTCTGCTTCCGTTTTTCCGCAACTGGGCGACGTCAATGCCTATCTGACGGACGCCATGCAGCGTACGTATCTTTTCCTCGATACCTTGCTTGATCGCGGCAACAACTATCTGGAACATCTCGACCAGGGCACGCCGCCGCTGCTGAAGTTTGAGCACGAGGTGGTCATGGATGGCCATGATCTGCCCAATCCCTGCAATTACGCCTTGCTGCGTTTGCAGCCGCCTGCCAACATGCCGGTCAAGGCGGATGCGCGTCCGGTAATGGTGGTCGATCCGCGCGCCGGACATGGTCCGGGCATCGGCGGTTTCAAGTTCGATTCGGAAGTGGGCATGGCCATGCGCGCCGGGCACACGGTGTATTTTGTGACCTTCCGCCCCGAGCCGGAAGATGGTCAGACGCTGCTGACCGTCATGGATACCGAAGCGCTGTTCCTCGAAGAAGTCATCAAGCGTCATCCGCAATGCACCGCCAAACCGGTGGTCATCGGCAATTGCCAGGCCGGCTGGGCGATGATGGCCCTGAATGCGCGCCGTCCGGACTTGTTTGGGCCGCTGATGATTGTGGGTGCGCCGGTGTCCTACTGGGCGGGCAGCTCGACACTCAACCCGATGCGCTACAGCGGTGCGTCGCTGGGCGGTTCCTGGTTGGCATCGATGACCAGCGACATGGGCGCAGACCGTTTTGACGGTGCTCATCTGGTCGAGAATTTCGAGAAACTCAATCCTGCCAACACGCTGTGGAGCAAGTATTACAACCTCTGGTCCAACGTTGACACAGAAGCCGAACGCTTCCTTGAGTTCGAACGCTGGTGGGGCGGCTATTTCCGTATGACCGGTAGTGAAATCGAATCCATCGTCGAGAACCTGTTCGTCGGCAACAAGCTCGCGCGCGGCACCATGATGGCCGGCGACAAGGCGATCAACCTGCGCGACATTACCTCGCCGATCGTGGTCTTCGCCTCCTGGGGCGACAACATCACACCGCCGCCGCAAGCGCTGAACTGGATCATCGATGCCTGGGGCGACGAACGCGCGATTGCCGCTGCGGGTCGCACCATCATCTATGTGCTGCACGAAAGCGTCGGCCATCTGGGCATCTTCGTTGGCGGCTCGATTGCGCTGAAGGAACACGATCAGCTGGTGACCTCGCTGGACGTCATCGAAAGCTTGCCGCCCGGCCTGTACGAGATGAAGCTGGAAGCCAAGGCTGGGAAAGAAGAACAACGTTGGGACGAGTTGGAGCCGGGCGATTACACCGTGCACTACCAGCATCGCACCATGGAAGACATACGCAAGATCAATCCGGAAGGCCGCGAGGAAGAGGCGATGTTCTCCACCATCGCGCAATGGTCGGAGTTCAACGCCAACCTCTACAAGACCTACGTTCGTCCTTGGGTGAAGATGACCGCGACGCGAGAAATCGCCAACACCATGGTCAAGCTCAGCCCCTTGCGTATGCAGCGGCAGATGTTTTCCGACAGTTTCTTCATGGCGCCGTTCATCCGACAAAAGGCTGCAGAAGCACGCGCCAATCGCGTCACGGTCGACAACGATCATCCGCTCAAGCAGTTCGAAAAGAAGATGGCGGAACAGATCACTGATGAGCTCAATGCCTATCGTGACCGCCGCGATGCGCGCACAGTCAAGACGACTCGTCAGGTGTTCGGCCCTGAAGGCCTTGGCGCCTGGCTCAAGCCGCAAGAACCGGATGCAGACGTGGCGCATGCACGCGCCTTGCGTGAGTTGGAAAGCTATCGTGAATCCGCGTTGGCCCACATTGCCGAAGGCGGGTTCGCCGAAGCGGTTTGCCGCATTGTGGTCGCCGGGATGATATCCATCGGCGCCTTTGAACGTCGTAGTCTGCGTCTGGCGCGTCTGCTGGCGCAGTTGCCGAGCATGCACTCCAGCGTTTCTGCCAAGACCAATTGGGTGCAGTTGTTGAAAGAGCAGGCGCGCATTACTGCCGTGGCGCCGATTGAAGCCTTGAATGCACTGGAACAATTACTGCCCGATACCGCGACCCGTGAACGTGCGTTGGCGGTGTCGGCAGCGGTGATGATGATCGAGCCGACGCTGGCGAATCCACGTTCGGAAATTATCGAGTTCCTGATCGATACGCTGGGTGTCGACCCGCAACGCGTGATCGGTCTGGCGCGCAAGCTGACCGACGCATTGGAGAAGCCTGAGCCGAAGGTGGCGAAGGTGGCTGCAAAACCAGCTGCAAAAGTCGTGGCTAAGGTAGTAACCAAGACGGCGGCCAAACCTCCGGTCAAGAAGCCTGCAGCAGTGACGGCAAAAGCAAAACCGGCAACAGTAAAAAAAGCTGCCGCCAAGCCCCGTACAGCAAAGAGCAAGGCGACAGCAAAGGCGGCTTAGGCCTTCGATTGCGAGGCCTGTTCGCGTATGGGACGAACAAGCCCTAAGCCGCTTCCACAACTACTCTTAAAGGGGTACTTGTCGGACGGCCCTTGAAATCCGTCCAGCACAAACGATCGAAGTCATACAGCTTGCAGCGCCGCGCCGTATCGAAATACCAGCGCCAGGAAAACTGTTGGATCACGATGCGGCCCGGCAGCATGGTTTCCAGCATTTTTTGCGCCTTCTTCAGGCGATACAGCGGCACGCTCATGTCGACGTGATGTGCGGTGTGTTCCATGATGTGATGCAAGGCTGAGCCAATCCCGTGACGGAAGGTCAGATGTACCGTCGTCGAGACGAAAGGCTGTGCCGCCGCCCATTCCGATTTATCCTTGTACCAGGCAACGTCGGCGTGCGTGTGATGCACGTAGACGACGAAACCGATCATGGCTTTCCAGAACAGTACCGGCACTACGAAAGCCGTCAGCAGTAATGTCCAGAACGACTGACCGCTTGCCTGTGACGCCCATCCTAGTCCGGCTATCCAGACCGCCGCCGCTGCGCTGACCAGCACGCCATCCCAGATAAACTCGGCGCGTCGCGTCGGCATTTGTTTGCGCGACGGGAAGTACATCTTCTTCCACCACATATCCACCGTGTAATACAGCCACGGCGCCCAGCCGCTGCGATAGAGGCGTTCCAGCTTCTGACGCCAGCGCGGCAGCGCCTGAAACTCCTGGAGAGAATGCGGCTGCCAGACGAAGTCAAAACCTTTCAGATTGGTGTAGCCGTGATGCACGACGTTATGGCCGACCGCCCACAGACTGTAGGGTGTCAGCGACGGCATGAAGACAAGACGGCCAAGCCAGGTGTTGAGGCGGCGATTGGAAGTGAAGCTCTGGTGGCACGCGTCATGGCCGAGGATGAACAGACGGCCGATAATGAAGCCGGTCAGCATGCCCAGCAGCACCTTGGCGATCAGATTGGATACCCATACCGTCGCCGTCAGCGACAAGCCGAACAGGCAGAAATCCAGCAGCACCAACGCGATGGCAAGTGGTGTGCTGCGTGCGACGATGGGTTCCAGCCAAGAGCGGATGATTTTCCGATGTGGCATGGGGCCATGAGGGGAAACGGGAGTAAGCGGCGTCAATTTGGAAACAAGATGCGGCATGAGACAAAACCTTAAAACGTTGTTGTGGTGTTGTTCTAGCGAGTTGCAAGATGGCGCCACCGGATTCAGGTGGCGCGCATATGACTACTCAAGCGTTTCGCTCAGAAACGGTAGCCAACACCAACACCGATCAGCCACGGATCAATCTTCACCGTGCTCAGCTTGCTGCCGTCGGCCGCCAGCACATCGCTGCGGATCTGTACTTTCTTCACGTCAAAGTTGATCAGCCAATGGCTATCCAGCTTGAAATCCACACCGGCCTGCAGAGCACCGCCGATGCTGTGATTCTCCAGACGCGCACCGCCGTTGAGCAGATTGACGTCGGAAATGCGCGTGTAGTTGATACCGGCACCGACATAGGGGCTGATGGGCGAAGAGGGCGTGAAGTGATATTGCGCCAGCAGCGTCGGCGGCAGGTGCTTGAAGCTGCCGATGGTATTGCCGTCGAGCTTGACGTCATGTTTTTGCGGATACGTCAGGATCAGTTCCGCCGCCCAGTTGGGCGTAAAGAAATAGCTGATGTCGACTTCAGGAATGGTCTTGGAGCTGACGCTCAGGCGATCCGATGCACCGACGCCACCAACCGGATCGGATTTGTTTTCCGGGCTGATATTGACGGCGCGCACACGCACCAGCCAAGGGCTTTCCTGTGCTGCAGCAAAGGATGAGGCAGTCATGGCGCCGGCAAGCGCCAACAGCATTGCGATCTTTTTCATGATAATTTCCCCGCGCTTTCTCTCGATGAAGGCGCCTTGTTGTGAATAAAGTTTGCGATTGAAGTTTGCAATGCAGCGAAATGTACGCGTGATGCCGGACAGGGGATTTGATGTCGATCAAAAAATAAAAAGAAGCGCTTTGCAATGCAGCAAACAATTCTGCTGAAAACCACATCCGGCGGCTATTACTGCCCGATTCGCCCACGTTTGACCGCCTTTTGATATAGGTCAAGATCGTGGACAGAGGAGGTCTTTAGACTTGCCGTGATCGGGCCGCTTGCCGTGTTACTTCGATACGGCAACCCAGCAGTACCTAACATTTCGCGGTCGCCTCTGGAGCTAAAAACATGGTGGTATCCGCAATGCCGATGGTCGCTGAACCATCTGTCGAATTCGACGCGCAAATGGTGCGCAAGCTGAGCCAGTCCGGGCCAAGATATACGTCTTATCCGACTGCTGACCGCTTTAGCGAGGACTTCGGCTATCGCGACTATCTGCAGGCGGTGGCGGGCATGCGTACGCGCGGCAGCCGTAATCCCTTGTCGCTCTACGTCCACATCCCGTTCTGCGAAAACATCTGCTACTACTGCGCCTGCAACAAGATCATCACCAAGAATCGCGACAAGGCGGCGACCTATCTGAGCTATCTCAAGCACGAGATTGAAATGCAGGGCAGGTTGTTCGACGGCATGAATCAGGTCGAACAATTACATCTGGGCGGTGGCACGCCAACCTATATCTCTGACGCCCAAATGGCGGATCTGATGACGCATCTGCAGCGCTGGTTCCGCTTTGCCGACGATGAAACGGGTGAGTATTCCATCGAGGTTGATCCGCGTACCGTATCTGCCGAACGCGTCGTCAGCCTGCGAAAGCAAGGTTTCAACCGGCTCAGTCTGGGCGTACAGGATTTCGATACGGTCGTCCAAAGGGCCGTCAATCGGCTTCAGCCGGAAACCATGACGCTGGATATCATCCGCGCGGCACGCGAGGCCCACTATCGTTCAATCAGCATTGATCTGATTTATGGCCTGCCGGGCCAAAATGTCATCAGCATGGCGCAGACGCTGAACAAGGTCATTCGCGCGGAACCTGACCGGATTTCTCTCTACAACTACGCGCATCTGCCGCATGTTTTCAAGCCGCAGCGTCGCATCGACGTACAAGAGTTGCCAAGCGCTGAAGCGCGGCTGGACATGTTGGCATTGGCTATCCGGCGCCTGACTGATGCCGGTTATGTCTACATCGGTATGGACCATTTTGCGCTGCCGGATGACGATCTCGCGATCGCCCAGCAGCAGGGACGTTTGCACCGCAACTTCCAGGGCTATTCCACACACGCGGAGTCCGACATGGTGGCCTGCGGTGTGTCAGCAATCAGCTCTGTCGCATCAACCTACAGCCAGAACGTGAAGACGCTGGAGGAGTACTACGATGCCATCGACAAGAACGAGCTGCCCATCGTGCGTGGCATCCGCCTCAACATGGACGACGTACTGCGCCGGCTGATCATTCAGCGGCTGATGTGCAATTTTGAGTTGTCGATCGCGTCCATCGAGACGGCGTACCCGATCACGTTTGGCGATTATTTCGAGAGTGAACTAGAAAACCTGCGTCGCCTGGAGCGGGACGGTCTGGTGATCATCGACGATGAATGGATCACCGTGACGATCAAGGGACGCCTGCTGATCCGCAATATCTGCATGGTGTTTGACCGCCACTTGCAGAACGCGCTGCTGCAGCAGACTCAGCCGCAACGCTATTCAAGCACTATCTGATGCTGTGCAGGATCTTTCTATTGCTGTCATCCCAGCGAAAGCTGGGATCCCGTGTCGTGACCATGCTTGATACGACGCCGGATTCTGACTTTCGTCAGGCCGACGGTGATTTATTCACGGCCAACTGAACCGGGCCTAGGTCATGGGGCAGGTTTCAGCGCCGGCCGCAAGCGCCTTGAGTCGCTCCGGATCCAGCAGTTCAATCTCGCGTTTGTCGACGCCGAGCCAGCCCAGCTTGCGAAAACGCGATACCAGGCGACTGATGCTCTCTATCGTCAGACCGAGATAGTTGCCGATATCTTCGCGCGACATGCGCAGCTGGAAGCTGGTCGACGAATAACCGCGCGCCGCATAACGCGAAGACAGATTGACGAGGAAGGCCGCAAAGCGTTGCTCCGCGCGCATATTGCCGAGCAAGAGCATGGCATTTTGCTCGCGTGTGATTTCCTGGCTCATGATGCGATGAAAGTGCCGCAATAGCGTCGGGATCACGCCGAACAACTCTTCCAGCCGATGAAACGGAATCTCGCATACCTCGCTGTCCTCCAGCGCGGCGACGTTGCAGTGATGCTTGTCGGAGCTGATGGCGTCCATGCCCATCAGCTCGCCCGCCATTTGAAAACCGGTGATCTGCTGTTCGCCTGCCGGATTGAGCTGATAGGTTTTGAAATGGCCGAGGCGGATGGCGTACAGACTGCTGAACGGGTCATCCATGCGATATAAGCTCTCGCCCCGGGCGACACGGCGACGCCGTCCGATGATCTGGTCGAGACGGTCCATGTCGGCATTGTCGAGTCCCATCGGCAAACACAGCTGATGCATGCTGCAGTTGGCACAGCTGGTTTTCATGGGTTGGAGACTGGCGGATCGCTGAATCACTTGAGGATTGCTCATGGCATGGAGGCGTGTGGACGCGTGAACGTGCCGAACGTACGGACGCGCACACAGATAATTGTTTTATCCAATATAGCGCAGGCAGAAGGTCTATTGGCGATATGGGCAAGGGTATCTGGCCGGTCTTTGATCTGGATCAAAAGATGGCCTTTCATCGCGTCCAACTTTGTTCTTTGAGGTGTTTTTTGAACCAGAGCCGTAGCGGCTCGTCTCAAAAAACAACCGGCGATTTGCAAAGACTTGTAAAGATTTCGAGAAAACTACCGTAAAGCAGCTAGCGAGGAGTGATGTGCTCGTCGCCCTTTAGATTGCCACTATGACAAACGTGTCTTCGCTGGGGACATCGAGCCCCGCCGTATCGCCATCGGTACAGACAAACAAAACCGCAACGGCGGCCGGCAGCTCTTCTGCTCAGAACGCCGCCCAGTCCTTCACCACGGTGACACTCGGCCAGTCCGGTGGCAGCGCGCAGGTTTATACCTTGCCTACCGCCAAACCACCGGAGCCGCCGGTTTGGGAGAACACGTCCAGCGATGCCGTCAGCAAGCTGATGGGGGCGAACAATAACGCTTCTACGTTGGCGCTGCGATTCAAGGATATCGGCGCTGCCTTGCTGGGACGTTTTGATACCGAGTCGACCGGATTCTCGCAATCGGTAATGCAGTTTGCATCCGGCATGGCACCGGGCAATGCGTTGGAAACAACGATGCAGTCGCAACTGCACAAGACCCCGGACAATCAGATCAGCCTGAGCATCCAGACCGTCGGCGGAGCGCAGGTGGAGTTGACGCTGGGTAGCACCGACACCGGCCTGGCCGTCGACGTAAAGGTCACCAAGGGCACGTTGAGCGATAGTGATCGCGAGGCCTTGTCCAAGCTTTCCGGCGCTTTTCAGAAGGCCATTGACGGTTTGACCGCGAATCCGCCACACATGGATCTGACGGGCCTGACTCAGTTCGACACCACGGTGCTGGCATCGGTTGATCTGCATGCGAGCGTCAAGGTGAACGGCGACAGCCAGATCATCGATTTCCATGCCGACAGTAAGACGCGCTCGGTCAATTCAAGCGGGCCGATGGGCGCCATGAAGGTCGCCGTCGATCTGTCCAATCCCGCCATCATCGGCACTGCTAAACAGCAGGCACAGGCAATCGCCGGTTACCTCAAGCAATTCGACTACGAACAGACGCGCGGACATGGCGATGCGTCGCTGATGGGCATGTTCAAGGATGCGTTTTCGCAGATGAACAGCAACTATCCGGCGTCGCAGCAGC
Source organism: Herbaspirillum rhizosphaerae (assembly GCF_046025915.1). Classification (GTDB taxonomy): domain Bacteria; phylum Pseudomonadota; class Gammaproteobacteria; order Burkholderiales; family Burkholderiaceae_D; genus Herbaspirillum; species Herbaspirillum rhizosphaerae_A. The sequence goes on along the minus strand of NZ_JAQQFR010000009.1, from coordinate 61,704 downwards.
AAGCCGGCATGCCCGGAGTCTTCAAGCTGAACGCGGAAGATCACAGTCTGCTCACAGGTCTGGCTGATTTTACGGCGTCGGTAACGCAGAACAGCCAGTTCAGCAATCCCATGCACTCGAATGAATCGGATAGCTTCGCCTACGACGTTTCGCAAAGTAGCAGCGTCAAAGGAAACGGACAATTGAACCGCGCTATCACGCAGCATCAGCAATCACACCTGACCGCCAGCTATCACGAACCGCTGACGCCGGGACTGCAATTGAAGTTGACGACTGACAAGAATTCGCAGAACTACTATTACACCCAGATCGACGACCGTGCGAGCAGCGATGCCAGCATCGCCTACGATCTCGGTGCGCTGACCAAGGCATCGCTGACCCAGTCAGCCAGCCAGTCCAAGCGCGTCCAGAAATATGTGATGGGCAATCTGGAGTCAGATGTCACGACGCCGTCGTCGTCGTCTTGGGTGATGGATTATCTGATCCAATTCAAGGCTGCGCAGTCAGCCAATAATAACCGTACGTCGCAGGACAACTACAGTTGGGAGCTGACGCTGGCGTCAATCAACAGCATGACCGTGTTCCAGGCGGATCCTGCACAACTGAGCGGTCGCAAGTCTGCTGCGTCGTAACGACCTCATAACTATCGTCTCAGCACTGGATTTTCGTGCATCCATAAAAAAACCGAAGCCGAAGCTTCGGTTTTTCATTTCATTGCAGCAAGCCTGAATCAGGTCGGCGCCGCAAAGCGTACTGCCTGACGCGCCAGCAGATGCCAGTGACCGCCGGTTTTTTTCCAGACCATCAGGATTTTGAGCGAAACATTGCCCGGCTTGCCGGAGTCATTGGTCGCTGCAGTCAGGGTGTGACGCACGACAGCCACGTCTTGCTGTACGTTGATCGTCTGGTCGGACAGGGTGATGCTGACGAAGGTCGATTCACCGCTGACCAGCTGGCCGATGAATTCAGCCTTGGTTTGCACGACGCCGTTTGAGTGGCCGTAGCTCAGGTGGTTATCCACCAGCTGTTCCAGGGATGCACGGTCGATCGGGGAGGTCATGGCGGCGCGCAGTTTTTCAACCGCAGTCGCAACGGCTTGTTCGTCGGCTGTCGGTGCCGCGGCAGCGCCTTGCGCAATGACCATCGAACATGCCATGGCGCTGCAGAGATACATCAATTTCCTGAACATCTTGTCTCCTTGGGTTTTGGTGGGGTACGGCGTTAATTCTTTCCTTAATTCTTATTGCGGACCCAGCTTGGCGATCAGGGCACCCAGCGCTTCTGCTTCGGCGCTGTTGAGATCCGTCAGCGGCGGACGCACCGGGCCGGCGTCGTGGCCGACCAGACGGGCGCCGGCCTTGACGATGCTGACTGCATAGCCTTGCATGCGATTGCGGATCTCCAGGTACGGCATGAAGAACTCGCGCAGCAGGTGATGCTGGGTCGCCATGTCGTCGTTGGCGACGGCGCGATAGAACTCCATCGCTGTTTTCGGGATGAAGTTGAACACCGCCGAGGAATAAACGGGAGTGCCCAGTGCCTTGTAGGCCGCGGCATAGACTTCGGCCGTAGGCAGGCCGCCAAGGTAGGCGAAGCGGTCGCCCATCTTCATATAGATCGAGGACATCAGTTCGATGTCGCCAATGCCGTCCTTGAAACCAACCAGGTTAGGGCAGCGTTCGGCCAGACGGGCCAAGGTAGCTGGCGTCAAACGGCATTGACCGCGGTTATAGACGATCACGCCAAACTTCACGCTCTTGCAAACGGCTTCCACGTGTGCTGCCAGACCATCCTGCCCGGCTTCGGTCAGGTAGTGGGGCAGCAGCAGGATGCCATGCGCCCCGGCTTTTTCAGCCGCCTGTGCGCATTCGATGGCGTAGCGGGTCGGGCCACCGGCGCCTGCGATGATCGGCACTTTGCCGCGGCAGGTATCTACCGCAGTCTGGATGATGGTTGGATATTCCTGGCCGGTCAGCGAGAAGAACTCACCGGTGCCACCTGCAGCGAACAGGGCGCTTGCGCCATAAGGAGCCAGCCATTCCAGGCGCTCAATGTAACCGCGGCGGTTGAAATCGCCGTTAGTATCGAAGTCAGTCAGGGGGAACGAAAGCAGGCCGGAGCCCATGATGGATTTGAGTTCTTGTGGCGTCATGATGGCGATAGAAGTAGCTGGGTGGCTGGAGTGGCTGAAGAATGTCTCTGCGTTGGATTGGAATTATTTGTTATCAGTCATCATACAATGCGATCTTCTCATTTGCCAATGGTGATAAATGACTTTTTCAGGCAGGGTATGAGGAAGGGCGGATTGATCGGGGAAGTTTGATGCAGCGCGCTACTAGGCGATTCGGCCGATAAAAATAATGATGAATAATTACTTTAACTATGGGTCTTAATTAATTGAATATATTGATATATATTGTAAATAAAAACTTAAAGTAATTTCTCAATCAAGTCGAATTCAGATGATCTAAAAAATCGTCCATTTGATGCGCCGCAGCGCGAGAATATTTTATTTCCAGCTCGGACTTTGTTTGACAAGGAAATGAAGCGAGGCCGATAATCCGTGCTCGCGTTATAAGACAACGTATCACGTGAATCAATGCGGTGCGGAAATGACGCCACACCATAGCTGGCTCAGGCGGAAAGACCGTCACCGGCAGGCTGATTGCAAGAGCAAGACGAATTCCGAATACCTACCCAATACTGGAAACACTCAACATGGCCGACCAAGCAACAACTTCAAGCACGGCAGCATCCGATTTGCATTCATCCCCATCCGGTCAGAAGTTTGGTCGCTTATTGCTGACCGGTGCCGGTGGCGGCCTGGGTAAAGTCTTGCGTCCGCGGCTGGCGGCATTTGCAGACGTTCTGCGCGTCTCCGATCTGGCTGCTGCTTTGCAGGGCGATGCAGCGGCGCACGAAGAAGTTGTCCCTTGCAACCTTGCGGATCGCGCGGCAATGGACGCACTGATCGCCGGCTGCGACGCCATCGTTCATCTGGGCGGTGTTTCGGTCGAGCGTCCGTTTGAAGAAATCCTCGAAGCCAATATCAAGGGCATCTTCCACGTCTATGAAGCTGCTCGCCGCCATGGCGTCAAACGCGTGATTTTCGCCAGCTCCAATCATGTCACCGGCTTTTATCGCCAGGATGAAAAGATCGATGTGCGCGATTTGCGTCGTCCCGACGGTTATTACGGGCTGTCGAAGTCCTATGGCGAAGACATGGCGCAGTTCAACTTTGACCGCTACGGTATCGAAACCGTCAGCATCCGCATCGGCTGGTCGTTCCCCGAGCCCAAGGATCGCCGCTCGCTGGCCAGCTGGCTGAGCTACGACGACCTGACCGAGCTGCTGCGCTGCAGCCTGTTCACTCCAGATGTCGGACACACCGTCGTCTATGGGATGTCTGACAATCCGTCAACCTGGTGGGACAACCGCTACGCGGCGCACCTGGGCTTCAAGGCACGCGACACGTCCGACATTTACCGTGCCAAGATCGAAGCACAGCCCATGCCGGCTGCGGACGATCCTGTACGTGTCTATCAAGGTGGGATCTTCACCGTCACCGGGCCTTTCGATCCCAAATAACTATCCGGCAGGAATCTCGTTGTACGAGGCAAAAAGGGACACCTATGGCCTCTGCGATTGTTTTTACCGACAGTCGAAAGCAATGCTCACTCATCTAGAATAAATTCTAGAAACAGCCTTAATCTTGCGATTTTTCTTCAGCGTAGCGATTTATGACCGATGTAAAACCTGTCATCAACGCGCAAAGAGGAGAAGGCAATGATCGAATCCATTTCGTCCACCCCAGAGGTTACTAACGAGGATAAGGACGTACCGGGGCAGAGCAGCGAACTGAAAAAATTGAAAAAGAAACTGAAGGAAATAACTAAAAAATATCAGAACATAACATCAAGCGGATTATCTGCCGCGGACCAGAAAAAGATCGCGCAGATGCTCGTGCAGCAGATGATGTTGGTAAGAACGGGTATGGAGCAGGAACATCAGAAGGAAGAGGAAAAAGTACAGGCTGCAGCCGCCCGCCGGGCTGCCAAAAAAACGGAAGCAACGCATTCTGACGCAGACAAGCTTGCCGCAGCCGGTGCCGTGAATGCAAATCCTGCACCAGCAAAGGGTATCGACAAGTCCGATGGCAAGAAGCCTGAAAAAGACGCCTATTACCATCAGGTGGATCGCTCCGGCAAACAAGAGCCGCTGGTGCTTTACGATCAGGACGCCGAATTGAAATACGATTATCCGGCGAAAAAGGAGGAGGTTACGCCTCCTGCTCCTGCTACCTCCGCTGCCCCCGCGCATGGATCGTCAACGAACTAATGGGTTGACCAGGAAAATAGGGCATCGAAACGATCCGCATCGGTATTGGTTAGTCAGATAGCAGAGTAACGACGACCTGACTGAGCGGCTGCGCTGCAGTCTGTTCCCCCGAACATCGGCCTCACCGCCGGCTATGGGGTGCCCGACAATTCATCGTTTTGGCGGGCAACCCTCTGCGTTGCCCCTCTGAGTCGGGGGCAGGATGGCATTTTCGACGTCATCGCGCCTTTCGCCCCCAATAATCGCCTCGGAAAAGCGTCCCAATAGTCTCTGAACAGACGCTTTGACGGCGATAGGTGAATACGCACATTTTTTAATTGTATGTTATCGTACATCTATGCTATCTTTGCTCCGCTTAAGGCAAAAGCAGCAAGCAAGGTCGTTAGCAAAATAGCCAACCTGGATCATCATCCGGCAGGAGACAACGCAATGTTGCCGGTCATGAACCAAGGGTAAAAGGGTAGCGAGTCGGTAGTAGTAGTGACGGTGAGCGACAGTAACCAATAACAACAACGCACACACCGCAGGCAAGCGGCATCGCTTCGGATTCGGCAGTAAAGGTCCGATCGGCAAGGTCGCGAGCGCAGGGAAAATTCGTTTCACGGTGGATCGCCTTTGTTGTCCCGTTCCTCGTGTCCTCCACTGTCATTACATCGCCGAGCAGAGTAAAACGCCACGTATAAAGGGCATCATCGGCATGGGTTTTTCACTTAATTTTGGTCCTCTTGCGCCTTACTGGCCGGTTTTTCTGACCGGTGCATGGCTGACACTGAAGATGACCACGGTCGCAATCGTCGTCGGCGTCTCGGTCGGTACGTTGATCGCATTCCTGAAGCGCGGTAGCAACCGCTATATTTCCAAAGCCTGTTCCGCCTATATCGAGGCGGTACGCAACACGCCTTTCCTGGTGCAGATCTTCTTGCTGTACTTCGGTCTGGCCAGCCTCGGCATCCATATGCCGACGTTTGCTGCTGCGGTGCTGGCAATGATCATTAATATCGCTGCCTACGCTGCAGAAATCATTCGTGCCGGTCTGGAATCGGTACCAAAGGGCCAGATAGAAGCAGCCGAATGCCTCGGCTTGTCGCGCTGGCGCATTGCTTGGCATGTCATGCTGCAACCCTCGATCGAGCGCGTCTATCCCGCGTTGACCAGCCAGTTCCTGCTGATGATGCAAGCTTCCGCAATGGCTTCGCAGATCTCCGCCGAAGAACTGACCGCGATCGCCAACACCGTGCAGTCGGACACCTTCCGCTCGCTGGAAACCTATATTGTGGTCGCCTTCATGTACCTGGCGCTGTCGATTCTGGTCAAGCTGCTGGCATGGGGTTTCGGCGAATATCTGTTCAAGCGCCGCCGCGTGATTCGTCGTGCCGCCGCAGAAATGGCACGCCGCCGTCCACCTGCCATCCCGCCATTCCAGGCGAATGTTGCAGCCGCCACAACAACACCTTCGAACACCAACGGGAGCGCATCATGATCGGCAGTTTCTCCTGGGGACATTTCTTTTATCTGGTGCAGTCGATCTGGTGGACGCTGGTGCTATCTGGCCTGGCCTTTATTCTCGGCAGCATCGGTGGTTTTGCGGTGATGCTGGCGCGGATTTCTCCTCGCCGCTGGCTGTGGATGCCGACGCTGGTGTACATCGAGTGCATTCAGGGCATTCCGCTGCTGATCTTGCTGTTCATCGTCTACTTCGGTCTGTCGGTGTATGGTTTTGCCTTGCCGGCATTGGTGGCCGCCGGTCTGGCGATGATGGTCTATACCAGCGCCTATCTGGGCGATATCTGGCGCGGTTGCGTCGAAGCGATGCCGCGTCCGCAATGGGAAGCCGCCGAATGCTTGTCCCTGACCCGCTGGCAGACACTGCGTCTGGTGATCATTCCTCAGGCTTTCCGTTTGTCGTTGCCGCCGACCGTGGGCTTTCTGGTGCAGGTCATCAAGATGACTTCGCTGGCGTCCGTGATCGGATTTATCGAACTGACCCGCGCCGGTCAGATTATCAACAACTCAATTTTTCAGCCTTTCCTGATTTTCAGTCTGGTAGGGGTGTTCTATTTTGTACTGTGCTACCCGCTCTCGCGCTGGAGTGAATCGATGGAGAATAAGCTCAATGTCAGCAACCGTTAATACCCCTGTTGGCCAGGCAGGCCCTATCGTCAAGGTCGATCAGATCTACAAGAGTTTCGGCTCCAATCAGGTACTGAAAGGTGTTTCCTTCGAAGTACAAAAGGGCGAAATGATCGCCATCATCGGCGCCAGCGGCTCCGGCAAGAGCACCGCGCTGCGTTGTATCGATCGCCTGGAAAAGGTCGACTCCGGCACCATCGACGTCTGCGGCATGCGTGTCGACGATCCACATATCGACCTGCACAAGCTGCGCCAGGAAGTCGGCATCGTGTTCCAGAGCTACAACCTGTTCCCGCATCTGACCGTGCAGGAAAACATCATGCTGGCGCTGCGTCACGTCAAGCAACAACCGAAAGCACAGGCATTGACCGTGTCGATGGCTGCCTTGGAGCAGGTCGGCCTGGGCAACAAGGCCGATGCCTATCCTGAGCAATTGTCGGGTGGCCAGCAACAGCGCGTGGCGATTGCCCGTTCGCTGGCGATGGCGCCAAAGGTCATGCTGTTCGATGAAGTGACTTCGGCGCTTGATCCGCAACTGACCGGCGAAGTGCTGCGCGTGATGGAAGACCTGGCAGCCGGCGGCATGACCATGCTGCTCGTGACGCACGAAATGGCCTTCGCCAAGCGCGTGGCCGATCGCATCATTTACATGCATCAGGGCACGGTGTGGGAAGTTGGCCCGGGTGAGATGCTGGACAACCCCAAGACGCCCGAACTGCGCGCCTTCCTGAACAACGGCCTGTAATTCAATATTCTGATTTTTATTTTTTCATTGCAACACAATCAAACCAAGGAGACCTGCATGAAACTGAATCAACTCTTCGCCCGCACCTGTATCGCTGCACTGCTGACCGCCGGTCTGGCACATGTCGCCATGGCTGACCAGCTCGACGACATCAAGAAAGCCGGTAAAGTCCGCGTCGCAATCGCCATGGGTACGCCGCTGTTCAGCTTTGCCGATGCCAACCTGCAACCAGCCGGTTCCGACGTCGAAACTGCCGAGCAATTCGCCAAGGATCTGGGCGTGAAGCTGGAAATCGTGCCAGTCACCAACGCTGCGCGCATCCCGACACTGCAAGCCAACCGTGCCGACGTCGTCATCGCCGATTTGTCGATCACACCTGAGCGCGCTAAGGTTGTCGATTTCTCCGTACCTTACGCTGTCATCACCATCATGGTTGGTGGCCCCAAGAACATTCAGATCAAAGATTACAACGACCTTAACGGCAAACGTATTGGTCTGACACGCGCTACCGTCAACGACACGCTGACGACAGCGCAAGCCAAGGGCGCCGAAATCGTGCGCTATGAAGACGATGCCACGCTGATCACATCGATGGTCACCGGCCAGGTCGAAATCTTCTCCAGCACCCCATCCAATCTGGCAGAGATGATCAAGCGCGCACCAGGCAAGAACCTGGAACTGAAGTTCGCACAAAAAGACTTTGATCTGGGTATCGCTTTCAACCAGAATCAGCCGCGCCTGAAGGAATGGATCAACAACTGGGTCGTCACCAACCACCGCAACGGCAAGCTGGACGCGATCTACGTCAAGTTCCACGGTCGCCATCTGCCGGCTGCTATTACCAAGCAATAATGCCTGACAACGGCGCAGCATAACTAACAAAAACAGCCGTTATATCCTCCCTGCGTTGGCAGGGACGAACTGAAAGCTGCTCTCCGGAGCGGCTTTTTTATTTGCGGGGAAGCTAAGCGGAGGGCGCGTTCAGGATCGTGGCAATGTACTTGTCAAGCGACGCGCGCCGTTGAAGCGGCTTTGCCAGTAAGGCTCATTGAGACCTGATTCATAGACGGCGCCATGCTTGCGCGAGGCATGAATGAATTTTTTGCCGCCGACATAGACCCCGACATGAGAAACATGACGCTTTCCCTTGCCAAAAAAGACGAGGTCGCCCGGCTCGATATCGTTCAGCCCGACTTGCTTGCCCATATCGCTGATTTCTTTTGCGGTACGTGGCAAATCTCCACCGACGGCTTCTCTGAACAGATAGGCGACAAAGGCGCTGCAGTCCAGGCCACGATCAGGATTGGTGCCGCCAAAGCGATAACGGATGCCACTCGTCAGGCTGCTTACGGCTTCTTCTGCCAGCAGGCGATTGACTGAAGCTGGAGCCACGTCAGGCTCACCGGCTTGGGCAAGATGGAGAGGTGCGGCAAGTACGACAACGCACAGCAATCGGTAACAGGATCGGCAGGATGAGAAAAGTAGGCTGGATATCGGCATGAATGGCAAAAAATCCGTCCCACGGGGGCGAGAACGGGAGCAACAGGGGAAAATAAGGATGTCATCCGGCTCGATAGCCGGAAATCAGCCGCGAGTTTAGGGGCTTCGCGCAGTGGTTGATATAGGACGATTCTCAAAAAGCCATCTGATGCAGCGTTTCGTGAAAGAGCCCGGTCTCTCAATTAAAAAATCGCCCACAAGGACGATTTTTTGTTGAGGGGCTATCTCCATCCTCGCCGACAACATCAGGACAATTCCCGTCCGGTGGCGCTGTTGTCGCCGGCAGCAGCCAGTACTGCCGACGGTATCTGAGGATCAACCGGACGCGCAGCGAGCGTTGCCCGGATCAACTCTTCCACCACATCAATGTCGACCGGCTTGACCAGATGGTGGTCGAACCCGGCATTGGCAGAGCGCAGGCGATCGCTGGCCTGGCCATACCCCGTCAGCGCAATCAGGCCTATGCCTTGCAGATGCGGCAGGGCGCGTAAATGGCCTGCGACTTCATAGCCGTCCATGATGGGCAGGCCGATATCGAGCAAGGCGATGCGCGGTGTGAAATGCTTGACTGCATCGAGCGCCGACGGACCATCATAGGCGACACGAACATCGTGCCCTTGCATGGATAGCAATTCACCAAGGATTTGTGCGGCGTCCTGATTGTCATCCACGATCAGAATCGCGCAGGTATCACCGGCCGGAGTCAGCTCAATCGCATCTATCGTCGGTAACGGCAACAGAAGCGGTGTAGTTTCGCTCATCACGGCAGGCAGTTTGATGGTGAATACACTTCCCATACCTACACCCGCGCTATAGACATGTGCCGATCCGCCGTGCAGCTCGGTAAGGCTGCGCACAATGGCGAGTCCCAGCCCCAGGCCGCCACCAGCGCGGTCAATGGCTTGCGTCTCTTGCGCAAACATGTCAAAGACATGCGGCAACATCTCGGCCTTGATGCCGATCCCATTGTCACGCACATCAATCACTATCTGATTATTTTCCAGTACCGCCTCAATGCTGATGTGGCCACGATTTTCAGTGTATTTGCCGGCGTTAGTCAGCAGGTTGGCGAGTACTTGCGTCAGCCGCTCGGGGTCAGCATGCACCAACAGACCTTGTGACGGCACGTGGATGCTCAGGCGATGATGGCGCTCTTCCAGCAGCGGGCTGGCGGTTTCGATCGCCTTGGCAATGACGTCCGCGATTTCTATTTTTTTCTTTTGCAAGTTGATTTTTCCTTGTGCTACCCGCGATACATCCAGTAAGTCATCGACCAGTCGCACCAGATGGCGTGCCTGGCGCTCGATGACGCTGCATTCTTTTTCCACGCCGCCGCCACGCAGGCGCATCAGGTGCACCGCGGTCAAGATCGGCGTGAGCGGATTTCTCAATTCGTGGCCTAGCATGGCCAGGAATTCATCCTTGGTACGATTGGCGACTTCGGCTGCCTGGCGTGCTCGTGTCAAGTCGGTCACTTCAAACGCCACCACGGCAATACCCTCAATGCTGCCGTCGGGCTTGAGCATCGGTTGATAGACGAAGTCGAAGAAACGCTCTTCGGCAATCCCGGTGCTGCTGCGTTTCAGGCTGACACCCAGCGAGCGGCCGATATGCGGTTCGGCGTGACGATAGACATCGTCGAGCAGACTCAGCACGCTTTGCCCCTCCAGCTCAGGCAAGGATTCTCTGACACTTTTACCGATGATGGGTCGGTTGCCGATCAGTTCCATGTACGGCGCGTTGGCTAGCTCGAATACATGGTTGGGGCCGCGGGTAATCGCGATCGCGACTGGCGCTTGTGCAAAGATCGTACTCATGCGATCGGCATGGCGTTTTTCCATGGCGCGGATCTGCGAACGCAACAGCATGGATTCGATACGGGCGATCAGCTCGCGACTAGAAAACGGTTTGACCAGATAATCATCGGCACCGGCAGCGAGGCCTTCCAGCCGAGCCTCTTCACCTGCTCGCGCCGACAACAGAATGAAGGGGATATTACGGGTAGCGTCATCTGCTCGCAGCCGCTCCAACAGACCGAAGCCGTCGAGCTGAGGCATCATGACATCCGACAAAATCAGATCATGCGGGTAGCTGCGCGCAGCCTCCAGTGCGTCAAGACCGTTGGCGACGGTTTGTATCTCCCAATGCGGTTGCAGCAAATTGGTGAGGTAATCGCGCATGTCGGCGTTGTCGTCGGCGACCAGAATGCGCGCGCCCAAACAGACCAGTGAATCGCGGCTTGCCGATGAGCTTTGCAACGGCGACACCTGCAGGGCCTCTTGATCTGCAGCTTGATTCGCTGCAATCCAGCGAGTGGCTTCGGCCGCGTAAGTAGTTGCCAGAGGACTGAGTGAAGAATGCACCGCCTCGTCCTCCGCCGTATCCACGACACGATCTGCCGGAAGATGCGCACGCCCGGTTGGTATCGTCAGTACAAACGCAGAACCGAATTGCGGTGTACTGTCGACCTCAATCGTGCCTCCCTGCAGATTGACCAGATCGCGCACCAATGCCAGCCCGATACCTGATCCTTCATGCGTCCGCGCCTGTACGCCTTCGACGCGATGGAAGCGTTTGAATACCAGCGGCAACTGATCTTTGGCAATACCTACGCCGGTGTCCGTGACGGACAAAGCGATATGGTCGCCATGGCCGCTGAGTTTGATGCTGATCTTGCCATCCAGCGTGAATTTGAACGCGTTGGACAGTAGGTTGAGAACAATTTTTTCCCACATCGTGACGTCGATATAGGTTTCTTCCTTCAGATGAGGGCAGTCAACCTCAAACACCAATCCGGCGCCCTCGATGGTGGAACGGAAAGTGCTGGCCAGGTCCGAGGTAAGGGCGGCCAGATCGACTTTCGCATAAGATGCATCCGCGCGGCCAGCCTGAATACGCGAAAAATCAAGCAAGGTATTGACCAGCTTTTGCAGGCGCTGCGTGTTACGCCGCAACATGTTGGCGCGTTGCTGCTGCACCGGCGCGAGGGCGTGTTCATGGTCGCTGAGCATGTCATCCAGCGGCCCCATCATCAGTGTCAGTGGGGTACGGAATTCATGGCTGACGTTACTGAAAAATGCCGTCTTGGCCTGGTCCAGTTCTGCCAGCAGGTCGGCACGCTGCTTCTCGGCTTCGGCCGTACGGGCTTGTTGAATCGCCGCGGCTATCTGGCCGGCCACTAAATCGAAAAAGGTCTGGTAATCGTCGTCCAGCGGCCGTGTGGGATTGATACCGCAGATCAGTACGCCGATCGGCCGTTCGAGCCCCGGCGATGCCAGTGGCAACATAATGGCCTGGCGAATACGCTGGTCAGCCAGACCCAGCGGCAGCGTATCAATATGCGCTACATCAACAACTTCTTTTGTAACGTTCTCCAACACGTGCGCCACCGGCCAGAGTTGCCCATTGAGCGGAAGAACACGCATATCGATCTGCGTACCGACGGCGTCTAGGCTGATGTATTCAGGAGCAATGCCGTTCAGCGGCAGCATATTGACGGTTTGCTTCAGCACTGCCTGGCGCTGGCTGCAGTCGGTCAGATAGAGCAGCGCAAATGGCACGTCGTCGGGATTTTTCACCAGGATGTTTGCCGCCGTGGCCGCAGCAGCGTCGGCGGTGCGCTCCATCAATGCGCCGGAAGCCAGCTCGGACAGCGTGCGCAGACGGCGTGCATTGAGATGTTTGGCGGTCATTTCGGCGTTCGGGCAGAATAAACCGCCAACTTCACCCGACTCATCCCGGATCGGTGAATAGGAGAAAGAAAAGTAATTTTCTTCGGGGCCGCTTTTGCGGCTCATGAACAAGCGTACTTCGTCCACAAAAGTCGCTTCGCCGTGCTTGAACACCTTGTCTGCCAGCGGGCCACAAATGTCCCAGATTTCCGACCAGACTTCGGCGGCCGGACGACCGAGCGCCCAGGGATGTTTGGCCTGGCTGAGCACGTCTATGTAAGCGTCGTTGTAGAGAAAGGTAATTTGCTCACCCCATCCCAGCCACATTGGCTGGCGCGAATTGAGCATCAGGCTGACGGCAGTTTTGAGACTCTGCGGCCAGTGGCTGATCGGCCCCAGTGGCGAGGATGACCAATCATGTTCAAAAATCAGCTGGCCAAGCGTTCCCGTACCTTTAAGAAAGCCAAATTGGGCCGATGTGGAATCGAGATTCATGGGCAGCCTCTGCGTTCACCGGAATGAATCATATTATTAGATTATTGAGAGCTAAATCTCAGGCAACTGGGGTGGCGAATTGATGCGGCGAATCACATGCAGTTTGCCGCGTCTGACATCTTACGAAGGATTCACCAAAAATGGCGAATCCGCCCCCGCGCCGCAGGCCTTCTTACTTTGGAATGAGTGTTTGTCCTACAAACTATGTTGCATCAAAAGCAATGAAAAGCGAGCGCATCCGGCTTGATTACCGAAGGCGCCCGCGATGGCGTGGCGATGTGACAAAGAAACGTGCAGCCGGGTGGTTCAGCTCCAGGCAGGATTGGCGTTCCAGGCAGATAGCCACTGACGCATTTTGGGGCCAGGCATGGGACGCGAGATGCCGTAACCTTGCGCCAGCTCGCAACCCAGTTCCATCAATTTTTTGCCGTGGGCTTCGCTTTCTACGCCCTCGGCAATGACCTTGCGTTGAAACGCAGTCGCCAATCCGATCACGCCGCAAACGATGGCAAGATCTTCATGGTCGCTGAGCATGTCGCGTACAAAACTTTGATCGATCTTGAGCGTCTTTGCCGGCAGACGCTTGAGATAAGTCAGCGACGAATAACCTGTGCCGAAATCATCGATGGAAAACTGTACGCCAAGTTGACGGCAAGCTTGCATGACGTGCGAGACGGCATCGATATCGTGCATGGCGCTGGTTTCCAATATCTCCAGTTCTAGATCTGCAGGATCAATATCAGGGTAGCGCGCCAGCATGTTGGCGAGGATGGTGGGGAACAGTTCGTCCTGCAGCTGGTTAGGCGCCAGGTTGACGCTGACCGGCATGCAAATCCCTTGTCCGCGCCACAACTCCATCTGCGCCAGCGCGCGGCCGATGACCCAGATGCCCAACTCTTCGTTGATGGAGTGGCCGTCGATCAACGGCAGGAAAGCCGACGGCGACAACAAGCCGCGATCCGGATGCTGCCAGCGAATCAGTGCTTCGACACCGACCACTTCATTGGTTTTCATGTTGATCTTGGGTTGATAGTGAAGCAACAGTTCGTTGCGCTCCAATGCTTCACCCAAGCGGCGTACATAGACGTGACGGCTCTTGCCTTCAGCTTCGCGGAAGGCGTCGAAAATGTGAAACCGGTTTTTGCCTGCTTGCTTGGCCTCGTACATAGCCAGGTCGGCATGGCGCATCAACTGATCCTCATCGGCATCGTCATGCGGATAGGTGGTCACCCCGATGCTGGCGGTGACTTCCAGACGCTTGCCGTCGATCATGACAGGTTCGGCGCAGGCGCACAGGATGCGGCCGACGATGCGTTTGAGTTTCTCGGCGCTGTTGATGTCCATCAAGACCGCAACGAATTCGTCGCCGCCGATGCGCGCCAGCGTGTCGGCTTCGCGCAGGCTGCCGGCCATGCGGCGGGATAGGGCAACCAGCAAGGCATCGCCGACATCGTGTCCGTGGGTGTCGTTGATTTGCTTGAAGCCATCCAGATCCAGATAAAGCACCGCCAATTGCTGACTGCCACGCTTGCACAACGCCATGGCCTGACGCAGGCGATCGGTCAGCAGCAGGCGATTTGGCAAATCGGTGAGGCCGTCATAGTGGGCGATATGCTCCAGCTTTTCCTGATGCCGGCGCAGCGGCGTGATATCGCGTGCAATCTTCGATGCGCCGACTACATTGCCGTGACGGTCGCGAATCGGCGATATCGTCACCGATACATGAATCTGTTTGCCATCTTTGCGGATGCGTACGGTTTCAAAATGGTCGACCTTTTCGCCCGCAAGAATCTTGCCGAGAATGAAGGTCTCTTCTTCGATACGATCTTCTGGGAAAAGGCGCAGCGTCGGTTCGCCGATCATCTCTTCTTCGGTGTAGCCGAAGATGGTCTGCGCTGCATTGTTCCAGCTGCAGATGTTTCCATTGATATCTTTGGTAATGATGGCATCGTCGGACGAGCTGACCAGGGCGCGGAATTGTTCAGCGGCACTTTCCAGCTCGACCTGTTTGGTAATATCGCGGGCGATCTTGGATGCACCGACGATATTGCCTTCGCTGTCGCGTAATGGGGAGATCGAGACTGAGACGTGAACCGGCTTTCCACTCTTGTGGATGCGCACTGTTTCAAAATGGCTTACGGGTTCGCCGGCGAGGATTTTTTCGAGGATGTAATACTCTTCGTCCTGACGTTCGATAGGGAACAGGCGCAGCATCGGCTGGCCGATCATTTCACGTTCGGTATACCCGAAAATCGCTTCGGCGCCCGGATTCCAACTGGTGATGATGCCGGTCAGCGTCTTGCTGATGATGGCATCGTCGGAAGATTTGACGATGGCTTCGAAGCGGTCGTCGGATACCGTCGCCGTCACGAGCTGCAGCGGTGCAACACGCTGTTTGGGCGGACGCCGATGCTGCATGCCGCCGAAAGACCGGGCCGCGGATACGCGTTCACACAAGTTGGTTTTCATGGATTGCTATCCTTTGCATACAGTCGGTTTGGGGAACGACGACGATGAAGACGTCTCGGTGCCGGCATGTCATCCGTTGAAACTGCATGCGACTGCGGTGACAACTGCGGGGCCGGTCTGTGCCATGGAGAAATAATACGTGGCGACGAAACGACTTTGTATCGGGGATTTCCTGAAGGAGCCGTGACATCCTTGCCCGCCGCTAATCCTGCACGAGAGCGTTTCGGGCGGGCTTCAGTACTCATGCCTGCAAAATAAATTACTATCTGTAATGCAACATATCCTCAGAAAACAACGAACGACGACGTTCAACAACAAACCGCAACGAACTACAACGGAGAATCCATGCTGACGCTTCCCGAATACAGCGACGTGGTCGCCGCGGCAAAACGCCTTGAAGGCCACGCCAACAAGACGCCGGTGCTGACATCGCGCACCGCCGACGATGAAATCGGTGCAAAGATTTTTTTCAAATGCGAAAACTTTCAACGCATGGGCGCCTTCAAGTTTCGCGGCGCGATGAACTCGCTGGCGCGCTTCACGCCTGAGCAACGAGCCGACGGTGTTGTCACTTTCTCATCAGGCAACCATGCCCAGGCCATTGCCCTGGCCGCAAAAGTGCTCGGCATGCCGGCTACCATCGTCATGCCGGAAGACGCACCGGAAGCCAAAGTCGCCGCCACTAAAGGCTATGGCGGCAAGGTCGTGCGCTTTAACCGCTATACCGAGAACCGAGAAGAAATCTGCGCCAATCTCGCCGAAAAGCATGGCCTGACCATGATCCCGCCCTACGATCATCCGGACGTCATCAGCGGACAGGGCACAGCCGTCAAAGAATTACTGGAAGAAACCGGTCCGTTGGACGCCTTGTTCGTCTGTCTGGGCGGAGGTGGCTTGTTGTCAGGTTCGCTGTTGTCGGCCAAGGCTCTGGCACCTGAATGCAAAACCTACGGTGTCGAGCCGGAAGCCGGCAACGACGCCCAGCAATCGCTGCGCGCCGGCAAGATCATTCACATCGACACGCCACGCACGATTGCCGATGGCGCCCAGACCCAGCATGTCGGGCACTACACTTTCGAGATCATCAAGCGTGACGTGGAAGACATTCTCACCGTCAGCGACGACGAACTGATCGCGTGCATGCGCTTCTATGCCGAACGCATGAAAATGATCGTCGAACCGACCGGTTGCCTCAGTTATGCCGCCGTCCGCAAGATGAAGGATCAGCTCAAGGGAAAACGCGTGGGTGTCGTCGTCAGCGGCGGCAACGTCGATCTGGCGAAATTGGCAGGCTATTTTGCTGATGCATAAATTACCCTAAGTCACCCTGCAAGCACGTACTGTACGAATGAAACATAAGGAAACGCATCAATGACAAGTTCGACCACAACCGCCCCCCCGACCGCTCTCAATACATTACGCAAGCTCTATCCACCGATCAATCCGTATGACAGCGGCATGCTCGACGTCAGCGACGGCCATCAGGTGTACTGGGAGGTCTGCGGCAATCCCAAGGGGAAGCCGGTGGTGTTCTTGCATGGCGGTCCGGGAGGTGGTTGCGGACCATCGCATCGGCAGCTGTTCAATCCAGAGAAATATCGCATTGTCCTGTTCGACCAGCGCGGTTGCGGCCGCTCGTTGCCGCATGCCAATCTCGACGCCAACACGACCTGGGATCTGGTGGCCGACATCGAACGTCTGCGCATCAAACTGGGCATCGATAAATGGCAAGTCTTTGGCGGATCATGGGGTAGCACGCTGGCAATTGCCTATGCAGAAACGCATCCCGAACGCGTCACCGAAATCATCTTGCGCGGCATCTTCTTGCTGCGCCAGCGCGAGCTTGACTGGTATTACCAGGAAGGCGCTTCATGGCTGGCGCCTGACCGCTGGGAAGAGTTCCTCGCACCGATTCCGGAAGCGGAACGCGGCGACCTCATGGCGGCGTATCACAAGCGACTGACCGGTGACGATGAAGCTGCCAAGCTGGAAGCCGCCCGCGCCTGGAGTCAATGGGAAGCGGGCACCATCACCTTGCTTCCGAACCAGGGCATGATCAACCAGTTCGGCGACGCCCACTTTGCGCTGGCTTTCGCGCGCATCGAGAACCACTATTTCGTCCATAAGGGTTTCATGGAAGAAGGGCAGTTGCTGGCCAATGTCGCGCGCCTGAAAGATATCCCCGGCGTCATCGTACAAGGCCGCTATGACCTGGCTACGCCGGCAAGATCAGCATGGGAACTGCACAAGGCTTGGCCGACTGCGCAATTCCATCTGGTCGAAGCAGCAGGGCACGCCTATAACGAGCCGGGCATTCTCGACAAACTGATCGGCGCTACCGACGCCTTTGCGGATCAATAGGCGCAATGTCAGTGGCAGGTGCATCGGATACTACCAATATCATTGCTGCGGTCGTTTGCAACGATCAGGTTGTTGACGGCCATGGCAATGCTCTGCAAGAGTCCGCGCCGGTGCTGTGGTGGAGTTTCACCAAGACTGTTCTTGCGGCAGCTGCGCTTGCGCTTGTGCGGGATGGCAAGCTGGACTTGGATGCTCCGGCAGGCGGTCAGGCTTACACCTTGCGGCAGCTGCTACGCCATACTGCTGGCGTACCCAACTACTCCGATCTCAGCGCTTATGCGATGGCGGTCGAGCGCAACGAGTCGCCATGGATACCTGACGACATGCTGGAACGGGTTCGCAGCGATCAATTGGCATTTGCACCGGGCAATGGCTGGCGTTATTCCAACACCGGCTATCTGCTGATTCGCCAAATGATCGAAAACACTGTCGACGCTGATCTTCAGACCTCGCTTCAGCAACTCGTGCTGTCGCCGCTCGGCATCGACAAGGTATCCGTTGCGCTTACTCCTGAAGATCTCGACGAAACGGCATGGGGCAACCCCAGTCGATATCATCCGGCTTGGGTCTACCATGGCTTGCTGATCGGCCCGGCGGCATCGGCTGCCCTGCTGTTGGAACGTCTGCTGAAGGGGGCATTGCTTCCTGTAGCACTGCTGGAAGCAATGACGCAAGCTATACCATTGGGTGACAAAATTCCCGGACGGCCGGGAATCAATTTTGGCTACGGCATGGGATTGATGATTGCACGAGAGGGTCCGGCAGGCCCCTCAACCGGGCATACCGGCTCGGGGCCGACGAGTGTCGCCGCGGTATATCACTTCCCGGAGTGTCGCTGCACCGTGGCAACGTTCTCCCCGGTCAGGGATCAAGCCATAGTTGAATGGGCGGCGCACAATGCTGCCATGGCACATCAACAATAAGACAGAAAAAACGAGGACGAAGAATGAACATTTTCATCACCGGCGCCAGTGGCTACATCGGCGGCTCGATCTCCTTGCATCTGATGAAATCAGGCCACCAACTTCGCGGCCTGGTACGCGACGCGGCGAAAGCAGAGCGCTTGCGGGAGATCGGCATCGAACCCGTCCTGGGCAATCTCGACGACAAGGAAATACTGATACGCGAAGCCCGCAACGCCGACGCCGTCATCAATTGCGCCAGCAGCGATCATCGTCCTGCGATTGAGGCGCTGCTGGAAGGTCTGGCAGGGAGCGGCAAGCCCTTGTTGCATACCAGCGGATCCAGCACCGTCGGCGACGCGGTCGCCGGCAAAACACTCAGCGACAAGATATTTGACGAAGACACGCCGCTGATCGTTGCGGAAGGCAAGCAGGCCCGCTACGAGCTTGATCGCCGCATCATTGACGCGGGCAAGACCATGGGCATCCGTACGGTCATCATCTGCAACACGCTGATCTATGGCACCGGTAAAGGTCTGCATCCGGACAGCGTGCAAATCCCCGCGGTAGTCGATCATGCGCGCGCTTGCGGCGTCGTCCAGATCGTCGGCCCCGGTCTCAATCGCTGGGCCACCGTACACATCGACGATGTCTGCGCGCTATATCAACTAGCGTTGGAAAAAGCCCCGGCCGGTTCCTTCTATTTTGCGGAAAATGGCGAAGCGTCTCTTGCCGACATCGCCGCCGCGATCAGCAAACGTCTTGGCATCGCCAAGATAGAAGGCATCACGGAAGAAGCTGCCATTGCCATCTGGGGACTGGGCCGTGCGCGCTATTCACTCGGATCAAACAGCCGCATCCGCGGCGTTCGTGCCAGAAAAGAACTCGGTTGGCAGCCTGCACATGCATCAGCGATTACGTGGATTGAGCAAGAGATGCCTGCGTAGGCTGGCGTAGACAAGCCGGAAAAGAGAATCACGGGCTGGGATTTCGATTCAAAAAACAGTCTGAATTGCCATTCTTGCAATAGTGAACATGTTGATCCATGCAACAATCGGATGTGTTGATCCATCCCGATTCACTACTTCTATTTTTCACATGACCTCTCTGCGACTTTTAGGTTTGGCGGCGCTACTGACTTCAGCAAACGCCATGGCCGCCGACTCCTACATACGGCTGATCTGCGAAGAAGAGGAAAAGGGCTCCGACGTCATACTCGATGGTGAATACAAAGGAAAATGTCCGGTCGACATCACCACCAAACCAGGTGCTCACCGGCTGGAAGTCGTAACAAAGAAGGACGGCAAATATAAGTTCGTCTACAGTACGGACGTCCCCTTGGGCGCCGGCGTGGCGCAGCGCATTGAGTTGCCCAAACCACCGGGCTATGCGCAACCGCCTGAGTGGGACAGCTTCTGGGCAAGGAGAACACCGTTTCCGGTGCTTATGCGCAGTGTCGCCGCCGGCAGTCCGGTCGCCAAAGCTGAACTGGCGCAGAACTACCTGGCGGACGCCAAAGGCTGCTACTTCCTGCTGATCATGCCCGAAGAAATGCGCCCCTCCGTCACTTCCTGGAGCGGCGCCTGCAAAGGCGGAGCAGGATCAGGCCCGGGAGACCTGGTCTGGTCGGCGGACGGCCATGCCGAATATGGCCGCCTTTCAGGCAACTTCGTCCAAGGAAAAATCGAAGGCAAAGGCCGTCAATTCTTTCACAACGGAGAAGTCTACGAGGGTACATTTGTCGCTGGTCAGCAACGCGGGCAAGGTAGCCAACTTTATGCCAACGGAGATCGTTACGAAGGTGAATTTCAGGATTGGAAGACCACCGTCAAAGGCGTGTTGATCAAGAAAAACGGCGACCGCTATGAAGGCGAATTCCGAGCCGGGCAAATGAACGGAAAAGGCGTATTGATTGGTGCCGACGGTACCCGCACAGCGGGAAAATTCCAGCAGAACAAATATATCGGTCCTGAATGACGCATATTGTCGCGAGAGCGTATTATCGCGACGACGTGATGCTTCGTCTTCTGTGTTGTACTAGTTGGACTTTGCCTCGACGGATTGTCTTAGTGCCTGTTGTTTGTTCACTCTCAGTTCATGCAACTTGCGGGTCAAGATATCCAGTTCCAGATTCTTGATTGTAATTTCATCGCTCAGAAGACGGTTTTCGTTAGACAGCTCTTTGCGAAGGAATGCTTCATCAATATGCGCACGTAGCTTGACCTCGTCCCATGGCTTCGTTAAGAACTTGTAAACTGCACCATCGTTGATTGCATCTGTCACGGATTGCAATTCTGAAAAACCGGACAAAATAATACGCACGGTTTCTGGATAAAGCACCTGGACGCGGCGCAGCAGCTCGACCCCTGTCATTTTCGGCATGCTCTGGTCGCTAAGAATAACGTCAACGTTGTGTCTGCCTAATATCTCCAATGCTTCCTCACCGTTAGCAGCTGCCAGTATTTCGTAATTGTCCCGGCGAAGCGGCTCTTGCAATTGAAGAAGCATTTCTGCGTCGTCATCGACGATTAGAATTGTCCGCGTAGCATTGCCAGCTCCGAACAGATAGGACGGAAGGCGCTTATTCTCTTTCAGCAGGGCCTCAAGGTCTTGCGACGAAATACCTCGTGAAAAGAAATAGCCTTGCATTTCATCGCATTGCTGATCCCGGAGCAGGACAAATTGCGCTTCAGTTTCGACGCCTTCAGCAATGACTTTGATCCCAAGGCTATGCGCCATCGAGATGATCGCTTTGGTAATGGCAGCGTCGTCGCTGTTTTCTGCAAGGTTGGTGACGAATGAGCGATCGATTTTTACGCGATCGAAAGGAAAACGCTTCAGATAACTCAATGATGAAAACCCGGTTCCAAAATCATCGAGGAGCAGGTCAATTCCCATCGCTTTCAATCGCTTCAATGTAGTTCTGGTGTTTTCCGTGTCCAACATGACCGCACCTTCGGTGATTTCGAGGCACAGCATCGATGTGTCCAGCGCGTTGCGTTCAATGGCACGTTGAATCAGATCGGTCAGGCGAGGGCTGCTGAATTGATAGGGAGAGACATTCACCGCCACACGCAGTGGTACAAGCCCTGCTGCTTCGCGGTTCCGCATGTCGAGGCAAGCCGTCATCAAGACCCATTCACCGATATCCTCAATCAGACCCAACTCCTCGGCGACAGAAACGAAATGCGAAGGAGGAACCACACCAAGAGAAGGATGCGTCCAACGGATCAATGCTTCAAATCCGATGATGTCACCAGTGCGCATTGAGATGACAGGCTGATATTGAAGATAAAACTCTTTATTAAGAACGGCCTGTCTCAACGATGACTCGAAAAACAGGCGCTCTTTCTCTACCTGGTTCTGCTCGTCGACCACAATCGGGGTCGGATAGATATCAGGCTGCCAGGAGTAACCGCTTTGACTCAGTCCATTGAAACGATCGCTGACATCCATCAACACAGCAATGAAATGGGTAATGGCACCATGTGTATCCGTCATCAGCGACAGCGTCACCTCGTTCCAGAAAGGGGTGCCGTCCTTGCGATAATTACGCGCAACCAAACGGGTATGTCCTTGCCGTTGCATTTGTTTTAATGCATCTTCCGCGCGTTCCGGTCGCTCACGGCCCTGAAGGAAGCGGCAGTCTCGCCCCACGATCTCGTGCAACGGATAGCCTGTCAATTCGCTAAAAGCTTTGTTGACGAAGATAATGGGGGCGTTCTCTACGGAAGCGTCGACCACCATCAATGCGGCGGTCCAGGTATTCAAAGTAGCCAGATCGACGATGGGTAAAACAGATGCCAGACTTGTATTATTTTTTGTGTTTTGCATGGCGCAGCACCTTTCGGTACAGAGATTGATCTTGTCCTACTTGGAGAGATATAGACTACCACGCAAGTTGACAGGGGGTGCGGCTTGCTCCAGATCGGGCGTCTTGCTGATAACCGAATGCAGTTAACCAGCAACGGGATGAGTCGCGAAAACTGGTCACAATTTCTCCTGCGAATGCCGATCCGCCACAAGGTAATTCAAATTAACGTACACTCACGCAACGCTGCCAACAGCGAGATGTCGTGAAGCAATAAATACAATACTATCTTTTCGAATCATCTCTCGCGCTGCCGTACACGCGTTGTGATTCAACTTGTTACTCAACTTGCATCGAATCCAGCCATCCCGCGTGTGACCGGAGCTTGCCGCAAATTTTCATTGACCGCTTTCTGTACATGATCGTGCAGGACAGCGGACGTTTTAACGCTAATACCAAGTGCGTCATCAAGGCCACCATGAAACTGTACTATTTCATCACTAAGCACATCGACGATATCCTGGCTGAATGGGCGCGGTTCGCACATGTGGTCTCGGGTGATGTGCATGAGAAACCAGATTTGGTTCTGCGCGATTATGCGCGTGAAATTCTTCAGGCAATTGCGGTCGATATCGAGACCTTGCAGAATCCCGAACAGCAACAGTTAAAGTCGCAAGGGCTGGCGCCGGGCTTGTATTCTCAGGGCAGTGCTGCTTCCATTCATGGCGCCTTGCGCCAGGCGGGCGATTTTTCCTTGTTGCAGGTGAGTGCCGAATATCGCGCTTTGCGCGCAACGGTCTTGCGTCTGTGGCTGCCGCTGGCCGAAACGATGTCCGAGGAAACGATTCAGCAAATGGTGCGCTTCAATGAGTCGATCGATCAGGCCCTGAGCGAGTCGATTTTGACTTTTTCCGCACGTGCCGAACACACCAGAGAATTGTTCCTGGCGATTCTCGGACACGATCTTCGTGCGCCGTTGACCAACATGGGACTCACGGCCGACCTGATGATGCACGCCACTTTGCCGGCGGAAAAAGTCGTTGAACTCGGCGCTCGGATCAAGCGTAGTTCACGCATGATGAATTCCATGGTCGATGACTTGCTGGGCTATACGAGGACACAGCTTGGCAGCGGCATGCCGACATTTTGCGTCCCGACCAATCTGCTTGATATCTTCCGCTCGGTCGTCGAAGAAGCTGCCTCCATGCAT
The DNA here is from genome assembly GCF_046025915.1 of Herbaspirillum rhizosphaerae. Taxonomy (GTDB): domain Bacteria; phylum Pseudomonadota; class Gammaproteobacteria; order Burkholderiales; family Burkholderiaceae_D; genus Herbaspirillum; species Herbaspirillum rhizosphaerae_A. Next base: position 38,072 of record NZ_JAQQFR010000009.1, on the reverse strand, counting down.
CCTCAAATGCAATTTGAGTTGCTCACCGAGGGCGACATGAACGGCTCTTTTGACGCTGTCCGCATGCACCAGCTGTTTTCAAATCTGCTTCTGAACGCCGCACAGTACGGCACGCCGGAACGCCCCGTGACGCTGGAGGCGCGCCGCGGGCCGGCCGGAATTGTTGTCAGCGTGAAGAATTACGGCGCCAAGATACCGTTCGAATCCCTGCAATCCATCTTCAAGCCATTGATCCAGTTACCAACTGAATCCGGCAACGACGGCCGTCCAAGAACCAGTCTGGGATTGGGCTTGTTCATTGCACGTGAGGTGGCAATCGCGCATGGTGGCAGCATCAAGGTGGAGTCAAGTACCGAGTTGGGAACGATTTTTACGGTTGAACTTCCCGGGAACAACACTTGAGACTGCTCCTTTCCTGAATCGTCTTTCCGTGTTTAGCGCATGGGGTTGTTGCACGACACGACGTCATCAATCAATCCATACGCTTTGGCGCCGTCGGCAGACATGAAATTGTCCCGCTCCGAGTCATGGGCAATCTTGTCCAGTGGTTGATCGCAGCGCTCGGCGAGGATGTTGTTGAGACGTTCGCGCAGGTACAGAATTTCGCGTGCCTGAATTTCCACATCGGCAGCCGTACCTTGTGAGCCGCCAGACGGCTGATGGATCATGATGCGGGCATTGGGCAGGGCCAGACGTTTTCCCCTGGCACCTGCGGCAAGCAAAATGGAACCCATGCTGGCGGCAAAACCGGTGCATAAGGTGGACACCTGCGGACGGATGAACTGCATGGTGTCGAAGATCGCAAGGCCCGCATAGACGGCTCCGCCGGGAGAGTTGATGTAGAGCGATATGTCCTTGTCAGGGTCTTCGGATTCGAGAAACAGCAACTGGGCGATGATCAGATTTGCAGATTCGTCCGTCACCGGCCCGACGAGGAACACGATGCGCTCACGCAGCAGTCGTGAGTAAATATCGTAAGCCCGTTCGGACCGGCCTGATTGCTCGATGACGGTGGGGATCATGCCAAGAGCATGTGGAACGGATGCATGCATATGCCTTTCCTTTCAGGTAATGTAAGCGATGTCGATAGCGTGGATACCGTGACTTGACGTCGGCGAGGCACTGCTCGTGACAAAGAAAAAATATTTTTCACGTTCTGTCACGTTTTCCAACTCACCATCGTCAAGCAGGTAAGCATGCGTGTATGACGCCGCACGGTTCAGGCGGCAGTTCGCTATCCTGAAGTCCGGAGTCCTGATTGGGAGAGACAAATGAAAGAAAAACAGACAGAAGAATCCACCTCTCTTTTTGAGGCTTCCCGCCGCAGATTGCTATCGATTTCCTATCGGATGCTGGGCAGTTTTTCCGAGGCAGAAGATGTCGTTCAAGAGACCTGGTTACGCTGGCACGATACCGACCATCGTAAACTGAAAACGCCGGTTGCCTGGTTGACAACCGTCACGACACGCATCGCCATTGATCGCTTGCGCTATCTGCAACGCCAGCGCGCGATGGAGCCCGTCGACTGGTTGCCGGATCCATGGCTGGACAACCATGCCCCATCTGCGGAAGATACGGTGTCCATGCTGTCGGATCTGTCGTATGGCGTGTTGCTGCTGCTTGAGCGTCTGAGCGCAGATGAAAGAGCGGCTTTGCTGCTGCATGAAGTCTTTGATTGCCAATACGAGGAAATCGCAGCGACGCTCAACAAGACGCCGGTACATTGCCGGCAACTGGTGCGACGGGCGAAGGAGCGCGTGCAATCCGACCGCGCGCGCCGTATCGCCGATGAGCAGGTATGCGAGCGGCTGGTGCAGGATTTCTTGCATGCGATAGCGCATCAGGACAAGCCTGCGATGCTGCGACTGCTAGCGGCGGACGCAACGGTCATCGGAGACGGCAGCGTCAGCAGTATCGGCGGCCACATCAGCACTCCAGTCGCGAGTTTCGCCGTCACGCAATCTGCAGGAGGATTCGTCAACGCCCTGGCATCGATGGGGGCGTTTATTGGTCAGATCGACGCGGCATGCATTAACGGAGGGTGGGGCGCCACCATCACCCTTCAAGGTCGGATTGTGCTGGCGCTCAGCTTTGCGATTGAGGCAGAAGGTATCAGTACAATCTATGCCGTTGCAGATCAACGCAAACTGAAAAGTTTGCATCGGACTGGTGAGATACTGACGCAAGCCGACGTCTGCACTCAATGAACCCAATAGCACAAGTTCGCTACCATGCGGCGGCCTCTGAAACAGTATCGTTTTCGTCAAAAGTTATCTGTATTGCATCGGCACAGTTATGCCTTTGAATTGCCACTTAACCCGCCCTGAGCGTAGCTTGTCACTGCGCAACCAGCTTCCTTCCTGCATATAAATTTGCAATTGGCATTGAACATTTTTCGCTACCGCGCGTTCATACCATTTTTCAATCCTCATCTTGCTCAATTGTCCGAACATGGCGGCGCTGTCGCCATGCGTCGATACCGTTTATTTTTATTACAACAACAAGGATATCAATGCGAAGTCGAATGCATTCGCTTGCAGCGGTCATGTTACTGTCCGCTTCCGGTGCGGCTCCCTTAGTTCAGGCTGCCGACGCTGGTGCCGATACTGCTGCTCTATGCGGCGGTCCCGATCTGAAAATCGACAAGGAAAAGCTGGCAGCACGCCTGCTTGCCGCTTATCCCGTGAGTACAGCATATTTATCGGTGGGTGACCATCCGGCGCCGCTGTCGTCATACCGGCAACTGGCCTCATGGCTGCTGAAGAAGCAGGCCGCGGAAAAAGCCGGAGGAGGGGCGTGCAAGGGTGACAGTTGCAACGCCGACCACATCGCCGAAGATCTGCAAAGCCTGCTTGACGGCAAAGATGCGCAATTCAAACCAACGAGTGGCGCAGCGGCGAGCACCTTCTTTGAGGCCGGCAACCAAAGCAGCCTGGTGTGTGTAAAGAGCGATGTTCAGCTCAGCTTGCCGCATGCGGCATCCGCTGCCAGCATGACCACGGCTGCCGCAGCAGGCGGAGCATCTGCAACCGGAGCTGTTGGTTCTACCGTTGCCGCCAATGCATCCGGTGCTGCGGAATCAACCACACCGGCGGCGCATGAGCCTAGCTGGCTGGATCCTGTACGCGTGCGCGGCAATCCCGATCAGTTATCCATTGATCGCAGCAACCAGGCTGCCTATGCCTCCGTCGATCGCGCGCATCTGACGCTGGCCAACGACGACGTGGCGCAATCGCGCACCAATGACATCGTGGTCTATACCGGCTACTCGTTCGACAAGCGTCCGATGGATAGCAACGGCAGCACCTACGAGGCGGTGCCTTACGTCGGCTTCAAGCAAAATCGCGTCACCAATTACAACGGCGGCGTGGTATCGGTGGATACCACGCGTACGGGCCAGATCGGTATGCTGTCGGCGTTCCACTTCGCCCATCCGGGATCGGCCAACACTGAAGACCTGACAGCACGGCCTGACTACCTCATCAACAGCACCGATGGAAGCCGCCTGCTCACCGTCAACTTTACCTACACGATGGTGCGTCCCGGCATCCTCAATGATTTCATTCGATGGAACAACGGGCTGGCCTTCAAACCTATCCTGATCGGCCAGAGCCGCAATGGTATGTATGTCGATCGCGGCAACCCGACCGTCTATGACCAGCATCAGGACTTTATCCGCCTGGGTGCGCAGGCAGGCTTCACGCTGGCATCGACCAACCCCAAATTGCCGTTTGATTTCACCACCACCTACACCGGCCTCAAGGCGTTGGAAGGATCGCGCAGCATTCACTATTGGCGAAGTGCATTGACCTACAATTTCAATCAGAGCGTCGGGTTGAGCCTGGATTATTCAAATGGTCTGTTGCCGGACACTGGCGACCCGGAGCGTAAATGGGGATTGGGTATTTCGACCAAATTCTGATCCTTGGCTCGTTCCCTTCATGGAGTGATTTACTGAACGAAGTCAATGAACGCGCGCAACGGCGCAGGCAAATGGCGCCGGCCCGAGTAGTATAAAAATGGGCCGGGAAAGCTCAGCCACCAATCCTGCAGCACTGGTTGCAACTGGCCGGCGCTGATGTACGGCTCCAGCCATTCTTCAAAAAGGTAAATCAATCCATGTCCCGCCACGGCGGCGCTCACGGCAAGGTCGGCGACGGTGGGCGTGACGATCAACGGGCCGGTGGGTTCGACGGTGAGTGTTTGTCCGTCGCACTCAAACTCCCACGGATAGATCGCGCCACTGAGAAATTTTCCGCGCAGGCAGGCATGTTGCAGCAGGTCGCGTGGATGTTCCGGGATGCCACGCCGTGCCAGATAAGAGGGTGCTGCAGCCACGGCGAAGCGCTGGGTGCGAGGGCCGATGGGCACGGCGATCATGTCCTGCTCCAGTTTTTCCCCATAGCGGATACCGGCATCACAGCCGCTGGCCACAAAATCCACAAAATTATTATCGACGACCAGCTCCAGCATGATTTCCGGATAGGCGCTGAGAAATTCGTTGACCATCGGTTGCAGAAAGAAGCGCGCCGCGCTCACCGGCACATTCAGGCGCAAGGTGCCTCGCGGACGATCGCGCAACTCGTTGAGTACGTCGAGCGCGTTGGCGACTTCATCCAGCGCCGGCTTGAGACGGCTCAGCAAAAGCGCACCGGCCTCAGTGGGCGTCACGCTGCGTGTGGTGCGTAACAGCAAGCGTATCCCCAGTTTGTTTTCCAGCCGGCGCACGGCCTCGCTCAGCGCCGAAGCGGATTGCCCGCTGGCGCGGCCTGCCTGGCGAAATCCCTGATGCTGAACCACCAGAGCAAAGGTCGACAGATCTGCCATGGAGTGAATGTCTGTAGTCATCGGTGCCACCTTATTGTGCGGAATTTCGTACAACCTGTACGTCATTGCCCGGATTATCACACGCGCCTGTCTTCATTACCATGCAGTGATGCCGCTGTATCACCTGCCTCGTGAGGTAGGGATGCCGCGAATGTCGAGTTAACCCCATCAACATCCATTCAGGAGCTTTCATGACCGCTTATTCACCGTCCAGCGACCAGTTTTCCCCCGCGCATTGCGACATCAGTTTCAATCGCATTGGCTATGGCGCCATGCAACTGGCCGGCCCGCATGTCTGGGGCCCGCCTAAAGATCGTACCGCTGCCGTGGCCGTATTGCGCGAGGCTATCGAGCTGGGCATCAACCACATCGACACATCGGATTTCTATGGGCCGCACGTCACCAACCAGATTATTCGCGAAGCGCTGCATCCTTACCGGGACGCGCTGACCATCGTCACCAAGATCGGCTTTGTACGTGGCGAAGATCAGTCGTGGATACCGGCGGCGTCGGCAGAACAATTACGCGCCGCCGTACACGACAACCTGCGCAATCTGCAATTGGATGCCCTGGATGTCGTCAATTTGCGTGCCCCCGGACTGGAGGGGCCGGATAGCTCCTCGATCGGCGAAGCACTCACTACGCTGGTGAAGATGAAAGAAGACGGCCTCATCCGGCATATTGGACTCAGCAATGTCAATGCGAAACAGATCACCGAAGCGCAGCAGATCACCGACATCGTTTGCGTGCAGAACATGTACAACCTGGCTGCTCGCGGCGATGATGCCTTGATCGATACGCTGGCTGCGCAGGGCATTGCCTATGTGCCGTTCTTCCCGCTGGGTGGCTTTTCGCCGCTGCAATCGGACACCCTGACACGTGTCGCCGCATCCGTGCAGGCAACGCCGATGCAGGTGGCGCTGGCCTGGCTGCTTCAGCGCGCCCCGAATATTCTGGTAATCCCAGGTACCTCATCGGTGGCGCACTTGCGCGAGAACGTCGCGGCGGGAGCATTGCAACTGGACGCCGCAACGGTAGCAGCACTTAACGCCATGTGATCCCAATGACGAACCTCAGCCGCGCCGTGCTGCTTCGATGGCGGAGATGTCGATCTTTTTCATCTTCATCATCGCTTCGAAGGCACGTTTGGCGACGGCCTGATCAGGATCGGTGACGGCGGCAATGAGCACGCGGGGAGAGATCTGCCACGATAGTCCCCATTTGTCCTTGCACCAGCCGCATGCGCTTTCCTGGCCGCCGTTGTCGACGATCGCGTTCCACAAGCGATCGGTTTCTTCCTGGTCATCGGTGGCGACCTGAAACGAGAAGGCTTCGCTGTGCTTAAAGGCCGGGCCGCCATTGAGGCCGAGGCAGGGTATGCCCATCACGGTGAACTCAACCGTCAAGACATTGCCTTCCTTGCCCGCAGGATAGTCTCCCGGCGCGTGATGAACGGCTCCTACTGCGCTGTCGGGAAAAGTCTTCGCGTAGAACGTTGCCGCATCCAATGCATCGCCGTTGTACCAGAGGCAAATGGTGTTTTTGCTGCTCATTGTGTGTCTCCTCAAGGATCGTGAACAAGAAAGTTGTTGCCTGCCCGTCAATGTTTTATTTCGTTTTTATTTGTTTGGCCCGGCGAACCTGTTTTCGATTTGATTTGCCGGAAATGGTGCCGTCAAAATTCGCAAGATGTCAGAATGATCGAAACAAAAACAGCCTCTGTTCAGAGGCTGTTTTCTTATGAAGCATGCGCATCCGGCGATATATCGCGTGAATTATTGCGTCTCGACGTACTTCTTGAAATTATTCAGAATGCTTTGCCAGCCTTGTTGTTGCTGCTCGACCGGATAGAGCGTCTCAGCCTCAAAGCTTACACGGACCAGAACACCATCCGGCGTTTCGGAAAACTCCACCTGCGCAGTACGATCGCCGAATGCATATTCAATCAACTGGTTTTCGATGACTTGGGTGTACGTTCCCGCAAAGTCAAATCCCATGCTGCCATCCTTTGCCTCCATGCGAGAGGAAAAAGCTCCTCCCACGCGCAGATCCACTGCGGCGGCGGTCGTGTGCCAGTCGGGAGATGCGGCATTCCACTGTTTGATGTCTTCGGGTGTGGTGTAGGCGTGCCAGACTTTGCCGATGGGCGCAGCAACAGTGGTTTCAACGGTAATCTTCATAGGTGCTTTCCTTTCTTCCTCAATATCAACGATGGTGAGTGATTGTGCATATGACGCGCTATAAAGCTTAGTTCACTTCCGGCGACAGGCCATGCTCTTTCATTGCCTGACGTGCGCTCGCGTCAGCGAACATCGTCAGAAAAGCGCGCGCCGTCGCCGACGATGCAGGTGATGCTGCATGAGATGAGGTCGCGCCCGCATAGACAGTGTAGTTCTGGATCGCAGCGGGTAACGGGCCGATCAGGCGCGCGCCTTTGACTTGCAGAATTTCGCTTTGCTGATGCAAGGCCAGCGCTGCCGAACCATCAACCAGTTTCTCTGCCACCAGACCGCCAGGCACCAACACTTCCTTGGCATGCATCTGTGCGGCGATGCCGAGCTTTTCAAATAACTTCTCAAGATAGATGCCGCTCGATCCGCCGGCCTTGGGATCAATCACCGCCACGGACGGCGCATCCAGCAATGCTTTTCTGAATTGCGCCACGGTGGCAATCGCCGGCGCCGGTGCACCTTGTTTCACGGCGACGCCGATTCCTACGCGTGCAATCCCACGGCCGCTGGCGACATTCAGATAACCGTCCTTGGCGAGCTTGTCCAACACGCCATCCGGCACCACGGCGACGTCAAAGGCGGCGCCAGAACGGATCCGCTTGTCGGTCGCGCCTGCAGTAGCGTTCTCCACCGTGACGTGAATGCCGCTGCGCTGTTCAAAGGTGGCTGCGACGGTGCGTACAACCGGGGCAATCGCACCGGCTGCAAAAACCTTGAGGTCGTCGGCAGAAGCGGGCGCAGCGGTCAGGCCAGCGAGGGAAGCGATGACTAAAAACTGCAGAGAAGGCAGAGACAGCAAACGCACGGTTTTTCTCCTGAAGAGCGAAGAAGTACAAAGAGGTTCGAAGAAGTACGAATGTGGCTTGGATTATACGATGCGCCTTTGCAGCGCTTTACCCGTCTGTACAAAAGAAAACGGCTTGCAATGTTGCAAGCCGTTTTGATTGAATCCAGCCGAGATAGCTTATTGCAAGAAATCCGCAATGACAGCGACAGTCGCCTTCGGTTGCTCTTCCATCAGCCAATGGCCGGCGTTGGGGATCACCGCGCCGCGTACGTCTGAGGCGGCAAAACGTGTAACGGCTTCCATGGTCGACCCGAAGGATTTTTCGCCACCAACCGCCAGAACCGGCATCGGCAAGAGGCCCTTGGCGATATAGGCCTTGTTGTCGATCGCATCCTGATCGAAAGCATGGAACTGTTCAAAGCCGGAGTGCATCGCGCCTGGTAATGCATAGAACTTTGCGTAGTGACGACGTGACGCTTCGTCAAAATGCTTGGGATCTGCCGAGAACTCGTTCCAGAAACGATCGAGGTAGATACGCTCGCGGCCTTTCACGAGGCGCTCCATATCGGGGCCGCCGAAACGGAAATGCCAGAGCAAGGGATTTTTCAGGATTTCTTCCCACGGGCCGACGCCGGGCAGAGGGGCATCCATCAATACCAGCTTGGTCACGCGTTCAGGATGTTCTGCTGTAAATGCGTAGGCAACCATGTTGCCGATATCATGCGCGACCACATCGACCTTACCGATCCCGAGCGCGTCCAGCACGCCGGTGATGTCGCGCGCCTGGTTCTTCTTGTCATAGCCGGTTGCGGGATGATCGGACAGTCCCATGCCGCGCAGATCCGGGACGATGACCGTGTGCCTGGCGGCGAGCTTGGCAGCCAGTGGTGCCCACATATCGCCGGTTTCGCCATAGCCATGCAGCATCACAACTGCAGGCCCCTGACCGCCAACGCGGACGTGAATACGCGCGCCGTTGGTGGAGATTGTTTGTGTCTTGAAACCTGATGGAAAAGAGAAACCAGCTGCCCAGGCTGGGATAGACTGGAGAGAGGCAATGACGAGCAGCAGAGCTAATATTTTTCGCATTTCTGAAACCCCCGTTCGTTGTTCAGGCCGGCTGGCCTAAGGACGGATACTGTCATACATCCCTGATCTGGAAAATGAATTTTCCACGCGATGCGATCAAGTCAGCAAATGCGATATAAAAAGATCAATATTTTTGCGGTAAAAAAACATCATGCGTGAGCAGAAGAACAACATCCTCCGAACAGCGCATGATGTCACCATAAGGTCACCAAAGCATCAATGTGTTTGGCCGGCAGCTTCCAGAATCAGATTGGCAATTTCATCCGGGTGCGACAGCATCGACAGATGGCTGGAGGCGATCTCGACGGTCTTGGCCTTCATGCGTTGCGCGAGGAAACGTTCCAGCTGCGGCGACGTGGTACGGTCATTGGTGGAAATGGCATACCAGGTCGGCTTGCTACGCCATGCGGCTTGCGTGGTGCGCGAGGTGAACAGCGTGTCAGAAATGCGGCCTTGTTCCGCGTACATGACCTTGGCTTTGACCGGATTGATGTCGCCCGCGAAATCACGCAGGAAAGCCTCTTCGCTCAGCTGCGCAAAGCCGCCGGCTTTGACCAGCCCGGCGCTTGCCGGTGGTGTCGGGAATTTGCCTGCCAGTGCACCGTAGTCTTCGCCGGCATCAGGCGCGCGCGCAGCAACGTAGACCAGACCGGCAACTTTGGGATCGTTACCGGCTTCACTGATGACAGTGCCCGCCCACGAGTGGCCAACAAGGATGGTAGGGCCGTCTTGCAATGCCAGGATGCGGCGGGTTGCGTCGACATCGTCAGCCAGCGAAGACAAGGGATTTTGCACGGCCGTCACATGCAGACCGGCTTTTTGCAGGCGTTCGATGACTTCCGACCAGCAGGATCCGTCGGCATAAGCGCCGTGTACCAGCACGACGTTTTTGACTGGTGCAGGTTTTGCGGTGTCTTCAGCGAAAGCAGCATGGGTCAGGAGCACGGCGGCAACGCCGGCAATTGTAGACTTCATTGCAGACTTCATGAATGAGCGTTTAGCGAACATGGCGATAATTCCTTCTGGGTGAGTGAAAACGGGAAATGCGGTGATCGGCGAATTCATGCAGATACAAATGCGCAGGACGCACGACTCCATCCGCTCCGATCAGCGGTTATTTTTATAACGAGGAAAAGGTCTGAGCTACATCTGATTTATATCTGAGTCACGACTGCGGCCGGTTAGGCTCGATGGCCCTTTGCACCGGCAAGGTTGACGGCGTATCGGACGGGCTGACAACGGCGTAGAAATAGCGTCCCTGACGCCAGTATTGCGTCAGCAGATTGCCGTCCTGGCGATTGCCCGCGCCGAAGTTGAACAGCTCGCCCGGCGGCCGGACGTAGTACACGATGGCTTGCCCGGCATCGTTCTGATACAGCACCATCGCTGCCGCGCCTTTATCGCTGGCCATCAGGCGACCGCCCACCGGTTTGAATCCATAGGCGCTGAAGTCCGGCATCGGCGCGGCCTGGACAAAATGCTGATTCAGCCAGCCTTGCAACTGATCGGGTTCGCTGGTCTTCATGTCTACCTTTTGCGCCATGTCGCTGGTCGCAAACATCCGATACGCCTGCGTGGCATCGGCCATCGGCAGATAGGTCTTGCGCATCGACATGTCGCGCAATTGCCAGCCACCCAACGTCCCTAAACTCAAGGTCAATACCAGCGATGCAGCAATCGCCATGCGCCGCTGCGAGCGTGCGCGCAGTTCACGACGAATGCGGAAGGGATCCAGACGTGGCGGAATCGGTGCGGCAGGAATATTTTCCAGCGAGGCGCGCAGGCGCTGATTATCCAAACGCAGTTGCTCGACCTCACGAGCGGCATCAAGATGGCTCGCCAGATAAGCATCGATCTGGCGGCGCATCGCTTCATCCAGCTGGCCGTCGACGTAGGCGTGCAGATCGTGTTCGGAGGGAGAGAAAGCGTTCATTTGAGTATCCGCAAAGAGGGATTTACCGGCAAACCATCATTGAGCGCGCGTAGTGCTTTGCGGGCTCGCGACAGGCGCGACATGACGGTACCGATGGGGATATCCATGGTGTCGGCGACTTCCTGATAACTGAGACCTTCGACTGACACCAGCAGCAACAAGGCGCGCTGCTCTGCCGGCAATTTGCTGAAATCCTGCAAGGCCGAGCGCGACATGGCGACGTCTTCGGCGGAGGGAGCGAGGTCTTCTTCGGTCCGGCCAAACAACGACAGCAAACCGGCATAGCGCTTGGCGCGGCGCTGACCATCGAGGAACTGGCGATACATGATCTGAAACATCCAGGCGCGCAGATCGCCATCGTCGCGGCGGCGGTCGGCGCGTGACAGCGCGCGTTCCAGGCAGGACTGCACCAGGTCGTCGGCGCTGTTTTCATGGCGCGTCAGCGACAGCGCAAAGCGCCGCAGCCGGGGCAGCAGTTCGCGCAAATCGTCGTCGCTGAAATCTTTACTCATGGCAATCAGTCGTCCGCTTAGTGTCCGGGTAATGATATCGTTCATGCACAGTAAGACGAACAGCCCGCAGGCTTATTCCCGCCGGACGCAATTATTTTTCAGAAATACAAAAGCAAGATCCGGCAAGCGCTCTGGCTTGCTTTGACGCATCATAGCGGGTTACACGCGGTGGATCTCTGCGGCGTTCTCAATTGCCATCATGACAAAACAACACACTGACAACATTCCCGGCCTGATGACTGCAGACGATGGAGCCATCTACTGCACCTGGCATGCATCCATGCCTGAATATCACAGCGGCGAGTGGGGCAGACCGGTGGCAGACGATATCCGTTTGTTCGAGAAGATCTGCCTGGAAGGATTTCAGTCCGGCATGGCGTGGATCACCATCCTGCGCAAACGCGAGAATTTCCGCGCCGCATTCGATGGCTTCGATTTCCACCGAGTTGCCCGTTACGGTGAGGAGGATATCGCCCGCCTGATGGCCGATGCCGGCATCGTGCGCAATCGCGCCAAGATTGTCTCCACCATCAACAATGCGCAGCGCGCGCTGGAACTCATAGACGAAGCCGGCTCTCTGGCGGCCTGGTTCTGGCAGTTTGAACCGCCTGCCAAGGAACGTCCAGAGGTCGTGACGCTGGACTATTGGACGGCTAATCCAAGCTCGGAAGCCTCCACCAATCTGTCCAAAGCACTCAAGAAACGCGGTTGGACCTATGTCGGCCCGACCACCATCTACGCCTTCATGCAAGCCATGGGGCTGGTCAATGACCATCTGACCGGATGTGCCTGTCGTGATCGCGTCGAAGCAGAACGCAAAGCTTTCAAGCGTCCCGTGCAATAGCGTTCAATACTTCCACCCGGCGTTGTCCGACCATGCGGTTCTTTATCAATAAAAGGACCTGCAAGTGACAGATACCGCAATCGATCTCTCCAAAACCATCCCGCAACGCTGCGTCATCATTGTCGATGCGGCCTTGCCGGTCGGCAAAGCCGCCAATGCTGCTGCCGTCATCGCACTGACCATCGGCCAGCGCCATCCCGAACTGGTCGGGCCTGCGCTTGTCGATGCAGACGGCTGCGCCCATCCAGGCCTGATCCCTATCGGAATTGCCGTGCTGGCTGCAAGCCGCGACGAACTGACGAACATCCGCGCGAAAGGCGTGGAGATCGGATGCGATGTGGTGGATTTTCCCGTGCAAGGGCAAGAGACGACTGACTATCAAGCCTTCAGCGATGCAGTCCGCAAAGTGGCGACCATCGATCTCGGTTATCTCGGCGTGGCTCTGATCGGTGAGAAGAAACCAATCAGCCGCATCGTTGCCAACATCGGCCTGTTGAAATAGCGCGGCATATCAGCGAGCGACCAAGACGCTGCCAAAAGCATTGCGGTAGGCACCCGGTGTGATTCCCATGATGCGGCGGAACCAGCGCGTCAGGTGCGCCTGATCCGAGAATCCCGTCGCCGCACTGACGTCCGCCAGTGAATGATTGAGGCGAATCAGGCTCCTGGCAACGCGCACACGGGCCTGGCGCTGATAAGCATGCGGCGTCATGCCGGTGGCGCGTTCGAAAGCACGGAACAGCCGGAAAGCCGGTAAACCAGACGCAGCAGCGATGTCTTGCAGATGGACTTGCCGTCCCAGATGCTGATCGAGATATTCCTGCGCCAACCGGATCGCACGGCTTTCCTTGCCCACAATGGCGGGCGTCTCTGCATCGCGAACGTGGCGGTCGAACAGACGTGCCGCGAACTTCAGATAGACCTCTTCGCAATACAGTGCAGAAGCCGCATCAGGAGCTATGTCAGATGTCAGTAATTGCGAGCAGTTATGCATTTCGTAAAACAGCTCAGCCAAGCCCTTGTCACGAATCAAGGGGCCGGCGACCGAGATGCTGCGCACGACGTTCTCGTCGCGCACCAGCGAGCGCAAGTAAATGAGATCGACGTACAAGGTGCGTTGCTGCCAGCCATCGCTGTCGACCGGCCAGCCCGCGTGCGGTTGATCCGCGTCGATGGCGTAGAGGTCTCCGGCCTGTGCGATGAATTCCGTGCCGCGCATGCGGATACGGATTGCGCCGCGCGTCAGCAGGGCAAAGCAGGCGGTATCGTGCGTATGGACGTCATAAGAAAAATCGACGAACCGTGCACGCAGCAATTCCGCCTGCAAATTGGGCGCGTGCCACAGCGTGATGTCGTTAGCTTCGTTGCGCATGACGGAGTCGGGGTAGGGACAAGGAGCAAAAAAATCGGGTACGCCCGAAAGCATACCCGAAATGGTTTTACCTCATCCGGCGAGCCAGGAACTCCGGCAGTTCGGCGACAGCGGCTTAGATACCGCCCATGCAGAGATACTTGATGACCAGATAGTCGTCGATGCCGTAATGCGATCCTTCGCGTCCCAGGCCGGATTGCTTGACGCCGCCGAACGGGGCGACTTCGTTGGAAATCAAGCCGGTATTGATACCGACCATGCCGCTTTCCAGACCTTCCGCAACGCGCCAGATGCGGCCGATGTCGCGGGAATAAAAGTAAGCTGCCAGCCCGAATTCGGTATCGTTGGCCATCGAGATTGCTTCGTCATCGCTGGTAAAACGGAACAGCGGTGCCATCGGGCCGAAGGTTTCTTCCTTGGCGATGATCATTTTCGATGTCACGTCGGCAATCACGGTCGGCTCGAAAAAGCTGTGGCCGAGTGCGTGACGCTTGCCGCCGATCAGCACGCGGCCGCCTTTGTCACGCGCATCGGCGATGTGCTGCTCGACTTTCTTGACCGCTTTTTCATCGATCAACGGGCCTTGCGTGACGCCGCTTTCCAGACCATTGCCAACCTTGAGCTTGCCGACAGCGGCCACCAGTTTTTCAGCGAAAGCATCGTACACACCGTCCTGTACGTAAATGCGATTGGCGCAGACGCAGGTCTGACCCGCGTTGCGGAACTTGGATGCAATCGCGCCTTCGACGGCGGCATCCAGATCAGCGTCATCAAACACGATGAAGGGCGCATTGCCGCCGAGTTCCAGCGACAGCTTCTTGACGCTGGAGGCGCATTGTTCCATCAGCAGTTTGCCGATCGCCGTCGAGCCGGTGAAGCTGAGCTTGCGCACTATCGGGTTGCTCGTCATCTCGCCGCCGATCAGCTTGGCTGAACCGGTGACCACGCTGAAGACGCCGGCCGGCACGCCTGCACGCTCAGCCAGTACCGCCAATGCCAGCGCCGAGAAGGGCGTCGCTTCAGCCGGTTTTAACACCATCGGACAGCCCGCAGCCAGGGCTGGGCCAGCCTTGCGCGTAATCATCGCCGCAGGGAAATTCCACGGCGTGATCGCTGCACAAACGCCGATCGGCTCCTTGGTAACGACAATCCGGCTGGTCGGTGATGGGGAGGGAATCGTATCGCCGTAAGTACGTTTTGCTTCTTCGCCGAACCACTCGATGAACGAAGCGGCATAGGTAATTTCCCCCTTGGCTTCAGCCAGCGGTTTGCCTTGCTCGGTCGTCATGATCAGTGCCAGGTCGTCGGCGTTGGCTAGCATGAGATCGTTCCATTTACGCAGAATGACGCTGCGTTCTTTTGCTGTCTTTTTGCGCCAGCCGGCCCATGCAGCTTGTGCCGCCTCAATGGCGCGGCGTGTTTCGGCGGCACCCATGTCGGGGATGGTGCCGATTTTTTCGCCTGTGGCGGGGTTGTGCACGTCGTGTGTGCCACCGTTGTCGGCATTGCACCAGGCGCCGTTGATGTAGGCTTGCTGGCGCAACAGGGTAGGGTCTTTGAGGTGTTCGGAGAGCAGCATGAATTTTTTCCTTAAAATTTGGCCGCCGCTTTATTACGGCCACGCAGCCATTCCAGCACCAGCAAGAGACAGGTGGAGAAAATAATCAGGATGGTCGCCAGCGCAGCGATGGTGGGGCTGATGTTGTCCTTGATGCCGGCGAACATCTGACGCGGCAAGGTTGCCTGATTGGGCCCGGCAACGAACAGCGTCAGCACGACTTCGTCAAATGAGGTGGTGAAGGCGAACAGTGCGCCCGAGATCAATCCCGGCGCAATCACCGGCAAGGTAATGCGGAAAAAGGTGCGCAAGGGGCTGGCGCCGAGGCTCAGACTAGCCCGCACCAGATTGTGGTTGAATCCCTGCAGCGTCGCCAGTACGGTCGTGACGACAAACGGCGCTCCCAGCGCCGCATGCGCGAGAATCAGGCCGGTATAGCCGTCCGACAGACCGATCTGCGCAAAGAACAGATACACGCCGACACCGACCACCACCACCGGCACGATCATTGGCGAAATAAGGATCGCCATCAGAATGCTTTTGCCGCGGAAATCTGCTTTGTTCAAACCAACCGCGGCCAGCGTGCCGAGCACGGTCGCAATGATGGTGGCGGCAGGGGCGACGATAAAGCTGTTGCGCGCAGCGCGCATCCACTCGTCGGACTCAAACAGGTTCTGATACCAGCGCAGCGAGAAACCCTTGATCGGATACATCAGGAAGCTGCTGTCGCTGAACGACAGCGGAATCATCACCAGAATCGGCAGGATCAGGAACACCAGAATCAACACATTCAGGCTGCGCGAGACGAAAAACCACGCACGCTCCGGCAGCGACATGTAGGGCGGGAAATCCGGCAGGAATGTTGAGAACGACAGCGAAGGCATCTTGATCATGGCGTTATCCGATAACCGGTGTGATGTTGTTGAACACGTTAAGTTGCATGACAATGTGACAAGATGGCCTAGGCAATGCCGACATCGATCTTGGCGAACCGGCGATATACGCCATACAGGATCAGGGTTCCGGTCAGCAGCAAGCCGCCCAGTGCACATGCCATGCCCCAGTTGATCGTGGTGTTGATGAAATAGGCGATGAAATAACTCACCATCTGTTCGTTCGGGCCGCCCAGTAACGCCGGGGTAATGTAGTAGCCGCCCGCCATGATGAACACCAGCAACACGCCCGCACCGATGCCCGGATAGGTCTGCGGCACGTACACACGCCAGAACGCTGCAAACGGATGGCTGCCCAGCGAGATGGCGGCTTTGAGGTAGGTCGGCGGCACCGACTTCATGACGCTGTAGAGCGGCAGGATCATGAACGGCAACAGGATATGGGTCATTGAGATGTACACGCCGACACGGTTGAACACCAGCTCCAGCGGCGCCTGCGTCAGCCCGCTCAGCATCAGCGCAGAATTGACCAGTCCCTCCGATTGCAGCAGCACGATCCAGGCGGCGACACGCACCAGAATCGAGGTCCAGAACGGGATCAGCACCAGGATCATCAGCAGATTGGCGCGGCGTTCGGACATGGTCGACAACCAATAAGCCAGCGGATACGCCAGCAGCAGCGTGAACAGGGTCACCATCGCGCTCATCCACAGCGTGCGGCCGAAGATGGAGCGATAGATGGAGGCTTCCGGATCGGACTGAATGATATCGCCGAAGGCGTTCTGCTTCAGATCCAGAGATGCCAGCAGGTAATAGGGGGAATAGATCGACCCATTGCGAGCGATCACTTGCCAGCTATCAAGCTCAGCCCATTGCGGATTGAGCGCGATCATTGCTTCCTTGATCCGGGCGGCCTGCGAGGGTTGTGAGGGCTGCAACTCCTTGCCGTCGGCATCGTGCAGCGGCAGAGCGCGCGCAGTCCCCATGACCAGCGAACGCGCGCCGGAGAGTTCGGTATTGATACGCCGCGCCAAAGGCCCGGCGGTGCTGTCCTGTTTTGCCTTGAGCAAATCGGCCGCCATCGCGGCATAAGCCTGATCCGGCGGCGGGCTCTTGCGGTCCCACTTGGCCAATGCGGCGACCGTTTTGGGCAGCGTCGAGGCGATCTCAGGGTTCTCGACCGCTCGCACCAGCAACATGACGATCGGTGCGACGAAGGTCATCATCAGAAAGATTGCCAGCGGCGCAATCAGTATCAGTGCGCCAAGACGCTTGCGTGTTTCCGCCAAGCGTAAATCGCGCTTGAGCTGTTGTGGCGTCGGGTCGGCAGAGGCCGGCTTCTTCGCGTCGACTTCGGTGGCGATGGGCATGACTGCGCTGGAACTGGTGGCGAGAGTATTCATCGTGACTCTTGATTCTGAATGCTGCCTGACAATGGAAAATCGGATGCGCAAACAACGGTCGGAGAACAGTCTGATAGCGGGCTAAGAACGGGCTAAGAGCACTACACTGCAACTGCTGCCTGCGGCATCCTTGCTAGGTGACTAGCTGATGAACAGCTTTACTTGATCCTGCGTTGATCCAGCGTTGCCTTATTTGGCAACCCATGCAGCAAAGCGTTGTTCGAGTTCTTCACCATGGTCGGTCCAGAATTGCTGACTCAGTTGGATCGCATCTTTAGCATTAGCCGTCGACGTCGGCAGATTTGCCAATGTCTTCGCATCCAGCAGCTTCAGCGTGTTCTTGTTGACCGGGCCGTAAGCGATGTTGTTGGCATAGACCTTCTGGTTCTCGGCATTGGTTGCAAAGGTGATGAACTTCTCGCCCAGCGCCTTGTTCGGCGAACCCTTAGGAATCACCCAGTAATCCAGCGTATAAACGCTGCCGGACCAGACTACCTTGAGGTTCTTGCCTTCACGCTGCGCGGCATCGATACGGCCGTTGAACGCGGTCGACATCACGACGTCGCCAGACACCAGGAACTGTGCCGGCAATGCGCCTGCTTCCCACCATTGAATATTTGGCTTGAGCTGATCGAGCTTTTTAAACGCGCGATCCACGCCGCCCTTGGCGCTGAGTACCTTGTAGACATCCTTGGTCGGCACGCCGTCGGCCATCAGAGCGAACTCCAGCGTGTACTGAGCGCCTTTCTTCATGGCGCGTTTGCCGGGAAATTTCTTGGTATCCCAGAAATCTGCCCAGCCTTGTGGTGCAGTCTTGAGCTTGTCGCCGTTGTAGGCCAGGACGGTCGACCAGACGAAGGCGCCCATACCGCATTCGCTATTGAGCGACTCGGGAATGTAATCGTCTTTCTTGATTGTCTTGATCAGATCGAGTTTTTCGATCAGGCCGTCTTCACAGGCGCGCGCCAGATCGCCGCCGTCGATTTCCACCACATCCCAGGTGACTTTCTTGGCTTCGACCATGGCCTTGACCTTGGCCAGTTCACCGTTGAATTCGGCAGTGACCACCTTGGTGCCGGTGCTCTTTTGAAACGGCTCCACATAGGCGACCTTTTGCGCGTTGGCATTGGCACCGCCAAAATTGACGACGGTCAGTTCAGCCGCCTGGCTGAGACCGGCCGAAAACAACAAACCTAAAGCGAGCGGAGAGAGCAGAGCGAGAGCAGGGAGTTTCATGTGTTCCTCTTTGGTTGTGGTTCTTGGTGATGAAATCAAAAATGAAAAACGAAAACTTGGTCTAAATCGCATTTATTCGTCACAAGTACTAAAGCATGTCGTCCTGACGGAAGTCAGGACCCAGTGCCGTATCGACCGTCTTTACGCCACTGGATCCCAGCGTTCGCTGGGACGACTACGAAATGAGATCAGGCAAACACGCGCAGGCGGTCCGGTGCGATGAGCAGCCCGATGTTGCTGCCTTCGGCGAGATCGGCCAGCGCCGGGTCGCTCAATGACAGTTTGACGAAACAATCGTCCTGCCCGCTGACGACACAGCGCACACGCACGTGATCGCCGAAATAGATCAGGCCGGCAACGCTGGCCTTGATGAAATTGCCGCCATCCTGCATCGACAAAGGCTGTAAGCGGATGCGCTCCGGACGCACACAGGCGACCACGCTTTGTCCGGTCTGCGCACGATGCACGTTCAGACCGGAGAGTGTTGCGCCGTCCGGCAGGCGAATCGTGCAGCGTTCTCCGTCAACGCTTTCCACGCTTGCCTTGAAGCGATTGTTATCGCCGATGAAGCTGGCCACGAACTGGTTTTCCGGGAATTCATACAGATCTTCCACCGGTGCGAGTTGCTGGATCACACCCTGGTCGAAAACGGCGACGCGATCCGACATGGTCAGCGCTTCGCTCTGGTCGTGCGTCACGTAGACGAAGGTCACGCCGAGCCGCTTGTGCAGCGCCTTCAATTCCAGCTGCATGTGCTCGCGCAATTGCTTGTCGAGCGCTCCCAGCGGCTCATCCATGAGCACCAGTTGCGGATCGAACACCAAGGTGCGCGCCAGCGCCACACGCTGCTGCTGGCCGCCGGATAACTGCGTCGGATAGCGATCACCGAATTTTCCCATCTGCACCATATCCAGCGCCTGCTTGACCTTGGCGGCACGCGTCATGCTATCCATCTTGCGCACTGACAGCGGATAGGCGACGTTCTGCGCAATCGTCATGTGCGGGAACAGCGCATAGTTCTGGAACACCATCCCGATGTTGCGCTTGTGCGGTGGTACACGATTAAGCAGTTGCCCGTCCAGCCGGATCTCGCCGCTGGTCGGATACTCGAACCCGGCCAGCATCATCAGGCAGGTGGTCTTGCCCGAACCGGACGGCCCCAGCAAGGTCAGAAACTCGCCGCGGCGAATTTCCAGATCGAGGTTCTTGACGATCAGGTTTTCACCGTCGTAAGTCTTTTTCACGCCGCAGAACTGCACCAGCGTATCGACCGGCTTCACTTGCTCCGGCACTGTCTCCATCGCATTTGTTCTCATGCTTGCTCTTTCGGGGTATCTGGAAATGAAAGCTGAAATGAATGCCGGCTCAGGCTTTGGCGATGTGTGCGTCGAGGATCGCCTTCTCCAGAATGACCAGCGCTTCGTCCATGACGGTATCCGGAATCGTCAGCGGAAACAAGAAGCGAATCACGTTGCCGTAGCTGCCGCAGGTCAGCAGCAGCAAACCATTTTTCAAGGCATTGCTCTGCACGCGCTTGGCGAATTCCGCATCCGGCTTGTCGGTGCCGGGCTGGACGAATTCCACCGCAACCATCGCGCCAAGGCCACGTACTTCACCGATAGCCGGCGTCTTTGCACCCAGACCGATGAGGAAGTCTTTCAGTGCAGAACCCAGGCGTGCACCGCGTGTTACCAGGTTTTCTTCCGCGATGACATCCAGCACCGCCAGCGCCGAGGCGACTGCCAAAGGGTTGCCGGCGTATGTGCCGCCCAGACCGCCCGGCGCCGGCGCATCCATCACCTCGGCACGGCCGCAGACGGCAGCCAGCGGCATACCGCCTGCCAGGCTCTTGGCCATCGTCATCAGGTCCGGCAAGACGTCGTAATGTTCCATTGCAAATAATTTACCGGTACGCGCAAAACCGGTTTGCACTTCATCGGCAATCAGCAGGATGCCGTGCTCGTCGCAGATTTTGCGCAAACCGCGCATGAAGTCCACCGGCGCTGCATAGAAGCCGCCTTCGCCTTGCACCGGCTCAATAATGATGGCAGCCACACGCTTCGGATCGACGTCGCTTTTGAACAAGCCGTTGACTGCCGCCAGCGCATCATCAGTGCTCACGCCATGCAGCGCCGTCGGGAAGGGCGCGTGGTATACCTCGCCGGGGAAAGGACCGAAGCCCAGTTTGTAAGGCGCAACCTTGCCGGTCAGCGCCATGCCCATCATCGTGCGGCCGTGGAAAGCGCCCGAGAACGCGATGACGGCGGCGCGGCCGGTGGACGCGCGGGCAATCTTGATGGCGTTTTCCACTGCCTCGGCACCGGTGCTGAACAGCGCGGTCTTCTTGGCGTGCTCGCCGGGTGTGATGGCGTTGATACGTTCTGCCAGCTCGACATAGCTCGCATAGGGAACGATCTGGTAGGCGGTATGGGTGAAACGCTCCATCTGGGTGCTGATTGCTTCCAGCAGCTTGGGATGACGATGACCGGTATTCAATACGGCAATGCCGGCGGCAAAGTCGATGTAACGGCGGCCTTCGACATCCCACAGCTCGGCATTGAGGGCGCGATCGGCGTAAAAGTCGCACATCACACCGACGCCGCGTGGCGTGGCTGCGTTCTTGCGCGCCTGCAGTTCACTATTGGAGACGGCCTTGGCCGAAGGAATTGATATGACTGAAGTCACTGCTACAGGTGCGACGCTCTTGAGTGCATTGGATGTCATTGCTTGCTCCGGTATCCGCTTTGAAGAAACTGAAAGAAAACTACGTTGAAGCAATACTAAAGCTGTAATGGACCTGTAATATAGAGCCAATTCTAAATATTTGATGGATCCACTTTGCGCATCGTCTCTTTGTCGGATTATTTGCTGCTACGCGTCAATCGCGCTTCTTCAAGCCAGGGAAGTGCTCGCATTCCGCGCGCCCCGGTCAATCGTCAGATTTATCAGCTGATACGCGAAGCCATCCTTGCCCAAACCTTGCCTGCCGGTTTGCAATTGCCATCTTCGCGTGATCTCGCGGGGGAGCTTGGCATGTCACGCAACACGGTTACTTACGCTTACGAACAATTGCTGGCCGAGGGTTATCTCGAAAGCCGCGCTGGCGCAGGCACCTTCGTCGCCGATACGGCGCCTGACCAGATTCCGGAAACGGTCGAGCGCAATGTGCCGCTCACCGATCCTTCCGGCAAATCCGAACTCTCCGCGCGCGGCGCCATGCTCACGCGACAAGCCGGTGTGAGCGACAAACAGTGGGGCGCCTTCATGCCCGGCATTCCCGATGTCACGCAATTCCCCAGCAAGGTTTGGAGCCGCCTGCAAAACAAACACTGGCGCCGCTCGCAAGCGGAAATGCTGACCTATGGCCCCGGTGCAGGTTACGGCCCACTGCGTGAAGCCATCGCCGAATACCTGCGCATCTCCCGCTCGGTGAATTGCAATGCCAGCCAGGTGTTGATCACCACCGGCATCCATCAATCTCTTGATACCGTCGTCAAACTGCTCGGCGAGCACGGCGACTCGGCCTGGATCGAAGATCCTTGTTACTGGGGTACGCGCAGCGTGTTGAGTTCGCTGGGGATTGAATCCGTGCCAATCCCGGTCGATCAGGAAGGCATGCGCATGCGTCTCGCTAATCTGCGCCGTCCGCCACGCTTCATCTGCACGACCCCGTCCCATCAATATCCGCTTGGCATGGTCATGAGCTTGTCACGCCGCCGCATGCTGCTTGAGTACGCCGCTGCGCACAAGGTATGGGTCATCGAAGACGATTACGACAGCGAGTTCCGCTACGGCGGCCGGCCGCTGGCATCGCTGCAAGGCATGGACACGCACAACCGGGTGCTCTACATGGGAACCTTCAGCAAGATCATGTTTCCCGGTCTGCGCATCGGCTTTCTGGTCGTACCGGAAGCGCTGGCTCCGGCCTTCAGCACAGGCATGGCCGAGCTGTACCGATCAGGGCAAGTGTTTCTGCAAGCGACGCTGGCCGACTTCATGGCCGAAGGCCATTTTTCCTCGCACATTCGCAAGATGCGTGTGCTGTACGCCGAACGATTACGCTTGCTGCAGCAAGCTATCCATCGCAACTTCGGCGACGAGATGAACATCACCGGCGGTGAGGCCGGGCTTCACCTCACCGTGTCGCTGCCACCCGAGTGCAATGACAAGCTGGTCTGCGAAGACGCCCGTAAGGAGGGCATCATCGTACGTCCGCTGTCGACGTATTACATGTCGCCCAAGACCGCGCGAAGCGGACTCTTGCTTGGCTATGCGAGCGTGCCGGACGAAGCCATCGGGCCTGCTTTCGACACCCTGGCGAAAGTCATCCGGCGGCATGTTTCCCCGACAGGATTACCTGTAGGGCAAGCGCACCTTCAGAAGACATTTGCCTGATAAGTTGCTCATCAAACAAGCAATTTACATCCCTCCGGCCGGCGCCCAAAACACGGCCTTAAAAACATGCCCGGAAGGAGGTATGTTTTTCTATCGTTCTCATGATCCAGCGCATTGACGCCCATCTTTTATACGCGCATCCTAGCCACTTCGCATAGCCATGCGGCAATATCCGACTGACTTCGGGAGAAGTCATCCGATAACACATTCAGCCCTAGCCAAGTAAGAACACATCACCACCGCACGTCGATACATCGATGCAAGCCCGGCATTTCAACCGGCCCGCATCGCGTGATTTAAATCTTGTTATGGGTCGCTCATGCTCAATGCAGTTGCAGCTTTTTCTGCCTTCATTACCTTGTCACCGACAAGATATCCAGCGCTACTCAGCACCATTTTCCCCACATATTCGTCACGCCTCCGGCGCACTTCACGCGCAGTTGATTTTCTTTTTCCATCCCGTTTTCAAAAATAACATCCCCTCCTTGAAAGGCAGTAACCATGGAATGGCTACACCATTTGTTTGCACGCTCCCCCGAGATTGCCTTATTCCTATCCCTGGCCGTCGGCTACTACGTCGGCAAAATTCAGTTCGGTAAATTTCAACTCGGCGGCGTAGCAGGTTCGTTGCTGGTCGCCGTGCTGGTCAGCCAGGTCGGTGTGAGTGTCGATCCTGGCGTGAAGTCGATACTGTTTGCGCTCTTCATCTACGCCGTCGGCTATGAAAGCGGGCCGCAATTTTTCAACTCGCTGGGCAAGCAGTCGATACGTGAAATCATCCTCGCCGCCGTGCTGGCCATCACCGGCCTGGCGACGGTAGTCATCATGGCAAAACTATTCGGCCTCGACAAAGGGTTGGCTGCCGGAGTTGCCGCCGGCGGCCTGACGCAATCGGCCATCATCGGCACCGCTGGTGACGCCATTGCCAAACTCGGACTTGCTGCTGATGAAGTCAAACGCCTGCAGGGCAACGTCGCCGTCGGCTATGCCGTGACCTATGTGTTTGGCTCGTTCGGCGCGATTCTGGTGTGCGTGAATCTGCTGCCAAGACTGATGGGGCGCAGCATCAAAGAAGATGCGGTACGTGCTGAAGCCGCCATGCAATCGGGTGTGCAAGTACTCGCACCGGGCCAACAAGAAGCAGCGCCTGATCTGATCGGACGGATCTATCAGATCGGCGACCACACCACGCTCACCATTGAGCAACTGGAAAAAGAGCACGCCGCCCACGGCATCACGATCGAACGCCTCAAGCGCGGCGGCAAGATCATTGAGGTCGCGCCTGAGTTGCCGTTGGAAGCCGGCGATATCGTACTTGCCGTCGGCCGCAGGCAGGCGATGATCAACGTGGTGCCGATGTTCAGCAAGGAGCTGTACGGCATTGAAGGCATGGAGTTGACCGTGGAACGTCGCGATGTCGTGCTCTCGAACAAGGAATATCACAACCGCACCGTCGGCGATATCCGCACCAACACGGCACTGCAGGTAAAGCATGGTATCTACGTCGTGCAGCTCATGCGCATGGGCAAGGTATTGCCGCTGCAGGAGAAAACAGTCGTCCAGATCGGCGACGTGGTGTCGGTGTTCGGCTCCGAGCAAGACGTCAAACGCGTTTCTTCGCTGATCGGCTACGTCCTCGTACCCAGCGCAAAAACTGACTTTGTCTATCTCGGCGCGGGTCTGGTCGTGGGTCTGCTGGTGGGCTTGCTGACGGCGCGCGTCGGTTCGATACCATTGACGCTTGGCAGCGGCGGCGGGGCATTGTTGTCTGGCTTGCTGTTCGGCTGGCTGCGGGCAAAGCGGCAGACCTTCGGCGCGATGCCGACCGCTGCGGTACAGATCCTCAAGGATCTTGGCCTGGCGGGTTTTGTCGTCGTGGTTGGTTTGTCATCCGGCTTGCAGGCCGTGCAAACCGTCAAGGCGCAGGGCCTGACATTATTCGGCGTCGGCGTGGTTGTCACCATCTTGCCGCTGGTTCTGACGATGCTGATTGGACGCTATGTTCTGCGTTATGAAAACACGGCTGTGTTTGCCGGTGCGCTCAGCGGCTCGCGCAGCGCCAATCCTGCCTTCGGCGAAGTCCTCGACAAGGCCGAGAACGCCATCCCGACCGTTCCCTTTGCCATCACTTACGCGCTTGCCAATGTCTTCCTGACTTTGCTGGGGCCGCTGATTGTGGCGCTGGTGTAGGGCAGGTGCAAGCGAACCGGCCACCTGTTTAGATTTGCGATTTCACACCTATTTTCGCCGCTGACACAGGGCATCGTTTTAAATAAAGGAGCAGCACCATGGATTTTAGCGACCCAGCAAAGCTTTCCCTATTGAGCCCATTCGAACTCAAAGACGCGTTGATACAAACCGCGTTGCAAAGCAATAAACTCATGCTCAATGCCGGCCGCGGCAATCCCAATTTTCTCGCCACTACGCCGCGTCATGGCTTCTTCCAGTTCGGTCTGTTCGCCATGTCGGAAGCCGAGCGCTCTTACATCTACATGGACGGCGTCGGTGGTTTTCCCAAGCGTGACGGCATCGAGGCCCGCTTCGAACTGTTCGCCAAAAACCATGCCGGCGTGCCCGGCATCCGCTTCATCGAAGCAGCTGTGTCTTATGTGCGCGATCAACTCGGCATGTCGGCCGGCGACTTCATCTATGAGATGTGCGAAGCCATTCTCGGCTGTAACTATCCCGTGCCGGACCGCATGCTGCGCATGACCGAACGTATCGTCGGCAATTACCTGCACAAGGAAATGATCGGCACGCATCCTTTCGTTGGCCATTTCGACATGTATGCGGTGGAGGGCGGCACGGCGGCAATGACGTATCTGTTCGGCAGCCTCAAGGCTAATCACGTCATCAAGGAAGGCGACACGATTGCCTTGGGCATGCCGATTTTCACGCCCTACATCGAGATCCCGCACCTGTCCGAATTCAACCTGCTTGAGCTGGTGATCGACGCGCCGCAGTCGAACAACTGGCAATACACCAAGAAAGAACTCGACAAGCTGCTCGATCCCAAGGTCAAGGCCTTCTTCCTGGTCAATCCGAGCAATCCGCCATCGGTCAAGATCGACGACAAGACGCTGGCCTATATCGCCGAGATCGTTAAAAAGCGTCCTGACCTGATCATCCTCACCGACGACGTCTACGCCACCTTCGCCGACAACTTCACCTCGCTGTTTGCGATCTGCCCGTACAACACCATCCTGGTGTATTCGTTCTCCAAGTACTTCGGCGCAACTGGCTGGCGCATGGGCGTGGTCGCCACGCACAAGCACAACGTCATCGACGAACTGATCTCCAAACTGCCGGAAAAGACCGCTCTCCAGCTCGATGAGCGTTACAGCTCCATCACCACGGCGCCACGCACGATCAAATTCATCGATCGCCTTGTTGCCGACAGTCGCACTGTGGCGCTGAATCACACGGCAGGTCTGTCAACGCCGGTGCAGGCGCAGATGAGCCTGTTCTCCTTGTTCTCGCTGATGGATGAAGCCGGCAACTACAAGGCTGCAATGAAGCGCATCGTCCTGCGCCGCAAAGAAGCCCTGTACCGGGAACTGGGTCTGCCCATGCCATACGACGCCAACTCGGTGCGGTACTACCATCTGCTCGACATGGAGTTGCTGGCCGCACAAATGCACGGCGAAGAGTTTTCCAAATGGCTGCTCAAACGTATGAAACCCAACGAAGCACTCTTCCGGTTGGCGGAAGAAACCGGCGTCATCCTGCTGCCGGGCAAAGGTTTCGGCGCATCCCATCCATCCGGCCGGGTCTCCTTGGCCAATCTCAACGAATACGACTATGCCAACATCGGTCGTGCGATCAGAAAGTTGGCCTCGGAGTATTTCGCGATATTTGAGAAAGAGAAGGGCGGGGCAAAAAGTAAGGCCGTGAAAGTAGTGAAGGCGGCGAAGGTAGCGAAAGCCCCCAAGACGGTCAAAGCAAAAAAGTAACAATGATCTGACATTGGATCAAAGGACAGGAAGCCCGGTGTATGCCGGGCTTCTTGCATTTCAGCAGCCATCAAGTGATGTTGCCGGCCATCATTCCATCCGGCAACATTGCGCGAATCAGCACATTACGGCTATAACATGGGTACGTGACGCGCAGTATGTTGTCACGAAGGCATCAGGTCTCTGCGCTTCCAGCGTATGAGACGTCTGAACATCGAGGTGCAACATGAGCGATAGACGTATAACGCCGGTCCGACCTGTTGAGGGTGTCATTGCGACCGAGGCAACCAGTTTCAGAAAGACGTATTTCGAGCAACTGCATTACTGGCGATCGATGTCCGAGCACTATGCCCGGCAACGGAAAGCCAAAGAGGCCACGACGACCTATAAAGAAGAACTGGATAAAAGAACGCGATAAGTTCGGGCGGATCGCTTGTTGTCAGCATCCGGATTTGAGTAAGCGGGGATGACCATGAATGCCAGAAGAAAGTTTGCTCCTCGCTTGACCGAAGGGTTCGGCGCATATTTGTTTGCCGTCCTGATTATTCTGGCCTGCTTAGTAGCGGCAGGCCGCCTTAGCTATGTCCAGGCTGAACGCGATCTCTTTGCCCAGACCTCATTCGTCGCGGAAGAAGTGCTTCAACGCAGTGAGATGGTAAGCGACCAGATGCAACACGCCCTCGACAAGCTGGAGGCGCGCAACGATCCCAATCCCTGCAGTGCCGCCAACATTGATCTCATGCGCCGTGAAAATATCAGTTCAAGCTACTTGCAACTGATCGGATACACACGTGGAAATCGCCTGATGTGCTCTTCTTACGGAGACCATGGCGAGGGTATTGACCTGGGGCCGCCAACATTTGTCACCGAAAAGAATAATGCCGTTCGCAACAAGGTGAAACTGACCCTGGAGGAAATGGGCATCTATGTAGCCGTCACAC
Source organism: Herbaspirillum rhizosphaerae (assembly GCF_046025915.1). GTDB lineage: Bacteria > Pseudomonadota > Gammaproteobacteria > Burkholderiales > Burkholderiaceae_D > Herbaspirillum > Herbaspirillum rhizosphaerae_A. Next base: position 10,098 of record NZ_JAQQFR010000009.1, on the reverse strand, counting down.
ATGTCTCTACCGGATTCACCGCGTTCGCGCTTCCCGATCTTGCGCTGGATGTGGCCAAATCAGACCAAAAACTGGCGCTGGGAACCTATGGGGTGACGAGTGGAATTCCCATTCTCGGCAGAGGAGAATCACAAGAGAAGTGGTTTCGTACCGATCTCAAAAAAGGGGAACGCCGCCATTTCGTTACTTCAACCAGCGTCATTGCGTTGGCAAGTTCCGAACGCTACTTGTTTGTCAGCTATTGCGCATTTCCGGTGACACAGCTCTACGCCGCATGGCGCAACTATGCCTACTTCTTTGTCCCCTTGGGAGTCATTGCAGGATTGTGCCTGGCCGGACTGGCCATTCTTTTTGCCCGCAGACACCTGGGCATGCGTTTTCAACTACGAGAAGCCATCAAGAGCGAAGCACAGCTCTACATGCTGTACCAGCCCATCGTCGAACTTGATTCCGGACGCTGGGTCGGCGCCGAATCGCTGGTGCGCTGGCGCCAACGCAGCGGGCAAGTCATTGCACCGGATGTGTTCATCCCGATTGCCGAGATCACCGGACTCATGCCGCGACTGACTGCCAGAGTGATCGAAATGGTCGTTAAGGACCTTGCCCAATTCCTCCGGCGTTATCCCGATTTCCCCATCAATATTAATTTTGCTGCCTCAGATCTGGAATCCACCGGGTCGCTCGACCGGCTTCGCAGCCAACTTGCCAGTTTCGGCATTGATGAGAATCGCGTGACGGTAGAAGTGACCGAGGGATCTCTGCTGAAAATCGAATATGCCCGCCGCAATATCGGCCTCATGCGCGAAGGCGGCTTGCGCATCGCCATCGACGATTTCGGCACCGGCTATTGCGGCCTTTCCTACCTTGTCTCGCTTGATCTGGATTTCTTGAAAATCGACAAATCCTTCGTCGACACGATCGGCACCGATGCCGCAACCCGCAGCGTTGTCCCGCATATCGTGCAAATGGCAAAGACCCTGGGATTGGAAGTCATCGCAGAAGGTGTCGAACGACAAGAGCAAGTCGATTATCTGCGTCAGCAAGGCGTGAAATATGCCCAGGGATGGTTGTATTCCAAACCGATGCCGATTGCTGAACTCGCGCAAAAGTTGTCCGATTCCCGCCGTATAGATGGCCCTCATGCCTATAGTCAGCGAAGCAAGCAGGATCAGCCACCTCCGCTGCAAGCCCCGGCGTTAACAAGCCACGCCGATGATTGATGTCCTGTCTTATTCAACAAACTCAAGCAAGACCTGAAACGCCGGCAGCGCCAGCGTAAGCCTGTCGGCATCTTCCCGCATCGGCAACCCCAGCGATCGCGCCCGGACGGCAATGTCCTTGCGATCACCACCGCGAAAACGGATCGCAGCAAAAAACGCGTCACGCTGCGGCGCATACCCGGCAAGCTCCCCAAATCGCGCCGGCAAACTATCCACGTCCGTAAACTCCAGCTCAAAATCCACACCCCAGCGCCCCATGCGGCCGTAATCGTCCGCTGCTTGCGCAGGATCCTTATCCACCACCAGCATGCTGACAATGCCCCGCACGCCATTCGGATGCGACATCCATTCCTGCCGCCAGACCAGCTCCGGCGTCAGATGACGACAGGCATAAACACGGCCTGCCGCAAATTGTCCAGGCAACAGCCGGACCGTAGAAAACCGCGCATCAATCGCCTTGCCGTCAACGTCCACCGGACGCGAAAAATGCTGAACCGGTGTCGTCTTCAATCCCATCGCAATCCAATCGTCGTGACAGGCCTGCACATCCTCCACGGCATAGACCAAACCGTCGATGCCGACCGGACTGTCGAGGATTTCCTGGCGCACCTTGTCACTATCGCGCGGCTGGCCGATTAATTCCAGATAACCGCCGGCAAGGACGATCAGATGATTCACTGACCCTAGGGTGTGATAGCCGCGCGGGGTGATGGTGAAGCCCAGTCCCTCCAATAATGCCTGGGCGGCGTCGATGTCGTAGTGGGTATTGATCACCAGATGGTCGAGTGAAGCCGGGCTCTGACTGACCGCGGATTGTATTTGGGTGTTGTGCAAGCTCATGACTATTGGGATGAGAGGAAATGAGAGGAAATGGAATTCAGGACGCGAGGATTGTTTGAAATGCAGTTTACCTCAGAGCAGGATAACGATAACGGAGTCAAGAATCAGCGGCTCTCGCAGAATGCCAAGATGTTTTATCATGAGCTTTCATTCATGAATCTGTTTTAAAAGCCTGCGGAGAAACTTATGAGAGATCTGCCTCCTACCGCCACTTTACGCGCCTTTGAGGTTGCGACACGGCACGCAACATTCACTGCTGCCTCGGAAGAATTGCATGTCACCCAAAGCGCAGTAAGCCATCAGTTGAAGAACCTCGAAGAACTATGGGGATTGCAGTTATTTCAGCGGGGGAAATCATTGAGCCTGACACCCGCAGGCGCAGCGCTCGCGCCGATCGTCCGTGAATTCTTCATGAATCTGGAGGCTACACTCTCCGATCTGAGAGAACAAAAGGGCAGGGTTCGACTCAAGGTCAGTACAACCTATTCATTTGCGCTAAAGTGGTTGCTGCCACGCTTGCCAAGTCTGTCGCAGCAACATCCCGAAATCCTGGTCACGCTGGAAACCACCGACAAGGCCATCAATTTTTCAAGCAACGAGTCAGACGTTGCGATTCGCTTTGGCAATGGAAATTATCGAGGCCTGCACTCGGAATTCATGTTCAGAGAACAGATTTTTCCGGTTGCCAGTCCTGATCTGTTGAAACGCTTCGGGACGCCACGCGAACCCGCCGAACTATTGCGCTATCCGCTGTTGACACGCGACGGCGCAGACCTGGTGCCTAAATGGGAGCTTTGGTTTCAACAGGTAGGCGTCAGCATTTCAGCACTCAAGGAGAATGTCCGCTTCGCCGACACCAACATGACCATTGAGGCGGCATTGCTAGGGCAGGGAATAGCTCTGGCGCGAAGCGGGCATGTCGAGGCTGAAATCAGCGATGGTAGTCTGGCCAGGCTATTCGATCTGCCGTTTCCATCCCCGGTTGCCTACTATTTCGTTTGTCCCAAAGGGATAGAGTCGCAATCCCACGTCGTCAGTTTTCGTAACTGGCTCCTTGCCGAATCAAGCAAGGCACAACAAGATTATCAATAAGCGCATAACAATGCATGAGGATTTGCTCATCCCACAATGAGGAGACTTCGCTTTAATCGCAACGCCGGTCTGCTTAATATGGCGTATGCCTTTTCATATCGTTTTACTCATACTTTTTGCAGCGCTGTTGCACGCAGGCTGGAATGCGCTCCTCCGTGGCGGCGCCGACCGGCTCTGGACGATGACCGTCATGTGCGTGGCCGTAGCCATTGCCAGCGCCACAATCGCCTTGTTTCTGGAGCCTCCGGCCAAAGCCAGCTGGATGTACGCCGCACTTTCAGCCGGGCTGCATGTCGGCTACAACCTGTTTCTCGTCAGGAGCTATCAGGTCGGAGACTTGGGACAAACCTACCCGATTTCTCGCGGCTCCTCTCCCATATTGATCACCATCGCCGCCTCAGTTTGCGCAGGGGAGAGCGTTGGGATGAACGCCCTGTTCGGCATTACTCTGGTATCGGGCGGCATTATTTCCCTGGCCTTTAAAGGACGCAAGCTTGCGGTCCCCAGTCTGCCGTACGCGCTGGGCACCGGATGTTTCATTGCCGCCTACAGCGTGACGGACGGTATCGGCGTGCGGCTGTCCGGCGCGCCCATGGCATATACGGCGTGGATGTGCGCTTTGTGGGGAGTCTTGATGCCGCCCGTCTACATCGGCCTGCGCGGTGCAAGCAGTTTATTGACTATCCGCCCAGGATTCGTCACGGCCTTCATCGGCGGACTGGTTTCTCTTCTGGCCTATGGAATAGTCATCTACGCCATGTCTGGCGCCCCCATGGGAGCAGTATCTGCATTGCGCGAAACCAGTGTGCTGTTCGCAGCAGTGATCGGGTACTTTTTCTTGGGCGAGAAATTGACGATCCGCAAAGTGCTGGCGTGCGCCGTGATTGCCATCGGTACGATCATCATCGGCTGACAGCAGCAAATTTGACTGCAATTAATAATTCATCACCCCGTGGAGGCTTACCAAATGGATACATTTCCTCAAATCACTCAAGCACCGGTCATCCTGATCACCGGCGGAAGTCGCGGCGTAGGAGCAGCCACTGCGCGGCTTGCTGCCGCAGCAGGTTATGATGTGGCCATCAGCTTTGTTTCCAACGAGTCCGCTGCGCTAGCCGTGAAGACTGATGTCGAGGCCACCGGACGCAAAGCTTTGGCGATTCGCGCAGACAGCGCGGATCCAGAGCAGGTCGCCCAACTGTTTGGCGCAATCGACCGGGAGTTCGGACGGCTCGACGTACTGGTCAACAATGCGGCGGTACTTGCACCGCAGACCCGGCTTGAGGACCTCCCATTCGAGCGGATGCAACGCATCTTCGCAGTCAACGCCATTGGCCCCATTCTTTGTGCCCAACAGGCGACGAAGCGCATGTCCTATCGTCACAACGGACGAGGTGGTTCTGTCATCAATATCTCGTCGGCATCCGCCCGACTCGGCAGTCCAAATGAATATGTCGACTATGCCGCATCAAAAGGCGCCGTCGAAACATTCACCACCGGCTTCGCCAAAGAAGTCGCCCGGGAAGGAATACGCGTCAACTGCATCCGCCCCGGACATATCTATACGGAGATGCACGCCAGCGGCGGAGAGCCGGGACGCGTAGATCGCGTGAAGGACTCGATCCCCATGGGCAGAGGCGGCCAACCTGAAGAGGTAGCGCGCGCGATTTTATGGCTGGCGAGCACCGAGGCATCTTTTATCACGGGGACGTTTCTTGATGTTACTGGGGGGAAGTGAACAATGCCTGACGAGGAGGGCGTGTCTTCTTTTAATTGCGCCCTTATCGAAACAAAATTTTCGCCGAGGCGATCACGGCAATTGATCGTCTTATTGTCCGTCAACCAAGTCGTGCCAGAACGGCATAGGCAACGTACGCCAGCAGAAACGCAGGGACATTGATCCCGCCCTCACTCTTGATCACTCTAAGGTGAGCGTCATTGTCCAGATTCAGCAGATCAGCTTCCCTGATCACCGCCACAGCTTTTTTATAATAGGCGGCGTTAGCCCAATAGCCGATACCGATTCTGATCAGCAGAAGCCAACTCGCACAAATCAAGTAAAAGAAGGCATTGACCGAACCAATAAGGTTTCTAAAAAAATCACCAAACAAGAACATCGGACTGAACAGGATCAATTCAACGAGTGCAGCCAATGCGCCCTGGGTATAGAGCTTCCTATAGAAAAACCATTGTGCTCCCAATATGGCCGCCCATCCATTCCAGCCGAGATGCCGGGATTTCCCCTCGCGATACTTTATCCATTCATTAGGATAAATTCCTCCACCGGTAAAGGCGCTGAATTCAGCTTGAGAAATGGAGTCGTCTCCGCAAGTCTCTTTTGACAGAATCGATATGCTCATGATGTGTGTTGATAGATCTTCTGATTGATGAGGAGCGCTCTAATGGGGATTGGAAAAACTATCTTCATTTCTTGGTCGGCACCATGATAAACATTTGTGTCGTCGGCTTCGGACACGTATTCGACGCCTTGATAATCTGCACATCCGCCTTCTCCAAACGATCAGCCAGGTTTGGATAGTTCTTCTTCAAATAAGCTGTCGCGGCTGCAATGTTGTCTTTGTAATTGAAGTGCAGTCTCAGCCACGAGTTGGAAGATGCGTTTTGCTCTTCCGACGGACTAAAATCGAAATCCCCGAGGTAAAGCACCTTACCCTTGGGAACATTGAATACGGCCTTGTCGCCACCGCCGCAAGACTCGTAGATTTTTCCCATCAATCCCTTTTCGGAGTTGAGGGTGCGACGCACAGTCGTACTCTCCATCGTGATTCCTGATGCGACATGGCCAACTACGTAGCCGTCAACCGGCGTGCCTATGAGCCATTGGTTCGCGGGCGTATTTTTAGGCCCCCGGTAGTCAATCGTTTTGAAATTGACGGCATAGTATGGCTGGGTAACTCCGATCACGAGGATGGATTCATCTTCGCCAATGGCAAGCACATCGGGCTTAAGTACGCCATGACCAGGAAGGGGCGCGCAAGCCGTCAGAAAAATGCTGGAAAGAACACTGCAGACCATGCTACTGCGGATGATTTTTTTCATCTTTACCCCCTCATTATTTATTAATGTTTTTTCTTAAGATGCCGACCAATAGCGCTCAGCATGCTGCCATGAAAGCAGGGAATTGACAATGGATCGGTGATGTCGCAACGGCAGATTATCTTCATTGGTGTGATCGCATGATCACGCTTACTTACCGGAAAAATAAGACCGGCGCGCTGCACTTCCACAGAGCCGAGAATGGTCGTCAGTCCTATCATTTGCTGCGCTCTATCTGGTCGAGCATTGTGGGCGTCGATGAGCAAGGGCGCTCATTGTCGAACATTGATGTTCGCAACCCGGCCAAGTTCGGTTTTGGGAAAGAGGGCGTGCACAAACTGGCGGCTTATATCGCTAAATACTGTGGGAAGGATATGGATTGCCGCGAACTGGATCAAAAGCGCTATTTCGCATCGCGGGGAATTCCTAAGCCGGAGATGCAAAGCTGGCCCATTGCCAGCATGACGGCCTTGGGCGCTGTTCAAACGGCGTTTGCCATCGCCGAATCAGGTCTGCTTGATGGTGCACAGTTTTGGTACAACAAGGCCCTTGACGTAATTTGGATTGCAACAGGGCCGCATAATGGCGGAGACGTACTGGAACCGTTTTAAAATGAGTAAAGCTAACTAGGGGGAAATTAAAAATGGAAATCGTTGGGAATGGTGACTATGTAGTTAAGGATTTAAATTTAATAAATATTTTTATGGGGAAAAATGGGTGTGGAAAAAGTACGGCACTGAAAGCGTTTGATACGCATCTTCGCGGGGACGCCAGATTTTCGCAATTGCGCTACATAGCTCCGGAACGTGGAGGAGCTTTGATGTTTAATGCGACCGTGGCGCAAAATATTAGTAATCAGGTTTGGCTGGAAAATCAGAGTCGACAAAATCAATTCAATCAATTTAAAGAAAATACTTTACTTAATTATCGAAAATTGGAACTTCTGGCCCTTCGTGAAATGGAAAAAAACGTCCAAAACTCGTTGCCCGCAGAATCGTTTCAAGACACTGTTGATTTGATAAATTTGTTGCTCGACAATGTACAAATAAGAAGAGAAGACAATGATTTTAAAATCTACAAGACAGACGGGGTTCAATTAACGCCACAGCAAATTAGTAGCGGTGAATCAGAGCTGATCGCCTTAGCGATTGAGTGTTTGGTTTTCTCTAAAGAGGCCACGCCCGGGAAAGAAAATATTTTATTCTTAGACGAACCTGACGCGCATCTGCACCCCGATCTTCAGGCTAGGTTCGGCAAGTTTTTGAAGACTCTCGTTGAGAAGTCAAATTTCCGAATTATTGCAGCAACGCACAGCACTTCATTTTTAGGGGCCTTTAGTGAACAAGAATACAAAGATGTATCAGTGGCTTTTATAAATGCGGGCCAAAAGATTATTCAAATGAGACCTATAAGCGATCTATATCGGAAGGTTCTTCCTGTTTTTGGTGCTCATCCATTGTCTAATATTTTCAATGAATCGCCGATATTGCTTGTAGAGGGTGAAGATGATGAGAGAGTTTGGCAGCAGGCCGTCCGAACATCCAAAGGTAGGATAAAAATATTTCCGTGCGCAGTAGATAGCATTAATAATTTAAACGAATATGAGATTGAAATTGCTAGCGTAGTCTCTTCTATTTATGATAATCCCAAAGCTTTTTCCCTGAGGGATCGTGACGAGACAGATGATTTCATCAATGATATTTTGCCGCTAATAAGAATGAGGCTTTCTTGTCGTGCTGCCGAAAACCTGCTGTTATGCGACGATGTGCTTGCAAGACTTAACACCTCGTGGGAAGCTTTGAAGGTAAAGATAGAGGAATGGATCGTCCGAAATGATGATCACATCCATATTGAAGAGATGAGGAAATTTCAGGCTGGAGATTTTTTGAGAAAAGACTACGACCTTAAGACGATCAGAAATGATCTAATGGGGATCATGGGTAGTAATAAACCGTGGGAAGTCGTTGTTGGGCAATGTATTGGAATGATGGTAAATGCCCGGTGGGAAACTCCAAATAGTCTCGCCAATTATCTTGGTGAGAAAGTCGTGAATAATTTAATTGTCTAAAAAAAGCCCCTTGCGGGGCTTTAGTTTTTTGGGGCTTAATGTCGTTAGAAAAACGATTTCAGGACGAGGGCGGCGACGCCTGCGACGATAAGACCGAGCACCGTCAAATCGGTTCTGATCGGAGCCAGTTCGATTTGTAGGTCTTTTTTCGACACTGTATCAGCGGTGTCCGACGCGGTTTTAATTGCTTCGGAAATAGCTTCCGCCTGAGCTTCGGCTAAGCCTGCGGCTTCAAGCTTTTTAATGAACTGGTGGGTGTCAAAAGTCACGGTTGTCATATGAGTGGGTCGTTTCTGTCAAAAGTATAGCATTTAGTGGGATTAAGCAGCCTGGCTGTTGCCTTGGCCGGTTTGAGTCGGTGCCGGTAGGTCATCTGGCTGCCGGATATCTTTGAACGCGATCACGTCAGCGCTGGCGACGCCGAGCTTGGTACGCATGCGGCCTAGACCGGTCTGGTGCATCCATAGGTCATATTCAAGGCGCTGTAGTCGCATGATCTCTGGAATCCACCACGGCATTTTCTGTTTGCCGTTGAGCCATCGCTGGACAGTGCGCTTGTCGCGTTTGAGGCGCTTGGCGATCTCGCTGGCTGGCTGACCTTGGGCGTAGTACTGAAATTCAACCGGATTACCGTAACGGGAGTTTGGATAACGCATGATGTTTTTCGAGTTGGTTGGCGTGAAGGAGGTATCGGCAAGATGGGCTAAAAGTGTTGCCGAATTGAACATTGTTGAGACTTTTTGCCAAGACTTAAAATTCGCATAATTTACATTATGTAAAATAGTATATGTTTAAGGAAAGCCTGGATAAACGCACTCGTTGGTTTGCATAAAGTTGTATCCACTCTGTGCAGAAATTTGTTCCCAAGCGGCTGTGGCACTGCTTGTACCGGTCGGCCGCATGCCCATGAGCTTTGCAGCCGATATCCAGGTTCTGTCGCTTTCTGCTGTTCCCAAGGGCCTGCGTTGTGTTTGCCTGGCACAATGCCCTATATGAGCTAGCCTCTCGTTCGGTAAGCCTCATGCTCAATCAGAACCTTCCAAATATCCGAACTTTCATCCGGCTGCACATGTGAGGCCGAGTTCTCCCATACCTTACTAGGCGGTAGCCAAATATCTGAGTTACAAATTTCTCCAACCCAGAGAGCTTTACGGCAAAGATTTCGGATTTTAAGGTCGCAACGATTCTTCTCTCGGATAGCCGCTTGTGCTGCGATCTGGGCCCGGCGTTTTTGCTCAATTTCTGCCAAGCGCTGCCTAGGGGTAGCAGCCTTGCCTAGCATATTTTCATTCCTCATTAAGAAGCGACGTCCATCCGCGCTCCCTACTCTCTTTGTCGCTTGTGTAATTAGACGTCCGAGATCATCAGCGCTACTTCCTCCACAGCCCCCCACGCTCGACCTGTAGTAGTTTAGCCAGCTTCTTGATATTGCCCCAAATCGCTTTTCGTTCTTCCGGCGTACCTCCTGTTTCTTCCACTGCCATAGTCAGCATGGACAATGGAGCTTCATCCAGGAAATGTATTACGTTGGTCTTTATCCTATTTGGCACTTGCAAAGTCAAAAGAACAGCCCGCAGTTCCTCTGTTGATATCTGGCTTTTATAGCTGACGTTTGTATTTTGAGCTGCCATCCATAGGCCTTGTTTTCGCTCTCGACCGGTGATCGACAGCGAACCAAAGGATAGTCCTAGGAGCTGAAGGAGGATTTGCAATTTGTAAAAACCCATGTCCTTAAGCTGTCCTTGCTCAAGCTGGCTAACCGTTTTTCTAGAGAGTCCTGCCAGCCTGGAAAGTTGTGCTATCGACAATCCTAGTTCCTGC
>NZ_JAQQFR010000008.1:0-260115 GCF_046025915.1 Herbaspirillum rhizosphaerae | reverse complement strand
ATCATGCCGGGCTTTTTCTTGTCCAAATCATCCTCGTAGTCATCCGCCAAAACGTACTTCCGGAATCCCTTTCACCCCATCGAGAACGACAGAAAACAATCCTCCCGATAGCGGCTCACACGCGCGTTGCGATGCATCCATTCCTTCATGCGCAGTCGTCACAAATAACGTATCCAGATCAGTACCACCGAAAGCTGGACAGCTCGGCTGCGACACCGGCACGGCGATAATGCGATCCACCAAACCATCCGGCGCATAGCGCACCACGCGCGCACCACCCCATTGTGCGTTCCAGAGATATCCCTGACTATCGATCGCGGATCCGTCGGGACTACCCTTCTCGCCAGCCAGATCAACGAACAGACGCTGTCCGCTGATTGCGCCGGTGACGACATCGTAATCACAACACATGATCTTCCCCTGCATCGTGTCGCAGTAATACATGCGCGTTCCATCAGGACTGAAACACACGCTGTTGGGAATCGCTACGCCCGGCAGCGGCAATCGCTCCAGGCTGAGCTCGGTATTGAGGCGATAGTAGCTGCCGATAGGTGCACGCCCTTTATCCTCATTCAACGTGCCGAATACGAAACGCCCCTGACGATCGCAACGACCGTCGTTCAGACGTGTAGTCGGCAGATCATCTTCAATCCGGCAGATCGGCGTGATTGCCCGTGTATCCAGATCAAAAAAAGCCAGCCTCGAGGCGAGGCCAATCAGCAGGCGATTGGTTTGTGCCGTCAGCGCGAAGACCGACAACCGTTCCGGCATGATCCAACTACGCGTAACGCCATCCGCAGGACGGTAATTCCACAACACCGAGGCCTGAATATCTGTCCAGAACACCGACTGCGTACGATCGCACCAGATCGCGCATTCACCGAGTTCACATTTACCATCAACGATCAGGCTTGCTTGCATACGACATCATCTCCGTTTTACTTTTTTGGAACACTGCGTTCAATCAACTTTAAACGAAAAAAGGCAAGCCGTGGCTTGCCCCCTTTCGTTGCTGCGTTTTACTGCGCTCTGCTGCACATTATGATCGGATCCTCATACGATCAGAACGAGTGAGCGATACCGACATAGCCGCCAGTCTGGCTTTGACCAGCCAATGGTGCACCAGCTTCGTCGGCTTCCAGCGAGAAGGTACCCGCACCGCTGTTGCGCACTGTGCCCGCGCCGACGTACAGCAAGGTACGCTTCGACAGGTTGTAGTTCAGACCAGCCATGAACAGGTTGGCCGAACCGCCGTTGTTGTTGGCATTAACGTGGAAGACCGAACCGATCAAGGTCAACGCAGGCGAGACCTGATAGTTGGCGCCGACCCAGTAATGATTGACCTTGTCCGTGGAACCAGGAGCAACATCCGGAGCCTTCAGGTTTTCATAACCCAGATACATCTTCAGTTTGTCGATGGTGTAAGTACCACCCAGAATCAGCTCTTTGGATGAGTCATAGATAGTGCCAGCAGTTGTCGTCCCGTCGTCATTCGTCTTGATGCTTCCGTATTTTCCATTGGCGTCACGAACCAGATCGTAGATCGCGCGCAATTCCAGACCTTGATTTTGATAGACCAGCGACACGCCATCCTTGCGACCTTTGGTAGTCGAACCGGCTTTTTCTCCCAGGCTGGTCTGGAAAGTGGCATTGAACCCGCCCCATGTCGGAGTCTGATACTCGATGATGTTGTTGGCGCCACCCCAGTTGCGACCATGCACCAGATTCGCGGTACCGATCCACTGCTGACCGGTTGGATCGAGGAACCAGACGTCATTGTCGATGAACAAGTTCTTACCGACTTTAACCGAACCGGCGCTGCCATTCAGGCCGACATACGAACGACGATTGAACAATGCGGTGCCGTTGGTGGCGCCTTTGGTCGCGCCGAAACCGGACTCCAGCAGGAAGAAGCTGTTCAGACCGCCGCCCAGATCTTCCTTGCCCTTGAAACCGATCATGCTGGTGCCCCACTGATTGCTGGCAGCGCGTACTTGCGTGCCGGTGTTGCCGTTGGTCTGATGCACGTTCGTTTGAACGTCAACGCCTGCGACGACGCGACCGTAAATGGTCACACTGTCTTCCGCCTGCGCGGATGCCAGGCATGCGCCGAACAACGAGGCCGTGCCCAAGGCCTTGAGAATGGTTTTGGTTGAGATGGACTGAGTCATCTGAGGTCTCCGTAGAACTTTGTAGTTTTAACTGGGTGTAGTCGATTGCCGCACCCGCACTTTTTTACGTTTTCTTTTCTTACGTCACGCTAAATCGGCGCGCAAAAACTCCCCTCGATACCGGTTTTCATAACCGTTCGACAAGCTTTTCAGAAGCGTCATTTCAACGTGAAGATCACAACGTGAAATCGTTGTGAACTGGCCTAGATACTAAGGATTCGCGACATATATTTCTAATGAATTATTTGCCTAAGCCGATACTTGATTTGATATCATCGAAAGATATAAGAAATGGTGGAGACAAATGAAGAACAGCGACCCGAATTGGTTTCTGCGTGCGCGTCTGAAAACACGGCAACTCTTGCTGTTAATCGCGCTAGATGACGAACGAAATATTCATCGCGCAGCCAACGAATTAAACATGACGCAACCCGCCGCGTCCAAACAACTCAAGGACCTGGAAGACACACTCGGCGTCACGCTGTTTGATCGCCTGCCACGCGGCATGCGTCCCACGATCTACGGCGAAGCCATGATCCGCCACTCGCGGATGGCGCTCACCAGCTTGTCAAAAGCACACGAGGACATCGTCGCACTGAAGTCCGGCCTGTCCGGCCAGGTCGACGTCGGCGTCATCCTGTCGCCCGGCATGTCACTGATCCCGGCTGCGATTGCGCGCGTCAAGGAACACTCACCGATGTTGCGCATCGGCGTGGAAGTTGAGAGCAGCAACATCCTGCTGGCACGTCTGTTACGCGGCGATCTGGATTTTCTGGTGGCGCGCATTCTCGACGAAGAAGTCAGCCACAATTTGCACTACGAAGAGTTGTCCGACGAACCGATCTGCGCCGTTGCCCGTGTCGGTCATCCGCTGCACGAGCACAAAAATCTTGAGTTAAAAGACATCGTCGACGATCCGTGGATCATGGCACCCAAAGGCAGCATCCTGCGCAGTCGCGTTGACCTGATGTTCCGCAAGAGTGGGCTAACGCCCCCCGCCAACGTGGTCGACACCACCGCGATCCTCACCATCACCAGCCTGCTGCAGCAGACCGATTTCCTGTACGCGATGCCCACTGAGGTGGCGCGCTACTATTCCCAGGCGCGGCTGATGGATCTGCTGCCGATCGAATTGCCGTGCAAGATGGACGGCTTCGGCATCATCACCCGCCGCGAACATCTGCTGTCGCCGGGCGCGGTTATTTTGCAACAGGCGATCAGGGATGTGGCGAAAACGATTTACTGATTTCGAAAATTGCAGACGTAAAAAAGCGAGACCCAAAGTCTCGCTTTTTTGTTTTTGGCCTTTCTCATCTCTCACATAGATTGGTGAGAAAGTGCCGATAGCAAGGCGCGCCAACGCAGACAGTGCGTGAGCACGGCAAGGCGGCGCAACGCGGCTAGCGGTGCTTTATCACCAATCTACGCCCAGCCGGCGTCTACGATGAATTCCTGTGCCGTACACATGACGCTCTCATCCGACGCGAGGAACAACACCATCCGCGCCAAATGCCAAGGCAGCAATTCACCCTGCAAACATTGATTGCGCTTGATGTCTTCCTTACCCTTTTCATCCAGCCACAACTCAATCTGACGTTCCGTCATGACCCAGCCCGGCGTCACGGTATTGACGCGGATATTGTGCGCACCGAGATCGCGTGCCAAGCCGCGTGTCAGACCCAGTACCGACGACTTAGCCGTGGTATAGACCGGAAAACCGCCGCTGGAAGTATGCCAGCTGATCGAACTGAAATTGATGATGGAACCGGCCTTCTTCTTGATCATACCCGGCGCAACCGCCTGGACGGCAAAGAACGACGGACGCTGATTGATCGCAATGCGGTTGTCCCAATATTCCTGCGTCACGTCTTCCAGCTTGTGGCGCTCATCATTGGCGGCGTTGTTCACCAATACGTCGAAATCGCCGAGCTGTGCAGCCAGATCCTTGATCGTGTTTTGCAGCGACGAAATGTCGCGCAGATCGCAGTAGCGAAACGACGGCGCAGCAAAGCCGGCATCGACGATCTTCTTGCACAAGGCTTCGCTGGCATCTTTGGCGATGTCGACAAAGGCGACAACAGCGCCTTGTTCCGCCAGAGAGCTGACGATTGCCGCACCGATGCCGGTGCCCCCGCCGGTGACGAATACGCGCTTGCCCTTCAGGCTGGGATAGCTCGCAAGTTGATATGTTGCAGACATAAATTCTCCAGAATTAGATTTTGCTCAGAGCACGTTGATCTGCGGATGCGGCACATCATCCAGGCTCAGACGATTGCGCAGCGCCGGGCCGAATGCAGCGACGTCGATTTCAAACGTCTCGCCAGGTGCAACGGTGATGTTGTCTGAGCAGCTCAATGTCGCCGTGCCGAAGAAGTGAATGTGCACATCGCCGGGACGACGGAACAGCGGGTATTTGAAGTGATGGTATTCAAGATTGGCAACCGTATGCGACATATTGTCTTCGCCGCTGAGGAAAGGTTTTTCCCAACGTACCTTGCCGTCGTGCGCACGGATACGCGACATGCCTTGCACATGCGCAGGCAGTTCACCCACCAGCAGCGCCGGGCCGACCGAACAGACACGCAACTTGGAATGCGCCAGGAACAGGTAGTTCTGACGTTCCGTGACGTGATCTGAAAACTCGTTACCAATGGCGAAACCGAGGCGATAAGGCTGGCCGTTGTCGCCGATAATGTACAGACCGGCGATCTCCGGTTCTTCACCGCCATCGAGCGCGAAGTGCGGCATCGCCAACGGTTCTTCCGCAGCACGCACGATGGAGCCGTCGCCCTTGTAGAACCATTCCGGCTGCACGCCGATCTTGCCGGCAGCAGGCTTGCCGCCTTCCAGCCCCATGCGGAACATCTTCATGCTGTCGGTCAGATTATCGCCTGCGCCATCGAGCTTTTTGTGCATGGCGTCGCGACCGTCGGCGCTGCCCAGATGGGTCAAGCCGGTGCCGGTGACGTAACAGTGCGCGGTGTCTTCATGATCCAGCGGGGCCAGCAGACCACCGCTTGCAGCGATCTGCGCGTAGTCGACCACGGTCGAACCGAGCGCGGCGTTGGCGAAATCCTGCAGAGAACTTTTCTTGGCAATGGCGGCACGCGCCAATGCGTAGGTACTGCGATAGCCGTCTACAACGCGGATCTTCTTGCCGTCATCGTCGAGAACGCCGACATGGCGATTGCCGTCGGCTTGTTTGAATTGCACCAGCAACATGCTTGTTACTCCTTAATGAGAATGCTTAGGGACGGCAGCACCACGGCAACCGACCAGGAAGTCGAAATCGCAGCCATCATCGGCCTGCAAGACGCGGTCGATGTACAGCGACTGATAACCGCCCTGCATTGCCGGCTTGACCTGCGCCAGCTTTTCGGCGCGTGCGGTCTGGCGCTGGGCCATTTCTTCGTCACTGATGTCGAGATGCAGGCGGCCTGCCGCGCAATCCATTTCGATCCAATCGCCGTCCTGCACGATGCCCAGCGGCCCACCGGCGGCGGCTTCCGGCGCTACGTGCAACACTACGGTGCCGTAGGCGGTACCGCTCATGCGCGCATCGGAAATACGTACCATGTCCTTGACGCCTTGCGCCAGCAGCTTGGGCGGCAAGCCCATGTTGCCGACTTCAGCCATGCCCGGATAACCCTTGGGGCCGCAATTCTTCATCACCAGCACCGAGCTGGCGTCAACGTCCAGATCAGGATCGTTGATGCGTTCTTTGTAATGCGTGAAGTCTTCGAACACGACTGCCTTGCCGCGATGCTTCATCAGCTCGGGCGAGGCGGCGGATGGCTTCAAGACTGCACCGCGTGGCGACAGATTGCCGCGCAGGATGCAGATGCCGCCGTCATCGATCAACGGGTTGTCGAGTTTGCGCACCACTTCATCGTTGTAGATCGGCGCATCCTGATTGTTTTCCCACAGCGTCTTGCCGTTGACGGTCAATGCGTTCTTGTGCGGAATCAGATCGGCTTCGCCGAGACGGCGCAACACCGCAGGCAAGCCACCGGCGTAATAGAACTCTTCCATCAGGAAGCGGCCGGAAGGCTGCAAGTCGACGATGGTTGGCGTGCCACGGCCAACGCGCGTCCAGTCTTCCAATTCCAGATCGACGCCAATACGGCCGGCGATGGCTTTCAGATGGATAACTGCGTTAGTCGAACCGCCGATGGCGGCGTTGACGCGGATGGCATTTTCAAACGCTTCGCGTGTCAGGATCTTGGACAAGGTCAAGCCTTCCCACACCATGTCGACGATACGCATGCCGGACATGTGCGCCAGCACGTAGCGGCGCGAATCAACGGCGGGAATCGCCGCGTTGTGCGGCAAGGATGTACCCAGCGCTTCGGCCATGCAGGCCATCGTCGAGGCGGTACCCATGGTGTTGCAGGTGCCGGCCGAACGCGACATGCCGGCTTCGGCCGACATGAATTCATGAATCGAAATCTTGCCCGCCTTGACTTGCTCGCTCAGTTGCCAGACTACGGTGCCGGAACCAATGTCCTTGCCTTCGTGTTTGCCGTTCAGCATCGGACCGCCGGTGACAACGATCGCCGGGACGTCGCAACTGGCAGCGCCCATCAGCAACGCAGGCGTGGTCTTGTCGCAGCCGACCAGCAGCACGACCGCATCCAGCGGATTACCACGGATCGATTCTTCGACGTCCATGCTGGCCAGATTGCGCGTAAGCATGGCAGTCGGACGCAGGTTGGACTCGCCGTTGGAAAACACCGGAAACTCCACCGGGAAACCGCCTGCCTCAATGATGCCGCGCTTGACATGTTCAGCGATCTTGCGGAAGTGCGCATTGCACGGTGTCAGTTCGGACCAGGTGTTGCAGATGCCGATAACCGGCTTGCCTTGAAACTCGTGATCGGGAATACCTTGATTCTTCATCCAGCTGCGGTACATGAAGCCATTCTTGTCGGCTGTACCGAACCATGCTGCCGAACGCAGCGTGCGCTTCTTGTCGATAGTCATTTACTCATCCATTGGAATAATGCGGTCGCCACCTCCCGATGTGGCGACACTGATCAAAACCGGCTGCAAACATCAACTTTTGCAGCCACCCCCTCGTGCAGAATTCTTATTATTTATTTTTGTTGTAGACGTCAAAGAATACGGCTGCCAACAACACCAGGCCTTTGATCACCTGCTGATAATCGATACCGATACCCATGATGGACATGCCATTGTTCATCACGCCCATGATGAAGGCGCCAATGACCGCGCCCATCACCTTGCCGACACCGCCGGTTGCGGATGCGCCGCCGATGAAGCAAGCCGCGATCACGTCCAGCTCAAAACCGGTACCGGCTTTTGGCGTCGCGGTATTCAGGCGGGCCGCGAAGATCAGGCCGGCCAGCGCCGCCAGCATGCCCATGTTGACAAAGGTGTAGAAGCTTACGCGTTCGGTCTTGATGCCGGACAGCTTGGCGGCTTTTTCATTACCGCCGACAGCGTAGACACGACGACCGATCGTGGTGCGATTGGTAACAAAGGTATAGACCACCATCAGTGCGAACATGATGATCAGCACATTCGGCATACCCTTGTAGGACGCCATCATGTAGCTGAAGGCGATGATCGCGACAGCAAACAAACCGTTCTTCAGCAGGAAGAATAAAGCTGGCTCTTCTTCCATGCCGTGCTTGACTTGCTTGCTGCGACCGTGGACTTTCACCGCCAGCAGGATTGCTGCTGCGGCCAAGCCGACCAGCAAGGAGGTCAGGCGCACGCTCGCGGTATCAGGGAAGAATTCAGGAATGAAGCCCGAGCTCAGTAATTGGAAACCGCGTGGGAATGGTCCCACCGACTGGCCTTCCAGCAGTGCCAGCGTCAGTCCCTTGAACACCAGCATGCCGGCCAAGGTGACGATGAAGGACGGGATACGGAAGAACGCTACCCAGTAACCTTGCGCAGCACCGATGGCTGCGCCGGCGATCAAACAAATGACGATGGTCACGATGAAGTTCATCTCATAATTGACCATCAGCACCGCAGCCAGCGCACCGATGAAACCAACCACCGAGCCGACCGACAAGTCGATATGGCCGGCGACAATCACCATCAGCATGCCCAGCGCCATGATCACCACGTAGCTGTTTTGCAGCACCAGGTTGGTCAGGTTGAGCGGCTGCATCAGCGTGCCGTCGGTCATGACCTGAAAGAAGGCCATGATCGCCACCAGCGACAGCAGCATGCCGTATTCGCGCATGTTGTTTTTAAGGAAGCCGGCGTATTCCCGCTTGGCTTCAGGGACCGCGTCGAGCGTAGGTTTCTTGCTCATTTCAGTGTTCTCCATTCTTCACAATCCTCTCGTTCCTTACGATGGAACGCATGATTTTTTCTTGCGATGCATCCGCCGCCGTGTACTGGCCGACGAATTGCCCTTCGTTCATGACATAGATCCGGTCGCACATGCCCAACAGTTCCGGCATTTCCGACGAGATCATGATGATGCATTTGCCCTCGGCAGCCAGCAGGCTGATCAGGGTATAGATTTCAAACTTGGCGCCGACGTCGATGCCGCGTGTCGGTTCGTCCAGGATCAGCACTTCCGGATTGGAAAACAGCCATTTGCTGAGCACCACCTTTTGCTGATTGCCGCCGGACAGATTGACTACGCGCTGCAACACACTGGAACAGCGAATGCGCATCTTGCTGCGAAAATCGTCCGCCACCTTGAATTCGCGCGCCTCATCGATCACCGATTTGTCGGACACCGCACCGAGGTTCGCCAGCGAGATGTTCTTCTTGATGTCTTCGTCCAGTACCAGACCGTCACCCTTACGGTCTTCGGTCACGTAAGCGATGCCGTGATTGATGGCCTTCTGAATCGTGCTGACGTCGATCTTCTTGCCATGCAGATGAACTTCACCGCTGATCTTGGTGCCGTAAGCGCGGCCAAAAATACTCTTGGCCAACTCAGTACGGCCAGCGCCCATGAGGCCCGCGATGCCGACGATCTCGCCCTTGCGCACGGTGAAATCAATGTCCTTGATCACCACGCGTTCAGGATGAATCGGATGATGCACGCGCCACTGCTTGACTTCAAAAATGGTCTCGCCGATCTGTGGCTCGCGCTTGGGATAACGATCCGCCATCTCGCGGCCGACCATGTTCTGAATAATGCGGTCTTCGCTGATGGCTTCCTTGCGGCAGTCGAAGGTATCGACCGTCGCGCCATCGCGCAGCACGGTGATGGAGTCGGCTACTTTGGAAATTTCGTTGAGCTTGTGCGAAATCAGGATAGACGAAATACCCTGCGCCTTCAGCTCCAGGAGCAGTTCGAGCAAGGCATCGCTATCGCTTTCGTTGAGGCTGGCGGTAGGCTCGTCGAGGATCAGCAGCTTGACCTCTTTCGACAAGGCCTTGGCAATCTCGATCAGCTGTTGCTTGCCGACGCCGAGGTTGGTGATCAGCGTCGATGGCGGATCCTTGAGGCCGACCTTGGCCAGCAATTCCTTCGCTTTGGCGTAAGACTGCTCCCAGTCGATCACGCCGCCGGTGGCTTGTTCGTTGCCGAGGAAAAGATTCTCGGTAATCGACAGCAGCGGCACCAGTGCCAGCTCCTGATGGATGATGATGATGCCGACGCTTTCGCTGTCGACGATATCTCTGAATTCGCGTGTCTGACCCTGATAAACGATGTCGCCGGAATAAGTGCCGTGCGGATAGACGCCGCTAAGGACTTTCATCAAGGTGGATTTGCCGGCGCCGTTCTCGCCGACCACGGCGTGGATTTCGCCGGTGCGCACTGCCAGGTTGACGTTATTGAGCGCCTTGACACCTGGGAATGTCTTCTCAATTCCGCGCATTTCCAGAATTGTACTCATGTGTTCTGACCTCTTCTTCTGCTCCGGCCTGCATGGTGGTGGGATGTTGCGGGCCGCTTTCCCGGTCCAGGCTGCTGCAAAAATACCGCAACGACACCTTCTCCGGAAACACCAACCCCGCGCGCGCGGCGCGGGGCTGCTTTTTTGTCCGGTCAGCCTTCGCTGACCGAAACATACTTACCTGGCCGAACAAGCAAATTACTTCACTTGGGCTTCGGTGTAGTAGCCGCTGCCAACCAGCACTTCTTTCCAGTTGCTGGCGTCAACACTGACCGGCTTCAACAGGTACGAAGGGATGACCTTGACGCCATTGTTATAGGTCTTGGTGTCGTTGATGGTTGGTGCTTTGCCCGACAATACGGCGTCCACCATGGAAACAGTGACCTTGGCCAGTTCACGTGTGTCCTTGAAGATGGTCGAACGTTGTTCGCCGCGGATGATGGACTTGACTGAAGGAACTTCCGCATCCTGACCGGTCACGACCGGCATCGGCAGCTTCGGCGTACCGTAGCCGACGCCCTTGAGCGACGAGATGATACCGATACTGATACCGTCATATGGCGACAGCACTGCGTCAACGTGAGCATTGCCGTAGTAGGCGCTCAGCAGGTTATCCATACGAGCTTGCGCAGTCGCACCGTCCCAACGCAGGGTCGCAACCTTGTCCATGCCCAGCTGTTTGCTGCGCACGACCAGCTTGCCCTTGTCGATGTATGGCTTCAGCACCGACATGGCGCCGTTGTAGAAGAAGAATGCGTTGTTGTCGTCAGCCGAACCGCCGAACAGTTCGATATTGAATGGACCCTTGCCGCCCTTCAGATCCAGCGCCTTTTCGATGTACGACGCTTGCAGCACGCCGACCTGGTAGTTATCGAAAGTTGCGTAGTAGTCGACGTTCTTGGAGTTGCGGATCAGGCGGTCATAAGCGATGACCTTGATGCCCTTGTCGGCAGCTTTTTGCAGCACATCGGACAAAGTCGTACCGTCAATCGCAGCGATGACCAGTACTTTTACACCCTTGGTCACCATGTTCTCGATCTGCGCCAGCTGATTCGGGATGTCGTCTTCCGCGTATTGCAGGTCGGTCTGGTAGCCCTTTTCCTTGAATACCTTGACCATGTTATTGCCGTCGGCGATCCAGCGCGCCGACGATTTGGTCGGCATCGAGATCCCGATCAGGCCTTTGGTCTGGGCGCTGACTTGCGCGCTCACAGCCATCAGACCCATGCTCAGGCCGAGTGTCAGCCCGGCCAATACCGATTTGAGTTTCATACTTCTGTCTCCTAAGTTGTTTGTTGTTTTACTAGCAATGCAAAACATGTCAAAACGCGCGGGGAACGCTCGATGTTCTGCAAGGCCTCTAAGATAACCATTAGAGCAATACATTTCTAATGATTTTTTTCATGAAACCAATATTGTTTTCAGCATCACTTTTTTGCGCAAACGCACTAACTCTCGATAACTCGCGTCTCAAGTATTTGCGACTTACGCTGCCTGCGCGGCTGGCTTGACGGCAGCGTTGCCGGTATTCGCATCTGAAGCCTTGGCCGCACCCAGCGACATCAAGCGCTGCGCCAGACAAAACACAAACAGCAGCACGCCAATCACAATCTTGGTCCACCACGAACTCAAGGTACCGTCGAAGGCGATCAGGGTCTGGATCACGCCCAGAATCAGCACGCCGGTCAGCGTCCCTGCCACGTAGCCGTAGCCACCGGTCAGCAAGGTGCCGCCGATCACCACCGCCGCGATGGCGTCCAGCTCAGTGCCCTGCGCATGCAAGCCATAGCCGGACAACATATAGAACGAGAACAATACACCCGCCAGCGCCGCGCAGAAACCGCTGAAAGCGTAAATCGCGATTTTGGTGCGTCCGACCGGCAAGCCCATCAGCAAGGCCGAATGCTCATTGCCGCCGACGGCGTAGACGGCGCGGCCGAAACGGGTGAAATGCGCCAGATAGATCGCCAGCGCCAGCATCAGTACCGCGATCACCACGCTTGGTGAGACGAAGGCGTCGCCGAATCCGAATCCCAACTCCAGCCGCGTCTGCGACATCGCCACATACAAGGGATCGTCGATGGTGATGGAATTGATACTGATCAGATAACACAAGCCGCGCGCCAGGAACATCCCCGCCAGCGTGACGATGAAAGGCTGCAGCTTGAAGAAATGGATCAGCATGCCCATTGCTGCGCCGAACAACCCGCCCAGCACCAGCACGCAGACGATCACCAGCAAGGGATGCCAATGCCACGCATGCAGCAGATAAGCCGAAATCATCGTCGTCAGCGCCAACACCGAACCGACTGACAGATCGATGCCGCCCGACAGAATGACGAAGGTCATGCCGATGCCGATCACCAGCAGAAAAGCGTTATCGATCAGCAGGTTGAGCACCACCTGCGCCGAAAAGAAGCCGTCGTAAGCGACCGAACCCATCGCGAACAGCACCACCAGCAAGGCGACAGTGACCAGCGAGGTGAAGTAAGGCGTCGCCAGCAAGGAGCGAAAATTCTTCATGATTTATCCTGAATGCTTAGACTTGATTGCCGGATTTGAACAAGCGCAGGCGGCGGAATTCAGGCGACTGCGACAGACAAACCAAGAACACCACCACCGACTTGACCACCATATTGACCTCCGGCGGCACGCCCAGCGAATAAATGGTGTAGGTCAGCGCCTGAATAATCAGCGCACCGATCACGCTGCCGACCAGACTGAACTTGCCGCCGGCCAGCGAGGTGCCGCCCAGCGTCACGGCCAGGATGGCATCCAGCTCCAGTAACAGGCCGGCATTGTTGGCGTCAGCGCTCTTGATATTGGCGCTGATCATCAGCCCTGCCATACCGGCGCAGGCGCTACAGAAGATATAGACGAAAAAGATCAGCGCAGCCGTACGGATCCCCGCCAGGCGCGACGCCACCGGGTTGATGCCGACCGACTGGATGAACAGTCCCAGCGCCGTCTTGCGCATCAGCAGCGCCAGCACAATGAACATGCCGGCCACGATGAACAGCGAGAACGGCAAGCCGAACAGATAGCCGCTGCCGATGTAGAAGAACGGCTTGTAATACACCGTGATGATCTGACCATCGGTCATCAACTGCGCCAGACCGCGCCCCGCCACCATCAGGATCAGCGTTGCGATGATGGGCTGCAAACCCAGTGTCGCCACCAACAGGCCATTCCACGCGCCGCACAGGATTGCTGCCCCCATCGCAGCGGCAATCGCCCAACCCATGGGGATATTGCTGGCGTATTCCTGCACACCGTTGTTCATCACCATGGTGCCGCCGATCAGCATCGCCGCGACTGTACCGGAAATCGCCACCACTGCACCGACCGAAATATCGATGCCGCGCGTCGCGATCACCAGCGTCATGCCCAGCGCCGCCAGCATCAGCGGTGCCGCGCGATTGACGATGTCGATCACGCTACCGTACAGATGGCCATCCTTGAGCTCGATGCGGAAGAAGCCCGGAATCATGAAAAAGTCGATCAGCAACAGTACTGCCAGCGCCCCCAAAGGACGTGCCAAAGGATGCCGCAATCCCTGCAAAACACGCCAGCCGGCAGGATCGTTCTTGTCCTGTCCGGAAACCAGATTTGAATTCATTGATGCACTCACACTGTTTCTCCCGCAATTACCTGCAACACCGACGCATCGTCGAGCTCGCCGCGCAGGTATTCGCCGCAGCCTTCACGATCACGCAGCACCAGCATGCGGTCGCTGCAGCGCAGGACTTCGGGTATTTCGGAAGAAATGAAAAGAATCGCCATGCCTTTGTGGCACAGCGCCATGACGAAATCCATGATTTCCTGCTTGGCGCGCACGTCGATACCGCGCGTCGGCTCATCCAGGATCAGCATGTCGGGATCGGTCGCCAGCCAGCGCGCCAGCAAGGCTTTTTGCTGATTGCCGCCGGACAGCGAACCGATCGGCGTATCAATGTCGGGCGTCTTGATGCCCAGCCATTTCACGTAATCGGAGGCAATCTGCTGTTGGCGCTTGCGGGGAATCACGTGCAGCAGACCATTGCGTGCTTGTAGCGCGAGGATGATGTTTTCACGCACCGACAACTCCAGGATCGCGCCCTCTTTCTTGCGGTCTTCGGAGCAAAAACCGATACCTGCCGAAATCGCATCGCGCGGCGTGGAAAATTTCACTACCTCACCCTTGATGCTGATCGTGCCGCTGTCGGCCTTGTCGGCACCGAACAGCAAGCGCGCCGCTTCGGTACGGCCGGAACCGAGCAGGCCGCACAGGCCGAACACTTCACCGGCACGCAAATCCAGATCCTGTGGCGCAAGAGCGCCCTTGCGTCCCAAGCCGCGCGCCTGCAGAAACACTTCGCCATCGCGGGCGGCTGGCGTGATCTCGGCATTGGCGGCCAAGGCATTGCCTGCGGCAGTGGCATCAATCTGTACGCCGACCATCTTGTTGACCAAGTCGAGCCGCGACAATTCGCTGGCGGCGTATTCCCCTTCACGTACGCCGTTGCGCAGTACGGTGATGCGGTCGGAGATTTCGTAAGTCTGATCAAGGAAATGCGTGACGAACAAGATCGCCATGCCTTCGTCACGCAGGCTGCGTAAGACTTTGAAGAGCAGTTGCACTTCCGCTTCATCAAGACTGGAGGTAGGCTCATCGAGAATCAGCACGCTGGCCGACACGCTCACCGCACGCGAAATCGCCACCATTTGCTGGATCGCCAACGGATACGAAGATAGCTGCTTTTGTACGTCGATATGCAAATCGAGCTTGGCCAGCAGTTTGGTCGCGCGGCGGTGCATCGTGGCCCAGTCGATGGGACCAAAGCCACCCCATTTGCGCGGGTAGCGGCCGATGAAGATGTTCTCGGCCACGGATAAATTCGGGCACAGATTCACTTCCTGATACACCGTGCTGATGCCGAGCTGCTGCGCTTCCAGTGTGGAGCCGGGCTGGATCGCACGGCCATTGAGGAGGATGCGGCCGCTGTCGGGCGTGTACACGCCGGTCAGCACTTTGATCAGGGTTGACTTGCCGGCGCCATTTTGCCCCATCAGGGTATGGACTTCGCCGGGATAGAGACGCAGGCCGACATCGGTCAGGGCCTTGACGCCGGTGAATGCTTTGTGGATGCCGATTAATTCCAGCGCCGGTTCGGCACTGGTGGCAACTCTGGTTGCGTTCGACATGGCAATTCCAGAAAAGAAAAGACGGCGGACTTAAAACTTAAGCCCGCCGCACAAAGCCTTTTTTTACAGAAGGCCCGACACCATGCCGATGACAGGATGCAATCGTCGCCTTATTCATTAACAGGCAGTCAATGGCATGGTGTCAGACCCTCAAGGCCCAGGGGGATACTCCAGAGGAGGAGAACAAGACCGGGGACGTCGCCGCCCCCGGCGATACGATCAACACTGATTCAGATTAGTACCTGAACCGCTGCCGATCAATATTTACGATTAGGGAATTCCTTGGCGGCCACTTCCGCAGGGAATACGCCTTCTTCCGTTGTGATGCGCTTCGGCACTTCCTTGCCGGCCTTCACATCCTTGGCGATCGACATGAGTTGCGGTCCGAGCAACGGGCTGCACTCGACGGTGACGTTGAGCTTGCCGGCCATCATGGCTTCAAACGCGCCCTTTACGCCGTCGATGGAGATCACGAGGATATCCTTGCCCGGTTTCATGCCGGCTTCTTCGATGGCCTGAATAGCGCCGATGGCCATGTCGTCGTTATGCGCGTAGAGCACATTGATCTTCTTGCCGTCAGCCTTCAGGAAGGCTTCCATGACTTCCTTGCCCTTGGCGCGGGTGAAATCGCCGGTTTGCGAGCGGATGATCTTCAGGTTCGGATTGGTCTTGATGATTTCTTCGAAACCGGCCTTGCGGTCGATTGCAGGTGCCGAGCCGACAGTACCTTGCAGCTCGACGATGTTGATGTCGCCGGCAGGCATGGTCTTGGCGCGATCCAGCAACCAGCGTGCTGCACGGCGGCCTTCTTCAACGAAATCGGAACCGATGAAGGTCACATACAGCGATTTGTCGGTGACGTTGACGGCGCGATCCGTCAGGATCACAGGAATCTTGGCAGCCTTGGCTTCGCGCAGGACGGTATCCCATCCCGATTCAACCACCGGCGAGAAAGCGATCACATCGACTTTTTGCGCAATGAAGGAGCGGATCGCCTTGACCTGGTTCTCCTGCTTTTGCTGCGCATCGGCGAATTTCAGGTTCACGCCGGCCTTCTTGGCGGCGTCCTTGATCGAAACGGTATTAGCGGTACGCCATTCGCTTTCGGCGCCAACTTGTGAGAAGCCGATTGTCAGCGGCTTGTCTGCGGACATGGCGGAGGACATGACGCCCAAGCCCAAAGTCATGCAAACGGCGGCGCCCAGCAGTGTTCTGCGTGTCATTTTCATTGCGTTGTCTCCAATTATGTTTATCAACACGATCTGTTTTTATTGGTGTCCGGCGTGATCGAACCGAGGGTGATCCGACTTGTACGCCGTCATTTTGCGTGTTCGCTTGCACGTGGCGTGCAGCGAAATGTGCGGATCAATATTAGGAGCGTGAGGAATATCTATCCAATGAATTTTTCGCGCCTTCCGATACTGAAACAGGCATGGCGCTTTACCTGACTACATCCGTGACGGAATGTTGAAATGCAGATCGTTTTTGATATCAATCTTCATTAATTTTTCATTATTCCGCATCAGTACCCAATGTTAGGATCGGCCCTGTTTTTGTTCGGCCTGAGAAGGGCCATCCAAGACCAAGCGGAGCAGACCGCACAGCATCCGCCTTAATAATGAGACAAGCAACCGAGACGCCATGACCACATCCCCAGCACCGCAGCACGGCGGCGCGTCAGCCATTGAGACGCTTACCCTGCAATCCGGACGGCAGCGCCTGAGCGTATTGCCGACATTGGGAGCAAGCGTCGCAGCCTGGGATCTGCAATGGCGCGGTCAATGGACACCTTTGTTTCGCCCCTGGGCGGGTAGCAGCGATCTCTACACGACGGCGTGCTTCCCTCTGGTGCCATGGTCCAATCGCATCACTGAAGGCGGCTTCATGCACAAGGGCCTGCACTATCCGGTGCTGCAAAACCGCGCCGGGGAAAACTATCCCATCCATGGCGACGGCTGGCTGCAGGCATGGCAGGCTGAGGCCTATACCGACAATAGCGTGGTGCTGACCCTGAGTTCGGAACAATACGACGGCGATCCCTACACCTATTCCGCGACGCAAACGCTGACCTTGCGCGACGACGGCCTGCAGATCGACCTGCAAGTCACCAACCGCGGTGCAGAAGAACTGCCCTTCGGCCTCGGCCTGCACCCTTACTTTCCGCGCAATGCGGCGACGCGGTTGCAATCTCGCGCCGACGGCGTCTGGCTGTGCGGCGCCGATCCTATTCCGACCGGCCATACGCAGAGTTTTCCGGCGACCTTCGATTACAACCAGTTTGCGACTGTGGATTTCCCTGCCGACGGACCGCTGATCGACAACTGTTTCACTGGCTGGGATGGCGTCTCTCGCATCGACTATCCCGACCGCGGCCTGCGCATCGAAATGCGCATGGAAGACTGCAACGGCTACAGCCTGATGTACCGCCCGCCCGGCCTCGACTATTTTTGCCTGGAACCGATAACGCATCCTATCGATGCCTTCCATATGCCTGACCGCGATGGACTGGTCAATCTGGCTCCCGGCGCTTCGATGCGACTGCTCACGCACTTCAAGGTGAGTGAACTCTGAACATGACACAAGCAATGCAAACATCTTCATCCACCGGCCTGATTGCGCTCGACTGGGGCACGTCATCCCTGCGCGCCTATCGTTTCGACAAACAAGGCAAGGTCGTCGACAAACGTGCGCTGCCCTGGGGCATCATGAATTTGCCTCCTGCAGAAAACGGCGCAGATACTATCAACGCCGATAGCCCTGACGCCGGCTTCCGACGCGCACTGCAAGCCGCCTGCGGCGATTGGCTGCGGGAGGCGCCCGGCACGCCGCTGATCGCAGCAGGCATGGTCGGCAGTAAGCAGGGCTGGCGCGAAGCACCATATCTCGACGTCCCGCTGGCCGTGAGCAACATCGGCAAATCGCTGACCACCGTCGATACCGGCCTCGGCACGCCGCTGCACATCGTGTCCGGCTTGCTCGAACGTTCCGTCCTGCCCAATGTGATTCGCGGTGAAGAGACACAGGTTGCCGGCATCCTCGACCAGTTAAAAGTGGAAGACATCCTGATCGGCCTGCCGGGAACACATTCCAAGTGGGTGCATGTCACTGGTCGCCGCATTACACATTTCGATACGTTCATGACCGGCGAGATGTATGCCGCGCTGTCCAATCACACCATCCTTGGCCGCACCATGCAACGCGACGGCGTACCTGACGACGACGCCTTCCTGCGCGGTGCAGGCGTGGCGAAAACATCGGATGGCCGTGCCGGCATGCTGTCGAACATTTTCAGCAGCCGCACGCTGGGCCTGACCGGCGAACTGTCGCCACGCGCCCAGTCCGATTATTTGTCGGGCCTGCTGATCGGCCACGAGATCGCTGCACTACTGGCATTGGCCGATGGCCGCCTGCAAGCGCGCATCGCGTTGATCGGCGACGACATGCTGTGCCAACGCTATCGCCAGGTGCTGGCGCTATATGGTGTCACGCAAGTGGAAATCGCAGAGGCAGCAACTGAACACGGTCTGTGGAAACTGGCCGAACACGCCGGCTTGATTGCCTGATTGCTTGATTACCCGATCCCATTTCGTCACTACGTTTTAGTCACAACGAAAGCAGAACCATGCTGAAGAATCTTTTCCAACGTGCGCTCAGAGACTGTGGCCTCATCGCCATCCTGCGCGGCGTACGCCCCGACGAAGTCGAAGCCATCGGCAGCGCGCTGTATGAAGCAGGATTTCGCATCATCGAAGTGCCGCTCAATTCGCCGGAGCCGCTGCAAAGCATTGCTACGCTGCGCCGCACTCTGCCTGCCGATTGCATCATCGGCGCAGGTACGGTACTCAGCCCCGAAGCTGTTTTACAAGTCAAGGAAGCCGGCGGCGAGCTGATCGTCATGCCGCATAGCGACGCGCGTGTGATCACCGCC
This sequence comes from Herbaspirillum rhizosphaerae, assembly GCF_046025915.1. Taxonomy (GTDB): domain Bacteria; phylum Pseudomonadota; class Gammaproteobacteria; order Burkholderiales; family Burkholderiaceae_D; genus Herbaspirillum; species Herbaspirillum rhizosphaerae_A. The sequence continues at coordinate 240,991 of NZ_JAQQFR010000008.1, read as the reverse complement.
GCCAAAGAGGCCGGGCTGTGCTGCGCGCCCGGCGTGGCGACAGTCACCGAAGCTTTCGCCGCGCTGGCGGCAGGCGCCGATGTGCTGAAGATGTTCCCGGCCGAGCAACTCGGACCGCAGGTGGTCAAGGCCTGGCGGGCGGTCATCCCGGCATCGGTGGCACTGCTGCCGGTGGGTGGCATTCTGCCGAGCAGCGTCTCGGTCTTCATTGATGCGGGCGCGTCCGGATTCGGCCTCGGTTCGGCACTGTACAAACCCGGCCTGACCGCAGCTACCGTCGGCGAAAACGCCAAGGCCTTCGTCAGCGCCTGGCAAACCCGTGCGGCTGCCAGCGCCAGCATTAGCTAACGCCAGAAAAATAAACGAATCAACCAGACAAACGCCGGCCGCCAGAACCGGCCAAGCATTTAACCAGCTCTGCCATCGACCATGGCTGGGCACTACTCAGAGAAACGGATATCTCTCCGATGAAAATCACCAAACTGACCACCTTTATCGTTCCACCGCGCTGGTGCTTCCTGAAGATTGAAACCGACGAAGGCATCGTCGGCTGGGGCGAACCGGTCGTCGAAGGCCGCGCGCACAGCGTCGCTGCCGCCGTGGAAGAACTCGCCGACTATCTGATCGGCAAAGATCCGCGCCACATCGAAGATCACTGGACCATCCTTTATCGCGGCGGTTTCTACCGCGGCGGCGCCATCCACATGAGCGCACTGGCCGGCATCGATCAGGCCTTGTGGGACATCAAGGGCAAGGCGCTCGGCGTTCCGGTCAGCGAATTGCTGGGCGGCCCGGTGCGTGACAGCATTCGCGTGTATTCGTGGATCGGTGGCGATCGTCCGGCCGACACGGCGAAGGCTGCCAAGGACGCCGTCGCACGCGGCTTCACCGCCGTCAAGATGAACGGTACCGAAGAACTGCAATTCATCGACACCTATGACAAGGTCGAAGCCACGCTGGCCAACGTCGCCGCCGTGCGTGAAGCCGTCGGTCCGAACATCGGCATCGGCGTCGACTTCCACGGCCGCGTGCACAAGCCGATGGCAAAAGTCCTGATCAAGGAACTGGAACCGTACAAACTGATGTTCATCGAAGAACCGGTCTTGAGCGAAAACTACGAAGCCCTGAAAGAAATCGCGCATCTGACCGCGACGCCAATCGCGCTGGGCGAACGTCTGTATTCACGCTGGGATTTCAAACGCATTCTCAGCGAAGGCTACGTCGACATCATTCAGCCCGACGTCTCGCACGCCGGCGGCATTACTGAAACACGCAAGATCGCCACCATGGCCGAAGCCTACGACGTCGCCCTTGCGCTGCACTGCCCGCTCGGCCCGATTGCGCTGGCAGCCTGCCTGCAGGTCGATGCGATTTCGTACAACGCCTTCATCCAGGAACAAAGCCTCGGCATTCATTACAACGAAAGCAATGACTTGCTCGACTACGTCACCAAGCCGGAAGTGTTCAGCTACAAAGATGGCTATGTGACAATTCCGAACGGGCCGGGGCTGGGAATTGAAATCAATGAAGAGTATGTGAAGCAGCGTGCAGAAGTCGGTCATCGCTGGCGCAACCCCATCTGGCGACACAAAGACGGCAGCTTCGCCGAATGGTAAAACCTGTCCGGGGTCCTACTGCGGAGCCATGATCCACCACCGTACGGTGCTCAGGATCCTCACGTACCTGAAGTACGTTCCGGTCCTTGCGCTCCGGTCGGCGGCGGCTGATGACTCCTCGCTACGGACCGCGAACAGGTTTCGATCTCTTTGAGTTCGCACGATTCTCTTCAATATATTTCACCAATGCGGCCCGCATCTGCTCAGCAGAGCGGGCCGCAGCCACGTAAAATAGCGGTTTCCTTCCGCAGTAAAACCCATCAGGACTTTCAAGCATGCATTGGCCCCTCTTCGCCCTCGCCGTCGCTGCCTTCGGCATCGGCACTACAGAATTTGTGATCATGGGGCTGTTGCCGGATGTCGCACGCGACCTCGGCGTGTCTGCACCGGCAGCGGGCATGCTGGTGTCGGGCTATGCGCTGGGCGTGGCAGCGGGTGCGCCGGTGCTGGCGATCCTCACCGCCAAGTGGCAGCGCAAGCGTGCACTGGTCGGCCTGATGTGCCTGTTCATTCTCGGCAACGTGCTGTGCGCGATTGCGCCCAACTACAACTTCCTGATGGTGGCGCGCGTGGTGACGGCGTTTTGTCATGCAGCTTTCTTCGGTATCGGTGCGGTCGTGGCGGCAGAGCTGGTACCGCGTGAAAAGCGCGCCCAAGCCGTGGCGCTGATGTTCACCGGCCTCACGGTCGCCAACATTCTTGGCGTGCCTTTCGGCACGGCGTTGGGACATGCAGCGGGCTGGCGTTCGACTTTCGGTGCGATTACCGTGATTGGTCTTGCCGCCGTCATCATGCTGTGGGTCTGCCTGCCGAAGAAAATCGCCATGCAAGGCGGCAGCATCTTCAAGGAATTCCGCGCCATCATTCATCCGCAAGTTCAATTGGCGCTGCTGACCAGCACGCTGGCCTCGGTCAGCATGTTCAGCGTGTTGACGTATATCGCCTACATCCTGCTCGACGTCACCGGTTTCACCGCGCATCAGGAAAGCTGGGTGCTGCTGCTGTTCGGTGCAGGCATTACCGTCGGTGGACTGATCGGTGGACGTCTTGCCGACTGGCGATTGATGCCGGTGCTGTTTTCGATGTTCGTCTGCATCGCGCTCATCCTCGTGCAATTTTCGTGGAGCAGCCACTACCAGTTGCCGACGCTGATCACCATGTTCATCTGGGGCGCGTTCTCGTTTGCAGTCGTGCCTGCAGCACAGATTCGGGTGCTGGATAAGGCCAAGGACGCGCCAAATCTGGCATCGACCCTCAATCAAGGCGCCTTCAACGTGGGCAATGCCACCGGTGCATGGCTGGGCGGGCTGGCGATTTCGGCGGGTCTTCCGTTGACCGATTTGCCGCTGCTGGGCGCGGGCGTGTCGGTACTGGGTTTCCTGACAGTGCTGACGTCGGCGATGCTGGACCGCCGAGCGGCGAGAGCGCTGGTGTAAAAAGTTCTGTCGACGCATCAATGAAAAACACCCCTTCGCACAATTGCCAAGGGGTGTTTTTCATAGCGGTCGCGGAAACAACAGCGATATCAACTGCCCATCAACGGAGAAAGTGGTTGTAGGCCACCAGTACCAGCACCGCACCGATCACCGACAGGATCAAGCCTGCCGGATGGAAGAACGCGCCATCAGCAGGCTTGCTGAACAAGCGGGCAATCAGGCCGCCGACCACCGAGCCGACGATACCCAGCACGCCAGTCAGCAAAATGCCGAAATGCTCGCTCCCCGGCACAACAAGGCGAGCAATCGCGCCGACAACAATACCAACGATGAACATCAAAATGTAATGCATGATTTACCTTCGAAAAATAAGGAACATATCGATTGATTTGAAAAAATCAGACAATCGACGCCTTGCCTGAGAGACTCCTCCTGCAGTCTGCAGTAGCCTTCTCAAGGGCTGGATCAACAACGATGCCCCGATAATCCGTGTTGACGACACATTTGTAAGAAATTGAAATCCAGCTCTTTAATCACGGATTTTCTATTTACTCGTCAACAATCAATCTCTCGCTCAAAGAACATTCATCAATCCATCCCTCCTATCGCTTACTTCGGATTTGAATGCATTCCCAACAAGTACGGCTATAATTGCCGCGCCATGCGACGCTACCTGATCATTTTCCTGTTGCTCCTACTGCCGCTCCAGTTCTCCTGGGCGGCTGTGGCATCGTATTGCCAACATGAAACTGAAAGTAGTACACAGCATATCGGCCACCATGCGGCCGATGCCGGCAGCAAGCAGGATCAGACTCCCGGAAAAAAACTGAGCGAAAGCGATGACGCCGATTGCGGCTTTTGCCATTTCTCCTGCAGCAAGCCCATGAACTCGCACGCTGCGTGGCAGCCCGCCGCGCAGGACAAGAATAGTTTCATCCCCTCCCTACCCTTGCTGTACCTCTCCCATATCGGAGAATCCCCCGAAGAGCCCGACTGGACACTCGCCGCCTGAGCCGGCGAGTCGTCTTCCCGTTTCACCTCACTGCTGACCACTCGCCGAATTCCTTCCCTTTTGTTCGGAGAATTCGATGTCCCGTTATTGTTATCCCTTGGGATTGGCGCTTTTGCTCGCCGGTCCCATCTATCTTCCTGCCCATGCGCAGCTGCTAAGTGGCGAACATGCCGACTATGCAAGTCGTCAGCAAGAAGCTGCTGCGCCGCTCACGCTTGCCAACGCCATCGCGTTGGCGCTGGCCCATAACCCTGAACTCTCAGCCGCACGCCGCGAGCTGGAAGCCGTCGACGCCACCATCGTGCAGGCCGGTGCGAGGCCGAATCCGGAACTGTCGGCCTTGATGGAAGACACCCGCAAGAGCACCCGCACTACCACCTTTCAACTCAACCAAGCCATCGAACTAGGTGGCAAACGCGGTGCGCGCATCGATGCCGCGGAACGCGCCCGCGATGCTGCACATGTCGAGCTGCAAGCCAAACGCGACGACATCCGCATCACGGCGACGTCGGCATTTTTCAGCGTGCTGACAGCGCAGGAACGCAAACGCCTGGCACAGGAATCGGCTGACCTGGCAAGCAACGCCAGCGACGCCACCGCCCGTCGCGTCAGCGCCGGCAAGGTGTCACCAGTAAAGGCAAGCAAAGCCGGGGTCGCCTCTGCGGGCGCCAGATTGGAGTTGATGCAGGCCGACAGCGAACTCGATCTGGCGCGCCGTCGGCTGGCCGGTTTGTGGGGCAATCACACGCCACGCTATACGCTGGCAGAAGGCTCCGCAGAACAATTGCCGCCCTTACCGGATATCACCGATATTGCCGGGCGCAGCGCCAATGCCCCGCAACTCAGGCTCGCAAAAATTGAGGTCGAACGCCGCCTGGCGCTGACCAAAGTCGAAAGCAGCAAACGCATTCCCGACGCCACACTGAGCCTGGGCACCAAACGTGACGAAGAAGCCCGCCGCAACATGTGGGTGGTCGGTGTATCGATGCCGCTACCGTTCTTCGACAGCAATCGGGGCAACCTGGACGAAGCCTTGCGACGCACCGACAAGGCGCGCGATGAACTCGCTGCGACCGAAACCAGAGTACAGAACGAGCTGGCCCAAACCTACGCAAAGCTGCGCAACGCCCATGCTGAAGTTGCCGCTTTGCGCGGTGACATTCTGCCTGGAGCGCAAAGCGCCTATCTGGCTGCGGGCAAAGGTTTCGAGCTAGGCAAGTTCAGCTTCCTGGAAGTCCTGGACGCCCAGCGAACTTTGTTTCAGGCCAGATCGCAATACCTGCGTGCTCTGTCGGACGCCCATCTCGCCGCCGCCGAACTGGAGCGCTTGCTCGGTTCCGCAGATATCAACCCGTAATCGGATTACGCCATGACCAAGAAACAAAAACTGACTCTCGCCGCCATCGCGGTAATCACTGCGCTGTTGGCAGCGCTTATCCTCCTCAGCGGCCCGGCAAAAACAGACCCGGCGGAAAGCCATAGCGAAAGCGGCCACGATCACGCCGCAGAAAAAAACGCCAAGGACGAGCATAAAGACGACAAAAACGATCAACACGATGAGAAAGACAAACACGATGAAAAGAATGGACATGACGATCATGCGGAGGAAAACAAAATTGCCTTCAGCGACGCGCAACTGAAAACCGCCGGTATCGTTCTCGAAACCGCCGCAACGGGACGCATCCGCAATAGCCTGCAATTGCCCGGTGAAATCCGTTTCAATCAGGATCGCACCGCCCACGTCGTACCGAAAGTCAGCGGCGTGGTCGAATCGGTCAGCGCCAATCTCGGTCAGCAGGTCAAGAAGGGACAAGTACTCGCCGTGATCAGCAGCAGCGCCGTCTCCGAACAGCGCAGCGAATTGCTCAGTGCCCAGCAACGGCTGACACTGGCGCAATCCACACATGCGCGCGAGAAAAAACTGTGGGAAGAAAAGATCTCTGCCGAGCAAGACTATTTGCAAGCGGCACAGGCATTAAAAGAAGCCGAGATCGCCGTGCGCAATGCACAGCAAAAACTGGCTGCCATCGGTGTCACGGTCAGCAAGGCTTCATCCGGGCTGAACCGTTTCGAGATCCGCGCACCCTTCGACGGCATCGTGGTTGAAAAGCATCTGGCGCTGGGCGAAGCGGTCAAGGAAGACGCCAATGTCTTCACGATTTCCGATCTGAGCAGCGTATGGGTGGAAATGACGGTTGCCGCCAAGGAGTTAAATGCAGTACGCGTCGGTGAAAGCGCAATCGTCAAAGCGACCGCCTTCGATTCCAGCGCCAACGGCAAGATCGCCTATGTCGGCGCGCTGCTGGGCGAGCAAACCCGCACCGCCAAGGCGCACGTCGTACTGGCCAACCCCGGCAATGCCTGGCGGCCAGGCCTCTTCGTCAACGTCGAAGTCCTGGCGCAAGAACAAGAAACGGATGTGCCGCTGGCGATTGCCGCCGATGCGGTTCAATCGATGGAACAAAAGAACGTGGTCTTCGTCCGCGTGCCCGGCGGCTTCAACAAGCAGGAAGTCACGCTCGGCCGCAACGACGGCAAACAGGTGGAAGTGTTGAAGGGCCTCAAGGCTGGTGACATCTACGCCGCCAAAGGCAGCTTTGTCATCAAGGCAGAGCAAGGCAAAGGGAGCGCCGAACATGCACATTAACCGGCCGCATCCCCACTTCACCTCCCCCTCCGAGAGAGAAGGATACCCTCATGTTTGAACGCATCATCCGCTTCGCCATCGAGCATCGATGGCTGGTCATGCTGGCCGTCTTCGGCATGGCTGCCTATGGCGTCTACAGCTATCAGAAGCTGCCGATCGACGCCGTCCCTGACATCACCAACGTACAGGTGCAGATCAATACTTCTGCACCGGGCTATTCACCGCTGGAGACCGAGCAGCGCATCAGCTTTCCGATTGAAACAGTCATGTCCGGCCTGCCCAACCTGGAACAGACACGCTCATTGTCTCGCTACGGTTTGTCGCAAGTGACCGTGATCTTCAAGGATGGCACGGACATCTACTTTGCACGCCAGCTGGTCAACGAACGTATTCAGGAAGCACGCAGCAAGCTGCCCTCCGGCATTGATCCCGCGATGGGACCGATCTCGACCGGCCTCGGCGAAATCTACCTGTGGACGGTTGAAGCCAAAGACGGCGCGAAGAAAGCCGACGGCACGCCCTACTCACCCGCCGACCTACGCGAGATCCAGGACTGGATCATCAAGCCACAACTGCGCAATGTCGCCGGCGTGACCGAGATCAATTCCATCGGCGGCTACGCCAAGGAATATCATGTCGCCCCCTCGCCGGCCAAACTGGCCTCCTACGGCCTGACACTGCAAAACGTAGCGACCGCACTGGAACGTAACAACGCCAACGTCGGCGCGGGCTACATCGAGAAACGCGGTGAGCAATACCTGATACGCGCACCAGGCCAGGTCGCCACCATCGACGATATCCGCAACATCGTCCTCAGCAACGTGCAGGGCGTCGCCATCCGCATCCGCGACGTGGCAGAGGTCGGCATCGGCCGTGAGCTGCGCACCGGCGCAGCGACCGAGAACGGTCGCGAAGTGGTGCTAGGTACGGTCTTCATGCTGATCGGCCAGAACAGCCGCACGGTCTCGCAAGCGGTCGACAAGAAGATGACCGAGATCAACCGGTCATTGCCGGAAGGCGTACAAGCCGTCACCGTGTATGACCGCACGGTACTGGTCGACAAGGCCATCAACACCGTCAAGAAAAATCTGATCGAAGGCGCGGTGCTGGTGATTGCGGTGCTGTTCCTGTTCCTCGGCAACATCCGCGCCGCAGTGATCACGGCGACGGTGATTCCGCTGGCGATGCTATTCACCTTCACCGGCATGGTGTCGAACCATGTGAGCGCCAATCTGCTGAGCCTGGGCGCGCTGGACTTCGGCATCATCATCGATGGTGCCGTGGTGATCGTGGAAAACTGCGTGCGGCGTCTGGCGCATGCGCAGCAGCATCATGGCCGGCCATTGACGCGTAGCGAGCGTTTTCATGAAGTCTTCGCCGCTTCACGCGAAGCGCGCCGCCCGCTGCTATTCGGCCAGCTCATCATCATGATCGTGTACCTGCCGATGTTTGCGCTGACCGGCGTCGAAGGCAAGATGTTCCAGCCGATGGCCTTCACCGTGGTGGCAGCCTTGCTGGGTGCAATGATCCTGTCGGTGACCTTCATCCCGGCGGCGATTGCCTTGTTCATCGGCGACAAGGTCGACGAAAAGGAAAACGCACTGATGCGTTTTGCCAAGCGCAGCTATGCGCCCTTGCTGCAACGCTCGATGGTCAACAAGCCGATCGTGTTGTCGCTGGCCGCGGCGGTTATCGTGCTGTGCGGTTTACTGGGAACAAAACTGGGTAGCGAATTCGTCCCCAGCCTCAACGAAGGCGACCTGGCGATTCAGGCCTTGCGCATCCCCGGCACCAGCCTGACGCAATCAGTGGAAATGCAGCAGCAACTGGAACGTACGCTCAAGGACAAATTCCCAGAGATCGAGCGCGTGTTCGCCCGCACCGGCACTGCCGAAGTCGCATCCGACCCGATGCCGCCGAATATCTCCGACGGCTACATCATGCTCAAGCCACAAGACGAATGGCCAAAGCCGAGGAAAACGCAAGCCGAGTTGCAGGAGGCAATTCAAGATGCGGTGGCGGCGCTGCCCGGCAACAGCTACGAGTTTTCGCAACCGATCCAGTTGCGGTTCAACGAGCTGATATCGGGCGTGCGCAGCGACGTGGCCGTAAAAATCTTCGGCGACGACATGGACGTACTTAACGACACCGCCGTAAAAATCGCAGGTGTACTCGGCAAGGTTGCGGGCGCAACCGAAGTCAAGGTCGAGCAATCAACCGGCTTGCCCATGCTGACCGTGAAGATTGATCGTGAAAAAACGGCGCGCTACGGACTCAACATCGCCGACGTGCAAGACACGATAGCAATGGCCATCGGCGGAAAAGAAACCGGTACGTTATTCCAGGGCGATCGCCGCTTCGACATCATCGTGCGTCTGCCTGAACAGGAGCGCAACGACCTCGATGCCATCAAACGCCTGCCGATCCCCTTGCAGCACAGCGATGGCAAGGTCAGCTTCATCCCCTTGGGAGAAGTCGCCGACTTCGACATCGCGCCGGGTCCGAATCAGGTCAGCCGGGAAAATGGCAAGCGCCGTATTGTCGTCAGCGCCAACGTACGCGGCCGCGATCTTGGTTCTTTCGTCGACGATGCAGCGGGCCAGATCAGCGCGCAAGTGAAAGTCCCTGCTGGTTACTGGACTGCATGGGGCGGGCAGTTCGAGAACCTGCAATCCGCAACCCAACGCCTGCAAATCGTTGTACCGGTGGCGCTGTTGCTGGTGTTCGTGCTGCTGTTCGCGATGTTCAACAACGTCAAGGACGGTTTGCTCGTGTTCACGGGGATCCCTTTCGCACTGACCGGCGGCGTGCTGGCGCTGACCATGCGCGGCATCCCGCTGTCGATCTCCGCCGCCGTCGGCTTCATCGCTCTGTCCGGCGTCGCGGTACTCAACGGCCTGGTGATGATCGCCTTCATCCGCACGCTGCGTGAAGAAGGACGCTCACTCGACGAAGCCATCTTCGAAGGCGCGATGACGCGCTTGCGGCCGGTGCTAATGACCGCGCTGGTAGCGTCGCTGGGATTCGTGCCGATGGCGCTGGCAACAGGAACCGGGGCGGAAGTTCAGCGGCCGCTGGCGACCGTGGTAATCGGGGGGATTTTGTCGTCGACCTTGTTGACGTTGCTGGTGTTGCCGTTGTTGTATCGGTTGGTGCATGCGGGGGATTCGGAGGAAGACGCCGAGACCGGTAAATCGTCTTCATGGCATAGTCGCTTGCGAGCGTGGCTGCGGATTGGCAAGTTCAGAAATATTTCATTACCTTAAAAATAAAAAAGTCCCACAACATGATTGTTCTGGGACTTTTTCAATTTTTTGACTTGCCTGTTTCTGGCCGGTTGCAGCCTTTTCTATCTAAGGATGATCAAAGCGACAGTCACTAAACCACATAGAACGAGGATGGTTTGAGCGACGTACCATTCCTTGCGTTTCAGATATCGTCCTCGGAAAACAAAGAATTTCTGATTGCAATGCCCGCAAACTCTGGCGTTCCAAAACTCATTGGACCAAGGAGTATAAATAAAGCAATAGGGGCAGCAAAGTATTTTGCGCCTGTAAATTTCTTGCGTCGGATCTGTGTTCATCTATTAGTTCGGTTTTTAACATGACCGCTGCTGACTGAAGCCGTTCGCCACATGGTTATTTCAGATCTAGAGCATACCAGCATCGCGTAACGTCCGAGAAGCACTAATGATCGGCCTTACCGAATGGTCGCTGGAACATTGAAAATATGAAGTGCGATAGTGGAGTAAATCGAAATCTTGCCACGAGAGAATAAGACAAAGTTCAAGTCTTCGCCATCTGAAATGCGCAACTAACGCAACGCTGGTCGTACTCACGTTTTAGCCAATGCAAAAAGTCTCGCTCTCGCCACATCCTCACAACGAGGATTGGCAAGCAAGAATCGGAGTGTATCAAACGCGCGCAAGTCTCATCATGAATCCGTCTACTCTCGAATCAAGGAAATCATGAATACGCCACACGTTGTCGTCGAACCCCACATCCTGTATCTCGGAACGCCCGTTGTTTTGATCAGTACCGTCAACGAAGACGGTACGCACAATCTTGCCCCCATGTCGTCGGCTTTTTGGCTGGGTTGGCGAGGCGTGCTTGGTATCGCGTCCGCATCACAGACTACACGCAACCTTCTCCGCACGGGCGAGTGCGTCTTGAATCTTCCATCAGTCAATGAGGTAGGTGCTGTCGATCGCATCGCACGAACCACAGGCTCGTATTCCGTTTCCGAATTTAAGCAGGCTTTGGGTTACGTCTACGAACCAGATAAATTCGGCCGTGCGGGAATGACGAGAGTCGCAGCCGATACCGTCCGGGCTTCGCGCGCACTCGAATGTCCGATCCAGCTAGAAGCTGTCGTTGCGGCATCTCATGGCATCGGCGAAGACAGTGACGAACTGCGCGGTTTCATCAGTTTGATCGAAGTGCGGATCCAGCGCATTCACGTCCACCCCGATCTGCTCATGGAAGGGAACGCTAATCGAATCAATCCGGACAAGTGGTCACCACTGATTATGAGCTTCCAGAAATTCTATGGACTCAGCGGACAGGTGCACGCTTCCAGACTCGCTGAAATACCAGAAAAAGCGTACGAGCCTATAGCAAAGTTGTGAGATAAAAAAAACCTGCGACATGACTGCCGCAGGGATTTTTTTACTACGTTGCAGGATCCCGAAGATCAAGCAATCCGCTGCTCCGAAGCCGGATCAAACAACAGCGCCTTGGTCAGATCAAACGCCAGCTTCAACGGCTCATTCGGCAGAGCACCTGCGCGCGGATGCGTGCGGCATGTCACCGGCGCATCGTTGAAGCGCGCCACTACCAATGTGTCCGGGCCGGTTGGCTCGGTCAGTTCTACCGTGCAGTCGACTTCGGTCGGGCGGTAGTTGCCGTTGCTCAGTGGGTCGCCATTGCGAGCGCTCATGGCGTCAGTGACGTGTTCAGGACGGATGCCGAGGACGATGTCGCGGCCTACCCACTTTGCAACTGCATCGGTGTGGCCGTTCAGCGGCAAAGTCAGCAAGGTCTTGCGACCGCCGTGGTCGAGTTCGAACGCCGGGGCGGAGCCATCGGTGGTGAGTTTGCCACGCAGAAAGTTCATCGACGGCGAGCCGATGAAGCCGGCTACGAACAGGTTGCTCGGCGAGTCGTAGATTTCTTGCGGGCTGCCGAACTGCTGGACTACGCCATCCTTCATGACGGCGATGCGATCGCCGAGGGTCATCGCTTCGATCTGATCGTGCGTGACGTAGACGATGGTGCTGCCCAGACGTTGGTGCATGCGCTTGATTTCGGCGCGCATTTCGACGCGCAGCTTGGCGTCCAGATTCGACAGTGGTTCGTCGAACAGGAACAGCGACGGATCGCGCGCAATCGCGCGGCCCATTGCCACGCGTTGGCGTTGACCACCGGACAGCAGTGCCGGTTTACGATCCAGCAGGTGAGTGATTTGCAGGATGTTGGCGACGCGCTCGACGATTTCCTTTTGTTCAGCCTTTGGGATCTTGCGGATGCCGAGGCCGAAGGAAATGTTTTCGCGCACTGTCATGGTCGGATACAGCGCATACGACTGGAACACCATGGCGATGTCGCGTTCTTTCGGAGCGACGTTGTTGACGACGCGGTCGCCGATCATGATCTCGCCTTCGGAGACGGTCTCCAGACCGGCGATCATGTTGAGCAGCGTCGACTTGCCGCAGCCGGAGCCGCCGACCAGGATCAGGAACTGGCCGTCTTCGATTTCCAGATCGATGCCCTTGAGGACTTCATTGCCGTTCGGGTAAACCTTGCGTACGTTGCGAATTGATAAGCTTGCCATTTCTATTACATCTCCATGAATTTCTTCTTGAACTGCTTAACCCTTGACTGCACCAGCAGTCAGGCCACGCACAAAATACTTGCCTGCCAAGATGTAGACCAGTAGCGTCGGCAGTGCAGCGATGATCGCAGCCGCCATGTTGACGTTGTACTCCGTCACGCCGGTCGAGGTGTTGACCAGATTGTTCAGCGCCACAGTGACTGGTTTTGCATCCGAACCGCCGAATACGACGCCGAACAGGAAGTCGTTCCAGATCTGCGTGAACTGCCAGATGAAGCAGACCATGAAAATCGGCAGCGACAGCGGGAAGATGATCTTGCGGTAGGTCAGGAAGAATCCTGCGCCGTCGATGCGCGCCGCCTTGACCAGCTCTTCCGGCACGGTCACGTAATAGTTGCGGAAGAACAGCGTGGTGAAGGCGATACCGTAGACGATGTGCACGAAGATCAGACCCGGCGTGGTGTTGGCCAGATCGAACATGCCCAGCAAACGCGCCATCGGCAGAATCACCACCTGAAACGGAATAAAGCAGCCGACCATGAGCGCGGCGAACAATGCTTCGGATCCGCGGAAGCGCCAGTGCGCCAACACGTAGCCGTTGAGCGAACCGATCAATGTCGAGATCAGCACGGCCGGGATCGTCATCTTCAGCGAATTCCAGAAGAATGGCGCCAGGCCGCCGCAGTCAACGCCGGTGCAGGCGCTGTCCCAGGCTTTGCCCCAAGCAGCGGTGGTCGGCGACATCGGCAGCGCCAGTAGATTGCTGCTACGGATCTCGTCGAGCGACTTCAGCGACGTCGTGATCATTACGTATAGCGGCGCGAGATAGTACAGGCCCACCAGCACCAGCAACACATAGATCAGCACGCGGCCGATGGTGAGCGGCTTGCGCTCCTGGTTCGGGTTCCCTTTTGAGGCGAAGGTATCAACGGCCATTGCGGGTTCCTTTCGTTTCCAGATACATCAAAGGCACCAGCACGGCCAGCACGGTCGCCAACATCATCACGGCGGAAGCGGCGCCAAGGCCTAACTGTCCACGCGTGAAAGAGAACTGATACATGAAAATCGCCGGCAAGTCCGTCGAGGTGCCTGGCCCGCCTGCAGTCAGCGCCATGACCAGGTCGAAGCTCTTGATCGCAATGTGACCGAGCACCAGCAACACGCTGAAGAACACCGGGCGCAACGCCGGGATGACGATGCGGCGATAGATGGTCGGCAAGCTCGCGCCGTCGACCATCGCCGCCTTGATGATGGAGTCGTCGATACCGCGCAAACCGGCCAGAAACAGCGCCATCACAAACCCAGACGACTGCCACACACCGGCAATGACGACGGTGTAGATCGCCATGTCGGAGTTGACCAGCCAGTCGAAGCTGAAGTTGGCGAAGCCCCAGTCGTGCATCATTTTTTCCAGGCCGAGGCCGGGATTGAGAATCCACTTCCATGCAGCGCCGGTCACGATGAAAGACAGCGCCATCGGATACAGGTACACGGCGCGCAATGCGCCTTCGGCACGGATTTTCTGATCCAGCAGAATCGCCATGAACAGGCCGATGGCCAGACACAGCAAGATAAACAGACCGCCAAAAATGCCGAGATTGCTGGCTGCAGTCCACCAGCGGTCGAGGGCAAACAACCGGCTGTATTGATCGAAGCCTGCGAATTCGTAGTTGGGCATCAGGCGCGAGTTGGTCAGCGACAGATAGCCTGTGAGTGCGATAAAGCCGTAAACAAATACCAGCGACAAAATGATGGTCGGTGATAAGACCAGGCGCGGCAGCCAGTTATCGGCCAGTGCGGCGAATTTTCCACTGCGCCGCAGTGCGGCTTTGCCAGCAGCGTTGTTGCCACCAGCGCCAGTCGACGACAGGGAAACTGTTGAGTTGGACATGCATGTCTCCTGAACCCGGGGAAATATCGCGAAGCCGGTCGAAAAATCTTGCCGGTCTTTCACGACGATGGGCGCCTGACCGCTGCGCCCGCCCCGTAAATACCCTGTTCGCAGGCGCCGGAGCGCACTGCGGGACAGGCCTTATTACACTGCTTCTAATTACTTCTTATTGCTTACTGAGTTTTAGCTGCTTTGGCCAGAGCTTGCACTGCGGCTTGCGATGTCATGTTGGAATTCATGAACTTGGCAATCACGTCGAACATCGCGCCTTGAGCGGCCGAGCTGACAGCCATACCGTGGGCCATGCTTGGCTCCAGGGTATTGGCTTTGCTCGATGCGGCAAAATCATCCATCGACTTGGTCGCGCAGCTGTCGAACTTGCCGCGTGGGATATCAGGACGAACCGGGATCGAACCCTTGTTCAGGTTGAACACTTCCTGGAATTCAGGGCTCATGATGGCGGTTGCCAACGTCAGCTGCGCTTTTTGCGAATCAGGATTCTTGACCTTGAACATGGCGATCGAGTCGATGTTGAAGGTGTAGGACTTCTCGGTGCCTGGTGCTGCTACGCACAGATAGTCCTTGCCTGGTTGCTTGCCGGCGGTAGTGAATTCGCCCTTGGCCCAGTCGCCCATGAATTGCATGCCGGCCTTGCCGTTGATGACCATGGCGGTTGCCAGGTTCCAGTCACGGCCTGCGGAATCCTTGTCGATGTAGGTCTTGATCTTGCCCAGTGTGTCGAAAGTCTTGACCATGTTGGCGCTGGTCAGGGCTGTCTGATCCAGTTTCACCAGAGCCTTCTGATAGAAGTCTGCGCCGCCGACGCCCAGGGCGACGGTTTCAAACACGGTGGCGTCCTGCCATGGCTGACCGCCATGGGCAACGGCGACGAAACCGGCCTTCTTGATCTTTTCAGCAGCGTCGAAGAATTCATCCCAATTTGTCGGGGTCTTGGCACCGGCTTTCTTGAGCACTTCCGGATTGATCCACAGCCAGTTGACGCGGTGCACGTTGACCGGTGCAGCGACATAGTGGCCTTGATACTTCATCACGCTCGACACCGACTTTGGCAGCAGCGAATCCCACTTGCCTGCGGTTGCGGCGGAGTCAATGTTTGCCAGCACGCCTTCTTGACCCCATTCCTGAATAGCCGGGCCCTTGATCTGGGCTGCTGTCGGAGGGCTGCCGGCGATGACGCGCGCCTTCAGGGCTGTCGTTGCGTTCTCACCCGCGCCGCCTGCAACTGCGAAATCTTTCCAGGTTACGCCCTTGGCTTCCATGATTTTTTTCAGTTCAGCAACCGATTTTGCTTCACCGCCGGAGGTCCAGTAATGCAGCACTTCCACTTCCGCGGCATACGCTACGGTGGAAGCTGCGATCAGGGTGGTGGCGATCAGACTTTTTTTAATGGCGTGCTTCAACATCATTTTTTATCTCCTGTGTTTTAAAAATTGCCGGCGAATTGCATCGCGGCAAGGTCAGCGTTCCCGGGGGAGAGAACTTGCTACTGGTTGGCGGTGCCTTGTGGACACTCTTTGCCGCATAACTTACTAGCTCACTTTACTTAAACTACAAAAAACGCCTCAATAAAATTTAATTATTAGGGCGAACTCCCGTCGCTCGCTTGTAATTGTAGTAATGCTACAGTAACATTGCAATATAAGTTTTGTTTAATTACATAGAAAATACATGCACGTCATTCAAGAAGAAGCGACTTTGTTCAATTTCGTCCTGTTTGGAGCGACAGGCGATCTGGCGATGCGCAAGATCATTCCGGCGCTGTTCTCCGCGCATCTTGACGGCAAGTTGCATCAAGACGGTCGTATCATTTGCGTTTCCAACCAGCAGTTGAGCCAAGACGCCTATCTTGACTGGGCGCATACCCAGGCCGGCGCGCATGTCAGCGAAGGTATTGCTGGTGATAATGCGAAAAAATGGCAAAGTTTTCTCGCAAGAATTGCCTATGTCGTACTCGACGCCAACAACGCCGCCGACTACACCCTGCTCGGCCAACAGCTCAATACAAAAGCCGTCACGGTGTTTTATCTGGCAACGTCGCCGAAACTGTTTGAACCGATCTGCAACCATCTGGCGGCTAGCAGTATCTCTCTCGACAATGCCCGCGTCGTGCTGGAAAAACCGCTGGGCCATGACCTGCAGTCCTCGCGCGCGATCAACGACGCCGTGGCGCGCGTGTTCGCGGAAGACCAGATTTATCGCATCGATCACTATTTAGGCAAGGAGTCGGTCCAGAACCTGCTGGCCCTGCGCTTTGCCAACAGCCTGTTTGAACCGCTGTGGAGACGCGAGTCGATCGAACATGTGCAACTGACCATCGCCGAGCAGCTTGGGGTGGAAGGCCGCGGCGAGTTCTACGACGGCACCGGCGCATTGCGCGATATGGTGCAAAACCATTTGCTGCAGCTGCTGTGCATGGTAGCGATGGAACCTCCGACCTCGCTTGATGCCAATGCTATACGGGATGAAAAAGTTCGCGTGCTGCGCGCCCTGAAACCGTTCAGCCGCGAAGATCTGGAATCGCACGCCGTGCGCGGCCAATACGCCGCCGGCGCAGTGCGCGGTCAGCCGGTTGTCGGCTATCACCAGGAAGCCGGCATTCCGACGCAATCCAAGACAGAGAGCTTCATTGCTCTGCATGCCGAAATCAATAACTGGCGCTGGGCCGGCGTGCCGTTTTTCTTGCGCACCGGCAAACGCCTGGCGGAACGCACGGCGGAAATCGTGATTACTTTCCGTCCGATTCCGCACGCGATCCTGCCGATGCCGAGCGGCATCCCGACCAGCAACCGCCTGGTGATCCGCTTGCAGCCGGAAGAATCAATACAGTTGCATTGCTTTGCCAAAGAACCTGGCGACGGCATGGCGATCCAGCCGGTGGCGCTGGATCTGGCCTTTGATCAGGCGTTCAAGCAAAAGCGAGCCGATGCCTATGAGCGTCTGCTGCTGGACGTGATCCGCGGAAATCTTTCATTGTTTGTGCGGCGCGATGAGCAAGAGGCTGCCTGGCGCTGGGTCGAGCCGTTGCTCAACCACTGGCAGAGCACATCGGCCGCGCCGAAATCGTATTTAGCTGGAAGTTGGGGACCCAGTGCATCGTCGGCAATGATGTCGCGCGCCGGCGCACACTGGCCAGAAGACCGGTGATCAAATTGATAAAGCCATAACGGTCCAAATGGCACAAGCGTGCCGGTTTGACGTTGTTGCTTTAGCAAAACGGATTTGCGCAAAGCGAGCTACACTACGTGGCTGCTCTCCAGGCATACCGTTAAGAATCACCGATAACGTATAACCGTTTTTATTCGGAAAGTTTTACTACATGTCTTCAGCATCGCTCATACATGGCAGTTACAATTCGTCGAACACCTTCATGGATGGTCCGCGCTTGTTGGCTGATATCGGCGGCACCAATGCCCGTTTCGCACTGGAACGTGCGCCCGGGCAGATAGACACTATCCAGACGCTGCGCTGCGCCGATTACCCTGAGTTTTCACAGGCCGTCAAAGCCTATCTGGCGACCAATGAACACCCCGCGATTCATCACGCGGCTATCGCCATCGCCAATCCGGTGCAAGGTGATCAGATCAAGATGACGAATCACCATTGGGCTTTTTCGATTGAAGAGACGCGCAAGCTGCTCGGTCTCGATACGCTGCTGGTGGTCAATGACTTCACCGCGCTGTCGATGGCGCTACCGCATCTGGAACAGTCACACTGCATACAGGTCGGCGGCGGACAAGGACTGGAAGGCGGCGTGATCGGTCTGGTCGGTGCCGGCACCGGCCTCGGTGTAGGCGGCCTGATCCCGAGCGAAGGCCGCTGGATTGCACTCGGCAGCGAAGGCGGTCACGTCTCGTTCTCGCCTGCCGATGAAAAAGAAGCGGCGATCCTGCAATATTGCTGGCGCACTTATAAGCACGTCTCGGCTGAACGCCTGATCTCCGGCCCCGGCCTGGAAATGATTTACAGCGCGCTGTGCGAAATTAATAAAGTAAGCAACAAGATCAAGAACGCCGAAGAACTGACGGCGCCGCAAATCGTCGACCGCGCGCTGAACCAAAAAGACCCGCTGTGCCTGGAAGTAGTCGATTGCTTCTGCGGCATGCTCGGCACGCTGGCGTCCAACGTCGCCGTCACACTGGGCACATTGGGCGGTATCTATATTGGCGGCGGCGTGGTGCCGCATCTGGGCGACTACTTTGCACAATCGGCCTTCCGCGCCCGCTTCGAAAGCAAAGGGCGTTTCGACGCCTACATGCAGAAGATCCCGACCTATGTCATCACAGCGCCCTACCCGGCTTTCGTCGGCGTTGCCGCGATTCTCGCCGAGCGTCTGGGCGGCGGCAATGCCGTGCCTTTCCTGGAGCGTATCCGCAAGGCTCGCTCGCAATTCTCGCCGGCAGAAGAACGTGTCGCCAGCCTGATTCTGGCGCACCCGCGCGCCGTTATGAGCGAACCGATCTCGGAAATCGCCCGCCGCGCCAACGTCAGCCAGCCGACGGTGATCCGCTTCTGCCGCACCATGGGCTGCCAGGGCCTGGCAGACTTCAAACTGAAACTCGCTTCTGGCGTCACCGGCACCGTGCCGGTCGCGCATAGCCAGGTGCACGTGGGCGACTCGCCACTGGACGTCGGTGTCAAGGTGGTCGACAACACCATCGCGGCAATGATGGAAGTGCGCGACAGCCTCAACGCCGATACGCTGAGCAAGGTCATCGAAGTACTGAGCCACGCCACCCGTGTGGAGTTCTATGGTTTCGGCAGCTGCGGCCTGGTGGCCGAAGATGCGCAACAGAAGTTCTTCCGCCTCGGCATTCCATCGACCGCCTACACCGACCCGCAATTGCAGGAAGTGTCGGCATCGCTGCTGAAGAACACCGACGTCGCCGTGATCATCTCCAACTCCGGCCGCCTGCGCCATCTGGCAACCACGGTTGAAGTTGCAGTCAACTCCGGCGCGACCATCATTGCGCTGGCGCCAAGCAATTCGCAACTGGCCAAGCGCGCCGACTTCACGCTGGCGGTCGAGCACGACGAAGGCAGCATGATGCACATCCCGATGGTGTCGCGCATTCTGCTGCTCCTGCTGGTCGACGTACTGGCAGTGGGTGTGTCGCTGAACCGCTCCAGCCCGTTCGCCGAGCTGCAGCGCCAGGCCAAGCGCGGCATCCTGGCCCACATCGCCTCCACGCATGACGTGATCGGCGACAAGGTGTCGGCTGCCGGCGAACACACTGACGAGCGTCACGGTGAAGAAAGCGGCAAACCCAATCTGATCTCGCATACCAAGTAAGCGAGAACATCAGCTAATCAGTAATCAGTTAAGCGGCGGAGACAAAGAAGGCACGCAACGTACACAAGCCTTCTGTATAAAAAATAACCGGCAAGACCTTCGGGGCTTGCCGGTTTTTCTTTGGGCGATCTCATATATATAGAGAAGACCCGTACCTAAGAACTAAATGCCGTCAGATTAAAACTCCGTCGTCCTGACGAAAGTCAGGATCCAGCGTCGTATTAGCGCTGGTCACGACACTGGGTGCCAGCGTTCGCTGGGACGACGGCAAACTATGCAAGAAGAACCGAACAGCCCCCTCAGAACCAGTGATTGGCCTGCTTCAGATCGTCGCGCAACTCGCGGAAGCAGTGATCGGTCCATTCGCTGCGGCTGACTTCATTGCGCCGCATCAGCACGATCTTGCGCTTGAGTGTGGGAAAGCGCAGCGGCGCGACGTGCAGCGTATCGTCGCGCAGGTAGCTGGTGTACAGGCTCGGCATGATGCCAATGGCGATGCCGGAACGCACTACGCCGTACAGCGACTCGCTGTGCACCACGTGATAGCGCTTGGACGATGACAAACCATGCTGCAGCAAAGCCGCCGAGGCGAATTCCCAGACGCTGCCCTGGGTGAACAAGACAATTTCCTCACCCGCCATCTGGCGCCAGTGCACTTCCTTGGAGCCGGCCAAAGGATGCTCGCGCGACACGATCAGCACCAGTTCATCCTCGAACAAGGTCACGGTATCGAGCGATGCCGAATCCGGATCTGGCGGTTTGATGCCGACGCAAAAATCCAGCTTACCGGTATGCAGCGCCGCCAGCAGTGCGTCATTGGGCATATCCGACAACATGATTTCCACATGCTCTTCATGGGCCGCGTTGTAGCGCGCGATCACGGCGGCGGTCAGCGTGACGGCAGAAGGAATGGCGCCGATACGGATGCGATGCCGGCCTGTCCCGATCACGTGCTGGATATCGTTGAAGGTATTGGCGGCCGTATTGAGCAGATGTTTGGCGTATTCCAGCACCACCGCGCCCTGCGCCGTCAGACCGATCTGATGGGTGGTGCGGTCGAACAATTTGGTACCGAGCTGGTTTTCCAGCTGCTTGATGGAGGCGCTGAGCGCCGGCTGTGTCACGGACAACTCTTCCGCCGCCCGGCTAAAACTGTTGGTAGAAGCCAACGTTGCCAGCGCTTGAAGATGGCGCAGAGTAACCTTGTTATTGAGCTTGATCATGGCAATGGCCCGCTTTCGCCCGCCCCGTAAGCACTGCATGTTAAATACGTAGCAGATTCACACAGGATGGTTATAAGTTAAATTTATGAAATTATAAAAATAAACAAATTATATTATTTATCCAATTATCATATTCTGCATCCCGGTGGCATAACGCCTAAAACGTATTTTTTATTTTCTCGGGCTTTGCGCCCGATTTCCGGGGGGATGATGATGATGAAGCAGTGGATGATCGGCACGATGGCAATTCCAGCATTGCTGGCAGGTGCGCAGGCACAAGCGCAAAGCAAGGTGGAAATTTATGGTTTGATCTCCGGCGGTGTCGGCTATCTGAGCAATCAGGGCGGCCCGCACAATCTGGAAGCGCTGAGCGGCACCAACCAGAATCCACGCATCGGCTTCCGCGGCCAGGAAGACCTCGGCGGCGGCTCGAAAGCCATCTTCAATCTGGAAAACGGCTTCAACATGATGACTGGCGGTACTGCGCAAAACGGCCGCCTGTTCGGTCGTTTGTCGTACGTCGGCCTGAGCAACAACAGCATGGGTACCCTGACCCTGGGTCGTCAATATGAAGCGGTCAAGGACTACCTCGGCCCGGTAGTGATCGCCAGTAACGGCGTCCATATCGGCGACAACGACAACGGCTACAACAACCTGCGCGCACAGAATTCGGTCAAGTACATCAGCCCGACCTTCAACAATTTCAACGTCACTGCGCTGTATGGCTTCGGTGAAGTTGCGGGCGATACCAGCATCAACCGCGTCATGAGCATCGGTTCCGGCTACAAGAGCGAGCGCTTCAAATGGGCGGTTGCCTACACCCAGATGGATACACCGAACAGTGCCCAAAGCCCTGACGGCGCGATGTCCAACGACTACGCCAGCTCGCTGCTGATCTTCAACAAGAGCGCTGTCCACAGCACCGTCGGCGTGCAAAAGCAACGCATCCTCGGCACCGGCGGCTTTTACACCGTGGGCAATACCGATTTCGGCCTGATGTACAGCAACGTCAAGTATGACTACCTGGACAACACCAAGCTGACGCTGCAAAACCTGGACTTGAACCTCGTCCATCACATGACGCCGGCGCTGAATCTGGGCGCGTCCTACTTCTACACCGTCGGCAAGTACGACACCATCAACACCAATCCGAAGTGGCATCAGGTCAACTTCCAGGCGGATTACTTCCTGTCCAAGCGCACTGACGTCGCCATCACGTACAGCTACCAGATCGCTGCCGGCGACGCCAAGAACGCCACTATCTTCGGCTTCCCATCGTCGAGCGACAAGCACCAAGGTGTCCTGATGTTGGGCATGCGTCACGTCTTTTAAGCAAGGCCCGGGCCTGTCTTCCCATGGACAGGCCTAAAATAGGCATCGCATCTGATTATGTCTAAAGGAAATATATTTTGAAAAAAGCAAGTTTGGCGGGCATGCTTGCCCTTCTCGGTACGGGCCTGCTCACCCTGGCAGTCTCCCCAGCCCATGCTGAGAAACGGACGCTGGTATTGTCCGCCTACCCGATCGCACAGCCGCTGTTCAACAAGTACGTGTATGCACCGTTCAAGGAAAAATGCGGCTGTGAAATCGTGGTGGAAACCGGCAACAACGCCGATCGCATCGCCAAGCTGGATGCGCGTCGCGACAATCCCGTGGTCGATCTGGTGTTGTTGTCGGACTTCGGCATGCTGGAAGCCTCGCGCAAGGGATTGATCCAGCCGCTCGACTACAGCAAGCTCAAGAACTACAGCCAGATCTATCCGTTCGCGCGCAATCCTATCGGCGGCAACTACGCGGTCGGCTACACCATTTATTCCGTCGGTCTGGTGTATCGCACCGACAAGATCAAGTCGCTGACCTCGTGGAAAGACCTGTGGCGTGATGACATGAAGGGCCGCATCGCGCTGCCTGACGTCAGCACCACGCAAGGCCCGCTGGCGCTGCAAATGGCTGACATCGCCTGGGGCGGCAAGACTGAAAACTTCAGCACCGGCATGCAAAAGATTCTGGCCATCAAGAACAACGTGGTGACCTTCTCCAAGAACAGCGCACAGCTGTCTTCGCTGTTTGCACAGGATGAAATCTGGGCCGCACCGGTGGCGCGCTTCACCTGGGCGCAATTGATGAAGACCGGCATGCCGCTGAAATGGAGCATCCCGACCGAAGGTCAGGCCGCCGGCATGAACGTGATGGGTATCGTCAACAAATCCAAGAACGCCGATCTCGCTTACCAGCTGATGGATTTCTGGCTATCGAAAGAAGTGCAGACCGCGCTGGCGATGGAGCTGGTCGACTCGCCTGTGAACACTCAGGTAGTGCTGCCGAAAGACAAGGCCGAGTTCAACACTTATGGCGGCGAGCACATTGCTTCGCTCAAGTTCGTCAAACCCGAAACCTTGCTCAAGCATCGCTCGGCGTGGCTTGAACAGTGGAACAAGGGCATCAGCAAATAATGCCCTGACGGCTTCACTCAACGCCCGGGATCGAAAAACGCCATCCCGGGCTTGCGCATCTGTCATACCAAGTAAGTAGTAATGAGTAAGTAAACGGAGTCGCAACACATGGTTGCTCATGATAAAAAACGCTTAGGCATCCTGCTGGTGACGCCGGCCCTGATCTTCACGGTGGTCTGCTTCCTGCTGCCGGTGCTGGCCTTGTTGCTGGACGCCTTCCGCGTCGGTGGTCCGGACAGCGTCGATGGTGCGGCGTTGCACTGGGGTGTGGATCGTTTCGTCGCTTTTTTCTCCGAACCGCTCAATCGCCAGGTCTTCATGCGCACCTTGCGCATTGCCACGCTGGTGACGCTGTTCTCGGCGTTGCTGTCCTATCCGGCGGCACAAGCCATCGTGCGTGTATCGCCGCGCTATCGCGGCCTGGTGCTGGGCATGATGATCCTGCCGCTGATGGTGTCGCCGATTGCGCGTACCTATGCCTGGATCGTGCTGTTCGGCCGCAACGGCGCGATCAATTCCATCCTGTTGCATCTGGGCCTGACCGATGAACCGCAACGTCTGCTGTTCAGCGAAATGGCAGTCTTCGTCGGCCTGCTGCAATTGCTGCTGCCGCTGATGCTGATGTCGCTGGTCAGCTCGATGGAAAATCTCTCGCGCGACATCACGCTGGCCGCCTCCACACTCGGCGCCAATGCCTGGCAGGTATTCACCCGCGTCACGCTGCCTTTGACGCAGGAAGGTCTGATCGTTGGCGGCACGCTGGTGTTCACCGGCTGCGTCACCGCCTATGTCACGCCGGCATTGCTGGGCGGCCCCAAGGTGCTGATGCTGGAAACCCTGCTGTATCAAAAAGTCAGCGTCGAAAGCGATTTCGGCACCGCCAATGTGATCGCGGTCATCCTGGTTGCCATGACGCTCGCCGTCAACGCCGGATTGAAACGCATCTCTTCCAGCCGGAGCTCCACATGAAAGAAGGTTTATTTTCCCGCGCCATTTTGTGGCTGGTTTTTCTGTTCCTGCTGGGGCCGTTCATCATCGTCTTTCTGGCGGGGTTCAGCGCCGGCGAAACGCTGGCGTTTCCGCCGACATCCTATTCGCTGCGCTGGATCTTTGAAGTACTGGGTGCGGAGGAATTTCAGCGCGCCTTCCAGACCAGCCTCGAAATCGGCTTGCTGGCAACGGTGATTGCCTTGCTGCTCGGCGTACCGGTGGCCTACGCCATGTCGCGCATGCCGCCGCCGGGCATGGGCGCGATCAAACAAATTCTGACGTCGCCGCTGATCGTTCCGGCGATGCTGGTGGGGCTGGGTCTGCTGCGTCATTTTGTGCTGCTGGTGGATGCGCCGGTATTCCTCGGGCTGCTGGTCGGCCATATCGGCTTGCTCACCCCTTATGCAGTACGGGTGGTGTACGCCAGCCTGGTCAACCTGCGCGTCGATATCGAAGAAGCTGCGATCACGCTGGGCGCTTCCCGTGCACAGACCTTTTTCTTGATCGTGCTGCCGAATATTCGCAGCGCCGTCATTGCCGCCTTCTTCCTGGCCTTTGTCACCTCGTTCAACCAGGTGCCGGTGTCGCTGTTCCTGACAGGCCCCGGTATCAGTACCTTGCCGATCGAGATGCTGGGCCATATGGAAAACAGTTTCGATCCTTCGATCGCCGCCCTGTCGACCTTGCTGGTCTTGTTCACCATGGCCTTTGTGCTGGTGACCGAGAAGGTGCTGGGCATTTCAAAATACATGTGAGACGCGAGAGCACGATGAGTTATCTTGAACTGCGCCAACTGGCGCTGGGTTACGGCAAAAGCAACGCCGCCGTGGAAAAACTGGACCTGTCGGTCGAACGAGGCGAACTGATTTCGCTGCTCGGCCCAAGCGGTTGCGGCAAGACCACCACCATGCGCGCCATCGCCGGCCTGATTGATTTGCGCGCCGGCAGCATCACGCTGGACGGCCGCGACATCGGCTGCCTGCCGCCCAACAAGCGCAACATCGGCATGGTGTTCCAGTCCTATGCCCTCTTCCCGCATCTGAACGTGTTCGACAACGTCGCTTTCGGTCTGCGCCTGCGCAAGGTCGACGACAAGACGCTACGTGCGAAGGTGGAAAAAGTCATTGCCGCCGTCGGCCTTGCCGGTTTCGAAGCACGCTTGCCGGCACAGATGTCGGGCGGCCAGCAGCAGCGCGTCGCCCTGGCGCGCGCCATCGTCATCGAACCTAAACTGCTGTTGCTGGACGAACCGCTATCCAATCTCGACGCCAAGCTGCGCGTGCAGATGCGCGCAGAATTGCGCCGCATCCAGCGCGAGCTCGGCATCACCATGCTGTATGTCACCCACGATCAGGAAGAAGCACTGGCGCTGTCGGATCGCATCGTCGTGATGAACGCCGGCAAGATCGAACAAATGGATGCGCCCGAGAATCTGTTCCGCCAGCCGCGCACCCGTTTCGTCGCCAACTTCATGGGCTTTGAAAACATCTTTGACTATCGCGACGGCAATCTGCAAGGCAACGGCCAGCAGCTGCCATTCAACGTGACCGTGCCTGCCGGCACTGCCTGCATAGGCTGGCGTCCGGAGCGCGTGATCGTCGGGATCGGCACCTACATGGGTACCGTCTTGTCGCGCGGCTTTCTGGGCGACTCGGTCGAGTATTTGCTGCAAACCCCGCTGGGCGAGGTCAAAGGTTTCGCCGAAGCGCGTTTCGCGACATGGCGCGAAGGAGACACGGTCTCGTTCGATCTGCCGTCGGACAGCGCCTTGTTTTTGCCGGCCTAAGGCAAAAAAATACAGAACAAGAACACAGACGCAAAAGCACACGCAAGAAAGAATTTATCATGCAAAAAATCTGGCTGGATACTGATCCCGGCTTCGACGACTGGCTCGCGATGCTGATGCTGTCGGCCAATCTCGACGTGCAGTGGCTGGGCGTCTCCGTCGTCGCCGGCAATGCACCGCTGGCAACGACCTACGACAATGCCTTGCGCATCAAGAAGCACTATCACCTCGACGTGCCCGTCTATGCCGGCTGCGACGCGCCGCTGGCGGGTGCGCAGGAAACCGCGCAATGCATCCTCGGCGCCGAGGGCATGGCAACTACCGGCGAGCCTTTGCCGACCGTCGACATCCGCCAGTCGGAAGCAGAACAGGAAGCGCGCGAACAACGCAGCCCGCTGCCGCATGCCGTCGATGCGCTGATTGAAGCGGTACGCAAACATCCGGGCGAGCTGACGCTGATGTGCATCGCGCCGATGACCAATATCGCCACCGCCCTGCAACGCGCACCGGATATCGCTGCGCAGATCAAAGAGATCATTCTCATGGGCGGTTCAGCCGACCAGGGCAATCACACTGCGGCCGCAGAATTCAATATTTTTGCCGATCCGGAAGCAGCCGATATCGTCTTCAATGCCGGTATCCCCTTGCGCATGTTCGGCCTGAACCTGTGTCGCCAGTTGCTGGTGACTTCGGACGAAGTGCAGCAAGTACGGGCACTCGGCACGCCGCGCGCCAAATGGCTGGCGGGATACTTCGAGGCCTATCTGCGCATTCGCAGCGCAGATGGTTCGGTGCCGATGCCGATGTATGACCCGGCGGTGGCGATCTACCTGCGCCGGCCGGAGCTGTTTTCCTTCAAGCCTGCGCGCGTGGATATTGAAGTGCAAGGCCGTCTCACACGCGGCATGACGGTATGCGAATTCCGCGTGCCGCGCCGTGCTGAGGCCAATACCGAAGTCGCCATGACCGTCGACGGCCCGCGTGCCATGGAATGCATGATGCAGGAATTACTGGGCACGCTGTCGTAGCGCACATTCCAAAACAGAAAACAGCAGCAGAACAGAATGGATTCAGGTTTTATGAAAGCAGTTGATTCATACGTCATCGCCACGCCCTCCGTGATTGTCGCCATTCAGGGAGCGCAACATGCATAGTAACGATGCAACACCGCTGAGCCTGGAACAGTTCGTGCGCGCCATGCCGAAGATGGAATTGCATTGCCATCTGTTCGGTGCGGTGCGCAGGCAGACCTTCATCGACTTGTCGGAGAAATCAGGCAATCGCGTCTCGCGCGAAGAGATCGATGCCTTCTACACCCGTGGCGAAAAGCCGGTCGGCGTGCTGCGCGTATTGCGCGCGCTGGATGCGCATCTGATCCAGGGTCCGACCGACCTGCATCGCATCACCTACGAATATCTGGAAGACCTGCACAGCCACGGCGTGCTCTATACCGAATTTTTCTGGAACCCGACCGGCACGGTGCGTGTGTCCGGTATCAGCTACGCTTCGGCGCAGGCAGCGATCGTGCTGGCGATTCGCGAAGCGCAACGCGACTTCGGTGTGATCGGCCGCCTGATCCCCAGCATCGATCGCGAAGCCGATCCGATGGAAGCCGTCGCCATGGTGCGATGGATGGCTGAACATCGCCAGCCGGAAGTCATCGGCATCGGCATGGACTATCGCGAGAACGATAGACCGCCGGAATTGTTCCTGCAGGCTTATCGCGATGCACAGGCTTTCGGCTTCAGAACAACCGCGCACGCCGGCGAATTTGGCATGCCCTGGGTCAACGTGCAAACCGCGATCGAGCAACTGAAGGTTGATCGTATCGATCATGGCTACACCATCGTTGATAATCCGGCGTACATGAAAGAATGCATCGCCAAAGACATGATCTTTACCGTAGTGCCGACCAACTCCTACTACTTGCGCACACTGCCGCCGGAGCGCTGGGCGCAGGATCACCCGATTCGCGCCATGGTCAGTGCAGGCGTGCGCGTGCATCCGAACACGGATGATCCGACGCTGCATCTGGTCACGCCGACGCGGGCCTGGCTGATGATGATGGAATTCGGTTTTGGTGTTGATGACATGCGCAACTTCATGCTCAACGGCTTGGATGCAGCGTGGATCAGCGACGATCAGCGCAAGCACTGGCGCAACGAGTGGACGGCATCTTTCGATGCGCTCCGCAACAGACTCGCTATAGACTGACTGCGCAATAACAATAACGAGAGTGACATGACGACAATACAGCGGGCATAAAAAAGCCCGCTCAACATCGAACGGGCCAAGAGGGGGAGTTCCTCAGGATGTCACTACACCTACGACTACTCTGCGTTACGTGTGCCGCCCGACTAAAGTACAGCACGTTTGCTGCAGACCCGCGCAGGATGCCCCTGCCGCGACTATTAACGACAGATTCATGCCCGCGAGGACGGTGCCGGGGTCACGGGACCCCGGGCTTGTCTTACGTCAGAACAATTAGAACGAGTGGCTGATACCAGTGTAGAACGCGTTCTGGTTTTGGCCCTTGATGCCGCCGGTGCCATACTCGACTGCGAAGTCGGAGTTGGCGCCGTTGCGAACCGTACCGACGGTTGCGTACAACAGTGTGCGCTTGGACAGGCTGTAGTTGCCGCCGACGACGAACAGGTTGGCGCTGCCGACACCCGCATTGACGTTCACGTGATAGGCAGCGCCGATCAGTGTCAGAGCCGGGGTGATCTGATAGTTCGCACCGAGCCAGTAGTGATTGGCGCGATCAGGATTGCCTGCCAGCGCAGCTGGTGCACGCAGGTTTTCATAACCGGCAAACAGTTTCAGCTTGTCGATGGTCAGCGTGCCGCCCAGTGTCAGCTCTTTCGAGTTGTTGTACAGGTCGTCGAATGTGCCGTTGGTGTCGCGTTGCACATCATAGATTGCGCGCAGTTCGTAGTTCGATTGCACGTAAGCCAGGGAGATACCATCGCGGCTGCCGTTGTTGGTGTTGGTCGTGCCGGTTCCCTTGGTGAACGAACCTGCTGCTTCACCGAAGCCATGCATCACGGTTGCCGTGAAACCACCAAAGTTTGGCGTTTCATAGCTGACCATGTTGTTGGTTTGCGGCCAGTTGCGTTGCTTGACCAGCGTCGCTGTACTCAGAGCCTGTTGGCCGGTTGGATCCAGCGCCCAGATCGGATCGCTTTGCAGCGCCAGGTCTTTACCCATCTTGATCGTACCGGCAGCGCCGCTCAGACCGACGAAAGAGCGACGTGTCCACAGACCGCTACCGCCGTTGACTTGTCCATTGGAAGCGTCGAAACCGCTTTCCAGTGTAAACAATGCCTTCAGACCGCCGCCCAGATCTTCGTTGCCCTTGAAGCCGAACATGCTGGTGCCCCATTCGTTACCGTCAACACCCCATTTGCTGCCACGGGTGCCGTTGGCGCCGGCCTGGTTGCTTTGGTAGTTGATGCCGGCATCAATACGACCGTAAATAGTCACATTGGTCTGCGCCTGAGCGGCAGCGGAAGCGCATGCCAGAACGGCTGCAACAGCGAGTGGCTTCGCAATGAATGCGACTTTTGAAGCTTTTTTCATTTCATCTCCTAAATTTGCTTGTGGGACTTCCACTATTTTTCGAGCATTGCACCCGAATTCTTTTTTATGGGCATTATTTCCGTACGGCCATGTGACGGTCCGTACTTCTTTTTGCCTCTCTACATTTTATGTAGTTTTACTAAAAATTTTATTTAATTCTACACATTAGAATTTTTATTTCCATCACTTTTTTACCTCAACTACAGTATTTCATTAGATTTAATGCGAATTACAACACTCTTTTCCTATAGCGACAAATAATATGTGTACTAATGTTACAAGTAGCTTTGCTACTTAAGCTTAGTTTTAAAACTACATTTAGGCGTGTTTGAAGGTTGACAGGCGGAATGAAAGCTTGCTGTCAGGAATGGATTTGTTGAATAAATACAGCTGAGGCACGGCGACCCGAAAAAATCAGATTACCTACTCATAAGAACGTAGATGAAAAAACAAAGGGTTAGCAAAATCTGCTAACCCTCTTTCCAGCTGATGCTGCAATGACAACAAAGCTGCCATCAAGAAATACTCAGCAGACGCGTTTCAGCGCACCGGCGCAAACAGCTTGCCAAAATCAATTTCCACGGCCTGCGTCGGCTCTGCCAGCAAACCCAGCGCATATTCGCCGAGATGGTGTTCCATCAGGCGCGCCGCCAATGCCGGCTCACCCTTCTCGATCGCATCCAGAATGCCGATATGCTCATCAGCCGAGCAGCTATTGCGCTTGGGCGTCTCATAGAGACCGATCAGCAATGAAGTACGCGCGATCAGTGTACGGAGATAGCCACTGACGATATCGTTCTGATTGACTTCAGCCAGCTTGATATGGAATTCGCCGGAAAGCCGGATCCAGTCTCGCCAGTTGCCGTCTTCGCGCAAGGCATGCTCTTTCTTGATCATCTCGCGCAGCTCGGCAAATGCCTTGTTCTTATTACCCGGCTTTGCGGCCAGTCCTTTGACGGAGCCGACCTCCAGGATTACGCGCGCCTCGAACACCTCGCGCGCCTCGCCGATGTCATGCAAGGCAATGATGGCGCCGCGGTTGGGTTGCAGCTCAATGACGCGCTCATGCGCCAGCTTGACGAACACGCGCCGCAAAGTCCCGCGCGTCACGCCAAAGGCTTCGCACAATGGCGCCTCGACCAGGCGCGTACCGGGAGGAAGCTTGTGATCAAGGATCGCGTCGATGATCGCCATATATATACGGGCGTCGACGGCGTCGTTACTCAAGTCCCTGTTCAAGTCTTTATTCAAGTCCTTGCTCAGCTCCTTTCCCTTCTCCGCTCTGATTTCACTCATCTCGGCTCCGGCCAGGCGATGGAGAGATAACCCATTGTGCTCAATCGACGCATAAATCGTAGAAAATATTTGTACATATGTTCACAGTATAAGTGCTTCGCCCCGGGCCTGCACGAGACAAGCGCACTCCGGAAACAGCCTCGTATCGCGCCGCCGCCGGACATCAAAAACACAGTACCAATAGCATCTAAACGCACCTCCGCCGTCCGCACCAAAAACTGAATGCAGCTCTCAAATTGTGCACAATCTCGATAAGAAGGTGCACAAACATGCTCCTTGTCAGCCTTCCGACAGGATTTGCTCGCCATACTCCCGCGCATGACGTCCCACAGCCGACTCCGGGACAGTCGCTGAAAGCCTTGATACAAGGCCATTTTTACCACTTCAATCTCATTATCAGTTCGCTCTGGCACGCTTTTCGCTTATTCAAAATTCCAAGATTGTGCACAATCCTAATTGAAATTGTATTCATCTGAACAAGACTTGCTGATGCCAGGAAGTTCGCATCAGCCGGCACGGCAGACAGCAGTGCGTAATACATGTACCTCAGCAATCCTCGTGACAACGCGTGAAAAGCTGGTCCGGCAGGGAATCGGGGTCGGGCCGATATGGCAAACCTATTGAAAACATCAATCAAGACAAGAAGGAAAACATGAGCACTTTCATCAAATTCGGGGCAGCAGCCATCCTTACACTGGGCGCAAGCGGCGTCGCCTGTGCACAATCGAGCGTCACTATTTCCGGCGTGATCGACACCGGCTTCGGCTACACCACTAACGTCGGCAACGGTTCGCAAAACAAGGTCGGTGCGCTCAACAGCATTCTGGGCGTATCCAACGTGGGCTTCCGCGGCAAGGAAGATCTCGGCGGCGGTCTCAATGCGGTGTTCAACCTGCAGGCCGGCTTCAATCCGACCAACGGCTCGCAATCGTCCAGCGGCCAGCTGTTCTCGCGCAATTCGCTGGTCGGTCTGGAAAGCTCGTCCGGCGCACTGACCGTCGGCAAGCAATGGAACTTCAACGATGACTGGCTGGTGGGCAGCGTGTTCAAGGGTGGCTACAACTCCGGTGCGATCTTCAAGTTTTCTGAATTTGATGCGGTCAGCGAAATCTATAACAACACCATCAAATACGTCTCACCGGAAGTCGGTGGCTTTCAGGGCGGCGTGATGTACGGCTTCGGCGAAGCGGCCGGCAGCCTGCGCACCGGGCAGGTCTACAACATCGCTGCGAAGTATGCGCAAGGCCCGTTCTTCGTTGGTATCACTTTTGATCGCGAACAGGACGCTACCGTCGGCCTCACCAACACCGGTAACGTGTTGAAGCTGACCACACTCGGCGCCAGCTACACCATCAACGCACTGAAATTGCGTCTTGGCGCCGCTCGCAGCGACATCTCCGGCCCCGGCTCGTTCCAGTCGATTCCTTCGCTGCCGACCGCACGCAAAGCCTATGCAGTGGAAGCCGGCGTCGACTACACCTTCACGCCTGCCTTCACCGGTTCGGCTGATGTGATCTATCGCAAGAACACCACGCTTTCCAACAACACCAAGGTCTATCGCCTGCTGGGCATTTACAGCTTGTCCAAACGCACCAGCCTGATCGCCAACCTGGCCTACCTGAGCAACGGCGACGGCGCCACCGAATCGCTGATCAACACCAACTCGACAGCCATCGGCGGCGGTTACGCCAATCAGCATCAGACCGCGTTGGCGCTTGGTATCCGCCACACGTTCTGATCAAAAGCTATTGCACATGCAGATAGGAAGCGACGCGGCGTAATCCTTGCTTGATTCCTTATCTGAGAATTTTTGAATCGACTTTTCTGTTTTCCATTTTTCAAACGGGAGTAATGATGAACAAACGCATGTCCTTGAAAACCTTGGCCGCATTGACGCTGGCCATGTTCGCCGCGGTACCGGTGGCGCACGCCGCCGACAACGTTCTGAAGATCGGCGTCAACGGCGTCATGTCCGGCGCTGCCGCATCGTGGGGCCTGGTCAACAAATACTGCGCAGAGACCACTGCCGAAATGTATAACGCCAAAGGCGGCGTCGATATCGGCGGCAAGAAGTACAAGATCGAAATCGTCGCACTCGACGACAAGAATGATCCGAAGATCTCCATCTCCAACGCCGAGAAACTCGCCAGCGACGGTGTCAAGTACATCATCGGACCGAACATCGACACCACCGCCATCGCCGTCAAGCCGGTGATGGAACGCGCCAAGGCGATGAACTTCCCGTACGCCTTCTCCAAGGAGCTGTACACCGCGCCGGCCAACGCTTCGGTGCTCGGTATGGTGGCGTCGTATCAGGTCGGTCCGGTGGTCTACAAATACCTGATGGACAAGAAAGGCGTGAAGAGCATTTCCTTCGTCGCACGTAACGAGTCCGACGCCAAGAACCAGCAGGAAGAAGGCGTGGCCGCAGCCAAGAGCCTGGGCCTGAAGGTCTTGGCTGACAAGGAAAGCTATGAGCCGGGCACCACCGACTTCATGCCGATCATGTCCAAGCTGGTACGCGCCAAACCTGACGCCATCGTGCTGTCGGGCGTAGCGCCGTCGGATGCGCCGCTGCTGATCAAGGCCGCACGCGACCTCGGCTTCAAGGGCCAGCTGTCGACTGAAACAGGACAAGACGCCAAGATCCTGGAACAAGTCGCCGGTGAAAAAGCGGCAGGCTTCCTTTCCGTCGGCGGTGCATCGACACCGGCGATCCAATCCGACTACATGAAGCAATTCGTCGAGGTCTACAAGAAGCGCGTCGGCGAGTGGAATGACGAAGCCGGCACCAAGGCTTACGCGCTGGAACTGATCCTGGCCGTGCTGCAAAAGAACCCGAAGGCATTGACCGACGTCGAGCAATTCCGCAAGGAGATGCCGTCGTTCAAGATGACCAATCCTTTCGTGAAGGACAAGACCACACTGCAATTCGTCGGCAAGAAAGATTTCGGCCGTCAATCGCAGGTTGGCGTACCGCTGGTGGTCAACGCCTATAAGGGCGGCGGCTTCGAAGCGGTCTACGTCGGCCAGGTCGCGAATTAAGGAACTAGGCATGCAGTCGTAACGCGCGTTGTTGTGCCCCGCCACACGTTGTCCCGCGTGCGGCGGGTGTAGTAGAAGCAAAGCAGTAGGTAGTAAAAGTAATAAGTAACAACAACCTGTTCAGGGTCTTGCAACGAGACCATGAGCAGGTTGGCTGTAAAAATAGTCTGCTTCACCCATTGCCCGCACCGGCCTCCCTTCTGGTGTGGGCAATACCCTGACATTGATGCAATAACAGAGGATTCATCAACCGACATGCTGCAAATTCTCATCAACGGACTCATCCTCGGCTCGGCCTATGCGCTCATTGCGCTGGGACTGACCATGGTCTTCAGCATCATGCGCGTGGTCAATTTCGCCCACGGCCAGATGTATATGCTGGGCGGCTTTGTCATGTACTACCTGTACGGACAATTCGGCTTCCCGTTCTGGCTGGCGTTGCTGCTGGCGGGCGCGACGCTGGGCGTGATCGGCATGGCGTTCAACCGCTTCCTGTTCCAACCCGTACTGGCAACTTCCAAGCGTGAAGAAAGCAGCATGCTCATGGCAGTCGGCACCGCGCTGCTGTTGGAAAACGTTGCGCTCTCGCTGTTCGGCGAAAAGCAGCGCGGCGTGCCGACGCTGATCGACGGCGTGCTGATTCTCAACGATGGCGATGCGTATCTGCCCTATTCGAATCTCGCGGTCGCCTTGATTTCGATCGGCTTCATCGTCGCGCTGCTGCTATTCGTGCAATACACCAAACCCGGCCGCGCCCTGCGCGCCGTGGCACAAGACAAGGAAGCGGCGCTGCTGCAAGGCGTCAACGTCAAGTTCATCACCACGCTGGGCTTCGCCATCGGCGCGGCGCTCGCCGGTATCGCCGGCGGCTTGCTGGTGACGCTGTATGGCGTCAATGCGGGTGTCGGCACCAACATCTCGACCAAGGCCTTCATCATGATCATGATCGGTGGCGCCGGTGTGACCTCGGGTGCGATCGTCGGCGGCTTCGTGCTCGGCATGGCTGAAGCGATCGGCTACGACCTGCTGCCGAGCAGCATGACTTACCTGCTGATCTTTGTGGCCATGATCGTGTTCCTGATCTTCAAACCGAACGGCCTGTTCGGCAAACCCTGGGGCTGATCATGACTGCACCTCTCAATTCGCCGCTCACTTCTTTGCTTTCACGAGGCTCCATGAAACTCGACCAACGCCGCGACTTCTCGGTGATCCTGCTGATACTCGGCGTACTGGTCGTTCTGCCGCTCGGCATCGGCCACTCGCGCTATCTGATGTCGGTGCTGATGAATTGCGCCGGTGTAGCCGTC
Organism: Herbaspirillum rhizosphaerae; assembly: GCF_046025915.1. Taxonomy (GTDB): domain Bacteria; phylum Pseudomonadota; class Gammaproteobacteria; order Burkholderiales; family Burkholderiaceae_D; genus Herbaspirillum; species Herbaspirillum rhizosphaerae_A. The sequence goes on along the minus strand of NZ_JAQQFR010000008.1, from coordinate 205,564 downwards.
ATTGCCAGCGGCGTGTGGCTGACCTTTTGCATCGGCCGCATCAATATCTGCCAGGCAGGTTTTGCACTGATCGGTGGTTATGTCACGGCCATCCTGATCGCCAAGGCCGGACACAGTTTCTGGATCGCGCTGCCGCTGTCCTGCCTGGCGTCGGCCCTGTGCGGCGCGCTGATCGGCAGCATGATTCTCAAGCTCAAGGGCATCTATTTCTCGATGCTGACGATCTGTCTGACGGAAGCAATTCGCCTGGCCTTCCTCAACGGCGGCAATCTGACGCAAGGCTCCAAAGGCATCACGGGCTTACCGCAACCGTTCTCGGGCGACTCTGCGTTGCCGCTGTACTACCTCGGCATTGCCCTTCTGGCGATTGCGCTCGGCGTGGTGTGGCGCGTGCATTATTCGCGTCTGGGCGGCATCTTCCGCGCCATGCGGCTGAACGAAGATCTGGCGGAGAGCTTCGGCGTCAATGTCTGGCGCTATCGCATCATGGCCTTCTCCATCGCCTGTGCGCTGGGTGGGCTGGGCGGCAGCTATTTTTCCGTGTTCACGCAGAGCGTGTATCCGCAAAGCTTCACGGTCGAACACAGCATTTACTACATGCTGTTCTGCTTCCTCGGCGGACTGGAATATGTCAGCGGCGCGATGATCGGTGCGTTTGCGCTGACCATCCTGTTTGAACTCTTGCAGGACTTCCAGCAATATCAATCGCTGATCTACGGCGTGCTGATGATCGTGGTCATGCTGACGCTGCCGAATGGATTGATGGCGCTGCGCGGCTTCTCGTTCTCGCTGCCGTTCCGCAAAGGAGAAGCGAAATGAGTGCATCCATGAATCCGGTCAGCCCTTCGGTGACCCCGCCTCCGGACAAACGCGTCATCCTCGAAGCCAGCGGTCTGAGCAAACGCTTCGGTGGCCTGCTGGCCAACGACGATGTCTCGCTCTCGCTCGGTACCGAAACCGGCAAGGTCACCTCCGTGATTGGGCCCAACGGTGCGGGCAAGAGCACTTTCTTCAAAATGCTGGCGGGTTTCTGCACGCCGACCACCGGCAAAGTACGCCTGTTCGGCGAAGACATCACCGGACTGAATCCGCACAAGATCTCCGCCCGTGGACTGGTGCGCACCTTCCAGGAAACCACCATCTTCCCCGAGTTGACCGCACTGGAACACGTTGCACTGGCGCGCCAGCTCTCGCGCAGCGCCAATGATTTTCAGGTATTCGCCAACACGCTTTCAGCACGCCGCGACGAAGACCGCATGCGCGCCGACGCACTGGAAATTTTACGTTTCCTCGACCTCGACGGTGTCGCCAGCAGCGTCGCCAAGACACTCCCGCACGGCTATCTGCGCCTGCTCGGCATCGCCATGGGCATGGCAGCAAGCCCCAAGGTGCTGTTGCTCGACGAACCCTACGCCGGACTCAATCCCGACGAAACCGACCGCGCCGTGGAACTGACACGCAAAATCGCCGCCAGCGGTGTCTCCATCCTGCTGGTGGAGCACGATATGAAAGCCGTGATGAAAATCTCCGACCATATCCACGTACTCTATTTCGGCAAGAAAATCGCCGAAGGCACACCGGAAGAAATCCGTAACAACGAACAGGTCATTGAAGCCTATCTGGGCAAGGAAGATGAGGACATCGGTCTATGAACGCGATACTGGAATCCACCGCTACAGCCGAGCAAGCCGAGAGTGCCATCCCACATCTGCAACTGCAAAACGTTTCGCTGAACTACGGCCAGGTGCGCGCGCTGCAAGACGTCAGTCTGCGCGTCGACCAGGGCAGCGTGGTGGCGCTGATCGGCGCCAACGGCGCGGGAAAATCATCAACCTTGCGCGCCGTGACGGGCCTGTCGCCGGTATGCGGCGGCCAGGTGCTGCTCAACGGCAGCAATGTCACCGGCACCTCGGCGCACAAGCTGGTTGAACAAGGCGTGGCGATGGTGCCGGAAGGGCGCCACGTTTTTCCTTTCATGTCGATCAAGGACAACCTGTTGATGGGCGCTTATACGCGTTCCGACAAGGGCGGTATCGCGGCAGATCTGGACAAGGTGCTGACGCGTTTCCCGCGTCTGAAGGAACGTTTCAGCCAGCAGGCATCAAGCCTGTCCGGCGGCGAGCAGCAAATGGTCGCCATCGGCCGCGCATTGATGGCGCGCCCGCGGCTGTTGTTGCTGGACGAGCCGTCGCTGGGCATTGCACCGCAATTCATCCGCCTGATTGCGCGCACCATTCTGGAAATCAACAAGGACGAAGGCGTCACCATCATGCTGGTCGAACAGAACAGCCGCATGGCGCTGATGATCTCGCGCTACGCCTACATCCTCGCCACCGGGCGCATCGAACTGGAAGGCGTTTCGCGCGAGCTGCTCGACCATCCCGACATCAAGCGCCTGTATCTGGGCGCATAACAGCACGGAATCACAGCAAACAAAGTAAGCACCGACTACCCCGTACAGCATCAACCGCCAAGAACAATCGAGACAACGTGAAAATCAACATCGTCAATCCCAACACCACCGCCAGCATGACGGCCAAGATCGGCGAGTGTGCCCGCCAGGTCGCAGCACCGGGCACCGAGATCTGGGCCTGCAACCCCACCACCGGCCCCGTCTCGATCGAAGGTCATTACGACGAAGCCATGTGCGTACCCGGCCTGCTTGCCGAAATCCGCCGCGCCGAAGCAGCCGGCGCAGACGCCCATATCATCGCCTGCTTCGGCGACCCCGGCCTCGAAGCAGCACGTGAGATCGCCAGCGGTCCGGTGTTTGGCATCGCCGAAGCCGCCATGCACGCCGCCAGTTTCGTCGGCAAGCATTTCAGCATCGTTACTACACTCGGAAGAACCTGCGGCATCGCAGCCCATCTTGCAGAACGCTACGGTATGCAACGCTTTTGCCGCAACATCCGCGCCTGTGAAATCGCCGTACTGGATCTCGACAATCCCGCCTCCGACGCCTACGCCGCGATCATGCAGGAATGCCGCCTCGCGCTGGAGCAGGATGACGTCGACTGTATCGTCCTGGGATGTGCCGGCATGGCCGATCTGTGTCAGGCCATCAGCAAGGAGCTGGGCGTACCAGTGATTGACGGCGTCAGCGCCGCCGTGACGTTTGCTGAAGGCCTGGTACGACTTGGTCTGCAAACCAGCAAACGCGGCGAATGGAATTATCCGCTGGCGAAGCAGTACCTATGACATCGACCCGGTACTTAGAAGTCAAAAACCGGGAGTAAGGAATCAGGAGGCAGCCGCAGGCGTTGTTGCCGGTATCGGTGCCGGCGTTGTTGCCGGCGCAGAACTCAGCTTCACCTGATTGCGGCCGCTGCCTTTGGCTTCATACAAGGCACCGTCAGCCGCATTGAGCACGGCTTCAATGCTTGCATGCGCATTACGGTCATAGGTCGCCACGCCAATGCTTGCCGTGACGTGGCCGAACTGGCTGCGGGAATGAGGAATTTTCAGTATTTCAATGGCATTCCTGATTTTCTCACCGACCAGCATTGCACCTGGCGCTTCGGTTTCCGCCAGCACGACGACAAACTCTTCGCCGCCATACCGTGCCGCGACGTCCGAACTGCGAGGCAAGGCGTCCGTGATCGCCTGTGCGACAGCAGCAAGGACGTCATCGCCTTTCTGATGTCCGTAGGTATCGTTATAGAGTTTGAAATTATCAACGTCGATAAACAAGATGGAAAAAGCGACGTTACCCCGTTGCGACACGCTCCATAAGTCCTCCAACAAATCATCCAGTGTGCGGCGGTTGATCAGCTTTGTCAGCCCGTCGACGCGGGCCAGCTGATTTAGTTTTTCTTCGGCTTCAACACGTTTTCTGAGTTCTTTGCGCAGCACCCAGAACAAGACCAGGAACACCAGACCGCCCAGCGACATCATGACCATGGTGCCGTACACATCATCCCACCAATCTTTGTAGATGTCCTTCTCGGAGCGCCCGACCATCACAACCAGCCGCGTTCCTGGGACGCTCTTGAATGAAAACAAGCGTTCGACACCATCTGTGGAAGAACGGATAAAGAAATTGCCGCTGTCCCGCTGAATCGCGTCGCGGACCTGTAAAAAATTGGGACTCTTGCTCATATCGCGACCGACCATGGCCGTTGAAGAGGGAACGCGCATATAAATGATGCCATCCCGCGAATAGAGCGAGATGACACCATCTTCGCCCAGCGCAATGCCACTGAACAACTCACGAAAGTAATCCAGATCCAGCGCCATAGCGACGATGCCTGCAAAGCTGCCATCAATATTGGACAAGCGTTTGGACAGAACGACGGCTTGCAGGTCGTTGTCGAATTTGGCGACAAGTGGTGCCGATATGTACAAACCGACGTCAAAACGATCGCGCTGGATCTTGAAATATGAACGATCGGCATAGGTCTTGCTGGGCACTCCCGGTAAGGAAGTCGCCACTACCTCGCCTGCGGCGTCAATGATCGCGGTGAAAACCATATGCTTCGCCTCCAGCCCGCTGCCGAACAGGTAGGAATGTTTCTGACTATTGGTGAGATCTTTGAACATGGTGTTCTGATATCGATGCGCCAATGCATCCATGGACAGGGACACGATTTCAATATTTCTGACGATATCGCGCTGTGCGACCAGCGCGACATTCTGTGAATTTTCGATGGCGTTTTGACGTGCTTCTTCATGACTTTTATAGATCAGCCAGAAGCACAAGCCGCATATCAACGCGACCAACAGAGATCCATTGATGATCAGGATTTTGTATAAGCGATTGATTTTGTCATCCTATCTGCGCGACATGCGGCAACAAACAAGCACAAACATCTAAAGGCAACATCAACGAGGAACTAAGCAGCGGTGAATCTTGATGGTCGTACTGAATACTGCTGAGCCGCGATGGCTCATCCAGGATCGAGAAAAAACAAATGAGATCAAGCAGAGTCATAGGGCGGATCCGCGCAAATTACGGATACCCGTCGCTTTAATTAACGCACAAAAGCAGATTTTTAAATAGTTATCTCTAAAGCAATGTGAGTGAAAGACAACAGGTTGCGCGCTTGCGACACACGTCAATCTTTTCCTACACGGCAAGATAGGCGCGCCGCGCGTCGTCGTCAGCAGCCAATTGCGCCATTGTGCCCTGGTAACGGATGTGGCCGTTTTCGAGCACGTAAGCACGATCACTCACCAGTCCGGCGAAATGCAGGTTTTGTTCCGACAACAGAATGGACATGCCTTCTCGCTTGAGTTTCAGAATGGTCTCGGCCATCTGCTCGACGATCACCGGCGCCACGCCTTCGGATGGTTCGTCCAGCAACACCAGATAGGGATTACCCATCAACGTGCGCGCAACGGTCAACATCTGCTGCTCGCCGCCGCTCATCTGTCCACCGGGACGCTGCTGCATTTCACCAAGGTTCGGGAACAGGTCGAAGAGTTTTTGCGGCGTCCAGGCAAAGGCCTCGGGGCGCGGCTGCTGGCGACCCACCTCCAGATTTTCCAACACGGTCAGGTCGGTGAATACGCGCCGATCCTCCGGCACGTAACCCATACCCATGCGGGCGATCTGATGCGGCCGTGCACGGCTCACATCTTTACCAAGAAAAGTCACCTTGCCCTGAATCTGATCCAGCATGCCCATGATCGCCTTCATCGTGGTCGATTTGCCGGCGCCATTGCGTCCCATCAGCGCCACCACTTCACCACGCCGCACTTCGAGGCCGACATCAAACAAGATATGGGCACGATCGTACCAGGCGTTAAGGCCTTCAACCCTGAGTAGCACATCGCTCATATCGACTTCCCTGCATGCGATATATCTTGTTTTTCGAAAGTCTTGCCGGAGCCGAAATACACCTCCTGCACCTTGGGATGATTGCGAATCACATCACCATCACCTTCGGCAATCAGCTGTCCGCGTGCCAACACGATCATGCGATCAGCGAAGGTGAATACGACGTCCATACTGTGTTCCGTAAACAGCACCGAGAGATTGCGTTCGACCACCAGTTTTTTGGTCAACGCCATCAGTGCATTGCGTTCCTGCGGCGCCATGCCGGCGGTAGGCTCGTCCATCAGCAGCAAGCGCGGCCGGTTGGCCAGCGCCACCGCCAGCTCGACGCGCTTGATGTCGCCGTATGCCAGCACGCCGCACGCCCGTTCCGCCTGCGCTGCCATACCGACCTGTTCCAACAGCACCATCGCCTCATCGCGGTATAGAGATGCTGCTGGACTCCATAGCTGAAACAATTTTCGCTCGCGCGAGATTAACGCCATCTGCACATTTTCCAACGCCGTCATCGACGCAAAAGTGGCAGAGATCTGAAACGTCCGTCCCACGCCAAGACGCCAGATATCGCGCGGTTTCATGCCATCGATTCTGCGGCCATCGAACAGCACTGATCCGGCATCGGGCCGATATTGTCCATTGAGGATATTGAAACAGGTCGATTTGCCCGCGCCATTGGGGCCGAGCAACGCCAGCAATTGCCCCGCAGGCAGATCGAAAGACACATCGTCGACCGCTTTGACGCCGCCGAAGGATTTACTGATGTTGCGCACTTGGAGGAGACTCATGCTGTATCTCCTTCGCGCCGGCTTTCGACGACGCGTTCAAAGAATCCGGCGATCCCTGTCGGGAACAACAACACCAGCGCCAGCATGACGACACCCAGCAAAGCACGCCAATAATCGGTCTCGCGCGCGATCACGTCCTGCAGCCAGGTAAATACCGCAGCGCCGACCACCGGTCCCAGCAAGGTTTGCAAACCGCCTAGCATGACCATCACCAGGCCATCGACCGAGCGGCCGATGCTGATCGCTTCCGGCGAGATGCTGCCCTTTGAAAATGCAAACAGCACACCCGCCATGCCACAGAACAAACCCGCAACAGCAAAAGCTATCCACTGCACGCGCTTGACGTCGATGCCGATCGCTTCAGCACGCAAAGGAGAATCCCGGCCTGCGCGCATGGCATAACCAAAAGGAGAAAACAGCACCCGCCGCAACAGCAGCACGCCGGCAACACTGAACGTCAGCGCCAAATAGTAGAACGCCGTCGGCGACGCCGCCCAGTCCGACGGCCAGATACCGATCAAGCCATTGCTGCCGCCGGTAACGTCATCCCACTGGAAGATGATGGCCCAGACGATCTGTGCGAACGCCAGCGTCAGCATGGCCAGATATACGCCCGACAAGCGCACGCAGAACCAGCCGAACAGCAAAGCACCCGCGGCAGCCACCAGCGGCCCGGCTACCAGCGCGACTTCCATCGGGAGATGCAAACCGGTCAAGACCAGCGCAGCGGCATAAGCGCCCAGTCCGAAGTAAGCCGCATGGCCGAAGGAATGCATGCCACCCGGCCCCATGATGAAATGCAGGCTGGCGGCGAAGAGGACGGCAATAAGAATTTCCACCAGCAACACGGTGAGATAGGGAAAGCTGCCCGACATTAACGGTGCGGCCAGCAGCAGCAACATGGAGCCAAACGCCAGCTTGCGCTGCAGAGGTCCGGCCGGACGCAACGGTGCTTCCGATGCGCCACCGCTACGGCTGACGGCCTGTGGCTTGCCCAGCAAACCCCATGGACGCACCACCAGGATCACGGCCATCACCAGAAATTCCACCACCAGTGTCAGCTTGGACAGCGAGATATCGATGCCACCGATGGATACCTGACCCAGCGCCACGCACAGCGCCTTAATCTCGGCGATCAGCAAGGCGGCCAGGAAGGCACCGCTGATGGATCCCATACCGCCGACCACCACAACGACGAAGGCATTGCCGATGGTTTCCAGATCGAGCGCCAGATTGGCGGGCATGCGCGGCCCCTGCAAAGCACCGCCCAGACCGGCAAGAAAGCAGCCGAGCGCGAACACACCGGTAAACAGCCAGGATTGATTGATGCCAAGCGCGCCGGCCATTTCACGGTCTTGCGTAGCCGCGCGGATCAGTGTTCCCCAGCGCGTGCGATTAAGCAGCAGCCACAACAGAGCAAGCACCACAGGACCGATCACGATCAAAACGAGATCATATTGCGGCAAGCGGCGTCCCAGTAATTCGACCGAGCCGGCCAAACCGGGTGCGCGCGGCCCAAACAGATCTTCTGGCCCCCAAAGATACAAGGCGGCATCCTTGAGCACCAGCACCAGTGCAAAAGTCGCCAGCAGTTGAAACAGTTCGGGGGCGCGATAGATGCGGCGCAGGATGACGATCTCGACCGCTGCGCCGAGCAAGGCCACGGCGCAAGCCGACAACAACACGGCACTCCAGAAACCGAAACCACTGGCGCCAATCAGACTGACCAGGGTATAGGCAACAAAAATGCCCAGCATATAAAACGAACCGTGGGCGAAGTTGACGATGCGTGTCACGCCAAAAATCAGCGACAGGCCTGCCGCCACCAGAAACATGGCGGAAGCATCGGCCAGACCGTTGATCAACTGTATTATCAGACTTGAGAGCGTCATTCCCTGTTCCCTGAGGCGCTTTCGGAGGCGAAAACTTGCAAGCCCGCTATTGTAGTCGCGCGACGGCTCAAGCGTTGCAAGCGCGGCCACGCGATTTCCGGCTAGAGTATACGGTCTCGCTGCCGCTGTACTTGTTTCCGTCCCTGTTACGCACCTGATGGAGTACCCATGTTTCTGGATTTTTCTGAAGTCGACCCACGCCAGGCCTATAGCTGGCTGGCCTCCGCCGTCATTCCTCGTCCGGTCGCCTGGGTGTCCACCGTGTCGGCATCGGGTGCGACCAACCTGGCGCCGTTCAGCTTTTTCCAGATGGTGACCGGCAAGCCGCCGACCGTGATGATCTCGCCGCTGGTGCAGCGCGACGGCAGTATCAAGGATACCGTGCGCAATGCGCAGGAAACCGGGCAACTGGTGGTCAATCTGGTCGGCTTCGACCTGGCTGACGCCATGAACGAAACATCGTTTTCCTATGACGCCGACATCAGCGAATTCGAACAATGCGGCATCGCCTCCACGCCGTCATCGCTGGTGCGTCCGCCACGTGTTTCAGCTGCGCCGGTGAGTCTTGAATGTGAACTGGCCAGTTGCATGCCCTACCCTGCCGAGGCGCCGTCCTGCCATATCTTGCTGGCACGCGTGCTGGCGGCACATTTCGATGAACGCATCCTCAATGACAAGCAATTGCCCGATCCCGAGAAACTGAACCTGCTCTCGCGCATGGGCGGCGACTGGTACGGCCGCACGCGCAGCGACGCCAATTTTGAGCTGGCTCGGCCGCGCGGCTGGGCTAAATAAACTTCCCGGCAATATCAGCGTAGTCGCTGTTCGAATCCCAATTCGACAATGCCCAAGCCGTTGATATCTGCTTTCACCTTCAGCGCAGCATCGGCAAACAACATGCCGGTACAGGATCCGGTGGTGATGATCTGACCTTTCTGCAAAGGCATGCCGCGTAGCGAACAATGCCGCGCCAGCCATGCCAGCACCGGCCAGACGTCGCCAGCCGGATTACCGCCTGTCGTGTGAGCGACTTCCACCTCGTCGAACGACAGACGCGCTTCGATCCGCAACAAGTCAGTCGCTGGTTCTGACAGTGGAATCGCAGCGCCGACGATCAAAGCGCCATGGCTTTGCAGATCGGCCAATTGCGTGAGCTTGCCGCTGTGTGGATAGTCAGCCAGCCGGCTTTCCACGTCTTCAATGGCGGGCAGCATCGCGTCCAGCGCGTCCATCATTTCTGCTTTCTCCGGCAAGCGATCACCGACATCAAGATCCCGGCCTAGTCGAAACGCCAGCTCCGCCTCCATGCCGCGCAGCGGATAGCCATCGTCCAGCGTTACACCTGACGGTAGCAAACCACGCGCAGGCAGCGGTGCGCAGATCGGCTCCTGCCCCAGCCCTTTGGAGCCGACCTTCCATCCTGCGACAGGCCCCATCTCACGCAACAACGCGTCCTGCACGGCGTAAGCCAGCGCCTGATCCGATACCGGATCAATCTGCACGCGTTGACCGTTTGCGTGCGCATTCAACAGCAACTGCGCAATCGTCTTGGCATCCATTTGCTACTCCATTCACTACCGTTAAATTGAAGATAACCCGACGCTCACATCGGGCAAGGATGCAACCAGGGATGGGCATCTTCGTATTGCTGCGCCAACGCCAGCAATTCTGCGTCCCGTCCCTGCATGCCGATCAATTGCAACCCTGTCGGCATGCCGTCGACCAAACCGGTCGGCAAGGCGATCGCCGGCAGTCCGGCGGCATTGGCGAAGGCGGTAAAAATTGCATGTCCACGCGGGCCGACTGGGGTGCCGTCGATCACGGTCGGATGCGTCTGTTCAGCCGGCCACGGCAGCGCCGCCGTGGCGGGTGTGAGGATAGCGTCGTACTGACTGAAGACCTCACCCAAGCGCAGCTTGAGCGTGTGCACCGCCACCAGCGTCTCAAACAAAGCCGACGAGGACAGCTTGCGCCCTGCCGACAAATTCTCGCGTGCAGCTTCACCCAAGAGCAATTCCAGTTCGCTGCTGCTGTCCTTGCTGATACTGCGGCATGCAGCGGCGAATTCCGGATATGACGAAGCGCGCTCCATCATCCACGCCAGACCTGCTGTCGACAACGCAGACCAACGTTGATTGATTTCTTCGGCAAGATCGAAGTATTCAATCGAGACGACGTCATGGCCGAGCGCGGCAAACTGATCGGCAGCCTGCATCAACTGTGCAGCAATACCGGCATCGACAGGATGATCACCAAAGCGCGGAACCAACAAGATACGCGCCCGGTAGCCTGCGGAGGCCGGCGCGGTCAGGTCGCGTCCGGCCAATACACTGGCAAACGCCGTGACATCGGCAACGCTGCGACCAATACCGCCGGTTACCTCATAGTCGAGAAAGATTTCCGGCAAGCCACCACCTCGCGGCACCATGCCTGCCGACGGTTTAAATCCAACCAGTCCGCAGTGCGAAGCCGGACGCCGGATCGAACCACCACCATCTGTCGCCAGCGCCAGCGGACCACAACCGGCCGCCACTGCCGCCGCAGCGCCGCCGGACGAACCGCCGGACGTCATTGCCATGTTCCAGGGATTGCGTGAAGCGCCATACAAGGCGTTCCATGTATACCCTTGCATCGCGAACTCCGGCAGATTGGTCTTGCCGATCAATACCGCGCCGGCATGGCGCAGACGCGCCACGGGCAATTCGTCCTTGGCTGCGACGAAGCCCTGCAGAAGACGACTGCCCCAGCTCGTCGGCATACCGGCGACATGCATGTTGTCCTTGACACTGACCGGCACACCGTCGAGTGGTCCGAGCGGCGCAGATGCTCTCCAACGCGCGCTGCTGGCCTGCGCCGCAGTACGCGCGCCGTCGACGTCGATGAACACCATGGCGTTGATCATCGGCTGGCAATGCGCGATGCGTTCCAGACAAGCCTCCAACGCATTCACCGGCGTGAACGCGCCGCTGCGGTAGCCGGAGACAAGCTGTGCAGCGCCGAGGCGCCACAGTTCGCCTTTCATTGTCTGCATCAACTTATTCCGGCAGATCGCCCGCAGGACGGCTCAGCCATTTTTGAGACATCTTGTCCAGCTCGCCGCTCTTTTTCGCTTCCATCAGAATTTCATTCAGACGGCTGCGCAGCTTGTCTTCGTTCTTGGCCAGACCAATGAAGTTCGGCGACACCTTGAGTACGAACTTGAACTCGGTGCCCATCTGCGGGCTCTTCTTCATCATCACGTCGGCCACCTGCACGCTGGTCGCGACCAGTTGCGTCTGCCCTGCCATATAGGCGGAGATGGTCGTGTTGTTGTCTTCGAAGCGGCGCAGGCCGGTGGTCGCCGGTGCGATCTTGGTCAGTTCCATATCGTCCATCGAGCCGCGCGTGACGGCGATGGACTTGCCGGCCAGATCGGCACCGGCTTTGACCGCCATGGTTTTAGGACCGAACACGCCGATGAAGAACGGCGAATAGGCGGCAGTGAAATCAATCGCCTTTTCGCGATCAGGATTCTTGCCGAGCGTGGAGATGACGATGTCGACCTTCTTGGTCTGCAGATAAGGAATGCGGTTGGCGCTGGTGACCGGCACCAGCACTACTTTTACGCCCAGCTTGGCGCCGACGTAGTTAGCCATGTCGATGTCCAGCCCTTGCGGATGCAAGTCGGCGTCAACAAATCCATAAGGCGCAAAGTCGGTCGGAATCGCAATGCGGATCTGCTTCGCCTTTTGGATATCGTCGAGGGCAGTCTGCGCCTGTGCGCCGCAAGCCGATGCGAACAGCGCAAGGGCGGCGATACCAAGGGAAAAGCGACGTTTGGTGATGGTCATCATTACATTACTCCAGGTCAGATTGAACGGGATGGCCGCGCGGCGCGGCCCTTTGCTGCGGTTTTCAGTGGTGGATTACCGGTTGAGGCGGAGGTGCCGGAAGCTCCATGAATATCCAGCGGCTGCAAGACTTCCTGCAGCGTCATCAAGGGATCTGGAATATGGGCGGCCTCTGCATGGTCTTGCATCGGCAACTTGACGTGCCAGGTGCCGAGATGAGCTGCCATGAGCTGTTCAGCACGCATCAGATCGCCGGCTTCCAACGCCTCGACGATCTGTGCATGCTCGTCACAAGAGTGGGAGGCGTCCGCATCGCTCTGGTGTTCAATGGCGATCAGCGTGGTGCGTGCCGTCAGATCTTTCAGGGTATTGGCCAACACGGCGTTGCCAAGACATTGCGCCAGGCAGACGTGGAAATCGCCCAGCAAGAAGCTGCGCAAGCCGGTATCCCCGCTCTTGAGTGCGCGGCGCTGCTGCTGCAGATGCTGTCGAAGTCGTTTGAGCCCTGCGCTGTCGAGACGCTCTCTGCTGCGCAGCAGGCCGGTTTCAATCACGCGCCGCGCCTCAAAGGTTTCGATCGCCTCTTCCTGCGTGGGCGCTGCAATATACCAGCCGCTGCCGACGCTGGAGACCACGAGTTGCCGCACCGACAGACGTGTCAGGGCTTCGCGCACGATCGTCCGGCTGCAGCCGAACAAGGTCGCCAGTTGCTGCTCGCTGAGCCGTGCCCCCGGCAGCAGGCGCTTGGCCAGCACGGATTCAAGAATGCGGTCGCTGATTTCGGATGAAGTAGTCATGCCAAACCTGTATGCAGCTTTCGTGCCAAGCTGTATACAGGTTAAACACGGGGATTTTGCACAACAATGAAGCGTGCTTCCCGGACGCTTGCACAGTTATCGGCAATTGCGCTCGCTGACGGCGCACGCAGGGAGATAACAAATAGAAACCAATAGAAGTAAAAAAAGCGTGCCGCCCATACAGACGACACGCTTCCGGCAACAATGCCAGCTCCTCAAGACCTCAATAAATCAAGACATCAGAAGGTATGACGAATACCCGTCATGACACCCAATTGATTCATGCCGGTGCCGATGGTGCCACCTGCATCGACGGCGATTGCCGACGTGCCGGAGTTCTTGATATAGCCGACCGACGTGTACAAGGCGGTGCGCTTGGACAGGTTATACGTCAGACGCGCTACGGACAGCGTGGCGGAGTTTGCCGTGCCCTTGAACTTCAGGCGCGAGATCTGGGTATCCAAGACCAGTGCAACGGTGAACGGATAGCTCAGACCGAGGTAGTACAGGTCGGAATCGCTCTTGGTTGCGGTCTGCGTCTTGCGGTCCAATACACCCAGCCCAATACGTGCATCACTGATCATGAAGTAGCCGTGCAAGCCGATGCGGGTATCGGTGTAGCTGCTGTTGTTCAACCCCAGCAGTGCAGTGGGGCCGCCGTTAAGCTTGTCGTACGCAAGGTTGACGCCGAACGCCTTGTTGTCGTAGCCGAGCAGGCCGGTGTACTGACGACAAGCCTTGCTGTCACCGGCAGTCTCGCCGGCACAGTTGGTCGATGCCGGACCGCCGGCTGCAGTCGCGTCGCGGCCGAAGCTGTAGGTCACGCCTACCGTCACATCGGAGAAGGTGCCGAGATATCCAATGGAGTTATCGCTGCGTGAGTTCGGCAAGTAGGAATCCAGATTGCCGATGCTGTGGATGTTTGGGCCCATCACATCGGACTTGAGCGTAGACAGGTAAGTCATGTTGACCTGACGACCCAGCATGACGCTTTGTGTGGCGTTCTTCAGGCCGACGTAGGACTGACGACCAAACAGACGGTTACCTTGTCCCATGCCGCCGGTATCAACGGCCATGCCGGCTTCCAGTACGAACATTGCCTGCAGGCCGCCGCCCAGATCTTCCGTCCCTCTGAAACCGATACGCGATGGAAACGAGCCGGTCAGCGACGGCATCTTGACGACCGAGTTGCCGGCCGCGTTGGCATTAGTGACGTATTCGACGCCGGTGTCGATCAAACCGTAAATCGTCACTTGCGATTGCGCCATCGCCGACGGCGACAACATGGCTGCTGCGATGGCGCCTGTGGCGCCCAGTGCACCGATGACACGCGTGGTGCTGATTGATTTCTTCATTGCTTCGTCTCCTACAAGGGTTTTCTGTTTTTTGGTTCGTGATGTCTTACTTCACTGCACAAGCGATTCTGATGCCGCTTTTTTCTGCTGCGAGGTGATGCAAGGCGCTGCATTCGTATCGATGATTCAGCGAGAATCATTCTAGCGATCGGGTCGCTCGTGCTAGTTGCCGATTGGCGTGATGATCGATCTAATCTGTTTATGACGATGCAGAAAACGACACATCGCTCTTCTGTTTTTCGTCAGATCCAGAACGATCCGCGCCGCTCGGAGAACTTCCACCCATGCGCGGTGAGCCGCAAGCGATCCTGGAAGGTTCCCGGTGCAGGCGGTTTGGAAACGACGTCGACGATTCCCGTCTCAAGATCCGAGCGCGCCCCCGACAGCAGCACAATGCGCGACCGCGCCACGGCGTGTTCACGGTCTTCCACGTCAACGATGACGTCGGTGCACAAATGAAAAGTGCGTACGTCGGCAGGCCTGCTGCGAAACGACGCAAGGATCGCTTCGCGTCCCACCAGAGGCGTCGCCGGGGCCGATGGCCGATACAGAATCGCGTCATCGGTGAACAACTCGATCAAGGCATCGAAATCGCGTTCATCGTTGAGGTAGGCGTAACGGTGAATCAGGCGTTCGCATTCCTGCCCGATCAGCACGTGTTGAAGTGCATCGAAAGACATGGCTGTCAGCTCGCGAGTTTGAGGTCTGGTTTTCGCACGGATGCGGAGATGTTGCCGGCTGCATTTTCAGCTGAATTTTCAGCGGTGTTCTCAACTTGATGCGCGTGCGCCAGCCCCAGCAACTGATGCATGGTGGCGTCGTCCTTGAGCAGCAAATCGCTGCGACCGTCATGGACGATGCGGCCGCGATCCATGATGACGACGCGCTCGGTGACTTCCAGCGCGAGATGCGCATGCTGTTCCACCAGGATCAGCGTGAGGCCGCTTTGTTTGAGTTGCTTGACCGCATCCAGCAAGATATCCATCATCACCGGCGACAGGCCTTCCAACGGTTCATCGAGCAAGAGCAATTTTGGATTGCCGACCAGCGCACGCGCCATGGACAGCATCTGTTGTTCTCCACCTGAAAGCTGATTGCCGTAATTGTTGCGGCGTTCTTCCAGACGCGGGAATAGTTTGTATGCCGCTGCGATATTCCATTCGCCGGGACGTGCAGCAACGCGCATGTTTTGCTCGACGGTCAGCGAGGCGAAGATCTCGCGCTCTTGCGGCACATAGCCGATCCCCATGCGGTTGCGTTGATAGTTGGCGGTGTTGGCTATGTTCTTGCCATCGAATTCAAGGCAGCCTTTGCTGACGGTCGTCAGCCCCATTATGGTCGCCAGCAACGTGCTTTTGCCGACGCCATTGCGGCCCAGCAGACTGACGGCTTCGCCTTGTCCGATGCCGAAAGACAGATCATCGATGACGACGGCGTCGCGATAGCCGGCACTGAGCTTGTGGATGTCGAGCAGCTTAGCCATGACGTCGCCCCAGATAGACATTACGCACACGCTCGTCAGCGCGGATGTCGGCAGGCGACCCCTCCGTCAGCACGCTGCCCTCGACCAGTACGGTGATTTTTTTGGCGAAACGAAATACCAGGTTCATGTCGTGTTCGATAAACAGAATGGAAATATCCTCGGGCAGGCGCTCCAGCAGATCGATGATCATGCCGCTCTCGCCGTTGGGAATCCCTGCCGCCGGTTCATCCAGCAACAGTACTTGCGGCTTCAGCGCCAGCGCGATGGCAATTTCGATCATGCGGCGCTGACCATAGGCCAGTTCGTTGACGCGGCGTGACGCCAGTTGCAGCAGTCCGAGCTGCTCCAGCAAGGCTGCTGCCTCGTCAACCACGCCGGCATGATGGGCCGGCTTGCCCCACAGCTTCCACGCGATGCCCATGCGCTGACTCAGCGGAATGGCGACGTTTTCGGCGACGGTCAGTTCAGTGAACAGGGTATTGATCTGGAAAGTGCGCGCCAGACCGCCGGCAACACGCTTCTGCGGGCTGGCCTGGGTGACGTCGCGTCCTTCCAGATAAATGCTGCCGGCCGTCGGCGCAACCACGCCGGTAACCAGATTGACGAAGGTGGTCTTGCCGGCGCCATTGGGGCCGATCAGTGCATGACGCGCACCGCGCTCGATGCGCAGGTCGACGTTGCGGGTAACTTCAATGGCACCGTAACGCTTGCACAGACCACGTGTTTCCAGTGCACAAGGACGCGAGGATGCGGTCGCCGGAGAGGCCGTGTCCGCATGCGATGTTTGCAGGACGGGGGTCATTTCTGCTCCTTGGCGGGGTTGACTGAAAGAGGACGAAAATGAGTGCGCAGGCGATCGAATACGCTGCCGCCCAGCGCCAGCAAGCCGCCCGGTGCAAAGCGCACCAGCACAATCAAAGCGATGCCGACAAAGAACATCCAGTGAAACGGATCAATTGCCGCAGCACGATCCAGCAAAAGCATGTACAGCGGGATACCGATGAAGGCGCCATACAAACGACCGACACCACCGATGATGAGCATGATCAGGATGTTGCCGGACAGTTGAAAGCTCAACAGATCCAGGCTGACGGTACGCGTGATCTGTGCACTCAGACCGCCTGCGATACCGGCGATGGCCGCCGACAGCGTATAAGCGAGAATCAGCTTGGCATGCACCGGCGTACCGACCAAAAGCATGCGCTTCGCGTTTTCACGGATGCCGCGGATCGACAAACCGAATGGCGAATTGGCGATGATGCGCACCGCGACAAAGACCACGAACAGCACGCCCAGCGCGTACAAATACGCTGTCTTGCCGTACAAGTCGAAAGAGAACAGGCCGAACAGCGGCGCAGTCTCCATACCAGACAAACCATCCGCACCACCGGTGACGCTGCGCCAGGTATTGGCCAGCTCATGCAACACGACAGTGGTAACCATGGTCAGCATCAGCAATGCCAGTCCGCTGGTGCGCAACAGCAGCCAGCCGGACAGCAAGCCGACAAATGCAGCCAGACCGGCCGCAACCAGCAAGCCGCTGAATGGTTCGGGCGAAACGTGCAGCGAAAAATACCCCGCCGCGTAGGCACCGATGCCAAAGAAAGCCGCGTGTCCCAACGTATTGATGCCGGCAAAGCCGAGCGCGAGATCCAGCGAGATGCCGAAGATGACCATGATCAGGATCTGCGAGCCGATCGACATATACGTATCGAAAGTGAAGAACGCGGCCAGCGCAACCACCCACGGCAAGACGTCGGCGAAGCGGACGCGGTAGAACGGCAATGCGCCGGCCGGCAGAGGTAGGATGGGGCGAATTGTGGAGGTGTTTATTTTCATGCTGTCTGCCTTCCGAAGAGTCCTTGAGGGCGCACCAGCAGCATCACCAGCGTCGCCATATAAATCACCAGGCCGCCCGCTTCCGGCAGGAAGTAGCGTCCCAGCGTGTCGATCATGCCCAGCACCAGTGCGGCGATGAGCGTGCCCTTGATGCTGCCGAGGCCGCCGACCGACACCACGATCAGCACCAGCACCAGATAATTGAGCGCGTAGAACGGCTCCAGCGGGAACATGTCGGCGCCGAGCGCACCGCCCAGTCCGGCAAAGCCGCAACCGATGGCGAAGGTGACTGCAAAGAAAGCTTTGACATTCATGCCGATACAGCCGGCCATTTTGGCGTTGTCCACCGCTGCACGCAGTTTGGCGCCGACTTGCGTGCGATCAAGGACATACCAGATCACCAGCGCACAGGCGCAACTGACGGCAATGAGAAACAAGCGATATACCGGCAAACCGATGGCGCCAAGCTGATAGGTGCCGCGCAAGGCGCCCGGCACCGGGATGTCCTGAATGGTGGAGCCGAACATCGCATTGGCGGTGGCAATCATGACGAAGGTCAGGCCGATGGTCATGAGCACCTGGCCCAGCTCGCTCTGGACATATATCCACGAATAGACGGTGCGCTCAAGCAGCGCGCCGAGCAGCATGGTGCCGATCACCGCCAGCGGCACAGCGACGGCATAAGGCAGCTGCGCCTGCGTCACCAGCATGAAGGTCATGTAGCCGCCGGCCATGGCGAAGCTGCAATGCGCCAGATTGACGACGCGCATGACGCCCATCGTGATCGACATGCCGATGGAAATCAAAAACAGAATCATGCCGAAGGCCAGGCCGTCGAACAGGAGTGAAACAAGAGAAATGGCGAAGCGGGATAGCATGGCTTTCCTTGACTAACGATGACAATGAAAAGGACGACGACGGCGATTACGATTACAAAAACTGTGAGCCTTCACGGCCACACCCGATGCGGCACATACACCTGACCATCGAGCAACATGCGCGCCGTGCGCAGCAAACCCGAACTGAGGAAACGCATCTGACTGCCATGCAATTCCGTGCTCGATTCCTTGCCCGATTCAGTACGCAAGGCAACGGTAAACTCACCGCTAGGATGTTCCACCGAGATCTCGACGTCATTGCCCTGCGGCAGCGTCGCCATCCCTTCTGCCACCGATCCCGGCAACTTGCAGGCGCTGGCGACACTCACTGCGCCGAGTACGCCGATCGCGCTGTGGCAACGATGCGGGATGAAAGTTCGGGTGGAGATATGCCCGCCGTTGGCAGCCGGCGAGATAATGGTCATCTTCGGCACCACCTTGTTGCGTACGTCGCCCAGCCCCATCAGTTCGCCCGCTTGCAGACGGACGGCTTCCAGGCGCTTCTTGAATTCCGTGTCGGCGTCGAGTTGCTGCGGCGTCTCCTGCCCGGTTTTGCCGAACGACTCGGCACGCATGACGACAACCGGCATGCCGTTGTCGATGCAGGTCGCTTCGATGCCGTTGAAGACATCACGCGTGCGGCCGGTCGGCAGCAAGCTGCCGCAGGCTGAACCGGCGGTATCGCGGAAAGCAATATTGATCGGCGCCGATGTGCCGGGCACCCCGGCAATCCTGGCCTCGCCGTCATACACCACGCGGCCACCCGTGGTCTGCACCATTGCCGTAGCGATGTTGCCGCTGTTGACCATGTAGATCACCACCGGTGTCAGGTCACCGCGAATCGCCACCAGTCCGCGCTCAATCGCAAACGGACCGACGCCGGCCAGCATGTTGCCGCAGTTGGGCGAGATATCCACCAGCGGTTTGTCCACGGCAACCTGCGCAAACAGGAAGTCGACGTCGACGCCCGGCAAAGATGACGGCGAGACGATCGCGACCTTGCTGGTGAGTGTGTCGCTGCCCCCCAGTCCATCGATCTGACGTGGATCGGGCGAACCCATTACCGCCAACAGCACCGCGTCGCGCGTGGCCGTATCCTGCGGCAAATCATCTGCAAGAAAGAACGGGCCGCGCGAGGTGCCGCCACGCATGAAGGCGCAAGGGATGGCGCGTTGGGAAGCTTCGGTAGGCTGAGTCATCGTCCGCGCTTTTTAAAGATAGGTCAGTCCGGCAGCGGCCAGCTTGGCGCGCATGTCGTAGATGTCCAGGCCGAGTTCACCGGCGGCGAGGCGTTTGCGCTTCTGCTCTTCATTGGCGGCGCGCGCGACGCAGGCATCGGTGACGCTGCCGAGCTGTTCGCGCGGCACGGCGACGACGCCGTCGTCATCGGCCACGATCACATCACCCGGCTGAATCAATTGCTCGCCGCAGACCAGCGGCACATTGACCGATCCGACCGTCGCCTTGACCGTGCCTTGCGCACAAACGGCACGCGACCAGACAGGAAAGTTCATCTCGCGCAAGGTGCGCACATCGCGCACGCCTGCATCGATCACCAGACCAAGTACGCCGCGTGCCTGCAGCGACGTCGCCAGCAGATCGCCGAAGTAGCCATCCTCGCAATGCGAAGTCGGACTGACAACCAGGATGTCGCCCGGCTGGCACAGTTCAACCGCCACGTGCAGCATCCAGTTATCGCCCGGCGCCACGCTGACCGTGACCGCCGATCCTGCGATTGCCGTGTCGGCGACGACCGGGCGCAGGCGGTGATGCAGCAAACCGGTACGGCCTTGTGCTTCGTGCACGGTAGCGACGCCATACTGCGCCAGCGCAGCGACGCGTTCGACCGGTGCACGCGGGATATTGCGAACAGCGACGTTGCGGCTCATGAGAACTCTCCGCACACTTGCGGAAACACGCGTTGATAGCCTTCACCGTACTTGATGCTGCGCGAAGAGTTACGCGATGCCTGTACGCCGCGTTGCAGCGCCACGCGGGTGTAGTACTCCCACAGATGTTCTTGTGCGTTCATGGTTTCGAAGGCAGCTTTTTTCTTTTCCCAGACGGAGGAAATGTCTAGCAGTACATCCGGCTTCCAGTTGCATTGTTCGGGCTGATGCGGTTCGTACAGCAACACAGGCGGTGCGCCGATGACGGCTTGTTCCGGATTGTGGCCGTGGGCCTGCGCAATGATGCGTGCCTCCTGCGCGACATGCGTCGCCAGAGGATGATCGAAGTTGTAGGGATCGTGCAGTGAATGGCTAAGCACGAACTCGGGACGCAACTCACGATAGATGTCGACCAGCTTGTACAGCACTTCGTCGCTGACGCGCATCGGGTAGTCACCGATATCTAAGAACGCTATCTCAGCACCGAGGATGTCGGCAGCCTTGGCCGCTTCTTCATGACGCGCAGCCTTCACTTTGGGCAGCGTCATGTTCGGTTGTTTCCACATCTTGGCAGACTCGCCGCGCTCGCCGTAGGAGAGGCAGACGACTTTCACGCGATAGCCGCGTTCGCTATACAGCGCTACCGCACCGCCGGCGCGCCAGACGAAGTCCGCAGCATGTGCGCTGACCACCAGCAGCGATGGTTTTTGAGTCTTTTCCATGGTTGTCCTGTTGATTCGATAAAAATGAATTGATGTACTTGTCTCGTACTTTTTATTTTTTATTGCTGTCTTTACGCGGTTGCCGACGTTGTCTTATTGCCGGTTTTGATCACCGCTTCCATCGTCTTTGTTAAGTCGATTTATTCTATGGCAGGGCTTATCCGCTCGCGTTTCTCTTTGGCTGATAGCGCATCTAATTTACTTATCGACTTATACAATCGTGCGAAACAGGCCATATCAAAAACCGTATTGCGTCGCGAGAATGAGTAAAAATTGGCGCAAAAAAACGGCGTCGCTGCCATCGCAGCGGACGCCGTGAATGCTCAGAAAAAACTGTTATGCCGACTCTGGAACGCGCCGTGTCTTGAGAAAAGCTTCCAGTGTCTCACCACGCATGGAGGCATAGACCGCCAGGTTGGACATCTTCACCACGCGGGCGAATTTCTCCAGTACGAAAAAACTCACACCGTATTTGATCAGGCCTAGCCAGTCCTGATTGATCACCAGCGTACGCTCTTCATCGCTGAGCTTGAGCTCATCGCAGGCCGCCTTGAAATCGCGCACCAGCAGTGCACGGAACTCCGGCTCGCGGTGACGCCAGAAGAAGCGGTTCAGTCGCAACGATTTGACGCTCTGGCGGACGTCGAAGACATAGGTGCCTTCAATGTCTTCGATACCTTCAAGTTGTGGATTCATTATTTTCTCTTCAGGCTTGTTCGTAGATCGCCACAGCCATCGCGGTCGTGGTTGCCAGATAGACGTTCTGGTGGATGCATTTGATCTTGTCGTCGAGTGCGCCGCGCATGGCCAGCCACATGATGACCTCGACACTTTCAGCGCCACCAAGGCGCACGAAGTCGGCATGCTTGAGCCTGGTCAGGCTCTGCGGATCGTCGACGATGCGGCGCAGGAATTCGTCATCCCATTCCGGATTGTTGAAGCCGGTACGCTCACCATGGATCTGATGCGATAAACCGCCGGTACCGACCACGGCAACCTTAAGGTCTTCGGGGAAAGACTCGATAGCGCGGCGCACCGCCTGACCGAGCTTGTAACAGCGCGCAGCGGTCGGCAACGGATATTGCAGCACGTTGATTTCAATCGGGACTATCACACCGGGCCACGCCGGTTCATGCGGCCACATCAGCGACAACGGCGAGTTGCAACCGTGGTCGAGTGCACGATCCTGAAACAGCGTCATGTCAAACTCATCGTTGACCAGGCATTCCGCCATATGTGCCGCCAGTTCCGGATGACCGTTAATGTCGGGCAAGGGACGCTTGCCGGCGCCTTCGTCGGCCATTTCAAAACTCGGCGAGACACCCAGCGCAAACGTCGGATAGCAGTCGAAGAAGAAACTGTTTGCATGATCGTTGTAGAACATGACCAGCACGTCCGGCGCCTGCTCGCGCAACCATTGCGCTACCGGCTCATAGCCCTTGAACAGCGGCGCCCAGGCCGGATCGTTCTGCCGTCCCTTGTCGTACGCCAGGCCGATGGTGGGCACGTGCGACGTGCCGATTCCTCCTACGATTCTTGCCATGATTTCCTCAATACGCTTTCAACACATTCAAAATACTTAATACATTTTTACGGCGACGGCAGGCGGCTCTTCCGTTTGCGCGGTCTCAGCTTCAGCGAGGCGCAACAGCGTCTTGCGCATGGACAGACCGGGACGGTCAGGGCCGAAGCTCAGTTCATCCGGCGGCCCGTCGCCCTTCTCGACTTCTTCCTGTATCCAGGTCAGGGCGTCGACGTCTTCCATATACGCCTTGACTGAAGCGGATGCCAGATAGTCGCTGGCACCGGCATCATCGAGCGCGAAGTCGCGGCTGTTGAACCACCAGTAGTGGATCGTGCCTTGAAATTCCGGCGTGAACAAGTGCGTAATATTCACGCGATAGTCAGTGTGTTCGCCTTCGCGCGGCTCCAGGTTGGCGATGCGCGCAAAGGCGATATGTCCTGCGGGGGAGACGAAACGGCTGTCGGAGAAACGATCCACCGGACGTCCGGTCAGCTTCATCGGGATGCCGTAGATCGGCGGCGGCGGCGAGTTCTTCAACTCGCGGCGGATACGCACGACATCGCCTTCATTGTGGATTTCGAGACTGGAGCGCGAATACTCCGGCGTGCCGACCGTGTCCGCATGCAGAATCGGAAAGTGCGTCTGATCCAGCAGATTCTCATGCATCGCGACGTAGTTGGACTTCATGTGGAAGTAGCCGGTGACGGTGGTCCACTCCGGCGCGTCCAGCCATGACGTATCCGGAATCAGCGCCGGATCGGCCTTGCTAGCGTCGCCCATCCAGATCCAGATCAACGGGCCTTTCTCTTGCAGCGGATAGGAGGCGATGCGCGCGTGCGTCGGCGGGTTGGCCAGCGACGGCATGTGTACGCACTGGCCTTCAGGGTTATAGGCCATGCCGTGATAACCGCATACCACCTGATCGCCATCAAGGCGTCCCTTCGACAAGGGAAAGGAGCGATGGGCGCAGCGGTTTTGCATGATGACGGGCGTGCCGTCGACCTTACGGTACATCAGCACGGTCTTGCCGAGCAAAGTGCGCTCCAGCAGATCGCGCGTGACTTCGCGCGACAGCGCGGCGACGTACCAGCAATCCTTGATCAGGGGCGTGGTGTGATTGGCCATCTTCGGCTTGGCGGCTGCGGCTTTCTGAAGCATGGAGTTCTCCTCTAAACACAGTGCGGCGACTTATCCGTCGCCGCACTGAACAATGACAACATTGTGCGCAATAACGATAGCAATAGCGATGGCGATTACTGTACCTTTACGCCAGGATCCTTGATGGCCGGATACGTCTTGAACGGCTTGTTGACGTAGACGCCATCGACCTTTTCAATACGGCGAATGTAGATATTCTGCGTCATCTCGCGCGTCTGCGGATCGATGCTCACCGGGCCGCGCGGGCTTTCCCACGCGTAGCCCTTGATTGCCGCCATGGCCTTGTCGCCGTCTTGCTTGCCGCCGGTGGCGCGGATCATTTCATAGATCATCTTCATCGAATCATAGGCAGCGATCGATGCCACGTTCGGCGTCTTGTCGGCGCCGTACTTCTTGCGGAAGGCGCTGACGAAAGCCACGTTGGCAGGCGTGGTGCTGGCCGGCGAATAATGCAGCGCAGTCACGATGCCAGCCGCAGCGTCGCCGTAGGACGGCAGTTCGCTCTCTTCGGTTTCGGCGGTGGCCAGCAGCTTGATGCCGGACTTGTCCAGTCCGCGCTCGACGAAAGCCTTGATAAAGGCGACCGCCATCGGACCGACCGGCGCGAACATGTAGACGTACTCAGGATTGGCTTCCTTGATCTTTTGCATGTAGGTCGAGAAGTCGGAGGTATTGAGCGGCATCTTCACCTCCGCCACGATCTGCCCCTTCTCTTCGGTGAAAGACTTGCGGAACGAGGTCAGCGCATCGGCGCCCGGTGCGTAGTCCGCCACGGCCAGCGCAACGCGCTTGCCGCCCTGCTCCGCCGTCCATTTGGCCAGCGGCGTCGCCACCATCCATTGCGTATAGCCGGCGCGCAGCAGGTACGGCGACTTGCTCAGGATGCCGGAGGTGCCGGCGTTGATGATGACGATAGGCACCTTGGCTTGCGTGGCGACATCGGCGACAGCCAGCGCCGTCGGTGTGAATTCGAGACCGCTGATGTATTGCACCTTGTCGCGTACGACCAGCTCTTCGGCCAATTGGCGGGCACGCGCCGGATTGTTGCCGCCGACATCGCGATAGATGATCTTGATCGTGTGCTCACCGGCGCGGCCGTTGTTTTGCGCGAGGAAGAGTTCGGTGGCGTCCTGAATCTGTTTGCCCCAGTTGCTGTACGGGCCGCTGAATGCAGCGATCACGCCGATGCGAATTTCATCTGCATGCGCAGCGGGAGTGGCGACAAAGATGGCGGCGCTGGCGAGCGGCAAGGTGAATTTCATGAATCGGTGCAACATCGGTGGTCTCCTGTTGTATGGAATTTGTTGTCGGCTCTACGCCGTTTTTATGGAAGCATTATCCGGTTCAGACTGGATAGGCGTTATACATTTAGCCTTGCCACCCCATCTAATTTGCTTATTGATTTTTAGACACCTACTAATCACCAGTTGTAAAACACCGTTCAAGAAAAAATTTAATCCCTTTAAAATCAATAAATTAAATAGAAACCACGCACAAACCCGGCGATATCGAGATTGCTGCACCATGTCAAACTGACTGATTGAGGCGAAGCGGATGACTGGACACAGGCAAGTCGTTTGGATACATTGCATCTCGTTTTTCACCCTTTTGGAAGCAACATGAAAACGATTTATTTGCTGTGCGGTTTGCTGTGCGATGACGTGGTCTGGGAAGCGCAAGCCGAGGCCCTGCGCAAAGAACACAAGGCAGACGTGCGTATCGTGAGTTTTCAGCAGGACGATTCCATCGCAGGCATGGCGAGCCGCGTGCTGCAGGATGCACCTGAGCAGTTTTTTCTTGCGGGCCATTCGATGGGGGGGCGTGTTGCGCTGGACGTGTATCGTCAGGCGGCGCATCGCGTGCAACGTCTGGCGCTGCTGGATACCGGCTACGAGGCTGCGACGCCGGGCGAAGATGCCCGCCGCGCCGTACTGGTTGATCGTGCCCGAGCCGACGGCATCAACGCCATTGCCGAGACCTGGGCCATGCCGATGCTAGCCCCCGGCAATCGGGACAATGCGCCGCTGATAAGTCGTATTCTGGAAATGGTGGGACGCATGTCGCCCGAGATCTACGCGGGCCAGATTCGCGCATTGCTGGGCCGTCCTGATGCAACGCCGGTGCTGTCGGCAATCGCCTGTCCCACACTGATTCTTTGCGGCGCAGAAGATGCCTGGAGTCCGCCGGAACGGCATGCGCGTATGGCGGCGCTGGTCAAGGGCAGCGTGTTGACTGAAATCCCCGCCTGCGGACATATGTCGACCATGGAAGAGTCGGATGCCGTCACCCAGGCGCTGCTGCGCTGGGCGGCCTGAGCGGGCAGCCACTCAACTTATCAAGCGGTCACTGCGTCACCAATGACCGCTGTTAGCGGCGCGCCGTTCCATCTGTGTCGCCACTTCCCGAATGGCATCCATCAGCACGACCGCACCCGGCGACGGATGGCTTTCTTCACGCTGCGTGATGCCGATAGTGCGCGAGGTGCGCGGCAGGTCGAAGTCCAGCACCTGCAAGGCGTTGGAGTGAATCTCATACTCCAGCTGCTGCGCCGAGATCGCGGTCACCATATCGCTATGCAGCAGCAGGCCGCGCAAGATCGCGAGGTCGCTGGTCTCGACCACTTCAGTCGGTGCAGGCATGTCCTTGCGGCTCATCGACGATTCAAACAGCGCACGCGCCGGCGTCCCCTTGCTCGACAAGATCCACTGTGCGCGCATCATGTCGTCAAGCGTCACCTTCGATTTCTGCGTCAACGGATGGCCGCGCCGCACGATCACCGACATCTTGTCTTCCAACAGCGGCTCGCCGTGCAGGTCGTTGGCATATTCCGGCGGGCGCAATGCACCGAGGATGAAATCAATGTCCCCCGCACGCAGACGCGCCGCCAGGCTATCGAAAGGCCCCTCGATGGTGGTGATGCGCAATTGCGGATGCGCGGCAATCACGCTGGCAATTGCCCGCGGCAAGATGGTCGTGCGGCTTAGGGGCAATGCGCCGACAACCACGCGGCCTTGCGTGGTTCCCTTGAGCGCCGAGATATCGGCTTCGGCGTGGCGCAGCTCTGCCAGCGCACGTTTGGCGCGAAACAGCAGCAAGGCGCCGGCTTCGGTCAGCAGCATGCCCTTGGGCGTGCGTTGAAACAAGGTCGCGCCAAGACTGGTTTCCAGATCGGAGATGGAGGCGCTTACTGCCGGTTGGGTGATGCCGAGCGCATTGGCGACGGTCGGCATGTGATGCGATTCGGCCAGCTTGACGAAGATCTGCAGACGACGCTCATTGAACAGCATCGACAAGATGGACGTCTTCATCGAACCGGCGGGCGTCTTGATCTTGCTATAGATTTCGTCGCGCGCCAGCTCAAATTCCTGCGCCGCCCTGCGTGCGCGAAAGAGCAAGGTATTGCCGAATACCGTCAGCAGCATGCCGCTGGATTTGCGTTCAAACAGGGACTCGCCGATAACCGTTTCAAGCTCGTGTACCGAGCGCGTGATTGCCGATTGCGCACGATACAGCGCGTCAGCGGCACGGGTGACGCTACCCAGTTCGGCGACGGTGATGAAGGCGCGCAGATGACGCAGGCTTACGGTAGATGTCATAGGAAGGAAGCGGCTCCGGGCGTTGCGGAATATGAATTTCCGATATCTTTTTTTCTAGGATGAAGGATATGCACGGTTTTGACAAGCTCGCATTGCCGCGGCGTAAAAAGACTTCGTCCAGCTTATGCAATCGACATCATTTCTTCCAGACCGATAAGAAGATTAGATGTCTCACCGGGTGATTTTGGGTGGTTGAGATGATCGAATTCCCACAGAATCAGACGACTGCCCGGTTCGGTTACCGGGCGCTTCTTCCCTCGCGAAAAACATCATGCCCATGGCTGCTTCCGATACCGCCCTCGTTTCCGTCTGCCTGATAGGCTACGGCGAAGCAGGCAAGATCCTGGCCCAAGGTTTGTCGGCGACCGGACGCTATGCTGTCTCTGCGCATGACATCCTGTTCTCGGACGCTACTAGTCGGCCCATGCGTGAGGCTGCCGCTGCCGGCGTGACCTTGCATGACGATCTCACTGTCGCCATCGCCGATGCCGATGTCATCATCTCCGCTGTCACCGCCAGCTCCGCACACGATGTCGTCACCAGCGTCGCAGCGTCGATACGCGCCGGCCAATTTTTCCTCGATATCAACTCCGTCTCACCGGCACTGAAACAGGAAAGCCATGCGTTGCTCACAAGCCGCCACGCGCGGTATGTCGAAGCTGCGGTCATGGCGTCCATCCCGCCTTACGGCATCGCCGTACCGATGCTGCTGGGAGGGCCGCATGCCGCCGGCTTCATGGCGCTGATGGCGCAGTCCGGCATGCAGATGAAGATCGCATCGAAAAACATTGGGGTGGCGTCGGCCATCAAAATGTGCCGCAGCGTGATGATCAAGGGATTGGAAGCAATCACCGTTGAAAGCATGCTCACCGCGCGCCACTACGGTGTGGAAGAAGAAGTACTCGCCTCGCTGACAGAAACTTTTCCTGGCATCGACTGGCCGCGCCAGGCCGACTATCTGGTCTCCCGCGTCGTCCAGCACGGCCGCCGCCGCGCCGCTGAGATGCGCGAAGCCGCGCACACCGTTTCTGATGCGGGTCTGACGCCATTGCTTTCGTCCGCCATCGCCGAACGCCAGGACTGGTTGGCCGATCAGGTGCAGGCGGGCATTGTCGACAAACACGAAAAAAGCTGGCGCGAAGTCGCCGACCGTATTGCCGCAGTCTCGGCCGCAGCCGCAGCAACAACAACGGCAGCCGCAACCGAAATCGAGGTCTCGAAGAAGACGGCTTGATCTGAGTTTTAACCATTCAGGTCGCAGATTTACAAGAGGGATTTACCCATAACAAAGGAGATAGTTCATGGCAGAAAATCGTGGTGTTGTTTATGTTGCGCACGGGCGCGTAGAAGTGCAGTCGATTCCTTTCCCCAAGTTCGACAATCCGCAAGGCCGGAAGATCGAACACGGCGTCATCCTCAAAGTCGTGACCACCAACATCTGCGGCTCGGATCAGCACATGGTGCGCGGCCGCACGACGGCGCCATCGGGACTGGTACTCGGACACGAGATCACCGGTGAAGTGATCGAAGTCGGCAAAGACGTCGAAACGCTTAAAAAAGGCGACTTGGTATCCGTCCCCTTCAACGTCGCCTGCGGCCGCTGCCGCACCTGCAAGGAGCAGCACACCGGCGTCTGCCTCAGCGTCAACCCGGCGCGTGCAGGCGGCGCCTACGGCTACGTCGACATGGGCGGCTGGATCGGTGGGCAGGCTGAATACGTCATGGTGCCCTACGCCGATTTCAACCTGCTGCGTTTTCCGGATAAGGACAAGGCCATGGAAAAGATCACCGACCTGACCTGCCTGTCCGACATCTTGCCGACCGGCTTCCATGGCGCCGTCACCGCAGGCGTCGGCCCAGGCTCGACCGTCTATGTCGCCGGCGCTGGTCCGGTCGGTCTGGCTGCAGGGGCATCGGCCCGACTGTTGGGAGCGGCAGTCGTCATCGTTGGCGACGTCAATTCCACCCGCCTGCAACATGCCCGTAGCGTCGGCTTCGAGACAGTCGACCTGTCGCAAGATGCGACGCTGGCTGATCAGATCGCCGCGATACTCGGCGACTCGGAAGTAGACTGCGCCATCGATTGCGTCGGCTTCGAAGCACGCGGCCACGGTCACAGCGGCTCGCAAGTCGAAGCACCGGCAACTGTGCTGAACTCACTCATGGAAATCACCCGTGCCGCCGGACGCATCGGCATCCCCGGCCTCTACGTCACCGACGACCCGGGCGCCGTCGATACCGCAGCCAAACGCGGCAGCCTCAGCATCCGCCTGGGACTGGGATGGGCCAAGTCGCACAGCCTGCATACCGGCCAGACACCAGTGATGAAATACAACCGCCAACTCATGCAAGCCATCCTGTGGGACCGCCTGCATATCGCCGACATCGTCGGCGTGCAGGTGATCTCGCTGGATCAGGCACCGGGAGGCTACGGCGAATTCGATGCCGGTGCGCCGAAGAAGTTTGTGATTGATCCGCATGGCGCGTTGGCGGCATAGACTGTTTGGAAGTACCGGCAACCTGAGCAGGGTTCGCTTTCGCTGAACGCGGAGCAGCGCATATAACGAGCGTTGTAGCATGGAGAATGCGGCGCATTGCAACGGCAATACAAAAAGGGCTTACGTTTTGCCGTAAGCCCTTTTTACTTTCTTGCCGTTGAGAAGAAGCCCGGAGCCTTTCCGCTCGCAGCTGTAAAGTCAGTTCTTCGCCGCCGACAACGACGCCACGATGCTGTGGAAAGCGGCCACCGTCAACGCCTCATCCTGCTCCGCGCCGTGATCGCTCAGCTTGACGATGACGGTATCGCTGACCGGATCGATGTAGATGTACTGCCCGTGAATCCCGATCGCCGTGTAATCCTGCCCGTTGGTGGCACGACGCGGCAACCACCAGCCGCGACCATAGGCAAAGTCTGCATCCGCCACACCGACCTGCTCCGGCCGCTGCATCCAGCTCTCAGGTAACACCGCTTTGCCATTCGCCTGACCGCGCCGCAAATGCAGCAGACCAAAACGCGCAAAATCGATAGCACGCGCATTGATGCAGCAAAAACTCTTTTCCACCGCACCCGCATCGCTATCCACACTCCAGCTCGCCGGATACTGCGCGCCCATCGGCTGCCACAGCTTATCCTGCAGATAGCGCGTCAACGGCTCACCGGTCGCCGCCGACACCACCATCCCCAGCAACAGATAGTCGATGCTGCGATAAACAAAGCCCTCACCCGGCGTGAACGGCGTCGTCCCGAGTCCGCGCACGAAACGTTTGAGATCGGTGGTGATGTACATGTAAGCGATCTGCGAAAACACGCTGTCGTACTTCTCGTCGACGTGAATGCTGGAATGCATGTTGAGCAGGTCATTCACTTTCAGCGAGTCGAATTTCTCCGGCAGATACGGCAGATATTTGCGCACCGGATCGGACAGGGACAGTTTTCCTTCTTGCACGGCAATACCAGTCAGGTCGGACAGGATGGACTTGGCGACGGAGTAAGACGGAAAGACGGTTTCGCGTGTTGCGCCGAGGGGATAGAGTTCTTGAACGAGCTGACCACGATGGATGACCAGCAAAGCGTCGGTGTGAGTCTGGCCGAGAAATTGAGCGAGGTCGAGCGTTGCGCCATTGCGCCAGGCGACTTGCTGGGACAGAAATGGCGATGGTGAAGTCGATTGTGCGGGAGAGGACGTTTGTAACGATTGCGGGTTCGTGCTTGCAGCGAATGGCGCGCTATCGAAATAGACGTAGCTTTGTGAAAATGGTCGCAGCTCAAGCGCCAGGCCGATTAACGCTGTCGGCGACGGCAGACGCAGCAAGCTTGTGACAGGCCAGCATGCTGCGGCCAGCAGACTCAAGCTAGCGGCGCAGTACAACGCGATTTTTTTATATTGGCGCATGGCTTCTTGTCTTGTACGGTCGAAATCAAAGATTCCGAGGTTACACTATTGGTTATCTTTTCCACACATTAACGATCATGCCAAAAACACCGTGCATTCCACCACAATTGAATGCCATTGATCTGGACTGGCGGAAGATCATGCCGCTTCTTAGTCGAGCGAATGCCGCTCTTGGACGCTACGATGGGTTGTTGCGATCCTTACCCAATCCTGCAGTTTTGCTCTCGCCCATAACGACAAATGAAGCCGTTCTTTCTTCGCGAATTGAAGGCACCCAGGTGACATTAGAAGAAGTTCTGCAACAAGATGGTGGCATAGAGGCGTCGCCTGAGCGGCAAGCGGACATGGTTGAGGTCAAGAATTATCGTAGCGCCCTCTTCGGTGCAGAAGCTGCTATGGCTCATCGACCAATTTCATTGTCTCTTATAAAAGAGGTTCATCAAACATTGATGCAAGGCGTTCGAGGACAAGATAAAACACCTGGCCAATTTAGAGTCGATCAAAATTGGATCGGTAGAGCTGGCTCAACCATGGAAGATGCTCGGTTCGTTCCCCCGAATCCCATTGTGTTACCTCAAGCTCTGGAGGCGTGGGAGACTTACATTGGGAATGCCGACGAAGATCCAGTATTACAAATCGCGGTTATTCATGCGCAGTTTGAAATACTCCATCCGTTTAAAGATGGTAATGGCCGAATTGGCAGGATGTTAATCCCACTAGTGTTGTATCAGCGAAAGCTGCTATCCCGGCCGATGTTCTACTTGTCAGAATATCTTGAGGCGAATCGTGCAGAATATTATGATCGATTGCTGGCAATTACGGATAGAAACGACTGGCAAGGGTGGGTGGAGTTTTTTACCAATGGAGTATTGACACAAGCTGATTTGAATCTCTCAAAAGCCCATAAAATTCATGCTTTATATAATCAGCTGAAGGATAAGTTTATCGAAGCGACCAGATCGCAATATGCAGTACCTGCATTGGATGCTTTTTTCAAAAAACCTATTCTCAATTCAACAGACTTTGCGACCCGTTCGGGTATTGGAAATCGAGTTACAGCTAACAGTATTCTTAAAACGCTATCCGATCTCTCACTTATTCAAATACTTCGACCTGGCTCCGGTCGTTCGCCCCATATTTATGTCTTAGGTGAATTACTTAATATTGCAGAGGGGCGTGACATCGTTCAGGTGCAATAGACACACCTAATGCAACATAGCTTGCATTAGGCATACCTAACACAAATTATTTTGCGTTAAGCTTACTTAACAAAAACTCTACTGTGTTAGGTACGCCTAACGCAAAAAAAATGTCGAGTTGCAATAGTCATTTTGGCAACCTATATGGATCGCTAATGACCTCAATATTTAAGCGACTAACTAGATAAAGAGCACA
The DNA here is from genome assembly GCF_046025915.1 of Herbaspirillum rhizosphaerae. Taxonomy (GTDB): domain Bacteria; phylum Pseudomonadota; class Gammaproteobacteria; order Burkholderiales; family Burkholderiaceae_D; genus Herbaspirillum; species Herbaspirillum rhizosphaerae_A. The sequence continues at coordinate 172,751 of NZ_JAQQFR010000008.1, read as the reverse complement.
AATTAGAAAGACCTAAGACTCAACCTTTTCATTTCAACAGATATTTCAAGAGTCGACTCCAGCCTTCTTCGCGCTTTTAATTTCAATCTCGCAACTCAACGGCAATCGAAAAAGAAACGGGCTCACACAATAAAGTGTGAGCCCGCTTATATCTTGGTGGCCCCCCCGTGAGTCGAACACGGCACCAACGGATTATGAGTCCGCTGCTCTAACCAAGCATGAGCTAGGGGGCCTGAGTCCAACCGGGACGTGTGTCCCGGTCTGACTTAGTTACCTTCCAGGAAGCTCTTGAGCTTGTCGGAGCGTGATGGATGGCGCAGCTTGCGCAGCGCTTTTGCTTCTATTTGACGGATACGCTCGCGGGTGACGTCGAATTGCTTGCCGACTTCTTCCAGCGTGTGGTCGGTCGACATTTCGATACCGAAACGCATGCGCAGCACTTTGGCTTCGCGTGGTGTCAGGGAGTCGAGGATGTCTTTGACGACACCGCGCATCGAAGCGTGCAACGCTGCATCGGCCGGGGCCAATGTGTTGTTGTCTTCGATGAAGTCGCCCAGATGCGAATCGTCGTCGTCACCGATCGGCGTTTCCATGGAGATCGGCTCTTTGGCGATCTTCATGATCTTGCGGATCTTGTCTTCCGGCATTTCCATCTTGATGGCCAGCGTTGCCGGATCAGGTTCTGCACCGGTTTCTTGCAGGATCTGACGCGAGATGCGGTTCATCTTGTTGATGGTTTCGATCATGTGCACCGGAATACGGATGGTGCGCGCCTGGTCGGCGATCGAACGGGTAATTGCCTGGCGAATCCACCATGTCGCATAGGTCGAGAACTTGTAGCCGCGACGGTATTCGAACTTGTCCACTGCCTTCATCAGACCGATGTTGCCTTCCTGGATCAGATCCAGGAATTGCAGGCCGCGGTTGGTGTACTTCTTGGCGATCGAGATCACGAGACGCAGGTTGGCCTCGGTCATTTCACGCTTGGCCATGCGGGCCTTCTTCTCGCCGGCGCCCATCTTCTTGTTGATGCCGCGCAGGTCTGGCAGCGGCAACACGACGCGCGCTTGCAGGTCGATCAGCTTTTGTTGCAGTTCTTTGATAGCAGGAACGTTACGGCTCAGCACGACGCTGTAACCGTGGTTGGCGCTGACTTCGCCATCAACCCAGTCCAGGTTGATTTCGTTGCCTGGGAAAACCTTGATGAAATGCGCGCGTGGCATGTTGCACTTGTTGACGGCGACGTCGAGGATCTGACGTTCGATCTGACGCACTTGATCAACTTGTGCACGCAAGGTGTCGCACAGCTTTTCAACGACTTTGGCGGTGAAGCGGATGCCCAGCAACTCGTTGGAAATGATTTCCTGCGCCTTGACATACGGCTTCGAGTTGTAGCCTTCTTTTTCGAAGGCTTTGCGCATGTTGTCGAATTGGGTCGAGATGGTCGCGAACTTGCCCAGCGCGTCGCGCTTGAGCTGTTCCAGCTGTTCAGCGGAGAAGCCGGCTGCACCGGAAGCGTTGCTTTCGCCTTCTTCTTCCTCTTCTTCTTCGTCCTCTTCGTCCTCTTCGTCTTCCTCTTCATCAGACGCAGCGGCGGCGACAACGACTTCGCCTTCGCTCATGTCGACGAGACCGTCGACGATTTCGTCGACCTTGATTTCGTCGTTCTTGATCTTGTCGGCAGCAACCAGGATTTCAGCGATGGTGGTCGGGCAAGCCGAGATCGCCTGGATCATGTCCTTCAGTCCGTCTTCGATACGCTTGGCGATTTCGATTTCGCCTTCGCGGGTCAGCAGTTCGACCGAGCCCATTTCGCGCATATACATACGCACTGGATCGGTGGTACGGCCGAAATCGGAGTCGACGGTCGACAGTGCTGCTTCGGCAGCGGCTTCAGCGTCGTCGTCGCTGGCGACGTTGGCGACGTTGTCGGACAGCAGCAATGTTTCCGCATCAGGCGCGTGTTCATACACGGAGATGCCCATGTCATTGAACGTGCCGATGATGCCTTCGATTGCTTCCGGATCGACGATGTTTTCCGGGAGGTGATCGTTAATTTCGGAGAAGGTCAGGTAGCCGCGCTCTTTACCTTGTTTGATCAGGGTCTTGAGCTTTTGACGACGGCGTTCGAGTTCTTCTTCGGTTGCTTCTGTGTCGGACGAGAACGCGTCTTTCAGCAGAGCCTTTTCCTTGGCCTTGCGGTCCTTGGCTTTGGCTTTGTCGACAGCTTTGAGTTCGGCGCGCTCAACCGCGTTCAGCGCGGCGATTTCGTCGTTCTCAGGCTGGAATTCCTTTGGCTTGCGGCCACGGCGGCCAGGCACCTTGACGGACGGCAAAATGTAGCCGGACGTATCAATGGCTGCCAGTACAGCGGCATCAGTCGTTTGGCTTACGCCAGGCGCGATCATGACGCTGACGTCTTTGGCTTCGCTCTTGGCTGCTGCTTTGGCGGCAGGCTTAGCGGTTTTCGGTTCAGGTTTCTTGGTTGTCACAGAAGCTTTCGATTGCACAGAAGCCGTCTTTACGTTGGCTTCAGATAAGTTCTTCTTCGTTGGCGTCGCAGTCGCTTTGGCTGCCGGTTTGGCTACCACTGGCGCTGCAGCGCGAACCGCTTTGGGAGCAGTTTTGGCACTGGAATTTTTCGCCGCCGCTGCCGTTGCAGCTTTCGCTGGCGACGTTACCGCCTTTACTGCCGTTGCTGCTACTTTGCCGGTGGGCTTTGCAACAGCTGCTTTCTTTGGGACCGATCGTGTTACAGATACCGAAGGGGTCGATTTACTTGCCGGCTTGGTGGCCGGCTTGATGTTTTTTGCGGAAGGTGTCGGAGTTTTTGCGGTTTTCTTCATTGCATTTGCCATAGAATCAAAGCCAAGTGAGTTACCTCATCGCGCCAATCAAACCATGTATTTCATGCAACCCGTATCCGATATATTCGGTAGACACGGACTGACCGCGCAACGTTCCTAAATCTTTCGTCCCCTGCTTTCTGCTGTGTCCATGCGATAGCTTATGTGCTGTAAATCGCCCTATGGACCGATGGTTCAATGAATCTTTTCCGCATCACGGAGTATGTTTCGCCGCGGAACTAAAGCCCTAGATTATACCATATATAGGGTGTTTCTCCCCAAGATCAAGCTAATCCTACACAACATCTAGCATTCTGCAGAGTACGCCCGACTTGATTCTCAACTGAATTCAGCGCCGCTAAGACGCTTCAGATGTTCTTTTTGCTGCATCAATTCACGATATCGGCTGCGTGCCGTATCGTCCCTGAGTCCGGTACTTGCCAATTGTTCCATCTCATCTTCAACGCCGCGCATCTTGGTTTGGCGGACAGCGCCGGCCATTTCTTGCCGGACGACATCGAATTCGGACTCGGTTTCCGCAGCAATTTCGGCAATCAGGCTTTCAAAATCTGGTCCGACGTCGCGCAACAGCTCGACCAGCGTGGCGAAATTGGCTTGCTCGCCCATGCTGCGGCAGGCCTCAACCAGTTGTGACAGCATGTCGGCCCGATCCGGCGCCTGACGGGCGATGGCTTGCATCGCGGCATCGTCAAGATCCGCTGCCAGTGCCGGATGCGCCACCAGCAGGCGCACAATCTGCCGCTCCAGACCGACCGGCGCCATGCGCTTGCTTTTTGGCGGCGGCGCGCGGCGTGCAGTGGTCTGCACCACCGGTTTGGCAAGCTCGAACAAGGCTTCAATCTCCGCCGGCGAGGTCTGCGTGACCTGCGCCAGACTGCGCACGATCTGCAGACGCAAGGACGACGGCGGCAATGCCTGCAACATCGGTTTGGCGTCAAACTGCGCGCGCGCACGACCTTCCGGCGTGGTCATATCATTGTCGCCGACCACTTCCTTGATCAGGAACTGCGACAGCGGCATCGCTTCTTTAATCTGCTGCTCAAACGCTTCGGCGCCCATTTCGCGCACATAGCTGTCCGGATCGTGCTCGGTCGGCAGGAACAGGAACTTGATGATCTTGTTATCCGAGGCATGCACCAGGCAGGCATCCAGCGCCCGCCGCGCAGCGCGCCGGCCAGCCGAGTCGCCGTCGAAGCTGAACACCACCTCGTCGGTCTGGCGCAACAGCTTTTGCACGTGGATAGGCGTACACGCCGTACCCAATGTCGCCACCGCCTGCGGGAAACCCAGCTGCGCCAGCGCCACCACATCCATATAGCCTTCAGTCACCAGCACATAACCCGCTTCGCGAATCGCCTGGCGCGCTTCGAACAGACCGTACAGTTCGCTACCCTTCTGAAATAGCGGCGTTTCCGGAGAGTTCAAGTACTTTGGTTCGCCACCGTCCATGACGCGGCCGCCGAAGCCAATGACCTGGCCCTTGGTATTGCGAATCGGAAACATGACGCGATGACGGAAGCGGTCATAGCGCTTGCGCCCCATGCGCTGGGCGCCCTCTTCTTCACTCTTGTCGATCACCAGGCCGGCTTCGACCAGCGCCGGTACCTCATAATCGGGGAACACCTTGCGCAGACTGTCCCATTCGTCGGGCGAATAGCCCAGACCGAACTTGGCGGCGATTTCGCCGGTCAGCCCGCGGCCTTTCAGATACTCGACTGCATTCGGCGCGGCACGCAGCTGCTGGCGATAAAAATCGCAGGCCGCCGACATCGCATCCGACAAGGCCATGCTCTTGGCCTGCTGCTCGGCGCGCTGTTGCGGCGGGATGCGGTCATCATTGTCCGGCACCACCATGCCCACGCCTTGTGCGAGGTCTTTGACCGCCTCGACAAAGCCCAGGCCGGAATATTCGATCAGGAAACTGATGGCCGTTCCATGCGCGCCGCAGCCGAAGCAGTGATAAAACTGCTTGGTCGGACTAACCGTAAAGCTCGGCGATTTTTCGTTATGGAACGGGCACAGGCCCATGAAGTTGGCGCCGCCCTTTTTGAGCTGCACGTACTTGCCAACCACATCGACTATATCGACGCGGTTGAGCAAATCCTGAATGAACGACTGTGGGATCACAGAGAATTAGCGTCCTGACAAGATCAGGCAGCGGTCAAGGCAGCCTTGACCAGTGCGGAAACGGCAGTCATGTCGGCGCGACCGGCCAGCTTCGGCTTGAGAACGCCCATGACCTTGCCCATATCCTGCGGACCCGCTGCGCCGGTGGCGGCGACGGCGGCTTGCACTTCGGCCTTGATTTCATCGTCGGACAGGCCGGCAGGCATGTAAGTGACCAGAATGGCCAGCTCCGCTTTTTCGATATCGGCCAGATCCTGACGACCGCCGGCTTCAAACTGGCTGATGGAATCCTTACGCTGCTTGACCATCTTGTCGATGATCGCCAGCACCATCGTGTCATCGAGCTCAACGCGCTCGTCGACTTCTTTTTGCTTCATCGCAGCCGTGATCAGACGGATCGTACCCAGCTTGGCCGTTTCCTTGGCGCGCATCGCGGCCTTCATGTCTTCGGTGATTTGCTCTTTCAGACCCATTGCATTCTCCAGAGATAGCGATTTTTCAGACTAGCATAAGCCTCAAATCCCAGCCGCAAAAAGTAACGAAGGACTTGGATGAGACCACGTAGGCCGTCGATAAGCGTAGCGAGCAGGACCGACATGTGGATCGAGAAGCGCAGTCGTACGAAAGTACGGCGAGCATCGCAGACCGCATGCCGGTTCGCGCAGTAGCTTAGCGACGGCCTACGAATGCGAAAACCCGCTGTGGTGCTTTACCAGAGCGGGTTTTACATGGTCGCGCGCACCCTGTAACGAGGCAGCGCGACGGGAATTTCTTAGTACAGCTTCTTAGGCAGTTGTTGGCTGCGGATGCGCTTGTAGTGGCGCTTCACTGCAGCTGCCAGCTTGCGCTTGCGTTCTGCTGTCGGCTTTTCGTAAAACTCGCGCGCGCGCAACTCGGTCAACAGGCCGGTTTTTTCAATAGTGCGCTTGAAGCGGCGCATGGCGACTTCGAACGGCTCGTTTTCTTTAAGACGAATAGTGGTCATGTAGATTCAAACCAAAGAGGTTAGGTTAGATACGGAAAGAACGCGATTTTAGCAGACCGCGACACCAAATGGAAGCTAATGCGTGGCTTTTTTCCACCCGCCACACAAAAAACTCAAATAAATCAAGGATCTGGGATGCGTGCAGGAAACATACACCCCCACAGGCACACCCCAGCTTATTCAATAGACTGCCCCGCCGCCACGCCGGAAGCCCAGGCCCACTGGAAGTTGTAGCCGCCCAGCCAACCGGTGACGTCCACCGCCTCGCCGATGAAGTGCAGGCCCGGCACCTTGGTGACCATCATGCTTTGCTGCGACAGCTCGCGCGTGTCGACGCCGCCCATGGTGACTTCCGCCTTGCGGTAGCCTTCCGATCCGTTGGGCTTGATGGTCCAGCGGTTGAGCGCTTCGCCCAGCTTGCGCAGCTCTTTATCAGGCATGTCGGCAATGCGCGCCGCGCCGTCGAAGCCATTGGCTTTGAGCAAACCGTCCGCCAGACGCGTCGGCAGCCATTGTGCCAGCAGGTTGCCGAGGTTCTTCTTGAGCGTGGTCTTGCCTTCGATCAAGGTTCCGGCAACGTCGATCTGCGGCAGCAGGTTCAGCGTGAGCGATGCGCCCGGCTGCCAGAAGCTGGAAATCTGCAGAATCGCCGGGCCGGACAGGCCGCGATGTGTAAACAATAAGTCTTCCAAGAAATAGCCTCGCTCTTTCTTGACACCGGTTTCGACCTCCACTTCCAGCGCGATGCCGGCCAGATCGACAAACGGCTGCCAGCCGGCACCGTCAAAAGTCAGCGGCACCAGGCCCGGGCGCGGCTCAACCAGCTTCAGATCGAATTGTTTGGCGATGCGATAGGCGAAATCAGTAGCGCCGATCTTGGGGATCGACAAGCCGCCGGTGGCGATGACGACGTGGCGGGCCAGGATTTCGCCGCTGTCCGTTTCCAGACGGAACAAGTCCCCATCCTTGCCGACCGAGGCCACACCGCAGGGCATGCGCCAGTCAACGTGACCAAGATCGCACTCGGCTTTCAGCATTTCAATGATGTCGTCGGAGGTGTCGTCGCAGAACAACTGGCCTTTGTGCTTCTCATGAAAGCCGATGCGGTAGCGTTTGACCAGCGCGAGGAAATCCTGCGGCGTGTAGCGCGACAAGGCGCTTTTGCAGAAATGGGGATTTTGCGAGAGGAAATTCTGTGGCGTCGCACCGATGTTGGTGAAATTGCAGCGGCCACCGCCGGAGATGCGGATCTTCTCGGCCAGCTTGGCGGAATGGTCGATCAGCACGACCGACTTGCCGCGCTGCCCGGCCACAGCGGCGCACATCATGCCGGCGGCGCCGGCGCCGATTACTGCTACATCGAATGGTGTTGTCATGTTTGCTTTCGCCAACTTGCTTTACTGGCGAAAGCAAACGGCATTATTGGAAGTAAGAAGGCGGAGACTGATCCATCCACAGCTCGGACGACATGCGCATCATATCGTTGAGCGAGCCGCGCTGGGTAAATGCCTGACGTAGCCAGCCGGCATCGCTGAGCCGGTTGTGTGCCATATGGCGCAAGCGCTTCAGGGTAATCAGTTCGACCTCATTTTGCACGTACGGCTGCAACAACTGCAATTGCAGCAACAAATGCTCGAAGATCGGCAGTTTACTCGAAGTCGCCGGCGACTCGCCATGTAAAGCCAGCATGCCGTTCAATCCAAAGCGACTGGCCTCGAAACGGTTGAACTGATACAAGAGATAAAAATCATCGCGAATCTCAAACGGCCGCTCAGTCAGAATCCAGCGCGCCAGCAACTGCGCATAGGCGCCCAGATGCGCCGCATGCTCGATGGTCAGCGGCGTGTCGCAGACGCGGATTTCGACGGTGCCGTATTCGGGCTTGGGACGGATATCCCAGTAAAAATCCTTCATGCTGCCGATGATGCCCATTTGCAGCAACTCGTCGTAATAGGTTTCGAACTCGCTCCACTTGGTCTGCACCGGCGCCGTACCCGACAACGGGAAGGCGCGCACCACGTTGCTGCGCGACGAATCGAACTTGGTATCCGCACCCTGATAGAACGGCGACGCCGCCGACAGCGCGATGAAGTGCGGCACGAAACGCGAAAACGCATGCGTCAGGTACAACGCATCGTCGCCATTGGGAACGCCAATGTGGATGTGCTGGCCGAACACGGTGAAGGTCTTCGCCAGATAGCCATATTTTTCATGCAGATGAAAGAAGCGCTCGCTCGGCGTGATGCGCTGCTCATTCCAATGCTGGAAGGGATGCGCACCGCCGCCGGAGACGTCGATATTGAGATGCTGCGCACCGCGATTCAATGCTGCTCGCAAGCCCTTCAGCTCTTCGATCAGATCGTCGACACGGGTGTGGATGCCGGAGTTGAGCTCGATCATCCCCTGCGTCATTTCCAGCTTGATCTGCTTTTGCAGATCGCGCGGCGCGATCCAGGTCAGCAGATCGACGGCATCGCTGGCGAGATTGTAGTTGCGGCGGTTGACCAGCTGCAGCTCCAGCTCGATGCCCATCGTGAACGGCGTCGACGAAGTGAACGGCAGGATGCCTGCGCTGCTGGTGTCACCAACCGCGTGCGTGTGCGAACCGGCGGCGGCTTCCGCGACCAGGTCGTCTTCTTGGATAAGTGTAGTTGTCATTCGCGTCCACTTTCACCAGATTTGATTAAGGCGAATTGTGTGGCAACCGGGCCAAACAATTCGAGCACGATCAGGCAACCCGCCAGCAACGGCACCACATCGGCGGTCGTATGGGGATACAGACTCGAAATTGTCTGCATCAGCCCCAGCCCCGCTTCCGTCATCGGCAAGGTGCCGAGCGTGAGCAAGCCGGCCTGCTTCCAGTTCATGCGTGCAAAACGGGCAAAGACGAATACGCCGCAGCCCATCGCCACAAACCGTGCAGCGATCAGAATCAGCACTGACCAGCCGACCATGGTGAGATCTGCCAGACGCATCGAGGCGCCGACTGTCACAAACAGCATCACCACGAACAATTCATTGGCGACGCCAAACTCCAACTCCATCAAGTCGTATTGACGATCAAGATTCTTCGACAAGATCGCGAAGATCAACATCGTCAGCATCACCGGCAAATGCAAGGCGTGCGCGACGCCGATGGCCAGCGCGATGACAGAGATCACCAGTACGAATTGACGGCTTCCCTGACGTCCGAGCAAGCGTGCCAGCGGCATCATCAGCCAGTACGTCAGATAGGCCAGTACGAAAGAACCGATCAGTGAGTACGCGGTATTTTCAACCAGCAGCAGCACTGGCGTGCCGGATTCGTGCGCGATGATCGGCAGCAATGCATAAGCAGCAAGAATCGCGACAAAGTTGTTCAGCGCTGTCATCGTTGCCAGACGCCGTGTGACCTGGCCCTCGGCCTTCAGATCACGCAACACCACCAGCACCACCGCCGGCGCTGTGGCAATTGCCCACACACCGCCCAGCAAGGCCAGTACCTGCGAGGTGCCGAACCAGGACAAGGCCAGACTGACGAATACAAAACACAACACCGCAGACGTGCCGACGGTGGCCAGCAGCCACTTCTCGCGCTTGAGCCAGCCGATATCGACATAACGCCCGAGCTGATACACAACCAATGCGACGGCAATGTCGGCAAAGATATTGGTGACGCTCAGCACATCGCCCGACAGCCAGTTCAGACCGCCGCCGCCGAGAATGAAGCCGACGATCAAATAACCTGTGATACGCGGCACCCATGGCGATTTCGACACGATATGACCGGCTATCAACCCGAATAGCAACAAGCTACCGAATAGCAGCAACGCGTTCCATTGAACCGGTTGCGCAAGGGCGAAAGACGGAAGAGTCCACTGCATAGCTCCTCCTGACAATTGTAGATTTGACGTGCATCCGGCGGCGTCGGTTGTTCCGGGATATCCCCTGCACGACGCGTATGTGCTGATGCAATGATGAAAATGAAGTGACGCTTATCGAAAAGTATCTCGAGAGCGAACTCGAAGATAAACCAGTTTTATAGTAAACGAAATTTTTTCCTATGTTGTGATCGTTATGTTTTGAATGGTGAAAGCGCCATCATTGTTCCCAAAATTGCCCGTCGGCAGTTATCAGCGCAGACCTGATTCGCTTGTCAGAAAACACTGACAACGCCGCGTCGCGATAGCCTGCAAGCTGCGCCGCATAAGCAGCGCGTTCGCTATCGAGCAGATTGCGCTTGTAGTCGAGAATCCAGACTTCATCATCGAACACGACCACGCGATCGCAGCGCAACACGCCGTCGCCGGTCACGATATCCATTTCATTGCGCGCGTGGCGATACAAAGCGGGATTGAAGAACCGCTCCAGCGCCGGTTGCGCCAGCATGGTTGCGGCCTGAGCGCGTATCGTCGTCGCCAGCGGCCGCGGGCACGGCAGCCAGCGTGCGATCACGGCATCGTCCGGTAATACCGGCGGCCATGTACGTGCTTCGGTCATGCGTTCCAGCAAGGCGTGCAAGGCGACGCCTTCTTCGATGGCGTCGTTGCTGTAATTTTCCGGCGCCGGTGTAATCGATACCGGCAACGGAACAGGATCAAACAATGCCAATGAAAACATCTGCTCGGCCGCAGCAAGCTCGTCGTTGCGCTGTGCAGCAGGATGTACTTCTTCCATGCCGGCGACATCGCCGGTGCGGTCGAACAGCCGGTGATACCAGCTGCCCTCCTGCACGCCGCCCTCCAATGCGCCGCGCGTGCTGGCCACACCGCTGACGATCAGCAATTGCTTGGCGCGCGTGATGGCGACGTAGAGCAAGTTCCAGTCCTCCTGCTGCTTGAATCCTTCTTCGGCGTCGAACCAGCGGTCGCGCGCCAGCCCGCGTTCGCTCTTGCGTCCGAAGGCAGAGAAATGCGTCGGTGCGTCTTCATCTTGCGGCCAGTCGCACAGGATGCCGACGTTGTCGTTGGCAGGGTCGCTGTGATTGGTGTCCAGCATCACGACCACCGGCGCTTCCAGCCCCTTGGCGCTGTGCACGGTGAGAATACGCACGGCGTCGGCGGCAGCATCGATACTGGCCTCGTCCGGTGCATCGCTCTCGGCATGACGCTGCAGCACGCGCAAGGCATCGATGAATTTCGGCAGACTCGGATAACGACCGGCATCCAGATTGAGCGCCAGCTCGACGAAGGCTTCGATATTGCCTAATGCCTGCGTACGCATGGCCGGCGCCACCGATTGCGCGTAACGCGCCACCAGTTGTCCCTGATGCAAGATCATGTCGAGCAAGTCGTGCACCGGATAATGCGGTGCCGCTTCCAGCCATTGCGACAACAACTGCACCGCGCGATCAATCGCAGGCGAGGCATTGCCGCTTTGCTGCTGCGCCCGGACGCGCTGCCACCAGTCGCTCTCTTCACGCTGCGCCAGTGCAATCAAGTCGTCGTCGGAGGCACCGACGATGGGACTCTTCAGGACATGCGTGAGCGCACGCGTGTCATTGGGAGTAATCAGGAAAGTCAGCAGCGCGATCAGATCCGCAATTTCCAGCGAGTCGAGCAGACCACCGCGCTTGTCGGAAACAAAAGGAATGCCGGCATCGCGCAAGGCGCTTTCATAAGCGATCAGATGGCGGCGCTTTTTCACCAGCAGCATCACGTCGCCCCAATTGAGCGCGCGTTCGCCGCTGTCGCCTTTGACGGTGATCCGGCTGCGTGCCTGCAAGATCGCCTGCGCGATCAGCGTGCCTTCGTCGCGGCGGCGTGCGTCATCCTCTTCTTCGCGCGGTGTGGTCAGCGGATTGCGCATGGGTGTTTGCACTTCAGCCGCAGTTTCAACTTCGGCGACGGTCTCTGCTGCCTCCGGCGCCTGCACCAGCGGCAGTTTCCACACGCCACCGCCCGGCATGCCCAGCGTGGTTTGCGGTGCGAACAAGGTATTGCGTCCGGTGAAACTGGTGTTGAGCACATCGACGATAACGGTCGCATTGCGGCGCGTCTGGTTAGCGCGCAACACGGCGGCGCCCTGCTCTTGCAACATGTCGCGTGCTGCCGAGAATACGCGCGGCTCGGCGCGGCGGAAGCGGTAAATCGACTGTTTGGGATCGCCCACGACAAACACCGTCGGCTGTGCCGCATCGCCGCCATAGGCACGCAGCCAGGCGCGCACGATGCTCCATTGCAGCGGATTGGTATCCTGGAATTCATCCAGCAGAATGTGCTTGTAACGCGCATCAAGACGGCTCTGCAGATAGGCCGCACTCTCTTCGTTGGTCAGCAGGCGATAGGCTTGCCATTCCAGGTCAGCGAAGTCGAATACGCGCTGTTCCGCCTTCACTTCTTGATACGCATCGAGATAAGCGCGACCGGCGATGAATAAGGCACGATTGAGCTTGAGCACGATGCCTTCGGCGCTGCGGCGTTGCAACCGTTTCAGCGCATTGCCGGTCAGCTCGAAAGTTTCTTCGAACAGCGAGACGGCGACCTCTTCGTCCACACCATAATGCGCGACCAGCGCCGCCTTGAGCGCTTTGGTGCGGGCATTGTTGCCGCGTGTTTTTTCGGCGTCGTCATAGAACTGTGCCGCCAGTGCGGTGAAATTCTCCGGCGAAGCCTCGCCCGTGACCAATGCTTCGATGGTGGTCGCGCGCTTCTGATTGGCTACTGCGCCTTTGCCGAGCACGGAAGAAATTTCGTACAGCTTCGCCTTCAACGCTTCATCCGACCAGACATCGAGACGCGCATCGCGGTGCGCATCCGCTCCGCACAAACTCTCCAGCCATTGCAGCGGCATATCGTCGGACGACAACGGTGGCATGGTCGCCGCCCACCATTCGGCACGCTTGTCGAGGAAGGAATCCAGCAAGCGCTTGGCACCACTGTCGCCGGCCAGATCGTACAGCTCCAGCAAGGCTTGTTTGATGTCGCTCTGCGCCGGCTTTTGCACGGCTTGCATGAAGCGACGATAAGCCTCGTTCATCAGCTCGCCGTTCTTTTCGGTCAGCGAATAGCCATGCGGCACGCCCGATGCCAGCGGTGCAATTTGCAGCAGGCGTGCAAACCAGCTGTGGAAAGTATCGATGGAAAGCGCATGCTGTCCCGACAGAATCTGTTCATATAGTGCACGCGCCTGCGGCATCACACGCGGCAATTCCGCTTCGCTGATGCCGCGCTCCAGCAACAAGCCGCGCGCCTTGTCTGCCGGCGCCAGCGTCAGCTCATGCAGCAACTCCATGAGACGCTCGCGCATTTCCTGTGCGGCTTTGCGGGTGAAAGTAATCGCCAGCAATTCAGCAGGCTTGGCTCCGGCCAGCAGCAGACGCAGCATACGCGCTACCAACAGCCAGGTTTTGCCGCTGCCGGCGCAGGCTTCCACCACGACCGAATGGCGCGGATCGCAGGCTGCTGCGGTGAAGGCCGCGGCTTCAGCAGGCTGGCCGTTGATCTCATAGGCAGAGATGGGCGTCATATCTTTGTCGGTAGTTTCCATGGCGCTCATTGCCACACTCCTTTGCGGCACAGGCCTCGTACTTCGCAATACTGGCAAACCGATTCGATGCCGTTGGCAGGCAGCGGTGCGCCCTGCGTAACGGCCTGCATGACGGTGCTGATCTGTTGTTGCAAGGCTTGCTGCTGCCGCGCGAAATCCTCCGCAGTAATAGCAACGTCGCCGGTTTTATCCTTGAAGGTTTCCAGTGCGACGTAATGCGCGGCCGCCATGGTTTGTCCGGACAGTAAACCGTAGAACGGCAACTGATGATCTTCGGCGTCCTTCAGCTTGGTAACCAGCGACGGCAAGGGACGCGTCTTGTAGTCGAGCACGGCGCGCTCGCCTTCGGTGCTTTCGTCAACACGATCAAGACGTCCGTGCAATTCGATGCCGCCACCCGGCCACTCCAGCATGTGCTGCAAGGCGATTTCACCGAAGGCGAAATGCCAGCCCTGCCCTTCGCGATCATTCGCCCACACCAGATACGCAGGCATGACCTTCTGCCAGCGCGCAGCGTAGCCGAGTGCAGCCGGATGCTGGCTGATGGCTTTGCCGAATACTTCATCGGAGATTGCAGCAAGCAGAGCCGCGCGTTGCTCCAGCGGCGTCTTTTGATCGCGCACGGTCTCGTGATAGGTCATCAGGATCTCATGCAGCCAGCCGCCGTAGTCGCGCTTTTCCGGCATGTCGGACAGCTCGTCCATGACGCTCACGCGCAGCATGCGCAGTGCGAAAAATTGATACGGACACGCGACAAAAGTGTTGTAGCCGCTGGCCGACAGTTTGGACGGCAGCAGCGTTGGTGCCGATGGCGTCGGCATGCTTGCCGGCTCGGCGTGCAATTGCTGCAACGGCAGTTGATGGCGCAGTACGCGTATCGGCTCCATGCCGGCTCTTGCCAGGCACAGCTCCATGCGTTCCAGCCACGGGCTCATGGGATTGGGTTCGCCGTCCTTGTGCGTCTGCCAGCTCAAGACCACTTCGCGATTGGCGCACAGCAGCTCGGTGAGGTCGCGCAATTGCTGATGCTGGCGGCTCAGGCGTGTCGGCAAGCCGAGCTCGTGCCGCACCGCGTTGGAGAAGAAGAGTGTTTCCTGCGGTTGCGAGGGCAGATGCTCGGCATCGGCGCCGATCACCAGTACGGCGTCGAAGTTGCGCAGGCGCGCGCCGTTGAGCGGCAGCATGACCACGCGGCGATCGGTGATCGGCGGCATGAAGGTCACGGCGTCGAGTTGCAGGTTCAGCAAGGCGCGCCATTCAGCAAAAGAAAACAGTTCGCTGCCGTCCGCATTGCGCGCACTGTCGTCCCCCAGATCCTGCAGCAATTGCAGGGCCTGCTGGCCGGCGGTGTCTTCTTCGAATGCACTGCGCATGTCGAGCGCATCCAGCAGTTGCTGGGCGCAGTCGCTCCAGGCGGACAAGCTCTTGCGGCCTTCGAATACTGTCGCTTGCCGGGCCACGGCATTCAGGCAATCCGCAGCGGCGGATTCATTGTTGAAGACAGCGAGGATGCTGCGCCATTCGCCTGCAATGTTCTGACGCCGCAATTGCCATTCGATCTGCATCACGGCGGCCGGCTTGTCCGCCATGCCGGCGAAGATGAACGGCGACTTCAGCAAATCCAGTAACGCGGTAGTTTCGCCGCGCGAAGTGACGACGTCGCACCATGCGGCCAATGCGGCGGCGGCGCGCGTGGTGGAAAGCTTCCAGCCGGTTTCGTCGGCGACGGAAACCTCGGCGCGCTCCAGCAAGGCGCGCAAGCGGCGGGCGCTGACACGATCCTGGGCGACGATGGCGATATCCTTCTTGCCTTGCCGCAGCCAGTCGAGCACGATCAGCGCGCTTTGTTGCGATGCTTCTTCGAGACTGCCAGCCGGGCACAGCGCCATGGTCGGCGCATCCATCTGCGGCGCGAACAGATCGTCCGGCATCGGGGCCAATGGCGCATCGCACAATTCCGGCCAGGCAGTCTGATAGAGCAAAGGAATATCAGGGCCGCGCCAGTCGATGACGACCGGTTGCACGTCGGCGTGTTCGGCATAGGCTTCGAGGAAGGCCCGTTCCATCGGCTCCGGCGCGACCGGGCTGATCCAGATCAGCGGCGCCAGCGCACCGTGCAAGGGCGGCTGCGCCAGGGCCAGCATGCGGGAGTAGCGACGTACGGTCTTGTCGTTGCCGTCGAGCTGGCTCTTCCAGATCGACCAGACCAGCTGCGCCTCGTCCGAGAGCATGCTACGTGCCGATGGCGACAATTGATTCAGGGCGGCTTGCCAGCGCTCGTCGGCATCGCCGGGCGCTTTTTCCATGGCCGGCAGCAGCGCCTGCGTGAGTTCGTCCGAGAGCGACAACAGTGTTTGCGCCAAGGGCAGCAGATCGGTATTGCGGCGCGCGGTGAACATCTTCTTGAGCCAGCCATGCTGGCGCAATTGCGCATACAGCTGCATCAGCCGCTCGCTGTCCGCGGTTGCCGGTTCGGGTTCTTGCATGGCCAGCCAGCCGGCCATGGTGTTGATGCGCGGCGGGATGAACGCGCGCGTGCCGGGAGCGATCTTCGTCAGCTCCTGGGCCAGCGCCGCGCGCCAGTGCACTGCGTGCGAAAACGCCGGCACCACCACCTGGCAGCCGGAGAAGTCACGCGATCCGGATCGCACGGCCTGGCCCAGCGCATGATCAGCCTCCAGCAGCGCGGCGGCGGTTTGCGGCCAAAAATCGACGGACGGGCTGATCAGCAAGGGCGAATGAAGCATGCGGTGAAATTCTGGGAAAAATGGACAACAAAATGAAAATAAATATCTATCAAAAGCATTGCCGAAAACTATCACCCGGCCATGCCTTTGCGGCATTGTATGCGAGAGACCGCCCGAATGCGCGGGCGCATAGGCCATGGCGCAGGCAAACGCCCGCGCAACAAGGCTTTCAATCTGAAACGCACTTTTTTCGAAAATGGGTTATGATTGCCTCCGTACCCCGCCGATTACCCGCTGCCGCACTTCAAAACAACTTGAATTAGGGCGCAACGACTCCATCTGCTTTGAGCACTTACTTGATAAGCACCTAGTAAGCAATGAGGCAATTCTGGAAGCGTTGATGGCATACGCCAAGCATGCGGTATGTTCCCACGGCGCTATTTGACTACTTATATATCCCTCATATCGAGGAAATACCATGAGCGAAAACATCAAACATATCTCCGACGCATCTTTTGAAGCTGACGTTTTGAAATCCGACAAGCCAGTCCTGGTGGACTTCTGGGCTGAATGGTGCGGACCTTGCAAAGCGATTGCGCCAATTCTGGAAGAAGTCGCCAAAGAATATGACGGCAAGCTGCAAATCATGAAGCTGGACGTCGATTCGAACCAGGCTGTTCCAGCCAAGTTCGGTATCCGCGGCATTCCGACGCTGATCCTGTTCAAGAACGGTGCGGCAGCGGCGCAAAAAGTCGGTGCTTTGGCCAAGGGCCAGCTGACTTCGTTCATCGACAGCAATATCTAAGAAGATTCAAGGCGGCGATACGCTCGTATCGCCGCTTGTTGTGCTTACCGGCAGCCTGAACGTAGCTTGTAAGCCTGTTCTTTAATTTACACACACCACGCAACTCCCTCCCCCACCTTTTACTATTCCCGTCTCGGGACACTCATATGCACTTATCAGAATTAAAGGCGTTACACGTCTCCGCATTGCTTGAAATGGCAATTGGCCTGGACATCGATAACGCAGCGCGCCTGCGCAAACAAGAACTGATGTTCGCGATCCTCAAGAAACGCGCAAAATCAGGAGAACAGATTTTTGGCGATGGCGCCCTTGAAGTCCTGCCTGACGGCTTCGGCTTCCTGCGCTCGCCCGACGCCAGCTACATGGCGTCCACAGACGACATTTACATCTCGCCCTCACAAATCCGCCGCTTCAATCTGCACACCGGCGATTCCATCGAAGGCGAAGTACGAACACCAAAAGACGGCGAGCGCTACTTCGCGCTGGTCAAGGTCGACAAGGTCAACGGCGAAGCGCCGGAAGCCTCCAAGCACCGCATCCTGTTTGAAAATCTGACGCCACTGCATCCGAACAAGATCATGCAGCTGGAGCGCGAAATGCGCGGCGAAGAAAACATCACAGGCCGCATCATCGATCTGATCGCGCCTATCGGCCGCGGTCAGCGTGGTCTGCTGGTGGCGTCGCCAAAGTCCGGTAAATCGGTCATGCTGCAACACATTGCCCACGCGATCACCACCAACCATCCCGACACCGTGATGATCGTCCTGCTGATCGACGAACGTCCGGAAGAAGTGACCGAAATGCAGCGCTCGGTGCGTGGCGAAGTCGTCGCATCGACCTTCGACGAACCGGCAACGCGTCACGTGCAGGTCGCCGAAATGGTGCTGGAAAAAGCCAAGCGCCTGGTCGAAATGAAAAAAGACGTGGTCATCCTGCTGGACTCGATCACCCGTCTGGCACGCGCTTACAACACCGTGATCCCGGCCTCGGGCAAGGTCCTGACCGGCGGTGTCGACGCCAACGCACTGCAACGTCCAAAGCGTTTCTTCGGTGCTGCGCGTAACGTCGAAGAAGGCGGTTCGCTGACCATCATCGCTACCGCGCTGATCGAAACCGGCAGCCGTATGGATGACGTGATCTACGAAGAATTCAAGGGCACCGGCAACATGGAAGTCCATCTGGAACGCCGCCTCGCCGAGAAGCGCGTCTACCCGGCGATCAACCTCAGCAAGTCCGGCACACGCCGCGAAGAACTGCTGATCAAGCCAGACCAGCTGCAAAAGATCTGGGTCCTGCGCAAGCTGATGTACGACATGGACGAAATCGAAGCGATGGAATTCATCCTCGACAAGATGAAGTCGACCAAGAACAACGCAGAGTTCTTCGACATGATGCGTCGCGGCAGCGAAAGATAAAGACCAACGTCGCTGGCAACGTTGCAACGCCTTGCCAGCGACGCCGTGTTAGCCACTTTCGAAGTAAGCGATTCTTCAAAAATCCGTCCGAGCAATCCGGCGGATTTTTTTATGCCCGCGCTATATGTGCGACCGTTTAATCGGATCGCCATCCATTCACCTCCGTCGTCCCAGCGAACGCTGGGATCCAGTGTCGTGACAATGTGCAATATGACATGTGCAATACGACATGCAATACGACGCTGGATCCTGACTTTCGTCAGGACGACGGTGATATCAAGACGTCATGATTAAGCGTGACGAACAACACCTCTTCATTTCGTCTTTACATTTTTTATAGCGGACACACACCGCGAATACAGTAAACTGTCTCGACTAAATTCACCGGCAGACAATGACAGGCGGTGCCGCAATGGCATACCTCTTGCATGACCGGTGACCGAGCATTCCGCCGGAATGCCGAGCTATTAACAAGACTGTCCGGAACGATGCGTGACCGCACCGGCAGGGAGACAACGATGTCCGATGCAAAGACCGGCGGCGCCAACAATCCGCGCCCCAATATTCCGTTAACCGACGTCATGCTGCGCCGCCTCAAGCTGAAGCCGCTGCTGATTTTTGAGCGTGTGCTCAGTTCATCGTCCATCGCCCGCGCCGCGCGCGAACTCAATCTGACCCAGCCCGCCGTCACCAAAGCCATCCAGGAACTGGAAGCCGATCTCGACGTGCCGCTGTTTGAGCGCACCAATCGCGGCGTCACGCCGACCTGCTACGGCACCCTGCTCGGCACGCGCGTCAAGACCGTGATCGCCGAGCTGCGCTACCTGACCGACGAACTCAATACCTTCCGCACCGGCGACAGCGGCCACGTCATCATCGGCACCGTGATCTCGGCGTCGGCACGTCTGCTGCCGCAGGCGATCACGCGTCTCAAACATCAGCGCCCCGGCGTACTGGTCACCGTGCGCGACGGCCCGACCGATCAACTGTTTCCCGCGCTGGCGACCGGCGAACTCGACATCGTCGTCGGCCGCCTGCCGGAACGCGACCTGCCGCTGGCGCGCATGTATGCCTTCGAACATAGCGTGTTGTACCGCGAAGCGCTGTGCGCCGTGGTCGGCTGCAAACATCCGCTGGCCAAGCGCATGGATATCCAGTTATCCGACCTGCTGGACTGGCCGTGGATTTTTCCGCTACAAGTGTCGCCGGCGCGACTGACTGCCGAACATCTGTTTCTCGATGCCGGTCTCAGTATTCCGACCAACGTGGTGGAATCGCTGTCGGTGCTGACCAATATCGGCCTGATGCAGGATTCGCCTTCGATCTCGCTGATGCCACGTGCGGTTGCCCAGCATTTTGCCAATCTCAACCTGCTTTCCATCCTCGAACTGGGTGACCTTGGCGACTTCGGCGATATCGGTTATTCCATCCGTACCGACCGTGAACCGACACCCGCTGCACAGGCATTTATCAAGTGCCTCAAAGAGACTGCCGCCGAGTATTAAATTCCTGGAAAATTAGCTTCCATGGCAGGCCGAACGCATCCTTACGATCCCGGCCTACTCGTCATAATCTATACAAATAGCCGCTATTTGACGCGTGTTATCAACAGATAACCCCCATCCTCGCCGCACCTCCCAGCCATAAATTCATGGAATACTAAAGTCCTGTTTTTTCATTATGTTTCATATCTGGCTCTCCCTATACTAGCCTCAACAAGTGATCCGGCAAGCCTGCGCTAACGGTCAAAACGATAAGAAAAACCGGCGCAAATACAAGTAGACAGAAGTCATCCACACGCCCACCTTCGCCTTTTCATCAGAACAAGGAGACGGGATCGTCACGACAACTTCGGCTGCCGGTCCAGCACGCTTTTATATCGGGAGACCCGCTCGTGAGTTCTTTGAATTCGACATCATCTGTACACCTGCGTCCGCAGTTACGACACTTCATCAATGGCGAGTTTGTCGCCAGCGCCAAGACCTTCCGCAACATTTCGCCGGTCGACGGCAAGCACATCGCCGACGTCTGCGAAGCTGATGCGAACAACGTCGACGCCGCCGTCAAGGCTGCACAAGCCGCGTTGCATGGCCCATGGGGCCGCATGGCCGTATCCGAACGCGCAGCCATGCTGCACAAGATCGCCGACGGCATCCAGGCGCGCTTCGACGAATTCGTCGCGGCCGAAGTCGCCGACACCGGTCGTCCGGTGCATCAGGCGCGTACGCTTGACGTCGCCCGCGGCATCGCCAATTTCCGCACCTTCGCTGATCTGGCCAAGACCGCCAACACCGACCTGTTCCAGAGCGAAAGCGCGGACGGTCTCGGCGCCCTCAACTACACTGTGCGCAAACCGCTGGGCGTGGTCGGCATCATCTCGCCGTGGAATCTGCCGCTGCTGTTGTTCACCTGGAAAGTCGCTCCCGCACTGGCTTGCGGCAACACCGTCGTCGCCAAACCATCGGAAGAATCACCCTCCTCCGCAACGCTGCTGGCCGAAGTGATCCGAGACGCAGGCGTGCCGCCGGGCGTATTCAATCTGATCCACGGCTTCGGCGGCAACTCGGCTGGTGAATTCCTCACGCGCCATCCGGACATCGACGCCATCACCTTCACCGGCGAATCGAAAACCGGCAGCACCATCATGAAGGCAGTCGCCGACGGCATGAAGGAAGTCTCCTTCGAACTGGGCGGCAAGAATGCGGCCGTGGTATTTGCCGACGCCGACTTCGATGCCGCCGTTGCCGGCGTGATGCGTTCGTCCTTCACCAACTCCGGCCAGGTCTGCCTGTGCTCGGAACGTGTCTATGTCGAACGATCCATCTTCGATCGTTTTGTCGCCGCAATGAAAGAGAAGACACAAGCGCTGAAAATCGGCTATCCCGCTGAAGACAACGTCGACATGGGCCCGCTGATCTCGCATGGTCACCGCGACAAGGTGTTGTCCTATTACCGCCTTGCCGTTGAAGAAGGCGCGACCGTGGTGGCCGGCGGCGGGATCCCGACGTTCAACGACGAGCGTGACGACGGCGCCTATGTGCAGCCGACCATCTGGACCGGCCTGCCCGACGATGCGCGTTGCGTGACGGAAGAAATTTTTGGCCCGGTCTGCCACATCGCGCCGTTCGACCGAGAAGACGAAGTCATTGGTCGTATCAACGACAGCGACTACGGCCTCACCTGCGCCATCTGGACTTCTGATCTCAAACGCGCGCACCGCGTTGCGCCGCAGATCGAAGCCGGACTGGTCTGGGTCAACACCTGGTATCTGCGCGACCTGCGCACGCCCTTCGGCGGCGTCAAGCAATCGGGGCTGGGACGCGAAGGCGGCCGCTATTCGCTGGACTTCTACTCGGAAGTCACCAACATCTGCATCAAGCTGTGAGCGAGGCCGCGATGAATACGACCAGGAACAACCGCGTCTGCATCCAGTCCGACGCCATCCCCGCACCGCGCTTCCGTTACAGCCCTTGCGTGCAAATCGGCCCGGTGGTGCAAGTGTCCGGCATGGTGGCGCTCGACGCCGCCACCGGCAAGCTCGCTGAAGGCGGCCCGGCCGCGGAGACGCGCGTCATTCTCGCCAACCTCAAGAAGGCCATGCCTGACTACGACGTCACGCTGGACGACCTGCTGATTGCGCGCATCTTCACCACGCGCTTCGACGCCTTCGCCGAGATCAACGCCGCGTGGGAAGAAGTATTTACCGCCGAAGTCATCCCCCCGGCGCGCACCACGGTCGGCGTCACCGCGCTGCCGCTGGGCGCTACCGTCGAAATCGAATTTTCCTTCGTCCAATCCTGAGGACTCTTTGAAGATCAACCTATGACAAACGTAATCGAACAAGCCGCAGAACGCCTGTGGCAAGCGCATGCAACCGCGCAGCCCTGCGATCCCGTGCGCGATCTGATCGGCACCAGCGACATCGATACCGCCTACGCCATTCAGCAACGCAATACCGACCGCTGGATCGCGCAGGGCCGCCGTCTGGTCGGCCGCAAGATCGGCCTGACCTCCAAGGCCGTGCAAAAACAACTCGGCGTCGATCAACCCGACTTCGGCATGCTGTTTGCCGACATGTGCGTGGCCGACGGCGAAGCCATCGACATCGCGCGCATCCTGCAACCCAAGATCGAAGCGGAAATCGCCCTCGTCATCGAACGCCCGCTGAACCACGCCAAGCACACCGTGGCCGACATCATCAACGCCACCGCCTACGCACTCCCGGCATTGGAAATCGTCGGCAGCCGCGTCGCCGGCTGGGACATCCGCCTGACCGACACGATTGCCGACAACGCTTCCAGCGGCCTGTTCGTGCTCGGCTCGCGTCCGGTCAAGCTGGCTGATTTCGACATCGTCAACTGCGGCATGCTGATGGAACGCCGCGGCGATCAGGTGTCGATCGGCGCCGGCGCCGCCTGCCTCGGCAATCCACTCAACGCCGCCGTCTGGCTGGCCGACGTCATGGCGCGTGTGGGTAATCCGTTGCAGCCGGGCGACATCATCATGACCGGCGCGCTCGGCCCGATGGTGGTGGCCGCCGCCGGCGACGTGTTCGATGCGCAGATCGAAGGACTCGGCCGCGTCAGCGCGCTCTTTTCGGAATAACGGCAACATTTAAGGAAGCAGCATGAGCACAGAAAACACGCAGCGCGTCGACGTCGCCATCATCGGTTCCGGCAATATCGGTACCGACCTGATGATCAAGGTCTTGCGCAATTCAAAGCATCTGAACATGGGCGCCATGGTCGGCATCGATCCGTCCTCCGACGGTCTGGCCCGCGCCGCCCGCATGGGCGTGACGACCACCCATGAAGGCGTGCAGGGCCTAACCAGATTGCCGGGTTTCGGCAAGATCAAGATCGCGTTCGACGCCACCTCCGCCGGCGCCCACGCCGAACATAACCGCATTCTGCAAGAACACGGCATCCAGGTCATCGATCTGACACCGGCCGCCATCGGCCCTTACGTGATTCCGGTGGTCAATCTGCAAGAACATCTCGACAGCCCCAACATCAACATGGTCACCTGCGGCGGCCAGGCGACCATCCCCGTGGTGCGCGCCGTGTCGCGTGTGGCGACCGTGCATTACGCCGAGATCGTGGCGTCCATCGCCAGCAAGTCCGCCGGTCCCGGCACCCGCGCCAACATCGACGAATTCACCGAGACCACCTCGAAAGCCATCGTCAGCGTCGGCGGCGCCGCTCGCGGCAAAGCCATCATCATCATGAACCCGGCCGAACCGCCGCTGATCATGCGCGACACCGTGTTCTGCCTGGCCGACGCCAGCGCCAATGAAGACGAGATACGTGCCTCCATCGAAAAAATGGTGGCCGACGTCGCCGCCTATGTGCCCGGCTATCGTCTGAAGCAGCAAGTGCAGTTCGACCGCATCCCGCCCGATCAGCCGATCAACATCCCGGGTCTAGGTAAAGTCGGCGGCCTCAAGGTATCGGTGTTCCTCGAAGTCGAAGGCGCGGCGCACTATCTGCCCGCTTACGCCGGCAACCTCGACATCATGACCTCGGCCGCCATGGCCGCCGCCGAGAACATCGCCGCGCGCCTGGCGAATTAAGGAAATTACGCTCATGCAAACCGAAAAGAAAATTTATATCTCCGACGTTACGCTGCGCGACGGCATGCACGCCATCCGCCATCAGTATTCGCTGGAACACGCGGTCGCCATCGCGAAAGAACTCGACGCCGCCAAAGTCGACAGCATTGAAGTCGCCCACGGCGACGGCCTGTGTGGATCGAGCTTCAACTACGGCTTCGGCGCGCACACCGATCTCGAGTGGATCGAAGCCGTGGCCGGCGTGCTGCAACATGCACGCGTGGCGACCTTGCTGATTCCCGGTATTGGCACCGTGCACGACCTCGACGCCGCGTATTCCGCCGGTGCGCGTACCGTGCGCGTGGCGACACACTGCACCGAAGCAGACGTCTCGAAACAGCACATCGAACATGCACGCAAACTGGGCATGGACACCGTCGGCTTTTTGATGATGTCGCACATGACAACGCCGGCTGCTTTGGCGCAACAAGCCAAGCTGATGGAATCCTACGGCGCGCAGTGCGTGTACGTGGTCGACTCCGGCGGCGCCCTGTCGATGCGCGACGTCGCCGACCGCTTCAAAGCATTCAAGGACACGCTCAAACCCGAAACCGAAACCGGCATGCACGCCCATCACAATCTATCGCTGGGCGTGGCCAACTCCATCATCGCGGTGGAGCATGGCTGCGACCGTGTCGATGCTTCGCTGGCCGGCATGGGCGCAGGCGCGGGCAATGCACCGCTGGAAGTATTCATCGCCGCCGTCGACCGTCTGGGCTACAAGCACGGCACCGAATTATTCACGCTGATGAACGCCGCCGACGATCTGGTGCGCCCGCTGCAAGACCGTCCGGTGCGCGTGGATCGCGAGACGCTGGCGCTCGGTTATGCCGGCGTGTATTCCAGCTTCCTGCGTCACGCGGAAGCAGCGGCGAAACGCTACGGCATCGCTGCCGTCGACATCCTGGTTGAACTGGGCCGCCGCCGCATGGTCGGCGGTCAGGAAGACATGATCGTCGACGTTGCGCTGGACCTGCTGGAGCAACGCAAAACCGCCAAGGTGGCGGCATGAGCGCGGCCAGTCTGCAAGCACTCGCGACCACGCTCGACGCTGCCGCGCGCGATCGCCATGAAGTCGATCCCTTGACGCCCAAGCATGCCTTCTCGCTGGATCAGGCCTACCATATTCAACGCGCCTCCATCGCCCAGCGCCATGCGCGCGGCGAGAAACCGATCGGCATCAAGCTCGGCTTCACCAGCCGCGCCAAGATGATCCAGATGGGCGTCGACAGCCTGATCTGGGGTCTGCTGACCGACGCCATGCTCCGCGAAGAAGGCGGCGTGGTCGATCTCGGCGACTTCATTCATCCGCGCGTCGAACCGGAAGTCTGCTTCCTGACCAGCAAAGTGATTGATCGTCCGCTGACGCTGCTTGAAGCAGGCAACTATCTGGAAGCTGTGGCACCGGCGATGGAAATCATCGACTCGCGCTACCGCAATTTCAAGTTCACGCTGGAAGACGTGGTGGCCGATAACTGCTCGTCCGCAGGTCTGATCGTCGGTGCGTTTTCCGACGACGTGCGCGACTTGCGCTCACTGAGCAACCGCGGCGTCGCCATGCGTTTCAACGGCCATGCGGTGCAGCTCGGCAGTACCGGCGCCATCCTCGGCAATCCGCTGCGCAGCATCGTGCAGGCATCGCAATTGCTTGCCGCGGCAGAGATGTCGCTGCCGGCCGGCTCGTTGATCATGGCTGGTGCGGCGACAGCGGCCGAAGCCTTGCGCCCCGGTTTGCATGTCAGCACCGACATCGGCGGCCTGGGCCGGGTCGAATTTTTTACCGGGAAACAATGATGAATCAACTCACCCTCAACACCCAAGCCAAGCTGGTCGAAGGAAAGGCGCTGCCGCGCGGTAAATTTCCGCACGTCAAACGCGCCGGCGATTTTCTGTTCGTTTCCGGCACCAGTTCGCGCCTCCCTGACAATAGTTTCGAAGGCGTGGAAGTCGACGAGTTGGGCACCACCACACTCGACATCAAAGCGCAGACACGCGCCGTGATCGAGAATATCCGCGGCATCCTCCACAGCGTCGGCGCCGAGTTGTCGGACGTCGTTGAAATCTCGACTTTCCTCGTCAACATGAACGACTTCGGCGGTTATAACGAGGTATACGGGGAATACTTCGATTACGATGGTCCTACACGCACAACGGTGGCGGTTCATCAATTGCCGCACCCGCATCTGTTGATAGAAATCAAGGCGATTGCCTACAAACCCAAATAACAACTGAGGAGACAGCATGTTTACCTATGGCATGCCGCTGAACTTTAAGAAATGGCTGGACGATCACGCAGATCGCCTCAAGCCACCGGTCGGCAACCAGCAAGTCTGGCAAGACGCCGACTTCATCGTGACCGTGGTCGGCGGCCCGAATCAGCGCACCGATTTCCACGACGATCCGCTGGAAGAATTCTTCTACCAGTTCAAGGGCAACGCCTATTTGAACATCATGGACAACGGCAAGGTGGAACGTGTCGACCTCAAGGAAGGCGACATCTTCCTGCTGCCGCCGCATGTGCGCCATTCGCCGCAACGCCCGGAGCCGGAAAGCCGCTGCATGGTTATCGAGCGCCAGCGCCCGGAAGGCGTGACCGACGGTTTCGAGTGGTATTGCCTGCAATGCAACCACCTGGTGTATCGCGTCGAGGTGCAATTGAAGAGCATCGTGGCCGACCTGCCGCCGCTGTTTGAGCGCTTTTACGGCGACGCCAGTCTGCGCCTCTGCAAACACTGCGGCGCCACGCATCCGGGCAAGCACGCGCACGGCGCGGTGCTGCCATCGTCAACAACACAACAAGGGGCGAAACCTTGAGCAATACACAACCGCAAGTGATCGATATTCACTCGCACTTTTTCCCGCCGATTACCCAGGCCGAAGCTGCAGCACTCGATCCGCACGCCGCGCCCTGGCTGCAAGTCAAAGACAACGAACACGGCATGATCATGACCGGCAGCAAGCCGTTCCGTCCGGTGTATTCCGCGCTATGGGATCCGGCGCGCCGCATCGCTGAAATGGACAAGGCAGGCGTCGACCTGCAAATCATGTGCGCCACGCCGGTGATGTTCGGCTACAGCTATCCGGTGGAACAAGCCTTGCCGTGGGCGCAACGCATGAACGACTACGCCATCGAACTGTGTGCGCATGACCCCAAGCGTCTGAAGACGCTGGCACAGGTGCCGCTGCAGAACATCGATGCGGCCTGCCTGGAAGCCTCGCGCGCAAAAAGCATCGGCCACATCGGCGTGCAGATCGGTAATCACCTCGGCAGCAAGGATCTGGATGACGCCGACATGCTGGCCTTCCTGACACATTGCGCCAATGAAAATATCCCGCTGCTGGTGCATCCCTGGGACATGATGGGCGGCGAGCAGCGCATGAAAAAATGGATGTTGCCGTGGCTGGTCGCCATGCCGGCGGAAACCCAGCTCGGTATCCTGTCGCTGATCCTGTCCGGCGCCTTTGAACGCCTGCCTAAATCGCTGAAGATTTGCTTCGCCCATGGTGGCGGCAGCTTCGCCTTCCTGCTGGGCCGAGTCGACAACGCCTGGCGCGAGCGCGACATCATCCGCGAGGACTGCCCCAACCTGCCGTCGTCCTACGTCAATCGCTTCCACGTCGACTCGGCCGTGTTCGACAGCCGTGCGCTGGAACTACTGGTCGACATCATGGGCGAAGAGCGCGTGATGCTGGGTTCGGACTATCCCTATCCGCTGGGCGAGCAACAGGTCGGCCAACTGATCCGCGACACCCGCTTCAGCGCAGCCACGCATGCCCAACTATTGGCGGGCAATGCGCGCAGGTTCTTCGGCATTTGATTTTTAATTCAGCATGACAAGCGCAGTGCATAATGCTGCGCGATAAAAGTGGCTGGCACAGTGTTTGCCAGCCACACAAAGAATACCTTCAGGAGACATATCATGCAGCATAGCAGCGACCACTTTCAGGGCATTGTCGATCAGGAAAAGGGGTTGCAACGCAGTTTGAGCAGCGCCCAGATGTCGATGATCGCCATTGGCGGCGCGATCGGCACCGGCCTGTTTCTCGGTAGCGGTTTTGCGATCGGTTTCGCCGGTCCCAGCGTTCTCATCAGCTATGCCATCGGCGCCGTCATCGCCCTGCTGCTGATGGGCTGCCTGGCCGAGATGACGGTGGCGCATCCGACTTCGGGATCGTTCGGCGCCTATGCCGGCTACTACGTCAGCCCCTGGGCCGGCTTCATGGTGCGCTATGCCTACTGGGCGTCGATCGTGCTG
Organism: Herbaspirillum rhizosphaerae; assembly: GCF_046025915.1. Taxonomy (GTDB): domain Bacteria; phylum Pseudomonadota; class Gammaproteobacteria; order Burkholderiales; family Burkholderiaceae_D; genus Herbaspirillum; species Herbaspirillum rhizosphaerae_A. The sequence goes on along the minus strand of NZ_JAQQFR010000008.1, from coordinate 144,531 downwards.
GCGGTCGGTACCGAAGTCACGGCGGTGGCGCTGTACATGCAGTACTGGTTTCCCGGTTCGCCCGCGTGGTTGTGGATTGTGCTGTTTTCGGGCGCACTGATCATCGTCAATGCGCTGAGCGTGAACATCTTCGGCTTCATCGAATACTGGTTCTCGATGATCAAGATCGTCGCCATCGTCGGCTTCATTCTGCTGGGCGCGTACATTGTCTACGGCGCACCGGTCGATGGCCCCATCGGTTTCAAGAACTATGTAGCACATGGAGGCTTCTTCCCCAAAGGTTATTGGGGCACCTGGGTGGCGGTGATCGTGTCGATCTTCAGCTACCTAAGCATCGAGATGATCGCCGTCGCCGCCGGCGAAGCGAAGGAGCCTGAAAAGGCTATTACGCATGCTTTCCGCGCTGCAATGTTCCGCCTGGTGATTTTCTATCTGCTGACTCTGGCGTTGATGCTGGCGATCCTGCCCTGGTCGTCGGCCGGTACCGACAAGAGTCCGTTCGTGCTGGTGATGGAAGCGATCCATGTTGCAGGTGCACCCGGCATCATCAACTTCGTGGTGCTGATCGCCGCCCTGTCGGCCATGAACAGCCAGCTCTACATCACTACCCGCATGATGTTCAGCCTGTCGCGCGCCGGTTATGCTTCGCCGCAGTTCGGCAAGGTCAGCAAGCGCGGTGTACCGGTGCGGGCACTCGGTCTGTCGTGTATCGGCATTGCTATCGCCACCGCATTGAGCGTGCTGTATCCGAAGGCCTCGTTCACGCTGATGATGTCGGTGTCGATGTTCGGTGCGATGTTTACCTGGCTGATGATCTTTGTGACGCACTACTGCTTCCGCCGCCGCTGGAGCAAAGAAGGCGGCCGGCCGCTGGCGTTCCGCATGTGGGGCTTTCCGGGTCTGACTTTGCTGGGCGCATTGCTGATGGTCGCGATCATGGTGACGACGTATTTCACCGATGAGTTCAAGGCGACCTTGCTTTCGGGCATCCCTTTTGTGGTCTTGCTGAGTGTGGTCTACTTCATCTGGTACCGCAGACCCGTCAAACTTTGAGTGCTTGAACAGTCCAATACAGTGCAAAAGCCGTGAAGCGATTCACGGCTTTTTTTATTCTTCACATTCACGGAGAAACAGCTTGACCGTGTTTTTTTCCGACACTACTATTTCAGGCACGCTTCGGTCAGGATGAAAAAGAACCGAAGCAAAAAACAAATAAGAATCAAAGTAGAGACAAGCAAAAAAAACACTAGCAGCCGATCCTCCGGCAAGCATTTCCTTATCAGCCTCATCACCAGTGTCACCAGCCTCACCAGCAAGCGCAGTATCGTTGTATGTTGTAGAAGAAGCGGCACACCGGCTTATCCATACCGGGCAGTAAAAAAGCAACCGTCCATCAGACGGCATAACAACAGCAGCATCAAAGACACAACCAATCAGGAGGAGCAACAGATGAACGTCACAAAGACAGCCATCGCGGCGACCGTGGCCGCCGTATTTGCAGGAGGATTTTCCGCACCGGCGGCAGCGCAGATTTCAGGGGATGTGGTCAAGATCGGTATCATCACCGACTTGTCGGGCGTCTATATCGACATCGACGGTCAGGGGGGGATCGAAGCGATCAAGATGGCGATTGCCGACTTCGGCGGCACGGTGAACGGCAAGAAGATCGAACTGGTCACAGCCGACCATCAGAACAAGGCCGACATCGCCGCCTCCAAGGCGCGCGAGTGGTTCGACCAGCAAGGCGTGGACATGCTGATCGGCGGCACCAACTCGGGCACCAGCCTGGCCATGGCCAAGGTGGCCGGCGAAAAGAAAAAGACCTTCATCGCCGTCGGCGGCGCGACTGCGCGGCTGACCAATGAAGAATGCACACCCTATACCATCCATTACGCCTACGACACGGTCGCACTGGCCAAGGGGACCGGCTCGGCCATCGTCAAGAACGGCGGCAAGAGCTGGTACTTCCTGACAGCCGACTATGCCTTCGGCGCATCGCTGGAGAAAGATACCTCCGATATCGTCAAGGCCAACGGCGGCACGGTGGTGGGCGCGGTCAAGCATCCGCTGGGTGCGTCGGACTTCTCGTCCTTCATGCTGCAGGCGCAGGCATCGAAGGCGCAGATCCTGGGTCTGGCCAATGCCGGCGGCGACACCATCAACTCGATCAAGGCCGCCAACGAGTTCGGCATCAACAAGACCATGAAGCTGGCCGGCCTGCTGATGTTCATCAACGATGTGCATGCGCTGACGCTGCAGGTTACGCAAGGCATGTACCTGACCGACGGCTGGTACTGGGACATGAATCAGGAAACCCGCGACTGGTCCAAGCGCTACTTCGCCAAGATGAAGCGCATGCCTTCCATGCTGCAAGCCGCCGATTACTCAGCGACGACGCAGTATCTGAATGCGGTCAAGGCCAGCGGAACCGACGATCCGGACAAGGTCATCGCGCAGATGCACAAGACCAAGATCAACGACTTCTTCGCCAAGAACGGCTACATTCGTCCGGATGGCCGCATGGTGCATGACATGTACCTGATGGAAGTGAAGAAGCCGTCCGAGTCGAAGTATCCGTGGGATTACTACAAGGTGGTACAGACTATTCCGGCTGAACAAGCCTGGACTACCAAGGCGGAATCCAAGTGTTCGTTGTGGAAGTAAAGTCTCTATAGACCCTTCCCTCGCTGTCGTCCCAGCGCACGCTGGGACCCAGTGTCGTGGCAACGGTTGACACGACACTGGGTCCTGACTTTTTTCAGGACGACGGCGTTGTGGTGTTTGCCTCTCCTGCCTTCTCTCCTGCTCTATTTCACATCCACGCTCATTTCTTGTTCAAGCTCATGATCCAGTGTGCGAAGCGCTCGGCCTCGGCTTCAGTCAGCCCGGCGTTGGGCGGCATGGCCATCGTGCCCCACTTGCCGCTGCTGCCTTCGAGCATGCTGTGCTTGAGTTTGGCAATGGCGTCCTTGTCCTTGCCATAGCGAGCAGCAACGTCATTGAAGGCCGGGCCGATCAGCTTGCTATCCATCTTGTGACAGACGCGGCAGCTTTCTTCGGCAGCCGATGCCGCCATCCCGGCGACAGGTGAAAACAGAATCGGCAGCGACAAGGTAACGAACAGGATCGAGTGAAACTTCATGATGGGGTTCCTGAAAAAACGAACAAAAAAAGTGCCATTCAGCTTCGACACTGAATGGCACAAGCTCAAGAGAAGGACAAAGAATGAACTTCCTTAACTCCGGATCCGGTCAGAGATCCGTACTACATGCGGCGGGACGTCACCCATCGAAAAAGATGACGCCCGCCTCATTGGTTGCTACGCTTTTTTTCTTGCGTATAGGTTGAGAGCCGGCGCTTATTTCTTCGGCATGCCGAACACTGGTTTCCCGAGCGGTGGCACCGACAGCGTGTAGATACCGTGGTTGGAGAACACCCACACCAGATTACGATCCCACTCAACAAAGATGCTGTGCACCGGATTCGGCAGAGCACGGATCGATTGTGTCTGTTCATCCTTGGTGTGACGCGACGGGTCGATCATCTTCGGCACGAAGTAAGCGGCGATGGTCGGGTTCAGCGGATCCTTCACATCAAACATCTGCATGCCGGCGTTGTAGTACGAGTACGGCATGTAGCGCGGGCTTGGCGTACCTGGCTGGATCTGGGCGTAACCGCTGCGCTTCGGACCGAAACTGCCGCGACGCTGGCAGAAGTCGGTGAATGGCGCATCCTTCGGCGGCACAGGTGTCGGCAGCGTGTTGACGATCTTGGGATTCTTCGGATCGCGCACGTCGATCGAGTAGATGGCCTTGAGCGGTTCGTAGCAATCTTCGGTCATCGGATAGCCGCTGTAGTACACCATGCCGGTCGACTCGACCTTGGAGACGTCGATGTTGTCGCCTTCGGTGCCAGTCACGCTGACAGGCATGTCGATGTGCGCGACTTGCTTCATGTTCTTCGGATCGGAGATGTCGATCACGTAGAAGCCGAAGCCGCCCATCGCTGCGTAGCCGTATTTACCGCCCTGCTCAACCGGTTTCGGAATGAACAGCGGCATGCGCGAACCCATCCACGAGGTCTTGTTGCCGGCGCGAGGATTTTTCTTGTATTCCTCTTCTTCACCGAGACGCGAACCAGGCGCCCACCACATCGACAGACGTTTTGGATTGCTTGGATCGGACACGTCGAATGCCAACTGGCCGCCGGTGTACAGGTAGTTCTTGTACTCCTGGTTGGCGAAGCTGTTGTCCGGTGCGCCGGCGACGAACAGGTACTGGTCACCGTTATAGACCGGCACGTCCTGACAGCCGGAACCTTCCTGCGGCTGCTGTTGCGCCGAGTGATAAGGATCGAGCGAGGTCTCGGACAGCAGTTTCCAGTCGGTCCATTGCGGGCTGGTCACTTCGAAAATACGGAAGCCGCGCAGCATCTGACGCTCACGTACGCGCTTGACTTCGTCAGGCTTGGTGTACTTGTTGGAGAGCAGACCGTAGCGTGTGATTTCGTAGCATTGCACCGCGATCATCTTGTTCAGCTTCTTGTTGAACTTGACGTTGAACGGGCCGAACTGATGTTCGCCGGCGCGGGTGTTGAAGGTCTTCTGCTGCACCACCTTGATGTCATGCGGATCGGTGATGTCGAACAGGTTGTACATCCAGGTTTCGTAATCGTACAGATAGCGGCGGCCGTTCCAGTCGAACGAGGCCTGCCAGCTGTGGCCTGCACCGGCAACGTAAGGCGTGAAGTTCTCGACCTTGACGTTCTTTTCGTACTGGTTCAGATCCAGATAAGGCAAGCTGCCTTCCACTGGATGCGCGCCGTAGGCGTCAGGTGCCATGTCGGGGCTCTTGAACTTGCCGGTGGCCTTGTCATAGCCCCAGGTGCCTGGCGCCGGATAAGCCGGCTCACCCGGTAGCAACGGATGCTGCGGTATTCCTTGCGGCGCGTCAGGCGCGGTCAAGTTGACGCCGCTGCGCGGTTGCTGCGCGTGGGCAGACATCGACATAACGGCTGCGCCGGCCAACAACGCAACGATCGTGCTGAATTGGAAAAATTTTGTTTTCATGACTCCTTCTTTCATTTAAACACCTCCTTGAATCTGGTGGGAGCCGGCTTGCGCCGGCTCCTTTTTACCGCCTGTCAGACGTAAAACTTCAGGACTTCAGAACGCGTGACGGATACCCAATTGGATACCGCTGTTTGGCGCCGGCGAAGTACTGGTATTGAAGGTCATCGGATACGCCACAGTCGTGTTGTTCTTCACGTTGATGCGGCCGTAGTTGGCGTACAGGTCGGTGCGCTTGGACAGGTTGTAACCGTAGCCGAGCAGCATGCCTTTGGCATCCGACATGGCGACGTTCTTGTCATCCTTCTTGACCACGAAACTGGCAAAGACGCGATGGCGATCGGTGATCTGCCAACGCATGCCGGCTTGTGCATCCCAGCCGCTGGCGTTGAAGCCGACATACGGTGGGTAGGCGTAGTAACCATTGTAGGTGTGATAGATGAAGGTAGGCTCGAACGAACCAAAGCGGTACGCCAGGGCAAAGTAGTTATCGCGCGAGCTCAGGATGTTGGAACCGAAGACATTCTTGTTGTACTTCAGGTCGCTGACGGCGCCGGCGAACAAGGGGCCTTCGCGATATTCAACGGCGGTACTGACGTAGCGGCCGTTGCTGGTGCCGTCTTCCTGACCGGCAGTGACCATGAAGCGGCCCATGAAACCGCCCACGCGTGGTGTGTTGTAGGCCAACGAGTTATTCTCGCGATACGGCGCGTAGAAGAACTGCATATTGCTGACGATACTGTAGTCGGCCGACCAGCTCGGATCAGCATAACCGGCGATCCAGTACGAAGGCGTATTCTGACGGCCCATGGAAATCGTACCCCAGGAACCGCTGAGACCAACGAAGGATTGGCGCGGCGTAGGACCGGTGCCATTGTCGGCGGAGAATTGCATTTCGTGCGTAAAGAAGGCCTTGCTGCCACCCCCCAGATCTTCATCGCCGCTGAAGACGAGGCGCGATGCATTGAGGCCACCGCTGGAAATACGATTGACGCTGTTCTTCGGCGTCGACAAATGCTCCAGATTGATATCGACGAAGCCGGAAATCTTTACGCCGTCGGCGGCATGCGCCATTCCACCTGCACCCGCCAACAACAACGCGGACGCAACTGCACCTTTGAGTTTCATCACTACTCCTCCCTGTTAATTTTTACCCACTGCGATTTATTTCTATCTCGAGAGCGTTAATTCCCATCGTTTTCTAACGAAACAATTGGGGACAACCGGGTAGCGCCCGCTGTCTGCACGGGCGCGCCAAACTGGACTTAAGAACTACAAAATATTGATCAGGTCACTGCCTTCTTGGTGAGGAATTTGTCCTGATTCCATTCGCCGCTTTCCATGATTTCGGCGATTGCCTGCGCCGTGTCGTAGACGTTGGCAAAGCTGACGTACAGCGGCGTGAAACCGAAACGCAAAATGTTCGGCATGCGGAAATCACCGGTGATGCCGCGCGCGATCAGCGCTTGTACGATGGCGTAGCCTTGCTCATGTGTCAGCGACACTTGGCTGCCGCGCACAGCAGAGTCGCGTGGCGAGGCCAGACCGAATTTGTAGGGCGAGAGCTTTTCGTCGACGAGCTTGATGAACAGTTCGGTCAGGGCGACGCTCTTCTTGCGCAGCGCGCTCATCTCGACGCCATCGAAAATCTCCAGCGCCGATTCCAGCGACAGCATCGACAGCAGCGGCGGCGTGCCGCATTGCATGCTTTCGATGCCTGGTGCCGGCTCGTAGCCGAGCACGAATTCGAAAGGACGTACGTGACCATGCCAACCGGACAACGGCTGGCGCATGTCCTTGTGGTGACGTTCCGCGACGAACACAAACGCTGGTGCGCCAGGGCCGCCGTTCAGATATTTGTAACCGCAGCCAACCGCCATGTCGGCCTTGGCCGCATTGAGGTCAACTTCCACCGCGCCGGCGCTGTGCGCCAGATCCCACAAGGCTAATGCGCCAACGGCGTGTGCCTTGGCGGTGATTTCCTGCATCGGATAGATCTGACCGGTGCGGTAGTTGACATGGGTCAGCATCACCACCGCGACGCTGTCGTCGAGACCCGCGAGCACGGGTTCCGGGGTCGAATCGACATAACGGATCTCGAGATTGAAGATTTCAGCCACGCCCTGAGCGATATAGAGATCAGTCGGGAAATTGCCGCGCTCGCTGAGGATGACCTTGCGTGCCGGATTCAGACGGACAGCGGCGACCAGCGCCTTGTACAGATTGACCGAGGTGGAGTCGGCGACCATGACTTCATCCTTGCCGGCGCCGATAAGGCGTGCAACTTGGCCGGCTACGCGCTTGGGCAGGTCGATCCAGTTGGCGTCGTTCCAGGAGCGGATCAGGCCGTTACCCCATTCCTTGACCATGACTTCCTGCATGCGCGCCGGCAAGTGCCTGGGCATGGCGCCCAACGAGTTGCCGTCGAGATAGATTTCACCTTCCGGCAATGCAAACTTGTCGCGGCATGCGGCCAGCGCATCTTGCTGGTCCAGCGTAATACAGTCCTGTCTTGTTACCATATTGATTCCCAAATCTAAAAATATCTGCACGATCACGTGTGATAACGCGTAATAACGAGCGTCAGCACGGGTCTTGCTCTGTTCTCTGTCTTTTTTGTTTTTACCGGCTGGAGCCGCTGTCCGTGCTGCTTAAGCCAGCCTGACTACATGCGGCTCAGTATGAAGTGACGGGGGGATAAGCGAAAATGAATAATTGTGCGTCTGTTATTCCGTTAATTTATAGGCAGATACATATAGCGACTATCCCGGCCAAGCTCGCCTGTTGTCTGCCCAACAATGAAGCAGTCGCCCCGTAAGCCGCATGGGCGCTGAATGATAAAGCATTTGGGCCACAGACTGACTCGCGTTTGAAGCCAAAAAGCAGAGCAATCGGCGCAAAACAACGCCGGAGCCCGGTCAAAGCCGTTCAGGGCCAAAGCCAATCTATGCAAACCTATGATTTAATTGTATAATTTCGGACTTTTCACCCCCGGCAAGTGATCGACAATCGGGTCAAGAAGCAAGACGACCGACGAAGTGATGATTGGCTACCATTAATTTTTAAGGCAAAAAATGAAACAAGGCATTCACCCGGATTACCGCGAAGTTCTGTTCCACGACGTTTCGAACGACTTCAAGTTCATCACCCGTTCGACTATCGGCACACGCGAAAAGGCCGAATTCGAAGGTAAAGAATACCCACTCGTGAAGATTGAAGTTTCTTCCGAATCGCACCCGTTCTACACCGGCAAGCACAAGATCGTTGACACCGCTGGCCGCGTTGAAAAGTTCCGCCAAAAATTCGGTACAGTCGGTTCCAAGACTGCCGTCGCTGCAGAGTAATCTCTGCACGATGTCAAAAAAGGCAGCTCAGGCTGCCTTTTTTGTTTTTTGCCCGCCACGTGACGGGGAACTGTCTCATCTGCCTCAGCCAGCATCTATTCGCCCCTAAGGCCGTTACGGTCAAATACAACTTTTAACAGGGTTTTGCTGCACAATATCGCCTGCAAAGTTGTCGACAAAACGATACCCTGAATTTGCACTCCAACAGTGCACCAAAACTAAACAAGAGCAATAACACCTTGATGAAGCCAGTCCGTCTCCCTGCCGCTGCGACCAATGCACTGCCTCGCTGGGGCCTGCTCGCTCTCGGCCTGCTCTATATCCTGCCGGGCCTGATCGGCCGCGACCCGTGGAAGAACGATGACGCCGCCAGTTTCGGCATCATGTGGACCATGGCGCACGGCAATCTGATGGATTGGCTGGCGCCGAATATCGCGGGCATGGCGATGCCTGCCGAAAGCCCGCTGGCTTACTGGTTTGGGGCGATCTGCATCAAGCTGTTCGGCTGGCTGCTCGGCGATCCGCTGGCGGCGCGTATCTCGACTGTAGGCTGCTTCCTGATCGGCTCGCTGTCGATCTGGTACGCCACCTATCTGCTGGGCCGCCGCAACGAAGCGCAACCGCTCAAACTGGCCTTTGGCGGCCAACCGGAACCGCGCGATTTCGGCCGTACGCTGGCCGATGGCGCTTTCCTGATTTATCTCGGTTTTCTCGGCTTGCTGCTGCATAGCCATGAAACCAGCGCCAAGACCATGCAAATCGCACTGGTCTCCTATGCGTTGTACAGCTCGGTGCGCGTGTTCGATACGAATAAAGTGCATCAGGCGCTGTCGCTGGGTGCGGTGCTCGGCCTACTGGTCCTGGCCCATGGCTGGTTGCTGCCGAGCGGCTTGCTGATCGGCTTGCTGGTGCTTTCCGGACTCTATTACCGTCCCGTTTTTAAATCCTTGCTGGGCGTGGCGCTGCCGGTAGCGCTGGCAATCTGCGTGATCTGGGTATTGACGATCAATGCGTTGTTGCCTGAAGCCGGTGCGCAATTTTCTACCTGGCTGAGCTGGAACATCTATCAGTTGAACTGGCCGACCATGGCCTCGCTGAAATTCTTCCTCAAATACGGTGTGTGGTTCGCCTGGCCGGCCTGGCCGTTTGCCGGATGGGCCGTCTACGCGTGGCGCCGCCAGCCGCATTCGCTGCATATCTCGCTGCCGCTGGCGTTCTTCATCCCATTGACCCTGCTGGTGCTACTGAACGTGCACAGCGAAGAAGGCATCCTGCTGCCGCTGTTGCCGGCGCTGGCCATCCTCGCGGCCTTCGGCTTGCCGACCATGAAACGCGGCGCCATCAACGCGGTAGACTGGTTCTCGGTGATGACGCTGACCACCTGCGCGGCCTTCATCTGGATCGGCTGGATCGCCAAGGAAACCGGCTGGCCGGCACAGATAGCAAAGAACGCCTACAAGCTGGCGCCTGGCTATCAGCCCGGCTTCAACATGATTGCGCTGACGGTTGCGATCCTGACGACCATTTTCTGGATCTTGCTCGTGCATTGGCGCATCTCGCGCCGCCCGTCGGTGCTGTGGCGCGCCGTGGTGCTGTCATCAGGTGGCGTGGTGCTGTGCTGGGTGCTGTTGATGACCTTGTGGCTGCCTTGGGTCAACTACGGCAAGAGCTACGCCGGTGTTGCGCAACAGATCGAAGAGAAGATGTCGGCGGTAAAGCAATGCGTGGAATCCAACGTCGGACCGGCGCAACGCGCGTCGTTCGCGTACTTCGGCCATGTGCGCTTTGAAGACCGTCCCGACATGCGCTGCGACTTCCTGCTGCTGCAAGACAGCATCGATAATCAGAATGCCGAACAGATGTTGCGCCAGTATCAAGGCAACTGGCAATTGCTGTGGGAAGGCCGCCGTCCGTCCGACCGCGATGAGCGCTTCCGCCTGTATCGCCGCATTGGGCGATAATTGAGGGCAGCGCGCAGCAGAACACCGTCTGCTGCGCAGTGGTCAGATTGATCAGACGTTCGTACCGACGTCCCTGCTGCCGTCAACTCAAAAGAGAATAGAAAGAAAAGAGAACGCAGGCTTCCGCACGAAGCCTGCGTTGATCATTTATCCGCATGACTCAACGCTTCCATACCTTCCGCATTGCCTCGCTGGCCTGGCCCATCCTGATCGGCCAGTTGGCACTGATTGCCAACGGCGTGATCGATACCGCCATGGTGTCGCGCTTTTCGGCGATGGATCTGGCGGCGCTGGCGCTGGGCGTATCCATCTACGTGAGCGTCTTTGTCGGCTTGTCGGGCGTGTTGCAGGCGCTGTTGCCGATCATCGGCCAGCTCTACGGCGCGCGCCGGCTGGAAGATATCGGCCGTGAAGTGAAGCAAGGTTTATGGCTGGCGTTTTTCCTGAGCTGCATCGGTTGCCTGGTGCTGCTGTTCTCCCCTGCTTTTTTGTCCTTTGCACAAGCCTCACCGGAGCTGGCCGAAAAGGCCACGCTCTACCTGCGCATCGAAGCACTGGCCTTGCCTGCCACGCTGGGATTTCGCGTCTATGCGGCGCTCAATACGGCGATCGCTCGGCCGAAGATGGTCATGGCGATTCAGATCGGCGCGTTGCTGTTGAAGATCCCGCTCAATGCCTGGTTCATCTTCGGCGGACTCGGCTTGCCGGCGTTCGGCGGTCCAGGCTGCGCCATCGCCACCAGCCTGATTGCGTGGCTGATGCTGCTGACCGGCTGGATGCTGGTGCGCAAGGCGCCGATCTATCGCGAACTGAAGGTCTTCGGCAGCGGCTTCATCAAACCACAATGGTCAGCGCAACGCAGCCTGCTGAAGCTGGGTATCCCGATGGGTCTGAGCTACTTCATCGAAGTCACCGCCTTTACGCTGATGGCTATCTTTATCGCGCGTCTGGGCGCCGTGGCTGTGGCCGGGCATCAGATCACCGCCAACGTCGGCACCGTGCTCTACATGCTGCCGCTGTCGCTGGCCAACGCCACCGGAACATTAGTGGCGCAAGCCATCGGCGCGCGCGACTGGCGCATGGCCAAGACCATTTCCCGCGCCGGTATTCGCCTGTCGGCAGTCCTGTCCGTACTCATCGGCGTGATCGTATGGTTTGCGCGTAAAGACATCCTCCGCGCCTATACGCCGGATGAGGTGATCATCGCGTCGGCGTTACCTTTGTTTCTGTTCATCGCGTTCTATCAGTTGTTCGACTCATTGCAGGTAACGACCGCATTCGTGCTGCGCGCGTACAAGGTGGCAGTAATCCCGACTGTGATTTATGCGGTGGCATTATGGGGTGTGGGGCTTGGCGGCGGTTACGTACTGGGTCTGGACCCATTCGGATTTTCTCCGTCCTGGCTGCATGGCGCAGCAGGCTTTTGGCTGGGTAACAGCGCCAGTCTGGGCGTAGTCGCATTCTTCCTGATCTGGTATCTGCGGGTGGTGCAACGACGCATCGCCACCGACCAGGCAAGCATCTCCGCAAACCCTTAGGCGAAAGCGCGTCCCGGCCCCAGCAATTGCTGCATGTCGACCGCCGCTGCCGGTCGACCCAGCAAGAAGCCCTGCACCTGATCGCAGTTGAGTTTTTGCAGCGCCTCGAGTTGCGCTTCGGTTTCCACTCCTTCGGCTACGACTTCCATATTCAAGGCATGCGCCAGCGCGATGATCGCCGATACGATGGCGGGCCCCGAGTCGCCACCCTGATCAAGACGAGAGGTAAAAAAACGATCGATCTTGATCTGGCGACAGTGGAATTGTTGAAGGTAAGCGAGGCTGGAATACCCGGCGCCGAAATCATCAATGGCAATATCAAAACCCAGCGCCTGCAGATCGGTGATGATGCGTGCGGACTTTTCGACATTTTTCATCGCGGCCGTTTCCGTGATCTCGAACATCAGGCGTTGCGGCGCAATGCCGGCTTGCCCGACAATCGCGGTGACGCTATCAACCAGATCAGGACGCATCTGCAGCGGCGACAGATTCAGCGCCACCTTCACCGGCGGCCGCCCTTCCGCATCCCATCGTACTATCTGCGCGCACACCTCGCGCAAGACCCAGTCGCCAATCGGTATGATCTGCCCTGAACGCTCAGCGATCGGAATGAATTCGGTCGGACTCATACTGCCCAGCTCGGGATGATCCCAGCGCAGCAACGCTTCCACTCCTGTGAGCGTGCGCTGCCGGCCTTCGAATTTGGGTTGGAAATGCAGCGACAACTGGTTGTGTTCCACCGCCTGCTGCAAGGCGTGACGAATAGTCAGATGGCGCATCGCGCTGGCATGCATGGCGGGTTCAAAGAAGCGGTAAGTATTGCGGCCATTTTGTTTGGCCTCGTACATCGCGGCGTCAGCGTTTTTCATCAACGCATCGACGGTCTCGCCGCTGTTCGGGTACACCGCGATGCCGATACTCGATGTCACGCGCAAGGTTGCTTCGTCGACGCGAAAATCCTGACGCAACACGCTGAGAACATTCTCGGCCAGATTCTCCACCACTTCCGGCGTGGCGAGGTTGCTCATCACCACGACGAACTCATCGCCACCAATGCGCGACACCATGTCTTCACCACGAATACAGGCGCGGATACGCTGACCGACCGCAATCAGCAAACCGTCACCGACCGCATGGCCGAGCGAGTCGTTGATCGCCTTGAAACCATCCAGATCCATGAACAGCACCGCAAACGACAGACCGCTGCGCTTGGACACGTGAATCGCATGCTGAATGCGTTCAGCCAGCAAAGCACGATTGGGCAAACCCGTCAGCACATCGTGCGTGGCGAAATGCAGCAGCTTGTCATTGGTGCGCCCGACGATCTTTTTAAGCAGCTTGGTCTTTTGGGCACCACTGAAAATCAATGCGGCAATCAGCACGAACAAAGTACCGAGCAGCACGACGCTCATCAGATTGTCGCGATCCATATTGCCGTAGGTACTGCTGATGCTGTCCGGCGAAAAATGCGCCGCGGCGATATTCAGTCCATGCATGAAGAAGATGCCGAGACCCAGCACCGCAGCCATGGTGACGCGCTTCCAGAAATGGTCGCTCTTGCGCGCATTGAGTGTGTAGATAACCCAGATGTTGAGCACCGCCACGCTGATCGACAGCAACACCGACAAGGACTCCAGCCACGGCATATAACGCACCGCCGGCGTGATCTGCATGGAGTGCATGCCCAGGTAGTGCACCAGCGCCATGCCCGCGCCAAGGACGACGCCGTCGGCCAGCATGCGCGGCCAGCGCAGACGGCGCTGTGTGGATCGATGCAAGAGATAGAACGACAGCGCGACGCACAGTAGCAGCGACAGCGTGGTGAGGACAGCGTTGTAGCCGACATTGATCGGCAACTGGAACGCCAGCATGCCCGTGAAGTGCGCAGCCCAGATGCCGACGCCGAACACCAACGCTCCGCCGCCCAGCCACATGCGCCGATAGCGCGTGGTTTCCTGGGATGCGATGCGTTCAGCGATTTCCAATACTGTGTACGAAGCCAGCGTCGCAACGAATAGTGAAAAACAAATCAGCAAGAGGTTATAGGAGCCAGCCATGATCTGAAAAATCCGTCTGCATTTTCCGTTTCAAACTGCAAATTACGAAATGAATTTCGAGAAGCGAAACTCAATCATTCACAACAACATCGAACGCCGTGTGATCCCAGCCTGCGCGTGAAAGGCAGCTATGAGATTTTTAAATATTTAAAACAAGGCAAAGCCGGAGCCGAGAGAAGGCGTCGTCAACCCCTTCAAAATGCGCTGATTATTTTTTGCGCCCGCTTTTATCATCGTCGTTTGCTCATTATTCATTCGCGACGATCGGCGCAATCCCTTTATCCGCGCCTATTCTAGCCTGTCTGCACTAAAAAAGCCCGGCTTCTTCACCGAGGTTTTATGCCTAAAGAGTTAACTGAATATTTTAACAATCTCTCAAATTTCTTTTAATTGCTTCTCGACATGAATCGAGGTTACATACGTCTTGGTAGCTTGTCGAAAAACTGCCATACGGAAAAGTTGGTTACCGGCCTGAAAGTCTTGCTGGGCATCATGTTGGTAGATTCAGACACGTTACAATTGTTATCTATCAGTCAAGTTGAAAATAAGACAAGATAAGCAAAACGACGCTGCGATTTGCAGAGTTGATTACAAGTCACATCCTTCGCGTAATTATTCAGAAACGCAAACGTACCCAATTTTTAACTGCCAGGCAGTAACTTCCAGTCATGGAAAACGCGAACGAAAAATTTGCAAAACGACTGCGCGCCTCGATGGAAAAAGCGGGATATGAGCCTAAGCCTGCCGTCCTCGAACGCGAGTTCAATTTGCGCTATTGGGGAAAACCGATGACGCTGCACGGTGTGCGTCGCTGGCTTCTCGGTGAGTCAATGCCCAATCAGGACAAGCTGGAAACGCTTGCCGAATGGCTTATTGTCACGCCGCAACATCTGCGCTTCGGCGAAGAGATCGGCAAACGCATCGACAAGCGCCGCGCCCGCTGGGAAGAGGCAATCGGCTACCGCGAGCGGGAGGCTTTCGAAGCCTTCATCAATCTTCCCGCACCACAACGCAAGATCGTCAAGGAAGTCATTTTTGCCTTCGCGCAAGTGGCTGCTACGGTGACACCAAAGGTCATCACCAAAACCAAGGTCTGATTTTTACGTCCGTCGTTTCTTGAGTGCTATCGTCATAACTGAATAGTTATTCAGCAAGAAAATCGATAACACGCGATACGAGTGGGCAAGTCATCTCGTTCAGTGAGTGCATTTCACTTGCTCGTTCTTATCTTGCTTAGCGGCCTCAGGCAGGCTTACCTTGCAGCAATCTCTGCCGCAACAGCTACGCAATGCTCCACCTGCTCCACAATCGCCTCGGGAACGGATTTCTGTCCCGCCAACACGGCCTTGATCCATTGTGCGGTTGCCTGTGCATCGCGGCCTTCCGGCAGATCCGGAATTTCTTCCGCCACTTTTTGTTTCTCCACCAGCAAGGTCCGCTCACCGGCGTGAAACCAGTCGATCTGTTGCGCACGGCGCGCATTGGCGACGGTCTCGCCTTCCGTACCACGCATCAGGAAAGCATCGCCACGCGCCTGCGGAGCGGCAGTGACAAAATACTTTGCCAGCATTTCCAGATATTCTGGATGGGTATAGGACGTCAGCCGCAATGCCGGGCCGACGAAAGGCTGCATGATCTTGACCAGCGTATGCGTCGAATTGCGCACGCCCAGCACCCGGCGCATCGCCAACAGGCGTGCCATCTTTGGCGCCAGCGACTGGATCGGCATGAAGGTCGGCTCGCCGCGCGCCAATGCAGCTTGCGCCGCATCGACGTCGTTGGCATGGTGAATGCCGAGCGCTTCGAAAATCTCTGCGCTGGTGA
Source organism: Herbaspirillum rhizosphaerae (assembly GCF_046025915.1). Classification (GTDB taxonomy): domain Bacteria; phylum Pseudomonadota; class Gammaproteobacteria; order Burkholderiales; family Burkholderiaceae_D; genus Herbaspirillum; species Herbaspirillum rhizosphaerae_A. The sequence goes on along the minus strand of NZ_JAQQFR010000008.1, from coordinate 128,739 downwards.
CGCGCTGTGGATCGTGCGTGACGCCATGCATGAGCACGGGCACACCCTCACGCGCGAGCAACAACGCCAGCAACGGCGTCAGGTTGGCCATGTGGCGCGAGCCGTTGTAACTCGGGATGACGACGGGCGCGTATTTTCCTGGCGGTGCCTGCAGCGGTGTGAATGAGACTTCAGACGCATCGAGGAAGCCGGCGATTTCTTCCACCGACTCGCCCTTTACGCGCATGGACAGCAAGATGGCACCCAGCTCGAGATCGCTGACGCGGCCGTCCAGCATTGCGCCGTACAACATCGCAGCATCGTCGCGCGACAAGCTGCGCGCACCATCCTTGCCGCGGCCGATCTCTTTGATGAAGCGGGCTGCCGCGAGCATTTCTACGCCTGTGTCCTTTGAATCCGTCATGATTTACTCTCGTCCATTATTCTGTCGTTACTGCCGTTTTTCATGTGCGCAAGGGTACACCAAGCCCGGCGACTTGTGCGCCGCAGGGGCAGCAAGCACCTTTCCTTTACAATAGCGCCTTCGGACGTATTCGCGTTCTCACTGTTTCCCCTGCTGCAATGATAGTTCTCGGTGTTGAATCTTCCTGTGATGAAACCGGCCTGGCGTTATACGACACGCAAAAAGGCCTGCTCGCCCACGCCCTGCATTCGCAAATCGCGATGCATCAAGAATACGGCGGTGTCGTCCCCGAGCTGGCCTCGCGCGATCACGTGCGTCGCGCCATTCCCTTGCTGAAACAGGTATTCGAAAAAAGCGGCATCGCACACAGTGATATCGACGCCATCGCCTACACACAAGGCCCAGGCCTGGCAGGTGCATTGCTGGTCGGCGCTTCGGTGGCTTGCGGGCTGGGGCTATCCCTGGACAAGCCGGTCGTCGGCGTGCATCACCTTGAAGGGCATTTGCTGTCGCCATTGCTGTCGTCCAATCCGCCAGAATTCCCGTTTGTCGCCTTGCTGGTTTCCGGTGGTCACACACAATTGATGCGTGTGGACGGCGTGGGCCAATATGAATTGCTCGGCGAAACACTCGACGACGCTGCCGGCGAGGCCTTCGACAAATCGGCAAAGCTGCTCGGCCTTAGCTATCCCGGTGGACCGGCAATTTCGCGATTGGCGGAGTTCGGCGACCCTGGCGTCTATCAACTGCCGCGCCCGATGCTGCACTCCAAGAATTTCGACTTCAGCTTCTCCGGTCTCAAGACGGCAGTGCTGACGGTCGTCAAGAATCAGACCACCAACATCTGCGAACAGGACAAAGCCAACATCGCGCGCGCCTTCGTTGACGCCATCGTCGATGTGCTGGTCGCCAAGTGCATGAATGCGCTCAAGCACACCGGCATGAAGCGCCTGGTCATTGCCGGCGGTGTCGGCGCCAACAAGCAATTGCGCGAAGGCTTGAACGCAGCGGCAGCAAAACGCCGTTATCAGGTGTTTTATCCGGAGCTGGAGTTCTGCACCGACAACGGCGCGATGATTGCCTTCGCCGGTGCGATGCGTTTGCAAGAACATCCCGAAGCCGCCAAGCGCAAGTACTCCTTCAGCGTGCGGCCGCGCTGGCCGCTGGATGAGTTACGGAATACCGCCTAAAACGAATCAAGCACTCTCGCTGATTCTGCTTGCATGAAAAAGCCCGGTCAGTTCACTGTACCGGGCTTTTTAACGTCTTGCCGAAGAATGTCGGCAATGTAGTTATTTCTTCTTTGAACCGATCTTGCTTTCTTTGCCGGCCAGCAGATTGCTGATGTTCTTGCGATGGCGATAAATCAGCAAGGCACTCATCGCCAGCACCGCCAACAAGATACCGTCGGCGCTGCCAAACAACAGGCCGTAGTAGAACGGCGCAAACACGCTGGCGATCAACGCGGCCAACGAGGAATAACGGAAGGCATAGGCAATCACCAGCCAGGTCACCAATGTCGCTACGCCGAGCCAGACGTTCAGCGCAAGCAGGATTCCCAGCGCCGTTGCCACACCCTTGCCGCCGACGAAACGAAAGAACACCGGCCACAGGTGACCGAGGAAAACGGCAATCGTCACCAGTGCGATACCCGTGTCGTCGATGCCGTATTGTGGACCGAATTTCATCGCCAACCAGACTGCCAGCCAGCCTTTGAAACCATCGCCGATCAGGGTCAGTACGGCGGCTTTCTTGTTGCCGCTGCGCAGGACGTTGGTGGCGCCGGGATTCTTGGAACCATAGGTGCGCGGATCGGACAAGCCGAAGGCTTTGCTCACCACCACGGCAAAGGAAATGGAGCCGATCAGGTAGGCGGCAATCGTAAACAGCACTGTATTCATTGGTTCCTCTTTTACTCTTTTGTTCTGTCTTGTTTTCTTACTGATACCGCTTCTGCGATGCAGCGGCTTTTGCTTCTTTATTCTTCCAGCGCGCAGTGTACAGGTTTGCTGGGCAAGACTTTGGTAATCACCTCCGGCGCAATGCCGATCAGGAAGCCGCGCCGTCCTCCATTGATGTAAATCTTCGGCAATGCAAGGATGCTGCCTTCCACGTACACCGGCATGGTCTTGCGTGTACCGAACGGCGAGGTGCCACCGATCAGGAAGCCCGAATGGCGATTAGCCACCTCAGGTTTGCAAGGCTCCACCGACTTGCAGCCGATCTGCCGCGCCAGGTTCTTGGTCGAAACTTTGCGGTCACCATGCATCAGCACCAGCATGGGCTTGGCAGCCTCGTCCTGCATCACCAGCGTCTTAACCACGCTGTGCTCGTCCACACCCAGTTCGCGCGCCGACACGCTGGTGCCGCCATGCTCTTCGTAAGGGTAAGGATGTTCGGTAAAGGAAATGCCCTGCTTGCGCAAGAACTGCGTGGCGGGAGTTTCGGAGATATGGTCTTTTTTGGAGCTCATTTAATACGCTTGCGGAACCCGGAGTTGGCGCACATTATGCCATCACTTTTATTTCGCCCCGCTCAACCGCGAGGATGATGTTCGGCGTGCAATTTCTTCAGTCGCTCCCGTGCCACGTGCGTGTAAATCTGTGTGGTGGAAATATCCGCATGCCCCAGCAACAGCTGCACCACGCGCAAGTCGGCGCCGTGATTGAGCAGATGCGTGGCGAATGCGTGGCGCAAGGTGTGTGGCGACAAGGGAGCCCGAATGTCTCCCCGCATCGCGTATTTCTTGATCAGCGTCCAGAACATCTGACGCGTCATGGCGCCGCCCCGTGCGGTGACAAACAAGGCATCGTCGATCTGGCCCTCCAGGATCAGCGGACGGCCGTCGTGCAGATAACGTTCGATCCAGCTCCGGGCTTCCTCACCGAAAGGCACCAGACGCGTTTTATTACCCTTGCCGGTGATCCGCAACACACCCTCGTTCATGCCGACTTCCACCGATTTCAGCAACACCAGCTCAGAGACGCGCAGACCGCTGGCATACATCAGCTCCAGCATGGTACGGTCGCGCAGTCCCAGCGGCGTGGAAACGTCCGGCGCCGCCAGCAAGGCGTCAACCTGGCCTTCCGACAATACCTTGGGAAACCGCGGCGGCTGCTTGGCCGATTTCAAGCGCAGGCAGGGATCTTCCGTAATCCGATTCTGGCGCAGAGCCAACAGAAAAAAACGTTTGAGTACTGCCAACCGGCGATTGGCTGAGCTGGCCTTGGTATCGCCATGGCGCGCCGCAAAGTAGGCATTGAGATCGTCCGCTGTCGTCGCCAGCAAATCCTTGTGGCGCTGCGTCTGCAGCCAATGTGCAAACAGCGTCATGTCACGCCGGTAAGCTTCCAGCGAATTTTTGGCGAGGCCGTCTTCCAGCCATAGTGTGTCGCAAAATTCATCGATGGCAGCCAGGCTGGCGCCGGTGGCCTCGACCTTCGGGGCTTTACCTGTGGCGACCTTACGAGGTTTCGGTTCAGGCTTGGCTGGCTTGCTTGCTGGTTTGACTGCCTTGGTCGTCTTGACCGGCTTGGCGGGATTGGCCAGCTTCTCTGCGTCAATAGCCATCGACACCCTCATGCGCCAGCAACCAACGCTTTACGCTCAAGGGAAAACCGTCTTCGTCGTCGTGATGCGAGAAACCACCGAGTCCGCCCGCTGCCGTCACGCGGTGGCAGGGAATCACCAGCGAAAACCAATTGGCGCCGCAAGCCTGCCCGACCGCGCGCGGCGCCGACCGGATGAACTTGGCAATCTGACCATAGGTACGTACTTCACCGCGCGGAATCGACGAGATGGCGGTCCAGACCTTGCGCTGGAATTCGGAGCCGGTCTCGGCCAGCGGCAGCTTGAACTGGTAGTCCGGCTTGTCGATGTAACGCAGAATCTGCTTGGCGGCCTTGTCGGCCAGCGCATCGGTAGCGTCTTTTTCGTGGAAGTGTTTGGGCAGGTACACCATCTCTTGAATCACGCCCGCTGAGGTACGAATGCCGACGCCGCCGAAGGGTACGTGTACGATGGCAGAAAAAATATCGCCCGCCTGAGTATTCTTCATCATTCAGACACATAAATGGAATACGCTATTTAAGCACATCGCCGCCGGTCCCTGCCAATCCTACGGAAGAACAATACGCCCATGCCAGTCAGCCACGCCGATCACCTCGTCATCACTGCCGCGACCCTCGCCGAAGGGATTGCCTATATCGGACAAACGCTGGGCGTGTCGCCACAAGCCGGCGGCGAACATGTCCGCCTGGGCACACACAATGCCTTGCTGAAACTGGGACGTGGATTTTATCTGGAAGTGATTGCGATCAACCCGGCTGCGCCGCCGGCAGAACGCGCCCGCTGGTTCGGCCTGGATCATCTGCCCACAGGGAGCAAGCCGCGCCTGGCAAGCTGGGTGGTGCGCACAGACGACATCGATGCGGCTGCAGCGGCATCGGATATCCCGCTCGGCCCCGTAGAGGACATGAGCCGCGGTGCACTGCAATGGCGCATTACGATCCCGCTGGACGGCAAGCTGGTGATGAATGGCGTGATGCCCAGCCTGATCCAGTGGAGCACCTCCAGCCATCCGACCGACAACATGCAGGATCTGGGTTGCTCATTGGTCAAGCTGGAAGGTTTTCATCCGGAGGCCGAAGTCATTACGAAAAACCTCAATCTGATCGGCCTGCAAAGCCAGATTGCGATGCATCAGCCGGCGGCAGGACAAACATCGCATCTGCTGGCGCTGATACAGACGCCGACCGGGATGCATCCGCTTGGGCTGTCGGGCTGAATACACTGGCAAAATCCCGACGCACAAAATAAAAAAGGCGCATCTCTCGATGCGCCTCAAACTAACCCCTGTGTGTTCCGGCCGTTTTAACAGTCTCTTGAACCCACGTCTCCTCAGTATCCTCGGTATTAATACCGTTTGTTATGTATCACCCACTTTAAATTCTGTTTTTAAAGCATGAAGAACAACAACATCGTTACCAAGCCACGACTAAAAATCTCGTTGTCTTTTCAGACGAAGGTCGCACTTTAACAGTACTCGTCCTGCATTAAAAGTATTTTTTGCGCAAACGAAAAACATACTTTTAAACAACATTTCAATAAAACAACTTTGCCGCCAAAAACCCCATTCTACGGGCCTTGGCGGCAATTGCATCAATCAAATACCAGATTCGGCAACCACAGCGAAATCTGCGGCACATAGGTCACCAGCGCCAGGAACACCAGCATCGTCAGCAGCCACGGCATGACTGCCACGGTCAGTTCGGTGATCCCCATCTTGGTGATACCGGACGCCACGTACAGATTCAGGCCAACCGGTGGATGACACATGCCGACTTCCATGTTGACCACGATCAGAATGCCGAAGTGCACCGGATCGATGCCCAGCTTCATCGCCACAGGGAACAGGATAGGCGCCATGATCAGGACGATCGAAGACGGCTCCATCACGTTACCGGCCAACAGCAGCAGCACGTTCACCACCAGCAGGAAGGTGATCGGGCCCAGACCGCTGTCGGTGATCATCGATGCCATCGCTTGCGGAATGTTTTCACTGGTCACCAGGAAGGAGAACAGCACCGCGTTGGTGATGATGTACAGCAGCATCGCCGACATCGAGGCGGAATCCAGCAAGACCTTCGGCACTTGTTTCAGGCTCATATCCTTGTAGACGAACACCGCAATGATGAAGGCATACACCGCCGCCATCGCTGCCGCTTCCGTCGGCGTGAACACGCCGGTGTAGATACCGCCCATCACGATCACGATCAGGAACAGACCCCAGCCACTCTTGCGGAACGCCGCAGCACGCTCACCCCAGCTTGCCTTCGGCAGACGCGGATAATTATGCTTGCGCGCCAGATACCAGGTGGTCAGACCCAGCAGGATCGCCAACATCAAGCCAGGGACAACGCCGGCCATGAACAGCTTGCCTACGGAGGTATTGGTCGAGACCGAATACATCACCATCACGATCGACGGCGGAATCAGGATGCCCAGTGCGCCCGATGTGGTGATCACGCCTGCACCGAATTTCTTGGGAAAACCCTGACGTGTCATCGCCGGCAAAATGATCGAACCGATCGCCACCACGGTTGCCGGCGACGAACCGGACACTGCGGCAAACAAGGCGCAAGCCATGACGCCTGCTAGTGCAAGACCACCGTGCCAGTGACCGACCATCGACGTCGCGAAGTTGATCATGCGCCGCGCTACGCCGCCGTGGGTAAGGAAGTTACCCGCCAGGATGAAGAACGGAATCGCCATGATTTCGAACTTTTCGATACCCGTAAACAATTTCAACGCCACCGACTGAATCGGCACATCGGTCATCGTGAACAAGAAGGTCAATACCGTCAGGCCGAGCGAAATCGAGATCGGCATGCCGGTCAGCATCAAGCCGAACAGCAGGATGAAGATAATGGCTGCGTTCATACTTTTTCTCCCTTGATTTCTTCGTCCAGGCCTTCGACGTAAGCGTGGTCATGTTTAGGCAATTCACCGGTTTTGATGAAAGCCCAGGCCACTTGGAGAAAACGGAAACACATCAGATACGAACCCAGCGGAACCGCCATGTAGACAATCCACATCGGTACTTCCATGACTTCGGAGGTGCTGGAATGCTGACTGATTTCCCACACGAACTCAGCGCCCAGCGTGCCGACAATACCAGTGAACAAAGCACCGGCGAGCAGGCCGAACACGACGAACTTGTTGCGCCATGGCGTATCCATGCGATTGATCAGCACATCGACGCCAACGTGGATGCCGGTACGCACGCCATAAGCTGCGCCGAATTTAGCCATCCAGACGAACATGTAGATACACAATTCCTGCGCCCAGCTGGTGTTGATCTGGATCAGTTCATCCTGCAGCCAGGGAATCGGTAAACCGGAAGCATAACGGTGCACCACCGCTATGAAGATGATGACGGTTGCGGCCGCCATCAGAAATGCAATGAGCCACTCTTCCAAGTGGTCGAGAAATTTCAACATCGTGTCTCCTCAATGGGAAGGAAAAGTCAAACTTGCCCCGCCCTGTCAGCGCTCCGGCGCAGGACGAACCTGCGCCGGACTTTTTTGGAACTCTTATTTCTGACCGATTACCGACTTACTTCTGACCCAGTGCAGCAGCTTCCTTGTTCACTGCTGCGATCAGGTCCTTACCGATGCGATCAGACATTTGCGCTTGTACTGGCGCAAGGGCTTTACGCCATTCGGCTTTTTCTTTGTCGTTGAGGCGATAGATGGTGGTCTTGCCGGTCTTTTGCACGGCAGCCAGCGCAGCGTCATTCTCTTGCTGTGCAATGGCGTTGGCGTACTTGGTGGCATCCTTCATCGCGCCTTCGAGTGCAGTGCGGATATCAGGTGGCAGACCGTCCCAGAACTTCTTGTTGACGATGACTGCATAGCCCAGGTAGCCGTGATCGGAGACGGTCACGTGCTTCTGCACTTCATGCATTTTCTGGGTGTAGAGATTGGATGGCGGATTCTCGGTGCCATCGACCACGCCGGTCTGCAGCGCCTGATACACCTCGGAGAAGGCCAGTACTTGTGGGTTGGCGCCCAGTGCGCGCATTTGCGCGTCCAGCACCTTGGAGGACTGGATACGCATCTTCAGGCCGCGAAAATCGGCAGGCACGTGCAGCGGCTTGTTGGCCGACATGACCTTGAAACCGTTATCCCAATAGGCCAGACCGGTGATGCCCTTCGGCTCCAGCTTCTTGAACAGATCCTTGCCGATCGGACCTTCAGTCACGCGATACAGCACTTCCTTGCTCGGGAAGATGTACGGCAGGTCGAATACTTCAAATTCTTTCACGCCCAGCGGACCGAACTTGGCCAGCGATGGCGCCAGCATTTGTACTGCGCCCAGTTGCAACGCTTCCAGCTCTTCCTTGTCCTTGTACAGCGTGCTGTTCGGATAGACCTCAACCTTCACGCGGCCTTTAGTCGCCTTTTCGGCCAGTTCCTTGAAGCGCTCCGCGCCCTTGCCTTTAGGCGTGTCGTTGGCAACGACGTGGCTGAACTTGATGATGATCGGCGCTTGTGCGAATGCATTGCCGGCGATGATGGTTGCTGCGGAAAGTGCAAATACCAATGATTTGAGCTTCATTGTCGTCCCCTTTTTGGTTATAGAAATAGGTGGTCATAATTTTGACTTGAGCGCATTTTGCCATGAAGGAATTACGCTACAAGTGTGGATAACCACAATTTGCATGACGCGCCGCAACATTTTCTCTGCCTGTTTCTACTCATCTCCGCTCATCTCACCGCCGCGTAAGCACGCTAAACTAGGCGCACTTCACCTTCATTGACAATACAGGGCGCCATGACCACGCCGCAAATTTCCTCGCCCTCTCACTTGCTGTCCCCTGGACGTCGGCATCTGCTGCGCTGGGTCATGCCCATCCTGCTGGTGCTGCTGTTCCTGATGACACTGATCTGGCTGCCGCGCCAGGCACAGCAAATGGAATCCAGCGAGCGGCAGGAACAACTGATTGCCGACTCGCTATGGGTCGAACAGGCCATTCGATTCCAGCTCAGCCGCGATGATGAAAGCATGCGACTTATTGCGCGTGAGATCGTCGGCGAGCATCTGAAAAAAGAACAATTCCGCACCCGCCTGAACGCACTGCTGCGCAACAACCGCGAGTTCTATCGCGTCACCTGGTTCAATGTCGACGGCAAACCCATGGCGTCGACCGACGATTTTCCGGTCGCGCGCAATGCGCTGTCGGTGCCGTCACAGCAAACCGAAGAGCATTCCCGCACCATTCGCCGCCCGCTCTACAGTGCACCTGCTGTACCGCCCGGCATCGCCGAGCCGGTCTTGATGGACTATCACATCCCCTTGTTTCGCGACAACCATTACATCGGCAGCGTCGTCGCCAGCTACTCGGTCTCGCGCGTGCTCAATGAAATGGTGCCGTGGTGGTTTGCTCAGGACAATGAAATCGTCCTCACCGACACCGATGACAAAGTCGTGGCGCGCCGCACCGCCGGCGGCCCCGGGTTAAACGTCTACACCCATCGCCGCGAACTGGAGCTGCCCGGCCTGACCCTGCGTCTGCACACCAACAGCACCAAGAGCGCACCCAAGCTGCTGCCGAATCTGCTGGTCGGCTCGGTCATCGTACTGTCGCTGGGCTTGCTGTGGAGCCTGTGGGCGCTGTGGCGCGACATCAACCGCCGCATGACAGCCGAAGACGCGCTGGTCAACGAAGTGTCTTTCCGCAGCGCGATGGAAAACTCCCTGGTGACCGGCATGCGCGCACGCGATCTGGAGGGCCGCATCACCTACGTCAATCCGGCCTTCTGCAAAATGGTCGGCATTTCCGCCAACGAGTTGGTCGGCAAGATCCCGCCGATGCCCTACTGGGCACCGGAAGCCATGGATGAATATCAGGAACGCTTCTCCAACGTATTGGCCGGACGCGTCACGCCGCAATTCGAAACCATCTTCCAGCGCATCGACGGCGAACGTTTTCCTGTCCTGATTTTTGAGTCGCCGCTGGTGGACCAAAACGGCAAGCAAACCGGCTGGATGGGCTCCATCCTCGATATCACCGACCGCAAGCGCGCCGAAGACCTCAACCGCATGCAGGAAGAAAAACTGCAAGCCAGCGCGCGTCTGGCCAGCATGGGTGAAATCGCCTCGACGCTGGCGCATGAGCTGAACCAACCGCTGGCGGCCATCTCCAGCTACACCACCGGCGCGCTCAATATGATGCAGAACGGCGCGCTTGATCCCGCCTCGCTGCAACCTGCGCTGGAAAAAATCAACACTCAGGCCCAACGTGCCGGCCACGTAATCCGCAGCGTGCACCAATTCGTCAAGAAGCGCGAGCCGGAACGTCAGCCGATTTCGATCAAGAGCATCGTCGACAACGTCACCCCGTTGATTGAACTACAGGCACAACAATTCCTTGTGGTGCTGCAAACGGCCATCCCCGCCAATTTGCCCAACGTGCTGGGCGACGCCGTGCTGCTCGAACAAGTCTTGCTGAACCTGACCCGCAACGCCATCCAGGCGATGGCCGCCATCGCGCCGGAGCGCCGCATCCTGCGCATTACCGCCGCATTGGATCGCAATACCTCGTCGTCACAATCCAGCCAGCAGGCGATCATCGTCTCCGTGATCGACCAGGGCCACGGGATTCCACCGGAGGTAGCGGCAGGTCTGTTTTCACCGTTTTTCTCGACCAAGGCCGAAGGCATGGGCATGGGTCTGAACATCTGCCGCACCACCATCGAATTCCACGGCGGCACACTGACCTATGCCAACAATCCCACAGGAGGTACAATCTTCCGCTTCTCCCTGCCTGCACAGGGTTCCACCAATTGAATAAAAACAAAGACGCTCGCCGAGGCAGAGCATCGCAAACTCATTCATCCGATGCTGCACATTGTTGACGACGAAGAAATCATTCGCGACTCGCTCACATGGCTGGCGCAATCGCGCGCCATCGCAGCGACCGCCTACGCCAGCGGCGCGGAATTTCTAGCGGCGATGGAACAGGCCGGCGACTTCGACCCGCAAGGCGAATGCATTCTGCTGGACGTACGCATGCCGGATCAGAGTGGCGTTGCCCTGTTCGACACGCTGAAGAACCGCGGCATTACACGGCGGCGCCCGGTGATTTTCCTTACCGGTCATGGCGACGTGCCGATGGCGGTCGACATGCTCAAGAACGGCGCCTTCGACTTCTTTGAAAAACCGTTCAACGACAACCAGCTGATGGACCGCGTGCTGGAAGCACTGCAGGCATCGCTGGCAACCGGCGAACAGGATGCCGTACGCGCACGGCTGGAAGCGCTGTCGACCCGCGAGCGCGAAGTGTTGGACCTGATCCTGGCCGGCAAAATGAACAAGATCATCGCCGACGAACTCGGCATCAGCATGCGCACCGTGGAAGTCCATCGCGCCCATATTTTCGACAAGATGAACGTCAAGACTGCGGTCGAACTGGCGCGTCTTCTCAAGTAAAAAAATCAGAACACCATGCAAGTTATTTCGCTCCTGCTTCCCGATTTCACGCTCATCCTGATGGGCGTGATTATTTACCGCATCACCAATTGGGGCGACGCCTTTTGGGCCGGCATGGAAAAGATGGTGTACTACTTGCTGTTTCCGGCGCTGCTGTTTTACTCGACCGCGCGCCTGCAACTGCATCTGGAAACTACCGGCAAGTTCCTGCAGGTCGGCGTGCTGGCGCTGCTGGCCGGCATCGCGTTGACATGGATAGGCAAACCCTTCATCAAAGCCAGTCCGATGACCTACGAGTCGGGCATGCAGACAGCCTTCCGCTTCAACTCCTACATCGCACTGGCCCTCGCTTCGCGTCTGGCTGGTGAAGAAGGCGTGGGACTGATGGCGCTGCTGATCGGCTTTGGCGTTCCGCTCTGTAATATGGCAGCGGTGCACGCACTGGCGCATCGCAGCGGCAATCTGCTCAAGGAACTCGGCAAGAATCCGCTGTTGATCGCCACCGGCACAGGCTTGTTGTTCAGCATCTGCGGCCTGACCTTGCCGGAAGTCGCCGGCGCCGTCTTGTCGCGACTGGGCAGCGCCTCGATAGCGCTAGGCTTGTTGATGGTGGGCGCAGGATTGCGTCTGTCGGGCATGCGTGAAGGCAAACTGATGTCGGCTTATTTCACCGCCATCAAATTACTGGCCGTGCCGACTGTTGCTTATTTCCTCGGCCGCTGGATGGGCCTGCCGGAGCTGCAGTTGCAAATCGTCGTGCTGTTCTGCTCGCTGCCGACAGCATCAAGCTGCTACATCCTCGCCGCACGCATGGGCGGCAACGGGCCTGTGACGGCCTTCCTGATTTCACTCGGCACGCTGATGTCGGCGGTGACAATTCCGTTTTGGCTGACGCTGGTGCATTGACTGCGGCATCAATCGCTTTGTAGTCGCTTTCTTTCGATTCCCAAAACAATGCCGCCGCTCCGGCACAAACCGGAACGGCGGCTTCGTGTTGACTACGCTCTACAACCAGCTTACCTGCTCGGCTCCAACACGATCCTTTGCGTCGTCGCCTTCTCCACTGCCTTGCGCGAATACAGCAGCGGGAAGTATTCGCCATTCAGCCATTTTTCGGCCAGATCGCGATAGTGCGGACTGTCCGGATCACCCGATTGTCCCGGAGAATTAACTGCCACTGACTTGTCCCAGTTGCCGACGTCGACCACGACGCGAAACGACGGGCCGTTGGTTTGGCGAAAATCGCTGGGACGATACGTCGACTGGTTCGGCGAGTAGGCGCCGCCATGTTTCGGCAACGGGCCGACGTTTAGCCTTGCGCGTGTCGCGTCGTCGACTACGCCTGCCAGCGGATGCTCCATCAGGTTGTGGTGCAGCTTGCCCCATTGCCATTTGCTGGCGTCGCCGCCTTGCAATTTGACCATTTCGGCATACGCGCTGCTGAGGCTGGTGAGCATGATCTCGTCACGCTTCTTCGTTGCATCAGCACCATTGGCGCCCAGTCGGGTCTGCGGCTGCTCCAGGGTGTCGAGCACGACGGCGACATCCGGCGCACCCATGGCGGCGGCTGCGTCCTTGCTCAATACTGCGTCCTTGAAGGCTTTGCCGAGATGGCGCGTGAGCCAGACCTCATACAGCGCGGCTTGCGGCGAGTCGACGCGCTCCACATAATCCCAGCCATTGAAAACATTCAGTGCCGCCTGTGTCTGCGCATCGGATGAAGATAGTGGCTTGAGCAATGTCACCAGACGGCGTGCAGGGATCGACAAGTCGTCGTTTTGCAAACGCATGGAGTCCTTCAACGACACTTTTTTCAGCGACGCCAGCACTTCGCTGATGCGTGTGAAGCGCGAGTTGTTGGTCCATTCAAAACCGAGCTTGCGTTCCTGATACGGATAGTCGTCCGGCAGGTTCATCTGGTTGGCGGACGCGAACCAGCCCTTCTTTGGATTGTAGGTCGACGGCAGTTGATCGCCGCTCCAGAATCCGTTCCACTCATAACGACCGTCACCCGGCACCGGCATCAGGCCGTCCCAGTTGGGACGCTTGGGCGCGAGGCCGCCGGGTACCCAGCCGATGTTACCTTTGACGTCGGCGTAGACCTGGTTTTCAGTCGGTGCGCCCCAGTTGAGCATGGCGCGTTTGAAGGCTTTGAAATTCTTCGCGCGCATGTAGTCGATGCTGCCGAAGTAAGGCGACATGCCCGGCTCCAGCCAGCCCGAGCGGACGGCGAAGGCGCGGTTCTTTTCTTTCTCGACAAAGATCACCGGGCCGTGGCGCGTGAAGGTCAGATCGGCAGTGACCGGCGCGCCGCCTTTGACCTCGATCTGCTCACGCAACACGGTGAAGGGCTCCCACTTGCCCTGGTATTTGTATTCGTTCGGGTTGTCGGGATTGAGCTCGTAGACGTAGAGATCTTCCTGATCGATATTGAAAATTGTGAGGCCGAAAGCGATGGTGCCGTTGTGACCGATGGAGATACCGGGCAAAGCCGGCTCACCCGCGCCGATGACATTCATCCCGGGGGCGCTCAGGTGTGTGATGTAACGCAGCGAAGGCGCGGAATAGGCGCGATGCGGATCGTTGGCCATAATGGCGCGACCGGTGGCGGATTTCGACGGCGCGACCACCCAGTTGTTGCTGCCTTCCATGGTTTCTTCAAGGTTTTCGGCGGCGGCGATCTGGATGCTGTCGCCATGATCATCCGCGCGGGCATTCAGACTATCTTTGGTGATCTTGACGTTTTGCGTGGCTAGCTGAAATACCTTGAGCAAGTCTTTCGGCAAGCAAGGATCGAGACCTTCGGGCATCGTCGCTTCCCATTTCGGTGTCAGGCCGAAGCGGATTTCATCGGACTTGAGATCGGCCTTGCAGGCGACGTTGGCACGCGCGACTTCGCTGGTCAGATTGCGGGTCAGGCCATGGCTGCGGATTCGCACCACGTCTTCCGGCTGCCATCTGGCGGGCAGATAGGCAAGTTGTTTGAATTCATAGGGCAGACGCTCCGCATGGGCGGTCACGAAATCGACGTAGGCATTGATACCGGCGACGAAGGCGGTCGCCACGCGCTGCGACTCTTTGCCGTAGGAATCCCATTCGCGCTGCATGTCGCCGCGGTAAAGGAAGAGGCGCGTGGCCTGGTCTTGGGCTACGTACGCGGGGCCGAACACTTCCGACAATTGGCCGAGACCGCGGCGGCGCCACAGGTCGATCTGGAACAGGCGATCACGCGCGGCGTTGAAGCCTTGCACGAAGAAGGCATCGGTCTGGCTGGCGGCGTAAATGTGCGGCACGCCCCATTTGTCGATGAGGATTTCGGCCTTCTTGTACAGGCCGGCAACGCGCAGAGTTTCTGTAGCAGCATCGTTGGCCGCGGCGTGCGCCAGCGACATGGCCGCACAACCGGTTAGCAGCAAGGCCAGCGAGAGTGGTTTCAGTTTTGACATCTCTTGTCTCCATCTTTGTTTTTTGTGGAGACAACACTTTACAAGGAATGTTGCTCCAGCGCCCATTCGACATGCTCACGCACCAGCTCGGCGGGGTGTGTCAGGCGTGCTTGCAAAGCCGCGACGATGGCCGGATCGCCTTTGTGTGTTGATGCGGCATTACCCAGTCCAACCGCCATGTTGCGCAGCCAGCGTTCGTGCCCGACGCGACGGATGGCGCTGCCTTCGGTGTTGCGGTTGAAATCGTCTTCGCTCCAGTTCAGCAGCTCGATCAGCGAGGCGCTACCGAGGCCATGACGCGCGTCAAAATCGGGCAAGGTCGAGGTTTGTGCGAACTTGTTCCATGGACAATACAGCTGGCAGTCGTCGCAGCCATAGACGCGGTTGCCGATCAAGCTGCGCAGCTCCACCGGGATGCTTCCCTTGAGTTCAATGGTGAGATAAGAGATGCAACGGCGTGCATCGAGTTCGTAAGGCGCGACGATGGCCTGCGTCGGACAAACGTCAATGCAGCTGCTGCACTGCCCGCAATGTGGCGTGACCGGTTCGTCGACCGGCAACGCCAGATCGGTGAACAGTTCTCCAAGGAAGAACATGGAGCCGGCTTCGCGGTTGAGCAGCAAGGTGTGCTTGCCGCGCCAGCCGAGGCCGGATTTTTCCGCCAGCGCGACTTCCATCACGGGTGCGGAATCGGTGAAGACGCGATAGCCGAAGCTGCCGATTTCGTTTTCGATACGACCGGCGAGCTGCTGCAATCGCGCCCGCAGCACCTTGTGATAATCGCGGCCGCGGGCGTACAGGGAGACAACGGCGGCGCTGCCGTCGGCGCCACGCGCCTCCTCACGTTCACGCCAGTCGGGAGAAGTCGCTCGCGGCAGATAAGGCATGCGCGCGGTGATCACGCGCACCGTTCCCGGCACCAATTCTGCAGGCCGGGTGCGCTTCATCCCGTGGCTTGCCATATAATCCATCTCGCCGTGGTATCCCTTGTCGAGCCACGCCTGAAAACCGGCTTCCCGATGCGACAGATCGACATCGGCAATGCGCAGGTCGGCGAACCCGAGTTCGCGCCCCCAGGCTTTGATGGTGTCGGCAAGTGCTACTAGGTCGGTCATCGCATCACAATCATTAATTACTTTGTTTCAAACAAATTTCTTTGCAGCTTTCGTCTATGTCGCCTGATTACATCCATCACACCCATTTGCAGGACGAAGCCGGCACCACCGCGCTGGGCGCCGCGCTGGCGCACGTGCTGGAACCGGGCATGGCGATCTATCTGCATGGCGACCTCGGCGCCGGCAAAACCGCCCTGACGCGCGCGCTGCTGCATGCCGCCGGCTACGAAGGCCGCGTCAAAAGTCCGACTTACACGCTGGCCGAGCCCTACCCGGTCAAGCTCGCAGACCGCATGGTAACCGTTATCCACTTCGACCTCTACCGCATGGCCAGTCCGGAAGAGTTCCTGGAGGCGGGTTTTCGTGAACATTTCAACGAAAACAGCATCTGCATCATCGAATGGCCGGAAAAAGGCGAACCAGTGTTGCCCGCCCCAGACATCCATATCTCTCTAACGGTTGCAGGACACGGACGTGATGTAGAATTACGAGCGTTGTCTGACAAGGGTCATCAATGCCTCGCTCGACTGAAATTTGCACCAAATCTCTGAAATCCAAGACTCGCCGCACTATCCTCAAGGCAGGCGGCACGCTCCTCGTCTCTGTATTGACTCCCATGCCTGCGCTGGCGTCGCAAATTCTGGCGGTGCGCGTATGGCCGTCCGATGACTATACCCGCGTCACGCTGGAGAACGACAGCAACCTCAAAGTCACCCATTTCGTCGTCAAGAATCCGGAACGCCTGGTAGTCGATATCGAAGGTATCGACCTGAATTCGACGCTGAAAGACCTGGTCGCCAAGATCCAGCCTAACGACCCCTACATCAAGCAAGTCCGCGTCGGCCAGAACCGCCCCAGCGTGGTGCGCCTGGTGTTCGACCTCAAGGACGAGATCAAGCCGCAGGTGTTCACACTGGAACCGGTCGGCGAGTACAAATACCGCTTCGTCATTGACCTGTATCCGGCCAATCCGCCCGATCCGATCGCCGCGCTGATCCAGAAGGGCAACTGGCCCAAGGACCAGCAAACCGAGGTCAAACCGCCGCTGGCGGAGGCCAAGCCGGACGTTAAACCGGCGCCGCAAGCGCAGGATGACGATCCGCCACAGGTCGCCAAGGCCAGGCCGCAGGACGACACCAAGCTGCAACTGACGCGCATGATCACCATCGCGCTCGACCCCGGCCACGGTGGCGAGGACCCCGGCGCGATCGGCAGCCGCGGCAACCGCGAAAAAGACGTGGTGCTGTCGATTGCCAAGCGTCTGAAAAAGAAAATCGAAGAACAGCCGAACATGCGCGTAATGCTCACCCGCGATGCCGACTTCTTCGTGCCGTTGGGCATGCGCGTGCAAAAGGCTCGCAAGGTGCAGGCCGATTTGTTCATCTCGATTCACGCCGATGCCTTCGTGCAGCCTACTGCGCGCGGCTCCTCGGTGTTCGCCTTGTCCGAAAAGGGCGCCAGCTCAACCGCAGCGCGCTGGCTCGCCAACAAGGAAAACTCCGCCGACATGATCGGCGGCGTCAATATCAAGACGCACGACAAGCAACTGGCAAGCGTTTTGCTGGATTTGTCGACCACGGCGCAGATCAACGACAGCCTGCGCATCGGTAACGCCGTGCTCCGAGAAATCGGCGGCATCAACAAGCTGCACAAGGGCGCGGTTGAGCAAGCAGGCTTCGCCGTGCTCAAGGCACCGGATATCCCGAGCATCCTGATCGAGACGGCATTCATCTCCAATCCGGAAGAAGAAGCCAAGCTCACCGACAACAGTTATCAGGATGACATGGCTGATGCCATCATGACCGGCATCAAGAAGTACTTCTCCAAGAATCCGCCGCTCGCCAAGAACAAGCTGACCTGATTTCGACAAGTTACGCTCTCCCCCAAACTCCCGGTGCTCACGCATCGGGAGTTTTGTTTTGAGCCTTCCCATACCACCTGAATATTTCCCCGACGTAATCGATTTGGAACGATTTAGCGTACTTATCGCAAACAGATCGGCATAAACACGTCATTTCCTCGCATGGCCTACCCGGGCCGCAATCGTATGATGGTTGTAGCATCTGAGTACCAACCCGATTACGCTTTAATGCCGTTATTTATTTGCTTCTTGCCCTTCCATGAACAATGATGGAGTGCAGCCTAGCGCTCGCAGCAACGTTCTTTGCTCAAATTTTCATCACGTCGTACGCCGCACTACCCTGCTGCACTGCCCGATTCTTTTCAAACAGCAACATTGTCATTGCATGTTTTACAGATGGGAGAAGCACGTGAAGATTGCCAATATTACGATCAGCAGCCGCCTCTGGCTGGGATTCGGTTTGCTCATGCTGCTGATGGTCGCCATGGCCGTGGTGGGCGTCAACCGGCTATCGCAGCTCAACCGCCAGATGAACGACGTCATCCATGACAAGTATCCCAAGACCGTCATCGCCGGCGACATCGTTGACCAGCTCAATCTGGTCGCTCGCTCGGTGCGCAACATTCTGCTGCTCAAAGACCCCAAGCAGATCAAGAGCGAAAGCGACCGTATCGTCGGCGCTGAAAAGGCCATTCAAACCCAACTCACCGAACTCGACAAGCGCCTGACGGACGACCAGAGCCGCACCTTGCTGGCCAATCTGCTGGTGACGCAAAAGAATTATCTGGAAAAACGCGACCAGGTACTCAAGCTCGTCGCGGAAGGCACCAAGGAAGGCGCCATTGATCTGCTCATCAGCGACGTGCGTCCGGTTCAGAGCGCCTACATGGGGGCTGTCGAAAAATTAATCAAACAGCAACATGAAATGATGCAGACTTCCGGCGAAGAAGTTGACCGCAACTATGAGCACGCCAGCCATATGCTGATTGGGCTGGCGGTCGTGGGATTGGCAATGTCCGGCTTCATCGCTTTCACGATTACGCGCAGCATCACCCGACCGCTCAACCGCGCCGTCGCGGTTGCCAAGACGGTTGCCGCAGGCGACCTGACATCAGAGATCGATACCAGTGGCAAGGATGAAACCGCGCAATTGCTGGGCGCGCTCAAGACCATGAATGACAATTTGCAAAGCATCGTGCGCCAGGTGCGACGCGGCACCGATACCATCGCCACCGCAACGACAGAGATCGCCAGAGGCAATCTGGACCTCTCCTCGCGCACCGAGCAGCAGGCCGGCTCGCTGGAAGAAACCGCCTCCGCCATGGAGCAGCTAACCTCCACGGTGCGTCAGAACGCCGACAACGCGCGCCAAGCCAATCAACTGGCTGTGTCTGCATCCGAAGTCGCGATGCAAGGCGGCAGCGTGGTCGGCAAGGTGGTCAACACCATGGAATCGATCAATGCGTCATCGAAGAAGATCGTCGACATCATCAGCGTGATTGATGGCATCGCCTTCCAGACCAATATCCTCGCGTTGAACGCAGCAGTCGAAGCCGCCCGTGCCGGAGAACAAGGGCGCGGTTTTGCAGTAGTCGCATCGGAAGTACGTAACCTGGCACAGCGCAGTGCCTCTGCCGCCAAGGAAATCAAAGCCCTGATCAACGACTCCGTCGAGAAAGTCGGCAACGGCAGCAAGCTGGTCGAGCAAGCCGGCAATACGATGGAAGAAGTCGTCACCAGTGTGCGGCGCGTCACCGATATCGTCAGCGAAATCACCTCGGCCGGGCAGGAGCAAAGCGACGGCATCGAACAGATTAACCACGCCATTACCCAGATGGACGAGACCACGCAGCAGAACGCCGCGCTGGTCGAACAGGCTGCCGCGGCGGCGCAATCGTTGCAGGATCAGGCCAGCCATCTGGCGCAGGTGGTCGGCGTCTTCAAGCTGGATGAACGCGAGCTAATTGGCGAACCAGCGGCAGCGACGACGTCTGTCCGCTCGCCACGTCCATCGCATCCCGCACGCGACATCACACCACGGCCATCAACGATCAGCACGACACCGGCAAGAAAGCTGGAAACCAGCAAAGTGAAAACTCCCGGTGGCAACGATGCGCACTGGGAGGAATTTTAGGGGAGTGAAGAACAGCGGGTCGGGGAAAAGCTGAAGATATCGGCAACAGTCTGGCGCAAACTTATTTACGCCGGCGGAACTGGCGGAAAACCTGCCACAAGCCACCCAGCACGATCGGCAGGATGGCGGCGGCGATGCCGATCAGCACCAGGGTGTTGAGGTTCTGGCGTACCCAGGGCAAGTTACCAAACAGATAACCGAACACGACCAGCCCGACTACCCAGAGCAAGGCGCCGATGATGTTGAAGAACTGGAATTTGACGAAGGTCATTTCCGACACGCCGGCAATGAAGGGCGCGAAGGTGCGGACGATAGGCGTGAAGCGCGCCAGGATAATGGTTTTGCCGCCGTGCTTTTCGTAAAAGGAATGAGTTTTTGCCAGCGCTTCGGGATTGAGCCAGCGGTAATTGTTGGTAAAAACTCTGTGCCCGATCGCTTTGCCGATCCAATAATTGAGGGTATTGCCGGTGATGGCCGCAACGACCAGCAGAAACATCAATAGCCAGATGTTCATCGCACCGGTAGCGCAAAAGGTACCGGCAATGAACAACAGGGAATCACCGGGCAAAAACGGCAGCACCACCAGGCCGGTTTCGCAAAAGATAATCAGGAACAGCACTACATAAATCATCGTGCCGTATTGCTCTATCAGGATGCCGAGGGACTTGTCGACGTGCAACAGCACATCCAGTAACTGCAAGTAATCCATACACTCATTTCATTGATCGCCGCCAACGCGGGAAAGCCCTATAACCTACTGTTGCCGACTGACTTTTACTGACTGCTGCTGGCTATTGCCGACTAGTTGATGTTTGTTACGTACGTTTGTTACGTGCGTTGTTTCGTACTCTGTGACGTACTTTGCTACGTTTTATGCTGCGCCGGAATCATACACTACTCATCCTTTCGCCTTGCCATCAACGCAAAAGCAAACGCCAACAAAAGAGAATGACGGGAAACGCGACGCGTTTCAAGTGAAAAAAATGCGATAAAACTTATTTGTCTCCGATGCTCAAGAACAAGAATGTTCTTTCCGATAACGTCTGATATGTCCACTGTTCACACCCCCGCAAAAGTGACAGGCGCATATATATAAAAAGGGAGATTCAAAATGCGCATCACAAATCTGAAAATTGGCGTCCGACTGGGCGCCGGCTTTGCCATTCTCGTGGCATTACTGATCATCACAGGCTTTGTGGGCGGTAACCAGCTATCTATCCTCAATCATCAGATGTCCACGGTCGTCAATCAGACGTACCCGAAAACCGTCTACGCCAGCGATATCATCAACCAGGAAAACCTGATCATCCGCGCCACCCGTAATCTGCTGCTGATGACGGATCCTGCGCAAATCAAACTGCAGAACGACCTGATCCCTGTCGCGATCAAGACGGTCGCTGCCGACATGGACACGCTGGACAAAGGCATCAAATCGGAAAAAGGCCGGGCACTCTTCCAGGAAATCCAACGTGCCCGCGCCGACTATGCAACTGCCAGCGATCAGGTTCTGAAAAGCATCGCTGCCGGCGACCGCGACAAAGCGTTGAGCCTGCTCTTTACCGGTGGCACCTTTGACCTTCAGCAAAGATACCTGAAGTCGCTCAACGAGCTCAACAAGTATCAGGATCAGTTGATGAAGGACGCCAGCCTCAACGTGGAGAAGGAGTACGGCAGTGCACGCAACCTGATCATCGCCCTCACCACCATTGCCATTCTGCTTGCCTGCGTGATTGCCTACGTCACGACGCGCAGTATCACGCAACCGCTGAACCACGCTGTCAGCCTGGCGGAAACTGTCGCCGCCGGCGACTTGACGTCGCGCATCGACAGCAGCGCCAAAGATGAAACAGGCAAGTTGCTGGCAGCACTCCAAACCATGAATGCCCGCTTGCAACAAATCGTCGGCGAGGTGCGCGTCAGCACCGACACCATTGCGACGGCATCCAGCGAAATTGCAACCGGCAACCTCGATCTGTCTTCACGCACCGAACAACAAGCCAGCTCACTGGAAGAAACCGCCTCGGCCATGGAAGAACTGACTTCCACCGTCAAACAAAATGCCGACAACGCACGCCAGGCCAATCAACTGGCCGCCTCAGCGTCTACGGTGGCGGTCGAAGGCGGCAGCGTCGTCGGCCAGGTGGTCAACACCATGGAATCGATCAATGAGTCGTCCAGAAAAATTGTCGACATCATCAGCGTCATCGACGGCATCGCTTTCCAGACCAATATCCTGGCGTTGAATGCCGCTGTGGAAGCGGCCCGCGCAGGCGAACAGGGACGCGGCTTTGCCGTTGTCGCTTCAGAAGTGCGCAGTCTGGCGCAGCGTTCTGCGGCAGCGGCCAAAGAGATCAAGACGCTCATTGATGATTCTGTGGACAAAGTCGGGCAAGGCAGCAAGCTGGTTGCCCAGGCCGGCGTCACCATGGATGAGGTGGTTGCCAGCGTCAGGCGCGTCACCGATGTCATGGCCGAAATCACCGCTGCCAGCCAGGAACAAAGCGACGGTATCGAACAAGTGAATCAAGCCATCACGCAGATGGATCAAACCACCCAGCAAAATGCCGCGCTGGTGGAACAAGCCGCTGCTGCGGCACAATCTCTGCAAGATCAGGCCGGTCGCCTGTCTCAGGTTGTCAGCGTGTTCAAGATTTCTTCCGCCGATCTGACCGGTGCCGCTTCAGCGCCATCGCCACGCAAAACCGCTACGCCAAGACCGATTGCACCGAAACCGGTTGCTACCGCATCCAGAACATCGGCCATTGCCTCAAGGAAATCAGAGCAGCCGGCAGTCGCCACCAAGACTATTGCAGCACCCAAGGCCGACGACGGGGATCAGTGGGAACAGTTCTGAAGCAAGAAAAAAATAGCCGTTAATTGTCGTAACGTCGTCGCATCAAGCAGACATAAGAATTAAAAGCGGCATATGATGATTATCGAGCAGGGGAATTGCGCGTACCGAAGCAGTCACGCAACGAAGATCAGGCAAGGGAACAGTCCATGATGATGGATGCCGAGCATATCAGCCAGGAACTCCAGCAATGCCGCGCCTCTCTGGAGGAGAAGGAAGCGCTGCTGGCTGCATTTTCCCGCTCGATGGCGATACTTGAACTCGCGCCTGACGGCACGATTCTGAGCGCCAACGACAATTTCCTGACGCTGATGGCGTACCGGCGCAGCGACATCGTCGGCCATCATCACCGTATGCTGTGCAATCCCGAATACGCCAAATCGCCTGAATACGCTGAATTCTGGCGTCGCCTGCATGCCGGTGAAGTCGTGGCAGGCACCTTGCAGCGCATGCGCAGCGACGGCTCCCGGTTGTGGCTGGAGGCAACCTGCAATCCCGTCTTCGACGCCGAGGGAAAGCTCCAGCACGTTGTTTCCATCGCCGCCGACATCACTGCGCATGTCGACGACTCACAAGAAAATCACAGCGTTCTACGCGCCCTCAACCGCTCGCTCGGCGTGATCGAGTTCTCCGCTGACGGCGTCATCGTGGGCGCCAACAGTAACTATCTCAAGACCATGGGCTATCTGCCCGAAGAGATCGTCGGCAAGCACCACGGCTTCTTATGCGATCCGGAATATGTTGCCAGTCAAGAATATGAAAACTTCTGGCGCGACGTCAATCAGGGACGCTTCTTCTCAGGACGTTTTAAGAGGATTGCGCGTGATGGCCGTCCGATCTGGTGGGAAGCGACCTATACGCCAGTGCTGGATGTCGACGGCTTGCCGATCAAGATCATCAGCATCGGCTCCGACGTGTCTTACCGCATGGTGCGCGAACAACGCGACCGCGAATACCAGCACCTGCTGTCGCTGGGCATCAACGAAACCGACAATGCCGTTTTCATCACCAACGACACCAATTACATCGTCTTTCACAATACTGGTTTCAGCCGCATGCTCGGCTTTGCCGCCGACGAAGTCATCGGCAAGCGGCCGCGCGAACTGTTCGAAGGACAGACCGCGATCCTGAAGCTGATCGACGACTGCTACGCCGTGATTGCACAAGGCAACAGCTTCCACGGCGAAGAGATGATGATCGACAAGCAAGGCCATCCGCTGTGGGTATCGACCGTGGTCAATCCGATTCTCGACGGCGACGGCAAACTGATCAATGCCGTCTGCATCCTGACCGATATCACCAACACCAAGATGCATGAGGTGCTGCAATATAAAGCGCTCAACGCCATGGTGCGCGAAGCCAGCCTGCAGGAAGTGCTGACCATGGTGTGCCTGGAACTGGAGCACATTGCGCCCGACGTTGTCGCGTCGGTGCTACGCGTCGACGAGCAAGGCTTGCTGCATCCGGTAGCCGGCCCGCGTTTGCCGGAAGCCTACAACCAGGCCATTGAAGGCATACCGATCGGCCCCTGTGTCGGCTCCTGCGGCACCGCCGCTTTCCGTGCCGAGCCGGTGGAAGTCGTCGACATCGCCAATGATCCGTTGTGGGCCGATTACAAACATCTGGTATTGCCGATGGGGCTGGAGTCATGCTGGTCGACGCCGATCAAGTCAGCTGATGGCCGCGTCATCGGTACGCTGGCTTTCTACTATCACGGCAAGCGCAAGGCTGATGCCTTCCATCATCGTCTGGTCGATGTCAGTCTGCACTTGTGCGCCTTGGCGCTGGAACGAGAAGAGACGCGTTCGCGCATACATCAACTGGCGTTCTACGATTCGCTGACCGGCCTGCCCAATCGCAGCCTGCTGATGGTCAAGGCCAACCAGGCTATCGCCAATGCGGCGCGCACGCGGATCCCGCTGGCAGTGTTGTTCATCGATCTGGATCGCTTCAAGCAGATCAACGATTCGCTCGGCCATCAGGCCGGCGACGAATTGCTGCGCACGGTTGCGGCACGATTGCAAATCGAGGCGCGCAAGTCGGATATCGTCGGCCGCCTGTCTGGCGACGAGTTCGTCATCGTGTTGTCGCAATGCGATCTACATCGCGTCACCGACGTCGTCAAACGCATTCAGGCCAACCTGTCACTGCCCTGCCATATTGCCGGTGTGGCGCTGACGCCGCTGGCCAGTATCGGCATTGCCCTGTTCCCGGACAATGGCGACACTATCGAGATCTTGCTGCATCGTGCCGACATGGCGATGTATCAGACCAAGGAAAAGAATCGCGGCCGCTTCAGCTTCTTCAGTGATGAAATGAACACGCAGGCGCAAGAGCGGCTGGCGCTGGAGGGCGCTTTGCGCGATGCCTTGCGCGGCGGTGATTTTGAGCTGCACTACCAGCCCCAGGTGAATGTCCGCACCGGCCTGCTGCATGGCGTGGAAGCGCTGGCACGCTGGCATCATGACCAGTTGGGGCAAGTCTCGCCGGCGCGCTTCATCCCGATTGCGGAAGAATGCGGACTCATCGGCGAGCTCGGCAAATGGGCGCTGGAAGAAGCCTGTTCACAGTTGAGCGATTGGCGCCGTCGCGGCATCAAGGTGCCATCGGTGTCGGTCAATCTGTCGTCGACCAACTTCCATGATCTGGACTTGCCGCAATTCATTGCCGGCTTGCTGCAACGCTATGAATTAGCGCCCGGCGACCTGACGCTGGAGATCACTGAGACGGTGATGATGGACACCAACCCCAGCACCACGCGTACCATCCACGAAATCCACGCGCAGGGCGTCAAGCTGGCGATGGATGATTTCGGCACCGGCTACTCCAGTCTCGGCTACCTGCGCAATCTGCCGGTATGCGAACTGAAACTGGACCAGAGTTTTGTGCGCGACATGGATCGCGACGAAACCGTGCTGGCGCTGACCAATGCCGTCATTCGCATCGGCGAGAGCCTCAACCTGATCGTCGTTGCTGAAGGCGTGGAGGACAAACGGCAATACCATCTGCTCAAACAACAGGGCTGCGACGTCGCTCAGGGCTATCTGTTTTCGCGCCCCATGCTGTCCGAAATTTTTGAGCATTGGCTAAAAAATTTCAAAATAGACAATTTTTTATAAAAAGTTTTATCAAAGAAACAATTTTACTTAGCATTGTTGCATCACTTTTAAAGGTCTTACCAAAAAAAGTGGTTCATAAACAACTAGTTACGTGAATTATTCCGCTCAATGAAACCAGTTTGAGGGCGAATTTAGCTATACTTTCTCCCCTTCAAACCGAAGCTTCACATCATTGCCGCGCACGCGCAAACGTTTGCAAGTTCTTTGCAGCAACAGAGTAAACACGTTTGCTCGCGGTACCCGGCGCCCTCGCGCCCAACAAAAAGAAAACCACACTATGCAAACCTCTGCCTTCCATTACCGGAGCTGGGCCGTCGGCACCAAGCTCACTTCTCTCACCCTCGCACTGGTGGGAGCTCTGTTCATCGCGGCGATGCTGTTGATCAGCTACGCCACGTCGACGATGCTGGAGCATCGATCGATGAACCAGATCGCCGGCGAGACGCGTGGCGTCGTCAACATGGTCGAGATGTTCGACCGCTCGGTGAACAGCCAGGTGGAACGTTTCTCCAACATGTTCGCCAACTCCTTCCCGGAAAAATTTTCGCTCGACAGCAGCCGCACCATCCAGATCGGCGACAAGGCGACGCCGGTACTGCGCAACGGCAATACCGACCTCAACCTGGATTTCGCCATCCCTGACCGCTTCACCGCGCAGACTGGCGTGACCGCAACCATCTTCGCCAAGACCGGCGACGATTTCGTGCGTGTCTCCACATCGGTGAAAAAGGAAAACGGCGACCGCGCCGTCGGCACGCTGCTCGACAGAACGCATCCCGGCTACGCGGCACTGCTGGCCGACAAATCCTATAGCGGCATTGCGACGCTGTTCGGCAAGCAATACATCACCAAGTACACTCCGATCAAGGACGCAGCGGGCCAACTGATCGGCGTGCTGTATGTGGGTGTTGATATTTCAGGCGACATTGCGGCGCTGACCGCCAAGATTAAAGCGCTCAAGATCGGCGAGACCGGTTACTTTTATGTGATCAACGCCAAGCCGGGAAATGACTACGGCAAGCTGATCGCCGGACCGAAAGATGAGGGTAAAAATCTGCTGGGCCTGAAGGACGTCAACGGCAAGGAATTCATCAAGGACATGCTGACGCAGAAAGAAGGCGTCATGCGCTACATGTGGGACAACCCCGATACCGCCGGCCACGCAGGCGAAGACAAGATCGTTGCGTTCAGCCAGTTCGCAAGCTGGAACTGGGTCATCGCCGGTGAAACCTACACTGCTGAAGTAACGCGCGAAATCGCCGCCATGCGCGACCGCTTCATGCTGTTCGGCGCGATCTTCCTGCTGCTGGTCGGCGCCGTGCTGGTGATCGTCATCAAACAGGTTGTCACCCGCCCGCTGGCGCGTGCCCGCGAAGCCGCCGACAAGCTGGCCGGTGGCGACCTTACCGCACGCCTGCAGGTCAATCAGCAGGATGAAATCGGCCAGCTCATGCTTGCCGTCAACGGCATCAGCGATGGTCTGGCACACGTGGTGGCGGATGTCCGCCAGGGCACAGAACAAATCACTACTGCATCGACTGAAATCGCCAGCGGTAATCTCGACCTGTCGTCGCGGACCGAACAGCAGGCCGGTTCGCTGGAAGAAACCGCTTCCGCAATGGAAGAACTGACCTCGACCGTCAAGCAAAACGCCGACAACGCCCAGCAAGCCAATCAACTTGCTCAGTCTGCGTCTGAAGTCGCCTCGCAAGGCGGCGCAGTAGTCGGCAAAGTGATCGACACAATGGGCTCAATCAACGATTCGTCGAAGAAGATTGTCGACATCATCAGCGTCATCGACGGCATCGCCTTCCAAACTAATATTCTGGCACTGAACGCGGCAGTGGAAGCCGCACGTGCCGGCGAGCAGGGTCGGGGCTTTGCGGTGGTTGCATCCGAAGTGCGCAGCCTGGCGCAACGCTCCGCCGCTGCCGCCAAGGAAATCAAGATCCTCATCGATGATTCCGTCGACAAGGTTGAAGCCGGCAGCAAGCTGGTCGAACAAGCGGGCGCCACCATGACCGAAGTCGTCGCCAGCGTGCGCCGCGTAACCGACATCGTCGGCGAGATCAGCTCGGCCAGCCAGGAACAGCGCGACGGCATCGAGCAAGTCAATCACGCCATCACGCAGATGGAACAAACCACGCAGCAAAATGCCGCCCTGGTGGAAGAAGCCGCCGCTGCTGCGCAATCGCTGCAAGACCAGGCGCATAAACTGACGGCATCGGTCAGCACCTTCAAGCTGGACGAGACGCATGCGATGTCGTTCACGGCTGCGCCTGCACCTGCACCTACTCCAATGCGCACGGTCAGCGTCAAGCCGGTCACTGCGATCAAACCTGCCACAGCGGCAACCAAACTTCCGGCAACAAAGAAGGCCTTGCCATCCCCCGACAAGGACAGCGACTGGGAACAGTTCTAAGTTCGTCATACCTGGTCGTACCGCCGGCCGGACAGGAAATCCCTGACCCGGCTGGCGGTATAATCGCAAGATGAACGCACCAGATCGCCCTACCCGCCCTATTCGCCCCATCCAGGCCCTGCCCGACCAGTTGATCTCGCAGATCGCTGCGGGCGAGGTTATTGAACGTCCCTCCGCTGTCGTCAAGGAATTGCTCGAAAACGCCCTCGATGCCGGTGCCACGCAAATCACCGTGCGGCTGGAACAAGGCGGCGTCAAACGTATCGCCATCACTGACAACGGTCGCGGCATTCCGCCTGAGCAGATGCCGCTGGCACTGGCACGTCACGCGACGTCCAAAATCGCCTCCCTGACTGATCTGGAAAACGTCGGCACCCTCGGTTTCCGTGGCGAGGCATTGGCATCGATCGCATCGGTTGCGCAACTGACATTGACCACCCGTACTGCCGATGCGGCCCATGCTTGGGAAATCACCGGCTCGCAGGAAGGCAATGTCGTACCGGCTTCCGGTTCGCCCGGCACCACCATCGACGTACAGGATTTGTATTTCAATACGCCTGCGCGCCGCAAGTTTCTGAAATCGGAACAAACCGAATACGGCCACTGCGCTGAGGTCGTACGCCGCATTGCGTTGGCGCGCCCCGACGTCACTTTCTCGCTGACGCATAACGGCAAGACCGTCGACCACTGGAACATCGGCGAGTTTGCCAAACGCAGCGCACACATTCTCGGCGATGAATTCGCCAATGCGCGTCTGCCGGTTGATGAAAGCGCCGGCCCGTTGCGCATCCACGGCTTCATCGGCTTACCGACCGCCTCCAAGGCACGCGCCGACGGCCAGTACTTTTACGTCAACGGCCGCTTTGTGCGCGACAAACTGCTGGTGCATGCCGTACGTGCCGCCTATCAGGACGTGCTGCACGGCGACCGCTATCCGTCGTACGCACTGGCGCTGGATCTGGATCCGGCACTGGTCGACGTCAACGTGCATCCGTCCAAGATTGAAGTGCGCTTCCGCGATAGCCGCAGCGTGCATCAATTCGTCTTTCACGCCGTCAGCCGCGCACTGGCGGCGACCTCCGCAACCTCATTCGGCAATGCGCCCGCACCACAAGCGGCCGGCAACGGGCCGTTGCCGTGGATGCGCGATCAAACCCAACAACCCTATCAGCAGCCTCAGCATCAGGCGGAATTCGGCGCACAACTGCGCCCGAATTTTTCAGCCGGTGGTTTTGGCGTTGCGCAGAATACCGCCGATTACGGCGCGATGTTCCGTCCCGGCGTGCAGACCAATCTGGACATGGCATCTGCAACGGGCAGCGAAACAAATACCGGCGCATTCACCATGCCCATCGCCGCCAATACGCAAAGCCTGCCGGCGGACGACTTCCCGCTCGGCTTCGCGCTGGCGCAATTGCACGGCATCTACGTGCTCGCACAAAACAGCAAGGGCCTGGTCGTGGTCGACATGCATGCTGCGCACGAACGTATCCTGTACGAACAGTTGAAGAACGCGCTCGATGACAACAGCATGTTCGTGCAACCGCTGCTGATCCCGGTGACCTTCTACGCCGACGCGGTTGAAGTCGGCACCGTGGAAGAACATCAGGAGACCCTGAGCGCGCTCGGCTTTGATATCGCCGCGATGTCGCCGACCACGCTGGCGGTACGCGCCGTACCTGCGCTGCTCAAGAACGCCGACGCCCAGACACTGGCGCGTGACGTGCTGCGCGACGTACGTGAATTCGGCGGCTCACGCGTGCTACTGGAGCGCCGCAACGAACTGCTCGGCACGTTGGCCTGCCACACCGCCGTACGTGCCAACCGCAGCCTTACCGTACCGGAAATGAACGCACTGCTGCGCCAGATGGAAGCCACCGAACGCGCAGACCAGTGCAACCACGGCCGACCGACCTGGAGCCAGCTGGCCTTGTCCGATCTGGACAAACTCTTTCTGCGCGGTCAATAAAATGACTGAAGCACCGGCCGTAAAAGCCGTACCATTGGCAGTCGCCATCATGGGCCCGACCGCCTCCGGCAAGACCGCAGCGGCGCTGGAAATCGCCAAACATATTCCTTGTGAAATCATTTCGGTGGACTCCGCGCTGGTGTATCGCGAGATGGACATCGGCACGGCCAAACCGAACGCCGAAGAACTGGCCAGCGTGCCGCATCATC
This sequence comes from Herbaspirillum rhizosphaerae, assembly GCF_046025915.1. GTDB lineage: Bacteria > Pseudomonadota > Gammaproteobacteria > Burkholderiales > Burkholderiaceae_D > Herbaspirillum > Herbaspirillum rhizosphaerae_A. Next base: position 98,215 of record NZ_JAQQFR010000008.1, on the reverse strand, counting down.
TGATCGACATCCTGGACCCGACCGAATCGTATTCGGCGATGCAGTTTCGCAATGATGCCCTGCGTCTGGCGCAAGACATCCGCGCGCGCGGCAAGCTGCCGCTGCTGGTGGGTGGCACCATGCTGTATTTCAAGGCCCTGCGCGACGGTCTCGACGATTTGCCGGAAGCCGATCCCGCAGTGCGTGAACGCCTCGACGAAGAAGCCGCGCGCGACGGCGTGCCCGCGCAGCATGCACGCCTGGCCACGCTCGACCCGGAAACCGCTGCCCGTCTCAAACCCAACGACAGCCAACGCATCCAGCGCGCGCTCGAAATCATCGAACTGACCGGCAAGCCGATGTCGGCGCTGCTGGCGCAAAAAGAAGCCGAGCCTCTGCCCTTCACACTGCTGCCGCTGGCGCTGGAACCATCCGAGCGCGCCGTCTTGCATGAGCGCATCGCACGCCGCTTTGACCTGATGCTGGAAAATGACGGCTTGCTGGACGAAGTCCGCCATCTGCGCGCACGCGGAGACCTGCACCTCGGACTGCCATCGATGCGCTGCGTCGGCTACCGCCAGGCCTGGGAATACCTCGACGGCCAGTACGACTACGCCGAAATGCGCGAACGCGGCATCATTGCCACCAGGCAACTAGCAAAACGCCAGATCACTTGGCTGCGCTCCACGCCGGGCCGTGTGATCATCGATTGCAATGCGGCCAACGCAACGCAAATCGTGATGGATCACGTGCGGAAGGCGCTGGAGAGCTGAGGCTTGGCTTTGATGGAAAACGAATTAACTAGGCCTTCTTTAGTGACTCAAATTCTCTTGACAGATGAGTGATCGGCCAGCATAATTGCGGGCTTGCTTTTGGTGATATAGCTCAGTTGGTTAGAGCACAGCACTCATAATGCTGGGGTCGGTGGTTCAAATCCACCTATCACCACCAAAGACACTGTAAGCCGTTGATCCGAAAGGGTCAGCGGCTTTTTTGTTTTTATCGATGGATTCTCGCCCGTCTTTGATCTCGCGCATGGAACCGCACCCGGTTTATAGGGCACGCTACACAACGGGCTCACTGAATGTCATCAGGTTTGTTAGCGGAGGAGCAATGGCTGGAGTCAGCATCAAGAAAATCATGAGCACAAAGCTCGTGACCGTTACCCTGGATGACAAGCTGGAAACGGTCAAAGAGATTTTTGACAATTTGAAATTCCACCACCTGCTGGTGGTGGAAGAGCGCAAACTCTTGGGCGTGGTTTCAGATCGCGATCTGCTCAAGGCCCTGAGCCCGAACATCGGCTCGGCACGAGAAACCTATCAAGACATCGCCAGCCTGAACAAGCGCGTACATCAGATCGCGACGCGGCACCCGATCGTGTTGCAGGAAACTGCAACGGTCGATGACGCAATTCACTTGTTCAACACACACAGCGTTTCCTGTCTGCCGGTCGTCGATCTGAACGCCAGGCCTGTCGGGATTGTGAGCTGGCGCGATATCCTGAAAAACCTGCGCATTAACCCGACCAATACTTAGAACGTCTCTACGAAACGGTTAAACGAGCGCAGCTGCGCTCGGCACCACCGTCGCAAACCGATCGGCCAATGCCGCCAACGACGCGCGCTGCACCTCTGCTGCGGAGACGACACCGCCACCCAATGCATCCGGCAAATCGCGCGTGGCGCATGCTGCTGCCACGACCGTCGACACATAGCCATGATCCAGCGCTGAACGCGTGGTGGCGCTGATGCACATGTGCGTGGCGAAGCCGGCGATGATTAACTCCTTTTTCCCGGCCTTCTTCAGCTCAGCATCGAGCGTGGTATTGGCGAAGGAATTCGGCAGCGCCTTGACGACCGTCACCTCCCCCTCTTGTGGCTCCAAGCCATCTATGATGTTGACGTATTCACGTTGCGGATCAAACAGTGCCGCGCCGGACTTGGCGTGATGGACCACGTGAAAAACCGGAGCGCCGGCAGCGCGCGCCTGTTTGAGCAATTGCGCGATCTCGCCGATGGCAGCGTCAATGCCGGCCAGTGGCACGCCGCCTTTCGTGTATTCAGCCTGATGGTCGATGAGGATCAGCGCCGCGTCCTTCCATTGCGGGCTGCGCGGTGCAGCGCCGGCGATTTGCAGCAGTGTTTTGGGTGTGGACATGGTGAACTCCTTTAGAAAGTTGAGTAAATACGTCAATAAGCGTCAATAAGCGTCAATAAGCGTCAATAAGCACGACTAACGGAAGCCATCGTAGATGGTTAAAATACGTACATCAATTCGCAAAAATAAGCAGCCACCCGTGAATAAATTAACAGCACTTCCAAATCATCCTGTACAGAGCTTGTCTGCGGACTGGGAAGGCTTGCGCACCTTTGCCGCCTTTGTAGAAGCAGGCAGCTTCTCGGGAGCCGCACGATCGCTGGACGTCACGCATGCCACCGTAAGCAGACGCCTGCAGATGCTGGAGCTTGCCTTGCAAGGCCCCCTCTTCACACGGCGCGGCGACGACACAGAACTGACGCGCCTGGGCGAGACGGTGCTGGGCGCCGCGCGTGAGATGCAGGCGCAGACGGCACAACTGGCGCGCAGACTGGCTGGCGAAGATATCCGCATGGAAGGCAAGGTGCGCATCGCAAGTACGGATGCACTGGCGACGATGTTTCTGGCGCCACGCCTGCCTTCCCTGCTGGATCAATGGCCGAATCTGGACATCGAGTTCAGCATGAGCCATCAGACCGTCAGCCTGGCACGACGCGACGCCGATCTGGCAATCCGTTTTGCCAGGCCGCAGGACGGTGATCTGATTGCCAGAAGCCTGGGCAAGATCAGCTACTTTCTGTGCGGCAGCAAGGCGCGCGTGGATGACTGGCGCCATCACCCCGCATCTGCAGCTTTCATCGGCTATGACGATGGCGTGCCGGAAATTCCGGAGACGCTGTGGCTGGCTGACCATGCCGGCAACAACCCGGTGCGCTTTCGCAGCACCAGCCTGGTGGCACAATGCGTGGCGGCACGTGCAGGCGTGGGACTGGCATTGTTACCCCAGTATTTGCTGGCACCCGATCTGGAACTGGCGGAAGCCGCGCCGCAGCTGCATCGGGAAATCTGGGTGGTCTATCACCGCGATTTGAAATCCCTGCCGCGTCTGCGCGCCGTACTGGACTGGTTGAACAGTTGTTTTTCAGCGCAGGCCTGATTTATTGCCGAAATACCATTTTTCGACCTGTTGCAGAACCTCGCCACAGACTGCCCGCTGCCCGGCTGCACGAGGCATCCGGTGCTATAATCGCGAACCTTGGAAGTGCATGGGACTACGATCCGCACTCGCCTTACCCGCGCCGCAAGACAGCTATCTCGCTGGTTTTGCAATTGAACTTGCGACTGAATTTGCAACTGAATGCAATCCGCGCCGGGCGGCAACAATATGCGATTCGCCTCTGCTTCCCCTTGCCGGCACCGACTCTGACTCCCTGCCGCGCCCTCATGCTTGATTGACAACTATGCAGAAAAAAGTATTCATCAAAACCTTCGGCTGCCAGATGAACGAGTACGACTCGGACAAGATGGCCGATGTGCTCAACGCCTCCGATGGCCTGATCAAGACCGACAAGCCGGAAGATGCGGACATCATCTTGCTCAATACCTGTTCGGTGCGTGAAAAGGCACAGGAAAAAGTGTTCTCCGACCTCGGCCGCCTGCGCGAGCTGAAGAAAAATAATCCCGACCTGCTGATCGGCGTCGGCGGCTGCGTGGCCTCGCAAGAAGGCGAAGCCATCGTCAAGCGCGCGCCCTACGTCGACATGGTATTCGGCCCGCAAACCCTGCACCGCCTGCCGCAACTGATCAGCGAGCGCCGTTTTACCGGCCGTCCACAGGTCGACATCAGCTTCCCGGAAATCGAAAAGTTCGACCACATGCCGCCGGCCCGCGTCGAAGGCGCAACGGCCTACGTATCGATCATGGAAGGTTGCAGCAAGTATTGCAGCTATTGCGTGGTGCCTTACACGCGCGGCGAAGAAGTCTCGCGCCGCTTTGAAGACGTGCTGACCGAAGTGGCCGGACTGGCCGAGCAAGGCGTCAAGGAAGTCACTTTGCTAGGCCAGAACGTCAACGCCTTCCGCGGCGCAATGGCCGATGGCGAAATCGCCGACTTTGCGTTGCTGATCGAATATATCGCCGACATCCCCGGCATCGAGCGCATTCGCTTCGTCACCAGCCATCCGAAGGAATTCACACAGCGCCTGATCGACACCTACGCCAAGGTGCCGAAGCTGGTGGATCACCTGTACCTGCCGGCGCAACACGGCTCCGACCGTATCCTGGCGGCGATGAAGCGTGGTTACACAGCGCTGGAATACAAATCGGTACTGCGCCGCCTGCGTGAAGTGCGTCCGAACATCGCCATCTCCAGCGACTTCATCGTCGGCTTCCCGGGCGAGACCGATGAAGATTTCAACGCACTGATGAAGCTGATCACCGACATCGGCTACGACTCCAGCTTCAGCTTCGTGTTCAGCCCGCGTCCCGGCACACCGGCCGCCAACCTGGCCGACGACACGCCGTATGAAGTCAAACTGAAACGCCTGCAGCATTTGCAGGCGGTCGTTCAGGAAAACGCCAACAAGATCAGCCAGAGCATGGTCGGTTCAGTGCAGCGTATCCTGGTGGAAGGCCCGTCGAAGAAGGATCCGAACGAGCTGCAAGGTCGTACCGAAAACAACCGCGTGGTCAATTTTGACGGCGGCCCGAACGGTACGCGTCTGATCGGCCAGATGATCGATGTCTCGATTCTGCAAACATCCTCTTTCTCGCTGCGTGGCGAAATCGTGGTCAAGCAATAATCCCTGAATTCCAATCCAATCTCTACTTACCGATAACGAGCCAGATTGAAAAAATCACCCAGCCAGCCTCAGTACTTCATCCCGCAACCGCTCGACAACAAACGTCTGGCGCATCTGTGCGGTCCTTTGGATGAAAACCTGAGGCAAATTTCCTCCGCTCTCGATGTGACGATTTTCCGTCGCGGCGAAAAATTCATCGCCAGCGGCACCAACGCAGAACGCGCAGTCACCATTCTCGAACGCTTTTACGCCTTGGCGGACAAGCCGGTGTCGGTGGAAGATGTTCAACTGGCGCTGGTCGAACAACGTGCCACAGCGACCATCGATGCTGAACTCGGTGATGCAGATACCGCCATCGACAAGACAGAAAAGACTGAAATCGAAAGCCCGGTGCTGAAAACGCGCAAGCACGACCTGCGCGGTCGCACACCACATCAGAGCGAATATCTGCACGCGATTCTGGAACACGACATCACCTTCGGCGTCGGCCCGGCCGGTACCGGCAAGACTTATCTTGCCGTTGCCTGCGCTGTCGATGCGCTGGAACGCGATGCCGTGCAACGCATTGTGCTGACGCGTCCGGCGGTAGAAGCCGGCGAACGTCTGGGCTTCTTGCCGGGCGATCTGGCGCAAAAGGTGGATCCGTATCTGCGTCCGCTGTATGACGCGCTGTACGACCTGCTCGGTTTTGACCGCACACAGAAGCTGTTTGAAAAGCAGGCGATCGAGATCGCACCGCTGGCCTATATGCGCGGCCGCACGCTGAACCACGCCTTTATCATTCTCGATGAAGCGCAAAACACGACGCCGGAACAGATGAAGATGTTCCTCACCCGTATCGGTTTCGGCAGCAAGGCCGTGGTGACCGGCGACGTCACGCAGATCGACTTGCATCATGGCCAGAAGAGCGGCCTGATCGATGCGCTGAATGTGCTGCACGATGTGCGCGGCATCGCGTTCTCGCGTTTCACCAGCAGCGACGTGGTGCGCCATCCGATGGTGGCGCGCATCGTCGATGCGTATGAAGCTGCAGCGCCAAATGGCAATGCTCACATCACTTCCAACAACGCCGTCAAACGTCTCAGCCAGGGCCTGACTCAGTCAGCCAAGCCACGTCATGCAAAAAAATAAACTGACTCTTTCCGTCCAATACGCCGATCCACGTTTGAAAGAAAGCGTACCGCGCCCGCAGATCCGCCGATGGATTCAGGCGGCGCTGTTTGCGCCTGCCGAGTTGACGATTCGTTTTGTCGATGCTGAAGAAGGCCAGACTCTGAACCGCGACTATCGCGGCAAGGATTACGCCACCAACGTGCTGACGTTTGCCTACACAGAAGATGAAGACAGCGAAGTCACGCAGGCCGACATCATCCTGTGTACCGACGTGCTTGAAAAAGAAGCGGCTGAGCAAAAGAAGCCGCTGCTGGATCATGCGGCGCACCTGATCGTCCATGGCGTGTTGCATGCGCAAGGCTACGATCACGAAGAAGAGGAAGAAGCGACCGAGATGGAAGCTTTGGAGACGGAGATTCTGGCGGGTCTGGGCTTCGACAATCCTTACGCCGAACGCAGCTGAGCTGGAAACCCGCATCGCCGATTGAGGCGTGCCGCCGTTCATTTTTGCTTCAGGCCATCATCTAAGGTGGCTCGATGTCCATAGTGCAACAATTGGTGTAATGCTTTGCGGCATCGTTTATTTCAACACCGATGCCGTACTGACGCTGATACTTATTCCTTGTCGCGGTAGCGTCTGACCGCTGTCCGCAAAAATTCCAACTGCTGTCCAAAGCGCGTGCAACGGTCGCAAATAGCGAGATGCCAGCGCAGCGCCAGCCTTCGGGCAAACGATAGTTTATTGTCTTGCGCCTCGCACAAGACGCGGTGTGCTTCCTTGCATTTCATTTATTCTCTCCAGTGACGTCATTGTAGATGACGCGCCGTCACCCAATTCGCCGGTTCCATATCGTTTAGTCGGCAATCGCCCCGAATTCTTACATTTTGCTGACCACTTTCTCGCTAAATTTTTTAAGTGTTGGCAAAATGTCCTGCCGTTTTCATTTTTTTCTCTCCGCCTGTAAGAAATCACCCGATCGCTACGACCAAGGGGCATAGAATCGCAAAACGCCTCACACGAATCTGATCGAAGACGTTTTGCATCGCACTATGTAATCAGGAGACGATTGTGAAAGCTTCCCTATCGGTCATGCCGACCACCCCAGACGTTCCGCCCGCCAAGACAGTGCACCCGCTGTGGTTGCGCGTAACGCACTGGATCAATGCCTTCTCTGTCGTGATCATGATCGCCAGCGGCTGGCGCATCTACAATGCTTCGCCCATTTTTCCCTTCGTGTTTCCAAAAGAATGGACGCTGGGCGGCTGGCTGGGCGGCGCATTGCAATGGCATTTTGCTGCGATGTGGCTGCTGGCGATCAACGGACTCGTGTATCTCTCACTCAATCTGCTGAGCGGACGTGCGCAACGCAAATTCTTTCCGTTGCGCCCGAAGGAAGTGCTGCGTGACTTTGTACAAGCGCTGAAAGGCAAGCTGCAGCACGCGTCGCTCGATCACTATAACGCGGTACAAAAGCTGGCTTATCTGTCCGTCATCGCCGATCTCATTCTGATTGTGGTATCCGGTCTGGCGATCTGGAAATCGGTGCAGTTTCCCTTGCTGCGCGACTTGATGGGTGGTTTTGACAATGCGCGCATCGTGCATTTTTTCGCGATGAGTTTTCTGGTGCTGTTCATCGTCGTGCACATCGTCATGGTGGCGCTGGTACCGCGCACCCTGCTCGCCATGCTGCGCGGACGCTAAGGAGGACATCATCATGATCAAGAAACCCAATCGCCTGTCCTCCTCGCTGGATAGCGAACTCATCATCAAGGACGCGCGCCGTGAACTCGAATTGGCCATGCCTTCGCGCCGTCTGTTCGGCAAACGCGCGCTGACACTGGGAGGCCTGTCGCTGCTGACCGGCTGCGAGATCACCGATAACGAATCGGTCAACCGCATGCTCACCAATATCTCTCGCATGAACGACGGCGTGCAAGCATGGCTGTTTGATCCGAACAAGATGGCGCCGACCTATCCGGCGTCGATGATCACACGGCCTTTTCCGTTCAATGCGTTTTACGGTGAAGACGAGATCACCGAAGTCGACGGAGATGCATATCGCCTGGACATCAAAGGACTGGTCAGCAACAAGAAATCCTGGACGCTGCCGGAGCTGCGTCGCTTGCCGCAGGTGGAGCAGATCACGCGCCACATCTGCGTGGAAGGCTGGAGCGCCATCGGCCGCTGGGGCGGCGTCCCGTTTGCCGGCTTCCTGAAGCATATCGGCGCCGACCTGAATGCGAAGTACATCGCCTTCCGCTGTGCCGATGACTATTACACCAGCATCGACATGCCGACAGCGCTACACGCACAGACGCAGCTGACGCTGACCTACGACGGCGAAATTCTGCCGCCGAAGTATGGCTTCCCGATGAAGCTGCGCATGCCCACCAAACTGGGCTACAAGAATCCGAAGCATATTGCTTCAATCGAAGTAACCAACACTTACCCCGGCGGTTACTGGGAAGACCAGGGGTACAACTGGTTCGGCGGTGCTTAGCAAGTTGCCAAGTCATTGCCGGGTTCATGGCGCTTTTGCCACTTTTTTACCATTTTTTATTTCTAGGAGCTCCACATGAAAAAAGCACTCTCTACTCTGTTCGCCTGTTTGATGATGGCTGCCGTTTCGGGCGCCTACGCTGCTGACACCATGGCCAAGGACGACATGGCCAAGGATTCGATGTCGAAGGACAGCATGAAAAAAGACGGCATGAAGAAAGACAAGATGAAAAAGAAAGACTCCATGAGCAAGGACTCCATGGCCAAAGACGGCATGGCTAAGGATGGTATGGCGAAAGACGGCATGGCCAAGGACGAAATGAAGAAGTAATCACCCTTCGTTTCTTTCGACATGTTCGCGGCATGCGCATGCTGCGGACATGTCCATCCGGAAACTGTTGTTATTTGCGACATTCCGTCTGCTTCATTCGTTGTTCGCTCAGAGCGCGAAATCGCGTTTTAGTAGATTTGTCATATATTTGTTGTATCCTATGGCTCATCGAAACAACGTCGGACCCACGGCTCACGCCATATGCAAGATCACCCTAGTAGCGTCAAATCCATTGACGCTAAACCACACCGTTCTTTATTTGAACGTCTCACTGCACTCATCTCCCCTGAACCTGAAAACCGAGCAGAGTTGCTCGAAGTCCTGCAAGACGCCCACGAGCGCAATCTGATTGACGCCGATGCGCTGTCGATGATTGAAGGCGTGTTTCAGGTATCCGATCTGGCCGTACGCGACATCATGGTGCCGCGTTCGCAAATGGACACCATCGACATCACCAAACCGATCGAAACCTGGATGCCGGAAGTGCTGTCGACTTCGCATTCCCGCTTTCCGGCTGTCGAAGGAGAGCGCGACAAGGTGATCGGTGTCTTGCTGGCCAAGGATCTGCTGCGTTATTACGCGGAAGACTCTTTCGACGTGCGCGACATGCTGCGCCCCGCCGTCTTCATCCCCGAATCGAAACGCCTCAACGTGTTGCTGCGCGACTTCCGTGCCAATCGCAACCATATGGCCATCGTCGTCGACGAGTACGGCGGCGTTGCTGGTCTGATCACGATTGAAGACGTGCTGGAGCAAATCGTCGGCGATATCGAAGACGAATACGATTTTGACGAAGAAGAAGACAACATCCTTGCCATCAAGGACGGTGCCAACGGCCCACGCTGGCGCATCAAGGGTCTGACAGAAATCACCCAGTTCAACGAAACCCTGGAAACCGAATTCTCCGACGAAGATGCCGACACCATCGGCGGTCTGGTCGCCAACCATCTCGGCCGCGTGCCGCGCAAGGGCGACGAGTTCGACATCGCCGGCATGCACTTCGAAGTGCTGCGCGCCGACGCCCGCCAGGCACACGTGCTGCTGGTGGAAAAACTGCCGGAAAACCCGGCAGCCGAGGAAGAATAAGTTTCCCTGCGTGAACCTCCCGACTCACTCCACCGACGGCACAGACACTGCAACGGATGCCCTGACTGCGTCCGCCTCGTCCCCTCAGGTTGAAACGTCAACTGCGGCGACAAGGTGGACGCCGCTCATCGCTTTGCTGGCAGGCGTGCTCAATGTTCTGGCCTTCGCGCCCTTCAACATCTGGCCGATTCAGATTCTGACGCTGGCGTGGCTGTTCCGCCAGATCAGCCGCACAACGTCGTTCAGGCGCAATGCACTTACCGGCTGGCTGTATGGCTTTGGCTGGGCGGCCTGCGGCGTGCACTGGCTGTACATCAGCATGCACGACTATGGTGGCATGGCGGGATGGATGGCGGCTTTGGCAGTCGGCTTGCTGGCGGCCTATCTCGGCATTTATGCAGCGCTTACAGCAGGACTGGCAGGTTGGGCCAGACAGCGCTGGCAGATATCGTCCGCCGTGTTGCTGTTGCTGGTGCTGCCAGCCTTGTGGGCTTTGTCGGAATGGGTTCGCGGATGGCTGTTCACGGGATTTCCCTGGCTCACTTCCGGCTACGCGCATAACGTCGGCCCACTAGCTGGTTTTGCTCCCATCACCGGTGTCTACGGCCTGGCCTGGATTGCAGCCGTCATCGCCGGCTGTCTGGCGATGGTGAGCCTGCGTTCAGGTCGACGCATCCTGCCCGCAGTGCTGGCAGTATTGCTGGCATGTGCAGGCGCAGCCTTGCATTTGGTGCAATGGACAACACCTGTCGGCCAACCAATCACAGCGCGCTTACTGCAGGGAAATATTCCTCAAGAAATGAAATTTTCCAACGAAGCGCTGCTGTCTACGTTGAACATGTACGACGAGATGATCCGCAGCGCGCCCGCCGATCTGATCGCCACGCCAGAAACCGCCGTACCGCTGCTGCCGCAGCAGTTGCCGCCAGATTATCTGGCGCGGTTGATCCGTTTCGTCCAGACCTCCGGCAGCCATCTCGCGCTGGGCATTCCTCTGTCTGACGGCCCCAACCAGTACGCCAACAGTGTGATCGGTTTTTCTCCCGATCCGGCCAGCGCCAAAAGTCCTTATCGCTATGACAAGCACCATCTGGTGCCTTTCGGCGAATTCATCCCGTTCGGTTTCCGCTGGTTTGTCGATATGATGAGCATTCCACTCGGCGACATGACGCGCGGTAACCCGTTGCAACTGCCGTTTGCAGTGAAACAGCAATGGGTCATGCCAAACATCTGCTATGAGGATTTGTTCGGCGAAGAAATCGCCACCCAGTTGGCTGGTGCCTATTACGCCGGTCTGCCACAGGCCAGCATTCTTCTGAATCTGTCGAATATCGCCTGGTTCGGCAATTCCATCGCCTTACCACAACATCTGCAGATCTCGCAGATGCGCTCCCTGGAAACCGGTCGTCCGATGCTGCGCTCAACCAATACCGGCGCGACCGCCGTGATCGGGCCAAACGGGCAGGTGATCTCCGAATTGCAGCCCTACACACGCAATATGCTGAGTGCATCGGTGCAAGGCTATCAGGGCCAGACGCCGTACATTCTGTTCGGCAACAAGCTGATGCTGGCGCTGGCAATTGTCTCGCTGGCAGCGGCATGGCTGCTATCCCGCCGCAAGCGCTGAGGTTTCAGCGCAATTTCCTCGCCTTATTCGGTTCTATCCTCGATGCGGGGCGCATAAGCACTCCAAAAACCGCTAAAATTCAGGGTTTTAGCAATTCCTTGCCTGCCATCACCGGCGACCACAAAAAAGATGCTCACATTTCAACAGATCATTCTCAAGCTGCAAGAATATTGGGATGCGCAAGGTTGCGCATTGCTCCAGCCGTACGACATGGAAGTCGGCGCCGGCACGTCGCATACTGCGACCTTCCTGCGCGCCATCGGACCTGAACCTTGGCGTGCCGCCTATGTGCAACCATCGCGCCGCCCGAAGGATGGCCGCTACGGCGAAAACCCGAATCGCATGCAGCACTACTACCAATATCAGGTTGTGCTGAAGCCTGCGCCTGAGAACATCCTCGATCTGTACCTCGGCTCGCTGGAAGCGCTCGGCCTGGATCTGAAGCAAAACGACGTGCGCTTCGTCGAAGACGACTGGGAAAACCCAACACTGGGCGCCTGGGGCTTGGGCTGGGAAGTCTGGCTCAACGGCATGGAAGTGACGCAGTTCACTTACTTCCAACAAGTCGGCGGTCTCGACTGCAAGCCGGTGCTGGGTGAAATCACCTACGGCATTGAGCGTCTGGCGATGTACCTGCAAGGTGTGGAAAACGTCTACGACCTGGTATGGACCGAATGGGTTGAAAACGGCGTCAAGAAGAACCTGACCTACGGCGATGTGTTCCATCAGAACGAAGTCGAGCAGTCGACTTTCAACTTTGAATACTCGAATACCGATTTCCTGTTCTCGCTGTTTGGCAACTACGAATCAGAAGCCAAGCGCCTGCTGGAAGTCCCGCTGGCACTGCCGGCTTACGAAATGATCCTGAAGGCGGCGCACACCTTCAATCTGCTCGATGCACGCGGTGCGATTTCGGTGACCGAGCGCGCTGCCTACATCGGCCGCATTCGCAATCTGTCGCGTGCCGTGGCGCAGGCGTATTTCGAATCGCGCGAACGTCTCGGATTCCCGATGGCTGACGCCGCAGCGACTGCACCCCAGGCTGCCTGATCACCTGAACGCCTGAACAAGTATTGACCGGATCGCGCAGCAGCTGTGTTCAACTGCTGCGCCAGACAAGCAAGAATTGGCAAGAAAATAGAAAATGACTCAAACACTTTTAGTAGAACTCCTGACTGAAGAACTGCCACCGAAAGTACTCGCCAAACTGGGCGACGCTTTTGCCAACGGCATTTTCAACGGACTGAAAGCACGCGACTTCCTCGAAGACGGCGCAGTCGCCACGGCCTACGCAACACCACGTCGCCTGGCGGTTGCCATCACCAAGGTGCGCGCCACCTCGCTGGATAAATCGATCCGCGAAAAAGTGCTGCCGGTCAGCGTCGCGCTCGATGCTGAAGGCCGTCCATCCGCACCGTTGGTCAAGAAACTCGCTGCGCTGGCAGCCCAGGTCGGCGTCACCGTCATCACGCCGGATCAGCTGGAACGCGCACAGGACGGCAAGGCCGAGAGCTTCTTCTACACCTATACCGCCAAGGGCACGGCCCTGCAAATCGGCTTGCAAACTGCGCTGGAAGAATCGGTCGCCAAGCTGCCGATCCCCAAGGTCATGAGCTATCAGCGCCAGCATGGCCGCGCCGCCGGCGACACCGTGCACTTCGTGCGTCCCGCACATAGTCTGATCGCCCTCCATGGCGCCACCGTCGTGCCGCTGAACATCCTCGGTCTGGATGCGGACAAGATCACGCAGGGGCATCGTTTCCTGTCGCAAGGCGCGATCGCGGTCGACTCGCCGGAATCCTATGTCGAGACGCTGATCAGCAAAGGCAAGGTCATTCCCGGCTTCAACGAGCGCAAGGAAAAAATTCGCCTCGATCTGCTTGGCAAGGCGGGCGACGACAAGGTGCTGATGCCTGAATCGCTGCTGGACGAAGTCACTGCGCTGGTCGAATGGCCGGTGGTCTACGAATGCAAATTCGACGATCAATTCCTGGCCGTGCCGCAGGAATGCCTGATCCTGACCATGCAGACCAATCAGAAATATTTTGCGCTGACCGATGCCAACGGCAAGCTGCGTTCGCGCTTCCTGATCGTCTCCAATCTGGAAACGCCGGATCCGCGTCACATCATTCAAGGTAATGAGCGCGTCGTACGCCCACGCCTGTCGGATGCAAAATTCTTCTTTGAACAAGACAAGAAGAAATCGCTGGCTGACCGCGTGCCGCAACTGGGCAACGTGGTGTATCACAACAAGCTGGGCAATCAGTTGCAACGCACCGAGCGCGTTAAGGCGCTAGCCGGCGCAATTGCCAAACTGCTGGGTACCGATGTGGCGCTGGCCGAACGCGGCGCCTTGCTGGCCAAGACCGACCTGCTGACCGATATGGTGGGCGAGTTCCCTGAGCTGCAAGGCATCATGGGCACCTACTACGCGCGCCACGACGGCGAGCCGGACGAAGTCGCACTGGCAGCATCCGAACACTATCAACCGCGCTTCGCCGGCGACGCTTTGCCGGCATCAGCCACAGGCACTGCCGTCGCGTTGGCGGACAAGCTGGAAACCTTGGTCGGTATCTGGGGCATCGGCCTGCAGCCAACCGGCGACAAAGATCCGTTTGCACTGCGCCGCCATGCACTGGGTATCCTGCGCATGCTGGTTGAAAAACGCCTGCCGCTGGCGATCCCTGTTTTGTTGAAGGAAGCGGTTGCGCTGTTCGCGGGCAACAGCAACTTCAAGGATCCGAGCGCTGACGTCCGCGCCTTCTTTTATGATCGTCTGCGCGGCATGCTGCGCGAGCGCAATTATTCGCCAAACGAAATCGAAGCCGTGGTCGCGCAACAGCCAGAAGTCCTGGACAACATCACCGAGCGTCTCGACGCGGTGCAAGCCTTTGCCGCATTGCCGGAAGCCGAAGCATTGGCTGCCGCCAACAAGCGCATCACCAACATTCTGAAAAAGATCGAAGGTGGTGTGACGGGTACGGTACAAAATGGCCTGCTGCGCGAAGCTGCCGAACAGGCGCTGTACTCGGCCATGCTGCTGTTGAAGCCGCAAGTCGATGCCGCATATGCCCTGGGCAACTTCAGCGGCGCGTTGAAAGCGCTGGCACAATTGCGCCAGAACGTCGACGCCTTCTTCAATGACGTCATGGTCAACGCCGAAGACGAACAGCTGCGCAACAATCGCCAGGCATTGCTGGCCGAGCTGCATCAGATGCTCAACCAGGTTGCGGACATTTCCAAGCTGGCGGCTTAAGATTCACAGGGCTCATACGGTTCTCAGGGATAGAGGGTAAGAAGAACATGAAGCTGATCATTCTGGATCGCGATGGCGTGATTAATCACGACTCGGACGCGTTCATCAAGTCGCCGGCAGAGTGGATCCCCATCAAGGGTTCGCTGGAAGCGATCGCTCGCCTGAATCAGGCTGGTTATCGTGTGGTCGTAGCGACCAATCAGTCCGGCGTGGGACGCGGTCTGTTCGACATGATGACGCTCAATGCGATCCATCAAAAAATGCACAACGCCGCGCAGCAGGTAGGCGCGGATATCGATGCCGTGTTTTTCTGCCCGCATGCCGCCGACGACAATTGCGATTGCCGCAAACCCAAGGAAGGCATGTTCAATGAAATCGCCAAGCGTTTCGGCGTCAGCCTGCGTGGCGGCGTGATCACCGTCGGCGATTCGTTGCGCGATCTGCAGGCGGGCTTCAAGGCCGGCTGCGCGCCCTATCTGGTATTGACCGGCAAGGGCGAAAAGACACGCGAAAAAGGCGGTCTGCCGCCAGGAACACTCGTCTATCCCGATCTCGCCAGCGTGGTCGACTTCATCTTAAAAGCGCCGGTAGAAGTGTCGGTTTAGGTTCTGTCCGGGCTTCGCGATGACGAGCCCGACCGAATCGTACAAGGGAGATTGAATTTTGCGTATCAACCTGTTTTTGCGTTCCGTTTTGTTCACACTGATCATGACCGTCACCACGGTCATCTGGTCAATGGCCTGCATCCTGTTTGCACCGTTTCCTTACGCCAAGCGCTATTACCTAACGTCGCGCTGGAATGTCATCGTGATCTGGGCCGCACGCGTGATCTGCGGCATTCGTTATCAGGTCAAAGGCATGGAAAACCTGCCGGATGCGCCGGTGATTCTGTTGTCAAAACATCAGTCGGCATGGGAAACAATTTTCTACCTGATCATCATGCCGCGTCCGCTGGTGTTCGTGTTCAAGAAAGAGCTAACCTACATTCCTTTCTTCGGTTGGGGTATTGCGTTGCTGCGCATGATTCCGATTGACCGCAGCAAGGGGCGCGACGCGTTCGCCCAGGTGGTCGTGCAAGGCCGCAAGCGCCTGGCCGATGGCCAATGGGTGATCATGTTCCCGGAAGGCACTCGTATTCCCGTGGGTCAGGTAGGCAAGTACAAGCATGGCGGCTCGCGGCTGGCGGTAGAAACCAACACGCCGGTCGTACCGATTGCGGTCAATGCCGGCGAGTGCTGGCCCAAGGGATCATTCGTCAAAAAACCGGGAATTATTACCGTATCGATCGGCAAGCCGATCTCGCCGGAAGGCCTGGATCCCGCACAATTAAGCCAACGCGTCGAAAATTGGATAGAATCGGAGATGCGCGTGATTTCCCCGGCGGTTTATGCCGCTGTAGATAAAAAGAACTGACCATCGGCCCCAATACATTGAAACTGCTTCGTCATTCACAGCCCGATCCTAACCAGCTGACGCTGCAACTGGATTTCTTCACCCCGACGCCGCTTGAGACGAAGCAGGAAAACCCGCCACCGGCGTTTGTCGAACCCGAGACATACATCCCCGCACCAGAGCTGACGCATCAGTCTCCGCTGCCGCCGATGTCGCCTCCTATCGGCCGCCCGGCCGAAGGTATGCGTCGCATCCAGCTGGGCGAGCACCATATCGACTATGCCTTGCTGCGCTCCAAGCGCCGCTCGATCGGTTTCCTGATCAGTGACGAAGGTCTACGCGTGACAGCGCCGAAATGGGTGACGCTGGGCGAGATCGAGAATGCCATTCGCGAAAAGCAGCGCTGGATTTTCACCAAACTCAACGAACGCCGCGAACGCTCGGCACGCCGCTTGCAACCGCAAATGCAATGGCGCGACGGCGCGACCCTGCCGTATCTCGGCCAGGACGTGACGTTGCGTATCCGTGCCAACCAGGCGGCCGGTATTGCGTACGACGCAGAGACGCTGGAATTGACGGTGGGTCTGCCGGCCGACGCCGGCGAGCAGCAATTGAAAGACCGCGTGCAAGGCTGGTTGCAGGCACGCGCGAAAGAAACTTTCGCCGCCCGTCTACCGATTTACGCAGAGAAACTCGGCGTGACGTATCAGTCCTTCGCCCTGTCGTCAGCGACGACGCAATGGGGTTCATGCACAGCCGATGGACGCATCCGCCTGAACTGGCGCCTGATGCATTTTGCCCTGCCGCTGATTGACTATGTGATCGCGCACGAGCTGTCGCACCTGCGCGAGATGAACCACAGCCCGCGCTTCTGGGCGACCGTGCAATCCATCTTCCCTGAATTTGAAACGGCAAAGCGGGCATTGCGCGAAAGCGCCCCGGAAACCCTGCCGATTTTCTGACCTTTTGATTTTCTGAACGGCCTGCTCATACGGTGCGAGATCGCGCCAGTACGAGCAGGCCTTTTTCTTTTTGCAGTAAGCGCTCGCCTACGCAATACGCGCCTGGCAATCCTGCTTACAGTCCCTTGCCCGGTTCGCTGTCTTTACGCTCAATGAACTCGATCTTGTAGCCGTCCGGATCGGTAATGAAGGCAATCACGGTGGTGCCGCCCTTGACCGGGCCTGCTTCGCGCGTCACGTTGCCGCCGGAGTTGCGCGCCGCATCACACGCCTTGTAAGCATCATCGACCGATACGGCGATATGGCCATAGGCGGTGCCCATGTCGTACTTGTCGACGCCATGGTTATAGGTCAGTTCCAGTTCGGCATGCTCAGGATTGCTGCCATAGCCGAGAAAAGCCAGCGTGTATTTGTATTCCGGATTGTCGCTGGTGCGCAGCAACTTCATGCCTAATACCTTGGTGTAAAAATCGATGGAGCGTTGCAGATCGCCAACCCGCAGCATGGTGTGCAGAATACGCATAGTGAGCCTTTTGCCTAAGAACTTATCGGAGTGCAAGATTGTAGCGCTGTTCGGCGCGGCTTGCCGGACCTCAGGCGGCGTAGAGAGATATCAAATGGCAAGATGGCATTAGTTGCGACGCAGCGACAAGCAAACATATCCATCGTCTTTCCTTTACCATGACGGCAGCAAGTTCGCCTATTCTGGCGAAGGCCATACAAGGGAGACACTTGCCAGAACGTGCAGCACATCAGCGATCCGCCCAATCGCACACAAAAAGTGTGATGGACAATAAGATGGAACAAGAACAATGCTCGTCGCCATAAAAAACAGCCGCCTGTTGCGTGAAGTCTCCGGCACCTTGTTGGTGATGCGCGAGACGTTCATCACTATTCTGCCGCTCTACATGCTGATGTCGCTGCTGGATCTGGCGTCAACACTGATCCCGGACAGTGGCAGCCAGCACAGCATCTATGGCGTCGTCCAGCTCATTTCCTTTCCGGTGAAACGCGCGCTGCCGTTCGCCGTGGCGACGCTGCTTGGCTACAAACTGGCGCGTCATCGCCGTATCGATCCCTTGGTGGGTGCGCTGATCAGCGGCGTAAGCTTCGCGGTCGTGGTGGCGCCCATGGCTGCTGCCAGCGACAGCACGGTGGCATCGGTTCTGCCTAGCGTGTATAGCATTCTGCTTCCGCTGTTGTCGATCTTTTTGCTGGTGATGATACGACGTTGCCGTTTTTTGCAAATCAATGGCAAAGAAGTCAGCCATTTGCTGGCAACCAGCATCAACAGCATCTTGCCGGCAGTGTGCATCGTGCTGATCAACGGCTTGCTTTGGCATTGGCTATCGTCACTGCTGATCAGCTCGATCAGCAGTCCTGGTGACTACCTGACACATTTACCCGTGCTGGTTCAGGGCAGCATTCGCGTCGTGGCGGTACATGTGCTTTGGTTTCTGGGCATACACGGCAATTATGTTTACACCAGCCTGATGTATGGCAACGACCTGAATCAGATTGTCATCCATCAGTTCACATTGGGCAGTCTGCTCAATACCTTCGTACTGTTCGGTGGCGCCGGCGGTACGCTCTCGATGATGGTCGCCATCTTCTTGCGACGCCACACCATGCGTCAGAGTGTGGTCGCCAAGATTTCACTGCCGCTGCAATTATTCAACCTGAACGACATCCTGATCTTTGGTTATCCCATCGTCTTCAATCCGTATCTGCTGGTACCCTTCATCGGGTTTCCCTTGGTCGGATTCTGGCTGGCGTATACGGTTGCCGCGCTGGATCTGATACCGCTGGTCGAGAATGTGCACTGGATCGTTCCCTTTGGCATTAATGCATGGCACGCCGGTGGCGGCAGTCTGCTAACCATCGGTTTTCAGTTGCTGATGCTGATCATCGGCGCGGGCATGTACTACCCGTTTTTGGCGCTGGAAAGCGGCGACTCGATCCGGCAAAAACTGAAAAAAGTATTCGCCACCGATGAGTTGCCCGACGCTCAGTTGGAGGTCACCGAGGAAGGATACTTTCATCGGCAGCAGCAAGTCATGCAATCGCATGCGCAAGCCATGGAGGCATTCAAACTGCTGGCGGCAGGCAAGCTGGAGCTTTGGTATCAACCGCAGATCGACGTGCGCAGCATGCAACTCTACGGCTTCGAAGCTCTGTTGCGGTTGCGCATGCCGGATGGCAAAATCATCGGTCCGTGGTTTATTGAGAAACTAGAAAATGCAGGTTATTCCAATGCCCTCAATAACTGGGTCATTAACCAAGCCCTGGAAGATCTGCACCAATGGAAGGCGCAAGGCTTCGAACCACGCATCAGCCTCAACCTGACTGCCGATTTTCTGTCTTCAGAAGAAAAAGTGAAAGCCTTGCTGGCGCGCATCGACACCAGCCTGTTCCACCTGAATCTGGAAATGCTGGAAAGCTCGTTCACTGATCAGTTTTCCGATCTTGTGCGCAACGTCAGCATGCTGCGCGACAACGGCGTGACCCTGGCGATCGATGATTTCGGCACCGGTTATTCCAATCTGGCGTTACTGCACAAACTAGGTATCGATAGCGTCAAGCTGGATCGCAGTCTGGTCGCAGACAGCGCCACACCACGCGGCGAACTTCTGTACCGGGAACTGTGCGGCTTGCTGAAAGCTTTCGATTACCGGCTCGTGGCAGAAGGCGTGGAAACAAAGGAACAACTGGATTTTGTCAGCACCTGCGGCATAGATATCGTGCAAGGCTGGTATTTTGCGGCGGCGCTGCCGCCGGCGGAAGCGATGCATTATGCTCCACCGGCGCAGACTGACGCTGAAACTAAGACTAACATTGATGCGACCTCAACCTGACCGGGCCATCCGGCTGCCCGGTCAGATCAATCTATGCGCCCAAGATACAGCTTAGAACTGTTCCCAATCGTCTTCTTTGGCTGTTGCTGTCGTAGCTGTACGTGCGGCCGGCAGACGCGGTGCATTGTCCTTGCGCGCCAGTGCCGGCGCCTTGGGTGTCACATCGTGTGACCGAGGTGATGCAGGCATTGCTGCCGACGAGGATGCATGCGTGAGGCGATTGCTGTCGATCTTAAACACACCGACAATCTGTGACAGATTGCTGGCCTGATCTTGCAACGACTGGGCAGCGGCCGCAGCCTCTTCCACCAGTGCAGCATTCTGCTGCGTCACCTGATCCATTTGTGTCACGGCCTGATTGACTTGTTCAATACCTTCGCTTTGCTCACGGCTGGCTTCGGTGATCTCGCCAACGATATCGGTGACGCGTCTGACGCTGGCGACGACTTCGTTCATGGTCTGTCCGGCCTGCTCGACGAGCTTGCTGCCGGAGTCGACTTTCTCCACCGAATCATCGATCAATGATTTGATTTCCTTTGCTGCCGCGGCGCTGCGTTGTGCCAGTGTACGGACCTCCGATGCGACGACGGCGAAGCCCCGGCCTTGTTCGCCGGCACGTGCTGCCTCAACGGCGGCATTCAGCGCAAGGATATTGGTCTGAAAAGCGATGCCATCGATCACGCTGATGATGTCGACAATTTTCTTCGACGACGCATTGATTGATTCCATCGTGTGCACTACCTTGCCGACCACGCTTCCGCCTTCGACGGCAACCGCTGAGGCCGATACCGCGAGCTGATTCGCCTGACGCGCATTTTCTGCGTTTTGCTTGACGGTGGAGGTCAGTTCTTCCATCGAGGATGCGGTCTCTTCCAGCGAGCTGGCTTGCTGTTCGGTACGACTGGAAAGATCCAGATTACCGGTAGCGATTTGCGACGAGGCGGTGGCAATTGTGTCCGTGCCGTGACGCACCTGACTGACGATATTGAGCAGGTTGTCATTCATTGAGCGCAGCGCGCGCAGCAATTGCCCTGTTTCGTCTTTGCTGCTGCTATCGAACTGCGACGTCAGATCACCTGCAGCAACGGTCTCGGCCACTTTGACGGCGCGGCTCAACGGCGATGTGATACTGCGGGTGACAAGCCAAGCTGTGAATCCAGCAAAGATGATCGCAATCACGCTCAAGGCGATCACCAGCTCACGTGCCTCCTTGTATTCGTCGGTGACTTCCTTGCCAGCAATCTGCATCAGTTCATTCTGATGCGTGATCAAGGCTTCAATCGCCGTCATGTACGTCAACTGCAGAGGTCGCACCGTTTGCAGCAGCAGCAAGGTCGCCTCGTTCTTTGCACCCGAGACCACCAGTCGCAAGACTTCGTCGCGACCGGTGTTGTATTGCGTGCGCGCATCGAGGATGGTCTTGATGAGTGCGCGACCTTTGTCTCCAGTCACGAGCGCGTCAAGCTTCTCCAGTGCCCCCTTGGTGTTATCGCTGGCCTGACGGATAGTCTGCATCTCCTTGCCGAGGTCATCGGCATCTGTCATCAACAGTACGTTGCGCGAGGAGCGTGCGATGACATTGACGTTTTTGATGATGTCATTGGCCAATACCGTCTTGGGATATTTGTCATTGATGACTTCATCCATCTGTTCATTGAGCGCAGACAAACGAGCCACACCGAGTAGCGCCATCGCTACCAGCAGCAGCACCAGGAATCCAAATCCGACACTCAGGCGAGCCCCGATTTTCAAGTTCGTTAAGCGCATACATTTCCCCTTTATTTATTGAAGTGCGAAGTGCTGATGTTCGAGCAGATAAATCGTACTGGCTGACGGCTGGCATGCCTGGCGCTGACCTACCGCCCAAGCGTATTGACGATACTACGCGCCGACAGGCCAAGCTTCAACCACTCAGGATCAATGATCGGAATTTTCTGCGATGTGAGCATCACTGTCACATTGATGCGCGGCAATTTTTTCCGCAGAGTAGCTGACATCTGTGTGCCAGACCATCAGGAAATTCCTGATATCACGCAATGTTCAGGGCCAGCAGGAGACATTTCATCCAGCATTCGACACAAGCTGCCTATGCAGCTGCGATGGCGAAATTGGAGGCTGCTTTATCTCGATGTGTTTTATTGTCCACGCATATCAGGAGTTGACGATGGACTTTATAGCTTGCTGCTGAAAGCAGCATGTAGATGACGCGCGAGAGGACGTCCGCAAATAAGCAAATCAGCGGATTTGCTTATCTGGCCGTCAGGTCGAGCGCTTTTTCTTGAGTACGTTTGCCAGTGCGACAAACTGTTCCGTAGGCACAGCTTCCGGCCGCGCTTGTGGATCGATGCCGGCGTCGATCAGTTCAGCCTCAGTCAGCAACCCCGCGACGCAATTGCGGATGACCTTGCGGCGCTGTGTGAATGCCTTGGTGACGACCTCTTCCAACAAGAACTGATCACATTCCAGCGGCTGCGCCAGCGGGATCATGCGCACGATGGCGGAATCCACGCGCGGTGGCGGATCAAACGCTGTCGGCGGCACCACGAACATCAGCTCCATGTGATAACGCCATTGCAGCATCACGGACAAACGTCCGAAAGCCTTGCCGCCCGGTTCTGCGACCATGCGCTCGACCACCTCCTTTTGCAGCATGAAATGCTGATCCTGAACATGTGGCGCCAGCTCGGCGAGATGGAACAGCAAAGGACTGGAAATGTTGTACGGCAAGTTGCCGACCACGCGCAGCTTGCGCCCTTCAGGCACCGGAATCGAAGTGAAATCGAACTTCAGCGCGTCCGCCGAATGCACCTCCAGACGTTGCGGGCTGAATTGCTTCTGCAGCCGTGCGACCAGATCGCGATCAAGCTCAACCACGTGCATGTGATCAAGCGACTCCAGCAACAGGCTCGTCATCGCTGCCAGGCCGGGACCGATCTCGACCATGATGTCGTCCTTTTTCGGCGCAATGGCGCTGATGATGTCGTACAGGACGGTCTGATCGGTCAGAAAATTCTGGCCAAAACGTTTGCGGGCAATGTGTTTCATAGAGAGTTCTTGGCGCGGGCCATAAGCGCCGCAGTCCTGATGGCTTCGATCATGCTGCCGTGGTCAGCCTCGCCCAAACCCTTGGCCGCCAGATCAAGCGCCGTGCCGTGGTCAACGGAGGTGCGAATGATGGGCAGACCGAGCGTGATATTGACGCCTTGGCCAAAACTAGCGAACTTAAGTACGGGCAAGCCCTGATCGTGATACATGGCAAGCACGCAGTCGGCGTGCTCGAGATATTTTTGCTGGAACAAGGTGTCTGCCGGGTAGGGACCGGCCACATCCATGCCGCGCGCCTTGGCCGCATCCAGCGTCGGAATGATAACGTCGATTTCTTCGCGTCCGAGATAACCATTTTCACCCGCATGCGGATTCAGCCCGGTAACCAGAATACGCGGTTTCGCAATGCCGAATTTATCGCGCAGATCGGCATGGATGATATCCAGCGTTCTACTGAGGCTATCGAAAGTAATCGCTGCGGGTACATCCTTGAGCGCCAGATGCGTCGTCGCCAACGCAACGCGCAGATGTGGATGTTCACCGCCTGCCAGCATCATGACGACCTGCGGCGTGGCGGTGCGTTCAGCGAGGTATTCGGTATGACCGGTAAATGGCACGCCGGCATCATTGATGGTGCTCTTTTGCAGCGGCGCGGTGACAATGGCGTCGAAGTGCTTTTTCAGCGCTCCCTCGACCGCGATATCCAGTGCCTGTAAAACCGCACGGCCGTTACGCGCATCCAGCACGCCCGGCACGATCGGTTCGTTGACGGGACAGTCGATAACGGTGAGGCGATCTTGTGGAAAATCGGGCAGACCGGTATTGCGGAAGGCTTGCAGCGATATCGCCGATAACGCAATGGATGCGTCCAGCCCGTGTGCCGTCTGCGCAAGATAGGCAGCGTCTCCGAGCAACACGCTGCGTACTTCAGCACGCAGCTCCCATGCAGCTCGGATGGAAATCTCCGGCCCTATGCCGGCCGGTTCTCCGCAGGTAATCGCCAGCGTAGGACGTTGGCGAGATTCAGAACGCGTTGCGGAGGGAAGATCGGACATCGGAAATCAGTTGTCGTCAGTGCGGAATTCGACATAAGCGCGATCACGCAATTGACGCAGCCAGTCTTCGGTCGCTTCGTCAATCTTGCGCTCGCGGATAGCTTGGCGCGCAGCGGCACGAGCACGCTCTTTAGACGCGTCGTCGGTCTTGCGCTCCACCACCTGAATCAGGTGGAAGCCGAACGGCGATTCGATCGGCTGGCTGATTTCGCCTGGCTTCAGTTCGTTCATGGCGCGCTCGAATTCCGGCACGGTATCGCCAGGATAAATCCAGCCCAGATCGCCGCCCTTGGATGCCGACAGATCATTGGAATACAGCTTGGCCAGCTCTTCGAAGGTAGCGGCCTTATGATCCAGACGCTCTTTCAGCTCCAGCAATTTGCGGCGCGCTTCAGCTGCGGACACCACTTGATTGACCTTGATCAGAATATGGCGAGCGTGCGTTTGTTCGACGGCCGGCGCATCGGCCTTCGCAGCGCCGGTGGCGCGACGATCAATCAGTTTGACGATGTGAAAACCGTTACCGCTCTTGACGATCGCCGACACTTCACCTGGTTTCAGACTAGCCACGGCATCAAGGAACAATTGCGGCAAGCGGTCCTGACCGCGCCAGCCAAGATCGCCGCCGTTCAAGGCATCGTTGCTGTCGGAATAGGTAGCTGCAGTTTTAGCGAAATCGGCACCGGTCTTCAACTGGCGCAGGACATCTTCTGCGCGTTGGCGGCGTGCCGCAACTTGTTCCGGCGATGCATTTTCCGGAACACGGATCAGGATTTGCGCCAGATTCAGATCTTCACGCTTGTTTGCAGCACCGTTGTCGGACGCCATGTAGTTGTCGACTTCGGATTCGGTAACAACCACCTTATTGTCGACTTCGCGTTCACGCAAGCGCTGCATGATGATTTCACGACGGATATCTTCACGAAAGGCCGGGAAATCCATACCTTCTTTTTCAAGCTGAACCCGGAAATCCGCCATCGACAATTTATTCTGCTCGGCGATGCGCGAGACCGCGCGATCAAGCATGGTGTCATCAACGACGATGCCGTTTTCCTTGGCCATTTGCGTCTGGGCCCGTTCAACGATCATCCGCTCCAACAACTGGCTTTGCAGTTGCGTACGCGGTGGCAACGCCATGCCTTGTGCGGTCAGGCGCTTTTCCACCTGACGCAGGCGATCCACCAGCTCCTGGCGGGTGATCACTTCGTTATTGACCACGACAAGAATCGAGTCAACCGGACGCGGTGCCCGCGATGGCGCTGCTGCCGGAGCAGCAGGCACCAGATTGACTGGTGGCGGTGTCAAGCCGGGAACGGCGGGCGTCGCTGTCGCCGCGAATTGTGCCTGGGCGCTGCCGACCATGCCGAGCGACATGCACAACAAAACGATGCCGGACGTGATACGTACAGAAGAATGATTGCGCATGGAGAAGGAAGCGTTCATAAAAAATGTCGATTAATAACGGGTAATGTCGTCGGGCTTATTAATAAGCTGGTAGCCGGGAATGCTGCTGCTTAAGGCATCCAGCGGATTGGAACCGATCTTCGAGAAGCCGTTCAGCTCAAGCTGAATAAAGAACGATGTCGATGCCTTGGTCGACGATGTCGGGATACGCTGCGCGACCAGACGGAAGACCCAGCAATCAGCCTTGTATTCCATGCCCAGCAAACCTTCTGCCACGGTCTTATCTGGGATGGAATAGTTGATGCGGCTGACAGCATACCAGCGTTGAGAGATCGGCCACTGTCCGGAGACGTCAAACTGCTTGAGCAAGCCGGTAGAGTTGGTTCTATCCAGACGATAAGTCAGGTTCAGCACCTTCTTCGGTGCCGGCTGCCAGCGACCGCCGAATGTCGAACGAACCATCTGATGCAAAGTTTCGCTGTACTGGACGGTGTTGTCGAGAGAGAGCTTATTGGAAATCTGGCCGCCCAACGATAGCAACAGATCGGACTTACTACCGTTGATTGTCGATGTTGTGCCGTCCAGCGTAACCTTGGGATCGGAAAAATAAAACCGCTGTCCAACCGCCATACGGAGACGCTCTAGACCATTTTCCTCAATGAAACGTGACACCAGCGCCCCGGTGATTTGGTTGGCATCGCTGATACGATCATGACCGACAAAACGATTCTCACTGAAGATTTGCGCAAAGTTGAAGTCTGCCAACCCCGAATCGAAATTCGGATATTGACTCTGATCGCGATAAGGAGTGCGAACGTAGAACAAACGCGGCTCCAACGTTTGGGTCATATCACGACCAAAGATATTCGTATCACGTTCAAAGGTCATCCCTGCATCCAGGGAGTAGGTCGGCACTACACGAGTCAGATTGGTCGGTGCGCCGACGGCAACGTTATTGAGTCGATAGGTTGTCGCATCCAACGATGCTTTCGGCGTAATGAAATAACCCGGACGAATGATGGGGTAAGAAATGGACGGCGTAGCGTACATACGATCGCCTCCGACCATTTCGGATCCTGTTGACGTACCCGCAGTAAATGTATTCGAAAAGCGAGCAAATTCAGACGCAAAATTCAGATCGAACCCACCAACATCCTGACGGGCAGCGGTTAAATTCAACTGTGGTAAACGATCATACGGCTTTTGAATTGGTGCAGTGACGTCTTGCAACAATTGATACTTCGTCACATGACCGGCTGCGCTCCAGTATTCCCCGGTGTAATTAAGGCCAACATCCCGTGTCAGCAATCGCTGGGTACTAGCGGTCACTGAGTGTGAAAAGTCACTCGGATAATCGTTATCGGACGCCTTGTTGACGTTCCAACCAAACACCAGATTGGGTGCTAGCGTCTGCGTGTGCAGCGTTGACAGCGAATATCTTCCAGTTCCGGTAACACGATCCTGAATCCCCTCAATCCGTGTCTCACCCGAATAGGTTTCACCCAGATAGCGAGCATCTGCGCCCAACAGCAGTCCGCGACGTGCGATGTAGCGCGGATAAAGAGTCAGATCGCGATTGGGTGCGATATTAAAATAATAAGGCACCGTCAGCTCTGCGCCCCCGGTACTGGTCACGCCGAAAGTCGGCGGCAACACACCCGACTTGCGCTCGCCCGATAACGGGAACGACATCAGCGGTGCGCCAAGAATCGGCACGCCCTTGAAATACACTACGCCACTGCGCATTGTGCCAACGTCGCGGCCGCTGTCCAGATCAAGTTTGGATGCCTGGAGATACCAGTCCGGGTCGAGCGCTTCACAGGTGCTGTATGTTCCTTCGGTCACCAATGCCTGATCGTCAGACAAAAAATCGATCTTTTCCGCTTTACCACGACCACCGTTTTTACCGAACAGGTAAGTCGGGTTGTTAACATAGCCCTTGCCGGAATCCATGTTCATCACGGCCTTGTCGCCGGTGTAACGATCCTGCAGACGCTTCATCCAGACGTGACCGGTGGCCTCAACTTCGTCCTTGATGATGCGGTATTCGGCTTTATCAGCCTTGATGGTGGTTTCGCCGCGCACTACTTCGACGTCGCGATCCAGATTGATCTGGCGGTCAGGACGACCGGTCATCTGTTCAGCGCTGATATTGACAGGCGAATCCTTGTCGTCGGCGGCTTTCGGCTGCTTGCCTTGCGTGTTCGGGGTGGTCTGCGCCTGTGCAGAAATGGGCAAAACGGTCGTCGCTGAGGCAGCCACGACAAGGGACGTAAAGAAACGCGACATCCGCAAGTCGGCGAGACGGCCAAAAGGAAACTTAAAAAAGCGGATCATGTAAAGAAGCGTTCAAACACCATGGCAGGCGATTTTTTGGATTTAATCCCTTATTATATGGGAACTCAACATCATCAAACGAATTCCTCTGATTGTTCATGTCTTTAAATAATTCCCCCACCGATTCGCGTCTGTCCCTGCTGCAGGCATGGCTGCCAACCCTGACTGCAACCCCGACGCTGGTCGAGACGCTACGACCCGCCTCTGCCGACGCCAGTTTCCGTCGCTATTTCCGCGTGGATACACCCGACAAAAAAACGCTGATCGTCATGGACGCGCCGCCACCGCAAGAAGACGTACGCCCGTTCATTCACGTCGCAGAAGTCTTTGGCAAAACCGGCGTGTCCGTGCCGTCGGTCCTGGCACAGGATGCTGAGCGCGGCTTTTTGCTGCTGTCTGACCTGGGTTCGACGACTTATCTGAATCAGCTCAACAACGACACCGCACATAAGCTGTACATCGATGCCATCGATGCGCTGATACTGCTGCAAACCCAGAGCAAGCCTGATGTTCTGCCGGAGTACGACCGCGCCCTGCTGTCGCGCGAGCTGCAACTTTTCCCCGACTGGTACCTCACCAAGCACCTGAATGTGACGCTGACCGATGATCAGAAAAATACCCTGAGCAAAGTCTTCGATACCCTGCTCGCCAACAATCTGGCGCAAACGCAGGTGTATGTGCATCGCGACTATCATTCGCGCAATCTCATGGTTCTGCCGAGTGGCAATCCAGGCATCATCGATTTCCAGGATGCGGTCTACGGCCCGATCACCTACGATCTGGTCTCGTTGCTACGCGATGCCTATATCCAGTGGGATGAAGAAATGGTGCTGGACTGGGTCATTCGGTACTGGGAACGGGCCAAACGCGCCGGCCTGTCCGTGGCCCCGGACATCGATACCTTCTACCGCGATTTCGAGTTCATGGGCCTGCAGCGCCATCTGAAAGTATTGGGAATATTTGCACGTCTTTACCATCGCGACGGCAAGGATGCCTATCTGAAAGACATGCCGCTGGTTATGGAATACACGCTCAAGGCGGCACGCCGCTATACCGCGCTGGTGCCGCTGGTCAGACTCATCGAAAAGTTGGAAGACAAAGCGCCGCAAGTCGGCTACACCTTCTGAGGCAGCACCAACAATGAAAGCGATGATTTTTGCCGCCGGCCGCGGCGAGCGTATGCGCCCGCTGACCGACACCTGTCCCAAGCCCTTGCTGAAGGTGCGTGGACGACCGTTGATAGTCTGGCAAATTCTGAATCTGGTGCGTGCCGGCATCACGGAGATCATCATCAATCACGCCCATCTCGGCCCTATGTTTGAAGAGACGCTGGGCAACGGTTCGCAGTTTGGGGCGCAGATTCAATATTCGGCTGAAGGTACTGCGCTGGAAACCGCCGGCGGCATCGCCAAGGCGCGCCGTCTGCTGGGCGAAGATCCTTTCGTCGCCATTTCGGGCGACATCTACATTCCGCATTTTGATTTCGAGCAGGTCAAGACCGTGCTTGAAGACAACGATCTATGGGGAAATCCGATACCATTGGACAAGCGCGACGTTGCCTGGATCTATCTGGTGAAGAACCCGCCGCATCACCCGACCGGTGATTTCGCGTTGAACAGCTTTTCGATCGCCAACGAAGGATCACCGCTTTATACCTTCGCCAATATCGGCGTGTATCGGCCGCAAATGTTTGATGCCATTACTCCTGGCGAACATGCAAAACTCGGGCCGCTGCTGCGCGAATATGCATCGCGCGGCCAGGTTGGCGGCGAGATTTATCGTGGCGAATGGATTAACGTCGGCACGGTCGAACAGCTGGAAGAATTGAATACGCCCCTCGCCGGCAGATAATCCGGATGATCTGGAAGAAAGTACCAACATGACCATAGCCTCCTTCACCGCCCGCCGCGCCAAGCTCATCGCGCACATGCAAGCAAAAGGTGGTGGCGTCGCCATCATCCCGACCGCGCACGAAGTCATGCGCAATCGCGATGCCGACTACCCCTATCGTCACGACAGCTACTTCTACTACCTGTCCGGCTTCACGGAACCGGAAGCCATCATCGTCCTGATCGCCCGCCCGGGCAAAGAAAGCCGCAGCATCCTGTTCTGCCGCGACAAGAATCTCGAACGTGAAATCTGGGACGGCTACCGCTTCGGCCCTGACGCGGCACGCACGCAATTCGGCTTCGACGAAGCCTTCGCCACGGATACGCTGAATAAAGAAATGCCGCAACTGCTGGCTGATGCGCCTGCCGTGTTCTATGCGCTGGGCCATGACGCCAAACGCGATGCGCAAGTGCAGGAATGGCTGCAAAGCGTGCGCGCACTCGGGCGTACCGGCGTATCCGCACCGTCGTCCATTATCGACGTCAACGTGCTGCTCGATGAAATGCGCCTGTTCAAGGACGCCGGTGAAATCGACGTCATGAAACGCGCCGGCATCATATCCGCCGAAGCGCACTGCCGCGCCATGCGCCTGTCGCGTCCCGGCCTGCGCGAATATCATCTGGAAGCCGAATTGCTGCATGAGTTCCGCAACAACGGCTCGCAGTATCCGGCTTACGGTTCCATCGTCGCCACCGGCGCCAACGCCTGCGTGCTGCACTACCGTGCCAGCGATGCCGAACTGAAAGATGGTGATCTGGTGTTGATCGACGCTGGCTGCGAACTCGACAGCTATGCATCCGACATCACACGCACCTTCCCGGCCAACGGCAAGTTTTCCGGTCCGCAAAAGGAATTGTACGAAATCGTTCTGGCTGCGCAAGACGCTGCCATTGCCGAAACCCGCCCCGGAAAGCGCTTCATGGACGGCCACGATGCCGCCGTGCGTGTGCTGGCGCAAGGCATGCTCGACACCGGCTTGCTCGACAAGAGCAAGGTCGGTTCGCTCGACGATGTGATTGCCAAGGGCGACTACCGCCAGTTCTACATGCACCGTACCGGTCACTGGCTGGGCATGGACGTGCACGATGTCGGCGAATATCGCGACCCGGTCGATAGCAACGGCGACAAGCCATGGCGTACGCTGCAACCTGGTATGGTGCTGACGGTTGAGCCAGGCATCTACGTGCGTCCAGCAGAAGGCGTGCCGGAGAAATACTGGAACATCGGCATTCGCATCGAAGATGATGCCCATGTCACGCCGGACGGCTGTGAAATCCTGACGACCGCCGTCCCCAACAAGGTCGCAGAAATCGAAGCGCTGATGCGTTCGGCTTAGGTCGTCCTTTAGCCGCTCCCAATTTCCACGACCCAAAACTCATGAGCACCACCGACACCGCCCTGTCGCCGCCGGACTACGACGTCATCATCTGTGGCGCTGGCCCGGTTGGCCTCAGCGCTGCCGCCTTGCTGCACAAACGTGGCATGTCCGCAGCGCGTATTGCGCTGATCGACGCCAAAGCCGCCGAACATGCAGCGCAAGATCCGCGCACGATTGCTCTGTCCCATGGCAGCCAGCAAATCCTGCATGACATCGGCGCCTGGCCATTGATGGCATCGGCAGTCACGTCCATCCACCAGATCCACGTCTCGCGGCGCGGGCACTTCGGCCGCACGTTGATCAATCGCGACGACTACAACCTGTCAGCGCTTGGCTATGTGGTGCGCTATGGCGCGCTGGTGAAGGCATTGACGACGGCCCTGGCATCGTCTGCCGTGACCGTCCTGCGCCCTGCAGAGGTTGCAGGGATTGAAGAACAAGGCCCGCAAGCCTCAGTGCAACTTGCCGATGGCCGCACACTCAGCGCCAATGTTGTGGTACAGGCTGAAGGCGGCGTGTTCTCGGAACAAACTGCCAAGGCGTTGCAGCGCGACTACGAACAAGTCGCCATCGTTGCCCACGTCACCAGCTCTGCCAGTATCGATCATCGTGCCTTCGAACGCTTTACCGCTGAAGGTCCGCTGGCGCTGTTGCCGCAGGATGATGGTTACGCTCTGGTGTGGTGTGTACGTCCCGAGACAGCCAAGCGTTTATTGGCGCTGGACGCACCATCTTTTCTGCGCGCGCTCGGCGAAGCCTTTGGTGCGCGTGTGGGCCGCTTTACAACCTGCAGTGCGCGCAACAGTTACCCGCTCGGCCTTAACGCTGAACCCGGCGCCTCGGCACATACGGTCGCTATCGGCAATGCTGCGCAGACCCTGCATCCGGTTGCTGGCCAGGGACTCAACCTCGGCTTGCGCGATGCGGTCGTACTGGCTGGCTCCCTCACTCGCAACGCATCAGGGACGGCAGGGCTGGCAGAATTTGCAGCCCAACGCCGTCGTGACCGCAGCGCCACCATCAAGCTGACCGATCTGATGGCGCGTGTTTTTGCCAGCGCCCCCGATGGTGCGCCTTCACAAGCCTTGCTTGGTTTGTCGCTCGGCCTGATCGATGTAGCAGCCCCCGCCAAACGCCTTCTGGCGGAACAAATGATGTTCGGTTGGCGATAAGTCTGTAGTTCAGCCGCCCGGCCCGGAAACCCTTGCAGGCAGCGTCCGGCATGAGACAATGCTGTATCGTCGCATCCCTGCGGCCCTGCCCTGAACGAATAAGACCATGAAACAAGATCCCCGCTTCCCTAATCTGTTCATCCTGAATCACCCGCTGATCCAGCACAAGCTCTCGCACATGCGCGACAAGCGTACCTCGACACGCACCTTCCGCGACCTGCTGCGCGAGATCACTTTACTGATGGGCTACGAAATCACGCGCGATTTGCCGCTGACCACCGAGTCAATCGAAACCCCGCTTGTCACTTATGACGCGCCCGTCATCGCCGGTAAAAAACTGGCCGTTGTGCCGGTGCTGCGTGCCGGCATTGGCATGAGCGATGGCTTGCTGGAGTTGATTCCATCCGCGCGTGTCGGCCATATCGGCGTATATCGCAACGACCAGCATCAGCCTGTGGAATATCTGGTGCGCCTGCCCGACCTGCAAGACCGCACCATGATCCTGTGCGATCCGATGGTGGCGACCGGCAATTCCGCCGTGTACGCCGTCGACGTTTTGAAGAAACGCGGCGTGACTGCTGAAAACATCATTTTCGTCGCGCTGGTGGCGGCGCCGGAAGGCGTACAGGTATTCCATGACGCGCATCCAGACGTGAAGCTGTACGTCGCTTCGCTGGATTCGCATCTGGATAGCCATGCCTATATCGTGCCTGGTCTGGGCGATGCCGGTGACCGGATTTTCGGCACCAAGTAATTTTTTTCGCTCCATGAAAAAAGCCGCCGGATCTGACTCCGGCGGCTTTTTTATTTCCGATAGATCAAGGCGACTTACTCGACTGCCTTGACCATATCTTCAATCACCTTCTTGGCATCGCCGAACACCATCATGGTTTTATCCATGTAGAACAGTTCGTTGTCCAGACCGGCATAACCGGCAGCCATCGAACGTTTGTTGACGATGACCGTCTTGGCTTTGTAGGCTTCCAGAATCGGCATGCCCGCGATTGGCGACTTCGGATCCTTTGCTGCCGGATTGACCACGTCGTTGGCGCCCAATACCAGCACCACGTCGGCCTGACCGAACTCGCTGTTGATGTCTTCCATTTCGAAGACCTGGTCGTAAGGCACTTCGGCTTCGGCCAACAGCACGTTCATGTGTCCCGGCATACGACCTGCCACCGGATGGATCGCATACTTTACGATCACGCCCTTGTGGGTCAGCTTCTCGGTCAGTTCCTTCAGTGCATGCTGCGCACGCGCCACCGCCAGACCGTAGCCCGGGACGATGATCACGGTTTCTGCGTTGCCCATCAGGAAAGCAGCATCGTCAGCCGAACCTGATTTGACGTTACGTTGCGCCTGCGCGCCACCTGCGACTGCAGCAGCAGGATCGCCGCCGAAGCCCCCAAGAATCACGTTGAAGAACGAACGATTCATCGCCTTGCACATGATGTACGACAGAATCGCACCGCTTGAGCCGACCAGCGAACCGGCGATGATCAGCATCGAGTTGTTCAGCGAGAAGCCGATACCCGCGGCTGCCCAGCCGGAATAGCTGTTCAACATCGACACCACCACCGGCATGTCGGCGCCGCCGATCGGGATGATGATCAGCACGCCCAGCACGAAGGCAATCGCGGCCATGATGATGAACGGCAGCCAGTGTTGCGTCAGCACGAAGATCACGCCGAAGCCGATCATCGCGACCGCCAGCAACAGGTTCAGCATGTGCTGACCGGAGAAGCTCACTGGCGCGCCCTGGAACAGGCGGAACTTGTATTTTCCCGACAGCTTGCCGAACGCAATCACTGAACCGGAGAAGGTGATCGCACCGACGAAGGTACCGATGAACAATTCAACGCGATTGCCCAGCGGGATCGCTTCGCCATGCGCGGCGATGTTGAACGCCCAAGGTTCTGCGACTGCCGCGACGGCGATACAGACTGCCGCCAGGCCGATCAGCGAGTGCATCGCTGCGACCAGTTCAGGCATCTTGGTCATCTCGACGCTCTTGGCCAGATAAGCGCCAATGCCACCGCCGACCACCACACCGCCCGCCACCAGCCAGAAGCCGATACCGGAACTGGGCATGTCGCCCTTGAGCTTGATGATCAGCGCCAGTGTGGTGACAACGGCAATCGTCATGCCGGCAATGCCGAAGGCATTACCGCGGCGCGCCGTCGATGGATGCGACAAGCCTTTCAATGCCTGGATGAAAAAGACCGAAGCGACCAGATACAACAGGGTTACCAGATTCATGCTCATGCTGATGCCCCCGCCTTGTCTGTCTTCGTCTTGGGTTCTTTTTTCTTGAACATCTCCAGCATGCGCTGGGTGACCATGAACCCGCCGAAGACATTGACCGCCGCCAGAGCAACCGCCAGCGTGCCGGCGATACGGCCGACCGGCCCTTCGGTCAGGCCAGCGGCCAGCATGGCGCCGATGATGATGATCGCCGAAATGGCATTGGTGACCGCCATGAGCGGTGTGTGCAATGCCGGCGTAACTGTCCAGACCACGTGGTAGCCGACGTAAATCGCCAGCACGAAGATGATCAGGTTGATGATGGTGTGACTGACTTCCATGTGTTTTCTCCGTTTTCTTCGACGCCGAGACGTCTTCTCTTACTGTCTTTTTTATTTACGCAGCACTTCGCCGCCCGAACACAGCAAGGTCGCCGCGACGATGTCGTCTTCGCGGTTGATGACCAGCTTGCCTTCGCCGTCGACGATAAGCTTGAGGAAGTCGAGTACGTTGCGCGAATACAGCGCCGAAGCATCGGCCGCCACCAGCGCTGCCAGATTGCCTTCGCCGATGATGTGCACGCCGTGCTTGATGACCGTTTTACCGGACTCGGACAGAGGACAATTGCCACCTTGATCAACCGCCATGTCAAGAATGACAGAACCCGGTTTCATGGCCTTGACGGTTTCTTCGCTGATCAGCACCGGTGCCTTGCGGCCCGGAATCAGCGCAGTGGTGATAATGATGTCGGCTTGCTTGGCGCGTTCATGCACCAGCTCGGCCTGACGACGCATCCAGTCGGCCGGCATCGGACGGGCATAGCCGCCGACGCCTTGGGCGATTTCCTTTTCTTCATCAGTAATAAAGGGTACGTCGAGGAATTTCGCACCCAGCGATTCGATCTGTTCCTTGACCGCAGGACGCACATCGGAGGCCTCAATCACGGCACCCAGACGCTTGGCGGTAGCAATTGCTTGCAGACCGGCAACACCGGCGCCCATGATCAGCATGCGCGCAGCCTTGACGGTACCCGCTGCGGTCATCAGCATCGGCATGAAGCGCTGATACGTATTGGCAGCCATCAGCACGGCTTTGTAGCCGGCGATGTTGGCTTGCGAAGACAAGACATCCATTGACTGCGCGCGCGTGGTACGCGGCGCGGCTTCCAGCGCGAAGGCGGTCAGCCCTGCAGCGGCCATGGCGGCAATATTGTCTGCGTCGAATGGATTGAGCATGCCGACCACCACCGTGCCGGACTTCAGACGAGCACGCTCGTCGGCGCTGGGCGCGCGCACCTTGAGGAGCGCATCGGCGGCATAAACGTCGCTTGCAGCGGCGATCGTAGCCCCGGCGGCAACATAGGCCTCGTCGGTAATGCTGGATTTGATACCGGCGCCTGACTCGACCAGCACCTCATGTTTGGCGGCGATCAGTTTTTTGACTGTTTCCGGGGTTGCCGCAACGCGTGTTTCTCCGTCCCGACTTTCGACGGGGATGCCTAGCCTCATTCAGAGCTCCTGTAGTTGTAATTTCTTACCGGAATCTTACACGTAAAATTTAGAGATCGACAACTTTGCGCAAACACCCTGTTTCGCAATGCCAACTCGCATCTTTGCCCCATCCCCTGAAGGCTTTGCTCAGCCACGGTAAAATGGCGGCTGTTGCAGGTTAAGGATAATGATGACTGAAGTATGGAAGCCCTCCGTTACTGTCGCTGCGATCATCGAGCGCGAGGGCCGTTTTTTGATGATTGAAGAGCAAGCTAGCGACGGCTTGCGCCTGAACCAGCCGGCCGGCCATCTTGATGAAGGCGAAGCACTGACTCACGCAGTGGTGCGCGAGGCGTTGGAAGAGTCCGCACACGATTTTGAACCGACTGCGTTAATTGGCATGTATATGTCGCGCAATGTATCGTCCTCACGCGCCGGTGCGGACACCACCTACTTGCGTTTTGCATTTGCCGGAAAACTGGGTGAAAAACACGACCTCCCGCTCGATACCGGTATCGTGCGCACACTATGGATGACACGCGACGAAATCGCAGCGTGTACCGAGCGCCATCGCAGCCCGCTGGTCTTGCGCTGCATTGACGATTACCTCAGCGGGCAGCGCGCGCCGCTGTCTTTACTGTACACCGACGCTAGCGTGACCACTGCTGCCGTCAAAGAAGCAATTGGAGTAGCCCATGGCTAAGAAAAAAGTCGTCATCGGCATGTCAGGCGGCGTCGACTCGTCCGTGTCCGCATGGCTGTTGAAAGAACAAGGCTACGAGGTTATCGGCCTGTTCATGAAAAATTGGGAAGACGACGACGATTCCGAATACTGCTCGACCCGCCAGGACTGGATTGATGCGGCCAGCGTCGCCGACGTCGTGGGCGTGGATATTGAAGCGGTGAATTTTGCGGCCGAATACAAGGACCGCGTGTTCGCTGAGTTCCTGCGCGAATACCAGGCCGGCCGCACGCCCAACCCGGACGTGCTGTGTAACGCCGAAATCAAATTCAAGGCCTTTTTGGATCATGCCATGCTACTGGGCGCTGATTTGATCGCTACCGGCCACTACGCGCGAGTGCGTGAGAATCCAATCGGCAAGTTCGAACTGATGAAGGCTGTCGACGCCAGCAAAGACCAGAGCTACTTCCTGCACCGTCTGAATCAGGCGCAATTATCGAAGACGCTGTTCCCGCTGGGCGAAATCCACAAGACTGAAGTACGCAAGATCGCCGAGCAACTGAAGCTGCCGAACGCGACCAAGAAGGACTCGACCGGTATCTGCTTCATCGGCGAACGGCCTTTCCGCGAATTCCTCAATCGCTATCTGTCGTACAAACCCGGCCCGATGAAGACCCCGGAAGGCGATATTGTGGGCGAACACGTCGGCCTGAGTTTTTACACGCTTGGTCAACGCAAGGGTATAGGCCTGGGCGGCATCAAGGCGCATCAGAACGCCGACGGCAACAGCGATGCCTGGTACGTGGCGCGCAAAGACGTAGAGAACAATACGCTCTATATCGTGCAAGGCCACGATCATCCGTGGCTGCTTTCGTCGCAATTGGGCGCGAGCCAGATCAGTTGGGTCGGGGGCGAAGCGCCGGACATGGAGGCATTGAGCGCCAAGACACGCTATCGCCAGGCAGATGTTCCCTGTGCATTCAGTGATGACGGCGCACGTTTCGACCTGCGCTTTACCGATCCGCAATGGGCGGTCACACCAGGCCAGTCAGCCGTGTTGTATCAGGGCGACGTCTGCCTCGGCGGTGGGATTATCGAATCGGTGTAAAACCGCTCAAATCGCGCAAAAAAACGCTCCGTCTGCCCTATGCAGCGGAGCGTTTTTTCTTTTCTGGCAACAAAATCCATTTCCCGCCATTTCTGACAGGAAAGAAAGTCGCAACAAATCATAAAAGAGCTTGCAATCTTGGATTAAATGACGAATAATCTAAATAAGAATTGTTCGCATTTAATAGGAGGTTATGATGAGCCAACTGATCGAGCACGGAACCGAACGTCGTAACAAGCCAGCCACTGCAGCAAATGGCTCCCCCATTGCGCGCATCAAGAGCCAGGATTTGTTCCGGCAGATGCGCGAGTTGGAGATCGACCATGGCGGGCGTATTTACAAACTGCGCCTGACCCAGCTGAACAAGCTGATTCTGACAGCCTGAGCCTGACCGCGTAACCCGAAAATAAAATCATCTGAAAAATTTGTATTTGAACGATGGTACAAAACCAGCCAGCCAACGGTGATGCCACAGCGTTATTCGTTAGCCAGCCAAGCTTGCCGATTAAGGAGAGTTTGATGGTTACCGAAAAAATGGATTCTGCTTTCGTAGAACCTAATAGCGCGCCGGCACAGCCAGAGCTGCTGGTTTCAGCAGTGCTGCATTTGATGTCTCACTACACTGCCAGCAATCAGGAAACCAAAAGCTGCGTCAAATTGGCGTCAGTGATTGAACGACACCTGAAAGCATTGGCGGATTTGCCGAATCTGGCTCCGGTATTGCGGGCGACCTGCCAACAATTGTCGGAACAGTGGGGCACCGTAGTGGAGCGCACCATGCCGCAACCCGAGAAATTTAACTTGTTTGCTCGCATCGTCTCAGGAGCGAGATCCATTTAAGAGCCTATACACCCAGGCGGCAAGGCGTACAATGATCGTATGTGTTTGTAACAACATTTCTGAAGGCAAGATTCATCAGGCAGTGAACGCAGGCATGACCTCCATGTCCGAGCTTCGCAAGGAGCTCGGTGTTGGCACTTGCTGCGGCAAATGCCATACCTGCGCCAAACACGTCCTGCGCGAATGCCTGAGCAATTCCCATCAAACACGCAATACAGTGCAAGGCATGGTGTTCCACGCGAACACCGCTATTGCATAAAGATTATTTATGAACGCCTTATCGCCTACTATGAGTAGCAGCTCGCCCAATGCCGTCAGCGCCGTCTGGCGTCAGGTCAGAAAAATCGGCCCGCTGGGCCTCATCATTCTGCTGCATCTTGCATTCTTCTATGCGCTGCAAAGCGGTTTGATTCATCAAGTCGCAAACGCGATTCCAAAAGAAGTCATCGCCACATTTGTCACGCCCGAGCGCGCACCAGAACCAGCCCCGCCAAAAGCACCTCCGGCGCCACCGAAGGTCGTTCAGGTTGTAAAGAAATCCGTCACGCCGCCACCACCGATTCCGGTCACGCAAGCACCAGCACCGACTGCCATCTCTGCCCCGCCGACACCGCCGCAACCCGCTGAACCATCGCCGCCTGCCGCAGCGCCGGCACCGGCTCCTGCTTCGCCGCCAGGCCCGCCGCCGCCGAAGCAAATCACGTCCGGCATCGAATACATCGAAGCACCACGTCCCAACTATCCGCCGGCGTCCAAACGGATGGGGGAAGAAGGCGTCGTGCAATTCCGCGTTCTGGTCAACACCTCGGGCAAGGCCGAAAAAGTCGATATCATCAAGGGATCGGGTTCGTCCCGTCTGGATGATGAAGCCCGCCGCGCCGTCATGCGCGCAATCTTCAAGCCTTATATCGAAGACGGCAAACCTATCGTCGTATCGGCAACCGGCGCAATCACATTCAAGCTGGACCGCTGATCACAGCGGACATGCGGAATAAAATCAGTTAATTCATTCACTACAGTCATAGAAGGAAGTCATCATGGAAGTTAGTCCGTACGGATTGGAAAGCCTGTGGGCGCAAGGGGATTTCGTCACCAAAGGCGTGGCAGTACTGCTGCTCGCCATGTCGATCGCCTCCTGGTATGTGATCGTCACCAAAGCGCTGCAACTGCTGCGTTTCCGCCGCGCCTCCGACGCTGCGGGCCATGCATTCTGGGACACCACCAGCCTGCCTGAAGGCGTTGCAACACTGGGTTCCGACAACCCATTCGCCGAAGTCGCCAAAGCCGGCGTTACTTCCATGAGCCATCACACTGCCCACAAGGGCCATTTGCACGATCAATTGTCGGTCAGCGACTGGGTTACCCTCTCTCTGCGCCAAGCCATTGATGAAGCTTCCGGCAAACTGCAGGCAGGTATGGCCGTTCTGGCTTCGGTTGGCTCGACAGCGCCGTTCGTCGGCCTGTTCGGTACCGTCTGGGGCATCTACCACGCACTGGTGTCCATCGGTACGTCCGGCCAGGCGAGTATTGACAAAGTCGCCGGTCCTGTCGGCGAAGCGCTGATCATGACCGCTCTGGGTCTGGCAGTGGCGATACCCGCAACCTTCGGCTACAACGCACTGGTTCGCGGCAACAAGACCACCATCGCTAAACTGAACAAGTTCGGCTTTGATCTGCACGCCCTGTTTGTTACCGGTGCGCGTTCTGCAACCGAGGACGCCGAAACAGGCGCCACCAAAAGCGCCAAACTGACGGCCGTCGGGAGAGCGTAATGGCGATGGGTTCCCTGTCCGATTCGGACGACGATTTCAACCCGGAGATCAATACCACTCCGCTGGTTGACGTGATGCTGGTGCTGCTGATCATCTTCATCATCACCATTCCGGTCATGAATCACGCCGTCAAGATCGACTTGCCGCGCGCGACCAATCAACCGGATGAAACCAAGCCGCAAAACATCAATCTGTCGATCGATGCGAGTGGCAAGGTGTTCTGGAACGATGAGCAGATCGACAGCAACCAGTTGAATCTGCGTATCGCCGAAGCTGCCAAAAAGCAGCCTCAACCGGAATTGCATCTGCGCGCCGAGCGTACGACGCAGTACGAGAAAGTGGCGCAAGTGATGGCAGCAGCTCAATCGGGCGGCCTGTCCAAGATTGGCTTCGTCACTGATCCGCAAGCGAAGTAATTCACTCCGAAGCTGGCGAGGCCGTCATGCTCGCTACGTCGCAGAGCCTTCATTCTTCAGGGAATGGAGGCTTTGTTGTTTTGAGGGCTGCTCTGTCAAACCCGCTTGGGACAAGCTATCCGTGCAGATGCGATAAGCCCGGTGCTGCTCCATAGAAATAAAGTAAGAATGATTCGCGCTAATTTATAGTGAAGTCCGGAATCGGCTGCGCTATGATCCGTCCGTTCACGCGGCTGGACGAGTGCGCAGATCCCCTCTGCCTACCAGCCTGTCTTCTCCCACTATTATTCTCAGAGGTTCCTATGAAAGGCGATCCAGCGGTCATTAAGCTGCTCAATGCTCAATTGACTAACGAATTGACAGCCATCAATCAATATTTTCTGCACGCCCGCATGTACAAGCACTGGGGCTTTGAAAAGATTGCCAAGAAAGAGTACGCAGAGTCCATCGGCGAAATGAAGCACGCCGACAAGCTGATCGACCGCATCCTGATGCTCGACGGCCTGCCAAACCTGCAAGCACTGCACAAACTGATGATCGGCGAAAATACAGTAGAGATGCTGGAATGCGATCTGAAGCTGGAAAAAGCAGCACACAAGACCGTCAAAGAAGGCATCGCGACTTGCGAAACCCACGGTGACTACGTCTCTCGTGAGCTGTTCCAGATGATTCTGGACGATACCGAAGAGCATATTGACTGGCTGGAAACTCAGCTCGATATCATCACAAAGATCGGTATCCAAAACTACCTGCAAACACAGATCATTGCAGAGTAATCACATCTGCCAGCCGCTCATGCGACACGGCTGACGTAAAAAAAGCGCGACTCAGGTCGCGCTTTTTGTTTGAGGCCTGGCATCAGGCCCCGCCCCGAATTATTAGTTCGGCGCGGTATCCTTGAAGGACTGGCGTTCGGACAATTTCTCGAACAAACGCAGCAATTCAGGATAATTTTCTTTCCACTGCGATTCAGGAAAACGGAAGTTCAGCCAACCCAAAGCACAGCCGACTGCGACATCCGCCAGCGAATAGTGGTTGCCAACGCAATAAGTTTTTTCACCCAGACCTGATGCCATGGATTTCAGGGATGCATCAACCTTGCTCCATTGACGCTTGATCCACTCCGGGCTTTGCTGCCTTGTCGGGCGAGCCTTCTCGAGGCGCACCAGAATCGCGGCATCCAACATACCGTCAGCCAAAGCTTCCCAGCATTTCACTTCTGCTCGCTCGCGACCGCCGGTAGGCATCAGCTTACCGACCGGCGTCAGGATATCGAGATATTCCGAAATCACGCGGGAATCGAACATGGCGCCACCGTCGTCCATCATCAGACAGGGCACTTTTCCAAGTGGGTTGAATTGCTGGATGGTCGTCGTCTCGCTCCATACATCTTCCAGAACCAGCTCGTAATCGATCTTCTTCTCCGCCATGACAATGCGAACTTTGCGAGCGTAGGGGCTTACCAGTGAGGCGATTAGTTTCATAGCAATTTTTGTAATAATCCGGCCCGATTATAGCATCGGGGACTCCCCATTAACGCCCGAAGACCTACTTGCGACGACATGCGTAATGAACCTGATTCCGTCGCCCCGCAATGGTAAAATCGCGAGTCAATGCAGTTTTGCCTCGGCTGCCGCTCTCCACCAGCGCTCCGAGTGCGAATTGCGCACCGTTGTTTCAACGCCGTTTATCCGTCATCTTCATCCTTCATCCCGTTACTATCATGTCCCTCACCGCACTTTCCGCTCTCTCCCCTCTCGATGGCCGCTACGCAGCCAAAACCGACAAGTTGCGTCCTATCCTCTCCGAGGCCGGCTTCATGCACCACCGGGTGAAAGTGGAAATTGCCTGGTTGCAAGCCTTGTCGGCAGCGGGTTTTGCCGAAATCAAGCCGTTCTCGGCAAACGCCAGCGCACTGCTGGACAAGCTGGCAACGGATTTCACCGAAGCCGACGCCGCGCGTATCAAGGAAATCGAAGCAGTCACCAACCATGACGTCAAGGCGGTTGAGTATTGGCTCAAGGAAAAAGTCAAAGACGTGCCGGAACTGGTTGCTGCGTCCGAGTTCATCCACTTCGCCTGCACCTCCGAAGACATCAACAACACGTCCCACGGCATGATGCTCAAGGCGGCCCGCGACACAGTCGTGCTGCCAGCCCTGCAAGGCCTGATCACCAAATTGACCGAACTGGCGCATGAACATGCCGCCGTGCCGATGATGTCGCGCACCCACGGCCAGCCTGCCAGCCCAACGACATTGGGCAAAGAAATCGCCAACGTCGTCGCCCGTCTGCAACGCGCCGTCAAACGCATCGCCGCCGTCGAGATCCTCGGCAAGATGAACGGTGCCGTCGGCAACTACAATGCCCACCTGTCCGCTTACCCGGAAACCGACTGGGCGGCGTTCTCCAAGAACGTCATCGAACAACGCCTGGGCCTGGTGTTCAATCCGTACACCATCCAGATTGAACCGCACGACTACATGGCTGAACTGTTCGACGCCGTGGCGCGCGCCAACACCATACTGCTGGATCTGAACCGCGACGTCTGGGGCTACATTTCGCTGGGTTACTTCAAGCAGCGTACCAAGGCCGGCGAAATCGGCTCCTCGACCATGCCGCACAAGGTCAATCCGATCGATTTCGAAAACTCCGAAGGCAATCTGGGCATGGCCAACGCCGTTCTCAAGCATTTGTCGGAAAAGCTGCCTGTTTCGCGCTGGCAGCGTGACCTGACTGACTCAACCGTCCTGCGCAACATCGGCGTAGCCTTTGGCTACGCTGTGCTGGCCTATGACAGCTGCCTGCGCGGTCTGAACAAGCTGGAAGTCAATCCTGCGCGCCTGGCTGAAGATCTGGACAATACCTGGGAAGTTTTGGCCGAGCCGGTTCAGACGGTCATGCGCCGCTACGGCATCGAAAATCCATACGAGCAATTGAAGGAACTGACACGCGGCAAGGGCATTTCGAAAGACGCCTTGCGCGACTTCATCAACGGCCTCGCCATCCCGCAAGACGCCAAGAATCTCCTGTTGGCCATGACACCGGCCAACTACATCGGCGAAGCAATCGCCTTGGCCAAAAATATTTAAGCGTAGGAGGAGATCCGGTGGAACCCCAAGCCCCCGGATCCCTCAAACAGCCCGGTAACAGATCGATTGTTAACTTAAATGGATCAGTGAAATCAGTTTTACTGACCTATTGCGAATCTCGAAAAGCCTTTATGCTGCGGCATCGCATCAAAAATGCGAGTCGGCTCATTTAACGATCACTTCAAACGATCACAAAGGAACAAGCATGGTTGCTGTGCTGTATAGAGATTGCGCCCAAGCTACCGACGTCGCCATGACGGCCGGCAGCATGCAACACCTGCTCTGCCTCAAGTAAGCACTCGCTTGCCGTCCATCTCCTCACACTTTCCACCAGCAAC
Source organism: Herbaspirillum rhizosphaerae (assembly GCF_046025915.1). GTDB lineage: Bacteria > Pseudomonadota > Gammaproteobacteria > Burkholderiales > Burkholderiaceae_D > Herbaspirillum > Herbaspirillum rhizosphaerae_A. The sequence goes on along the minus strand of NZ_JAQQFR010000008.1, from coordinate 54,011 downwards.
TGCCATGGAACGCTATACAAAACCTGCGATTTTGTTGCACTGGCTGATCGCCCTGCTGATCATTGCCGCCTTCTCTCTCGGACTGACAATGGTCAACATCCCAGGCCTGACGCCGACCAAGCTGAAATATTTTTCCTGGCATAAATGGCTGGGCGTCACCGTGCTCGCCTTCGCGTGTCTTCGCTTGCTGTGGCGCCTGACGCATGCGGCTCCAGCGTATCCGGCACAAATGCCGCGCTGGCAGCAAAGTGCGGCACATGCGCTGCATGGTTTGCTTTATATTTTGATTTTTGCGATTCCAATTTCGGGATATTTCTATAGTCTCGCCGCGGGCGTTCCCGTAGTGTATCTGGGCCTTTACCCGCTGCCGGTTTTCATCGATCCCAATCCGGAACTCAAACCCTTGCTCAAGCTGGTGCACTACTGGCTGAACATGACTTTGCTAGCCGCTTTCTGCCTGCATGTATTGGCTGCGCTGAAGCATCAATTCATCGATCGCGACGGCGTGCTTAAACGTATCCTGCCCTGATTATCTTTTTCGAGGAAATTTCATGATCCTGCGTTCTACATTGACCAGCGCTCTCGTCGTCGGCATCGTCGCCTTCAGCCTGGCTTCGTCCGCAATTGCCGCACCGCTCAAAGTTGACACCGGCAAAAGCACCGTCAGTGCCGTATTTAAACAATTGAATGTTCCGGTTGAGGCCAAATTCAAGAAATTTACTGCACAAATCGATTTCGACAGTGCCAAACCCGACGCCGCCAAAGCTAGCGTGGACATCGATATTTCCAGTTTCGACCTGGGTGACGCTGAATACAACAAGGAAGTACTGAAGAAGGAATGGTTTAACGCAGCACAATTTCCCAAGGCCAGTTTCGTTTCCAGCTCCATCAAGGCTGCTGCCGGCGCACCTGCCGGCACCAAATATGACGTCACGGGCAAGCTGACCATCAAAGGAAAAACGGCTGACGTGCGCTTCCCATTGACGGTGAAGAAAGAAGGTAATGGACAAATCTTTGACGGCGCCGTGCCAATCAAACGCCTCACATTCAACATCGGTGAAGGTGAATGGAAAGATACCGGCATGGTCGCCGATGAAGTCACCATCAAGTTTCACGTCGTAACAGCACCGTAATTCACAATAAAGCCAACTCGTTTTAACGCTCAACAGATCATTACAAAGGACTGTCCCATGAAATTTAAATTCGCCCTGATTTCCTTGCTCGCCGCCGGTGCTGCTTCGACCTCCGCCCTGGCCGCTGACGCTTACACCATCGATCCTAGCCACACCTACCCAAGCTTTGAAGCCGATCACATGGGCCTGTCTGTCTGGCGCGGCAAGTTCACCAAGACCAGTGGCACTATCACGCTGGATCGCGCCGCCAAGACTGGTACCGTCGATATCACCATCGATGCATCGTCGATCGACTTTGGTCATTCCAAACTGAACGATCACGTCAAATCCGCAGAAGTCCTGGACGCGCAAAAATTCCCTACTGCGACTTACAAGGGCACTTCGATCAAATTTGACGGCGACAAGCCGGTCGCCATCGAAGGCGAACTGACATTGCATGGCGTCACCAAGCCGGTCCAATTGCAAATCAACAAATTTGCTTGCGTTCAAAATCCGATGCTCAAGCGCGAAGTATGTGGCGCTGACGCCTCCGCGACATTCAACCGTGCCGACTTTGGCGTGACCTTCGGCGTACCACGCTTCTCGCCGGAAATAAAGCTGGCAATTCAGGTTGAAGCGATCAAGAACAACTGATTTCGCCTCCATCAGAAAGGCCGATGCATGTCATGTGCATCGGCCTTTTTTTGTTCTGCATCATATTCACGCCGGATGTTCTGCCGCATAATGGCTCGCGTTTGAAAGCGGCCACCAGTCTGATCTTGGCGGCGATGCTTCGAGCCACTCCCTGCACGCTTTTTAAAAACGCGCTAATCTAGCGCTGTCCCGATTAAGGATAAATGCAACATGTCGATAGCAGATCTTCGCAAAGATTACAGCCGCGCCAGTTTGTCTGAACTTGATGTCGCCGCTGATCCTATTGTTCAATTTTCAACATGGTTTGATGAAGCCATCAAAGCAGAGATCGCAGAACCCAATGCGATGAGTGTTGCTACCGTCGGTGCCGACGGCAAGCCCTCCTCGCGTATCGTCCTGCTCAAGCAAGTCGATGCCGCCGGATTTACGTGGTTTACCAACTATCACAGCCGCAAAGGTCGCGAGATCGCTCAACATCCTTATGTCGCGCTGCTTTTCCATTGGGTAGAACTTGAGCGTCAGGTTCGCATCGAAGGGAAGATCGAGCAAGTTACGGCCAGCGAAAGCGATGCGTATTTTTCGAGTCGCCCTTTGTCGAGTCAGATTGGCGCCATCGCCTCTGAGCAGAGCCAACCGGTCGATAAGAGGGAAACTCTGGAAGCGCAGTTCGCCACAGCAGAAGCAAAATACGGCGCGCAGCCCGTGCGCCCGGAACACTGGGGCGGCTACCGTGTGGTACCGGAAAAAATGGAATTTTGGCAAGGCCGGCGCTCGCGCCTGCATGATCGCGTGATCTATACACGCACTGCAGACGGCGCCTGGGACCGGCAACGCCTGCAACCCTGACCAGGACTCATGTCAGGGCTGCGTACAGCATCACATCACTTGCACGGAGGGAAACATCGTGTTTTGGGAAAAGAAGCTCGCAGCTTGGGTAGAAGAAATCCGTCATGCAACGGCATTGCCGTTGCGTCTTGAACTGTGGAACGGCCGACAGTTCGACTTCAGCGACGGTGTGCCGCAGGTCACGCTACGCGTTCCTCATGTATCGGCCCTGACTTACCTGTTCCAGCCATCGCTGTCCAATCTCGGCGAAGCCTACGTCGAAGGCAAGATTGATGTCGACGGTCCGGTGGCCAGCATTATCAGCGTCGCCAACACCTTGGCGGCCAAGACCTTGAAAGCGGAAGGCAAGCTGGCGCGCATCGCCCGCTCCATCCGACACAGCAAGGAAAAAGATGCGGAAGCCATCCGCTATCACTATGACGTCTCCAACGACTTCTACAAGCTGTTCCTTGACGAGAACATGGTCTACTCCTGCGCCTACTTTGAAAATGGCGACGAAGACCTGGCTACAGCGCAGATCAAGAAGATCGATCATATCCTCACCAAAATCCAAGTCCGCCCCGGCGACACGCTGCTCGATATCGGATGTGGCTGGGGTGCACTGGTGCTGCGCGCGGCGCAAAAATTCGGCGCAAAATGCGTCGGTATTACGCTGTCGGAAAATCAATATGCACTGGCCAAGGAGCGCGTTGAGAAAGCCGGCTTGAGCGACCGTATTGAAATCCGCCTGCAGGACTACCGCGACATCACCGGCACCTTCGACCGTATCACCAGCGTCGGCATGTTCGAACACGTTGGCCTGAAAAATCTGCCGATGTACTTCTCACGCATCAACGCCTTGCTTGCCGATGGCGGACTGGCAATGAATCACGGTATCACCACGACGGATATTGAAAACGGCGAGTCACCTTATGGTGGCGGCGAGTTCATTGACAAATATGTTTTCCCCGCCGGTGAATTGCCCCACATCAGCTTGGTGCTGAAAGCCATGCAACAAGGCGGGCTGGAAGCCTTTGATGTCGAGAATCTGCGCAAGCATTACGCTAAGACCTGTGCTATCTGGGCAGACAATTTTGAAGCCAAGGCAGATGAAATTCGCAAGATCACCGATGAGAAACGCTATCGCATCTGGCGCGTCTATCTCGCCGGCAGCTCGCATGGTTTCAACCAGGATTGGATTTCGCTATATCAGGTCATCTGCGGCAAATCCAACCGTCACGCAGACGTCCTGCCGCAATCGCGCCGCTACATCTACGACGCAACGGCTTGATCGGCTGCGGCCTTGTTCTTAGTCGTCTTTGCTCTTCTCGGCAAACACTTCGCGGAACTTGGCCAGCTTCGGCGCGACGACGAAGGCGCAATAGCCTTGGAAGGGATGTTGCTGAAAGTAGTTCTGGTGATAATCCTCGGCCTTGTAATAAGTTTCTACAGGACTGAGTTCCGTCACTATCGGCGCATCCCACACCAGCGCCATCTCGGCGATGATGTGCTTGGCCGTATCTTGCTGTGCTGGTGAATCATAGTAAATCACCGAACGATATTGCGTGCCGACGTCGTTTCCTTGGCGATTCAGCGTCGTCGGGTCGTGAATCGTGAAAAACACTTCCAGAATTTCTCTGAAACTGATCGCAGCAGGATCAAACGTCAACTTCACCACTTCCGCGTGACCAGTGTCACCATTGCAGACTTGCTCGTAGGTCGGCTTGTTGACATGGCCACCGGTGTATCCGGACTCGACGTGTTGCACACCTTTCAACTGCTGATACACCGCCTCAAGACACCAAAAGCATCCGCCGCCAAGAATTGCTGTTTCCGATGAAGTATTCACGATCGCTCCCACGTCATTGATTCGAATGTCCGCAATCACAACGTTGATTGCATAGTTACGTTTATACCATTGCTGAGAATTAATTTCCTAACGTTGCTTGAGGATAGACGTGACAATGGATTCACTATTAAGTACGTTTTTTGTTAATTGTTAGATATTCAAAAACTCAGCACGAGAAGACCAACCAGGTCTTTTCTAGTAGCTACATATTGCCCTTCGCAGCCTCCGGGTTACTGCATCGTGTTTTTTGGGCATAATGTCGCATTGACCAGAATCGATTCCACAGGCTTTAGATGCATTCACGCTCCCCGCGCGCTACGTCGCGCGAATTCGATGCCGCACATTTCCGCAAAGCATTGTCTCAATTTGCGACCGGCGTTACTGTTATCACCACACGCTTGGCTGATGGGACCTTGCTCGGCCTGACCGCGAGTTCGTTCAACTCCGTATCGCTGAGTCCGCCTCTGGTGCTGTGGAGCTTGTCCGAACAGGCCAGTAGCATGCCGGTGTTCTCGGGTAACTCACACTATGTGATCAATATTCTTGGTGCCGACCAGGCTGCATTGGCAGAACAGTTCGCGCGAAAATCGGCAGACCGTTTTGACGGTGTGGAATATACGCTTTCACGTACGGGACAACCCGTCTTGAAAGGTGTCTCCGCCTGGTTCGAATGCCATAATCGCAGCCGCTATCCGGAAGGCGATCACGTGATTTTCGTCGGCGAGGTGGAGCATTGCGAGGTGATGCCTCAAGCTGCTTTGGTGTTTCATGACGGTCGTTTTGGCAAGATCGACTCCTAAGCAACTGGATCTGAACAACAAATAAAAGAAAAGCGCCTCAAGGGCGCTTTTCTTATTTTCAGCTAAGCCGGAATTAGAACTTGTAACCGACCGACAAGAAGCTAACGATAGGGTTGATGGTCAGAGAGGTCTTGTACTTCAATGTGCCTGCGGCTGTACCTTGGCCAGTGATCTCTGCATCGGTCTTCAACGGGATATACGACACCGAGAAACCTACCGACCACCTGTCAGACACGTTATATGTCGCGCCAAGGGACGCCACTGGCGCAAGCGACGAACTCAAAGAGGCAGAGGCGTTACCAGTAGTCAGAGCCGAATTTACGGAGCCGCCACCTGCGTATTGCTGGAAGCTTTGATTCAACTTAACATCCGAGTACCAGACGTAAGTAACACCGGCACCAACAAATGGACGGAACTTGTCAGTCGCGTCGCCAAAGAAATACTTTGCGACGATAGCCGGGCTCCATTGCTTCGCAGAACCGATTTCACCGAAGCTCGACAGCGTGCCTGTACCTGTCAGCTTGAACTTTGGTGGAAGCCCCAGATCGGTCGTCAAAGCAATATTGTCGGTGAAGAAGTGTGTAAACGCCACCCCGACTGTATCGGCATTGCTAACGCTCGAATGAGCATTTGGCGAGTTTGATCCATTGACCAGACCGCCAACACCACGAATGCCTTCGCTCGAATCTTGCGGCGCCAGATGGAACCAGCCCAGATTGACGATATTGCTACCGGCAGTTTGCGCCATGGCAGGTGCGGCAAAAGCAGCAGCGATGGACAGCGCAGCGATTTTAGGCAAAAGGGAAAATTGTTGCTTCATGTGTCGTCTCCAAATATAAAGGGCTGCGCCCCGTTTTATAAATTATCCGGCTCTTAGTCCGAAGGTTTTTTGGCTACGTTGTGCGTTGCCTGTTTTTGTTGAATGCACAGCGGAATCATGGAATTCCGTCTTTACACTCTTAAGACAAAAAGAACGCGCGTGCTATTCTTTTGCGATACTATGCCAGCTTTAATTCGCTTTGTATAGACGTGTATTTTTTTGGCAACTGGAAATAATTTTGACTATTGAATCAGCAGCAATACCGCTGAAAAAAGCACGTCAGCTCGTAAGTAAACGAGAAAGAATTCCAGTCGAGTCGAAGGCCGCACGGCACAAGCGATCATTGATACCTTGCCATGCTGCTTCTGCGGGAGTCATTTCCACCAGAATGACGTCCGCATGCTGATGATCCATATCTCGCAACGCAGCATAAAGATCGTGCGCGTATTGATCAGCGTTCGCGGACATGGCAAAAGAGGCTTGTGTAGCGATTGAGGCAAGTAAGGAAGCAAGCTCTGGCGTGCGATAGATCACGGCGACTTTGTACTGACGCTCGGTCAGTTTTTTTATTGTCTCGGAGAGTTCATCCACCGGCACCTGTGCAACCGGCGTATGCGGTGCATAGTGGGCATCCAGCGTACCCGAGGCCCGCGGTGCTGCGGCATCCGGAGAACGTGGTACAACGCCCAACACAGAAGCAATCTGATCAACACTGATCTGACCTGGTCGCAACAAAACGGCGCCGTGCGTTGCGACACGGGACAAGTCGACGATCGTCGATTCGATGCCGACTTCACTCGCACCGCCATCCAACACGTAATCAACAAGACTATCCGCATCGCTGCCGAATTCGTCTCGTACATGCTCAGCAGTGGTCGGACTGACGTGACCAAACTTATTGGCTGATGGCCCCGCCACGCCGCCTTTGCCGCCCTTGAATTCACGCAGCAAAGCTTGTGCAACAGGATGAGAGGGACAACGCACACCGATCGAATCCTGGCCACCTGAGGCAGCAGCAGGAACGTGGGCAGCGCGCTTCAGAATCAGTGTCAGCGGGCCCGGCCAAAAGGCCTTGATCAACGCGCGGGCCTCGGCGGGAACATCGGCAGCCCAATAAGAAATATCGGCTTCAGGAGCGACGTGAACAATAACCGGATGATTGGCAGGCCGGCCTTTGGCAGCATAGATATCGGCAATCGCTGCAGCATTCTCGGCGTCGCCGCCAAGACCATAAACCGTCTCCGTCGGAAACGCCACCAGCTTGCCGGCCTCGAGCTTGCGTGCAGCCATCTTTACCGCATCCATATCAATCTGTACTGTCGCCATCGTCGCGTCTCTCTTACTGAGCGATGCCGAGAATAGCGCATGCTGCCGCCAACTGTGCCTGCGCTTGTACCATCGTTGGGGCGACAAAAGTAATGTGACCCATCTTACGTGCACGACGCGCTTGCGCCTTGCCATACAAATGCAGATGCGCACCCGGCAGCGCCAGGATTTTGTCCCAGGCGGGTTCGCGCATCTCATCGCTGTCGCCTTCGTACCAGACATCACCAAGGATGTTCAGCATGACAGCTGGAGAATGCTGACGCACGTCGCCCAGCGGCAAACGCGCCATCGCACGTGCCTGCTGTTCAAACTGGCTGGTGATGCACGCGTCAATGGTGTAATGACCACTATTATGCGGGCGCGGAGCCATCTCGTTGACAACCAAAGAACCGTCGGTGAGCACGAAAAATTCAATGCACAGCACGCCGACATAATCGAGCTTGGCGATGATCGCCAACGCAGCGTCCTGGGCCTTCTTTGCTACGAGATCCGAAACATGATCCGACGGCACGGTCGTGGTGAACAAGATGCCGTCACGATGCACGTTCTCTGCAATCGGGTACACCACGGCGGCGCCATCGGCACCGCGCGCGACCAAGACGGAGACCTCATAGGCCAGCGGCAGCATTTTTTCCAGGAGGCAGGTCACGCCCTTCATCTCGGCGAACGCTGCCTTGACATCAGCGATGCTGCGCACGCGCACCTGGCCTTTGCCGTCATACCCCATGCGTACGGTTTTCAGAATCCCGGGCAGCAAATCAGCTGGAATCGCGTCGATATCCGCCTCGCTGGCGATGATCTTGTGTGGCGCCGGTTGCACGCCGGACGCAGCACTGCAATCAACGAAGAAACGTTTTTCGGCAATACGGTCCTGCGCAATCGATACGCCGGATGCAGATGGGGCAACGTAAGTCTTGCCGGCCAATGCGGCAAGACTGTCAGCCGATACGTTTTCAAATTCTGTGGTGACTGCGCCGCATAAGGATGCGAGTTCTTCCAAACCTTTCGGATCAGTATAAGAAGTACGAATCAAACGATCCGCAACCTGCCCTGCCGGACAATCTTCTTCCTGCTCCAGCACGGCGACCTTGAAACCCATCGCCTGCGCAGCGTGTGCAAACATGCGGCCAAGCTGGCCACCTCCCATCACGCCCAGCCAGGTGGCTGGTGTCGTGGTGGGGATCGAAACATTGTTATTGTTCGTTAGGGACTGCTTCTGACTCATAACGGCAACTTCATATCCAGGGCAACTTGCGTTTGTTTGACACGGAAGGCCTCCAGCTTTGCGGCCAGTGCTTCGTCGGTGGTCGCCAGCATGGCGATAGCCGATAAGGCCGCGTTGGCAGCACCGGCTTCGCCGATGGCGTAGGTCGCGACCGGGATGCCCTTCGGCATTTGCACGATGGACAGCAAGGAATCTTCGCCGCGCAAATACTTGGATGGCACCGGTACACCCAGCACCGGCACGATGGTCTTCGCGGCGATCATGCCCGGCAAATGCGCGGCACCGCCGGCGCCGGCGATGATGGCGCGCAAGCCGCGAGCGCGTGCTTTCTCGGCGTAGTCGAACATCTGGTCCGGCATACGGTGTGCCGAAACGACCTGTGCTTCATGCGGAATACCGAACTCTTTCAGGATTGCCACGGCATGCTGCATGACGTCCCAGTCGGACGACGATCCCATGACGACGCCGACGACCGGCGTTTGCGCATTGGCTTGTGCGTTATGGTCGCTCATGCTCAGTCCTTCAGAGAATTGCCGGTCAGGCGTTCCAGCGCTTCGCGGTATTTCGCGCCGGTTTTTTCGATCACATCAGCAGGCAACGCAGGTGCAGGCGGCGTCTTCTTCCAGCCGTCAACAGTTTCCAGATAATCGCGCACGAACTGCTTATCGAACGACGGTGGCGAGATGCCGACCTTGTAGCTGTCCGCAGGCCAGAAGCGCGACGAATCAGCAGTCAGCACTTCATCCATCAGATGCAACACACCGTTGTCGTCCAGACCGAATTCAAACTTGGTGTCTGCGATGATGATGCCGCGTGTCGCAGCGTAATCAGCTGCGGTCTTGTAGAGCTTGATGCTGATGTCGCGCATCTTGTTGGCCAGTTCGCTGCCGATGCGTGTTTCCATTTCGGCGAAGCTGATGTTCTCGTCGTGCTCGCCGAGATCGGCCTTGGCTGCGGGGGTAAAAATCGGCTCGGCCAGCTTGGCGGCCTGTTGCAGACCTTCCGGCAACTTGATGCCGCAGATGGAACCAGAATCCTGATAATCCTTCCAGCCGGAACCGATGATGTAGCCGCGCACAACAGCTTCCACCAGAATCGGCTTGAGGCGTTTGGCAACCACGGCGCGGCCGCGTACCTGTTCGACTTCATTGGCGGCAACCACGGTTTCCGGAGCGATACCGGTCAAATGATTCGGCACGATGTCGCCCAGCTTCTCGAACCAGAAATCCGACATCTGGTTCAACACTTTGCCCTTGCCTGGAATCGGCTCGCTCATGATGACGTCGAACGCGGACAGACGATCGGTCGTCACGATCAGCAATTTGTCGTCGCCAACCGCGTAGTTGTCGCGTACCTTGCCGTTGCCCAGCAGAGGGAGTGAGGTGATGGAAGTTTTGTAGAGGCTGGTCATGTTGATTCCGGTCATTCCGTGGGTTGAAGGTCAGGGATTCGGGGTTACCCTGGAACGGCGAAACTGCCGTTTTTCTGCCCACCTTTAAAGTCAAAAAACCGGGACTGCTGTTGCCAGTCCCGGTCGCTTGGTTTGCTCGCCGAACGCGTACTGTTTACTGAACGATTTGGGAGAGCTCGCCCTTCTTGTATTTCTCTGCAATTTTTTCCAGCGGGATCGCCTTGATCTTGCCGGCCTGGCCTTCGCAGCCGAACGACAGATAGCGTGCCTTACACACCAGCTTCGCAGCCTCGCGGGCCGGCTTGAGGTAATCGCGTGGATCGAACTTGCCTGGATTTTCCATCAGGTAGCGACGGATCGCGCCAGTCATCGCCAGACGAATGTCAGTGTCGATGTTGATCTTGCGCACGCCGTGCTTGATGCCTTCTTGAATCTCTTCCACCGGCACACCGTAGGTTTCCTTCATGTCGCCGCCGAATTCACGGATTTCAGCCAGCAGTTCTTGCGGAACAGACGACGAACCGTGCATCACCAGATGGGTGTTCGGAATGCGCGCGTGGATTTCCTTGATGCGGTCGATAGCGAGGATGTCGCCGGTCGGCTTGCGCGAGAACTTGTAGGCGCCGTGCGAAGTACCGATGGCGATGGCCAGCGCATCGCATTGCGTTTGCTTGACAAAATCGGCGGCTTGCGCGACGTCGGTCAGCAGCTGCTCACGCGTCATCTTGCCGTCGGCGCCGTGGCCGTCTTCCTTGTCGCCCATCATGGTTTCCAGCGAACCGAGTACACCCAGTTCGGCTTCCACCGTGACACCGATGGCGTGCGAGAACTCAACCACCTTGCGCGACACTTCGACGTTGTATTCGTAGCTGGCGACGGACTTGCCGTCTTCCATCAGCGAACCGTCCATCATCACCGAAGTGAAACCCGACTTGATCGCAGCCATGCAGACCGCCGGCGACTGGCCGTGGTCCTGATGCATAACGACAGGGATGTGCGGATAAGCTTCGACCGCGGCTTCGATCAGGTGGCGCAGGAACGCTTCACCGGCGTACTTGCGGGCGCCTGCGGAGGCTTGCATGATGACTGGCGCGCCAACTTCGTCGGCAGCCTGCATGATCGCAGTGACTTGCTCCAGATTGTTGACGTTGAACGCTGGCAAACCGTAGCCGTTTTCGGCGGCGTGGTCCAGCAATTGACGCATGGATACGAGAGGCATAATAAACTCCAGAACGATAGAAATCAGTACTCGCCGACCCTGAGAATTTTCAGGGCATTGGTGCCGCCGACTTGTCCAATCGGCTCACCCCAGGTCACGACGATCAAATCACCCTTTTGCACGACGCCTTGCTCCAGCAGCAAGTCCTGCACGCCCTTCAACACCACTTCGGTGTCGGTGGACTGCGCTAGTTCAAACGTGCGCACATTGCGGAACAGCGCGGCCTTTTGGCGTGTCGCGACATTGGGGGTAATGGCAAAAATCGGTACATCGATGTTGTGTCGGCTCATCCACAATGCAGTGGAACCGGACTCGGTCAACGCGGCGATCGCCTTCACGCGCAGGTGATGCGCGGTGAACAGTGCGCCGTACGCGATCGACTGATCCACACGAGTGAATTGCAAATTCAGGAAGTCGGCATCGAGCTTGCAGTCTTCGGATTTTTCGGCGGCCAGACAGATGGCCGACATGGCTTCCACGGTTTCCACCGGATATTTGCCGGAAGCAGTCTCGGCCGAAGTCATCACGGCATCGGTGCCATCCAGCACAGCGTTGGCGACGTCGGAAACTTCCGCACGCGTCGGCACAGCATTGACGATCATCGATTCCATCATCTGCGTAGCAGTGATGGTCAGTTTGTTCGAAGCGCGCGCCATCTTGATCATGCGCTTTTGCAGACCGGGCACGGCAGCATTGCCGACTTCCACGGCCAAATCACCACGCGCGACCATGATGCCGTCGGAAGCGTCGAGGATTTCTTGCAGCAGCGGGATCGCTTCGGCGCGTTCGATTTTGGCGATCATCATCGGCTTGTGGCCGTAGGGCTCTGCCGCCACATTGCAAAGTTGACGCGCCATTTCCATGTCGGTCGCGTTCTTCGGGAACGACACCGCAACATAGTCAGCCTGGAAGCTCATCGCAGTCTTGATGTCGTCCATATCTTTGGCTGTCAGCGCCGGTGCCGTCAAACCACCGCCTTGACGGTTGATACCCTTGTTGTTGGACAGCTCCCCACCGATCTTGACGACGGTGTGGATCTCATTGCCCATCACACGTTCCACCACCAGCACGATCAGACCGTCGTTGAGCAACAGCACGTCGTCGCCCTTAAGGTCACGCGGCAGCGCCTTGTAATCGAGGCCGACGCGTTCCTGGTTGCCCATGGTGCAGTCGGCGTCGAGGATGAACTTGTCGCCGTTTTCGAGATTGATCTTGCCGTTTTCAAACTTGCCGACGCGGATTTTCGGACCTTGCAAATCCGCCATGATCGCGACCTTGACGCCACAGGCGTCTGCTACTTCGCGCACCAGCGTGGCGCGGTCGATGTGGTCCTGGGCCTTGCCATGAGAGAAGTTCAAGCGCACCACATTCACGCCCGCCTTGATCATGCGCGTCAGTGTTTCTCTGTCGCTGGAAGCGGGGCCGATGGTGGCGACAATCTTGGTTGCTCTTTGCATGAAAATCTTTCTCTGACCTGGTTGAAAAGCTCTTGTCTCGTTATCTTTGGTGCGTGCTGCGTGTCTTGTTGACGACGCTTTATTGCGCGCGCTGCATCAGAATTTCTACTGCCGGCAGAGTCTTGCCTTCCAGGAACTCCAGGAAAGCGCCGCCACCGGTCGAAATATAGCCGACCTTGTCGGTGATGTCGTATTTGGCAATCGCCGCCAGCGTGTCGCCGCCACCGGCAATCGAGAAGCCACTGGAATCGGCAATCGCATGTGCCAACTCCATCGTGCCTGCGCCGAACTGATCGAACTCAAACACGCCGACCGGGCCATTCCAGACGATGGTACCGGCTTTGGCCAGCTGTGCAGCCAGAATTGCCGAGGTCTTGGGACCAATATCAAAAATCATGTCGTCGTCCGCCACATCCTTGGCGTCCTTGACGGTCGCCACGGCCATCGGCGAAAACTCCTTGCCGCACACCACGTCGACCGGAATCGGCACCGATGCGCCGCGTTTGGCCATCATATCGATGATCGCCTTCGCTTCGTCAACCAGATCCGCCTCAGCCAGCGACTTGCCGATCTTCAGACCAGAAGCCAGCATGAACGTATTGGCGATACCGCCACCGACGATCAGGTTGTCGACCTTGTCGGCCAGTGCTTTCAGGATAGTCAATTTGCTGGAAACTTTCGAACCCGCGACAATCGCCACCAGCGGACGCGCCGGTTGGTTCAACGCCTTGCCCAGCGCATCGAGTTCGGCGGCCAGCAACGGACCGGCGCAGGCAATCGGCGCAAACTTGGCGATACCGTATGTGGTGGCTTCCGCGCGGTGCGCCGTGCCGAATGCGTCGTTGACGTACACATCGCACAGCTTGGCGATCTTTTGCGCCAGTTCATCGCTATTTTTCTTTTCGCCCTTGTTGAGGCGGCAATTTTCCAGCAGTACGACCTGGCCGGGCGCGACATCGACGCCATCAGTCCAGTTCGAGACCAGTTTGACTTCGGTACCCAGCAATTCCGACAAACGCTTGGCAACCGGCGCCAGCGAATCTTCAGGTTTGAATTCGCCTTCAACCGGACGGCCCAGATGCGATGTCACCATCACGGCTGCGCCGGCGTCACGTGCCTCGCGGATAGCCGGCACCGAAGCGCGGATGCGCGTATCTTCGGTGATATTGCCCGCATCGTCCTGCGGCACGTTCAGATCAGCGCGAATAAAGACGCGCTTGCCTTGCAGTTGATTGGAAGAGATGAGATCGCTGAGTCGGTTGAATTTCATTTTTCGCAGAATCGAAGGTGGGGCAAAAAGGCGTTATTTTACTCTACCCGCCCTGCTCCCAGCATGGTTTTCGGAGAGGAATCGGGCGGAATAAGGGAATCGTAGCAACGTAAACCGCGATAGCGTTCGATCACAGGCCGGACAGCGGCCTACAGCGCCAGACGCAGCACTGTAAAGAGTGTCATCCCGGCAACAATCGTTCCCAGCAAATGCCGGGTTACCATGAAGAAAATCCCGCCGCCGATGCCTGCCAACAACTTTGGATTGGCCCAGTTGATGTCGATCACACCACCCGATGTCATCAAATCCGGCATCACAATCGCCGCCATCGCTGCTGCCGGGGCATAGCCCAAGGCATGTTGCAGCCTGGGCGGCAACTTGACGGCATGACCGAACAGAAAAAAGCCGCTGCGGGTAATCAACGTCGACATCGTCAACAACACTATAGAAACCCAAACGTCGAAGGCGTTCATTCTTTTTCCTTAACGATAAATTTATCTGCCAGCATCGCAGCGGCCATGCCGATCACGACCGCCAGCAGCAGCCCGAGTCGATACGGCAGATTAATTGCTACAACGGCAACAGCACCGGACACGATTACGCCGGCCAGCGCGGCCCGATTGATGATCATTGGGATCATGATCGCAATCAGGGCCAGCGTGCCCGCGAAACCGATATTCCAGCTTTCCGGGATCTGGCTGGCCAGCAGGATGCCGACGATGGCGCCGACCTGCCAGGCGAACCAGCCTGGGTAGCAGACCGCTTCGAAAAAGCCGAGCTTGCCGGCCGGCTGATGCACCGTATGCGCCGGGAATCGCTGCGGAAAGAACCCCATTGAAATGTCGCCGTTGAAATAGCCATACCAGACACGGCGATACCAGGGCAGATGGGCAAAATGCGGTGCTACCGCGGCGGAGAAGATGACGAAACGCAGGTTGACGATCATCGCCGTCAGGAAGATCACGATCAGCGGCGTATGCGCCGCCAAGAGCGGCAGGACGGCGAATTGGGCGGACCCGGCATAGACGGTGAGCGTCATGGCCAGAGACTGCCAGATGGTCATGCCCGACTTGACCATCGCCATGCCCGATACGATGCCCCAGGCAAGCACGGCAGGAATGGTTGACGCACTGGCGCGCCAGCCTTCCTGAAACGCTTCTTTCTCGATATGCCGTGCTTGCGCCTTGGTCTGCATCTGCCCAGATTCTGACGATTCTGCAGCCCCCGCAACTATCCTTACCGGGTCAGATCGACTGTCCCCGGCGTCTGTCTCCTTGTTCATTCTTACCTTGTTCGCTTTTATTGAGAACTTGCCACGTAGCATTTTTACGTAGTTCGAACATTTTATAGATGAAACTTTTTACGCGCTTGTTCCGTTAAAATGTGGACTTTGCAGCGTTGACTGCAGCTTTACCATTCATCGGAGACTTTCATCATGTCCATGGCAGACCGCGACGGAAAAATCTGGAAAGACGGAGCACTGATCGATTGGCGCGACGCCACCATTCACGTACTGACCCACACGCTGCATTACGGCATGGGCGTATTCGAAGGCGTGCGTGCCTATAAAACGCCGCAGGGCACAGCGATTTTCCGCTTGAAGGAACATACGCAGCGCCTGTTCAACTCGGCCAAGATTTTTCAGATGGAAGTGCCTTTCGACCAGGCCACCATCCTCGAAGCGCAACGCCAGGTCGTGCGTGAAAACAAACTCGAATCCTGCTACATCCGTCCATTGATCTGGATCGGCTCCGAAAAGCTCGGCGTGTCCGCCAAGGGCAACAAGATCCACGTCGCCATCGCCGCATGGCCATGGGGCGCCTACCTTGGCGAAGACGGCATCACCAAGGGTATCCGCGTCAAGACATCTTCGTTCAGCCGCCATCACGTCAACGTGTCGCTGGTGCGCGCCAAGGCGTCGGGCTACTACATCAACTCCATCCTCGCGAACCAGGAAGCACTGGCCGACGGCTACGATGAAGCGCTGCTGCTGGATACCGACGGCTATGTGTCGGAAGGTTCCGGCGAAAACGTCTTCATCGTCAAGAACGGCAAGGTCTATACACCTGACCTGGCGTCCTGCCTTGACGGCATCACCCGCGACGCAGTGCTGACCATGGCGCGCGACCTCGGCATTGATGTCATCGAAAAGCGCATTACCCGCGACGAGATGTACTGCGCCGACGAAGCCTTCTTCACCGGTACCGCCGCTGAAATCACACCGATCCGCGAACTCGACAACCGCACCATCGGCAACGGCGGGCGCGGACCGATCACAGAAAAACTACAAACCTTGTTCTTCGACGTCGTGTCGGGCAAGGCGCCGCAGTATCAACACTGGCTGACGCTGGTCTGATAACAAATATTCGAATTTACTGCATCACATTTAAAGCACCCAGCAACGGAGAATCACATGAGCCAAGTTCAACAAACCCAGCCTGTACAACTCGACGGCAAAGACCTGCCGGCCCACTGCCCGAATCCAAACATGCCGCACTGGTCGTCGCATCCGCGCGTGTTCCTCGAGCTGGACGCACACGGTGCCGCCAAGTGCCCGTACTGCGGCACGCAATACCAGTTGAAACCTGGCGCCGTCGTCAAGGCGCACTAAGCTCAACGACACGCCATAGCGACACAGACAAAGAGGGCCACCAAGAATTGACTGGCCCTCTTTGCTTTTTGCCTCCGGAGAAAACATGCCACGCGCCAAACTGATACAAGGTTCACCCGACGAAGTTGAAGCGGCCTATTACGATGCGCTTGCCCGAGCCGATCTGGAAGCCCTGATGGCGCTCTGGGCCGAGGATGAAGAAATAGTCTGCATCCATCCTGGTGCAGTTCGTTTGATCGGCCATGTCGCCATCCGCAATTCCTGGGAAGAAATTCTCGCGCGCGGCGGCCTGCATATCCAGCCACGCCAATTGCATGCGGCACATACGATGACCACTGCCGTACACAACGTCATCGAAGATATCCAGCATCCAGAGAACGCACGCGCCGACGTACATGTCATCGCCACCAATATTTACATGAAGACCGCGCAAGGCTGGCGCATCGTGACTCACCACGCTTCGGTGGCACCCGGCCCGGCACCAACCGAACCGATGACCGAAACGATGCTGCACTGATTGTGGACAACCTTGCGGCGGACAATCTCCTCGACATTGCCGCAACACGTTTCTGCCGTACTTCCGCATTTCTTCACACTTCGTCGCACTCTTCGCACTTCTTTTGACATACGTAAAAACGCAACATGCGATACTCCGCGCCCCGCTGGCTTCCCGGCGGCAACCTGCAAACAATTTATCCGTCCACTTTCATTGCCAAACCGCAGGTGCGTTTCCGGCGTGAGCGTTGGGATACGCCTGACGCCGATTTCATCGATGTCGACTTTGTCGACGGCAAGCCGGGCCAGCCGCTGGTGGTACTGTTTCACGGACTGGAAGGTTCGTCGGACAGTCATTACAGCCGCGCCTTCATGGCCGCCGTTGCAGCACGCGGATGGTCGGGTGTGGTGCCGCATTTTCGCGGCTGTTCCGGCGAGATCAATCTGGCGCCACGCTTCTACCACTCCGGCGACAGCGCCGAGCTCGACTGGATTTTGCGACGCCTGCTGAATCATCGCAGTACCATCGGCGCCGCGAAGTTTTACGCTGCCGGCGTCTCGCTGGGCGCCAACGCCTTGTTGCGCTGGCTGGGTGAGTCACAGCATCAGGCCGAGTTCATCGATGCCGCCTGCGCGATCTCGGCACCGCTCGATCTGGCCGGCGGCGGTGCGGCATTGGCGCATGGCTTTAACCGGATTTACACCCACGTTTTCCTGCGCACCATGCGCACCAAGTCGCTGGTGAAACTCGACCAATTCCCCGGACTGTTCAGTCGAGATGCGCTGATGCAGGCGCGCGACCTCTACACCTTCGACAACATCATTACGGCGCCATTGCACGGCTACCGCAATACGGATGATTATTGGGATCGCGCCAGTGCCAAACATATCCTGCACGACATCACTGTACCGACGCTGGTCCTGAACGCAAAAAACGATCCTTTTCTGCCGGCGCGCTATCTGCCGCAAAGTGCAGCAGCATGCGTCAAACTGGAATATCCTGAAGAAGGCGGCCATGTCGGTTTCGCCGCGGGTGCGCCACCGGGCAACCTCGGCTGGCTGCCGCAGCGCATGCTGCATTTCTTCGAAGGTAAATAGCGTATGGATGAGATCGTCCTGCAAGCCATGGCCAAATGGCCGAATGTGCCACACTGTTTCGGCTGGCTGATGCTGGACGCGCGCGGCAACTGGCGCATGCGCGACGAGCGCACGCAACATCTCAATCTGCCTGGTGACAAGATCAATCATCCGACACTACTGGGTTTCATCAACCGCAACTACACGCACGATGCAGAAGGCCGCTGGTATTTTCAAAACGGGCCGCAGCGCGTGTATGTTGATCTGGAAATCACGCCCTTTGTCATACGCACTGATCCGACTGCGGGCTTTGTCTTGCACACGGGAGAGACGTTGGCGACGCCGTCTCAGGCATGGCTGACACAGGACGGGCGCTTGCTGTTGGTGGCGGGAAAAATTGTTGCGAAACTGGATGACAGAGATGCTGCCCACGTGTTTGCCACTCTCACGCTGGAAGGTGTTCCGGCAAGTGACGAACAGATCATGGAGTGGCTCGAAGGCAAGCACCGCGGTGCGCTGAGCCTGCCTTATGCAGGAAAAACTCTCGCCTTGCAATGGACTGCGACGGAGAACCTTGCAGAACAGTTCGGCTTCATCACGCAACCCCGTACTGCGGAAGAACTGAAAAACCCGGACTAACGCGTCGCCTCACCCGAATTATCCGCGACCTTTGGTTTCCTTCATTTCTTCTTTCCACTGTTCCTTCAGATCGCGTTCACGCGCATCGATCATGGCCTGATCATAGAACGTCGCATCCGGCGCTGTACGCGCGATACCTAACTGCTCAATCGCAGCCGGCAAGCTGCCGGACAAAAAGTAAGATTCCGCCAGCGCCATATGCTGCAACGCCTGCTTACCCTGTGCCGCGTAAGCCTTGGCGAGCAAATTCTGCACCGCCACATCGTTTCGATAAAGCTGCGCCTGATCCCGCAAATACGCGACCGCCTGATCATAGCGACGGCTTTCGATTAATGCGTCAGCGTATTGACGCGCCGCCATCCGCGAGATGGGAAATTGCTTGCGCAGCACTTCCGCAATCTTGAGCGCCTGATCCGGTTGCTTCCTGGCGATCTTGATATCGATTTCCAGATTGCTGAACAAGATGCTCGGGACCATCGGCTGCGATGCAGAGCGCGCTTCTTGCAACAAGGTTTCTGCCTTATCGTAAGAACGCTGCAGGTAAGCCGCATAGGCCAGCCCGTACTTCGACACCATGATCTGCATCTTGGTATTCTGACGCAATTGCGACTCGAAGTAGGCCTGAGCGTCGCGTACGCCTTGTGCCGAATTGTCTTGCAGCAGGCGCACACGTGCACGGATCAATTGGAAGTCTGGATTATCCGCACGCTGCTTGTAACGTTGATCGCGAATCCGCGCCTGGATATCGGCGATACGTTCCGTCGTCAGCGGGTGAGTCAGCAAATAAGGCGGCAATGAGTCCCCGAAATTGCGTGATGCGCTTTGCAGGCGACCGAAGAACGCCACCATCCCCGAGGTGTCAAAACCACCGTCGCGCAGAATCTGCAAGCCGACCCGGTCGGCTTCGCGCTCAGCATCGCGGCTGAAGTTCAATTGCCGCTGCATCGCCACGCCAGTGCCGCCCATTATGGTTGCCATCGCTGCATCGCCACCGACCTTGGACACACCGGCCAGCGCACCGAGAACAATGGACGCCAGCTGAATCATGGAATTCTGCTTTTGCTGACCGATCATGCGCGCGATATGGCGCTGCGCAACGTGACCGATTTCATGCGCCAGCACGGAAGCCAGTTCGGATTCGCTTTGCGCTGCCAGCAAAAGACCGGAATGCACGGCGATAAAACCACCGGGCAAAGCGAATGCATTGAGTACCGGATCGCGTACGGCAAAGAAGAAGAAGTCGTAGCCGGCTTCACCGCGCACGTCGGGACGCACCGACACCAGATTCGATCCGAAATTATTCAGATATTCGAGCAGCGGGCCATCGTCGAGATAATCCGGATCATGCCGGATCTCCTTCATGATTTGCTCACCCAGCTTACGCTCCAGCAACGGTGACAAACCTTCACGCTCGGTATCACCCAGCGTGGGCAAAGTTTGGGCAGTACTGAGGTTGGGCGCAACCGCCAAAGGCAAAGCCGCCAGCGACAACGCGACTGCCACCAACAAGGGGCGCAAACCGGATAGACGGCGCTGCAACGGCGTAACGACGGTACTGTTTTGATCGGGAACGACTGGCTGACGCATAGGGACAATAAAAGAGTTACCTGCGATGCCTGCTATGATACTCGCAGTATTCACCGCTCCGACATTCTGCCGCTATGACTTCTTCCAAGACAATAAATTCCAATGCCAACAATGATGCTGATGCCAATCAGGGCCTGACGCATTTCGATCAAGGTGGCCAGGCGCACATGGTCGATGTCGGCGGCAAGGCGGAAACGCACCGCGTCGCCATCGCCAGCGGCACCATCCGCATGAAGCCGGAAACGCTTGCCGTGATTCAATCCGGCACCGCAAAAAAAGGTGACGTGCTCGGCATCGCTCGCATCGCGGCCATCATGGCGTCCAAACGCACAAGCGATCTGATCCCGCTGTGCCATCCACTGGCGTTGACACACGTCTCGGTTGATTTCGACATCGACCAGGCCCAGTCAAGCATCGACTGCACCGTACGCGTCGAAACACAGGGAAAGACCGGCGTGGAAATGGAAGCCCTGACGGCAGTACAGGTCGGCCTGCTGACAATCTACGACATGTCCAAGGCGATTGATCGCGGCATGGTCATGACGGATATCCGTGTACAGGAAAAACACGGCGGCAAGTCTGGATCGTGGTCGCAGGCATAGGTGACGTTGGGTTGATTCATTTCGCCATCATCGCCATTCGTTCTGACATAAAAAAAGCGTGCACATTGTGCACGCTTTTTTGTTGATGCCTGATTGATCAGATCAGCGACGAAATCAGCTGCGGCAATTTTCCGGAGCGTACTGCGGCGGCAAAGTCGCGACATTCGTGGCAGGCGCCACAGCTGGCGTGCCAGCAGGTGTCGCAGGTGTTGTCGCAGCAGCATTTGTTGGCGCTGCCTGGCACAACCAGGTGATTGCGCTCGGATTCGTTGCCGACGGCACTAGCTTCAAGGTTTTCCCATTGCCATCACCACCAATCTCACCGAAAGTAATTGTAATAGCGCCACCATCCGCAATCGTAATGTCCTTAACGTTCTTTATTTCGTTAGATGGCGTGAATTTGTAGCCGGTAGCAGCCTGATTAAAAGTAGCGCCACCCTTGGCGACTATCGTTTCAGACACGGCCATTTTTGCCGGTGCAGCCAGATTAATGCCTTCGGCGACCTTGGCGCGAATCAGGTAATCGCGATATTGCGGAATAGCGACCATCGCCAGAACGCCGACAATAGCGATGACAATCATCAATTCGATTAGGGTGAAACCGGTTTGTGTATAACGAGCGGACCGTGTTGCTTGCATATTGTTTTCCTATTACAAAAAATCGATTTTTCAGAAGCGCCGCTTCGTCATTCGGCGATAACTACGTAATCATTACTCGGTCTTGGTTCGACGATGATTCGATGACTGATATTTTCTCTCTGGCAACGCCTTCTCCCCAGAGCGATGATATTCGCCAACGCGACTTTTGTGAACATTTATATAACGATGGGCGAAGCCGCTCTATCTTGAACGGCTTCATCATCTCAACTTAAAAGTCGCGTCAATGCGCCTCTTTCGCAGACTTGCGAGCCAGCCAGCTGCCGACAAGTACGACACCGATGGCACCCACAACACCGGGCAGACTCAAGTGCAATTGCAAACCCGGCACGACAAACTCGTGGTGCGGTAAATTGCTTTGCACCCACCCGCGAATGGCGACGTCCGAAAAAATCATGCCCCCCGCCAAGTAACCGAGCAAAGCTGCGCCCAGCGTAATGATCAATGGCGCCTTTTCCATCAGCTTGAGCACCAGTGTGCTACCCCAGACGATGATGGGAATGCTGACGAGAATACCAAACACTACCAGCAGCAATTGATGCTCACCGGCGGCCTGTTCGGCTGCACTCGCAATAGCGATGACGTTATCCAGACTCATCACCAGATCCGCCACGATGATCGTCTTGATCGCGGAGAACAGTTTATCGCTGCCACTGATTTCACCATGACCGTCATCGTCGCTCAGCAGCTTGGTGCCGATCCAGAACAGCAACACGCCGCCGACCAGCTTGATATAAGGCATCTGCAGCAGGCTCACCGCGAACGCGATCAAGACAATGCGAATCGCAATGGCGCCGAATGTACCCCACAAGATGCCGCGAAAACGCAGGTTATCGGGCAGGTTGCGACACGCCAGGGCGATCACGATAGCGTTATCGCCACCGAGCAAAATATCAATCAGGATGATCTGGCCGACTGCAAGCCAGTTCAATTCCATTAAAAAATCCATTAACCGTTCCCCCATCATCGTGTTTGGACATGAAAACAATATGGGGAGCCGGAGCTCCCCATATTGGTATGTCACCGGTCAGGCCGGGAAGTTCTGCCGATACTGCAACAACTGCGACAAATCAATCCAGCCTGCCGTTTACTTGCCTCTTTGCTTGCTATTGCAGCAAAGGAATTACAGAACCGACTTCAGCAGACGTGCCATTTCCGAAGGATTGCGTGTTGCCTTGATACCGCATTCTTCCATGATTGCCAGCTTGGCTTCAGCAGTGTCAGCACCGCCGGAAATCAGCGCGCCGGCATGGCCCATACGCTTGCCTGGAGGCGCAGTCACACCAGCGATAAAGCCGATGACTGGTTTCTTCATGTTTTCCTTGACCCAGTACGAAGCGTTGGCTTCGTCAGGACCACCGATTTCACCAATCATGATGACGGCGTCGGTGTCAGGATCATCATTGAATGCCTTCATGATGTCGATGTGCTTCAGACCGTTGATCGGGTCGCCGCCGATACCAACTGCGGACGATTGACCCAGACCCAGTGCTGTCAGTTGACCGACGGCTTCGTATGTCAGTGTGCCCGAACGCGAAACCACGCCGATACGACCCTTTTTGTGGATGTGGCCTGGCATGATGCCGATCTTGATTTCGTCTGGTGTGATCAGACCTGGGCAGTTAGGGCCCAGCAGCAATGTCTTGCTGCCTGCTTTTGCCATGCGGTTTTTCAGTTCCAGCATGTCGCGGACAGGGATGCCTTCAGTGATACAGATCGCCAGATCCAGATCGGCTTCAACAGCTTCCCAGATTGCAGCGGCTGCGCCTGCCGGCGGAACATAGATCACGGAAACGGTTGCGCCGGTTGCCTTCTTGGCTTCGGAAACATTCGCGAAAATTGGAATGCCTTCGAAATCTTCACCAGCCTTTTTCGGGTTCACGCCTGCAACGAATGCGTTCTTGCCGTTCGCGTAGTCGCGGCACATGCGTGTGTGAAATTGACCGGTTTTGCCGGTGATACCTTGGGTGATGACTTTGGTGTCTTTATTGATCAGAATCGACATAGCTATTCCTTGTCCTATTATTTACCGTTGGCTGCAGCAACAACTTTTTGCGCAGCTTCTTCCATGCTGTCTGCCGAGATGATTGGCAGGCCGGAGTCGGCCAACAGCTTCTTGCCGATTTCTTCGTTGGTGCCCTTCATGCGCACGACCAGTGGCACTTTCAGGGAAACAGCCTTGGACGCAGCGATCACGCCTTCGGCGATCACGTCACAGCGCATGATGCCGCCGAAAATGTTGACCAGGATGGCTTTCAGTTCTGGGTTCTTCAGCATGATCTTGAATGCTTCGGTAACCTTTTCCGTTGTTGCGCCACCGCCGACGTCCAGGAAGTTGGCAGGCTCGCCGCCGAACAGCTTGATGGTGTCCATGGTTGCCATTGCCAGACCAGCGCCGTTGACCAGGCAGCCGATGTTGCCGTCGAGGGAGATGTAAGCCAGGTCGAACTTCGAAGCTTCGACTTCAGCTGGATCTTCTTCGTCCAGATCGCGGTAAGCGACGATTTCCGGATGACGGAACAATGCGTTGGAGTCGAAGTTGAACTTCGCGTCCAGAGCGATGACCTTACCGTCGCCGGTCAGGATCAGTGGATTGATTTCGGCCAGCGATGCATCGGTTTCCCAGTATGCCTTGTACAGACCTTGCAGTTGCTTGCGTGCATCAACCACGGAACCAGCTGGAACGCCGATCTTGGTTGCGATGCTGTCAGCGTCGGCGTCAGTCAGACCGGTAGCTGGATCGATAGCGATCTGGTGAATCAGTTCTGGGTGGCTTTCTGCAACTTCTTCGATGTCCATGCCGCCTTCGCTGGATGCCATCAGGACCACACGCTGGCTAACGCGATCGGTAACCATCGAAACGTACAGTTCTTTCTTGATGTCTGCACCTTCTTCGATCAGCAGGCGACGCACCTTTTGGCCTTCTGGGCCTGTTTGGTGGGTGATCAGCTGCATGCCGAGGATCTGATTAGCGTATTCCTTGACTTGCTCCAAGGACTTGGCAACCTTCACGCCGCCGCCCTTGCCGCGGCCGCCCGCGTGGATTTGCGCCTTGACGACCCACACCGGACCGCCCAGCGTTTCAGCTGCCTTGACAGCATCTTCGACGGATTGGCACGGAATGCCGCGTGGAACGGTCACGCCGAATTGGCGGAGGATTTCTTTGCCCTGATACTCATGGATTTTCATGGGAGCTTCCCTTTAAGACACTATTAAATAAAACTTACTGGATTGAAATCCGGCTGGCGGCAGAACCGCGCGGCGCGAATGGAGGCAAGAATTCGCGATGGCGCGGCCCAACCGAACGGGGACGCGCTAAAGCCAAACGGCCTCGCGAATTGCTTAGTAGAAGGTACAGACAGTGCGTTGGGCATAGAGAATGCCATTTGATCAACATTAATCGTTGTCGCATTGCGTGTCGTCATCGCAAAGATTGCCATGACAGCCGCTAATGCGGCGCAGCAAAAACCCGGAGATTTTAGCACAGCTCGACCCGGCTAGGCAGCAGGATCAGCCACTACCGAGTATTTTGCCGTGGTTAATACGAGATAAAAGCAGAGGAGGAATCACCGGGCCACTTCAAGTTTTCAGCATCGTAAGGTTTTCTTGCGGTGGTTCTTGGCGTTCTTTTCTGGTGCCATTGGATACTAAGCCCTCCTTGGCGCGCTATCGCGCGATGCCCCATCGGCACAGGCAATTAATCGTCATCATGAGGCGCGTCATTCCACGCCGTTTTGACCGCCATCTGAATCGCCCTATGGGAAAACCCCCGCTGTTGCAGAAAGCGCATGCACTTGGCACGTGCTTCAGCACTTTCTGGCGCTTCCGCATATTTGCGGCTCAGCACTTCGCGCGCACGCTGGGTCTCGCCTTGTGCAAGTTCAAACTTCGCGTCACCCAGCGTTTCACCGCTGATGCCGTGACTTTTCAGTTCGGACAAAATGCGATTATTGCCATAGCGACCGGCACGCCGATGCATTAACGATTCGGAAAAACGTTCTTGAGAGAGAAATTTGGATTCTTGAAGCCAGTTGAGCAAGGCTTCGATATCGTCGTCATCTTGCGCGTAAGGGGTTAGCTTACGCGCAAGTTCCAGACGACTATGCTCACGTGAAGAGAGATATTTGAGCGCTCGCGCCTTCAGGCTGAGTTGCGGCCTGGGCATCGGTTACACCGTCGCGATCGTTGCGACCGATAAGACTCGAGCGAGGTACAACGACATCAGGATTCTTCGGCAGCTACGTTCTTTGCAGCACCTTTGCCTGTCGGCGCTGGAGTTGCTGCTGGTGTTGCAGCGGCACCGGCGGCACCAGGGGCCAACTCAGGGACGCCCAGAGAAGCACGCACCTTGTTTTCAATTTCACGCGCCAGTTCAGGACGCTCTTTCAGGTAGTTGCGAGCATTGTCCTTACCCTGACCTATGCGTTCGCCGTTGTAGCTATACCAAGCGCCCGACTTTTCAACGATCTTGGCGTCGGAGCCCAGATCGAGGATTTCACCTTCGCGGGATGTGCCTTCTCCATAAAGAATATCGAAGTGCGCTTCGCGGAATGGTGGCGCCACTTTGTTCTTGACGACCTTGACCTTGGTTTCGCTACCGATGACTTCGTCGCCGGACTTGATCGAACCTGTACGACGAATATCCAGGCGAACTGATGCGTAGAACTTCAGCGCATTGCCGCCGGTAGTCGTTTCCGGGTTACCGAACATGACGCCGATCTTCATACGAATCTGATTAATGAAGATGACGGTGGTATTGGTGCGGTTGATGCTACCTGTCAGCTTGCGCAGTGCTTGCGACATCAGACGTGCCTGCAGACCTGGCAGAGAATCGCCCATGTCGCCTTCGATTTCAGCGCGTGGGGTCAGCGCCGCGACCGAGTCAATGACAATCAGGTCGACGCCACCGGAACGCACCAGCGCATCCGTGATTTCAAGTGCCTGTTCGCCCGTATCAGGTTGCGAGATCAGCAGATCGGACAGATTGACACCCAGTCGTTGGGCATACGTGACATCCAGTGCATGTTCAGCATCGATAAAGGCGCAAGTACCGCCGATTTTTTGCATTTCAGCAATGGCTTGCAGCGTCAATGTGGTTTTACCGGACGATTCAGGACCGTAGATTTCGATCACACGACCACGTGGCAGGCCGCCGACGCCGAGTGCAATGTCAAGACCGAGGGAGCCGGTCGAGACGACCTGTATTTCCTCGACGACAGCGCCATCTTCCATGCGCATGACCGAGCCCTTACCAAACTGCTTCTCGATTTGTGCCAGAGCAGCGGCTAACGCCTTGCCCTTTTCAGAATTGCTGGCGTTAGTGGCTTTTTTATCGTCCATTGGGTTTTCTTTCAACGAAAGTGGTTCGTAGTGTTCAGTGCTTTTGCTTAAACAGCACTGTATAAAAAAACAGTTGTTTGTGCAAGCTCTTTTTCAGTTGTCGCAGATTCGCGCTAAAAACAACGGCGCGCTCAAAGGCGTACTTTACGTCGGCATCTCTTGCGTCGCGACGAAACAAGTCAGCTGCATCTCATGTCTGTTAGTATCGGCCCCCCAATTATAGCGGCCTTGTCGTTGCTGCCTCGCCGCCCTTTTATTGCAAAATGACAATAAAAACAGGACAAAACAATGAGCCGCCATGAGGAAAAACGCTTCAGCCTCTATAATTTGAATAAATTGCGTTAAATACCCGTTTTTATTGGGGTATTCCTCGTATCTGATATACATTTCTAGCTAGTAATATTACGTTTTTTCGTATTCCCCTTATGACCCTGGTTCCATTTAGCCGTATCAGCAGCCTGCGTTCGCTCATCATTGATGACATGCCCACCATGCGCCAAAATATCCGCATGCACCTGGGACAGCTTGGCATCACAAAAGTCGACCAGGCAGGCACGCCCGATGAAGCGATCCGCTTCGTGGAGGCGGCTGCCTACGACCTGATCGTTTGCGACTACAACCTGAACAAGGAAACCAACGGTCAGCAGTTGCTCGAATTTTTCCGTACGCAATTTATGCTGCCGCCGACAACCATGTTCATCATGGTGACGGCCGAAAGCGGCTACAACCTGGTCGCCAGCGCAGCCGAGTTCCAGCCCGACGCTTACATGCTTAAGCCGCTGACAGCCTCCAAGCTGGCTGAGCGCATTGACCGTCTGCTGGAAAAGCAAAACGCCCTGCTGCCGATCAATGAAAAGCTCAAGCGCAAGGATCAGGCCGGCGCCATCATCGAATGCGACAACGTCCTGAAGGTCGCGCCAAAGTGGATTGTCGATATCCTCAAGACCAAAGGTAGTTTGCTGATTGAGCTGCGCCGTATCGAAGAAGCGCGCGCGGTCTATGCGCAAGCCCTGGAAATGCGTGACGATCTGGTCTGGGCCAAGGTTGGCATGGCGCGCTGCAATATCGTTGCCGGCCAGCTGGATGACGCCAAGGTATTGGTGCAGGATGTACTGGCACAAAACTCCCAATATATCGAAGCCTACGATCTGCTCGCACAAATCGAAGAAGCTCAGGGCAATCAGAGCGAAGCGCTGGATGCTTTGTCGCGCTCGTCGGAAATCATCCCTTCCGCACGCCGCAGCCGTCTGGTCGGCGACGCCGCTTATCGCGTCGGCGATCTGGAGCAAGCCAAGGAAGCCTTCGACAGAGTTCTGAAACATACCAAGGGCTCGCTGACGGCTCAACCTAGCGATCTGCTGACGCTGGCGCAGGTGCACGTCGATACTGGTGACGCCGACGCTGCACTGGTGCTGCTGTCGAGTGCTCCGAAACGGTACGCCGAATCCAAAATGTTCACCTCCGCGCAATCGGCGGTAGCAGCGCAGGCTCACTACCAGCTGGGGGATACAATTTCCGCGGAACGAGCCTTTGAAGCTGCCATGAACAGTGCCGGCGGTGTGCCTTCCGAAATGGCGACACTGGCCTTGGCGCGCGCGGCGTTCGCTATCGGCCATGATGACGAAGGCGCGGAACTGATTTCCAAGGCCGTCAAATCCGATCATGAAAACAAGACACTGCAGGCGCTTGCTCGCAAGGTACTGATCGACAGCGGCCGCGAAAGCATGGCCGACGAGTTGGTGGATGGCGCGATCAAACAGTGTATGACGATCATCGCGGAAGCCAACGCCCTCATGCGCAGCGCCAAGCCGGACGAGTCACTGGCCAAGCTGGAAGAAGCCTTGCACAGCATGCCGGAAAACACCGGTGTCCTCATGGCAGCCGCGCAGTTGCATCTGCTGTGGATGAGCCAGCGCGGCATCAATCAGGAATACGTCAAACGCGTCAACCGCTACCTTAATACACTCGATCGTCTGATACCGGGGAACGACCGTGTCAGCAAGATGCATAAATTCTTACGCGAAGCGGTAGCAAAAGCCGCTCAGAAAAGCTGAACATGGACCCGAAACTAGCAGCGATTATTGTCCACGACATCAAAAACTCACTCGGCGTTCTGGAAGGCCAACTGCGTGCACTATCTGATGGCTCCAGCGACGAGCGTACCGGCCAGGCACATACCACCTGCCTTAACTTACAGGAGAAACTGATCGGCTTTCTCACACTGTACAAGGCGTCGTCGCAAGGCCTGACAGCGCAGGTTGAGGCGCTGTCTCCGCAAGATTTTCTGGAAGGATTGCTCCGTCATCTGACCATCAATCAGACCGGTCTGAATGTCGTCATCGATGAGGAAGGTATGCCCGTGATTGCCTTCTTCGACGAAAACCTCGTCGGACTGGCGCTCGAAGCTGCGCTCCAGAACGCGACACGTTTTGCGCGTACCCGGATTGAACTCGGCTGCCATAAAGACGGCGGCGGTATCGTATTCAGCGTGCGCGATGACGGCCCCGGCATCGGTACGCACGAAGCAAAACCATCGACCGGCCTCGGCATGGATTTGTGCAAAGCCATCGCCAGCGCACATCACAAAGGCGACAAAAAAGGCGAAGCCCTGCTCGCCAATCATCCTGATGGCGGCGCGCAGTTCGAACTGCGCCTGCCCTGACTCGCTGATCCGGTCGGCGCCAACGTGCGCCGGACCGATCACCTGCATGTTCCACCAATATTCATGAAGCACATGCGCTGAGCAAATAAGCAAGCGCGAAAAAAATCGTTCTTTTCCCCGGCCTTCATCCGTAAAGTCGGTCTCAAAGTGTCCGCAATTTTAGTCAATTGAATTTCAGTTGCTCTTCAATTGCCGGCCGGATTCAATCTAAAAGGGAAAAGAACAATATGGAACGCCGTCGCCTGCTCCAGGCCATCGCTCTGCTGAGCGCCACCGGTACTGCAAGCTTTGCATTGCCTGCATTTGCACAAAGCGCCAAGACCACCCCGCTACGTATCGGTTATCAGAAATCTTCCACCCTGCTCACCATCATCAAGACGAACGGCACGCTGGAGAAATTGCTGGCGCCGCTGAACGTCAAGATCAGCTGGCATGAGTTCTCCAGCGGCCTGCCCTTACTCGAAGCACTCAATGTCGGCGGGGTCGATCTCAGTGCCGATGTGGCTGACACCGTGCCGGTATTTGCGCAGGCTGCAGGCGCAAAACTAACCTATGTGGCGCAAGAAGCGCCTTCGCCATCGGCACAAGCCATCATCGTGCGTGCCGATTCGCCGATCAAAACAGTGGCCGAGCTCAAGCGCAAGAAGATTGCCGTCACCAAAGCGGCAGGCGTGCATTATCTGTTGATTGCCACACTCGAAAAAGCGGGACTGAAATTCAGTGATATTGAGGTTGCCTATCTCACACCGGCCGACGGCCGTGCGGCATTTGAGCGTGGCAGCGTGGATGCCTGGGTCACCTGGGATCCCTTCCTCGCAGGTGTACAAAAGCAGACACAAGTGCGCGTACTTTCCAATGGCCGCAACGTCGCGGATTATCAGCGTTACTACCTGGCGTCGACATCTTTCGCCGATGCCCATCCTGACGTGCTGGCAATCGTATTCAATGAACTGAAGAAGACTGGATTGTGGGTGCGCCAGAATCCGAAGGAAGCGGCTACCTTCCTTGCCCCGCTCTGGGGTCTGGACGCGCCGACCATTGAGTTGGCGAATAGCCGCCGCAGCTACGACGTACGGGCGGTAGTGGTCAATGCACTGGGCGAACAGCAACGTATCGCGGATACGTTTTTTGCTGCGGGCCTGCTGCCGAAGAAGGTCAATGCCACCGACGTGGCAATCTGGAAACCGGTCGCCGCTGCTGCGACCTGATCCTCGCATAAAACATGAACTGGCTCGACGCAACAACAGCGGCACTGGCGATCATCGCTGTACCGCTGGCATTGCGTTTTCCGTTACGAGGAAAAGAGCAAGACGACGTTCCATCTTGTGAATGCACCGTCAAAGAGACAAAGGAAGCAACAGCGTCTGCGAATCAGTTCCGAACAATTCCTCAGGAAGAAGAGCCGTCGCAAGAACGGCAGCCCGACCCGCTACCGCCCTCCCGTTTTGGTTCACGCTGACGCATAGCCGTCATGGGATGAATCAACAGCAATTGACCATCAGATCAGGCAACTATCCACTGTTGACTATCAATAGTTATCAAGCCAGGCTTGCCCGTACACTGATGTCGGCTTTCAATACCTTTGACACCGGACAGCCTTTCTTTGCCGCATCGACGGCCTCATCAAATTTGGCCTGATCCGGATTCTGCAATTTCGCTTTCACATCCAGCACAATCGCCGTGATGGAAAACCCATCTTCAACCTTCTCCAGCGTTAACGTTGCATTGGTGTCAATACGCTCAACGCCGAGACCGGCCTTGCCCAGGCGACTCGACAAGTCCATGGAAAAACAGCCGGCATGTGCGGCCGCAATCAGCTCTTCGGGATTGGTGCCGACGCCGTTTTCAAAGCGTGTCGAAAACGAATATTGGGTTGCATCAAGCGTCTTGCTTTCGGTGGTCAATGAACCCTTACCGTCTCTCAGACTACCGTTCCAGACGGCGGAAGCTTGTCGTTGCATGGTGTTCTCCTTTTGCACAAAAGATCATCATGCGGCCGCCGCCAATCATGCGACATAGGACAAGCGCGCGACCGGACGTAAGAGTTGCGGAAGCAAGAAAAATAAGGGGAAATAATAAAACTAAACAAGCATAAAAAAGCCGCTCCGAAGAGCGGCTTTTCAGCGCGATCGGAATGCATCCGACCAGCGGTCAACACATTACGACAATTGCTGAATACCAGCCAACACCCAGCCGCCGTTGCCGGTGACAGGCTTGGACAGGTTCCAGATTTCGTTGAACTGCGTTGGCGACGAAGCCGGATCTTCTTTGATGAAACCAAAGAATTTCACGCTGGCCAGGTAGTCGTTGCCGACTGTTTCCACGCCCAGCATATCGGCATCCAGCGACACTACGTCGGTTTGGTTGGCCGACGCACCTCGTTCCTGCAATTGCAGCTTCAGTTCACCAAACATTTCCGGCGTCGTGAATTCACGGATGTCATTGGCATCGCCCTTGTCCCAGGCAGCTTGCAGACGGATAAAGTAAGTCTTGGCATTGCGCACAAAACCAACCGTATCGAAATCGGCAGGGATACCGTAAGACGACTGCTCCGCAGCACCCAGCGTACCAGCACCGACGGCCGTAGCACCGCTACCGAAAGAAGTGCCTTGCAGCGCCTTCGGTGGCTGTGCCGGTTCCAGCAGCGAACCGATTGCCGGTGTGGAGTTGCCTTGGTCAGCACCAGGTGCCGAGCCCGCCGCATACGCCGGACGCTCGTTGCTGTTGCCTTCCGATTTGCGGCGGAACATACGGTAGATGAACATCGCAGCGAACGCCAGCAAGGCCACCATCAAAATGGTGCTGATCATGCTGGCCATGGCGCCGCCGAGACCGAAGTGCGACAACAATGCGCCCAGACCCAGGCCCAGCAGCGCACCGCCGAGGATACCCTTCCATGGGCTAGGTTTTGGCGCAGCGGCAGCCGGTGCTGCTGCAGGCGCAGCAGGCTTGGCAGGCGCGGCCTGGTTCTGCTGCATCGGGCTTTGCGCCTGACGGCTGGCACCCGACGACTGCTTGCCGAACGAGCCGCCGCCGCCGAGACGCTTGGCCTCAACGCTGCTTACGCCAATTGATAGGGTCATCGCAGCCACTATCAGCGCGACAAATACTTTTTTCATGCTATCTCCTGAGATGGAATGTGATGCGAAGGCGGTCGCATCGGCCGTAAAGCAATAAAAACCGGTAGTGAAACAACCCAGGCCAAGGCATCGGATCAGATGCAGCGGGCACAACGAACACAACGCAAACAATCACAAAACAAGATGAAGAAGGCGCGTGCCGTCAGCTATCGCCGCACTGAGGACGAAGACCGGGGATTGCCGCGAACGGCAAGAAGGGAATCAGACCCGCGGCGGACGGCCGGCAGGAGGGAGGAAAGGAGGTTGACGCGCGTCGTCGCTACGCAGCACCGGCGCCAACGTGGCCGAATCAACGATGAAAGCCAGTGTCGGATTGAGCACGGTTTCGTCGCCGACACCGGCGTGATTGGAAAAATCTTCACTATCCGCATACGACGTGTCGTCGTCACGGTCGGCTTGATCAATCTGGTCAGACTGTGCCGCCAGGATTTGCTGGTCGTGCTGGTCGTCAGCAGCGGTCTGGCCGGCACCTGCGACTTCTGTCAGCAAACGTTGCATTTCCAGCATTTGCTGTTGCTGCACCTGCAATTCCAGTGCAGCAGAGTCGATGCCGGTCTTGTACGTCAGCATCCCTGCAAATACTTGCATGGGCAGCAGACAGATCAACAAGAGGGCAAACAGACGCTTCATTGAGGTTTTCAGACTATTAACAAGAAAATTATACCAAGAGTCAGGACAGATGCGGGCATTACGCTGATTTATCAAGGGCTTAGTCAAAAGAAGCAAAGTAAATCGCCGCGGCTTGTTTTAGCGCAAAACCAGTATGATTATGCGTTGCAATGCACCTCGATTTAGTAGAATATGCAGAAAAAGTACCGCAATATTCTTATAAAACACGAGACAACGCCGCATACTCCTGCGGATCTAACCATGCGTATCCTGCTTGCAGAAGATGACAGTGTTCTGGCCGATGGATTAACGCGTTCGCTGCGTCATTCCGGTTATGCGGCGGATTGCGTCAAGAATGGCGTGGAAGCCGATTCCGCCTTGTCCACACAAGATTTCGATTTGCTGATCCTGGATCTGGGCTTGCCCAAAATGTCCGGGCTGGAAGTATTGCGCCGCCTGCGTGCACGCAACTCCCGGCTGCCGGTGCTGATCCTCACTGCGGCCGACTCGGTCGAGCAGCGCGTACAAGGTCTCGATCTGGGTGCTGACGATTACATGGCCAAGCCGTTTGCCTTGTCCGAACTGGAAGCGCGCGTACGCGCCCTGACCCGGCGAGGTGCAGGCGGCGGCCCCACGGTGATCAAACATGGTTCGCTCAGTTACGACCAGGTCGGCCGCATCGCCTACATCGGCGAACAAATGCTCGATCTTTCTGCACGCGAACTGGGCTTGCTAGAAGTATTATTACAGCGTACCGGGAGGCTGGTTTCCAAAGAACAGCTGGTGGATCATCTATGCGAATGGGGCGAGGAAGTTAGCAATAATGCGATCGAAGTCTACGTCCACCGTCTGCGCAAGAAAATCGAGGTCGGCGGCATCCGCATTGCGACGGTGCGCGGACTCGGCTATTGCCTCGAAAAATTGCCTGACTCCATCGCCAGCGCCGGTGCCGGCGTTGCCGCCAACGTCTGACTCCCGCTTTCGCTTTTTTCCATTGAACTATCTTTGCGTTGGCTCGCTCGCAGGTGACATCCATGCCTGACGCGCGCGACGCCGTCGGCGGTGTCTCTACGCCGCCCACCTCGGCCAAAGGCAAACGCCGCGCCGCCATCGCCACACAACCCGAAGAGCGCATCCAACGCTCGCTGTTCGGTGAAATTCTCGACTGGATGCTGGCGCCACTGTTGCTATTGTGGCCAATGAGTATCGCCATCACCTATCTGATCGCACAATCCATCGCCAACCAGCCGTTCGACCGCGCCCTCGAAGACAGCGTTACGGTGCTGGCGCAACAGGTTTCCGAAGTCAATGGCAAGACCGTTGCACGTTTGCCGGTATCGGCGCGCGATCTGCTGCGTGCCGACGATATCGACAACATCTACTTCCAGATCACCAGCCCGCGCGGCGAGTTCGTCGAGGGTGATCGCGACATGCCGCTGCCGCCGACCGACGACGACAAGCTGAGTATCGGCACGGTGATGTTTCGCAACGATATCCTGCACGGCAACGACGTCCGCATCGCTTATACGCAGGTCGACCTGCGCCGCACCTCCGAGCAACGCGCCGCCTCGTCAAAAGAGCCGCGCCTGGCGACAGTGCAAGTCGGTGAAACGCTGGAAAAGCGTGCGCAGCTCGCCAATGAAATCATCAAGGGTGTGATCCTGCCGCAATTCGTGATCCTGCCGGTAGCGCTGGCGCTGGTGTGGTTTGCGCTGTCGCGCGGTCTGTCTCCGCTATCCGAATTGCAGCAGCGCATCCGTGCACGGCGCCCGGACGATCTCAGCCCCATCGACTCCGGCCAGGTGCCGGAAGAAATCTCGCCGCTGGTGCGCTCACTCAACGACATGTTGGCGCGGCTGTCGCAAACCATCGCGCTGCAAAAACGTTTCATCGCCGACGCCGCACACCAGATGAAGACGCCGCTGGCCGGCATGCGTATGCAATCCGAACTTGCATTGCGCCAGACGGATCAGGCCGATGTCCATCGCTCGCTGGAACAGCTCGCCAAAAGCTCTGAGTCCGCGACGCGGCTGGTCAATCAGTTGCTGTCGCTGGCGCGCGCCGAAAATCAAACACCCGAGACATCGCCCTTCCAGCCGTTGGAATTGTCCGAACTGGCGCGCACGGTGGTGCAGGATTGGGTGCCGATGTCGTTCACGCAACGCATCGATCTGGGCTTCGAGCAGCCCGGCCATCCGATCATGATTTCCGGCAATCCGATCATGCTGCGCGAGCTGCTCAACAACCTGCTCGACAATGCGCTGCACTACACGCCTGCGTTAGGTAGCGTGACGGTACGCGCGCGCGATGACGAAGAAAGCGGCCTGGCCTTCCTCGAAGTGGAAGACACCGGCCCCGGCATTGCACCTGCTGAGCGCAAGCACGTATTCGAACGCTTCTATCGCATCCTCGGTACGCACGCAGCAGGCAGCGGGCTGGGCCTGGCGATCGTGCGTGAGATTGCGCAGCAGCACGATGCCACGGTAGAGATTCACAACAATCCGCGCAGCCAGGATCCGAAGGCGCCGGGCTGCCTGTTCCGCGTGGTGTTGCGCATGACGCCACGCCAGGCTTTCATTGACGACATCGGCTGACATGACTGAGAAGATACCATCCTCCCCTTCAGAGTCTGCAGCTTCGGCAATTTCTGCAGCGCCCATGACGCCGTCCGCCTATTGGGACAAGACACGCCGGCTGACGCTGGCCTTGCTGGGTCTGTGGTTTGTGGTGACTTTCGTTGCCGTATTTTTTGCGCGCCAGCTGGACCGGGTCAATCTGTTCGGCTGGCCGCTGTCGTTCTATATGGCGGCACAAGGCATCATGCTGGTCTATCTCGCCATCGTCGTGGTGTACACCATCTGGATGCGCCGCGCCGAGCGCCGATTGCACCTTCACAGCGAGCAGATGCATGGAGACTAACAAGCAATTTTTCCGCCGCCTGAGCAAGTATTACGCGTGGTACACGGTCGGCTTCATTCTCTTCCTGCTGGTGCTGGCGGTGCTGGAACACGAAGGCATGCCGCGCGCATGGATCGGGTATCTGTTCATGTTTGTCACGATTGCCTTGTATGCCGGCATCGGTGTCGTCTGCCGCACTTCCGATGTGCCCGAGTACTATGTTGCCGGCAGACGCGTGCCGGCGCTTTTCAACGGCATGGCGACGGCGGCGGACTGGATCTCGGCAGCGACCTTCATCAGTCTTGCCGGCGGACTGTATCTGCAAGGCTTCGACGGACTGGCTTACATCATGGGCTGGACCGGAGGCTACTGCCTGGTGGCGCTGCTGATCGCGCCTTATCTGCGCAAGTTCGGCCAGTACACGATCGCCGACTTCCTTGCGGAACGTTATGCCGGTCGTTACAGCGGCAACTTCGTACGCATCCTCGCGGTGATCGCGACCATCATTATTTCGTTCACCTATGTGGTGGCGCAGATCTACGGCGTCGGATTGATCACCTCGCGTTTCACCGGCATCGATTTTTCGATCGGCATTTTCCTGGGACTGGCGAGCATTCTGGTCTGCTCTTTCCTTGGCGGCATGCGCGCAATCACCTGGACCCAGGTGGCGCAGTACATCATCATCCTGTTCGCGTATCTGATCCCGGTCATCTGGCTGTCGGCCAAACACACCAGCGTACCCGTACCGCAAGTGGCCTACGGCTCCGTACTGCCCAAACTGAATGCAGCCGAAAAACGCATCGCCGACGATCCGAAAGAAAAAGAAGTCAGCGCGATCTTCCAGGCGCGCGCAGACGACTTCGACAAGAAACTCAAAAACCTGCCGCGCTCGTGGGAAGAAGGCCGTATTGATGCGCAACATCACATTGAAGAGGTCAAACGCAACAGCCATGCATCGTTAGCGGACATAAAAAGCGCCAGCCGCGCATTGACTGCTTATCCGAAAACGGTAGAGGAAGCCGAACGTAAATGGAACGACGCCAAAGCCTATAACCTCGCACGCGCGCAGCCGCCGGTGTCGCAGACCGAACCCTTCCCCGGCAAGGACGAAG
The DNA here is from genome assembly GCF_046025915.1 of Herbaspirillum rhizosphaerae. Lineage (GTDB taxonomy): Bacteria > Pseudomonadota > Gammaproteobacteria > Burkholderiales > Burkholderiaceae_D > Herbaspirillum > Herbaspirillum rhizosphaerae_A. Next base: position 16,614 of record NZ_JAQQFR010000008.1, on the reverse strand, counting down.
AAGCCTCCGAAATCAAGCGCAATAATTTTCTCGCGCTGGTGTTCTGCCTGATGCTCGGCACAGCCGCGCTGCCGCACATCCTGATGCGGTATTACACGACGCCGACAGTCCACGAGGCACGCAAGTCGGTATTCTGGACACTCTTCTTCATCATGCTGATTTACATCACGGTGCCGGCGCTGGCGATCCTGGTGAAGTACGACATTTATACCTCGCTGGTTGGCAGCAATTATGCAAACCTGCCTGACTGGGTCTACTACTGGGCCAACATCGACAAGGTCAATCCGCTGGTCAGTATCAACGACCTCAATCACGACAACATCGTGCAGCTTGGCGAGATTGCCCTCGACGGCGACATCATCGTGCTGGCCACCCCGGAAATTGCTGGCTTACCGTATTTCATTTCAGGGCTGGTGGCTGCCGGTGGTCTGGCCGCAGCCTTGTCGACTGCCGATGGATTACTACTGACGATTTCCAATGCGCTGTCACATGACGTCTACTACAAGGTGGTTGATCCGACAGCGTCGTCGCAAAAGCGCGTAACGATTTCCAAATTGCTGCTGTTGGTGGTGGCCTTGCTGGCGGCCTATGCCGCATCGCTGAAACCGGGAGACATTCTGTCGATGGTCGGAGTGGCGTTTTCACTTGCGGCATCGACCCTGTTCCCGGCGCTGGTGGCTGGCATCTTCTGGAAGCGCGCCAATCAGGCCGGTGCCATTGCTGGCATCGTCAGCGGCTTTGTGATGTGCGTGTACTACATGCTGCATACCCATCCTGCTTTCGGCGGGCATGCCGCAAATCAGTGGTTCCATATCGCACCGATCTCGGCCGGTATTTTCGGCGTGCCGGTCGGCGTCACAGCACTGGTCATCGTCAGCTTGCTGACGCCTCCGCCGGATGAACGGACGCTGGCGCTGATTGACCACATCCGCACGCCGTAAGGCAAGTGAGGCAAATAAGGCAAATTAGACATACTACGCACGCGTCTGAAGATCTGCCGCATCCTCATGGCGGTTCCGTGCGGCTTTTACACCACGACCGTTGAACAGACCCGGAATCACCCTGCATCTGTCCGTTATGCCGCAAAGAAACTATTTGTAGACTCACATCCACTCTACAAGAAACGCCATCTCCTTTGTTCTCAGCTGTCGACAAGAGAAGATCGGCGCTCATAAAGCGCTCGCTTACCCCCTTAAAAATAGTGTCGCGCATTCGCGTGCGGCACCTGCGTCAGTCTGACTATTTTAGGGGTATCCAATGTTTTTTTCGAATTTGAAAGTTTCCACTCGCCTGACTATCGGCTTCGGTTTGCTTCTGTGTCTGATGCTGTCCATCAGTTTCATCGGTATGTATGGCGTGCGGAATGTCAATACACATCTCCTTCGCATTACAGATATCAACAATGCTGAAATTCGCGCCCTGTCTGCAATGCGGGCCGAGCTCTTTGAACAATCCATTGTCGTTCGCAATATTGCGATAGCAGAAAGCACCGGACTCAGCAAACAATATGCAGCGCAACTGCAGAAACACGTCACGCTCTATCACGATGCTGAGCAGCGTCTGGAACAGCTATTCTTGAGATTTGCTGAGACCACAACGACGGAGCGTGAGCTGATGGCAGAGATCAAAACACAAACGGCAAAAGCAGCGCCACTTCTGGAAAAACTCCGGGAGCACGCGAATCGGGGCGAAATCACCATCATCAAAGAATTTTTGACCGGTACGCTGTCTGAGTTGCAGGCACAGCGCCGTGCGACACTGGCTGCATTGGCCGCTATTGAAGACAAACAAAATCTGGCTGCCGGCATAGAAGCGGAAAAAACTTCTCAGGATGCGCTCCGAGGCATTCCTGTACTGAGCGCCATTGCACTGGTATTCGGCATTCTTGCTGCAGCGATGGTCAGTCGCAGTTTGCTGAATCAACTCGGTGGCGAGCCAACCTATGCCGCCGCCGTCGCGCAAAAGATCGCTTCGGGAGATCTGACCTCGACGGTCGACACCAAAGATGAAGAAGTCGCGAGCCTGCTGACAGCAATGAAGTCGATGAACCACAGCCTCTTGACGATCGTCCGAAAGGTTCGCAAGGGTACGGCGACAATTTCCGTTGCGACCACCGAAATCGCCAAAGGCAATCTCGATCTGTCAGCGCGTACCGAAGAGCAGGCAGGCTCTCTGGAACAAACCGCTGCGGCCATGGAACAGCTTACCGCGACCGTCAAGCAAAACGCTGACAATGCCTTGACCGCCAACAACCTCGCGTCGAACGTTTGCACCATGGCCGGACAAGGCGGCTCGATTGTTGAACAGGTGGTTGAGACCATGCACGCCATCGATGCATCGTCAAAGCGCATTGTGGATATTATCGACGTCATCAATACGATTGCGTTTCAAACTAATATCCTTGCACTGAACGCCGCAGTGGAAGCCGCACGCGCCGGCGAAGAAGGACGTGGATTCGCCGTCGTTGCCGCTGAAGTCAGAGGACTCGCGCAACGCAGTGCAAGTGCGGCCAAGGAGATCAAGGGACTGATTGACGACTCGGTCATCAAAGTCGATTCCGGCAATCGCCTGGTGTCGGAAGCCGGCCAGACGATCCAGAACGTGATTGCCGGCATTCGTCATGTTGCGGAGGTGATCAGCGACATCACGCACGCCAGCAGGGAACAAAGCGTGGGCTTGAATGAAATCACCATGGCTATGGCGCAAATGGATCAGACCACGCAAGAGAACGCCGCGCTGGTCGAACAAGCCGCGGCAGCAGCCCAATCCTTACAGGATCAGGCGCGAGAGCTGAACTCTGCAGTCGAAGTATTCGTTGTCGACTCAGCGCAAAGAGAGCCTGAATATGCGATTCGCACCATTGATATCACGCCTCCGAAGAATCTTAATATGTCTCTTGCCTGAAGCCAGGTGACAACTGAACGCAGACGACATATGGCCGACGGCATGCCATCGGCCATCCTTGGACTCTATACGCTGAACAGAAAATCAGGCCGTTCTTCCGCAGGCATCACAGTCACCGCCACGTCCATCGTCTGTTGACCGCCGCCGATCAAGACACCGCGCAATGGAGAGATGTCCATAAAATCACGTCCCCAGCCCAATGTGATGTGACTAATATCGGGAAAAACACCATTGGTCGGATCGGCATCAATCCAGGTGCCCGGCTGACCATCAGCGCCGGGGCAATATACGGACACCCAGGCATGCGATGCATCAGCGCCGATCAGGCGTGGTTGTCCCGGTGGCGGCTGCGTCAACAAATAACCGCTGACGTAGCGCGCCGACAAACCCAGTGACCGCAGACAAGACAACATGAAGTGCGCAAAGTCCTGACATACGCCGCGCTGGTTGATGAACACCTCGGTTACCGGCGTCGACACCGTGGTAGCTTCAGGATCGAATGTGAACTCGTTAAAGATGCGCTTCATCAACCGATCGACACCCGCTAACAGCGGCAGTCCGGGCGTGAAACATTCCATCGCGTAACGTGCAAATTCGCGCTTGATCCGGACATGCGAGGATTCAAACATGAACCGCGATGCCTCCAGCATGTCCGGCGGCAGACTATGCCCTGCGCGGTAGGACAATGTCTCGGCTACTTCTTCCCACGGTGGCGTCGATGCAGGCAGGAGACGCGGTGAAATTTCTACGCGCGACTCGGCATACACTTCCAGGCTGGTGTGATCCTGATCAAGAGAAAACGACTGCAGTGCATTGCCAAAGCTGTCGGTGTACAGATTGATCAGATTGGTTGGGCCGGGCAGGATATTGATGAAATGAGATGTGCACGTCTGCCACGGCAGCGAGCGCGGCGTCAGTCGCAATACCTGATGCGACAAGCGCACCGGAACCGCATATTTATAGTTGGTCTCGTGGATGATGTGATAGGTGGCATTGCTCTTACTCATGCTTAAACCCCTTGACTCACAGGTGCGCTGAGCGGCGTGAAGAAATGCCGCGCCAGATCGTCGGTCAATGAGAAACCAGCGGTAGTCGCTTCGCGCATGAGTTGCATCAGACGCGCATTCGCCGCCTCGGCAGTTGCCGACTCGCGAGAGAAATCGGGTAACGCGAAACTATTCAACTGATCGCTCAGATGCGCTGGAATATTCATGCTCAAGATACCGAGCTGCTGCGCGATGTCGGTCAGGTAATGCTGCAGCATGCGGAATTGATAGGCGATGCTGTGCGGATTGCTGACGTCGAAGACCAGCAGATGCAGTACTTGCAGCCATTCCGGCGTGCGGCGATAGCGCACGCGATAGGTCACAATGCTGCTCGATGATTCCAGCAGCCAGGTGAGTGCCGCGTTTTGACGTGCGGGTTCGAGTTGCATGAACTGATCGATCAAGGTCGCCAGATGCACCATGCGCTCGATATGGCGGCCGATCATCAGGAACTGCCAGCCTTCGTCACGTGTCATGTCGTCCAGCGCATGACCGGCCAGCCCTGAACAGGCCTGAATGACACTGTTCAACACGTGCAGCATGGCCGTCGGCGAATTGATCTTGTCCTGCACCATCGGTGGCATGCGATTGAGCGCGTGCCAGTTGTCCAGCGACAGATGTTCGCGCACCTGATAGCCGGAGTGATGCAGATGACGTAAATGCGTTGCGATGCTGACGTTGGCGCTTGGATCCGAGATGGCGGCTTGCAGGCTCTGCTGCAACGCGGTGATGGTCGGATGTGCCTGTTCCGATTTGGGCATCAGGATACCGAGACGAATACACACCTCGCTGACGCTGCGCAGGATCACACGATTTTCACTTTGCGCTTCGGTCGTGCATTGCAGCGTCGTGCGCAACAGGCGCGCCAGATTGTCGGTACGTTCCGCATAGCGGCCCATCCAGAACAGATTTTCACCAGCGTGCGAAGACACGTCCACAGTCGTGCGGATCAGATCGGAAGTACGCGACACCGGATCCGTCATCGCGCCCGGACCGACGGCGACGCCGCTCTCTGCCGTGCTGCTGCCACCGGAAAATTCGCCATCGTCGTTGCGTTCACCGAGCACCCAGACGTCCTTGCTGGTGCCGCCCTGCTGCATCGAAACAACGTCCCGACGCTGGCGCGGCGCTACACGGGTGAGACCGCCCGGCATGACGTGGTAGCCACCTTCGCCGTCAGAGACTGCGAACACACGCAGGCTGATGGTGCGATTCATGAGCCGGTATTCACCACTGCGGGAAAGCACCGGCGCTTGCGAAAGACGTACCCATTCTTGCGCCACATAAGCATGCGGCTGCAGTTGCAGGCTTTCAACCAGACGACGACGCGATTGCGCATTCAGGGTGTGGCCGAATACGGGTTGCATGCGCATCGATGGGAACGCAGGCATGATCACCAGTTCTTCCAGATGCGCCAGCGTGTACTCAAGTGCGGGCTTTTCGCCGCACCACCACGATGCCACCGCCGGCAAGGCCAGTTCTTCACCCAGCAGGCGCTGGCAAATCGCCGGCAGGAAGCCATGCAATGCCGTCGATTCCAGCATGCCGCTACCAAGTGCGTTGGCGATCAAAACGTTGCCGGACCGCGCTGCCTGCGTCAAACCGGGAATACCCAGGGCGGACTCTGAGCGTAGTTCGAGCGGATCGCAATAGTCATCATCGAGACGGCGCATGATCGCGTGCACACGTCGCAAGCCAGTCAATGTCTTCAGGAAAACCATGTCGCCGCGCACGGTCAGATCGACACCTTCGACCAGCGGAAAGCCCAGGGTGTGCGCGAGAAAGGCGTGCTCAGAATACGTTTCGTTATACGGGCCTGGCGTCAGCAGCACCACCAGCGGCGGCTCGCCGGACGTGGGAGCCAAACGCGTGAGACATTCATGCAGCGCATGGAAATAATTGAGCAAGGGTTGCACGCGCATGTCGCGCATGGCCTCGGGCAAGGCGCGCGTCATGATCTGACGGTTCTGCAAGGCATAGCCGGAACCGGAAGGACCTTGCGTGCGGTCGGCAATCACCCACCATGTACCGTCCGCCGAACGCGCCAGATCGATCGCGTACAAATGCAGATGCACGCCGCCAGGTGGATGAACGTCGCGGCATGGCCACAAATAACCGTGCTGGCCAAACACCAGCGCCGGTGGCAACAAACCATCGGCCAGCAATTGCTGCTCGCCGTAGAGATCCGCGAGTACGCCGTTGAGCAAGCGCGCGCGTTGCGTGACCGCGCTCGACAGTTTCTGCCATTCGTCGGCGGCGACGATCTGCGGCAACAAGTCCAGTTCCCACGGACGATTGACGCCTTGCGGGTCGGCATAGACGTTATATGTCATCCCGTCGGAGGCAATTGCGTCGCGCACTTCTTCAGCGCGACGGCGCATCATCTCGGGAGAAAGATTTTCAAGCTGATCGATCAGCGTGCGCCAATGCGGTCGCAAACGACCGTCGGCAGCCAGCATCTCGTCGTAACGATCGGCGTCGGCGGTATAGCTTTGCAGGAGGCGCTGATACATAGAATTCCGGGGGCGCGACCGCCGCCGTCATGCGGTGAAGCAATGACGGACAGCGGTGGCTAAAAAGGTGCGTTAGAAATGTCTCAAGTCTAACGTAAATGGGAACTCGATTGACGGTCTTGAAGAGGTAACTTCCATCTTTCCAGGTGTGTGGTTGAGACGGAAATAGCGTGCGAGACGACGGCTTTCCGCTTCGAAAGCATTGACCGGGAAGGTTTCGTAACTGCGGCCGCCCGGATGCACCACGTGGTACTGGCAACCGCCCAGGCTGCGGCCGTTCCAGGTATCCACCAGATCAAAGGTCAGTGGCGAGTCGATGCCGATGGTCGGATGCAAGGCTGATGGCGGCTGCCAGGCGCGATAACGCACGCCGGTGACGAACTCGCCAACGATGCCGGTCGGTTGCAGCGGCACCGACACGCCGTTGCAGGTGAGCACATAGCGATCCTTCGCCATGCCGCTGACCTTGACCTGCAGCCGCTCCAGCGAGGAATCGACGTAACGCGCCGTACCGGAAGAACTTCCCTCCTCGCCCAGCACGTGCCAAGGTTCCAGCGCGGTGCGCAGCTCCAGCGCCATGCCCTTGACGGCAAAGTCGCCGATCTTGGGGAAACGGAATTCAAAGTGCGGTGCGAACCATTCCGCCTGCATCGGATAGCCGGCTTCCTGCATGTCGTCCATGATGTCGCTGAAATCCTGCCAGATGAAATGCGGCAACAGGAAACGATCATGCAGTTCCGTACCCCAGCGCACCAGGCGCTGGGGCTTGTACGGCGTCTTCCAGAAACGCGCCACCAATGCACGCAGCAACAGTTGCTGCGTCAGGCTCATGCGCGCATGGGGCGGCATTTCAAAAGCGCGTAGCTCCAGCAGGCCGAGACGGCCGGTGGCGCTGTCGGGTGAATAGAGTTTGTCGATGCAGAATTCCGCGCGATGTGTATTGCCGGTCACGTCGATCAGCAGATTGCGCAGCAGACGATCGACCAGCCACGGCGGGCAACCGCCCTTGGCGATCTGGTTTTCCATTTCGGCAAAGGCCAATTCGATTTCCACGGTGGAATCGTTGCGCGCTTCGTCAATACGCGGCGCCTGCGAGGTCGGGCCAATGAACATGCCGGAGAACAGGTACGACAGCGACGGATGGTTGTGCCAGTAGCTGATCAGGCTGCGCAGCACGTCCGGACGGCGCAGGAAAGGCGAATCGCTCGTCGTGATGCCGCCCATCACCATATGGTTGCCGCCGCCCGTGCCTGAATGGTGACCGTCGAGCATGAACTTCTCGGTCGTCAGTCGCGATTCGCGGCCGGCTTCGTACAGGTGCGTGGTCTGATCAACCAGTTCCGTCCAGTTGGATGCCGGTTGAATATTGACTTCGATCACGCCCGGGTCCGGTGTGACGCTGAATTTGCGGATGCGCGGATCGTGCGGCGGCTCGTAGCCTTCCATCAACACCGGCTGTTTGAGTTCTTCTGCCGTCGCTTCGATGGCGGCGACCAGCTCAAGATAGCTTTCCATCTTGGCCAGCGGCGGCATGAACAGATACAGCACGCCGTTGCGTACTTCGGCGCACAAGGCGGTGCGCGTGATCCAGTCTGCCGATTCAAAGGCACCCGGAACGCCACCGCTTGTTCCGGCACGTGCACCATTGCCGCTGCCTTTGCCATTACCGGTCACCGCGCCGCGCAGCGTGGCGTAGTAGTCCTGCAGGAAAGAAACCGAGGTAGCTCCGGTCAGCGAAGGACGTTTGGTGTATTGCAGGCGAATATCCGCAGCAGCAGGCAGTGCCTGGAATTGTTGCGACGGATCTTCCGGATAGACATACGGATAGTTGGTGGACGTCACCCAAGGCTGCGAATCCAGCGGCAGGCGGTAACCCAGCGGCGAATCCCCCGGATACAGATAGCAGCGCTCGCTGCGCAGGAACCAATCGCCAGTCTGCCAACCGCTTTCGTCAGGCCGTCGCGCCACCGGCAACACATGGCCGGCGACCTTGTCGAGACCTTGCGAAAACACGCGCAGCAATCGCGCACGCTCTTGCTTGTCTTCCAGTTTGGAATCGAAAGGATCGACGTTGCCCGGCAAACGGCGCTCACGCCACATGTAATAGAACACGTCCTCATAGGCGGAAAACACATGCTTGCCGTCCAGCGACAGGCGCGATGCAACGCCTTTGAGGAAAGTCTCGGTGATGTTGTCGTCCGTGACGTTCGGCGTGGTTTCGTCACCGATCAGATCACGGTTATTCCAGATCGGCTGGCCGTCGCGGCGCCAGTAGCAATTGAGCGCCCAACGCGGCAGTTGCTCGCCGGGATACCACTTGCCCTGGCCGAAATGCGGCAAACCCTTGACGGCATATTTCTGCCGCATGCGATGGTAGAGATCGGCAGCCAGCGGTTTTTTGGTATCACCCAACGCGGCGGTATTCCACTCCGGCTCGTCCGGATGATCGAGCGACACAAAGGTCGGCTCGCCGCCCATGGTCAGGCGTACGTCGAGTGCGTCGAGATCGTCGTCGATGGCGTGGCCGAGTTCTTCGATCTCGCTCCATTGCGCTTCGGTATAGGGCTTGGTGACGCGCGGCGCTTCCCAGAAGCGCGACACGCTCATCGAATGTTCGAACTCCACTTCGCAAGGATCGACCATGCCGCTGACCGGCGCGGCCGATGACGGCTCCGGCGTGCAGGACAAGGGGATGTGGCCTTCGCCGGCGAACAAGCCGGAAGTCGGATCGAGACCGACCCAACCGGCGCCCGGCAGATAAACTTCGCACCAGGCGTGCAGGTCGGTAAAGTCGGCTTCCGGGCCCGACGGGCCGTCGAGCGATTTTTGATCGGCGGTGAGCTGGATCAGATAACCGGAGACAAAACGCGCAGCCAGGCCAAGATGGCGCAGCAACTGCACCAACAGCCATGACGAGTCGCGGCAGGAACCGGAACCGATGGTGAGCGTCTCTTCCGGCGTCTGCACGCCCGGCTCCATGCGGATGGTGTAATCGACGAGGTCGGCCAGCTTTTGATTCAAACCCACCAGAAAATCGGCGCTGCGCACTTTTTCACGCGGAATACTGTCCAGCAGCTTCTGAAACAGCGGCGTCAGCGGCAAAGTCTTTCGATATGGCGCTAACTCATTTTGCAATTCGTCAGCGTATTCGAACGGGATTTGCTCGGCATACGGTTCGAGAAAGAAGTCGAAGGGATTGATGACCGACATTTCGGCCACGAGGTCGACTTCAATACGGAATTCTTCGGTCTTTTCCGGAAAGACCAGACGCGCCATGTAATTGGCTTGCGGATCCTGCTGCCAGTTGATGAAATGCGGTTCCGGCAGGATGCGCAGGGAATAGCTCAGGATGCGAGTACGGCAATGCGGGGCGGGCCGCAGACGGACGATTTGAGGTCCAAGATTGATAGCACGGTCGTAACGGTAAGACGTGACATGGTTCAGCGCCACATGAATTGACATGAAGATCCTTTACAACAAACAAGTTGAGCTGATGGACTACAGTTGATTGGGTTGCGCGAGGGAATGATCACCTGTGGTGCATATTAATGAAATCCCGCATGCGTGGATAGATTTCATTTTCCCAGCGGCGTCCATTAAATACGCCATAGTGTCCGACCGCTGTCTGCACATGGTGCAAACGCATGTAGGGGCGGATACTGCTGCACATATCTTGTGCAGCGACGGTCTGGCCGACGGCGCAGATATCGTCTTTTTCACCTTCTACCGTGAATAATGCAGTGCGCCGGATCGCCTTGAGATTGACCGGACGGCCTTTGTACTCCAGCAGTCCGAGCGGCAGCGCATGCTCCTGGAACACGATGCGTACCGTTTCCAGATAAAACTCCGCCGGCAGATCCGACATGGCGAAGTATTCTTCATAAAACACCTTGATTGCCTCGGCTTTTTCGCTCTCCCCCTCGATGAGATAGTTGTATAGATTTCGAAATGCGTCGACGTGGCGATTGATATTCATGTTCATGAATGCCGCCAGTTGCATGAATCCGGGATAAACACGCCGCCCGCCGCCGGGATGGCGTGCCGGCACGGTGCTGACCAGATTCTGCTCAAACCACTCGATGGGCTTACTCTTGGCGAGTTCGTTGACGGTTGTCGGATTGACACGCGTATCGAGCGGGCCGGCCATGAGCGTCATGCTGCGTGGCTGGGCGGCGTCATTGTCTTCTGCCATGACGGCCACCGCCGTAATTGCCGCCACCGTCGGCTGGCAGACCGCAACGATGTGCGCGCCGGGACCGATGGTCTGCAGGAAGCGAATCAGGTGAGAGACGTATTCGTCAAGGCCGAAACGGCCATGCTCCAGCGAGATATCACGAGCGTTGTGCCAGTCGGTGATGTAGACGTCGTGATCGCGCAGCAAGGTTTTGACGGTGCCGCGCAGCAAGGTGGCGAAATGCCCGGACATCGGCGCCACCAGCAAGACGGCGGGCTGCTCGGCGGCGGTTTCCTTGCGGAAGCGCAGCAGCGTGCAGAATGGCGTCTGATCGACCACCTGCTCTTGCACCGCAACGGTGCGACCACCATCCTCCACGCTATCGATATCGAAGGGTGGACGCACATGCGTAAGTTGCGTACGGGCAAATACTTCGTAAGCGGCAGACATTTTCCGCAACGTCAGGCTGGACGGAAAGCCCGGCCAGCTATGCCCCAGAAACGGTGCGGCTGCACGTGCCGAAGCCCGCAGTGGATCGGTGGCATCGGCGTATTGTTGATATGCCTGGTAAATATTTGTCATAGAACCCATTCCCTCTGTTCTCACCAGTACTGCCATCGATGCAATATGCATGCCACTGATCGCCACCACCTTCCACACGGTATGTCTATTCGCTTTCTGATGCGCGTCGCTGGCACGCCCTTTGCAAGTACCGAATATGCAACACCATGCCGCCTCTGATGAGGGTTACAGAACATGCGGCAAGACACGTGTTGCAAGACCGCAGCCAAAAGCAGCAGGTCAGAAAGTACACAGAAACACAGACGCGTCCACGCAAACTGCGCGTCAAGGTATCGACGCGCCAAAGTCAGAAGCACACATACACATAAAGGACTGACATGCCTAAAACGACTTTGCGCATCACCAGCAAGAATTATTCTTCGTGGTCCATGCGTGGTTGGTTGCTTGCCAAATTTGCCGGCTTGCCGTTTCAGGAAGACATCGTCTCACCGGACGATCCCGATGCACGCGCCGAAATCTTGCTGCTGTCTTCATCCATTCTTGTACCCAGCCTGAAGCATGGCAACATCTTTGTCTGGGACACCCTCGCCATTGCCGAATACCTCAACGAGATCCGCCCCGCCGCCAAGCTGCTGCCGGCAGATCAGGCCGCCCGTGCGCATTGCCGCGCGATCTGCGGCGAGATGCATTCCGGGTTCAGCGCCCTGCGCTCGGCACTGCCGATGAACCTCAAGGCGCACTTCCCCAACTTCAAAGTCTGGTCACGCGCACAGGCCGACATCCAGCGCATCACCACCATCTGGAAAGAATGCCTGGCGACTTATGGCGGCCCCTACCTGTTCGGCGAACGCACCATGGCCGACGCCATGTATGCGCCGGTGATCACGCGGTTCATCACCTATGACGTCACGCTGGAGCCGATCTGCGCGGCCTACAGCAAGCGCATCATGGCCATGCCGGAAATGAAGGAATGGATTGCCGCAGCACAGAAAGAGCCGGAAGATATCGATGAATTGGATGTGGAATTTTAAGCCGCAATTTAAGCCGCAGCATCGGCAGATGTTGTGAAGTTGCGATGGAAGTCGTGACGGAAGTTTTATACAAGGCCTCACCGGGAAGAACAAGAGGAGACAGCACCAGCAACGTTATTCTCAATCGCGTCAAATGCGGGACGCCGCAGAAAGGATCAGTGTGATGAATACGATAGCCGAAACAAATCCGACAGCTTTGAACGTGTTTTCTCATGTCAGCGAGGGCGACACGCCGTTTGAATCCGGCGGCTTGCGCGACTTCTTCCTATATCGGGATCTGGGTATTGCGGCAGCCACCGGCGGTCAGGTGATCGCTCAACTGGTCAAGGCCAACATGGCGCCGGAGGCCGGTACCGGCTGGCATCGGCACGAAGCTAATTTTCATATCGTGATCATGCTCAAAGGCTGGGCGCGCTTCATGTATGAGGATCAGGTAACGCTGGTGAAGACTGGCGACTGCGTACACCAGCGACCCGGCATCGTGCACTTTCTGTTCGACTATTCACCGGATATGGAATATCTGGAAATCGTCAGTCCGGCCGACTTCACCACTATCGACATGCCCGCGCCGTGCGCCGTTCCCGCGCCGACGCCTTGGGCATGAATCTGATCTCTTCGCGATCTCTGCTTTGAAAGGAAAACTGCATTTTCAACGATCCATCCCCTGTTAAGGCGGCCATCGCTGGCACGAATCGAAGCCCCGACCTTACGCAATTTTCGCTGTCCAAAAATGGAAATGGCGTGATAGTCTGTGTCTACGTTCACCAGCGATGAGGATGCCGGCCAATACGATTCTACAAATAATATTCGCTTGATTAGAAGCCTCAAAATCCCCCAGCATCAGCACCAGAAAATGAAGCAAATTTATGGCAAATTTTTTCGATGAGATGTATTCCGATGGAGCCGTTTCCGTACGCAAGCATTATGATGAATTTGCTGCCTGGCTCTCCGCACAATCCGCTGAAACGATAGTTCGCAAGCGCGCAGAATCCGACCTGATCTTCCGTCGCGTCGGCATTACCTTCGCGGTCTACGGCAACGATGCAGGTACGGAAAGGCTGATCCCCTTCGACATTATTCCGCGCATCATCCATGCCGCTGAATGGTCCAAACTGGAAGCCGGTCTGGTGCAGCGCGTCAAAGCGCTGAACATGTTCATCCATGATATTTATCACGGTCAGAAAATCATCAAGGCAGGCGTCATTCCCGCCGAGCAGATTCTGAAGAACGCGCAATATCGTCCCGAGATGCAAGACGTCGATGTGGCCTCCGACATCTATGCGCACATTGCCGGCGTCGACATCGTGCGTGCCGGCGAAGGCGAGTTCTACGTGCTGGAAGATAATCTGCGCGTGCCCTCCGGTGTGTCTTACATGCTGGAAAACCGCAAGATGATGATGCGGCTGTTCCCTGAACTGTTCACTCGACACAAGATTGCGCCGGTTGATCATTACCCTGACATGCTGCTCGACAATCTGCGTTCCGTCGCACCGGTCGGCGTGGTGGATCCGACCGTCGTGGTGATGACGCCGGGCATGTACAACTCGGCGTATTTCGAACATGCCTTCCTGGCGCAGCAAATGGGCGTCGAGCTGGTCGAAGGACAAGATTTGTTCGTCAAGGACAACACGGTCTACATGCGCACCACGCGCGGGCCGAAACGTGTCGACGTGATCTATCGCCGCATCGATGACGATTATCTCGATCCACTGGCCTTCCGCGCCGATTCGTCGCTGGGTGTACCTGGTTTGCTGTCGGCCTATCGCGCCGGCAAGGTCACGCTCACCAATGCCATCGGCACCGGCGTGGCGGACGACAAATCGATTTATCCGTATGTGCCGGACATGATCAAGTTTTACCTGTCCGAAGAGCCGATCCTCAACAACGTCCCGACCTATCAGTGCCGCAAAAAGGAAGATCTTTCCTACACGCTCGCCAATCTGGAAAAACTGGTCGTCAAGGAAGTCCACGGTGCAGGTGGCTACGGCATGCTGGTCGGGCCGGCGTCGACCAAGCAGGAAATCGAAGACTTCCGCCAGCGTGTCATCGCCAAGCCTGACGGCTATATCGCTCAGCCGACGCTGGCCTTGTCGGTATGTCCGACCTATGTCGAATCCGGCATTGCGCCACGCCATCTCGACTTGCGTCCCTTCGTGCTGTCGGGGAAAACCGTCTCGATGGTCAAGGGCGGCCTGACGCGCGTGGCGCTCAAGGAAGGCTCGCTGGTGGTGAATTCGTCGCAAGGCGGCGGCACCAAGGACACCTGGATTCTGGAGAAATAAAATATGTTGAGCCGCACCGCTGACCACCTGTTCTGGATGGCGCGCTACACCGAACGCGCCGAAAACACCGCACGCATGCTGGACGTGCACGTACAAACCGCTTTGCTGCCGCAATCGATCGACGACGCCGAACAAGGCTGGCGCGCCGTGCTCGGCATCTCGGAGCTGCTGTATGGCTATAACCAGAAGTACGATGCACTGACCCAAAAAGACGTCATCAACTTCATGGTGCGTGATCCGAGCAATCCTTCTTCGATCGCCTCCTGCCTCAAGCAGGCGCGTGAAAATGCGCGTGCCGTGCGCGGCGCATTGACGACAGAAGCATGGGAAATCCAGAACGCCACCTGGATCAAGATGCAGGGTTATCTGCAGACGGACGCGCTGGAGCAAAATCCGAGTGATTTCTTCGAGTGGGTCAAACACCGCTCGCATCTGTCGCGCGGCGTCACCATCGGTACGATGCTGAAGGATGAAGCATTCCACTTCATTCGCCTCGGCACCTTCCTCGAACGCGCCGACAACACCGCCCGTATCATTGACGTCAAATTCCACGGCGCCAAGGAAGTGGCCGCCAAACAGAGCCAACAGCAAAACCAGCAATCAACCCAATTGAGTCAAAGTTTGCTGACCAAAGACCACAAGGGTCAGGACAGCCAGATCGACTTCTATTACTGGGCGGCGATCCTGCGCTCGGTATCCGGCTTCGAAATCTATCGCAAGGTCTATCGCGATGTGATTACACCGGAACGCGTTGCCGAATTGCTGATCCTGCGCGCCGACATGCCGCGTTCGCTGGCGGCTTGCATGGATCAGGTGCTGAGCAATCTGAAGCACGTGCACAACGATGTTTCCGCCGACACCGAGCGCTTTGCCGGCAAACTTCACGCAGATCTCAAATTCAGCCGCATCGAAGAAGTGCTGGATGCCGGACTGCATGATTACCTGACTGTGTTTCTTGAACGCATCTTTGAGCTGGGAAATCGCATCAGCAAAGACTTTCTTGTTCCTTTGGCAGCATAATTTTTATCATTTTGCCAATTTGATGCTCGGAGACACTTAAGAATTATCTGAAATTTGCCGATAATGTGTCAGGACCACGACATTTGGCCCCGCCCACGCGCAGCGTCGGCGGGGCTTCCTGTAAAATTCGGCTTTTACATTTTTAGCTCACATCATGACTTATTGCGTTGCCATGCGCCTGAACGAAGGCCTGGTCTTCTTATCCGACTCACGGACCAATGCGGGTGTCGATCATATCGGCACTTTCCGCAAGATGAACGTCTACGAGAATCCGGGCGAACGCGTCATGGTGATGATGACGGCTGGCAATCTTTCCATTTCGCAATCGATCCGCCAGATCGTTGCTGAAAAGACCAACGCCGAAGGCCGCACCATCTGGACTGCCCACTCCATGTATGAAGCCGCGCAAATTCTCGGCGACGCTATTCGCACCGTGCATCAGCGCGATGCGGAAGAGTTGGGCAAGTTCGGTATCGACTTCAATGTCAGCATCATTTTTGGCGGCCAGATCAAGGGCGAGCGTTGCCGCTTGTTCCAGATGTATTCGGCCGGCAACTTCATCGAGTCGCACGACGAAAACACCTATTTCCAGATTGGCGAAGCCAAGTATGGCAAACCGATCATCGACCGCGTCGTCACACCGCAAACCTCGTTGGATGAAGCCGCAAAGTGTGCGCTGATCTCCATGGATTCGACCTTGAAGTCGAACATTTCGGTCGGTCTGCCACTGGATCTTCTGGTCTATAACAGCAACGACCTGGCCGTGACACGCTTCGTCACCATCGATGAGCAAAATCAGTACTTCCAGATGATCCGCCGCAGTTGGGGATCACAACTGAAGCGTGTGTTTGAAGCCATTGATGACCCGGTCTGGGATGCCGCGCCGGAAGCCACGCTCAATGTGTTGTCTTCTTCCGTCGATCACAGCGAACCGGTGCGCGTACAACCGCCGGAAGCATTAGTGCGCGATCCACAACCGGTAACGCGTCAGACTCTGGCAGGTGACGGCGAAGCGGATGTCGAGCAACAACCGACCTGATCGCTGCCTGAATAGCTAAGCGTCACCCAAACAAAAACGGCTGCAATTGCTTGCAGCCGTTTTTGTTTGGGTGACGCGAACCC
>NZ_JAQQFR010000007.1:0-261813 GCF_046025915.1 Herbaspirillum rhizosphaerae | reverse complement strand
AATCCTGTCCGCAACTCCACGAACAATCTCCGCGCTTACCCTCCAGCGCTCGCAATACTCCTCACAACTCCACAATACCGTAGGCCCAACTCTGAAAGTCTCCAATTCACCGCTGCTTTCATGTCTATACATAGCAACATTCCAAAGACAAAAACTGCCACTCAAATCACCGAAAAAAGCTGCAAAAATCTTTCCGTAACTAAAAAAAATAAACGAAAGAAAAGCGCCTGCCGAGGAAGAGTGCTCATCCTCACCATCTCGAAACCCGCTACCAGCGCCGTATTCACTCGGGAATAGCGGAAAATCTCCCTGCAAAAACTTCCAGATAAGCCTATTATCTGCAAACGCAATCGAGACGGGACTGGGATAAAACTCCCAGCAAACCTGCCACCGCCAGATTCTCCGCAGAACTCTCGATCGCGCCAGGCAAGGACATCCGGACGGATTGACGTCTTCCCCGATGTTCTACCCAACAGGACGTCGGAGGAGCAAAAAGATGACAACGAGCTTTAACCTCAACGGTAAGCAAGTCACAGTGAAGGCGGAACCGGACACCCCGTTGTTGTGGGTGATCCGCGATGAAATCGGTCTCACCGGCACCAAGTTCGGTTGTGGTGTGGCTTTGTGTGGCGCCTGTACGGTACAACTCGACGGCGCACCGATACGCTCTTGCCAGACACCGGTGTCTGCAGCGGCAGGCAAAAAAGTCGCTACGGTTGAATCCCTCTCCAAAGACAATTCCCACCCGCTGCAAAAAGCATGGATCGCGCACGATGTGCCTCAATGCGGCTATTGCCAGTCAGGACAACTGATGAGCGCCGCAGCCTTGCTGCGCACGAACAAAAATCCTAGTGACGCGGACATCGAAAATGCCATGAGCGGCAACATCTGCCGCTGCGGCACCTATAACCGCATTCGTGCCGCTATCAAGAGCGCCGCTGCGGAAATGCGTAAGGCCTGAGGAGAAAATCATGACAACTACACGACGGGATTTTCTCAAGGTCACGGCAGTAGTCGGTGGCGGCCTGACGCTGGGTGTCAGTCTGCCTGGTGCAATAATCGAGGCACAAGCGGCCGGCACATTGCATACGCCCAATGCGTGGGTGCATATCGCCGACGACAATACCATCACGCTGATTTCAGCCCGCTCGGAAATGGGGCAGGGCGTCTACACCTCGCTGCCGATGCTGATTGCAGAAGAGCTCAGTGTCGACATTCGCAAGGTCAAAGTCGAGATCGCGCCGGTCGGCGAGGTCTATACCAATACCTTACTCGGAGGCCAGCTCACGGGCGGCTCCACGTCGGTACGAGAGGGCTGGGAAAAACTGCGTATCGCCGGGGCGCAGGTCCGCACCATGCTCATCAGTGCGGCGGCAGAGAAATGGCAGATCAGCGCCGACAAACTGCACGTCAGCGACGGCAAGGTAATCGGGCCAGCTGGACGCAAGGCGACTTACGGCGAACTGGCGGATGCGGCTTCGAAGTTGCCTGTTCCAAAAGATGTCGTTCTGAAGGATCCCAAGGATTTCAAGATTATCGGCAAGCCCACCAAGCGCCTCGACACACCAACCAAAGTCAACGGCAAGGCCGTCTACGGCATAGACGTCAAATTGCCGGGCATGGTGTACGCATCGCTTGAGCAATGCCCCGTTATCGGAGGCAAGGTCACCAGCTTCGATGCCAGCAAAGCGAAGGCGATGTCGGGTGTGATTGACGTCGTGCAAATTCGTGACGGCGTTGCCGTCGTGGCCGACAGTTATTGGCATGCCAAGAAAGCGCGTGAAGCGCTGACGATCACCTGGGACGAAGGCCCGGTCGCAATGATCGACAATGCTTCCATGATGGAAGGTATCCGCAATGCCAAAGACGCACCGACACCGATCAAGAAAACCGGTGATGCTGACGCTGCGATGAAAACCGCAGCCAAGACCATGCAGGCAGAATATTGGTCGCCGCTGCTGGCGCATGCCACCATGGAACCGCAAAACTTCACCGCCGACTACAAGGACGGAAAATGCCTGGTCGTCGGCCCGGCACAATTCCAGCAAGGCACGCAAGGCAATGTCGCCGCTGCGCTGGGACTGAAGCCGGAAGACGTCACCGTCAAAACCACCTTTCTCGGCGGTGGCTTCGGCCGGCGTCTGGAATATGACTTCGCCGTGCAGGCGGCAGAGATTTCCAAAGCCGTCGGCAAGCCCGTCAAGCTTCTCTGGAGCCGCGAAGACGACACCACGCATGACTTCTATCGTCCGATGGCCTTCCATCGCATGGCGGGTGGGCTGGATGCATCCGGCAAGCCGGTGGCGTTGACGTTTCAGCTGACTTCGCAATCGGTGACGCAGCGCGCCTTCGGACTGCCGAAGGGCACACTGGATCCGTTCATGGCCGAAGCGTCGGTAGTGGGCTATGACATTCCCAACATGACGCAGGAACTGATCGAACACGACAGCGGCCTGCGTGTCGGCTACTGGCGTTCGGTCAGTCACGCGCTCAATGCTTTTGCCAACGAAAGCTTCATTGACGAAATGGCCGCCGCCGCCGGCAAGGATCCTTATCAATACCGTCTGGCCTTGCTCGACAAGCAGCCGCGTTACGCCAACGTACTCAAGACTGCTGCGACCAAGGCCGGTTGGGGCAAGCCGTTACCGGCAGGGCGTAGCCGCGGCATCGCCTTGATGGAAGGCTACGATACCTACATGGCGCAAGTCGCGGAGATTTCGGTGAAGGATAACGAAATCACCGTGCATAAAATCTGGGTCGTCGCCGACCTCGGGCAAATGGTCAATCCAGACACCGTGCAAGCGCAGCTTGAGTCGAGCATTGCTTTTGGCCTGTCCTCCACACTCGGCGCGGAAATCACGCTCGACAAAGGCCGCGTGCAGCAGACCAACTTCCACGACTATCCGGTCATCCGCATGTCGCAGATGCCGCGCGTTGACGTGACTTTGGTCAAGAGTACCGAGAAGCCAGGCGGCATCGGCGAGCCGGCAACGGCTTTGGTCGGCCCGGTCGTTGCGAATGCCTTGTTCGCCGCCACCGGAAAACGTGTACGCAAAATCCCGCTGTCGCCGGACAACATCAAGTCTGCGTGACCGTAGCGCATCGCCACACCATCTGACTACAGTCAACATGACGGCACTCTCGTTTAATGCGAGAGTGCCGTTTTCGTTTTTGATTCAGCCATCAAGCCCGCTACGTGCAGATGCCGATTACTCACAGCGCGTCATGAAAAATTATGCCCGCCGTATAGCGACTTCCGGAGCGCAAACGGCTGACGCCGTGCCGCATCTTCACCCGATAAAAACCACGCATACCTTGCATCGGCCGCTCGTTGACGGCGAATACGATTGCGTCGCCCTTGCGCAGCGGTACCACCTCGGCGCGTGATTGCATGCGTGGACGTTGTTCCGTCATGACGAATTCACCACCGCTGAAATCGCGTCCGGGATCCGACAGCAGAATCGCCATCTGAATTGGAAAGACATGTTCGCCGTACAAATCCTGATGCAGGCAGTTATAGTCTCCCGCCTGATATTTAAGGATCAGCGGCGTCGGTCTTAACTGGCCTGCTGCGTGGCAGCGCGCGATGAACTGTTCGTGCGCGGATGGATAACGCACCTCGGTACCCATCGCCTCGTTCCAGCGATTGGCGAGCGGCGCCAGATGCGGGTAAAAGGCATTGCGCAACTCGCCGATGATTTCCAGCAAGGGATAGTTGAAATACTTGTATTCGCCCTGCCCGAAGCCATGACGTTCCATCACCACGCGGCTACGATAGATTTCGTCGCGGGCATAGCGCGCAATCAGCGCATCGCATTCTTGTGGAGTCAGTAAGGCCGGCAAGCGGACGCAGCCATAGTGATTGAGCTCTGCGCCGATTTCTTGCCAATGCAGCGCATGCGCGCGCTGTGCGATGGTCTTGGAACGTTCCGCAGCGGTATTCATCGATTCATCCTTTACATGTCAGCGGACAGTGTAGGAAGAAGACGCTGGGACAACACTCCGCCGCTTGCTTTTGAATTCAGCGAGATCGGAGACCTGATGATCGTCCTTGGAATACGGTTACAGCATCTCTAGCGGGCGACTTTTTTTCGGCGGTGGAAATGCCTTGTCCAGCTCGGCAAAATCAGCGGCGTCCAACACCACGTCCAGGCACGCACGATTATCTTGCACATGTTGCAAGGTCGACGCCTTGGGTATCGAAATCACCCCGGGGCGGCGCAGCGTCCACGCCAGAGCGACCTGTGCCGGCGTGGCGCCATGGCGTTTGGCGATGGCGGCCAGCGTCGCATCCTTGAGGATGCGCCCTTGTTCGATGGGTGAGTAGGCCATGAGGGCGACGTTCTGCTCGGTGCAATATGGCTGCAGATCGAACTCAACGCCGCGCCGGGAAAGGTTGTACAGCACCTGATTGACCTGCACGTGATGACCATTGTCTTGTTCCAGCAATTCAGCCATGTCCTCGTTGTCCAGATTGCTGACGCCCCAGGCGCCGATCTTGCCCTGATCGATCAGTGTCTCCATGGCTTCAATGGTGGCAGCAAACGGCGGCGTGCCGCGCCAGTGCAGCAGGTAGAGATCGATGCGATCAACCGCCAGGCGTTTCAGGCTGGCTTCGCAGGCTTTGATCGTGCCTTGACGCGAGGCATTGAAAGGCAGCACCTTGCTGACCAGATACACTTGATCACGGCGACCGGTAATGGCTCTGCCGACAACTTTTTCCGCGCCACCGTCGCCGTACATTTCGGCGGTATCGATCAGCGTCATGCCGAGCTCGATGCCGTGCTGCAAGGCGCGCACCTCATCGGCAGCCCGGGCGGCTGACTCACCCATGTTCCAGGTGCCCTGGCCAAGCGCGGGTACGCGGTCACCGTTGCTGAGTGTAATGGTAGGAATGGCGTTCATGCAGGCTCCGTCACGCAAAATAGCTGGAACCTACAATGTAGCGCAGCTTGCGTTCATTTGCCGATGACGAATTTTCAGCGATCACCGTTGGTCGCCATCCTTGCGCTAACAAGCTGTAACCGGACCGACACATTCTTGCATTAAGATGAAGCAGGCTGGCCTATTCCGACCATCACGTCCTATCAAATCATGTACCCATCTCGTCTTCTGTCTCGCCTTCTCTCATTCTCGACATTCGTTGTCGTGTTCAGTATCGGCATCAGCTTCAGCACGCCGACGCAAGCTGCGAATCCCGACGCGCTGTGGCAGATCGTCAGCCAGCAATGCGTGCCCAACAGCGAGAAAAACGGCGATCCCAAACCATGCGCCATGGTCGATCGCGAACGCGGTTTCATCATCCTCAAGGACATTGTCGGCGCGGCGCAATATCTGCTCATCCCGACCACGCGTCTGTCCGGTATCGAAAGCCGCGAGCTGCTGCAAGCCGATGCGCCGAACTACTGGCGCTATGCTTGGGAGCAACGCCACCGCGTCGGCGATGCGCTCGGCCGGCCATTGGAATCGAGCCAGGTCGGGCTTGAGATCAACTCTGCTTCAGCACGCAGCCAGTTGCAGCTGCATATCCACATCGACTGCATGCGCGCCGATTTGCCGCAGCTATTGTCGGTGCATCGGCGTGATCCTCTCGGCAAGTGGATGCCGCTGATGCTTGACGGCCATGTCTATTCCGTCATGCGACTAAGCGGCGACGCATTGCAAACGCAGGATCCGTTCAAGCTGGCTGCTGCGCGCACTGCGCATGCTGCGACGGCGATGGGCGCGCAATCGTTGTTGCTGACCGGAGGGCGTTTTGAGAATGGTGATGAGGGTTTTTATCTGATCAACATGCCGGTCAACTTCGACAAGGGCGAGCATGGCAGCGCCGAGGTCTTGCTAGACCACGGCTGCGCCATTGCAAAGTAAGTTCAAGGTCGTGTCGGGCGGTCTTTACACCTGCGCCATGCCGCCATCCACAAACATCTCTGCACCGTTCATATAGCTGCTGTCGTCCGACGCGAGGAACACCAGCGCCTTGGCGATCTCTTCCGGTTCACCGACGCGGCCCATCGGCACCCGGCTGGCCAGATAGTCCAGCAAACCTTGTTGCTGTGCCGGATCGTTACCGGCCAGTTCGACCAGGCCCGCAGTGCGGATCGGTCCTGGGCTGATGACATTCACACGCACGCCTGCTTCTTTCAAATCCAGTGTCCAGCTGCGCGCCAGATTGCGTACCGCGGCCTTGGTTGCGCTATAGATACTGAAGGCGGCGGTGCCCATCGTGGTCGTGGTCGATCCGCTGAGGATCACCGAGGCACCACGCGACAGCAGCGGCAAGGCTTTTTGCACGGTGAAGACGACGGCCTTTACATTGCGGTCAAAGGTCTCATCGAAATGTTCTTCCGTGATCTGACCCAGCGGCAGCATGTTGCCGCCACCGGCGTTGGCAAACAGCACATCCAGACGGCCGGCCTTGGTGCGGATGATGTCGAACACGCGATCCAGATCCGCCAGCTTGGTGGAATCGGCTTGTACGCCGACGGCATCGTCGCCGATCGCTTTGACTGCAGCGTCCAGTTCTGCCTGACGGCGACCGGTGATAAACACCTTCGCGCCTTGCTCTGCGTAAGCCTTGGCAGTTGCCAGGCCGATGCCGCTGGTGCCGCCGGTAACGAGGGCGATTTTGTTATCCAGTTTCTTGCTCATTTCGTTCTCCTAAGGAGTGGTTAAGGTGTAGGAGAACGATATAACTATTCAATTTATGAATAAATATGCTATTTATTAAATAATAATTTCTGTATGTGAATAATGGCGTGGCAAGCTGAAGAAAGGACACATGGATCAACTACTCGCCCTACGCGTCTTCGTGCGCATCGCCGAAGCCGGCACGTTCACCAAGGCTTCCGATTCGCTCGACATTCCCAAGCCAACCGTCACCAAACTGATTCAGGAGCTGGAAAGCCATCTCGGCACCAAGCTGCTGCAACGGACAACACGCCGCGTGACCGTCACGCCTGAAGGCGCGGCCTATTACCAGCGCGCGTTGCGCCTGATCGGCGAGTTGGAAGACATGGACGCTGCCGCCGGCCGTGCGCGGGCGCAACCGAAAGGGCGATTGCGCATCGACATCGGTTCGTCGCTCGCCAGCCTCATTCTGATTCCGGCGTTGCCGGATTTTCGCAAACGCTATCCCGACATCCAGCTCGATCTGGGCGTCAGCGATCGTTCGGTGGACATGGTGGGAGATGCGGTCGATTGCGTCATCCGTGGCGGCGCCTTACAGGATTCGACACTGGTAGCACGCCGCATTGCCGAACTCGACTACGTTACCTGCGCTACACCCGGCTATCTCAAGGCACGCGGCAAACCCAGAGATCCGTCGGATCTTGAGCAGAGTCATGACATCGTCGGTTACTTCTCGTCACTGACCGGTCGCCCGTTTCCTTTGATGTTTGCCCGCGAAGGCGAAACGTTGGAAGTCCAGGTTGCCACGGCAGTGGCTGTCAACGAGAGCACCGCGCACATGACGGCGTTGCTGTCAGGTCTTGGCATCGGCCAGACTTTCGGCTTCATGGCGCGACCGTATATTCAGCAAAAGATGCTTACCCCGTTATTGGAAGACTGGCATCGCGACAAGCATCCGCTCTACATCGTCTATCCACCCAATCGCCACCTCAGCGCCAAGCTGCGCGTGTTCGTGGACTGGGCGGCAGAAGAGTTTGCGAAGTGGAGCTCTAGCTGATTTGATTGAATCAGGGAGCGGGAAGCAGTCAGCGCGCCGGCTTCTTGGTCGGGCGTGCACCGGGCGTATGCAACTGCGTCTGCATGCGCCTGGCCATCGCCGATGGGTCGAGGCAGCCACCGGTTTCCCAGCTTTCGATCAGCGTTTCGCGCAACATGAGCAGATCGCGGCGCTGGGTCTGCAAGGCTGCAATCATCTTGTCCATTTCTTGCAGCCGCTGGTCGACGCTCTGCAAGGTTCCATCGGCTGGGCCGGCGGGCGTTTCATCGAAAAAGATGCGGATGCTGTCCAGCGTAAAACCCAGGCTCTGCGCGATGCGGATCACGTACACGCGCTGCACGTCGATCTCGGAATAACTGCGATAGCCGTTGCTGCCGCGTTCCGGTGACGGCAGCAGGCCGCCGCGTTCATAGAAGCGGATGGCCGATGTCGTCAGCCCGGTTTGTTCTGCGAGTTCACTGATTTTCATGGGATCGTTTTCTGACGTGTATTACCTGCTTGACCTTCAACCTGACTTCAAGCTTAGTATCCTCGTGATCCGGCGTCCAGCGAAATTCCGCGACGCCGAACATGGAACACTGAACACTGAAAGGAAAATCATGGCAAATGGTGAATTGGTATTGGTCACGGGCGGCTCGGGATTTATCGGCGCGCACTGCATCGTGCAATTACTGGAGGCGGGATACCGCGTGCGCACCACCTTGCGATCATTGTCCCGCGAGGCCGAAGTGCGGGCGATGCTGAAAGCAGACGGCGTGCAATCCGACGTCCAATTGAGTTTTGTCGTTGCCGATTTGCTCAAGGATGCCGGCTGGGCGGAGGCTGTAGCGGGATGCGATTTCGTGCTGCACGTCGCCTCGCCGTTTCCCGCCAGCGTGCCCAAGCATGAAGATGATCTGATCAAGCCGGCGCGCGAAGGCTCGTTGCGCGTGCTCCGTGCGGCACGCGACGCAGGCGTCAAGCGTATGGTGCTGACCTCGTCTTTTGCCGCCGTCGGCTATGGCGTGCCGGTCACGTCGCAGCCCTTTACCGAAGAGAGCTGGACCAATCCGGATGCGCCGGAGGTGGCCGCCTATTACAAATCCAAGACCCTCGCCGAACGTGCCGCCTGGGATTTCATCGCGCGCGAAGGCGGCGCACTGGAGCTGTCGGTGGTCAATCCGGTTGGCGTATTCGGACCGGCATTGGGCGCCGATGTTTCCACGTCGATCGAAATCATCAAGCGCCTGATGGACGGCGCGATGCCTGGCCTTCCACGCATCACCTTCAGTATCGTTGACGTACGCGACGTGGCACAGCTGCATCTGCTGGCGATGACCGATCCGGCGGCAAAGGGTGAGCGCTTTCTTGCCGTGGCTGGCAAGAGTATTCCCTTGCAAGAGGTCGCACAGATACTGAAAACCCGTCTGGGAGAGGCCGCAGCGCGCGTACCGACGCGTCTGCTGCCGGACTGGTTGCTGCGTGTGTTTGCGCTGCTGGACCGCTCGGTAGCGCTGGTGGTGCCGGAGCTGGGCAAGGTGCGGCAGGTCAGCAACGACAAGGCGCGTCGCGTATTAGGTTGGGCACCGCGTTCCAATGAAGAAGCCATCGTGGCAAGCGCGCAGAGTCTGATGGTGCTGGGGCTGCTCAAAAGGTAAAAGAACGCAAAGAGAACGATAAGTAAGCGGTAAGTGCGCGGTAAGTGAGCAGTAAGACTCCCTGTCGGATCATCGTCCCGCACTATTCCTTTCCAACACGATGCATCCGAACCCGGGAGTTTTCATGCGGCACTACCAGTCCTTCTTCAACATCCTCGTCCTTGGCGTCGCAGCCAGTTGCGCGTCCCTGGCGCATGCGCAAGATGTCATCGGCAATATCGACGCCAATGCCAATGCGGATAGCCAGGCAGATGCCAAATCCGACGCAACGACTTGGGGACTCGGCCTGGGTGTCGGCGTTCAGCGCAGTCCATATCGCGATTACGGCAACAAGACCGGTGTATTGCCGATACTGTTGTACAACGGCAAGTACTTCCGCGTTGCCGGTACGACGGCGGATTTCAAGGTGGGCAGCGTCAGCCAGTTCGACTTTACCTTGCGCGCCAAATATTCCAATGAAGGCTACAAATCCGGCGACGCCACCATCCTCAATGGCATGGATGAGCGCAAGGACGGCTTCTGGCTGGGCGGTTCGGCAGCATGGCGCGCACCGTTTGCCAAGTTCACGCTGGAGTGGCTCAAGGCCGCCGGCAACAGCAATGGACAGACCGTCAAGCTGGGCGTCGAGCGCGGATTCACCGTCGGGAGCGTCAAGCTGACGCCGCATCTGGGCGTGGCCTGGATGAACAATGACTACGTCAACTATTACTATGGCGTAAAGTCGACGGAAGTCCGCTCGACGCGCGCAGCGTATACCGGCAAGTCAACCACCAATGCCAGTGTAGGATTACGCACCGACTACAGCCTGACTGCGGCGCAATCAATGTTCCTTGATCTGAGCGTGACCCATTACGGCAGCGGTATTACCGACAGCCCGCTGGTGGACCGTTCGACAGCACCGGGATTACGACTGGGCTATATCTACAAATTCTAGACTCTGGGGTTGTAATGAATCGCATCGCGCTGTTGGAAGATCATGAACGTATGGCAGCGTTGATCGTGAAAGCCCTGGCCGCCTCCGGCATCGAGACCGACGTCTACGCCACCATCGCGCACGCCGCCGATGGCTGCGCGCAGATGGCCTACCCGGTCTTGGTGCTGGATCGCAGCCTGCCCGATGGTGACGGCCTCGATCTGGTACGGCAGTTGCGTGCGCGCGGCGTGCTGACCCCGTGTCTCATGCTGACCGCACGCGACGCGTTGCATGATCGCGTCTCGGGGTTGGAGGCGGGGGCCGACGATTATTTACCCAAGCCTTTTTCCATGGAAGAAATGGTCGCACGCGTACGTGCGCTCATGCGGCGGCCGTCGCAGTTGCAAAGTCTCTCTCCCGAGTTCGCCGGCCTGCGCATCGAACCCGATGTCGGTTGCATGCGTCACGGTGACGACTCCGTATCGCTGGCCGCCGCCGAGATGCAATTAATGCTGGTGCTGGTGCGCGCCGCCGGCAAGACGGTACGGCGCTCTGCACTGGAAGCCGGCGCATGGGGCTTGTCCGAACCGGTCACCCCCAATGCCCTCGACGTCGCGCTGCATCGTCTGCGCCGCAAACTCGCCGCCATCGATTCCACGCTGCAGATCGCCAACCTACGAGGCCACGGTTACGCCTTGCTCGAAGCCGACAAACAAGCGCAGGTTTCATCATGAAAAGTCTATCGTTTCGCTTGCTCACCACCACCGCGATCGCGCTCACCTGCATCAGCGGCATCATCGTGCTGGCGCTGGCTTTGCTGTTGCGTCTGGGGCCGGACATGCTGATCAGTCACGATCTTAAGCGCAATGCCGAGCGTGTCCTGGCTGGCGTGCATTTCAGCGATGCCGGCGTGCCCGACAGCGTTCGCCTGAATCAAAAGATGACGGCGATTTATTCCGTGCTTCAGCAGGATGCGGCTTATCGTGTCATCGATCAGCAGGGGGCGGCACTACTGTCATCGGATCATGGCGTGACGGCGTATGTGCCCCGGGGTGCAAGTTTCGACCCCGCACGCAGTCGCTTCCGCATCGTCAACAATGGCGAAGGACAGCAAGTGCTGACCTTGCCATTTACCCATGAAGGCCGCGCGTTCTACGTGCAACTGATGCGTAGCGAACGCATGCACCGTGTGATGCTCGGCAGCGATAGCGAAAAGACGCAAAAGCTTGCCATCGCCGCTGCCATCATCGCCATGCTGATGTTCAGTCTTGTGGTGGTGTGGACGCTGCACCGCGCGTTGAAACCTCTGCGCAAGGCATCGGCTGCGGCGGAAAAAATTCAGATTGATAATCTCTCAGCGCGTCTCTCGCTGCAAGGTGTGCCGACCGAGCTGGCGCCGCTGTTCAATGCGTTCAATCTGGCGCTGCAACGACTCGACGACGGCTATCGCGTACAGCGCGAATTTCTTGCCACTGCAGCGCATGAGCTGAAGACTCCATTGGCCTTGATTCGCGGCCAGATCGAACTTGAAGGCGTCAACGGTGAAGGACAAGATCGCAGCGCCTTGCTGCGCGATCTGGATCACATGGCGCGCCAGGTGCATCAATTGCTGCATCTGGCGGAGGCCAGCGAGCGTCAGAATTATGCGATGGAAGACATCGACGTCAAAGACATCGCGGCCGAAGCAACAGCGCAACTAGAACGTCTGGCCCAACGGCGTGACGTCCATGTCGTCGACATCGCCAACGACGAGCCGGTCATGGTCGCCGCCGATCGCGGCGCGCTGTTCGTCCTGCTGCGCAACCTGATCGAGAACGCCATCCATCATGCGCCACCCGGCAGTGCCGTCGACATCGATATCAACCGGCAAGGCATCACGGTAAGAGATCACGGCGACGGTATTGCAGCCGACGCCATGCCGATGTTGTTCAAACGTTTCTGGCGGGGCGCACATCGGCGTGACGAAGGCGCAGGTCTGGGTTTGTCGATCTGCGAAGAAATTGCACGCACCCATGGCTGGAGTCTCCGGGCAGAAAATTCAGCGCCCGGCGCCAGCTTCAGGGTCTCATTCGCTCCGAATTAAGCGGCAGGCGAGTAGTTTTATTTGTTATTTAGACAATTTTCCCGTAATGCGGAAAGATGCGGCCAAGGTATCTGCTTTACTACAGACACGCGCCGTGCTTTTCTATATCATCCCGCCTTTGCAAAAATACGGCAGGGATAAGCATGTCAGACGCTTGCGGCGTGGATTTCGGAACGTCCAATTCCACGATGGGATGGAGCAGGCAGGGACAACCCTCCTTGCTGGCGCTGGAAGACGGCAAGATGACCTTGCCTTCGGTAGTCTTCTTCAACGCCGATGAAAATGAATTCAGTTACGGCCGTGCTGCGCTGTCGACCTATCTGTCCGGCTACGAAGGCCGCCTGATGCGTTCGTTGAAGAGCCTGCTCGGTTCCGGCATGATCGACGGCCAGACTGAAGTGGGCGGCCGCGCCCTGCCGTTTCGCGCCTTGCTGACGCAATTCATCGGTGAACTCAAACAACGTGGCGAACGCTCCGCCGGCCGTCGCTTCGACAGCGTCGTGCTTGGACGCCCGGTGCATTTCGTCGACGACAACGCCGACGCCGATCAACTGGCGCAAGACACGCTCGAAGAGATCGCGCGCGCCGTAGGCTTCAAGCACATCGACTTCCAGTACGAACCGATCGCTGCCGCCTTCGATTACGAATCCACTATTGATCGCGAAGAGCTGGTGCTCATCGCCGACATCGGCGGTGGTACCTCCGACTTTTCGCTGGTGCGCCTGTCGCCCGAGCGCGCGAAGAAGGCCGAGCGCCGCGACGACATTCTCGCCAACGGCGGCGTGCACATCGGCGGCACCGACTTCGACAAATACCTCAGCCTGGCCAGCGTCATGCCGCTGCTCGGCCTGGGCAGCAAGCTCACCAGCAATAGCGAAGTGCCTTCCAGCTACTACTTCAATCTGGCGACCTGGCACACCATCAACCTGATCTACACGCGCAAGGCTTGGCAGCAATTGCAGGACGTCTATCGCGAAGTCAGCGAACGCGAGAAGTTCGCGCGTCTGCTCGATCTGGTCGAACAACGCGCCGGTCACTGGCTGGCGCTGCAAGTGGAAGCGGCAAAGATCGGCTTGTCCGCAGGGGAGTCGGTGACACTGGAACTGGATCGCTTGCGTCCGCCGGAAGCGCTGCAATTGCAGCGCGCCGATTTCGACGCCAGCATCGATCATCTGGTGGAATCGGTGGAGCAAACCGTCGGCAAGTTGCTGAGCGACGCCGGCGTGAAAGCCGACGCCATCGATTCGGTGTTCTTCACTGGCGGCTCCAGCGGCGTGCATCTGTTGCGTCATCGCATTGCTGCCCTGGTGCCGAATGCGCGGCAAGTTGAGGGTGACCTGTTTGGCAGTATCGGGTCTGGTCTAGCCTTAGATGCCGTACGGAAATTTTCTTAAGTCTCACTGCCCCATAAAAAACACGCCGTAGTCCCAGCGAACGCTGGGATCCAGCGTCGGTCATCCTTTCAAGCTTCCCCCGACACGCTCAACGTCACTGGATCCTGACTTTCGTCAGGACGACGGAGCGTGAGACGACTGTTGTAGCGACGTGCATCTCTGCGAATCACGTTGTGATTCGCCATGACTGCTGGCATCATCGCAACAAATAAATCTCAGGGGAAAGCTGTGGTGCGTCGTCTCTTCGCAAAACACGGAGCGCGCTGGTTGCTGGCGCTGGTATTGACGCTGGCGGCGGGTGCGCAGGTGATGGGCTATTTGCCCGGCTTGCTGACCGACCGCATCGACTTGTTCTTCTACGACATGCGCATGCGCATTGCCAAGGTAGAAACCGACCCCCGGATCATCATTGTCGACATCGACGAAAAGAGCATCGGTGAAATCGGCCGCTGGCCATGGAGCCGCGACGTCGTCGCCGCCCTGATCAGCAAGATGACCGACAGCTACGAAGCGCAGACCGTCGCCTTCGACGTTTTGTTCGCTGAGCCCGATAACAGCTCCGGTTACGCCACCCTCGAAAGCCTTGCCCACAGCGAACTGAAATCGTTGCCGCAATTCAGCCAGCAACTGCAGGCGCTCAAGCCCAAGCTCGATTTTGACGCACGCATGGCGGCGGCCATTAACGGCCGTCCGGTGGTGATGGGTTATAACCTCTCCAACGAGCCTGACGCCATCGCCAAGGGCGAGTTGCCCAAGCCGGTCTTCACAACAGCCGCACTGGGCGGCCGTCGTCTCGACGTCACAAAATGGAAAGCCTACGGCGCCAATCTGCCGCAATTGCAGCAAGCGGCCGAAGCCGGCGGCTTCTTCAATCCGCTGCTCGACAGCGATGGCCTGATCCGTCGCGTGCCATTGATCGCGCAGGTCGGCGACAACTTCTACGAGTCACTGGCATTGGCGAGCGCGCGTTCGGCACTCGGCGCCACGCGCATGAAGCCGATCTTCCTGCAGCAGGATGCCGTGATGTCGGAAAAACAGTTGCGCGATTACGGCGCGCTGGAATCGATTGCGCTTGATACCAAACCACGTCCGATGTTCATTCCGGTCGAGCGTCACCTGACCACGCTGGTGACGTATCGCGGTCGCGGCGGCATCCACGGCGGCGCATTCCGCTATGTGCCGGCGGTGGACATCCTCAAAGGACGCATTCCCAAAAACGATCTGGCCGGCCGCATCCTGCTGGTCGGTACCACCGTGCCGGGTCTGTATGACTTGCGGGCCACGCCGGTAAGTCCGAACTATCCGGGCGTGGAAATTCACGCCAACATCATCGCCTCCATTCTTGATGGCGACTTCAAGCAACAGCCGGAATTCTCTGTCGGCTTCAACGTCGTGCAGATCGCCGTGATCGGTCTGCTGCTGGGTTTGCTGTTGCCCTTGCTCGGCCCGTTGTGGGCCATCGTATTGGCGGCGGGCACGGCGTTCGGCATCGGCGCATTCAACTTCTGGCTGTATGACAGCGGTGGCCTCGTGTTGCCGATGGCAACCGCATTGATACTGATCGCCGCGCTGTTCATCTGCAATCTGGGCTGGGGTTATCTGTTCGAATACCGCAACCGCCGCGCCATCGTCAATCTGTTCGGCGAATACGTCGCCCCGGAGCTGGTCGCCGAAATGGCCGCTAACCCTGCCAGCTACAACATGGAAGGCGAGAGCCGCGAGCTGACCGTGATGTTCTCCGACGTGCGCGGCTTCACCACGATTTCGGAAGGCTTGCAGCCTAACGAATTGCGCGAATACATCAACGCCTATCTGACTGCCATGTCGGAAGACATCCGCGGCAATCGCGGCACGCTCGACAAGTACATCGGCGACGCCGTCATGGCGTTCTGGGGTGCGCCGATCGAGTTGCCTGACCACGCCGCGCGCGCCGTGACGACGGCACTGAAGATGCAGCAAAGCTGCATCGTGCTCAATACAGAATTCGCCAAGCGCAACTGGCCGCCGCTGAAGATCGGCATCGGCCTGAACACCGGCAATATGCGCGTGGGCGACATGGGCTCGAAGATCCGCAAGGCATACACAGTGATGGGCGACGCCGTCAATCTGTCGTCGCGCCTGGAGTCGATCACCAAAGTCTATGGCGTCGGCGTGCTGGTCGGCGTGGCCACGCGCGACGCCGCGCCGGAGTTTGCTTATCGCGAACTCGACAGCGTCCGCGTCAAGGGCAAGAACGAACCGGTGCCGATTTTTGAACCGCTAGGATTAGCGTCGGAGTTGACATCGACACAGCGCGAGCAACTCGACAAATGGACGGCCGCGCTCGCCTTTGTACGTCAGCAACAATGGGATCAGGCTGAGCAAATTATCTTTGCCCTGCAGCAAGAGAATCCACACGGTTTGTACGATCTCTACCTGCAACGTATTGCCTACTTCCGTGAGCATCCTTTACCGGCGGACTGGGATGGCGTGACGACGTTCGACACAAAATAACAACGCCTGCAGTGCATGACTGGCAAGACTTTCATCATTTTATTTCCAGAAGGAAATGATAATGACAGGCCGTTGTCAGTTATGCGAAAACCCATACCCGATATTGCGGATTTTTGTCGACAGGCAATAGCCTCTCTATCTATACTCGCAAGTATGTCGCGCTGTTCGGGGTGGGTGGCGCGAGTACGGCGGTGGTCGTCAAACATAGTCTGCAACGTGGTTATTCGCATCAAGAAGAACAAGAAGTCCGCGAAATCGATGCAGCGCCTGCGGTGATGATCATTGCCGTCGTATAACAAACTCTCCGAAGAACGAACAAGATATAAACAAGGCCGGAAATCCCGCGATGATCGCGCACTTCCGGCTCTCGTTGCGGGTTTAGCATTCGTAAGCTGGGCGCAATTCTGCATGGGAAAAATTCAGGCGGCGCGCAGTGGCGGCAGGTGGTAGCAGACAGTAGTCGGGAGCATCCAGCATGCGACCGGTAAAAGAGGGTAGGGAATCCATCATAAATCGAGACGACGTCAGGTCGGCTGCCAAATTGACCGGCACCGGCAGCGTCGTCCTGAGAACGAAATAAAAAAATGAAACAACGCTTATTACAGTGTTTATTGGGGATGACATTGACGGTTGCGACCGCGAGCGCGCTTGCCGCCGACGACAGCTTCAATATCGTACGCTTTCAGGTGGAGGGCAACACGCTGTTGTCCGCAGATGAGGTGCAGCGTTTGGTGGCCCCGATGGTCGGTTCAGGCCGTGTCTACGGCGATGTGCAGAAAGCGCTCGAAGCCCTCGAGAATGCTTACCGTGCGGAGGGCTACAGCGCAGTGCAGGTGTATGTGCCGGAGCAGGAGCTCACCAGCGGTGTGGTCAGGATTCAGGTGACTGAAAACATGATCAAGGACGTTACCGTCACCGGCAACAAGCATTTCAGCGAAAAGAATATCCGCGCCAGTCTGCCGGAAGTGGAGATCGGCAAGACGCCGAATCTGCGTACCATTTCCGAGGCGGTGCAACTGAGCAACGACAGTCCGGCCAAGCAGATCAACGTGGCTCTGAGTTCCAGCGAGGAAGACGGCAAGATCAACGCCGAGATCAAGGTCACCGACAACGATCCGCTGCGCGTGTTTCTGACGCTCGACAACACCGGCGCCGCGTCGACCGGCAACTGGCGCACGGGCGTGGCGATCCAGTATGCCAACCTGTTTGACCGCGATCAGGTCGGCACGCTGGCCTACACCACCTCGCCCGACAGTCCGCATGGCGTCAAGGTGGATCTGTATTCGCTAGGTTATCGCATTCCCCTTTACAGTATCGGCGACAGCATCGACTTCATCTACGGCAAGTCCAGCGTCAATTCGCCGGGATCATCTCCGGTGCTGGGCGGTGCGCTTGGTTTCACCGGCAAGGGTGATGTCTACGGCCTGCGCTGGAACCATTTCTTCGCGCGTGAAGGCGAGACCAGCAGCAAACTGGTGTTTGGCCTCGACTACAAGAAGATTGACTCGCGCTGCAGTTTCGGCGGCGTTGAATTCAGCATCGCTCCGCCCACGCCGCCGGTGGCGTCCTGCGTGCCCTACACCACGATGCCGTTGAGCGTGACCTATAGTAGCCAGACGCGCAGCGCTACGCAAAGCACCGACTACAACATCGGCATCGCGCGCAACTGGGGTACCGGCACGTCCTATACCAACACCACTACCGATGGCCGCACCGACCGTTATTCCTACCTGACGCCGGGCAGCCGCAATACGCATGACGACTTCCTGATTTTGCGCGCTGGCGCATCGATCTTCAAGGGTTTCGCCAGCGACTGGCAAATGCGCATAGCCTTCACCGGGCAATACGCCAAGGATCCGCTGGTCTCGGCCGAACAATTTGGACTGGTTGGTGCTACCACCGTGCGCGGCTTTACCGAGCGCGCCGTTGCAGCCGACAGTGGCCTGATCGTCAACTCGGAGGTCTACACGCCGGAACTGGTTAGCAAAGGAAATCTGCGCCTGCTGGCTTTCTACGACATCGGGCGCGGCTACAACAACAACGTCGGCAACAGTGGCCTGCCGAACAATCTGACGGTGGCGAGCGTTGGCTTCGGCGCACGCTATGTGCTGAGCCGCGATTTCAACGTGAAACTGGACGTCGCCCGGGTCGCCAACCCGGGTACATCCCTGACCGAAAAACGTGGCGATTTGAACGCGCATATAAGTGCGACATTGGGGTTCTGACATGAATAATCCAGACCAAAAAACTATTGCCGGCAAGGACGCTGCGCGCGTCGAATTGCTGCCGCCGTCCTTCACCCTGCGTGTGGGCAATCGCCGCCTGACCATGAGCTGGCGTCCACGCAAAGCGGTGCCGACGCTGTTGACCGGCCTGCTGCGCCGCTCGTGGCGAGCGATGTTCGGCAAGTCCTTGCGCATCTCGATGACAGCTGCAGCGATTTGTGCGGCGTGGAACGTGCCGGCGCTGGCGGCTGCGCCGCCAGTGAACACTTTGCCGACCGGCGGCGCCATCGGTTACGGCAACGCCACGATCACGCAAAACGGCAACACGCTCAACATCAATCAGACCTCCAGCCAGGCAATCGGCAGCTTCACCACGTTCAGCATCGGCTCCAATGCCGTGGTCGATATCAGTCAGCCGAACGCGGCGGCGGCCTTTCTGGCGCGCGTGACCGGTTCCGATCCATCGCTGATCTACGGCTTGTTGAAATCGAACGGCACGGTTGCCCTGATCAATCAGAACGGCATCCTGGTCGGCCCCACTGGCGTCGTCGACGTTGCCCGTTTCATTGCTAGTACGCTGAACGTCAGCGACAGCGATTTTCTGGCCGGGCGTCTGACATTCAACAGCGGCGCGACCGTAGGCAATGTGGAGAACCAGGGCACCATCAAGAGCGCTACCGGCGGCAGCGTTTATCTGATCGGCGCCAATGTCACCAACAGCGGCGTGATCACCAGCCCGAACGGTGAGATCCTGCTGGCTGCAGGCCAGACGGTGCAATTGGTCGACACCGCCACGCCGGGCGTGTCGGTGAACGTCATCGGCGCCGCCGGCAGCGTCACCAATCTAGGCACCATTTCAGCAGCGGCTGGCCGCATCGGCATCGCTGCCGGACTGATCAACAACAGCGGCAACATCAACGCCAGCAGCGTGGTCAACGATGGTGGCCGGATCTTCCTGCGGGCGTCGCAAAACCTGACGACCACGGCCAGTTCTAACATCACTGCGGACGGCGCTGGCAAGGGTGGCAGTGTGGTGTTGTATTCGGACAAGGTCGCTTATCTCGACGGCGACATTTCGGCGCGCGGCGCTGCGGGCAAGGGCGGCTATGTGGAGACGTCCGGCAGGCAGTCGCTGGACGTGGTCAAGGTGCCGACGGTCGGCAGCGGCGGCGAGTGGTACATCGATCCCTACGATCTGGAAGTGGTGAGCGATTCGTTCGCCACCAACAACACGACAGGCACTGACGCCATCAGTTCGAGCGGCAACAGTTCGAAAATCAGGGCATCGACCATCGTGGGCATGCTGAACGGTGGCACGGACGTGACCCTGACCACCGGCAACAGCGGCGGGTCGGACGCCGGCAACATCACCGTCAGCGCGGACATCAACAAAGTGGGCGTTGTAGATTCCAACCTGACGCTGAATGCCCAGAACAATATTTCCATCAACGCCAACATCACCAGCAGCGGCAGCGCGCTGAATCTGACGTTGAACAGCTATTACCGCGGCGATGGCGGCGGTTCGCATGACGCCAACGTGAATCATGCTGACATTTCGCTCAACGGCGGTGTGCTGACCGTCTCAAACGGCAACAGCACAATCACTTCCAATGCGGGTAACGGCGGGTTGAACCTCAACAATGGTTCACGCCTGCTGCTGACGCAAGCCAGCAGCGGTCTGAAAGCCGCCGACGTCACGGTGGACGGCACCAGTTCG
The DNA here is from genome assembly GCF_046025915.1 of Herbaspirillum rhizosphaerae. GTDB lineage: Bacteria > Pseudomonadota > Gammaproteobacteria > Burkholderiales > Burkholderiaceae_D > Herbaspirillum > Herbaspirillum rhizosphaerae_A. The sequence continues at coordinate 241,667 of NZ_JAQQFR010000007.1, read as the reverse complement.
CTGTTTATCAGTCAAGGCTCGGCCTCGGTGGGCAACTTCACCAATAGCGGCACCACCAGCGTCAGCGGCAGCGGTACGCTCAACGTCAGCGGCGATGTCAACAACCACAATCTGCTCAATCTGAGCGGAAGCGGCAACGTGAATATCTCGGGCAGCATCAACAATACCGATACCGGCACCATGAATGTGGATGCAACGTCGCTGCACTTCAATCAAACCAACAGCCTCAATACCTCCGGCAACTTCAACGTCAATGGCGGGACCGTTTCCGTTCAGGGCGGCAATGTCTCCGGCAATGTCAGAATCGCCTCCGGTGCAGCATTCCATCTGAATTTCATGAACGTTGGCAATGTCACCGGGGCCACCAGTTTCACGGGCGGCGGGAGCATGACGTGGTCCGGGAATATCACTTTACTCTCGGACATCACCTTGGCGGCCAATGGGCCATCTTTGACGCTTAACGGCAGCAATCCCGAGTTTGTTTTGACCTATTCCGGTCAAACTCCCCGCACATTCACCACCGGCAACACCGTGACAGTAAATGGGCGCGCGTCATTGGATCCTGGCGTGATCTGGAACAATAGCGGGACGGTCAACATTAACGCTCTTAATCAAGAGGGTGACAGACTCTCGCTTGGGGGAAATGCGCAGCTCAATAACCTGCAACGCGGCACAATCAACCTTACCGGACCGACTTCGTTGGTCGCGAATGCAGGGGATTTCAACAATCAGGCTGGCGCAACCTTGAATCTTGGTACTTGCTCGACGCTGGATGTCAGTAGCAATGCGAAGTTCGTCAATGCCGGCAATATCACGATGCAGGTCGCTTCCAAAATTCTCGCTTCGAACGCTGCCAATTCCGGGATCATCAGCGGGAACGGCACGATTACTTCATCAGGCGTCTTTACAAATAACGGCGTCGTGACGTTAGGCAATAGTGGTTCTCTTACTGCCATATCATTTGCCAACAGTCTTGGTGCGACACTCAACGGAACCGGCTCAGTCTCGCTGACCGGAAGTTTTGATAACAACGGGATCGTCGCCCTGGGTACCACCGGCAGCGTTACCGCCACCAGCTTCAATAACAATGCGGGCGCTACGGTCAGCGGCAACGGGACGTATACCGTGAGCGACACGTTCACCAACAGTGGTACGCTGGCTCCAGGCGGTGACGGCACGATCGGCACTATCAACATAGCCGGAAACTTTTCGCAAGCAAGTACAGGCGCATTGAACATCGATGTCATTGATGCCACAACTGACACTGGTCACGATCGTCTCATTGTCGGTGGGGCTTCGATCTATCTGGACGGGACCCTCCAGACCAGGTTGCTGAATGGCGCGGCACCTTCGCTGGGAACAAGTTTCGCGGCGATTACATCAACAGCTTCCCCGAGTGGCTATTTCCGTCATGTCTTGGGTGATGTGCTCGGTAGCGGCAGTTCCTTGCGTATGTTCAAGGCGACTGGCTACACCGCCCCCGGACTTACGTTGACCATGTCCGGTTCGGCAGACTTCTCCTATGCAGTAGGTGAAGGTGGCGATTGGGGCAATCTTTATAACTGGCGTGTGAGTGGCGATAGCGCAGGTTATCTGCCGACGGCTGTCGACAATGTTTCCATCGGCAGCGGCATCGTCGTATCGCACTATGACGGCACCGACATCGTCAACAGCATCAACATCGAAGCTGGCAGAATGGCCGGGGAAATCACCCTCGGCGGCGGGCAGTTGCAATTGGTTGGCGGCACGCTGCAGACCACCAATCTGACTTCTGCCGGCACGGTCAGCATTGGTCAGGCAGAAGGTCCAGGAGGGGCCTTGACTGTATCCGGCACAGCGCTGATGAGTTCGCTGAGTCTGGACGGCATGGGCTACGCCTTGAACGGTACAAGCGGTTCGTCGATCGTCGTCAACGGCACGTTCAGCCAGACCGGCGGCGCAGTCATCAATAGCAGCGGCAATGTCGCATTGACGCAGGTGGCACCGACGCAGCTGAATGGTGTGCAGACCGAGGGCGTGACCCAAAACAATCCTGCGAACCTGGTCGTGGGGAATATCACGGCAGCCAGTCTGTCATTGACATCAGCTGCGGGAAACATCACGCAAACGGACGCGCTGCATGTCACGCAGCAGTTGACTTCATCCTCGGCGACCGGCACCACGCTGGACAATGCCAACAACCAGATCGCAGCGTATAGCGGCGCGAACAGCGGCGGCGGCAATATCATGCTGAAGAACACGCGTAACCTCACCGATACCGCGAGCACGGGTGCGGTGATCATCAACGGCATCACCAATACTGGCGGCGACGTCATCATCGACAACACCGGTGGCATGGCGACGACGAGCAAGATCAAAGTGAGCGGGGCGCTTTCTCTGGTGACGCATAGTCCGCTGACGATTGGCAGCGGCGGTATCGACGCGTCGGGCAATATTGTACTGGTCGCTGGCAACAGCGGATCGTCCGCCGATAATCTGATCATCAACGGCGTGGTTACGTCAGCTGGTGGCAATATATCCCTGTTCGCCGGCAACAGCATGTCGGTCAACGCGAATATCTCCACTGCGCCGCCGGGCCAGGCTTTGTTCGTCGTGACTAACGGCGTTATCTCCTATGCGCCGGGTGTGACCATCACCGACATCAACGGCACGCGGATACCGGTTGCGCAGGTGCTTGCGCAAATTGTGTCGCCTACGACTACATCAACCACTACGCAAACGATCACGCAAGCGATAACCCCAGTTGTGAATACGGTTGTCAGCAGCGCTACTTCGCCCCAGTCCACCACGGTCACGCTTGTTCCGCCTACCTTGTCCTCCTCGACTTCGACGAACACGGCGACGGAAACCATGACCACCGGCGGCGATTCGGGTTCCTTTGGCGGTAGCGATTCGGGAGGATCAGGTTCTGTATCGACCCCGGTAAAGAGCTCGACCAAAACCGCAAGCAAGTTGTATTGCAGCTGATATCTCGAGGACATCATTCAATGAAACAAGCTCTCCAAACGAGATATGGCGCTACCCGCACAGCGATGCTGTACGTCTGGCAACTGGCATGTCTGCTTGCTCTCCTGAGTTGGGGCAGTCTGGCGGTGGCCCAGGTAGTCGGCACCGTCACTCACTTGTCCGGCGTGCTGACGGTCAAGCATGCAGACGGCAGCACTGCGGTCCTGGCGATCCAGTCGAAGATCCAGCAAGGCGATACGCTGATCACCGAATCCAACACTTATACCCGCGTGAAATTCCTCGACAACGGCGAAATCGTCTTGCGTCCCGGATCACAGCTGGTGGTCAAGAGCTATCTCTATGATGCCGACAAGCCCGAGAAAGACAGCGTCAGCATCAGCCTGGTCAAGGGTGGTTTGCGTGCCGTCACCGGTTTGGTCGGTAAGCGCAATCACGATGCGGTGAGTTTCGACACGCCGACGGCAACCATCGGTATCCGGGGCACCCACTTCGGTGCGCTGTTCTGCCAGAATGACTGCGGCGGGGTGCCGACTGCGAGCGGTAGCACGCCGCAGAACGGTCTGCATGTCGATGTGGCGCAAGGTGCGATCGTGTTGACCAATCCGGCCGGGCAGCAGGTGTTCCAGACCGGGCAGTTCGGATTTGTGGCGAACCTGAAGACGCCGCCGATGGTGGTGCCGCTGACCGAGGGCGTGCCGGTAAAGATGCCGCTTTCGATCAGCAAGAATGCGCCGAAGACCAGCGCCACCAGCGTCGTCAGTTCCACCAGCGGCGCTGGTGGCGTGGATTGCATCGTTCAGTAAGGGATAGGCGGCAGCAGGACGCTGCCGCTGGTCAGAAAGTCAGAAGTTCAGCACCGACTCGGCCATCAGCATCTTGATGTTGCGCGTCCCGGCACCCTGCAGCAATTCCTTCTCGATCTGATTGAACAGGCCGGGTTTGGCGTGCGTGACGAGGATTTCCGGATTGCTCTTGAGCTTGGTCAGATCATCCAGCAGCAGGCTGGGGCAGAAGTGCTTGGACAGTTTGGCGAGTTCGCGTTCGCTGTCGGGGAAGGCGGCTTCGACGATCAGGTAGCGCAGCTTGTCGATGGCGTTGACGGTTTCCCACAGTGCGTCGCAACTGGTGGTGTCGCCGCTGAAGACCAGGCTGGCGTTGCTGCGCAGGTCTTCCAGGTGATAGCCGACAGCGGGTACGGTGTGGTTGGCCGGTAGTGCGGTGATGCTGCGTTCGCCGATGAGCAGCGACTTGCCGACCTCGATGGTGTTGAAGCGCAGGAAGGGATTTTCCGGTGAGGGAATCTCGCTGAAGTCGGGCCAGATTTGCCAGTTGAAGATGTGCTTGCGGATGATGTCCTGCGTTGCCTGCGTGGCGTGCATGGTCAGTGGTGTGTTGCGCTGGTCGCCGACGCTGTCTAGGATGAAGGGCAGGCAGGCAATGTGATCCAGATGCGAATGCGTGATGAAAACGTGGTCGATGGCAGCCAGCGCTTGCAAAGGCAGATCGTTCACGCCGGTGCCGGCGTCGATCAGGATGTCGCTGTCCACCAGCAGGGATGTGGTGCGCAGCGTGTTGCCGCCTATGCCGCCGCTGCAGCCGAGAATTTCTACGCGCATCGTCTGATCTGGATTGAAATAATGATTATTGCGACCGGAACAAATATGTTCGTACGGAAATTTTCCGCGGCCCCCCGTAATACTGCTCTTGTTATTTATGTGAAAGATTGCTGCCCGGAAGCATAATGTGGCAATCTAGACAACATCGTTCGATGGTAAGTTATCCGCCGGTCTAAATCAATAAAAAGCACGGACGCATCCAGCGAAACAACAGCAAAAAATGACGCAGGTCAAAGAACCGCAAACGGCAAAACGGTGGGGGAAATGACATTTCAGTCATCTCATCGGTTGCGTGCAATGCGCGCCAGTGTCTCGTTGCAGTAACAGGCAGGAAAAAACCGTGCTGCTTGACACTTTGTTGTCAGTAATGAAGCGTATCTTTGCAGAATCACACAGTACAGCAAGCAAACGTTTTTACTGCATCACAGAACGCGATGCAGGCCAGCTATCTTCATTGAGCCGATGAACAACATGAAAAACCAGCATCTCGATATCGCCCACCGCCTGGAAAAACTGACCGAGCTCAGTGTGGCGCTCAGCAGCAACCGCAACATCCCGTTGTTGCTCGAGCGCATCCTGCAGACCGCGCGCAGCATTACCCTGGCCGACGGCGGCACGCTCTATCGCACGGTGGAGGACGAGGATAGTCTGGCTTTTTATATCTCGATCAACGATACGCTGGGCATGCATCAGGGCGGCAGCAGCGAGCAGAAGATCACCATCCCCAACATCCAGCTGACCCTTCCCGACGGTACCAAGAACCTCGGTGCCGTCGCTGCTTATGCCGCCAACACGCGCAAATCGGTGAACATCCCCGATGTGTATCAGGCCAAAGAATTCAACTTCTCCGGCATGCGCATGTTCGACGAGAAGTTCGGTTACCACTCGCAGTCCTTCCTCACCGTGCCGATGCAGGATCACGAAGGCGAACTGGTCGGCGTGTTGCAACTGGTCAATGCGATCGATCCGGATACCGGCAAGCCGCATCCGTTTTCTCAGACCGATCAATACTTCATTGAAGCGCTGGCATCGCAGGCGGCCATTGCCATCACCAACCAGCAACTGATCTATCGTCTGGAAAATCTGTTCGAACATTTCATCAAGCTCATCAACATGGGCATCGATGAAAAATCGCCGCACACCGGTCGCCATTGCGAACACGTGCCTGAGCTGGCGATGATGCTGGCCGAAGCCGCGCATGCAACTACCGACGGTCCGGTCGCAGAATTCCAGATGACCGAGCGCGATCGCCGTGAGTTGTGGGTGGCAGGTCTGCTGCACGATTGCGGTAAGATCACCACGCCCGATCACGTGGTCGAAAAGTCGACCAAGCTGCAAACCATCTATGACCGTATCGGCCTGATCGACACGCGCTTTGAAGTCCTCAAGCGGGACGCTGAAATCGCCGTCCTCAAAAAGAAGCTGGAGCTGGGCGCTGCGCTCGACGCTGCACAAAGCGAAGCGATGGATCGCGAGCTGGAAGAACAATGCGCCGCGCTTGATGCCGACCGCAACTTCCTGCGCAAGGCCAACATCGGCAGTGAAGGCATGAAGCCGGAAGATCAGGATCACGTCACCGCCATCGCCGCACGCCAATGGCGCGGCCCGGCAGGTGAAGTCATCTCAGCGCTGACCGACGACGAAATCACCAATCTGCGCATCCGCATGGGCACGCTCAACGATGCCGAGCGCCAGGTCATCAACAACCACATCGTCGTCACCATCAAGATGCTGGAGTCGCTGCCGTGGCCGAAGCAATTGCGTAACGTCACCGAATACGCCGGCGGCCACCACGAGCGCATGGACGGCAAGGGTTATCCGAAGGGACTTACACGTGACCAGATGTCGCTGCCGGCACGCATGATGGCGATCGCCGACATCTTCGAAGCACTCACCGCTGCCGACCGTCCGTACAAGCGGGGCAACACGCTCAGCGAAGCGCTGGAAATTCTCGGTGGCTTCCGCCAGCGCGATCACATCGATCCGGATCTGTTCGACGTCTTCGTGCGCAGCCGTGTCTACGAAAAATATGCGGAGAAGTTCATGCCCGCCAGCCAGATCGATGTCGTCGATCACAGCAAGATTCCGGGTTACGTTCCCTGAAGCCGGGGCCACCGGATGCCGGACGGTTGAAGCCGTTCGGCGATCGCACCTGAACTCAGTGACACCTCACATCGCTCACTGCGAAAAACAGCGCAGGAATTTCATCTGATGGAAACATCAACAAGTCGCGACAACCAGGCACTACCCTCCCGAATTTCGCAATCCACGCCTCCCGCATTGCATAAGCCGACCACCCCGGCATCGAAAGGCTCATTCCTTCGTCGTCATCTGCGTGGCGACTATTCGCTGGCACGTTCTTACTGGTTGCATACGGTGGTGTTGGCCGTGCTGCTACCAAGACTGCTTGGCGTCCTCGTGGTTCCTCTTTTTACTGACGGGCCGGCGCGATATGGTGCAGCAGCAACCGTCGTGCTGCTGTTCGCAGGATGGCTGACCTGGGGCTGGGGTGCGTGGGGAACGTGGATGTCCGCAGGCAAACACACACAGCGTGGCGGTAAGCGTCTCTGGGCCAATGTTGCCCGGATCATCCTGATATTCGGACTGATCGGTACCGTCGCCAACGCTGTCAAAATTCAGGCTGCACTGGGCGAATACCTGCGCACCGCATTGGGCAAGCAATGGGGGCCGGAGACCACGTTTGAAGTACGCGCGGACGGCCGTTCCATCCTGCTCAAGGGCGGCATCAATGACGACACCGCCGAACGCTTCGTGACGGCGCTTGATGCGGTGCCCGGTGTGCGTACGGTGGTGTTGAATTCCAGTGGCGGCTGGGTGACGCAGGGCCGCCGGCTTGCGAAGATCATTGCTGCACGTGGATTGGATACTTATGTCGAGCAGGACTGCGCCTCGGCCTGCACGATCGCCTTCCTGGCGGGCAAGAGCCGGGCGGCGGATCCGGCTGCGCGTATCGGCTTCCATGCTTTTCATTCCATGGGTGGTTTCGATGAAAAATTCGCGCAGTCCACTGACGAAAAGCTGGCCCGCGAGACCTATGGCGAGGCGGGATTGTCGCCGGCCTTCATTGACCGCATTGTCCGCACCAGCCACGATAAGGTCTGGTATCCCACTCACGATGAATTGTTGCAGGCAGGGGTACTGACGCGCACCAGTCTGGGCGGCGAGACGGCGACGTTGGCCACGGTCGCATCCACACGCGAGAAGCTCGAAGAAGAATTTAAGAAGTCCGAAGTGTTCGACGTCCTGTCCGTGAAGTATCCGGATGATTTCAATCGCATCGTTGACGGCGCCTGGAAGAAGGCGAAAGACAAGCGACCAGACAGCGAGATCGTCGCAGCGGCACGGGTAGCATTGGATCAGATGACAGGGCGGTTGCTGCCAATGGCTTCGGACAGATCGCTGATGGACTTCCAGCATCTGTTGCTGGAGCGCGCCGAAGCATTGCGACTGCAAAACAGCAAAGCCTGCGCCGCCACCTTATTTCCTGCAATACAGTCCGAATCTGCACATGCGCGCGTGTCGCTGCCGCAGGAACTCACCGACCGCGAAGCGCGTTTCACCGCCGCCATGATCCGCGACAGCAGTCCCGACAATCGAAAGACGGTCAGTAAGGAAGAGACGCAACAGACCGTCAGTTATTTGCTGGCGTCACTGACACCTGAGCAACAGCAGTTATTGCGATCACCGCAGTTGCGGGCGGCATCGCCAGCGGCAACTTGCACGATGGTGATCACCTATCTTCGTGCAATCGATACGCAGCCGGAAGTGCTTCGGAAGCGGACGTTGCGGGTGCTGTATGCGCAGCGTTGATATTGCTTACATGTTGATCGTGCTGGGCGATATGGTGTAATTGCAGAAAATCGGGACAAAAACAAGGACAGCAACGTGCATCTGATCTGGCTGGAAGACTTCATCGAACTGGCGCGCACGCGCAGTTTTTCGCGGGCGGCGGAGAACCGTTTCGTCACGCATCCGGCATTCGGCCGTCGCATCAAGGCGCTGGAACAATGGGTCGGCGCCGAGCTGGTGGTGCGTTCGCATCCGGTGTCGCTGACGGCGGCAGGGCAGTTGTTTCTCGACGCGGCAACGCATTCGACAGACGTCTTGTATGCGGCGCGGGCGCAATTGCAGGACGGCTCCAGTCCGGTGGAGCAGACTTTGCGCGTGGCAACCGGCCGTACGCTGGCGCGAACGTTTTTTCCAGACTGGTATGAGAGCATCAATCAGCGTTTTGGCCCTTTCCCTGTTTCGGTCAGCACCGGCGGCGCGCAGGAGGTGATCTTGCGACTTGGTGCAGGTGATGCCGATCTGCTGGTGATTTATTCGAGTCCGACCACGCGCTTGTTGATCGATCCGATGCGCTATGAATCGCTGACGCTGGCGCGCGAACTTCTGTTGCCGGTAGTCGCGGCTGATGCCAAGGGACGTCCTAAGTTCAAGCTGGCGTCGGCCAGCGCAGCAACGCCGACACCGTGGCTGGGTTTTTCGCAATCGTTGACGCTGCGCGGCGTGCTGGCCAAACATCTGGCCGGTTTGCCGAAGAAAATTTCCCTGCGCATGGTGTATGAAGCCGACTCCTACGAATCCATTCACGAGATGGCCCGACGCGGCGTCGGCGTAGCCTGGCTGCCGCAACGGCTGGTGCAGGAAGACGTCAACGAACGCCGTCTTTTAGTCATCGGCGAGCCGGAGATGCGCGTCAATTTCGACATCTCACTGTATCGCGTGCGCGGCAACGACAACGCGCTGGTCAACGCGATCTGGGACGGCGTGGCGTCGGACGCCATCGACAAGCCCTGATGCCTTGAGCCGCTCGTTCAAGGCACGCAACAGCAAAAAGCACAAGCTTGTGCCGAAACGGCAATAAGCAAAAAATCGCGCTCACTATACTCCCTCAAAGTTCTCGAAACGCCTTCCGGTACGTCTGGAAAGATGCTCACAAATAGAGTGCAATAGACTGCAACGCGCACCATTTTCGAACATCGTGTCAGACGCGCCTTAGCGTGCGAGCCAAATAGAATAAGCGGCGCAGACATGACTGCCATCGCAGCAATGCGCCGCACAGAGAGAGAATGGGAGTCACAGCATGTCAGTCGAACTTGAATCTTCATCAGCGTATGCCACCGCACCGCAGGCAGCCAAACGCAAGAATCCCTGGAAAGAAATCTGCGCGGCCAGTATCGGCAATGCGCTGGAGTTTTATGACCTGCTGATCTACGGCTACTTCGCCGTGGTGATCGGCAAATTGTTCTTCCCTGCGCAGGATGAAACGACCTCGCTGCTGCTGAGCGTCGGCACCTTCGGGATCTCTTTCATCGCTCGTCCGCTGGGCGCTATCGTCCTCGGTTCCTACGCCGACCGCGCCGGGCGCAAGGCTTCGCTCACGGCATCGATTCTGATCATGATGGCCGGCACGGCAATGATCGCGTTTGCGCCGACCTATGCGCAGATCGGCATCGCGTCACCATTGATCATCATCGTGGCGCGCTTGCTGCAAGGTTTCTCCACCGGTGGAGAATTCGGCGCAGCGACGGCCTTCATGGTCGAGCATGCCGACGCCAAGCGTCGCGGCTTTTTCGCCAGCTGGCAATTATCGACGCAAGGGTTGGCGACCGTGTTGGCGGCGGGCGTCAGCGCTTTGCTCAGCTACAACCTGACCGATGCACAGCTCAACGACTGGGGCTGGCGCGTAGCGTTCTGCTTCGGTTTGCTGGTGGGGCCGGTTGGTCTCTACATCCGCAGCCAGATTGATGAGACACCGGAGTTCAAGAAAATCGCCGCCGATGCGGCTGTCGCCAAGGTGGAGAAATCGCCGCTGATGATCGTGCTGGTGCGCGACCGCGTCAAGCTGCTGCTGGCCATCGGCGTGGTGGCCGGCGCTACCGGCTTCAACTACGTGCATAAGCTGTACATGCCGACTTATGCACTGAAGCAGCTGCATATTCCCGCCACCTCCTCCTTCATCGGTGCGCTGATCACCGGGCTGGTGCTGATGCTGACGGCGCCGGTGTTCGGCACTTTGTCAGATCGCTACGGCCGCTTCCGCGTGTTGACGATCGCCATGGTATCGATCGGCCTGACGTCGTATCCGTTGTTCATGCTGCTCAACACCTGGCCGACCGTAACGACGTTGATCGCAGTGCAGGGCATCGTGGGCGTGCTGATTGCGGCTTGCCTGGGGCCGATCCCGGCCATGCTGTCGGATATTTTCCCGACGCAGACACGCGGCACGGGTCTTGCACTGAGCTATAACTTCTCGGTGACATTGTTCGGCGGTTTTTCGCCGCTGATCGTGACCTGGATGATCGCTGCAACCGAGAACAAGATGGCGCCGAGTTTCTACGTCATGGCGACTGCGTTGATCAGCCTTGTGGCCGTCATCACGCTGGGCCGCCGGATGGGGCGCACCGAATAATTTTAGCTGGAGTCTTTTGCATGAAAACCCTGGAACAAGTACGCGCACAATTGAAACACTATCCGGTCGAGGTGGAGTTTCCCAACATCGACAAATGGCAGCACGGCAATACCGGCGTCGACTATGTGCACAGCATCGACAGCGGCATCGCCGGCCCGCATGTGATGATCCTTGCGCTGATGCACGGCAACGAGGTCAGCGGTGCAATCACCGTTGACCGTCTGTTGCAAGCCGGACTGAAACCGCTCAAGGGACGTATCACGCTGGGCTTTGCCAACGTTGAGGCGTATCGCCGCTTCGATGCAAATAATCCGGATGCGACCCGCTATGTCGATGAAGACATGAACCGCGTCTGGTCGTCATCGCGTCTCGACGGCGCAGAAGACAGCATCGAGCTGCGCCGTGCACGCCAGCTGCGCCCCATCATCGATACCGTCGACTACATGCTGGATCTGCATTCCATGCATGAAGAAGCGCCGCCGCTGATCGTTTGCGGTCCGCTGGACAAGGGCATCCAGTTCGCAGCGGACGTTGGTGCGCCCGAGCACGTGATCATCGACGTCGGCCATCCCAATGGCAAGCGCATGCGCGACTACGCCGGCTTCGGCGATCCGGCCAGCGCCAAGAATGCCTTGCTGATCGAAACCGGTCAGCACTTCTCCGCACGCAGCAAGGAAGTGGCGATGAACTCGGCTTGCCGTTTCATGATCGCCACCGGCGTGATGGCAGAGAACGCGTTGCGCAGCTTCATGCTGACGGGCGAACCTGCACCGCAGTGTTTCATCCGCGTGACCGAGCCGGTGGTGGCGACGTCCTATGATTTTGAATTTGCTGAAGACTATCGTGGCATGGAAATCATCGCCAAGGCAGGCACCGTCATCGCGCGTGAGGGCGAGCGCGAATTCGTCACACCGTATGACAACTGCGTCATCGTCATGCCATCGCTGCGCCAGCTCGGACCCGGTGTGACCGTGGTGCGGCTGGGGCATATCGTCGCGCGCTAGCCAAAGGTTGCGTGCGACACAAAAATTCAGGGGAGTAAGCGCATCATGGGGAAAATGAAAATCGGCAAACGGCTGGCATTGGGATTTGCCGTGATCATGCTGCTGTCCATCGTCATTGCGGCGATCGGCATCTGGCGCTTGCAAGTGGTCTCGGATGTTACGCGGGCGATGGTCGAGCAGTCGGCGCGCAAGGAGCGGCTGATCTCCAGCTGGTACGGCAGCTTGCGGGCAGGGATCGTGCGCACCATCGCGATTTCGCGCAGCGCCGATCCGACGCTCAAGACTTACTTCATTGATGAAGCCAAAGCCTCGACCAACAACTCCACGCGACTGCAAAAAGAGATCGGCGATTTGCTCAGCAGCGAAGAGGAGAAGGCCTTGTTCCAGAACATCGGCGAGCGCCGCAAGGTGTACCTCGCATCGCACTATCACATCCTCGATCTGAAATCAGCCGGCAACATCGAAGAAGGCAATCGCATCCTGGATCAGGAGTTCGTGCCGCTGGCAAAGAGCTATCAGGATTCCATGCTCAAGCTGCTGGAACTGGAGCAGCGCGACATCGACAAGACCACGCAGCAGATCGACGACATCGCCGCCGGCAGCCGTCGCCTGCTGCTGATCCTGGAAGGGATGGCATTGCTGCTCGGTTGCTTTTGCGCCTGGTATCTGACGGTGGGTATTACGCGTCCGATCAATATCGCGCTGGGCATCTCGCGCCGTGTTGCCGATGGCGACCTGACGACGCAGATCACTGATGTCGACGGAAAAGGTGGCAAGCGTGGCGATGAAGTCGGTCAACTACTGTCTTCGTTGAACGACATGAATGGCAGTCTGCGCAACATCGTCAGCAATGTGCGCACCGGCACGCATACGATCGCCATCGCATCGAGCGAGATCAGCACCGGCAACCACGATCTGTCGGCACGTACCGAGCAGCAGGCCAGCGCGTTGGAAGAAACTGCATCGGCGATGGAAGAATTGATTTCCACCGTGCGTCAGAATTCCGACAATGCCGACACCGCCAGCCAACTGGCTTCGGCGGCATCCGGCATTGCCGTCGAAGGCGGCGAAGTGGTCGGCCGCGTGGTGGCGACGATGACCGCCATCAATGGTTCGTCGCGCAAGATCGTCGACATCATCAGTGTGATCGACGGCATTGCCTTTCAGACCAATATCCTGGCCTTGAATGCGGCTGTCGAAGCGGCACGCGCCGGTGAGCAGGGGCGCGGATTCGCCGTGGTGGCGAGTGAAGTCCGCAGCCTGGCGCAACGCAGCGCCACCGCCGCCAAGGAAATCAAGCTGCTCATCGACGACTCCGTAAAGAAAGTCGGTGACGGCAGCGTGCTGGTGGAGCAGGCCGGCGCGACCATGGAACGCGTGGTCGACAGCGTCCGGAAGGTTGCCGAGATCGTCGGCGAAATCAGCCTCGCCAGCCGCGAGCAATCGTCCGGCATCGAGCAGGTCAACGACGCCATCAGCCAGATGGACGAGATGACTCAGCAGAATGCCGCGCTGGTGGAGCAAGCCGCAGCAGCGGCATCCTCCATGCAGACTCAGGCTGCGGCGCTGGCGCAGTTGGTGAGTGTATTTTCGCTGGATCACGCCTCCCGCTCGCCGTCGGTATTGCCTCGCTACGCTGCCGCCCGGCTGGCCTGAGCCGGGCCACCAACGAAGCCACCGCCGGAGCCACCACGGCGGATGCGGTAAAATACGGCATCGGCACAGCGCTATGCTGGCGCCGGTCCGGCTGTCGCATTGCCTCCTACGTAACAATCTGACATCTCCCTTTCTGAGCGCTTCTTGCCTCCGCTGCTGGCGGCAGGTCTGTGGAGCGCCTTTCCTGCAGGTCGTCATTGCTGTTTCGCCTTTGGTTGGTGTGCGGTGCATGTCTCTGACTTGGTCAGACTATTCGCCGGCATCAGATTACGGATAATGACCAATGAATAAAACTTCTTTTCGGGATGAGTGGCTCTCGAATCCCAAAGCCAACGTCCTCGCCGGACTGACCTCGTCCTTTGCGCTGGTGCCGGAGTGCATCGCTTTTGCACTGGTGGCGCAGCTTAATCCCCTGATGGGTTTGTATGGCGCTTTCATCATCTGCACTGTGACGGCGTTGTTCGGCGGCCGTCCAGGGATGATTTCCGGTGCGGCGGGTTCGATGGCAGTGGTGATTGTGGCGCTGGTGGTGCAGCATGGCGCGCAATACTTCCTCGCGACGGTACTGTTGAGCGGCTTGCTCATGCTGCTGTTCGGCGCCTTGCGCCTGGGCAAGCTGGTGCGCATGGTGCCGCATCCGGTGATGCTGGGCTTCGTCAATGGACTGGCCATTGTCATCGCCATGGCGCAGCTGGAACATTTCAAACAGACGACGGCGGACGGTGTGCACTGGCTGCAAGGCACGCCGCTGCTGGTGATGGTGGGGCTGGTGATCGTTACCATGCTGATCGTTTATTTGTTGCCGCGCGTGACCAGGGCGATTCCGCCGGCGCTGGCGGCCATCGTCGGCATCGGCGTGCTGAGTCAGGTGCTGCATCTGCCTACGCGCACGCTGGGCGACATGGCGCACATCGCGGGCGATCTGCCGATTTTTCATTTTCCTGAAGTGCCGTTCACGATGGAGACGCTGCGCATCATTGCGCCGTATGCCGTGCTGATGGCAATTGTCGGTCTGCTGGAAACCTTGCTGACCTTCAACCTCACCGATGATATTACCGAGACGCGCGGCCAGGCCAATCGTGAATGTCTGGCGCTGGGCGCGGCCAATGTCTTGTCCGGCGTGTTCGGCGGCATGGGCGGTTGCGCCATGATCGGCCAGACCATGATTAACCTCGGTTCGGGCGGCCGATCGCGCCTGTCCGGCGTGATCAGCGGCGTGATGATCCTGCTGTTCATCCTGTTCCTGTCGCCGTGGATCGAGCGCATTCCGCTGGCAGCATTGGTGGGCGTGATGTTCGTGGTGGCGCAGGAAACCTTTGCCTGGGGATCGCTGCGCGTTCTGGGTAAAGTGCCGCGCCATGATGCGCTGGTCATCGTGGCCGTCACCGTCATCACCGTCTTCACCGATCTGGCGGTGGCAGTGTTGTGTGGCATCGTGATTGCTGCGCTCAACTTCGCTTGGCAGCATGCGCGTGAAATCCGCGCCGACATCGTGCAAACGGATGCCGATGAAAAGACCTACCAGTTGCACGGCACGCTGTTCTTCGCATCGACCGCGCATTTCCAGGAGATGTTCGACGCGCAACGCGATCCGCATCGTGTGGTGCTCGATTGCCGTCATCTGCACCTGGCCGATCACTCGGCGATTGCCGCGCTGGAGGCGCTGTCTCAACGTTACGGCAAAGCCGGCAAGCAACTGCACATGATGCATTTGTCCAAACGCAATCAACAACTGCTGCAGCGCGCAGGCATGGATCTCAGCCAGTTGGACGTTGCCGCAGCAGGCACAGCCAGCTGATCCTGCCGGACATCACTTCGGCATCTGTTCTTCAAGGCTGGCACTGCGTGCAGCGTCATTGTTTTGATGAATGCGCACGATCCGCACACTGGCAGGTTGCGCCACTAGGGCCTGTTACCAATTAATTTGTGAGATGCGTTGCAGCCAGAAAGCGTGCTGGCAAGGCGCGTGGCGTAGCAGGTGGTGGGCCCACCTGCAAGCCATGCAATGCCGCCAGCGCGCTTTCTGGCTGCAACCCTTCCGGGAACGGCTGCAGGCGTCGTCTGCCGTTGTTGCAGCTCCTTGCCGTAGCACCGCTACGACGCGTCGCCGCGCCTAGGCAGCCAACGCCTGCCGCGCGTTCGCACTCGCAAATTAATTGGTAACAGGCCCTAGCATGCAGGTCTTGCCGGTGCGTTTGCAATGATCCTGTACCCGCCAGTACGCGCCGTGGCTCAGGCAGCCGGTCTGGCAGATCACCAGGTCGGCGGCGACGATGCTGGCTTCCAGTGCGGAGATTTCTTCCGGCTCAGCCGACTTTTTTTCTTCTGCAGACGCATTCTCTGACGGCACGTTCGCACTCGCTGGAAGAGAGATGGTCGGCCGCAATTTCTCTCGCATCAATTCCTGCAGGCGTTTGCTCAGTTCTTTCACGCGTCGCGCCAGCGTGGTACGTTGCGGCAGATCGGGGATGGCCGCTTCCAGCGCCGCACGGTCTTCATAGGCCCAGGCCAGCGCGGTGTCACGCGCGATGATCGCGGCGCGCATGCGCATGGCCTGTGACTTCAGCGCTGCAATTTCGACGGCCTGTTCCTGAATCAAGGCGCTGCAGCGCGTTTGCACGCGCGCCAGATGCGACACCAGTGTGCGTTGCTCATGCTCCAGCAGCGTGACGTCCTGATTCTGCATGTTCATGCGAACCTCCTTGTTGCCTAACGTCGTCATTGCAGGGCGGTCTCATAACGCCGCGCGACTTCCGGCCAGTTCACCACGTTGTAGAAGGCGCCGATGTATTCCGGACGGCGGTTCTGGTAGCGCAGGTAATAGGCGTGTTCCCACACGTCAAGGCCGAGGATGGGCGTATTGCCGTTCATCAGCGGGCTGTCCTGGTTGCCGCTGCTTTCCACCACCAGTTTCTTTTGCGGCGTGACGCTGAGCCATGCCCAGCCACTACCGAAGCGTGAGATCGCTGCCTTGGTGAACGCCTCCTTGAAAGCGTCGAAGCCACCCAGCTCGGCCTCAATGGCCGCCGCCAGTTTGCCGTCGGGTTTACCACCGCCATCAGGCGACATGACCTGCCAGAACAGCGAGTGATTGGCGTGGCCGCCGCCCTGATTGATGACGGCCGCCTTGATGTTGTCAGGCACTTCCTTGACGCGCGACACCAGTTCTTCAACGGTCAGTCTTTCCCACTCGGTGCCGGCGATGGCTGCATTGAGGTTGTTGATATAGGTCTGGTGATGCTTGGTGTGATGGATTTCCATCGTTTGTGAATCGATGTGCGGTTCCAGCGCGTCGTAGGCGTAAGGCAGGGCAGGCAGGCTATAGGGCATGGTTTTCTCCGGTGGTAAGTCATGGCCGGCGCAGAGGCCGGGATGAATAAGGGAGGCTGCCGGATAGGTGGCGGTATGTGCTGCTTATTTGACTGTGCTGGCTGAAACAGAGCTGGCGCTCGTGCGGTGTTGCGGCTGCGCGCGCTGAAACGTGTGGTGCGCAGGCAAGGACGAAAGACTTCGATTTTAGTTGAAAATGGGAATGCGATATCCCTACACTTCATAGGCTTTTCAGTACATTCCAGCAGACGAAAAAAAGCCGGCATGCGCCGGCTTTTCGATCGTGCTGATCTTCGCTATGCGACTAGAACCCGAGATAATCCATCTTGCCGATGACCACACCCTTGTGACGCAGGATGTCGTAGGCAGTGGTGACGTGGAACAGGAAGTTCGGCAGCACAAACGTGAGCAGATAGGCCTGGCCGGTGAACTTCGTTTCCTGGCCGCGCAGTTTGATGACGATTTCGCGTTCTTCGCTGCCGTCGAATTGCTCCGGCTTCACGGTGTCGAGGAAGGCGATGGTCTTGGCGATGCGTTCCTGCAATTGCGGGAAGGTGGTTTCTTCATCGGCAAAGCTTGGCGGCTGGATCGCTGTCAAACGCGACGTGCCAAGTTTGGCAGCGTCGCTGGCGCGCTGGACTTGTCCGATCAGCGAAAACATATCGTCATACAGACGCGTGTTCAGCAGGGTTTCCGGATCGAGCTTGTTTTCTTCTGCGTGGGCGGCGGCCTTGTTGAGCAAGGTCGACAGAATGTTCAGCGCGCGGGTGAATACAGGGATGGAAGCCTGGTACATGGTGAGCGACATAGTGACTCCTGGAAGAAATATGGCAAAGCTGCGGAAGGCACCTTGCCGGTTTTGGATAACAAATGACATCAACGGCTGCTTTTTTCTGTCGATGATAAAGACAATACGAAGCAACCGCAGGGAATAAAAAAACCGACCAGTTCAGCATGGGCTACCGAACCGGCCGGCAAGGGGACGAAACACCTCATAGCGATCCACGGTGTCATCACCGTGGACGCGCTCTTATATCCTTTGGATTCTTACATCTTGCTGCCGGCAGCGTCGTTCTTCGCCTGTGTCTCGGTCGCGGTCAGTGGGCCATGCCAACCACCGCCGAGTGCGCGGATCAGGTTAACGGTCGAGCGAGCACGCTCACCATCCAGCTGCACTGCTGCACGTTGCTGTTGCAGTACGGTGCGGTCGGCATCGATCACGTTGAAGTAGCTGACCGAGCCTTCGCGGTATTGCACATGCGACAGCTTGGCGGCGCGGTTCGAGGCCGACACTGCGTCATCTTGTGCGCGGGTCTGGTCGCCCAGAATGCGCAGGCTGGCGAGGTTGTCTTCGACTTCGCCAAAGGCCGTCAGGACGGTCTGGCGATAGTTGGCGACATCTTCTTCATACGCAGCGCGGGCACGGTTGACGCCGGCTTCGCGACGGCCACCGTCAAAGATCGGCAGTGTCAGCGCAGTACCCACCAACGGGCCGAGCAGGAAGGTGCGGCTGGACCAGTTGAACAGGTCGCCCAGCTTGGCCGATTCATAACCGAGACCACCGGTCAGATCCAGACGCGGGAACCAGGCCGAACGGGCCACGCCGACGCGGGCGTTGGCCGCAGCCATGGCGCGCTCAGCGGCAGCGATGTCGGGACGGCGTTCCAGCAGGTCGGACGGCAGGCCGGCGGGAATCGTGATCGACAAACGTTGCAGCGGTTGTGGTGCGAAGTTGAACTCGGCCGGTGTCTTGCCCAGCAAGATCGCCAGTGCGTGCTCTGCATTGGCGCGCTGACGGGCGATGCCGAAGGATTCCGATTGCGCGGAAGCCAGTTCGGACTTGGCGCGAGCAACATCGACTTCGCTGATGTCGCCTTCATCGAAGCGGCGTTGAACCAGCTTCAGCGATTGCATGCGCAGATCGACGGTACCGCTGTACAGCTCTTGCTCGGCATCCAGTTCGCGCAGCAGGAAGTATTGTTGCGCGACGTCAGCTTGCAGCGCCAGACGTACCGAATGGAACAGCGCTTCGCTGCGTTGTGCATCGGCAGTTGCTGCGTCGACAGTCGAGGCGACGCGGCCGAACAGGTCGGCTTCGTACGACACGCCCAACTGTGCACGCCAGAGGGTGGTCGGCGTGGTGTTGGCGTTCGGTGCCAGACCTTGTGAGGCTGGTGACGGACGTTGACGGGTCGCGCCGAAACCAGCGTCGATTTGCGGGAACAGACCGGAGCGTGCATCTTGGCGCAAAGCACGCGACTGGCTCAGGCGGGCGGCGGCAGCCTTCAGGTTCTGATTGGCGTCGAGCGCCTGGACTTCCAGAGCGTTGAGGCCTTCATCGTTGAAGATCTTCCACCATTCGCCGCGGGCCATGTCTTCCGCAGGTTGTGCGGTCTTCCAGTCGGAAGCTGCTTTTGCGTCTGCAGCTTCCTTGTAGGCGACCGAAGTATTCACCGCAGGGCGTTCGTAAGTCGGTGCCACCGAGCAGCCTGCCAGCACCAGCATGGCTGCCAGCAAGGCCGAACTGATCCGAAGCGGCTTGAGCAGCTTGCCGCCCAGGCCTCCGAGGTTGTTGATTGATAGTGCGTTCATTTTATTTTTCCTTTGCTCATTGGCCGCGATTAACGACCATCGTGCGAATCGGCTGGTGCGACATGTGATCCGGCAGTCAACGGCGCTTCATGCTTGTGTGCAGAATGCAGTTTCTTGCTGCCGCCGATGCTACGCAGCAGCACATAGAACACCGGTGTCAGGAACAGACCGAACAGCGTCACACCCAGCATGCCGAAGAACACCGCGATACCCATCGCATGACGCATTTCCGAGCCGGCACCCGACGACGTCACCAGTGGCACCACACCCATGATGAAAGCAATCGAGGTCATCAGGATCGGACGCAGACGCAGACGGCTGGCGTCGATCGCGGCACGGATCACGGTGCTGCCTTGCAGTTCCAGTTCGCGGGCAAATTCCACGATCAGAATCGCGTTCTTCGCCGACAGACCCACCAGCACCATCAGACCGATTTGCGTAAAGATGTTGTTGTCACCCTTGGTCAGCCAGACACCGGTCAGCGCCGCCAGAATACTCATCGGCACGATCAGGATCACGGCCAGCGGCAGGGTCAGGCTTTCATACAACGCAGCCAGCACCAGGAACACCAGCAGCACGCTGATCGGAAACACCCACACGCCGGCATTACCTGCGAGGATCTTCTGATAAGTTAGATCAGTCCATTCGAAACGTACACCGCGTGGCAGGGTTGCTGCAGCAACGCGTTCAGCCGCTTTTTCAGCCTGATCCGACGAGTAGCCGGGAGCCGGGCCGCCGTTGATGTCGGCAGCGGTAAAGCCGTTGTAGCGCACGACCATTTCAGGACCGAAGGTCTGCTTGACCTTGACCACCGAAGACAAGGGCACCATGTCGCCGGCAGCATTGCGGGTCTTGAGCTGGCCGATGTCGTCGGCTTTGGCGCGGAACGGTGCATCAGCCTGGGCACGCACTTGATACACGCGGCCGAAACGGTTGAAGTCGTTGACGTACAGCGAACCCAGATAGATCTGCATGGTGTTGAACACATCGGTCACGGGAATACCGAGCTGCTTGGCTTTCACGCGGTCGAGGTCGACGTCCAGTTGCGGCACGTTGATCTGATAGCTCGAGAACATCGGGCCCAGTGCAGGTTCCTTGGCAGCGGCCTTCATGAAGGCTTGTGCCGCGGCGTCGAGTTCAGCGTAACCGACAGCACCGTGATCTTCGATCTGCATCTTGAAGCCGCCCAGCGTACCCAGACCCATCACCGGTGGCGGTGGGAACACGGCCGTGAAGGCTTCCTTGATACCGCCGAATTTCTTGTTCAGCGACATGGCGATGGCGGTACCTGACAGTTCCTTGCTCTTGCGTTCGTCGAAGGGTTTCAGACCGACGAAGACGATACCGGCAGACGAGCTGTTGGTGAAGCCGTTGATCGACAGACCAGGGAAGGCAATCGCGCTGTCCACGCCAGGTTCTTTCAGCATGATGTCGCTCATCTTGCGCATCACGTCTTCGCTGCGGTCGATCGATGCACCGTTAGGCAATTGTGCGAAGGCCACCAGATATTGCTTGTCCTGACCCGGCACGAAACCACCCGGTACGATATAAGCGATACCCAACGTCGCTGCCAGCAGCACGACATACACGCCCATCGCCGAAGCCTTGCGCGAGATAACGCCGGTCACGCCCTTGCTGTAGCTCTCGGAAGCGCGGTTGAAGAAACGGTTGAAGCGGACGAAGAAGCCACCGAGGAAGCGATCCATCTGGCGCGTCAGCCAATCCGGCTTTGCTCCGTGGCCCTTGAGCAGCATCGCAGCCAGTGCCGGCGACAATGTCAGCGAGTTGAATGCCGAGATCACGGTCGAAATCGCAATCGTCATCGCAAACTGCTTGTAGAACTGGCCGGTCAAACCTGTCATGAAGGCCAGCGGAACGAACACCGCTACCAGTGTCAGCGCAATCGCAATGATCGGGCCGGACACTTCCTGCATGGCGCGATACGTTGCTTCACGCGGAGACAGACCTGCGCCGATATTCCGCTCGACGTTCTCCACCACCACAATGGCATCGTCGACCACAATCCCGATGGCGAGCACCATGCCGAACAGCGACAGTGCGTTGATGGAATAACCGAAGCCCAGCATCAGCGAGAAGGTACCGACAATCGACACCGGCACGGCCAGCAGCGGAATGATCGATGCACGCCAGGTTTGCAGGAAGATGATCACCACGATCACGACCAGCGCAATCGCTTCCAGCAGCGTATGCACGACGGCTTCAATACTTGCACGCACAAACTGGGTCGGGTCATACACGATCTTGTACTCGACCGATGCCGGGAAGTCTTTCGACAAATCCTTCATCGCGGCGCGCACTTGTGTCGACACGTCCAATGCATTGGCGCCAGGCGCCTGGAAGATGGGAATCGCCACCGCAGGCTTGTTGTCCAGCAGCGAGCGCAGACCGTATTCAGATGCGGCCAGCTCAACGCGGGCAACGTCGCCGAGCTTGGTGATGGCACCACCGGCGTCGCTCTTGAGGATGATTTCGCGGAACTCTTCTTCGCTCTTCAGACGGCCTTGCGCATTGACGGACAATTGCACCGG
Source organism: Herbaspirillum rhizosphaerae (assembly GCF_046025915.1). GTDB lineage: Bacteria > Pseudomonadota > Gammaproteobacteria > Burkholderiales > Burkholderiaceae_D > Herbaspirillum > Herbaspirillum rhizosphaerae_A. Next base: position 219,517 of record NZ_JAQQFR010000007.1, on the reverse strand, counting down.
CACGTCAGGCGAGCTTGGCGATGCGCCGATCACACCAGCGGCAACCTGCACGTTTTGTTCGCGGATCGACTTGATGACGTCGCTGGCGGTCAGGCCGCGCTGTGCCACCTTGTTCGGGTCGAGCCAGACGCGCATGGAGTAGTTACCCGAACCGAACAGGCCCACTTCACCCACGCCCTGGATACGCGCCAGACGGTCTTTCACGTTCAGCACCGCGTAGTTGCGCAGGTAGGTCGTGTCGTAACGGTTATCCGGCGAGATCAAGTGAACCACCATGGTCAGCGTCGGCGAGCTCTTGATTGTGGTCACGCCCAGACGCTGCACGTCTTCAGGCAGACGCGGCAAGGCTTGTGCAACGCGGTTCTGCACCAGTTGCTGCGCCTTGTCGGGATCGACGCCGAGACGGAAGTTGACCGTGATGGTCAGGTTGCCGTCGCTGTTGGCTTGCGACTGCATGTACAGCATGTTTTCCACGCCGTTGATCTGCTCTTCCAATGGCGAAGCCACGGTTTCAGCGATGACCTTCGGATTGGCGCCCGGATACGACGCGCGCACCACGACCGATGGCGGCACCACTTCCGGATATTCGGAAATGGGCAACTGGAACATGGCCAGCACCCCGGCCAGTAGCAGCAGTATCGAGAGCACGCCCGCGAAAATCGGGCGGTCGATAAAGAATTTTGAAATGTTCATGGGAATTCCCCGTTAATAAGCTTTTTGAACCGGATCTTTTGAAGCTCTGTATTAAATTTCTGATGAGCTCGTCTTAAGCTTTCTTGTCTGCCTTGGCACCGGCAACCTTGACCATCGGCACCACGTTCGGTGCGACGGCGTCGCCCGGACGGACGCGTTGCAGGCCGTTGACGACGATGCGCTCACCCGACTTCAGACCGCTTTCGATAACACGCAGGCCGTCTTGATTTGCGCCGACGCGGACTTCTCGGTAAGTAGCGTGGTTTTGCTTGTCGAGCACCAGTACGAAACGCTTGTCCTGATCGGTGCCGAGCGCTTTTTCATCGATCAGCAAAGCTTCACGCGGTGCGCCGCCGCCGAGGCGGATGCGGGCATACAGGCCTGGCAGTAATTGGCCGTCAGCGTTGTCGAACACAGCGCGCACGCGGATCGTGCCGGAGGAAGTGTCGATACGGTTGTCGATCGAACCGACCTTGCCTTCGCGCGAGTAAGCATCCTCATTGGCCAGGCCCAGGAACACCGCGACCGATGTGCCCTTGGCGCGTGCCGGATTGACGTACTTCAGGAAGCTTTGCTCGTCGACGTCAAACGATGCGTAGATCTTCGACATCGACACCAGTGTCGACAGCGCCGGTGTCGCGGAACCGACCGAGACGATATTGCCGACGGTGATTTCGGCGCGCGACATGCGGCCCGAGACCGGTGCGGTGATTTGCGTGTATTCCAGATTCAGCTTGGCCGAACGCAGGGCGGCTTGCGCTGCTTGCACGTTGGCGGCGGCTTCACGGGAAGCGTTTTGCTTTTCTTCGTAGTCGCGCTTGGCGATGGCGTTGTCACCCAGCAGGCGTTGACCGCGCGCTACATCCGAAGCGGTGTAGGCGGCACGGGCTTCGGCGCCGGCCAGTTGCGCTTGCGCGCGAGCGACTTCAGCGGCATAAGGACGCGGGTCGATGGTAAACAGCACATCGCCCTTCTTGACCATCGCGCCATCCTTGAAGTGCACTGCGGTCAGTGTGCCGGACACCAGCGGACGGATCTCGACGCGGTCGACTGCTTCGAGACGGCCGGAGTATTGCTGCCAGTCGGTGATCTGTTTGCTGACGACTTCAGCGACGTCGACGCTTGCGGCTTGCGGCGCTTGCTGTGCAACGGCGGTGGAGTCGACGCCGATGGCCGACAGGGTGCCGGCAACGGCGATGGCGATGACAGTCAGTACGGCCGCTGTGGCCAGATAGCGATTACGGAATGTTGGAGCAGGGGTTTGGATATCGTTAGACATGGTGGACCTCATTAAGAAGGTTGGAAAGCAAGGTTTGTGGGGCCTGTACCGGACACGCTGAAGCGGCGGCGCAGGAATTCGACGATTTCTTTAAGCAGGGGAATGTGGGTGCGCAACGCGCCGTGCGTGACACCGGCGAAGCGTGCGACCTGGGTATGCACGCCGGCGCGGATCAGCGACGAGGCGTATTTTTCCGCTTCGGTATGCAGCACGTCGCATCCGGCTGTGGCGATGTAGGCCGGCGGCAATCCCGCCAGGCGGCTGGCTTCCAGCGGCGCGGCGTAAGGGTGCAGGCGTTGCATGGTCTGCGGCAGGTACTGGCGGTAGCCGGCGGCACATTTCTCTGCAGTGATATCGGAATTCAATTGTTTGGCGTCGCCCAGCAAGGTCATGCTGGGGTCGAGCATCGGGCTGATCAGCACTTGCGCGGCAAACGGCGCGGCGCAGCGATCACGCGTGATCATGGTCAGGCTGGCAGCCAGGTTGCCGCCGGCATCATCGCCCGCGACTGCGATGCGGCTGATGTCGATGTGCAGGTCGGCGGCATTTTTTACGGCCCAGCAGCAGGCGGCGTAGGCATCTTCCGGCGCGGCCGGGAAGGGTTTCGCCGGCGCCAGTGCGTAGTCAACCGACAGCACTACCGCATGGCTATGCTGTGAAATGTATTGCGCTTGCAGGTCTGCATCATCGAGTCCGCCGGAGACAAAACCGCCGCCGTGGAAGTACAGCACCAGTGGCAGCAGGGGGCCGGACTTGCTTTTCAGTTTCAGCTTCAGCTCGCCGTTTGCCAGCGGGTGATACAGGCGCACAGGGATGCGTCCGATCGGGCCGGGTACGGTGAAGTTGCTGATGGCTGATTTAACAACCGATTCTTGTAAAACTTCCATGATGTGGTGGCTGGCCAAAAAGCCAGGTTCGCTAGATTGAAGCGGATTGTGCGCCACAGCATGGGGACGGATAAAGCAGGCAAAATCAACAACACTGTTCGTCATGTTCGAACAATAGGCGTAAAATGATCGAATTAGTTTGAGATAAATGGCGGGCGAGCCAATGCCGCTGCGGTTCTCAGCTGTTTTTGAATTGGCCGGCGAAGCCCTCAAAAAGCCCGTCAATGGCAGCAAAAGATGGCAAATTGGCAGTGAAAAACGCGTTTTTGGCGCTGTTGCAAAACAATCGCCGACGCGGATTTGTACAAATTTGGCGACATTGTTGAGATCAATATTGTTGCTCTGGGGAATCAAATGGACAGATTTCAAGCAATGCAGGTCTTTACGGCCGTGGTCGACGCCAACAGCTTTACGCGTGCGGCTGACAACCTCAATTTGCCGCGTACGACGGTGACGACGATTGTTCAGGGACTGGAGAGTTTGCTGCAAGTGCGTTTGCTCAATCGCACCACGCGCCGCATCAGCCTCACGCCCGATGGCGCGGCTTACTATGAGCGATGTGTGCGCATCCTGGCCGAAGTCGACGAGACCGAAGCATCGTTCCGCAATGTCACGCGCGGCCCGCAAGGACGCCTGCGCATCGACGTGCCGGCATCCATCGGGCGCCTGCTGCTGTTGCCCAATCTGTGCGACTTCTATACCAAGTACCCGGACATCGAACTGGTCATGGGCATGAGCGACCGTCCGGTCGATATGGTGCAGGAGGCGGTTGACTGCGTGATCCGCGTCGGCGATTTGCAGGACTCCAGCATGGTGGCCCGCCGCATCGGCACTTTCCAGGCCGTGACCTGCGGTTCGCCGACCTACTTCGAGCGCCACGGCATGCCGCACACCATCGACGATTTGCAGAATCACAAGTCGGTGCATTACTTCTCCAGTCGCACCGGCCGCACCATCGACTGGGATTTCATGGTCGAGGGCACGACTCAGGAAGTGAAGATGGCCGGCAAGCTCTCGGTCAATGACGGCGATGCTTACGTGGCATGCGCGCTGCAAGGTTTCGGCCTGGTGCAGGCGCCGCTGTACATGATCCAGCCTTACCTCGAAGACGGCCGTCTGGTCGAAATCCTGTCGCAGTGGAAGCCGGTTCCCATGCCGATTTCCGTGGTCTACCTGCACAACCGCCACTTGTCGCCCAAGGTGCGCGCCTTCGTCGACTGGGTCGCCGAACTCTTCGCCACCTGCCCGCTGCAAAAGGGCTGCCAGATGGGCATGGCTGACGAGGCCAAGGAATGTCATTTCACCGCCAAGCCCGAGAGCAACACCATTCGCGCTGTGATCGAGCAGCACAACATCGCCGAGAGCGTGTTCTAAAGCGCTCTTTCCGGTTTTCGTCTTTCCATGCAGCGGCCCGCCTGGCATCAGGCGCGTCGCTGTTTTTGCGTGGGCGATTGCTTGCATGTGCGTCCTTGTTCGTTCGGCCAGTGGCATCGATGCCGGATACGCTGCAATCTGAAAGAAAGCAGTACGTCCCTCCGCCGCAAAGGGCGAAAAGTATCGGGGCTATGGTCTGGAAATTAATGAAGAGCCGAGGCTGTGGCGCGAATGCTCGCGTCGCTCATCGGCGGTCCGGTGAAGCACTGTCTTGCATGGTCGTACCGGAAACGGCGCGACAGACAGTTTGAATCATGTGTTTTGGCGTGAAGAGATTATGCGCGCAGCGCAGCAATTTTCGTTTGCTGAAAGCTGCCGAATATTTGCCTGATTCTCCAAGATGGTGGGGAATTGGGCAGTTTTTCATGAATCCGGATCGAATTCTGCTCGTGTTGAGAGCAGCGATCGTTGAGGCAATTCAGAAAAATGACCGGATTCCAGAAATACGAGCAGGACGGGAAATGTGCGCTGCCTGCCAGTAGATAAAAGGCTTTGCAGCTTGTCGTTTTTAGCGGTACACAAACGCAAGGTGTATCCATCCATGTTGCATTTCGACTTCAGGCTGGCTGGAAATCGGGATCGTGAATCAGGCTCGGATACCTAATTCTCCTGAATATTTGCCTATTTCTCCAGTTGCTAGTGATGGAGATTCAGGCAAGTCTGCAATCTGGAGTAAGCTGAACGCGTTCCCCTCTTTCATCCGAAGCCGCCATGGATCTCAACGACGCTCCCACCGATCTGGACTATAACGCCGACGCGCCTGTGCCTCCTTCATCTGCGGCCATCACTGCGGATGGCGAAGCGGACGAACGGCTGCGTGCGGCGCAGCGCGAGTTGGTTGCGCTGATCTCCCGCCTGACGGAAGGAGTGGAAGGCTCGCTGGAAACCGGTATCGAAGGCTTCTTCCTGCATCGCATTACCAATCCGCAAGGCCCCAAGCATGCCGTGCAAAAGCCGGTGTTCGCAGTGATCGCCCAAGGCGCCAAGCGCTTGTTCGTCGGCGACGACATTTACGACTATGACCCGATGCACTATCTGGTGTCGTCGGTGGATTTGCCGATGGTGGGCAAGGTGACCATCAGCAGTCCTGAGACACCCTATCTGGGTTTGCGCATCGATCTCGACACCAAGGAAATCGGCTCGCTGATCGGCGACGAGCATTTGCCGCAAGGTATTTCGTCGGATGCTTCGCGCGGCTTGTTCGTCAATCGCCTCGACGCCACGCTGCTGGATGCCGTGTTGCGGCTATTGCGCCTGCTGGATACGCCGCGCGATATTCCTATCCTGGCGCCCATGGTCAAACGCGAAATCCTGTATCGCCTGCTGATGAACGGGCAGGGGGCGTTGCTGCGCCAGACCGTGTTGCAAGACAGCCAGATGAACCGCATCGCCAAGGCTATCCGCATGATGAAAGAGAATTTTGTCCAGCCACTGCGTGTGGATGACATCGCGCGCGACGTGCATATGAGCGTGTCGTCGCTGCATCACCATTTCAAGGTAGTGACGGCGATGAGTCCGCTGCAATACCAGAAGAATCTACGCCTGCAGGAAGCGCGCCGTCTGATTCTCGCCGACGACGTCAGCGTGGCGCTTGCTTCGCAAACGGTGGGCTATGAGAGTCCCTCGCAGTTCAGCCGTGAATACAGCCGCATGTTCGGTTCGCCGCCATTGCGCGACAAGCGTCGCTGGCTGGAAGAAGAGGCGCCGATTCTTTAGTCCTCGGCGTTCCGGCAGGAATCGGGGCAAGGCGCTAGAATCGTCTTCCTCGCTTCCTTTGATCTTCATTCCATCCTTATCGGAGAAACACCATGCAATATCGACGCCTCGGCAAAAGCAACCTGAAAGTCTCGGCCCTGTGCCTGGGTTCCATGATGTTCGGCGACCAGACCGCGATTGACGAAGCGCGCAATATCGTCGCGTCGGCGCGCGAGCATGGCGTCAACTTCATCGATACCGCCGACGTCTACAGCAAGGGCAAGTCCGAAGAGATGGTCGGCAAGTTATTGCAAGGGCAGCGCGGTGACTGGATATTGGCAAGCAAGCTGGGCAATCCCATGAGCAGCGCGCCGAATCAGTCGCACTATTCGCGCCACTGGATTACGACCGAGACCGACAATATCCTGCGCCGCCTCGACACCGATTACCTCGACGTGCTGTACATGCACCGCGACTATCACGAAGAAAATCTGGAAGAAGCGATCCAGGCGCTGGGCGACCTGATTCGTGCAGGCAAGATTCGCGGCTTCGGCGTGTCCAACTTCCGCGGCTGGCGCATCGCCGAGATTGCCCGTCTGTGCGAGAAGAACAATGTGCCGCTGCCACTGGTATGCCAACCCTATTACAACTTGCTCAACCGCATGCCGGAAGTGGAAATCCTGCCGGCTTGCCACAACTATGGTCTCGGCGTCGTACCCTACAGCCCGATCGCACGCGGTGTGCTGACCGGCAAATACAAGCCGGGCCAGGCGCCGGATCAAAACACCCGCGCCGGTCGCGGCGACAAGCGCATCATGGAAACGGAATTCCGTGAAGAGTCGTTGGTCATCGCCGAGCGTCTGCAAGAGCACTGCACCGCGCGTGGTGTCAAGCTGGGGCAATTTGCGACGGCGTGGGTGTTGGCCAATTCAGTGATCAGCAGCGTGATCGCAGGTCCGCGCACGCTGGTGCAGATGGAAGATTATTACGATGCCGTTGATCTGAAAATTTCTGCGGAAGAAGAAGCGATGATCGACGCGCTGGTGACGCCGGGACATTCATCGACACCGGGTTACAACGATCCGAGTTATCCGTTTTTCGGCCGCGTTCCCTTCAAATAAAACGCAGTCGGCCCCGTGATGGGGCCGACTCCGAATCAAGCAAATCTGAACGAACTTAGCTGGACGTCGCCGAGGAGATTTTCCTCGGATGTACGACGGACTGTTCTTGCTGCGCTTGTTGTTCTTGCTCTGCGCGACGTTCTTCGCTCCTGCACAGATTGAGCATCATGAAGTGGCTTTGCGGGCCGGGATCTCGCATGAGTGTGCAGGAATGTGCGGACTGCGCCTTCTTTGCCACTGCGAGCGTCAGGTGAGCTGATCCTGCCGGAGAGGTTTGAGTGTCCCCAGGGCGTGCGAGCGTCTTGCCGGTTTCATCGATGGATGTTGCCTGGGCGCTGTCAGAGATAACGTCGATGCTGATGCTTTTGACGATACGCGTAGCGCAGCCGTTGTCGATGTGCATCTCATCGATGTTGACGCTCGCTTGCTCGGTCTTGCGCACGCGTCGGCCGTCTTGCGTCAGGTAAGTAACGCGGTCGCTGATTTCCGGAAACTCCTTGACCGCCAGATGCTGCTGCGCTGCTTCCATCGCACAGGCGCGATAGGTTTGTTCGGCGGCACGCAAGGCGTCGCTCTGCGGCAGCGTATCCCAACTGCTTGCTTCTTTGGTTGACGCGGCCAGTATGGCGCCATGCGGAGCGAATTCGTTATGGCAGGCGCTCAGTAGTAATGTTGCAGCGATCAGTGCAATGCTGGTCAGCGAAACTCGGTTGATTCGGTTCGTCGAAAGCGTCATCGTATTCCCCTGTTATTTCCCTGCTCAACGAGGCGTCGGCTCACGATGAGCTAGCCTGCCGTCGATGTTTCCGGAGGAGATTATGCGAGTTCCCTATTGACGCTTAAATAAGATAATTCTCAAAAATCGATCATTCGCCCAGCGAGCAAAAAAAGTGTCAGCAATCTTTTGTGTGAATGTGGATTCGTTGTCGAAAAATGACGATACGCGGCTTTTCTTGTGTGTTCGCAGGCGGGGAAATGAGTACGCATATGGCACATGCTGCATGTGCCATGTGCGTACTGGAGGAGAAATGTCGGTGTTATCCGCGCAGAATGTTCAGGCGGCGAGTGGTTTCGGCGCGCAACAATTGCGCGTCGGTACCAGGAACGAGCATGTCGACGCCATAGGCTTTCATGCGTTCGGCCATTTCCACTGAGCCGCAAAAAATGCCGACGTATTTGCCGCGTGCCTGACACAGCTTGATCAGATGCTGGAACGCCTGATCGACCTTGTCGTCGTTCCACGCATCGGGCGCCAGGCCCATGTCGATGGCGAGATCACTGGGACCGATGAAGATGCCGTCCAGATCCGGCACCGACAAGATTTCTTCCGCCGCCGCCAAGCCCTGGCGTGTCTCGATCATGGCCAGCGTGAGGATGGTGCGATTGGCGTGTTCGAAATAGTCCTTGCCTCCGTACAGCACGCCGCGTGCAGGTCCGTAGCTGCGACCGCCACGTGGCGAGTAGTGACAGGCGCGCACGAATTTTTCGGCGTCTTCTTTGGTGTTGATGAGCGGGCAGATGATGCCGTAGGCGCCGGCGTCGAGCAGCTTGTTGATTTCGCCGAGACTGTTTTCGGAGCAGCGCACCAGCGGTACGGCCTTGGTGGCGGAAATTGCCTGCAGCATCGGTACTGCCGCTTCGACCGAGAACAGGCCGTGCTGCAAGTCCACCGTCACCGCGTCGTAACCGCAATCGGCGACCAGCTCCGCCAGAAAAGAATTACCGATCGATGCCCAGCCGTTGAAGGCCAGCTTCTTTTGCGCGAACAGCGTGCGCAGATTGTTTTCCCGCATTCCAGTCTCCTTGTATGCCTGTCGTTATGGTCTGGATATGGTATGCGGAATCCGGTGATCATGCTGACCGCCGGAAATCAGGCGAATAAATTAGCGGCCGTAGCGGAACGGCGCATCATCAATGACTGTCTTGCGTCCGCCGATCTGCGCCGCCAGCAACGCGGCGCTGCCGCAGGCGAGCGTCCAGCCCAGCGCACCCTGGCCGATATTCAGATAGAGATTTTTCACCGGCGATGCACCGATCACCGGTACGCCGCTAGGCGTGGCCGGGCGGAATCCTGCCCAAGGAGAAAGTTGCGCTGCCTTCTGGTCGCGGATGCTGCCGGGGAAGAGTTCGTTGGCGCCGTCGATCAGTTCGTTGATGGCGCGATCGGGGATGCGCGTGTCCATGCCGACCAGCTCGACACGGCCGGCAACACGCAGGCGGTTGCCGAGACGGGCGTAGACAATTTTTTTCGAGATGTCGGTGATGGATACTTGGGGCGCGGCCGACTGCGCGAAGCTGTCGTTGAGCGGTACCGTGATGCTGTAGCCTTTGAGCGGATACAGCGGCAAGCTGAAGCCCGCCTGACGTGCGAAGGCTGCGCTATCCGCACCGAGCGCGAGGACGAACGCGTCAGCATCAATCGATTGTGTGCCCGCCGGCGAGGTCGTCTGCAACGATGCGATAGCGCCGTCTTTCATGTGCACTTGCGTGACGGTGGTGGAGGGCAAAAAGCGGAAACCGGCATTGCTGCTCATCGCGTTTACCAGGCCCTGGCAGAACTGCGCACAATCGCCGGCTTCTTCGCTCGGGGTGTAGACGCCACCGGCCCAATCGCGGCTGGCGTTGCCCAGCGCCGGTTCGATGTCGAGACAGCGTGCGGCGTCGATGACCTCTTGCTGGCAGCCGTATTGCGACTGGAAGGCAACCTGCTTGCGTGCCGATACCAGTCCGGCTGGGTCGGTGTACATCACCAGCTTGCCTGCGATGCGGTGGCTGAAGTCGAAGGGTACGGCTTGATGCAATTGCGTCAGTTCATCGCGGCTGTAAAACGCCAGTTGCAGCAGTTCGATGGTGGTCTGTTGTACGCGTTCGGTATTGCAGGCACCGAGAAACTTGAGCAGCCAGCGCCATTGCGCGGGATCCAGTTTGGGTTTCAGTGTCAGCGGCGAGTCGGCGCTGAACAAATAGTGCGGCCAATGCGTCCACACGGACGGATCCGCCAGCGGTGCAACATAGGAGTAACTCAGTTGCGCGCCATTGCCCATACTGGTGCCGCCGCCGGCGACCGGGCGCGCATCGATCAATGTGACCTGATGGCCGTCTTCGAGCAGACGATAGGCAGAAGTGACGCCGATGATTCCGGCTCCCAGTACGCAAATATGCATCGCAGGCTCAGTGGTGAAAGGTAAAAAATGAAAGATGACAAATAGACGACGCCATTGTGTTCCGAGATTCCGGGTTTTACCGTGCGAGGCGTCTTGTCAGGTAGTGAACACTATACGGAGATTCATGGCTGGTGTCGTATGCCAAATTGGCATTGTCAATGTAGAGACGTGCTTGTCACGCACTATTTTTTTGTGTTGATGATTTTGGTGACCGTCCATTTCTGATCTTCTACGGTATAGATGGAAAAAACCGGGGCCTGCAGATTGCCGTCGCTATCGAAGGCGATTGCTCCGGTCAGGCCATTGAAGCGGATGCGATGCAGAGCTGCTGTAATCTTGACGGGATCGGTCGAGTTGGCTTGTTTTAGCGCATTGATAAGCGCTTGGGCGGAATCATAGGCATAGGGCGCATAGAGATCGATATTGGGGCCGAATTTGCTGATGTAGGCATTTTCAAAATGACGCCAGCCGGTCATTTTTTCGAGAGGCGGTCCCATTTCCATGCCGATGACACCGTTGGCCGCAGGCCCGGCGATTTGCAGAAATGGTAGTCCGACCGCGCCGTTGGAACCAGTCATGAGTCTGGCCTGCACGCCAAGGCGTTTGATGTTGCGCGCCAGTTCGCCCGCTTGTTTATAAAAGCCGCTGAAAAAAATCAGATCGACCTTGTCGGAGCGCGCGTCTGCCAGCAGCGTATTGAAGTCGGAGGTCTTGTCGCTGATGGAACTCTTGCTGACGATTTTTCCGCCAGCCTCAGTGACGGCTTTGCTGAATTGCGCCGCGAACCGGATGCCGAAGGGCGTGTTGTTGTCGATGACAGCAATGCGTTGTGCTTGCAAAGTATTGACTGCGTAGTTGCCTGCATAAGTACCGCCGTCGTCGTCATGGCCGATGATGCGGAACATGGTTTTGTATCCCCGCTCGGTGATTTCCTTGCTGCTGGCGGAAGGTGTGATCTGAGGAATGTTGGCGAGACTGTAGATCGGCGCCGTCGCCAGTGTGGTGGTAGTGCTGCCGTTGCCGATGACACCAATCACTCCTTTTTTGACCAAATATTCGGCACCAAGAGCCGCTGTACGTGCGTCCGAACGGTCATCCTGGATGACCAGTTGCAATTGCATCTTGCGTCCGCCAATGGTAATGCCGCGCGCATTGGCCTCATCGACGGCAAGTTGAGCCGCATTGGCCAAGCTTTTTCCGAACTCATCCGATGAGCCGGACATGGGCGCTGCAAAACCGATCAGAATTTCCGGCAGTGCTTCCGCCGCGGCGGCACCGTAGGGTGCGGTTCCCAGTAATGCGCAGCACAGTGTCAAATTCATTAAGCGGAGGAAAGGATGCATGTTATTCCTTTTGAAAGTGTCTTTGTCCAGCAACGCTGCGGATGGCCGTGTAGGCTTAAGTCTTACTTTTTTCCATACGCTTGCACGGCAGTCCATTTTCCTGACTGCACCTGATAAATCGTAAAGGCCGGGTTATTCAGATTGCCCTCGGCGTCAAACGCGATTGTGCCGGTGAGACCTTTGTATTTCATACTGTGCAAGGCTGCATTGATGCGCGCAGGTTGCTGGGAATTGGTTTGCTGGATCGCGGCCACGATCATGTTCGCGGCATCATAGGCGAAAGGAGCAAAGGCCTCGATTGGATCGTCATAGGTGGCGTTGAACTTTTCCTGAAATTTTTTCCAGCCGGTCATTTTTTCCTGAGGTTGTCCCGGTGCCAGTCCGAATGTGCCGTTGCCGCCAGTTCCCGTCAATTGCAAGAATAGGGGGCTGACAATGCCATCGGCGGCCAGCAGCGGAGCAGTGATGCTCATCCGTCTCATGCTGAGTACCAGCGCCGCAGCTTGAGGGCCAAGACCGCCAAAAAATATCAGGTCGGCACTTTTTTTTCCTGACTCCATTAATGCCGCGTTGAAGTCAGAGGTCTTGGAACTGATCAGTTGCTGCGTCACGATTTCGCCACCCTTGTCCTGAACGCCGCGGATGAACTGGGCGGCCAGCATGGTGCCGAAGGTGGTTTCGTCATGAATCACGGCAATGCGTCTGGCCTTGAGATTTTGAAGTGCATAGACGCTTGCAAAACGGCCACCGTCATCGTCGTGGCCAATAATCCTAAAGCTGGTCGCATAGCCATTTTGCGTATATTGGTGTCCGCTTGATCCAGGCGCGATCTGAGGGATGCCGGCCGTGTTGTAAATGCTCGCAGCCTGCATACTTGCACCGGTATGCCAATGTCCAATGACTGCCACGACGCCGGATTTGACCAGATAAGTAGCCACCAATGCTGCTGTGTTTGGATCGCCGCGATCATCCTGGGGAAGAAGTTTGAATATTACCGGTTCTCCGCCGATGGTAGCGCCGCGTGCATTAGCTTCTGCCAGCGCCAGTTCGGCAGCGTGCATCTGGCTTTTTCCGATACGCGCTGAACTCCCCGAAAGCGGCCCTGCAAAACCGATTTGCACGACCCGTACGGATCCGCTGGTCGCGGCTTGCGACGGAGCCGGCAGCCAGCATGTCAGCAGCGCGAGCAGTATCAGCAACATGGACAGGAGGCGGGAGTTTGTTGGACGACGCAGGGCACGGAGCGAAGCGCGATCTTGTCTTGTCATTGTTTGGCGCCTCCGTAGGTCTGGAGAGGAAGCCAGCGCAGCTCCTTCATCTGGTAAATCGTGAACGACGGATTGCACAGATTGCCATTCTGGTCAAAGGAAATCGCACCGGTCAAGCCGCTGTAGCGCACCTTGTACAGTGCGGCGAGGATGTCGGCCGGCGTGAACGAGTTCGCCTCGCGCACGGCTGCAGCCAGCACCTGGACAGCGTCGTAGCCAATCGGGGTGTAGTCGTTGATATTGCCGCCGAAACGTTCCAGATAATTCTTTTCGAAATTCTTCCATCCCGGCATTTTCTCGGGCGGTATGCCGGGGTTGAGTGCGATGACATCCGCAGCGGCCGCACCGGCATCGCGCAGGAAGTTCAGGCCGTTGGTGCCGTTCATGCCATGCACAAAACCCGTTTTCAGGCCGACTCTGCGCATGTTACGTGCCAGCGTCGCAGCCTGGTCGCCAAGGCCTCCGAAGAAGACGATATCCGGCTGCTTGAGTTTGACGGTATTAAGAATGGTGTTGAAGTCGGAAGAGCGAAACTGAATCGATTCACTGATCAGTACGGTTCCCTGGCGTGCCTGGAAGCGTTCCTTGAATGCCTGGCCGAGCGCACGGCCTGCAACAGTGTCGTTGTCGATGATCGCCACGCTCTTTACTTGCAGATTGTCGATAAGGTAATTGGCCAGCAATGGTGCACCTTGGCCACTGTGGCCGATCATGCGAAAGGTAGTGTAACGCTGACCATTGGGCCACGGCGCACTGGTACTGGGTGCCAGCTGGGCGATGCCTGCCTCGCCAAAAATTTTTGTGGTTGCCAGTGTCGTCAGCGTACTGCCGTTGCCGATCGTGGCAACGACACCTTGCTTGACGAGATAGTCGGCAGCCAGCACCGCACTGTTCGTATTGCCGCGTTCATCAGCGACCACCAGCTTGAAATGGATATCCCGGCCGGCGACCTTGGGATTGCGCCGGTTGACATCGTCGATTGCCATTTGCGCGGCATTCACCAGGCTCTGGCCGAATGCCGCGGCCGGGCCGCTTAGCGGCATCGCAATGCCGATCGGAACAACGGTAGTGTCTTTCGCGTTCGCCGTCAGGTGCAACCCAGCCGCCAATGTCAGGCAGAGCAGGGTGCGGCGGCGAAGATGTCCTGTTTTCATCGTATCGACCTTCTCGTGAAACGGGCATTGATTCAATTATCGACAATAAGACGCCGACTCTGAAGCGCAACTCTTGAATTTTCATAAACTTTTTCCAATCTGTTGTTTCTTCCCGGATTCCCGGTCGGCTTATGTTGCGTAATGCTGTAATCATGCTGCACGGCAAGTCCCTGCAGCCGATTCAGCGCGTAAGGTACAATAGCGCCCGAAGCAAGCCAGACAGCCGCTGGTCATCGTGTAATGCGATGGCGGGAGGAAGGTCCGGACTCCATAGAGCAGGGTGACGGTTAACGGCCGTCCGCCGAAAGCCGGCGTAAGCCGGTACAAGGCGAGGAATAGGGCCACAGAGACGAGCGTATTTAGTTACGGTGAAACGCGGTAACCTCCACTCGGAGCAATCTCAAATAGGCACGCGTTGATGTTGCTCGCGGAGCGTGCGGGTAGAGAGCTTGAGCACTGGAGTAATCCAGCGCCTAGAGGAATGGCTGTCATAACGGGCAACCGTCGTAACAGAATCCGGCCTATCGGCTTGCTTCATTAAATTATATAAATCGATCTCCCGGCTCACGAGGCCGGCGAGGTCGCACAAGACGATTTCAGAGACAATCAGGATCCCCATGAGCCAACCGGTTTTGTTTGAAGAACTGGCCACGCAGAATGGCCGCCGTATCGGCGTCGCCACGCTGGCTTCCGAAAAAACCTTGAATGCCCTGTCGCTCGACATGGTGCATCTGCTGACACCGCAGTTGCGGCAATGGGCAAAGGATCCGGACATCGCCATGGTGCTGCTGCAAGCGCAAGGCGAGAAAGCCTTTTGCGCCGGTGGCGATCTGCAGCAACTCTACCGCACCATGCGCGAGCATCACGCCTCGCCGGCACGCGACGACATTCGCGGCAATCGCTACGCTGCGGAATTCTTCGAACACGAATATCGCCTCGATTACGAGATCCACACCTATCCCAAGCCCATCCTGTGCTGGGGCCACGGCATCGTCATGGGCGGCGGCATCGGCCTGATGGCGGGTTGCAGCCATCGCGTGGTCACCGAGCGCTCGCGCCTGGCCATGCCGGAAATCACCATCGGCCTGTATCCTGATGTCGGTGGCAGCTGGTTCCTGAGCCGCGTGCCGGGCAAGCTCGGCGCTTTTCTGGCGTTGACCGGTGCGTTGATGAATGCCGAAGATGCCAAGTTCACCAAGCTGGCCGACTACCGCATCGCACAGGCTGACAAGCAAAAAGTCGTTGACGCCCTGCTGCTGCAAAACTGGGGTGAGGGCGACGACAAGGCGCTGCTCGGCCGCGTGTTGCAACAGGCCGAGCGTGATGTTGCGGCCGATGTGGTCTTCGCACCTTCGGCCTTGCGCGATAACTTTGATCTGATCAATGCGCTGTGCAGCGGTCAGACCGTGCCCGACATCGTTGACGCCATCCTCGCTCTCAAGAGCGACAATCCGTGGCTGCAAAAAGCGGTCGCTACGCTCAACGCCGGTGCGCCGGGTTCGGCGTGGTTGTCACTGGCGTTGCAGGAGCGCGTGCGTTACATGTCGCTGGCGGAAGTCTTCCGTCTGGAATTCGTGGTGTCGCTGCATTGCGCGGCGCGTCCCGATTTTGTCGAAGGCATCCGCGCGCTGATCGTGGAAAAAGATCAGAAGCCGCAGTGGAATCCGGCGCGCCTGGTGGATGCGACGCCGGCATGGGTAGAGGGGTTCTTCACAGATCCATGGCCGGCTGCGGAACATCCGCTGGCTGATCTCGGCAAATAATTTCCTTATACGTTGGTCGCTTGCAAGCGTTGCTGCAAGCGATCCAGCGTTCGTACAAACACCGCATGATCGTCGATGGCGCGCGCCAATACCAGCGCACCCTGGATGGCCGCCAGTATTTCTTCGGTCCAGCCGGCGGCTTCGTCGGCATCGCGGCCGCTGCGTAGCAAAGCATCGTTGAGCGCCGCTGCCCAGTCCACAAAATAATCCTTCACCTTGTCGGCAAAGCGATCGCGCACATTGACCAGCGCGAACACGCCGATCAGGCAGACCTTGCGTCCCGATAAAAAGTAGCTCTTCACCTCGCGAAACATGTGGTCGATGCCGGCCATGGCATCTTCGCCGTCGCCGCTTTCACGCAAGGGAATGAATACCTCGCGCTGGAACCAGCCGTCGATGTGGCTCAGCACGGCGTTCGCCATCTCATCCTTGCCGCCCGGGAAGACGTAATACAGACTGCCTTTGCCCAGCCCGGTGCCTTCGGTGATGCGCGCCAGGCTGGCGCCTTCGTAGCCGTGGGCGCGGAAGATTTCAGCCAGCACCGGGATCAGTTCCTCGCGTTGCGAGAGCGGCTTCGTTGCTGTCGTTGCTGTTGTTGACGTTGTTGCATCCGTCATTGTGTGCGAACCGCTTTCATCACAATCCCAGATCGCTCAGGCTAGGGTGATCGGTCGGGCGTGGAGCGGATTGATCCCAATGGAATTTGCGGTCAGCTTCCTTGATCGGCAGATCATTGATCGAGGCATGGCGCACGCGCATCAGACCGTTCTCGTCGAACTCCCAGTTTTCATTGCCGTACGAGCGAAACCAGTTGCCCGAGTCGTCATGCCATTCATACGCGAATCGAACGGCGATGCGGTTGCCTTCGAACGCCCACAATTCCTTGATCAATCGATATTGCTGTTCGCGCACCCATTTCTTGGAGAGAAAAGCAACGATGGCTTCGCGGCCCTGTACGAAGTCGGCGCGATTGCGCCAGCGGCTGTCCTCGGTGTAGGCCAGCGAGACTTTTTCAGCGTTGCGGGTGTTCCAGCCGTCTTCGGCGGCGCGGACTTTCTGGATTGCGGTTTCGCGTGTGAATGGTGGAAGTGGGGGGCGGGATGTCGTCATGGAGCACCTGTCATCTATAAAGAGTTGAACTGCGGTGAAAGTTTTATGTACCGATCGGTAAACAAAGTCTAGTGCGGCGCCAAACCTGATGCAAGTTGAATCATCGAATCAGCCTGCCATGCGCAACTGTACTTCGCGCCAAGTCGTCAAACTGTGCACTTTGGAAGGCTGGCGAGAGACGTCGCAGTAAAAAATTGTTATCAGTCATCAGATGACATAAAGGCAAGTCATTCTTTTTTTCGAGGATCAGCAAGGACGTGACTTTCGAGGCGATTGTTACTCTCTGCAAGGCGGGTCAACGCGTGAAAAAAATGGCGCTTTAAATGTCCTTGCATTCAAAATTTTCATGTTGTACGATGACTGTCAATTAAAAATAACGACATGCCGGAGACACTCCATGAATGCTTTTACGCTGTTCTGCACTTTCTTTTAGCTGGACGTTTTGCGTGCTTGCTCTGCGTGCTGCAGTCCGGGCGTGCTGACAGGTTGTTGTTCCTTCTTTGCTGAGTAGCCGACATCTGTCGGTATGGTTTTTTAAGGCGTCGGTTCGCCTGAAAATCCATGACGTCCGCTCAGCGTCGGTAGTCCAACCAACGACGATTCATAGACATGAGCAATTCGCAAGATCATCAGCCGGGTTCTTCCGTGTCTGCAAAGCCTTTTCAGCGATTGTTGCTGACGGGTGCCGCGGGCAATCTCGGTCAGCTACTGCGCGAACGTCTGAAGCCATGGGCCGACGTCGTGCGCCTGTCTGATATCGGCGATCTCGGCACGGCCGCGGCGGGGGAAGAAATTGTCACCTGCGATCTGGCCGACAAGGCGGCGGTGCATGCCATGCTAGAGGGTGTCGACGCCGTTCTGCATTTCGGCGGCCTTTCGCTGGAAGCGCCGTTCGAGCAACTGATGCACGCCAATATCCAGGGTACTTACAACTTATATGAAGGCGTGCACAAACGCGGCATCCGTCGCGTGGTCTACGCCAGTTCCAGTCACGCGGTCGGCTACTACCCGACCACCGAGCGCATCGATGCCGATAGTCCCTTGCGTCCCGATGGATTGTACGGGTTGACCAAATGCTTCGGTGAATCGCTGTCGCGTTATTACTTCGACCGTTTCGGCGTGGAGACGGTCTGCTTGCGCATCGGCTCGTGCTTTCCGGAGCCGCGCAACGCCCGCATGCTGGCGACCTATCTGAGCTATGAGGATTTTGTCGAGCTGGTGCGCTGTGCACTCTTCACACCGCGCGTCGGTCACAGTATCGTCTACGGCGTTTCCGACAACCGCATCGATTGGTGGGACAACAGCAAGGCCGGGCATCTAGGTTTCGTCGCGCGCGATTCTGCCGATCCATTTGCCGAGCATTTTCCTTTCAGCGGTGCGTGGCCGGCGGCCGACGATGCCGGCAACTTTCAGGGCGGGCCGTTCATTCTGGCCGGCCCGCAATACGAATAGAAGACCCTTCGGATATTTACCATGCAAGTACTTCCCCTCAACGATCACCGTTACGACGTCGGCGAAAGCCCGTTCTGGCATGCCGCGCAATCGGCCTGGTACTGGGTCGACATCCCGCGCAAGCTGATCTGCCGTCAGACCGTGGACAGCGTTTACAAACAATGGCAACTGCCCGAAATGGTGGCGTGCATTGCGCCCGACGACGCAGGCGGATTGATCGCCGGCATGCATACGGGTGTCTTTAGTGTGACGCTGCAAGACGATGGAAATGTGCTGCTGGACAAGCTCGCACAACCGAGCGGCCTGCAAGCAGAGCAGCGTTTCAACGACGGTCGCTGCGATCGTCAGGGGCGTTTCTGGAGTGGCGTCATGTGCCTCGATATGTCGCTCGCGCGTGCGGACGGCAAGCTCTATCGCTATGACGCTGCGGGTTTGTCGGCACCGATGGTGGATGGCCTGATCGTGCAAAACGGATTGGCGTGGTCGCCCAACGGCAAGACCATGTATTTGTCCGACTCGCATCCGTCGAGCCGCCTGATCTGGGCGTTTGACTATGACATCGACAGCGGCACGCCGTCGCGTCGCCGGGTGTTCGCCGATCTCAATCAGCATCGCGGACGTCCCGACGGTGCAGCGATGGACATCGACGGCTGTTATTGGTCTTGTGCCAATGATGCAGGCTGTTTGCTGCGCTTTACGCCCGACGGCAAGCTCGACCGGGTGATTGAATTGCCTGCGAAAAAGCCATCCATGTGCGCCTTCGGCGGCGACGACCTGAAGACCATGATCGTCACCAGCATCAGTCTCGGTGCGCCGGCAGGCGATGCCGGTGCAGGCATGGTTTGGACATTGAATCCCGGCGTTGTCGGCATGCCGGAACCACCATTTGTGAAAAATTGAAAGGCAAGGCGCACAACAGATACTGATCAGCACAGCAGCGCGTAGTTAGGAAAAATCAGGGCAAGCCAGGACAAGCATCAGACGTAAGTAGTGAATAAATAGTGACAAAGCAGCACCACATAAAACTACAGGAGACAATGATGAGCACCACCAACGCATCCAAACGACAATTCCTGAAAGCCGGACTCGCCATCGGCGCGGCCGCATCGACAGGCCTGTCAGGCAATCTGGCTTTCGCGCAAGATAAGCCGCTGGTCACGCTGCGCATGTCGTCGACGCTGCCGCTCGACGCCAACTCGGCGCACTACGTCTGGTACAGCCGCTTCGCGCAGAATCTGAAGACCGCCGTCGGCAACAAGATCGTCGTCAACTATTTCCCCAGCGATCAGCTCGGCAAGGAATCCGATGTCGTCAATCAGGTGCGCATCGGCAGCGTCGACATGATGATCTCCGGCTCGTCGATCTGGTCGACTACCGTGCCGGAAATCGGTGTGCTCGACATGGGCTATCTGTTCGCCAACCTCGACCATTCCGGCCGCGCGCTGGACGGCAAAGCCGGCGCCATTCTTAGCAAGCTCATGGTCGACCGCATCGGCGTGCAGGTGCTGGGCTGGGCGTATTCGCTGGGCGCGCGCAATGTGTTCACCAAGAATCCGGTGCGCAGCGTGGCCGAGCTCAAGGGAACGAAGATCCGTGTGCTGCCGGTGAAAAATTTCGTCAGCACGCTGCGTTATATGGGCGCGGTGCCGACACCGATCCCTTTCGGTGAAATCTACACTTCGCTGCAGACCGGCGTGGTGGACGGTTTTGAGCACGATGCGCCGACGGCGCTGGCAGGCAAGTTCTTCGAAGTCGCCAAATACTGCGCGCTGACCCAGCATATCTACAATCCGCAAACACCGGTGATCGGCAAGCGCTCTTTCGCCAAGATTCCAGCCGATTTGCAAAAAGCTTTTCTCGACGCCGCCACCGAAGCGACGATGTATCAACGCCAGCGTGCCGCCGACATGGAGCGTGACGCCTTTGAAAAACTCAAAGGCCTGGGCCTGACCGTCTCCACGGTCGATCGCGAAGCACTGCGCAAAGACGTCGCGCCGCTGTGGGGCGAGTTCACCACACAGTATCCGGCAGTCAAACCGGTGGTCGACGAGATCGTCGCCATGCGCGGCTGATGTCTTGCCGACTCTGTAGTCAAAGGAATCCATGATGAAGACAATGACTGCGCCGCTGACGCCGGCTGAAGAAACCGCAGAAATCGAGAACGCAATCCGCTCGCTGCACGCCTCGCCCAACGACGCGGTGGACTATCCGCGGCTGCAACGTGTGCTGGAACTGACGTCGGCGGCGGTGCTGGCAGTGGATGTGCTGGTGGTGTTCTTTTCGGTGGTCTGGCGCTACGCTTTGCACGATCCGCTGGAGTGGTCGGAAGAAGTGGCGCGCGCGCTGATGATCACGCTGGTGTTCTTCGGCGCGGCCAGCGTGCTTGGGCGCAGCCGTCACGTCGGCATCGATAGCCTGCGCGGGGTTTTTCCGAAATCATGGCTGCCCTATATCCTCCGGCTGTGTGACTGGGTGATCGCCTTCGTCGCCATGTCGCTGGCCTATACGACCTGGCTACTGCTGGAAATCTCCAACGACCAGACCACGCCCACGGGTTTGCCGCAGACGATTTTTGTTTTGCCGGTGCTGATTGGCAGTCTCTTGTTGTCAGTCTTCGCCATGACGCATGCGCTGAAGAAGTTCGGCCGTCATGCGCTGGTGTCGGGTTTGCTTGGCGCGGTAGTTGTCGGCGGCGTATTGGCTTTGCAGACGTTCTGGCCTGACCATGCGCTGCGACCGATGCACGTCTTACTGTTTGGCTTCCTGTTCTGTCTGGTGGCGGGTGTGCCGATTGCATTTTCGCTGACCTTTGGCGCGCTGATGTTTTTCTTGCTGGAGCCGTCCTTGTCGGTGATGGTGTTTGCCCAGCAGGTTGCCGCAGGCACCGACCACTTTGTCATGCTGGCGGTGCCGTTCTTCATCCTGGCCGGCATGGTGATGGAATGCAACGGTATGTCGTCGCGCCTGATCGAGCTGTTGCTGCGCATGTTCGGCCGTCTGCGTGGTGGATTGAATCTGATCATGGTGACGGCGATGGCGTTCTTCTCGGGCGTATCTGGCTCCAAGCTGGCTGACGTCGCCGCTGTGGGCGGCATCCTGATGCCGGCGGTGCGCCAGACCAGGCAGAATCCGAACGAGGCAGCAGGTTTGCTGGCGGCTTCAGCGATCATGGCGGAAACGATCCCGCCTTGCATCAACATGATCATCCTTGGCTTTGTCGCCAATCTATCGATCGGCGGCTTGTTCCTCGCCGGGATTCTGCCGGCGCTGGCGATGGCGATCGCCTTGAGCATCCTTGCGTATTACACCGGCCGCAAAGTCGACGTCAGCGTCGTCTTCATCAAGCCGCGTCCGATGGGCAAGCTGATCGGTGGCGCGCTGGTGGGTCTGATCATGATCGTGATGATCGGCAAGGGCGTGGCTTCCGGCGTGGCGACATCGACGGAGATTTCTTCGTTCGCCGTGGTGTACGCGATCGTGGCCGGCTGGCTGGCCTTCCGCGAGCTCAATAGCAAGGTGCTGGTGAAGCTGTTCGTCGATGCGGCCTCAATGTCGGGCATGGTGTTGTTCATCGTGGCAGCAGCCAGCAGTGTGGCGTATGCCCTGACGGTGGAACAGATCCCGCATGCGCTGGCCGAACTGATGGTGAGCCTGGCGCATGATTACGGCCGCTGGATGTTTATTCTCATTTCTGTTTTGGCGCTGATCTTGTTCGGCGCGGTGCTGGAAGGTGCGCCTGCACTGATCATTTTCGGCCCTTTGCTGACGCCGATTGCGGTGCAGCTTGGCTACAATCCTTTGCACTTCGCCATCATCCTGGTGATTTCGATGGGCATCGGTTTGTTCTCGCCGCCGTTCGGGCTGGGGATGTATGCGACCTGCGCGATTGCACAGGTGCGCTTGCAGGATGTGGTGAAGCCGTATCTGAAATATCTGGCCATGCTGCTGGTCACGCTGATCGTGATCATCGTCTGGCCGGATCTGAGTTTGTGGTTGCCGCGGCGCTTTGGATTTTCTTGAGATCCTGTAACGTTGCTGAAGTTTTTTAACCGGCGTCGTCTGCTTTCCATGCAGCGATGCCTTTTCAAGAAGTAAAGTACGACAATGGACAAACAAAAAATCAAGGTGGCGGCCGAGTTGCTGCTGGCGGCGCGCAAGCACGAAATCACGCTGGCGCGCCTGCCTGACGAATACATTCCGGCCGACGCTGCTGAAGCCTACGCAGTGCAGGATACCGTTTCTCAATCGCTGGGAGAGGTCGGCGGTTGGAAGGTCGGCGCCAAAGCACCTGGCGCACAGCCAAGCTGCGCGCCGATGCCGGCGCAGTTCATCTTTGCAGCGCCGTATCATTTCTTCGACTTGCTGACCGCGGGCTCGCGCGGTATCGAAGTCGAGATCGCCTTGCGCATGAAGAGCGATTTACCGGCCCGCGCCACGCCATACACCGAGGAAGAAGTACTGGCCGCAGTCGGCACCGTTCATCCCGCCATTGAACTGGTGTCTTCGCGCTACAGCGAATATCCGGCAGCCAATCCGCTGGCCGGGTTGGCCGATGCGCTGAGCAATTGCGCGTTCATTTACGGTCCGGGGCGCAGCGATCTGGGTCAGATCGATCAAAGCATCCAGCACGCCGAGCTGTATTTCAATGGTCTGGAAGTCGCCAAAACCGTCGGTGGCAACCCCGCAGTCGATATCTGGCCGCTGGTGACCTGGCTGGCGAATCACGTCGGCGAGCGTTGCGGTGGTCTGAAAGCCGGCCAGTTCGTGACGACGGGATCGTGCACAGGTTTGCTGTTCGCCGACAAAGGCAGCAGCGTCAACGCCTTGTTGCAGAACATCGGCAAGGTCGATATCTCGTTCGCGCAAGCCTGATCGAGAATTCTGCGGTTCAATATTCGCCGTAGCCACAAGCTGCGGGAAACAGGTCGGAAACCGATTTGTTTGCTGCGGCACGCGCACGTCTGAAAGATCACGAAAACGCGGAGTGAACGACGTCAGTCAATGTGAAGATCTTGCGAGATGCTGCAGGAAGAGGCGAGAAGACCGGTGAAGCGATAAAGTGTGGAGGATAGGGGGAAAGCGGAGGAGGGGGCGTGCTGCCGCATGAATGCAGCAGCAGCGGTATTTGAATGCCGTGAACTCCTGGTTCACAGCATTCAAATGGAACCATTATTTCTTCTTCTTGTTCACTGCTTCTTTGAACGACTTACCAGCGGAGAACTTCACTGTAGTTGCAGCAGCGATTTTGATTTCTTCGCCAGTTTGTGGGTTACGGCCGGTACGAGCAGCGCGCTTGCCTGTGGAGAAAGAACCGAAGCCAACCAGTTGCACTGTGTCGCCCTTGGTAACTGCCTTGATGATGTTTTCAACAACGGAGTCCAGAGCACGTTGTGCAGCAGCCTTCGAGATTTCTGTATCAGCAGCGATTGCGTCGACCAATTCGGATTTGTTCACTTTAAAATTCCTTTCACTGTTAAGGTGCCGAGATTTTAGCATTGGAATGCGCCTACTCCGCAAGCCCCATCTGATGTTTAATTGATTTGACATGATCTATTTCGCATGAATTTCATCGAATTGAAAAAATCCGGATGTCTGCGGAGAGTTTCACGCCTCGTTTTTTGTGTGGCTTGTTTGGATTTTTGACGCGCCTTTGATTTTTTTGCGCGCTGTTTTTTCAGGCATACTCCGGTTGCCGCTAATTTTTTGAGCGGTGTCGCCGGCGCAGTTTTATGTTTGGATGGAAGTTTGTTTTGAAGTTGCCTTGCCTTTGTATTGTCTTTTGCATTGTCGGTTGGTCCAGCTTGGTGCTTTTGATCGTCTGCAAAATCTCTTCTCAAGTCGTTCGGCGGTTTTTCTTATTCGCTGATCAGTCTCTCCCCCAGAAACCACGCGGAATTCGAGATAAACACATGTGTATATCTCAAGTGGAACATTCAATAGATTCCCTAAGTCATTCATTTTCGAGGAAAAAGCGCTTTTAGACGCTTTTTAACTATGCGCGCTAAGTCTTTGACTTTATTAAAAAAATCCCTGTTTCGGCCCATGAATATCGCTTGACCTGTATTAGTGCATCCTCTAAAGTGGGCGATAGTGTGAAAAAGTGTTTTTTTGTGGGGCATTTTCGAATCCCAAACAGCAAAACACCGAATTCAAGCATGCCAACAGCCACAGGAAAAAAGGTCAAACACAGTGTTTCAGGGCGCGTCATCAATCAATCTCGATGCCAAAGGACGGATGTCTATTCCGGCCAAGCATCGTGACGCCCTGGCGGTTCAGTGCGAAGGACGGGTCACGTTGACGCGCCATCCGCACGGCTGTCTGCTGTTTTTCCCGCGCCCGACCTGGGAAAGCCATCGCGAGCAAATCGCGGCATGGCCGATGTCGGCGCGCGCCTGGCAACGCGTTTTCCTTGGTAATGCGTGCGATGTGGAGCTGGACTCTGCCGGACGCATCCTGATCGCGCCGGAGTTGCGGGCGGCGGTCGGCCTGGAGCGCGACGTCATGTTGCTGGGCATGGGTAGCCATTTTGAAATCTGGGATGCCGCGAAGCTGGCCGAGAACGAATCGGAAGCTGTTGCTGCGGGCATGCCGGATGTGTTGAGCAATTTTTCCTTCTGACGGCACGACGCGATGACTTTGCAATCGGTGCCCGATTTGCAGCACCGTACGGTGTTGTTGGATGAAGCGGTGGATGCCCTGGTAATAGAAGGCGACCGGGCTGATGGTGTCTATCTGGACGGCACCTTCGGTCGTGGCGGGCATAGCCGCAAGATTTTGGAGCGCCTCAGTGCGCGTGGACGTTTGATTGCGTTCGACAAGGATCCGCTGGCGATTGCCACGGCGCAGACCATTGCGGATCCGCGTTTCGCCATTGTGCATGACAGCTTTGCGACGCTGGATCAGGCACTGGCGGCGCATGGCGTCACGCGTGTTGATGGCGTGTTGATGGATTTGGGTATTTCTTCGCCGCAGGTGGATGACGCGGCGCGGGGTTTCAGTTTTCGGTTCGATGGCCCGCTGGACATGCGCATGGATACCACGCGCGGCGTGTCGGCAGCGGAGTGGCTGGCAACGGCGGACGAACAGACGATAGCAAAGGTGATACGAGAATATGGGGAAGAACGGTTTGCTCTTCAGATTGCAAAGACGATTGTTGCTCGCCGGGCAGTCGAGCCAATTTCAACCACACGACAGCTTGCCACGCTCGTGGCACAAGCCGTCAAAACCCGCGAGAAAGGCAAAGACCCGGCCACTCGTACCTTTCAGGCTATACGGATTTTCATCAATCAAGAGCTTGAAGAACTCGAAATAGGACTGGAAAAAGCATTTCAGCAGATGGCGCAGTATGGGAGATTGGTTGTGATCAGCTTTCACTCGTTGGAAGATCGCATCGTCAAGCAGTTCATGGCATCCAAAGCCCATGTGCCGCAGCCTGACCGCCGCCTGCCGATTCGTGCAGTCGACCTGCCGCAACCCCTCGGAAAATTGCACTCCCGTGTCAAGCCGAGCGACGCCGAAGTCGCAGGCAATCCACGCGCCCGTTCCGCCGTGATGCGCTCGCTTGAGCGTACTGTCGCCGAGGATGCGCCATGACCGGCCGTCTGAGCTTTCTGGTGACGGCCGTGCTGGTGCTATGCGCGCTGTCGCTGGTCAACGCTCAATACCAGGCGCGCCGTCTGTTCATCGAACTGGAGCGCGCCCAATCCGCTGCGCGCCAGCTCGACATCGACTGGGCGCAATTGCAATTGGATCAATCCACACTGGGCAAGAATTCCCGTATTGAGGCATTGGCGCGTCGCGACCTGAACATGGTCTCGCTGACGCCCGAACGCACCCAATACCTGACGGTGAGGAACAAATGACGCGCATGCCGCCACGCACCAACGTCACAGGAGGCCGCGTCGCTGCCTCGCGCGGCGTCGCGTTCTCGGCAAGCCCGGTATTGCAGGTCGCGATGCCGGCCTGGCGTTCGCGCGTGGTGTTGTTCGTGCTGTTCATGGCCTTTTTCGCACTGGCTGCGCGCGCGTTGTGGTTGCAGGGGATGTCCACCGATTTCCTGCAAAAACAAGGCGCTTCACGCTACGCGCGTACGCTGGAGTTGCCGGCCACGCGCGGCAAAATCACTGACCGCAACGGCCAGGTGCTGGCCTCGTCGGTGCCGGTCAAGGCGATCTGGGCAATTCCGGATGATGTGCAGGAAGCGCCGAAAGACAAGCTGCGCGACTTGGCCAAACTGCTCGACATGAGCGACGCCGAATTGCGCAAGAAGCTCGATTCCGACCGCAACTTTGTTTATCTGAAGCGCCAGGTCGAGCAAGACACCGCCGACAAGATCGTCAAGCTCGGCATTGCCGGCATCGAGACGCGCAAGGAATACAAGCGCTTCTATCCTGAAGGTGAAGTCATGGCCCACGTTGTGGGCTTTACCAATGTGGAAGACGCCGGACAGGACGGCATGGAACTTGGCTCGCAGAAAACGCTAGCCGGTATGACCGGCAGCCGCCGCGTGATCAAGGATCGTCTCGGCCGCATCGTTGAAGATATCGAAGCCGTGCGCGAGCCGCATGACGGCAAGGATTTGACGCTTTCCATCGACAGCAAGATCCAGTACATCGCCTTTACACAATTGAAAGAAGCCGTCGAAAAGAACAAGGCCAAGGCCGGCGGCATCATCGTCGTCGACGCGCGTACCGGCGAAGTGCTGGCGCTGGCCAATCTGCCGACCTACAACCCGAACGACCGCTCGGTTCTGACTGGCGCGCAACTGCGCAACCGCGTGCTGACTGATACCTTCGAGCCCGGTTCGACATTGAAGCCGTTCACCGTGGCGCTGGCGCTGGACACCCATCGCGTGACGCCGAGCACCGTATTCCAGACTTCGCCCGGCAAAATGACCATCGGTACGGCGACCATCGGCGATTCGCATGCGCACGGACCGCTGACGGTTGCGCAGATTATCGAGAAGTCATCCAACATCGGCACCGCCAAGATTGCACTGGAAATGCCGCCGCAGGAAATGTGGGAAATGTTCACCAGCGTCGGCCTCGGGCAGCAGCCAAAGTTCGGTTTCCCGGGCGCAGTTGCAGGCCGGGTGCGTCCGTACAAATCGTGGCGTCCGATCGAGCAGGCCACGATGAGCTACGGCCACGGTATCTCGGTATCGCTGATTCAACTTGCGCACGCGTATACGATTTTTGCCCGTAACGGCGACCTGATTCCGCTGTCCTTTCAGAAGGTCAACGACATGCCGATCGGTCATCGCGTGATCTCTGAAAACACCGCTCTGCAAATGCGCCGCATGCTGGAAACCGTGGTGGCGCCGGGCGGTACCGCGCCGCAGGCTCAGGTGCCTGGTTATCGCGTCGGCGGCAAGACCGGTACCGCATACAAGATTGAAGGCGGCAAGTACGTGAAGAAATACGTGTCTTCGTTTGTCGGTATTGCGCCGATGTCCGACCCGCGCCTGATCATCGCTGTGATGCTGGATGAACCCAGCGCCGGCAGCCACTTCGGCGGCACTGTCGCCGGCCCGGTTTTTGCCAATGTAACGGCCAACGCTTTACGCGCGCTCAATGTCGCGCCGGATTCCAGCGTGACCAATATCATCATTCCAAAAGACGCCTTAGAGGAGAGCATGTAATGCCTGCGACTATGCTTTCCGCGCAAAAAATTGTCGACTGGCTACAGGGTATTTGCGCTGCGAACGTCAATCTGACTGCGAATTTAACTGCGGACTCCCGACGTGTGCAGGCAGGCGACGTGTTCTTTGCCTATCCCGGTGACAGCGCCGACGGTCGTCGCTATATCGCCGATGCGATAGAGCGCGGCGCCGCAGCAGTCGTCTATGAAGAGGCTGGATTTACCTGGGACGACAAGGAAGATTTGCCGCATTTTGGCGTCAAGGGTTTGAAGCATCTCGCGGGATTCGCCGCCAATATGTTTTACAAGCAGCCCGACAAGGACATGTTCAGCGTCGCGGTGACCGGTACCAACGGCAAGACTTCGTGCTCGTACTGGCTGGGCATGGCGCTGTCGCGTCTGCAAGGTTCTTCGGCGCCGGTAGCGGTTGTCGGCACGCTGGGCGTGGGCATGTTCCAGGACGGCAAACCGCACGCTTTCGACGTCACCGGCTACACCACGCCGGATGCAGTGCTGCTGCAACGCAAGCTGTCGGACCTGCGTACGGCGCGCGCATCGGTGCTGGCGATTGAAGCCTCGTCCATCGGACTCGATCAGGGCCGCATGAACGGGCTGCATGTTGATGTCGCCTTGTTCACCAATTTCACGCGCGATCATCTCGACTATCACGGCGACATGATCGCTTACGAAGCAGCCAAGATTCAGCTGTTTGATTCGCCGGGACTGCAACACGCCGTCATCAATCTGGACGACCAGATGGGGCAGCGTTTGATTCCTTATCTGCAGGCCAAAAATATTCCTGTGATCGGCTATTCGCTGAGCGACATTACTGCGGACGATGTTCCGGTGCTGCGCGCATCGGCAATTCGCAGCACCAATGCCGGCACCAGTTTCCATGTCGAATCGCCATTTGGTTCTGGCCAGGTCAAGACACAACTGGTCGGGCAGTTCAATGTCAGCAACGTATTGGGTATCCTCGGCGTCATGCTGGCCAAGGGCACCGGCTGGGAAGCTGCGCTGGCGGTGATCTCCACGCTGACCGCCGTACCGGGTCGCATGCAACAGTTCGGCGGGCAAGAAGCGCCGTTGATCGTGATTGATTACGCGCACACGCCGGACGCGCTGGAAAAAACCTTGAGCGCCTTGCGCCAGGTTGCCAGCCAGCGTGGCGGCGAGCTGTGGTGCGTGTTCGGCTGCGGCGGCGATCGCGATCCGGGCAAGCGTCCGGAGATGGGTTCCGTTTCAGAACTGGCCGATCATGTGATCCTGACCAGCGACAATCCGCGCAGCGAAGATCCCAACGTCATCATTTCGCATATCAAGAGTGGCATGGCGCGTATCGTGCCGCATGTCATGACTGACCGTGCCGGCGCCATCCTGTGGGCGGTGCGTCACGCGGTCAAACAGGATGTTGTTCTGTTGGCGGGCAAGGGACACGAAACCTATCAGGAAATCGCAGGCAAGAAATATCCCTTCCTCGATGCCGACCACGTCGCACTGGCTCTGGCCGCGCGCGCCACCATGATGGGAGGTGCATAGTGCAGGCATCGCTTGAACAATTGACGCAGTGGCTGGACGGCGCAACCGTGCATAGTGCACATAACGCCGGTGGCGACGTCACTGTGCGTGGCGTCACCACCGACAGTCGCGCCGTTGCGCCTGGCAATCTGTTCGTCGCCTTGCGCGGCGACCGTTTTGATGCGCACGATTTCCTCGACGCCGTCGCCGGTCTGGGCGCTGCCGCTGTCGTGGTGGAACGTATACCTGCAGGACTGAGCGTTCCGGCCATCGTTGTGCCGGATACGCGTGTGGCGCTGGGGCAGATCGCGCGTCATTGGCGTCAGCAGTTTAATGTGCCGGTCATTGCCGTCACCGGCAGCAACGGTAAGACCACTGTCAAGGAAATGATCGCGTCGATCCTGACGGCGGCATTCGGTGAAGACCATAGCCTCGCGACGCGCGGCAATTTCAATAATGAAATCGGCGTACCGCTGACGCTGTTTCGTCTGCGGCCACAGCATCAGGCGGCAGTCGTTGAACTCGGCATGAACCATCCCGGCGAAATCGCGGTGCTGGCAGAAATCGCCCGTCCTACGCTGGCACTGGTCAACAATGCGCAACGCGAACATCAGGAATTCATGGCAACCGTCGAAGCCGTCGCACGTGAAAACGGCGCGGTCTTCGGTGCATTGCCGGCCGATGGCATCGCCGTGTTTCCGGCAGAAGACGAATACGCCTGGGTCTGGCGCGAGATCGCCGGAACACGTCCGGTGATCAGCTTCGGTCTTAATCAGGACGCCGATGTCAGCGGCAGCTATCAGGCGCGCGAATTCGGCAGCGCGATTGCGGTCACTGCGCGCATCGGCGATCGTGTGCAGCAATTTGGTATCAAGCTCGCCGCCGTCGGTGAGCACAACGTGCGTAATGCGCTGGCCGCTACAGCCTGCGCGCTGGGTGCGGGCATTTCAGCCGCCGCGGTCGTGCGCGGTCTGGAAGCTTTCGCGCCGGTCAATGGTCGCCTGCAACGCAAGACCGCCATCAGCGGCGCACTGGTCATCGACGACACCTACAACGCCAATCCGGATTCCGTACGCGCCGCTATCGACGTGCTCGCGCAAGCCGCCACGCCACGTGTGCTGGCCTTGGGCGACATGGGTGAGGTTGGTAACGAAGGTCCTAAATTCCATCGGGAAATCGGCGCTTACGCGCGCGAACGCGGCATTGACCATTTCCTCGGTTTCGGCGACGCCATGTGCGACGCCATCAATGAATACAACGCCGTACCGGGAGCAGTTGTCCCGGCGCGTCATTTCGACACCATCGACGCCGTGAGCGCCGCAGCGCATGAGGCTGCATCCGCGACGGCGACGGTATTGGTAAAAGGTTCGCGCTTCATGAAGATGGAGCGCGTTGTGCAGCATTTGGTCGGGGCGCAGCCGCAGTCCGGTGCGCCACTTCACCAGGAGACTCATTAACATGCTGCTTTGGCTGGCTCAGAATTTTCAGCAGGACTTCAGTTTCCTGCGCGTGTTCAACTTCATCACCTTCCGCGCCGTGTTTGCGACGCTGACGGCGCTGTTGATCGGCCTCGTCGCCGGTCCGGCTGTGATTCGCATGCTGACCCGTCTCAAGGTCGGGCAGGCCGTGCGTACCGACGGCCCGCAAACGCATCTGATCAAATCCGGCACCCCAACCATGGGCGGCGTGCTGATTCTGATCGGCATCGGTGTTTCTACCTTGTTGTGGGCAGACCTCAGCAACCGTTTCGTCTGGATCGTATTGATCGTCACGCTGGGCTTCGGCACCATCGGCTGGGTCGATGACTATCGCAAGGTGGTCTACAAGGATCCGAACGGCATGCGTTCGCGCGAGAAGTATTTCTGGCAATCGTTGATCGGTCTGGTGGCGGCGTTCTACCTCGCATTCTCGGTGTCCGAAGTCAGCAACATGAAGGTGCTGGATCTGTTCTTCGCCTGGGTGCAATCGGGTTTCAACCTCGACCTGCCGCCGAAAGCCGACTTGATCGTACCGTTCTTCAAAACCGTCAGCTATCCGCTGGGCGTGTGGGGTTTCATTGCACTGACTTATTTCGTCATTGTTGGCACCAGCAACGCAGTCAATCTGACCGACGGTCTGGATGGTCTGGCGATCATGCCGACAGTGTTGGTCGGCGGTGCGTTGGGCATCTTCGCCTATCTGACCGGTAGCGCCAGTTATGCCAAATACCTGTTTATTCCGCACATCCCCGGCGCGGGTGAGTTGCTGATTTTCTGCGGCGCGATGGCCGGCGCGGGCCTGGCTTTCCTCTGGTACAACGCCTATCCGGCGCAGGTGTTCATGGGCGACGTCGGCGCACTGGCACTGGGCGGCGCGCTCGGCACTATCGCCGTAATCGTGCGTCAGGAAATCGTCTTGTTCATCATGGGTGGCATCTTCGTGGTGGAAACCCTGTCGGTGATGATTCAGGTGGCTTACTTCAAGTTCACCAAGAAACGCTATGGTGTCGGCAAGCGGGTGCTGCTGATGGCGCCGCTGCATCATCACTATGAACAAAAAGGCTGGAAAGAAACACAAGTCGTGGTGCGCTTCTGGATCATTACGATGATGCTGGTGCTGTTCGGTCTGTCGACGCTGAAATTGCGTTAAGCGGATCATTTTAGAAAGACTCGGGTAATAAAGAATGAATTACGTCGATAAACACGCTCTGGTACTTGGACTGGGTGAATCCGGTCTGGCGATGGCGCAGTGGCTGGTCTACTGCGGCGCGCGCGTGCGTGTGGCCGATACCCGCGAAGAGCAGGCCGTGGCGGAGCGCCTGGCCGTGTTGAGGACTACATCGGCAGAGAGCGAATTCGTCGGCGGCAAGGTTTTTGCGGCGGAACTGCTGGACGGTATCGATTTCGTTGCCGTTAGCCCGGGCCTCGCGCCGGAGCGCGACCTGGCCGTGTTGTCTGCGGCAGCAGCAGAGAAGAATATCCCCCTGTGGGGCGAGATGGAATTGTTCGCGCAAGCCCTCGCGGCTTTGCGTGAAGAGCGCGCCTACGCGCCCAAAGTATTGGCCATCACCGGCACCAATGGCAAAACCACCGTCACCAGTCTGACCGGCATGCTATGCCGTCGTGCAGGATTGACGACCAAGGTCGCTGGCAACATCAGCCCGGCTGCGTTGAATGTCTTGCGCGAAGCACTGATCGAAGATGCAGCCCACGCTATCGTGGTCGCCGCGCAACGCGCCGAAGAAGCAGCGGCTGCGCAGGCCGAGGCGGAAGCCGCTGCAGTTATCGCAGAAGAACAGGCAAAAGCGCAAGCTGAAGCCCAGGCAGAAATCGACGCTGCCGCCGCGAAGGAAACCGCAGCAGCACAAGCTGCCGCAGAAGAAGCATCGCGCCAGCTGGAGCTGACTGAACAAGCCGAGGCTGCTGAGTCAGCTGAAGCTGAAACTGCATCATCAGAACAACTGTCTGCCGAAGCATCGAATACATCGAACGACACCGAGCATGAGCCGTCGGTGCAAGCCGCCCACATCGGTCTGAATGACAACCTGACAGTCGCTGTCGCTGCGCAAAATGAGGATGCGGGTGTCGAAGCCGCAGCAGAGTCTGTCGATGCCTCGGCGTCGCAAGAACCCGCAGCCGAAACGACCACTGAAGAAACAAGCGCAGACGACGCCGCTTTACATGATGCGGAAATTGTGGACGCGGAAGATGTTGCTGTCTCAGCACAGGTTTCGCTTCTCGACGAAGACGACAGCACGCCGCTTCAGCTCGAACTTCCGCCGCCAGAACCAGAGATGGTTTACGAAGGCATCCTGCCGCAAGCCTGGGTGCTGGAATTGTCCAGTTTCCAGCTGCACACGACTTACAGCTTGCAGGCCGATGCTGCGACCGTGCTGAACATCACGCAAGACCATCTGGACTGGCACGGCAGCATGGACGCCTACGCTGCCGACAAGGCGCGGATTTTTGGCGAGAAGACCGTACGCGTACTCAATCGCGACGATGCCGCCGTGATGGCGATGGCCGCGCCCGGCGCCACCGTATCGACTTTTGGCCTGGATGAGCCGAAAAAGGCCGGCAGTTTCGGTCTGGTCGATGAAAACGGCATGCTGTGGCTGGCCGCGGCCGTTGCAGTCGAAGATGAAGAAAAGCCTGAAGGCCGCCGCCGCAAGAAAGACCCAAAAGAAGTCGTTGAGCAGCCTTTCCTGCTCAAGCGCCTGATGCCGGTCGATGCGCTGAAGATCCGCGGTTTGCACAACGCCTCCAACGGCCTGGCCGCGCTGGCATTGTGCCGCGCAGCCGATCTGCCGTTGGCGAACCTGTTGCACGGTCTGCGCGACTACACGGGCGAACCGCATCGCGTCGAGCTGGTGATGACGATTCGCGAAGTGGAATATTACGACGACAGCAAGGGCACCAATGTCGGCGCGACCGTTGCTGCATTGAACGGCCTTGGTCATGGAGGCAAGCCGAATCGCCTGTTGCTGATCGCCGGTGGCGACGGCAAGGGCCAGGATTTTTCGCCGCTGGCGGAGCCGTTGTCGAAATATGGCCGTGCCGTGTTCCTGATCGGTCGCGATGCCGGTGCAATTCGCGCTGCAGTCGCCGACTCCGGTATCGAACTGATCGATTGCACAACGCTGGAAGAAGCCGTCGAAAAAGCCGCTGCCATGGCGCAAGGCGGTGACGCCGTGCTGCTGTCGCCGGCCTGCGCCAGTCTGGACATGTTCCGCAACTATGCCCATCGCGCCGAGGTCTTCGTCGACGCGGTGCGTGAGGTGGCCTTGTCGCGCGGTGAGGTGATGTGATGAAACTGACCCTGCCTTCGATCACCGGCTGGTTCGGCGCCAAAGATGAGCCTGGCGTGCGCGGTAGTGCGCGCGCGAGCAGCAACAGCGGCAGCCTGAAAGGCATCAGCGGTATCGAGCAGCGTTCGCGCATGATGGAGTACGACCAGCCGCTGGTGTGGGTGGTCATGCTGCTGATGCTGTTCGGCATGGTCATGGTGTATTCGGCATCGATTGCGCTGCCCGATTCGCCCAAATATGCGAATTACAAGACGTCGTATTTTCTGGTGCGTCAGGCGATGTTCATCGGCGTGTCGCTGGTGGCCGGCTTGATGGTGTTCCGCATCAAGATCGAAACCTGGCAAAAAATTGCGCCTTACCTGTTCGTCGGCACTTTGATCTTGCTGGCGCTGGTGCTGATTCCCGGTATCGGCAAGGGCGTCAACGGAGCCAAGCGCTGGCTGTCGTTCAAGGTATTCAACTTGCAGCCGTCTGAGCTGATGAAGCTGTTCATCGTCTTGTACGCCGCCGATTACACGGTGCGCAAACAGGCGGTGATGCACAAGCTGACCAAGGGATTCTTGCCGATGACGCTGGCGGTAGGCGTGGTCGGCTTGCTGTTGCTGTTGGAGCCTGATCTCGGCGCATTCGGCGTGATCGTTTGTATCGCGATGGGCATTCTGTTTTTGGGCGGCATCAACGGCGTCTGGTTTGGCGGTATCGGCGCCACGCTGGTGGGGATTTTTTCGCTGGTGATTATCTTGTCGCCATGGCGGCGCGAGCGGATTTTTGCTTACATGAATCCGTGGGTGGAAGAGAACGCACTGGGCAAGGCTTATCAGTTATCGCACTCGCTGATCGCATTTGGTCGCGGCGAATTGTTTGGCGTCGGACTGGGCGGCAGCGTGGAAAAACTGCACTACCTGCCGGAAGCGCATACCGACTTTTTGCTGGCGGTGATTGGCGAAGAACTGGGTTTCGCCGGTGTGCTGGTCGTGGTGCTGTTGTTCTATTGGTTGATCAAGCATGCATTTGAAATTGGCCGTCAGGCAATCGCGCTGGATCTGACCTTCGCCGGTTTGACGGCCAAAGGTATCGGGATCTGGATTGGTGTGCAGACCTTCATCAACATGGGAGTGAACCTCGGCCTGTTGCCGACCAAGGGTCTGACCTTGCCGCTGATGAGCTATGGCGGCTCGGGTTTGCTGATCAATTGTGTCGGCCTGGCGATTTTGTTGCGTATCGATTACGAGAATCGCGTGCTGATGCGTGGGGGCCGCTTATGACCAGGCGTCTTCTGATCATGGCAGCGGGCACCGGCGGGCATATTTTCCCCGGTCTGGCGATTGCCGACACCATGCGCGCGCGCGGCTGGCAGGTTTCCTGGCTGGGGACGACGCACGGCATGGAGCGAGACTTAGTGCCAAAACATGGCGTCGAGATGGATTCCATCGTCTTCGCCGGCCTGCGCGGCAAAGGTTTGACGCATACCGTCAAAGGCGTGTGGCGCATGATCGCCAGCTTCGGATCGTGCTTCCGCATTATCGGCAAGCGTCAGCCGGATGTGGTGTTGGGCATGGGTGGTTATGTGACGGTGCCGGGCGGTGCAATGGCGCGTTTGCGCGGCGTACCGCTGGTGCTGGTGAATGCAGATGCAGCGCTGCTGCTATCGAACAAAACCTTGACGCCATTGGCAGACAAAGTGCTGTTCGGTTTCCCTGCTGATTTCGGTAAGGCTGCCGGAAAAGCGGAAGTCACCGGCAATCCGGTGCGTAAGGAAATCATCGCCCTGGATGAACCGACGCCGCGTTACGCCGCACATAGCGGTCCTTTGCGGATTCTGGTGGTCGGCGGCAGTCTGGGCGCCAAAGTATTGAATGAGTGTGTACCGGCAGCGCTGGCAAAGTTGCCGTTGGATCAGCGTCCGTTGGTGACGCATCAGTCAGGCAAGCAGCATATCGATGCCCTGCGCGTAGCCTATGCGCAGTCGGGCGTCGAGGCGGAAGTGGTGGATTTTATCGACGACATGCCGCGCCGCTATGCGGACGCGGATCTGGTGATCTGCCGCGCGGGTGCGATTACCGTGTCGGAATTAACCGCAGCCGGAGTTGCCAGCGTGCTGGTGCCACTGGTGGCATCGACAACATCGCATCAGCGCGACAACGCCAAATGGATGGCGCAAAGCAACGCCGCAGTGCATCTGCCGCAGACCGAGCTGACGCCGGACAGCCTCGCGGCATTGCTGCAAACGTTGGATCGGCCTGCCTGCCAGAAGATGGCGCAGGCGGCGTATGAACAAGGCAGGCGCAACGCCAATGAGGCGATTGCGCAGGTGCTGGAAAGATTGGTAAAGCAATGAAACATCGGGTTAAAAATATTCACTTCGTCGGCATTGGCGGCTCTGGAATGAGCGGCATTGCCGAGGTCATGCTTAATCTGGGCTACGGCGTGTCCGGCTCGGATCTGGGCAGCAACGCGGCGACACAGCGCCTGGCGCAACTGGGCGCGCGCATTCTCTACGGCCACGCTGCCGACAACATTGAAAACGCCGATGCCATCGTCACCTCGACTGCGGTCAAGGGCGACAATCCGGAGGTGCTGGCGGCACGCAGAAAACATATCCCCATCGTTCCGCGCGCGGTGATGCTGGGCGAGCTGATGCGTCTGAAGCAAGGTATCGCGATTGCCGGCACGCACGGCAAGACCACCACGACCAGCCTGGTTGCAAGCGTGCTGGCGCAAGGCGGACTGGATCCGACCTTCGTGATCGGTGGTCGTCTGACCAGCGCGGGCGCCAATGCCAAACTCGGTTCGGGCGATTTCATCGTGGCCGAAGCCGACGAGTCGGATGCGTCTTTCCTGAATCTGACACCGGTGATCGAAGTCATCACGAACATCGATGCCGATCACATGGAAACCTACAACCACGATTTCGCCAAGCTCAAGCAGGCCTTTGTCGAGTTCACGCAGCGTCTGCCGTTCTACGGTGTCGCCGTACTGTGTCTGGATGATCCGCATGTGCGCGAAATCATGCCGATGATTTCCAAGCCGATTCTGACGTACGGTTTCCACGAAGATGCGGATATCCGCGCCGTGGACGCCAAGGCAGTCGACGGCAAGATGGAATTCACAGTCATGCAAGACGGTTATGCGCCGATGCAGGTCAGTTTGAACCAGCCCGGCATGCACAACGTGCAGAATGCCTGCGCCGCCGTAGCGATCGCACGTGAGCTGGATGTGGCTGATGCGGATACGCAAAAGGCGCTGACCGAATTCAACGGCGTTGGCCGCCGCTTCACCCGCTATGGCGATGTGCCGCTGTTTGATGCAGCAGGCAAACCGGCGGGCTCATTTACGCTGGTGGATGACTACGGTCATCACCCGGTCGAGACTGCCGCCACGATTTCCGCCGCACGCGGTGCTTATCCGGGACGCCGTCTGGTGCTGGCGTTCCAGCCTCATCGTTACACCCGTACGCGCGATTTGTTTGAAGACTTCGTCAAGGTGCTGTCGACGCCTGACGTGCTGGTGCTGGCCGAGGTGTATTCCGCCGGCGAGCAACCGATTGTGGCCGCCGACGGCCGTGCGCTGGCGCATGCGCTGCGCGTGGCAGGCAAGGTTGAGCCGGTGTTTGTCGAAGACATCGCCGACATGCCGGCAACGATCCTGAACGTGGTGCGTGATGGTGACGTTGTCATGACCATGGGAGCCGGCTCGATCAGCGGCGTGCCGGCAAAACTGACAGCGCAATCCGTGGATGCGCAAGGGCAGGGGGCGTGATGACGGACTCGAATATGGCCAAACAATTCGGTAAGGTCGGCGTGCTGTTCGGCGGTCGCTCTGCTGAGCGCGAAGTGTCGCTGATGTCCGGCGAGGGCGTGTTGAAGGCCTTGCGCAGCAAGGGTGTCGACGCACATCCTTTCGATCCGGCGCAGCGCAGCCTGGCTGAGCTGGCAGCAGAAAAATTTGATCGCGTCTTTATCGCGCTGCACGGTCGCTACGGCGAAGACGGCACGCTGCAAGGCGCACTGGAGCAACTGGGTATTCCTTATACCGGCCCGGGTGTGATGGCGTCCTCGATTGCGATGGACAAGGTCATGACCAAGCGCATCTGGATCGGTCATGCGTTGCCGACGCCGCGCTTTATCGTGCTTGATAGCGCTGCTACGCCGCGCGAAGAGTTGCGTCAGGTTCCCGACGTACTCGGTTTGCCGCTGATGCTGAAGGCCCCGCATGAAGGCTCGACCATCGGCATCGCCAAAGTGGCGGGTTATTCAGACATGCAGGAAGCATTCAACCTGTGCGCCAAATATGACGCTGCTGTGTTGGCGGAAGAATTCGTCACCGGCCGCGAACTGACGGTGCCGGTGCTGGGCAAGGGGCGTGATGCCAAGGCCTACCCGGTGATCGAGATCCGCGCACCGGAAGGCAATTACGACTATCAGCACAAGTATTTCACCGACGACACCAAGTATCTGTGTCCAGCGCCGATCGACGACGCCCTGACGCAGCGCGTACAGGATCTCGCCGTGAAGGCATATAACGCACTCGGTTGCCGCGGCTGGTCGCGCGTGGACTTCATGCTGCGTGCGTCCGACAACGAGCCTTTCCTGCTGGAGATCAATACCTCGCCTGGCATGACCGGCCATTCGCTGGTGCCGATGTCGGCCAAGCAGGCGGGAATGAGTTACGAAGATTTGTGCTGCGAGATTTTGAAATCCGCTGCGCTGGATTTGAAGCCGTCCGACGCGTGGAAGCCGCACGCTTCGACCGATGCCGGCGTCAATGTTTCGGACAAGGGATAAAACGCGACCATGTGGCAAGACGTCAAAATGCTCAACGCAATCACCAACGCCCTGCTGGCGCTGGTGCTGCTGGCATTGCTGGCATCCGGCCTGTGGTGGCTGGCGCAGCGGCCGATGTTCACGCTCAAGACCATACGCGTCGAAGGTGTGGCGCAGGAGCAATTGCGCCGCGTGAACCCGCTGACGATACGCGCCAGCGCAGTACCGCGCATCAAGGGCAATTTTTTTACTGCCGATCTGGACGCAGTGCGTGGCGCGTTCGAATCGGTGCCATGGGTGCGTAAAGCCATGGTGCGTCGCGAATGGCCGAACAAGCTGATCGTGACGATTGAAGAGCATCGTGCGCTCGGTACATGGGGTGATGACGGGCGTTTGCTGTCGGTCAAGGGCGATGTGTTTACCGCCAATCTGGCTGAAGCGGAAGACGATGGCGACTTGCTGGAGTTTGATGGACCGGACGGCAGCGAGAAGGAAGTAGTGGCGCGTTTTGATCAGTTCCGCGACTGGCTGGCACCGATCAAGGTGGTGCCGGAAGCCGTGGCCTTGTCGAACCGGTATGCCTGGACTGTGAAGCTGGACAACGGCATCACGGTCGAGCTGGGACGTGCCGAAAGCGACGCCACGCTGAAGGAAAGAATTGCCAGGCTGGTTTCCGTCTATCCGCAGCTGATGGACCGCCTGCAGGGGAAGAAAATTGAAAATGTCGACATGCGCTATCCGAACGGCCTGGCGTTGAAGGCGGATGGATTGGTACTGGCTGCATTGAACGGAAAGAAAAAATAAGCGGAACGATATGACAAAAGACGCAAAAAACCTGATCGTCGGTCTCGACATCGGCACCTCCAAGGTGGTGGCCGTGGTGGCGGAAGTATTGCAGGACGGACGCCACGAAGTGATCGGCCTGGGCCAGTCCGAATCCAAGGGATTGAAGAAGGGCGTGGTGGTCAACATCGAAGCTACGGTCGAATCGATCCAGCGCGCGCTGGAAGAGGCCGAGCTGATGGCGGATTGCAAGATTCGCAATGTCTATACCGGCATCGCGGGCAGTCATATCCGCAGCTTCAATTCGAGCGGCATGGTGGCCATCAAGGACAAGGAAGTCAGCGCCGCGGACGTGTCGCGCGTTATCGAAACCGCCAAGGCTGTCAACATCCCGACCGACCAGCAATTGCTGCATACCGTGCCGCAGGAATTCATCGTCGACAATCAGGAAGATGTACGTGAACCAATCGGCATGAGCGGCATCCGACTCGAGGTAAAAGTGCACATCGTGACCGGCGCGGTGTCGGCGGTGCAGAACATTGTGAAGTGCGTGCGCCGGTGCGGTCTGGAAGTGTCCGATCTGATTCTGCAGCCGATGGCTTCTGCCGATTCCGTGCTGACGCCGGACGAGCGCGAACTGGGTGTGGTGCTGGTCGATATCGGCGGCGGTACGACTGATGTGGCGGTGTTTACCGAAGGCGCAATTCGCCACACCGCAGTGATCCCGATCGCCGGCGACCAGATCACCAACGACATCGCGATGGCCTTGCGTACGCCAACGCTGGAAGCGGAAGAAATCAAGCTGCGTTACGGCGTGGCGAAGCAAATCCTGGCCGATCCGACCGAGACGCTGGAAGTGCCGGGACTGGGTGACCGCAATCCGCGCACCCTGTCGCGCCAGGCGTTGGCGGCTGTGATCGAGCCGCGCGTGGAAGAGTTGTTTGCATTAGTGCATCAGGTGGTGCGCGAATCCGGTTACGAAGAGGTGCTGTCGTCAGGCATCGTCCTCACCGGCGGCTCCGCGATGATGCCAGGAATGATTGAG
The DNA here is from genome assembly GCF_046025915.1 of Herbaspirillum rhizosphaerae. Classification (GTDB taxonomy): domain Bacteria; phylum Pseudomonadota; class Gammaproteobacteria; order Burkholderiales; family Burkholderiaceae_D; genus Herbaspirillum; species Herbaspirillum rhizosphaerae_A. The sequence continues at coordinate 178,620 of NZ_JAQQFR010000007.1, read as the reverse complement.
CTGGCAGAGGACATCTTCCTCAAGCCCGCCCGACTGGGGACGCCGGAATATAGCGGCCAACTGGCTGATGTAGTGCGCAGCCCACGCTATTCGACGGTTTTGGGGTTGTTGTTGGAAGCGAAAAAGCAATATCTGCGCGGGTACATCGTCACCCGACAGGAAGGTTCGGTAAAGGCAATCTGGCAGCGCATGAAGGAATGGTTTTTAGGCAATTTTTAAGCAGTCGCGTCATTCATTTGGTTACTCGTTTTTTAGTCATTCAGTTCTTCGGATCAGCAACACGCAGTTCTCAGTTGCTAGTCGTCACACCGCGTGATGCCTATCAACTGCAAGCTGCACATACATATATTTAAGGAGTCATCATGGAAATAGATATGCTCGACAACGCCACTCTCGGCACGATCATCAAGGTCGTGGGCGTGGGCGGTGCAGGCGGCAACGCGGTGCAGCACATGATCAACAAGGGCGTGTCCGGCGTTGAGTTCATTGCAGCGAACACAGATGCGCAAGCATTGAAGATGTCGAAGGCCGACAATGTCATCCAGATCGGTGAAACCGGCCTGGGCGCCGGCATGCAGCCGCAAGTCGGCCGCCGTCTGGCTGAAGAAACCCGCTCGCGCATCGAAGATGCACTGCGCGGCGCGCACATGGTGTTCATCGCCGCAGGCATGGGCGGCGGCACCGGCACCGGTGCAGCACCGGTGGTGGCAGAAGTTGCCAAGTCGCTGGGTGCACTGACTGTTGCCGTGGTTTCCAAGCCGTTCTCGTACGAAGGTCAGAAGTGCATGGACATCGCTGATCAGGGTCTGGAAGAACTGGCGCAGCACGTCGACTCGCTGATCATCATCCTGAACGAAAAGCTGGAAGAGATCTACGAAGACGACAGCATGATCGAATGGCTGGGCCATGCTGATGACGTGCTGAACAACGCCGTCGCCGGTATCGCCGAAATCATCAACGTGCCGGGCCATATCAACGTCGACTTCAATGACGTCAAGACCATCATGGGCGAGCAGGGCAAGGCCATGATGGGTACGGCAACCGCTTCCGGTATGGATCGCGCCCGCGTGGCGGCAGAGCAGGCAGTGGCATCGCCGCTGCTCGACGGTATCGACCTGTCCGGCGCGCGCGGCGTGCTGGTCAACGTGACCGCCAGCCGTAGCCTCAAGGGTAAGGAAATCAAGGAAGTCATGGCGACCGTCCGCGCTTTCGCTGCAGCTGATGCATCGATCGCACAAGGTATCGCCTACGACGACACCATGGGCGACGACATCCGCGTGACTGTTGTGGCAACTGGTCTGGGTCGTAGCCGCAAGTCGGTGCAATTGGTGCAAACGCCGATGCTGCGCACCGGTACGCACAATGAGCCGATGATGGCCGGCACCGGTACCATGAACAATGGCACCAACGGCGGCGCGCAAACCGGCGCAGCTTTCGGTGGCATGAAGGCGCCGGCGGTATGGCGTCGCGAGTCGGCTTCCGACACCGTGCGTGCGCTGGAAAAGAATGGCATGGAAACGTATGACATTCCGGCTTTTCTGCGTAAGCAGGCTGACTGAGCAAGCTGACCAAGTAATACATGACCGAGGTTACGGCCTGTTTCGCAGGCAGCAACCAAAGTCATAAACAGGCATACTATCGCCTGCGCGCCGCGCCTTTGTGCGCGGCGTTTTTTTGTCTGTCTGCTTAGATATCGCGGGCAGCGCAGACCGAGCATTCCCGAATTATTGAATTACTCACAAGAAGGAAATCATCATGACCATTAAAGTTGGCGATCGCCTGCCGGAAGGCGCACTGGCTGAATTCATCGAGACCGAAACCGAAGGTTGCTCGCTCGGCCCGAACACATTCAAGGTGTCCGATCTGGTCAAGGGCAAGAAGATTGCCTTGTTTGCATTGCCAGGCGCATTCACCCCGACCTGTTCCGCCAAGCACGTGCCGGGCTACATCCAGCACGCAGCTGAGTTCAAGGCCAAGGGCGTTGATGAAATCTGGTGCATCTCGGTCAACGACGCGTTCGTGATGGGCGCATGGGGCCGCGATCAAAAGGCAACCGGCGTGGTGCGCATGCTGGCTGACGGCAGCGCGACCTTCACCAAGGCCGTAGGCCTGGAATTCGATCTGACCGAAAAGGGCATGGGCGTGCGTTCGCAGCGTTATTCGATGCTGCTCGAAGACGGTGTCGTCAAGCAACTGAACCTGGAAGCGCCAGGCAAGTTCGAAGTCTCCAACGCAGAAACACTGCTTGGCCAACTGGGTTAAGCTGAGTTGATCTGTACTCATTTGGAGGGATCAGTCGCTGACTGACTCATGCCGGAAGGGTACTGAAAAAGGCGCGGAAGGCGGTCCGAAAGGGCTGTCTCCGCGCTTTTTACCTTTTTTTGCAGTGCGGGAACTTTTTTGCAACAGTCAGCATGCCGGCAGCAGGCCCAATGCCATCTTGGCTATAATGGCGGGATGTTAAAACAGCGCACCATTAAAAATCTCGTCCAGACCGTCGGCGTCGGTTTGCATTCCGGCACCAAGGTGGAGCTGACCCTGCGTCCGGCTGCCGTCGACACCGGGATTATTTTCCGCCGTATCGACCTAGATCCTGTCGTGGAATTCCCAGCGTCAGCTACCGGGGTGGGCGACACCCGCATGGCCTCGGTGCTGTCGAAGGACGGTGCGCGCGTCTCTACCGTAGAACATCTGCTGTCGGCTTGCGCGGGCCTTGGCATCGATAATCTGTACATCGATCTGACCGCCGAAGAAATTCCCATCATGGATGGTTCGGCGTCCTCGTTTGTGTTCCTTCTGCAGCAAGCCGGTCTGCAAGAGCAAAACTCGCCGAAGAAATTCATCCGCGTCAAAAAGCCCGTGGAAGTACGTGAAGGCCAGGGCGACAAGGAAAAGTGGGCGCGTCTCGAGCCTTACAACGGTTTCAAGCTGAAGTTCTTTATCGAATTCAATCACCCCGCCGTCGACGGCACCGGCCAAACGGCCGAGGTCGATTTCGCCATCGAGTCCTACGTCAAGGAAATCGCGCGTGCGCGTACCTTCGGTTTCATGCAGGATGTGGAAACTTTGCGCGGTATGGGCCTGGCCCGTGGCGGCTCGTTCGAAAATGCGATTGTGATGGACGAATACCGCATTCTCAACGCAGACGGCCTGCGCTACGACAATGAGTTCGTGCGTCACAAGATCCTCGATGCCATCGGTGATCTGTACCTGATCGGTCATCCCTTGCTGGCCAGTTATAACGCTCACAAGTCCGGTCACGGTATGAACAACCAGCTCTTGCGCGCTTTGCTGGATCAGCCGGATGCTTACGATATTGTTACTTTTGACACGCTGGAGTCGGCGCCACAGACGTATGTGATGCAGGCCAAGCAGGAGTGGGCGCTTAACTAAGCCGGAGTCTGAATCCAGGCAAGGTCTCAAGCCTGGTTTTGGGGGCAGTATTTAATCAGATCTGTAGTCTGATGTTTTGTCAGACATCTACCCGATACATTCGCCAATGCAGCCTTCGCTGCACGCGGCGACTCTGGCGAACACCTCTTTCGCCAGAGCAAGAACAAGGCCGGGTTTCTTTCTGTTCTCTTTCTATTTGACGCCGGTATTGCGGCGTACCATGTTCGCCAGTGCAGTCTTGAGCGCCTGATTCTGTTTGGAATCTTCCAGCGCCTCGTTCAGTTCTGCGAATGAGGCAACTGCCGCGGTGGACAAAGTCAGCACCCGGCGCTCGACCGGTGGAACGACATAGTTTTTGCCAACTTGTACTTTGATCCGGATTGCATTAACCTGCCATCCATCTTTTAGCAGACGTTCTTGCAACTTCGGCAATTGTTGTTTGAGCTTCGCGGCAAGCGCCGCATTGGGCATGCTCAGTACCAACTGGCCGCCTTCGAAGTTCATGACGTCGCACGATTTGAAAATAGCCGGCAGAATCGCGGCGCAGCTTTTTTGCAGCGCCGCCATCCGGGTAATGGCAGGCATCAACGTTGCCATTGCATTATCCGACGTCAAAAAATCTGTCGCGTCCCGCGGTTTGCGCATCAGTTGCGCAGCCGACGGACCACGGCGATAAGGGGTAAATGTGGAGCGAGACTTCATCTTTAAACCTTATCACATCTCATCCGAAGCGGATGAGAGTCAAAGGAGTAAAGATGCAAATTATTCTGCTGCACCCGCGCTTTACGCGCGCACGGTCAGTCACGCTGACTTCCAAACATGTCATCGCAGTACTGCTTTTTCTGGTGATCAGTATTGCCGTCTCGGCGGCTGCGTTGTCTTATCTCGTTTTACGTAATGCGGCCGATGGTGAAAGCTCGCCGATGTTGCACAAACTGCTGGTGTCGATGACGCAGCAGGAAGACGATCGCAAAGACAAATATCTCAAGGAAAACCTCGCCGTCATGGCCGTCAAGCTGGGCGAAATGCAGGCGCAGCTGATGCGTCTCGATGCGCTCGGTGAGCGCGTACAGGGGCTGGCAGGCGTGCGTCCGGAGGAATTCAACTTCAAGGAAAAACCGGGGCGCGGCGGTATGGAAGTGTCGTCCATCGGTGGCGCAGGACAAGAAGTGGGCATGGGCGAATTGCAAAAAATGCTCGATGCGCTGGCGGTTGATGTCGGGCATCGCTCCGACTACATGAATGCGGTGGAATCCACGCTCATGGCCGACAAGATCAAGTCGCGCCTGCTGCCGACCAATCCACCCGTCAATGTAGCCTACAACTCATCGAGTTTCGGCTGGCGTCTGGATCCCTTCACCGGCCACAATGCTTTCCACGAAGGCCTGGATTTTCCGGCGTCGACCGGCACGCCCATCGTTGCAGCAGCCGCAGGCGTGGTGATCGCCGCCGAATATCATTATCAGTTCGGCAACATGCTGGAAATCGATCATGGCAATGACCTTATCACGCGCTACGCGCATGCCTCGCAGCTGTACGTGAAAGTCGGCGACATTGTCAAACGCGGCCAGCACGTGGCCGACATTGGTACGACCGGACGTTCGACCGGCCCACATCTGCACTTCGAAGTGCGTATCCGCGGCGTGGCGCAGGATCCGCGCAAATTCCTTGCGCTGGGTAGTCCGGGTGGCGGTCCCAAAGCTGCGCCGGTGTTCGTCGCCGGACATTAAGCTCTTCTCCGGTCGCGGTTCTCCTGGCCGGAAATCTGACTGCCATATTGAATCTTTCAGGCATGGCCCAATCTATCGTCAGTATTTGAACTGACGAACCGACGATTTGCGATAACAAAGATGCCGTTACTGCAATCCGGCATGGATGTTTCGATGATTGTCATGGGGAATGTTTTTCCGGTCATCGATGACTGCGAGCATCTCTCCTCGTGCATGCACCCGGCTGGAACACTGAAGCGGGGCGCTTGCATGCTAAAATCCAAGGTTTATTGGCCTCATTCCGGTTCCGTGCGGGCAAAATTGCCGCGCAGAGTCATTTTTCGGCGCTTTTTTAGAATCCAAGCATGTCATTACTGACCCAGATTTTCGGTAGCCGCAATCAGCGGTTGCTCAAACAATATCAAAAAATTGTCCGCCAAATCAATGCGCTCGAGGCGGATATCGAGAAACTGTCGGATGCCGAGCTGCAAGCCAAGACGCCTGAATTCAAGCAACGCGTGGCCGACGGCGCCAAGCTCGACGACATCTTGCCGGAAGCGTTCGCGGTCTGCCGCGAGGCCAGCAAGCGCGTTCTCAAGATGCGCCATTTCGATGTCCAGCTGATCGGTGGCATGGTGCTGCACTTCGGCAAGATCGCCGAAATGCGCACCGGTGAAGGTAAAACCCTGATGGCAACCTTGCCTGCGTACCTGAACGCCTTGTCAGGCAAGGGTGTGCACGTGGTGACGGTCAATGATTACTTGGCGCAGCGTGATGCTGAATGGATGGGCAAGCTGTATGGTTGGCTGGGTCTCACGACCGGCATCAACCTGTCGCAGATGGAGCACGACCTCAAGCAGGCCGCCTACGCTTCCGACATCACCTACGGCACCAACAACGAATTTGGTTTCGATTACCTGCGCGACAACATGGTGTTCGACGCCGGCGATCGCGTGCAGCGCGGCCTCAATTTTGCGATCGTCGATGAAGTCGACTCGATCCTGATCGATGAAGCGCGTACGCCGCTGATCATTTCCGGCCAAGCTGAGAACCACACCGATCTGTATCACAAGATCAATGGCGTGCCGCCCCTGTTGACACTGCAAATCGGTGAAGAAACTCCCGACGGCAAAGGCAAGGTTGAAGTCCCGGGTGATTACACCAAGGATGAAAAGGGCCATCAGGTTCTGCTGACCGAAGCCGGTCACGAACACGCCGAACAAATCCTGACCAGCATGGGCTTGCTGCCGGAAGGCGCTTCGCTGTACGACGCTTCCAACATCTCGCTGGTGCATCACCTCTACGCAGCCTTGCGCGCTCACACGCTGTATCACAAGGATCAGCAATACGTGGTGCAAAACGGCGAAGTCGTGATTGTCGATGAATTCACCGGTCGCCTGATGACGGGCCGCCGCTGGTCTGACGGTCTGCATCAAGCCGTGGAAGCCAAGGAAGGCGTCAAGATCCAGAACGAGAATCAGACGCTGGCGTCGATCACGTTCCAGAACTACTTCCGCATGTACGGCAAGTTGTCCGGCATGACCGGTACGGCCGATACCGAAGCCTACGAATTCCAGGAAATCTACAGCTTGGAAACCGTGGTCATTCCGCCGAACCGTCCAAGCGCACGCAAAGACCGTCAGGATCAGGTTTACAAGACATCGCAAGAGAAGTACATGGCGATGGTCAAGGACATCCAGGATTGCTACGACCGTGGCCAACCGGTGCTGGTCGGTACGACCTCGATCGAAAACTCTGAACTGCTGTCCGGCATTCTGAATCAGGCCAAGCTGCCGCATAACGTCCTCAACGCGAAGCAACATGCACGCGAAGCGGAAATCATTGCGCAAGCCGGCCGTCCGAAGATGATCACCATCGCCACCAACATGGCCGGTCGCGGTACCGACATCGTGCTGGGCGGCAATGTCGAAAAGCAAATCCAGATCATCGAAGCGGATGCTGCTCTGTCGGATGCCGACAAAGAAGCGCAGGCGCAAAAGCTGCGTGATGAGTGGCAATCGCTGCACGATCACGTGGTTGGCGCAGGCGGTCTGCACATCATCGGTACCGAGCGTCACGAATCCCGCCGCGTCGACAATCAGTTGCGTGGTCGTTCCGGTCGTCAAGGCGATCCGGGCTCGTCGCGTTTCTATCTGTCGCTGGACGACGCACTGCTGCGTATTTTTGCCGGCGATCGCGTGCGCGCGATCATGGACCGTCTGAAGATGCCGGAAGGCGAGCCGATCGAAGCCGGCATCGTTACCCGCTCGATCGAATCGGCACAGCGCAAGGTGGAAGCACGCAACTTCGATATCCGTAAGCAATTATTGGAATACGACGACGTCGCCAACGATCAGCGCAAGGTCATTTATCAGCAACGTAACGAGTTGCTGGAATCCGCCGAAATGGAGGAAATGATCACCTCGCTGCGTGAAGGCGTCTTCACCGAAGCCTTCCGCACCCACGTGCCGGAAGAGTCAGTCGAAGAGCAATGGGACATCCCGGCGCTGGAAGCTGCATTGAGCAACGAATGGCAACTGGCTGTGCCGCTGACCAGCATTTTGGAAGCCGAGCCTAACCTGACCGAAGAAGAATTGCTGGAGCGCGTTCTGTCTGCAGCCGCGACGACGTACGCCGCCAAGGTGGATGTGGTCGGCACGGAAGCCTTCAGCGGTTTCGAGCGTAGCGTCATGCTGCAAAGCATCGACAGCCATTGGCGCGAACATCTGGCTGCTCTGGATCACCTGCGTCAGGGTATCCATCTGCGCGGTTATGCACAGAAGAATCCGAAGCAGGAATACAAGCGCGAAGCATTCGAACTGTTTGCTCAGATGCTCGACCTGATCAAGAACGAAGTGATCAAGATCGTTATGACCGTGCGTATCCAAAGCCGCGAAGAAATCGAAGCGGCAGAAGAAAACCTTGGTCAGTCGCATGTCGAAAACGTGCATTATCAGCACGCCGATTTCGATGCTGATGCAGCGCCGGAAGAATTGCTGGCGCCGACAGCCAACCCCGACAGCAACGATGGCAACAGCGAACAGCCGCTGGTGAATGGTTTGCCGAAGGTCGGCCGCAACGATCCATGCCCATGCGGCAGCGGCAAGAAATACAAGCAGTGCCACGGCAAGCTGGTTTAATTACCAAATTACCCGCTAGCCACGTCAAGCCGCTCCAGCAGTTCGGAGCGGCTTTTTCTTTTTTCTTTTCCCTATGTGCATCGCATTTTACGGATGGCGTGGGCCGATGCGAGGACGACCTCGCACGGTATTGTTCAATGGGGACGGCCCCGGCAACGAAAAGGAGTGAGTGATGGCATGGGTGATATTGGTGCTGGCAGGTTTGTTTGAAATAGCGTGGGCGGTCGGCTTGAAGTACACGGATGGCTTTACGCGCCTGATACCGAGCGTGGCGACGCTCGCCGCGATGGTGGTAAGCATTGGTTTGTTGGCGTTGGCAGTCAAAACGCTGCCGCTCAGTACCGCTTACGCGATCTGGACCGGTATCGGTGCAGTAGGCGCCGTGGTTCTGGGTATCGTACTGTTCCACGAATCAGCATCGCCGGCCCGGCTGGCCTGTTTGGCGCTGATCATCGCGGGTATCGTGGGTCTGAAAATGGTGTCGCCGGAATAAGCGGCACATCCTGAAGGAGGGTTAGTCATGAAATCCCGGTTTCTTAATATTCGGCGCGTGTTGGCCGCAACGGTCTCCGTAGGCGGGCTGTCGCTGTTGGCCGCTTGCAGCAGCAATCTTCCAACTCCTACCGTTTTGAAACCGGTTTCCGGGGCTCGTCAGTACCAGCCGAGCCGCGCTGCCTTGCTCGCTGTTGCCAAAACCGAATGGGATTTCTTCGACCGCCAGCAGATCGACATGCGCAGTGACGTGCTGAGTGCACCGCGCCTGGGTTTGCTGGAAGATGAAGGCGAAGCCGTCCAGCGCGTCGGCTTGTATTGGCAAGCGGTCGGCAAGAGCTACACTGGCGCCGATACGCAGCAAGCCTGGTCGGCGGCATTTATCTCTTATCTGATGCAGACTGCCGGCGTGTCGCCGGACGACTTCCTGTTCAGCGATGTGCATTTCAACTATCTGAGCTTCCTCAAGGCACGTCAAAGCCTGCCTGCGCCGTTGTTTGTTTTGCATCCTGCGGCGACCGAGCCAATTGCGCCGGGCGACTTGATTTGCGCGCCGCGCGATAGCAACCAGGCTGCGACGCTGGACGATATCCTTCCGGGTTTGCCGGGACATTGCGATCTGGTCTATGAAATTCATCCGGAACAAGGCTGGGCCGGCGTGATCGGTGGCAATGTTTTCAATTCGGTATCGGAGTCACTGATTCCTATCGACGCCAATGCCCGGCTGATGCCGCTGGCGCGGCGGCCATGGTTTGTGGTGGCTAAAAATCTGATGCCTTAAAAAACATTCCTGTCACGCACTCCGTTTACAATATCGCTCTCCGTGATCGTCGGCTTTGCGCATTGCACTTGTTTTGCTTCGCCGCGATTTTCACTCACTTTCATCGCAGACTAGACAACCATGGCCGTCAATTCTCCTCTTCCCGTTTCCGCTGATCTGAAACCTGTTGCCGGCATCGAGCTGGGTTACGCCGAAGCCGGCGTGCGCAAAGCCAATCGCAAGGACTTGCTGGTCATGAAACTGGCACCGACGGCTACCGTTGCCGGCGTGTTCACGCTCAATCGCTTCTGCGCCGCACCTGTACAAGTTTGCAAGACGCATCTGGCGCAGGTCAGCGATGCGGCCCCGATTCGGGCGCTGGTGATCAACACCGGCAACGCCAACGCCGGCACCGGCGAAGAAGGCCTGGCGCGCGCCAATGCGACTTGTGTCGAACTGGCAAGCTTGCTCGGCTTTAAGCCTGAGCAGATCCTGCCGTTCTCCACTGGCGTGATTCTGGAACCGCTGCCGGTCGACCGTATCAAGGCCGGTTTGCCAGCTGCCATCAGCAATCTCAAGACCGACAACTGGTTCAACGCTGCCGAGTCCATCATGACTACCGACACGCAGCCCAAGGCCGCATCGCGCACGCTGACTATCGGCGGTAAGCAAGTTGTCATGACCGGCATCAGCAAGGGCGCAGGCATGATAAAGCCGAACATGGCGACCATGCTGGGCTATTTGGCCTTCGACGCCAAAGTGCCGCAAGCGCTGCTCAATCAACTGGTCAAGGACGCCGCCGATCAGTCTTTCAACTGCATCACCATCGATGGTGATACCTCGACCAACGACTCCTTCATGCTGATCGCCACCGGCGCCGGCGAGCTGGAAATCACCAGCGCCGACAGCGCCGAATACAAGGAGCTGGCCGTTGCCGTCAATGCACTGTCGCAGAACCTCGCGCATCAGATCATTCGTGATGGCGAAGGCGCTACCAAGTTCATCGAAATCACCGTGGAAGACGGCAAGAACGTCGAAGAGTGCCGCAAGATCGCCTACTCCATCGGTCACTCGCCATTGGTCAAGACGGCGTTCTTCGCTTCCGATCCAAATCTGGGCCGCATCCTGGCCGCGATCGGTTACGCCGGTGTGGATGATCTGGATGTGTCCAAGCTGAACCTGTATCTGGATGACGTCTGGGTCGCCAAGAATGGTGGCCGCAATCCAGACTACAAGGAAGAAGACGGTCAGCGCGTCATGAAGAAGAGCGAGATCGTGGTGCGCGTGAAGCTGGCACGCGGTACGGCCAAGGCATCGGTGTGGACCTGCGATCTCTCCCACGAGTACGTCACCATCAATGCCGACTACCGTTCGTAAATTGCCTCATAAGCTACTGCGCGGGCCAATCTCGGCGCTGTGATGCTCGCCGTACTTCAGTACGGCTGCGCTTCTCGCACCGACCTTGACCCGCTCGCTACGCTTCTGAAGCAATTTACCTCTCGTTTAAGTTTGAGTTGAACGGGTTTGGGTTTTCACGAATTTTATTCACGCGATGGCGGCTGGGTTTCCGTCACAATGTGACGTAACTATCCACTTTGCCAATTTGTCATGACTCAATTAGATCAGTTTTTGCAGCGCGCCGAGGCTTTGCTGGAGCGTATCGAATCCATCCTGCCGCAATCGGCAGCTTCCGTGGAGTGGGATAAGGGCGTGGCGTTTCGCTGGCGCCGCAGGAACGGCAATGGCGCCGGTTATCTGCAATCGGTGGGACATATCTCGGCCATTTCGCTAGCCGATTTGCATAACATCGGGCCGCAGAAGGAGCAGATCGATCAGAACACTAGGCAATTCGTCGATGGCCGTCCTGCCAACAACGTGTTGCTGACCGGCGCGCGCGGCACCGGCAAGTCGTCGCTGATCAAAGCTTGCCTGAATCAATATGCTGACCGTGGTTTGCGTCTGATCGAGGTGGACAAGGATGATTTGCACGATCTGCCGGACATCGTCGATCTGGTATCGGCGCGTTCTGAGCGTTTCATCATCTTCTGCGATGACTTGTCGTTTGAAGAGGGTGAGAGCGGCTACAAGGCGCTGAAGGTCGCGCTGGACGGCAGTATCGCGGCGCAGTCCGACAACGTGCTGATCTATGCGACGTCCAACCGCCGCCACCTGATGCCGGAGCGCATGTCGGACAATTCGACCTATACGCACACTGATGACGGCGACCTGCATCCGGGCGAAACCGTGGAAGAAAAGATTTCCCTCTCCGAGCGTTTCGGCTTGTGGGTGACGTTTTATCCGTTCAAGCAAGATGACTATCTGGACATCGTGGCGCACTGGTTGCGTCACTTCGGCTGTGATGCCGCGCAGATCGAGGAAGCGCGCGGCGATGCCTTGCGTTGGGCGCTGCAACGCAGCTCGCGCTCCGGTCGCGTGGCGTGGCAATTCTCCAAGGACTACGCCGGAAAGCTGAAGGCTTAGAGCGTGTTATGGATCATTTTCACTCCCGCGTGTCGTCGCGCCTTGCATCCAAACCGTTCCCGGCACTACGCGGGGGCGGAAATAATCTATAACACGCTCCTATGACTGTTGCATCCGAAACAATGGCGGCACCGATCGCAGCTCCCATCGATGTTGCCGTCGGTATCCTGATGAAGCCGAACGGCGATGTCTTGCTGGGCCAGCGCCCGGAAGGCAAGCCGTATGCGGGTTACTGGGAATTTCCGGGTGGCAAGGTCGAGGGTGGCGAGTCGATTCTGGATGCGCTCAAGCGCGAGTTTCTGGAAGAACTGGGTATCGAAGTGATCTCGGCTGAGCCGTGGTGCGGCGTGCAGCACGTCTATCCGCACGCCCACGTGCGTTTGCATTTTTACATCAGCCGGGAATGGCGCGGTGAGCCGCAAAGTCTGGAAGGGCAGGCGTTTGCCTGGCAAGGAAGCGTCGAAGTCGAGCCCTTGTTGCCGGCGACGATACCTCTGATTGAATGGATTGATAAGTTGCGTCTGCCGCTATAAGGCAGGGGATAGAGTCTGGCTCTGTAATACCGGGTGCCCGCTCAATCCAGATCTTTCTTTCTCTTTTTTTATTGCACCGACGAATTGTCTTCGTCCTGCTCCTGAGGCAGGTTGACGGCAGGGATCGCGTATTTCTCTTCAGCCCATGCGCCGAGATCGATTTGTTTGCAGCGTTCCGAGCAAAACGGACGGAATTTGTTCTTTTCAGTCCATTCCACCTTGGTGCCGCATGTTGGGCAGTCGACGATTGTTGCCATTACATCTACCTCTAAAGCCTTAAAAACCGCAAAGCGCCAGTTCAAATGGCACTTCGCCTTCAAACGCCTTGGGTTTCATATCACCATCTTGCGAGGTGAATCTTACCCAAAGCATGTATTTATTCGCTGAAATTTCCGGAATGGCACCCAACTCTTCGTCCAGCACCAGACGCAGCATCTGATAAATCTTTCCTTGCAGCATTTGCTGGTAGCTACCGCCATCGGCGTTGATCTTGACCGCATGGCCCGACTCACGCAGCAGGCGCATGACGATGGTCACTGCGTCAAACAGGGGGACCAACGGTGCAAACCAGTTGGAAATATCGTTGAAGCGCTGCTCAGCCGTGCGTTGCTGCCAGGCGTAATAGGACGGCAAATCGAATTCGCAGGCGCCGCCCGGGATGATCGTGCGGCCGCGGATGCTCATCAGCCACTCGTTTTCGCGAATATTCTGTCCAGTCCGTCCCTGTGAGGCCGCCAGCGCGATGCAGGCACGATCGACTTCACCGAGGATCGCATTGAGCATGTCGGGTTCGACGTTGGGATTGGACTGATAAGCCAGCAGGATTTGCTTCTGGCGTTCCAGTTCTTGCAGCAGATCGGATTTGAGGTCGGCGCGTCCTGCTACTTCGAGCATCTCGAAAATAGTAGAGAGGGCGACATGATGTTGCAGCGGGCTTTCCTGATGCAGGAAGAACACGAATTTCTCGTGCAGATCCTCCAACCGCAACAGCGTGCGAATACGCTCGTTGAAAGGGTATTCGTAAACGATCAAAGCTGCGTCCCTTTAAAGTTGAACCGGATTCGACAACGCGCTTTATGAATATGTCTTGAAATATCGAAGCGATATTGAAGATATTGCCGATATTGATAAGGCGCGCTTAATTTACGTGATTCTGACCCATGCAGCGGAAAATTACAAATGATCACCACTATTTGTTTTTGCGAGCGATAGATAGCGAGCATACAGCGCTGCAATTTGCGGTATCAATGCAGTCGTGTCGAGATTGTTTTCAATGACGTCATCTGCCGCAGCGAGTCGTTCAGCGCGCGTCGCCTGTGCCGCCATGATCGCCTCGACTTGCGCGCGGGACATGGCGTTGCGTTGCATGACGCGGCTGATTTGCACCTCTTCGCTGCAGTCGACAACGAGGATGCGCGAGGTGCGGTTGCGCCACTGTTGCGATTCCACCAGCAGCGGCACAACGAAGATCAGATAATCGCCGCGCGCTTCGGCTGCGGCACGCGCGGTTTCGCTGCGGATCAGCGGATGCAGGATGGATTCCAGCTGTTTTCTGGCATCGACATCGGTGAAGACGTGTGCGCGCATTTTGGCGCGATCCATCGCCCCTTCGGCGGTGATGAAGTCATCGCCGAATGACGTGCGAATGGCCGCAATCGCAGCACCGCCGGGCACGGTCAGTTGATGGGCAATGGCATCGGTGTCGATAATGGCGGCGCCGAGTTCGCCAAACAGATTGGCGACGGTGGTTTTGCCGCTGCCGATTCCACCGGTCAGGCCGATGGAAAAGGGCGCTTGTTGTGTGGAGGAAGAAGTCATCTCGATAGCGCCATCAATACAAGCCGGAATACAAAAATGATTTGCCGTACAGCAGCATCAGCATACCCGCTATTGCCAGATACGGTCCAAAAGGCAGCGTCTGATCAGCGGCTTTTCGTTTCATCAAGACCATGGCGATGCCGATGACGGCACCGAGGCAGGACGCCAGCAGCAGAATAAACGGCAACGCTTGCCAGCCAAGCCATGCGCCCAACGCAGCCATCAGTTTGAAGTCGCCGTAACCGATGCCTTCTTTGTTCGTGATCAGCCGAAAAATCCAATAGACCGCCCAGAGGGAGAGGTAGCCTGCTGCGGCGCCTGATACGGCATCGCTGAGAGGGACGAAGCAGCCGTTCAGGTTGATCAGGAGGCCCAGCCATAACAATGGCAGCGTCAGGCTGTCGGGCAAGAGCTGCGTTTGCGCATCGATGACGCTAAGGGCAATCAGAAAATAAGCAAACAGGAGCGCCGCCAGGCCTGCCGTACCAAGACCGAAGTGCCAGCCCAGCCAGGCCGACATGAGCGCACTGAAAATTTCCACCAGTGGATAACGTAAGGAGATTGTCGCCGCACATCGCACACAGCGGCCACGCAACAGCACATAGCCAGCCACGGGAATGTTGTATCCACCGGGAACCGGCGCCGCGCAATGCGGGCATGCCGAGCGCGGTGTCAACAGGTTGTAGCGATCGGTATGGGGTGGGGCTTGTCCGGCTTCCTGGGCGAGATAGTTGTCTGCTTCACGCTGCATCATCTTCGGCAAGCGATGGATGACGACGTTCAGAAAACTGCCGATCAATAGCCCGATGCACGCGGCAATCAAGGCCGCAAGCGGACTGCCGCCCCGATGCATGTCGGCGGATAGGTGCGATTGCAGCAGTGGTTCCAGCAGCGTGTCCAGCATCAGATAACGGATCCCAGTTTGAAAATAGGCAAATACATGGCAATCACCAGACCGCCGATGACGATGCCCAAGACCACCATGATAAAGGGTTCCATGAGATTGGAGAGCGAAGCGACAGCCTCCGTCACTTCAAGGTCATAGAAGTCGGCGACTTTAAGCAGCATTTGATCGAGCGTGCCCGATTCCTCGCCGATGGCAACCATCTGCCCCACCATGCCGGGAAACAACCCTGTCTGTTCGATGGCGGCGGTCAGGCTGGTGCCGCCAGAAACCTGATGCCGGACGGCAGTGGTGGCATCGGCATAGACGGCGTTGCCTGCCGCGGCGGCAACCGCTTGCAAAGCATCAATCAAGGGAATACCTGCGCCGAACAATGTGGCCAGGGTACGGCTCCAGCGGGCAACCGTTGCTTTACGGACCAGTTCGCCGAAGGCAGGCAGCCTGAGCAGAAAACGATCCGTCCGCGCTTGCCACAAGGCTGAGCGACGCCATGTTCGTACGCTCCAGCCGCCGACGATGGCCAATGAGGCCGCCAATGCCCACCAATATCGCGCCATGAAATCCGACAGTGCGATGACGACGCGGGTCGGCATAGGCAATTCGGCGCCGAAGCTGCTGAAGACGTCTTTGAAGGTCGGCACCACCCAAATCATGATGACGCACGTCACCAGAACGGCTACCGTCACGATGGCTGCGGGGTAGGTTAGTGCTGCGCGTACTTTGCTCTTGAGCGCCAGCGTTTTCTCCTGGTAATTCGCCAGGCTGTCGAGCAACTCGTCCAGGAGGCCAGCTTCTTCGCCGGCAGCAATCAGGTTGCAGAATAGCGTGTTGAAATAGCGTGGATGGCGAGCGAAGGCTTGATTAAGGCTGGTGCCGCTTTCGACGTCGGTGCGCAAATTCAGGATCAGTCGCGCCAGCGCCGGATTGGTCTGGCTGCGCGCGACGATACTGAGTGCCTGCAGCAGCGGCACACCGGCCTTGAGCATGGTCGTCAACTGACGCGTGAAGAGCGCGAGCTCCTTTTCCCGAATTTTGCTGTCGCGCTGAATGCGCTTCTTTTTGATGGATATGGCCTGGATGCCTTGACGGCGCAAGGTGGCGCGGACGACCGTGGTGCCGCTGGCAGGCATCTCTCCACGCGTGAGTCTGCCGCTGCGATCCTTGCCTTCCCAGGCATACAGCGTGGTGCGGCGTCGTGAGGGAGGTAGGCGTGATGATGTCGCCATGAGCGGTGCTTCCTGTAGTTTTTGTAGCCGATGGCCGTCAGAGATTGGTGCAGGCGATGATTTCTTCGAGGCTCGTGACGCCATCGCGGACTTTTCTCAGTCCTGCCTGCCGCAGGCTGAGTACACCTTCCTTGCGCGCCTGTGTTTCGATTTCCAGTGTCGAGCCATGCGTGAGGATGAGCCGCTCAATCGCTTCGCTGATGGGCATGACCTGATAGACGCCGATACGCCCTTTGTAGCCGGTGTTGCTACAGCGCGGGCAGCCAGCGGGGCGGTACAGTGGCCAATTGTTTTGCACGTCGGCCTCGGCGAATCCGGCCTCGCGCAACATACCGGTACGCAATGCCTCGTCCGGGAGATGCGCGGCCTGCTTGCAGCTGCATAGTCGGCGAACCAATCTCTGCGCAGTGATCATGATCACAGAGGAGGCGATGTTGAAGGCCGGCACGCCCATATTCAGAAGCCGTGTCAGTGTCGACGGGGCGTCGTTGGTATGCAGCGTGGAGAGTACCAGATGGCCTGTCTGTGCGGCTTTGACGGCGATGTCGGCGGTTTCAAGATCGCGGATCTCACCGACCATGACAATGTCCGGATCCTGGCGCAGAAAGGCGCGCAAGGCCACCGGAAACGTCAGTCCCGCGCGCTCGTTGACGTTGACCTGATTGATGCCGGGCAGGTTGATTTCAGCCGGATCTTCGACGGTGGAAATGTTGGCGCCGGGTTGGTTCAGCAGATTCAGGCAGGCGTATAGCGAGACCGTTTTGCCCGCGCCGGTCGGCCCGGTCATGAGCACCATGCCATATGGTCGGCGAATGGCTTGCAGGAGCGCTTCCTTTTGCACGGCATCGTAGCCGAGGACATCGATGCCCAGTTGCGCCTGGCTCGCATCAAGCACGCGCATGACGATCTTTTCACCAAACAGCGTCGGCAAAGTGGAGACCCGAAAATCCACGGCGCGCGTCTTGGATAGCGTCAGCTTCATGCGTCCGTCTTGCGGGACGCGTTTTTCCGCAATGTCGAGATTGGCGAGGATCTTGATGCGCGAAGACAGCCGGTCTTTCATCGCCAGTGGCGGTTCGAGCATGTCGCGCAACTGGCCGTCAATGCGAAAACGGATGCGATAGAACTTTTCGAACGGTTCGAGATGCAAGTCGGATGCACCCAGGCTGATGGCGTCGAGCAGGATCTTTTGCAGATAGTGAACGACTGATGTGTCGTCGGTATCGTGGACTGCTGAACGTGTTGGCGGTGTTGGTGCTGACGCGGATGGAGGTGTTGACTGCGTTGATAGTGCTGACGGTGTTGAATGCGGATGCATGGCCGGGATCTTGATCAGGCGGGCGATCCGGGCCGGAGGCCGCCATCAGCATTCGCTTCAGGCCGGCGTGTCCATGTCGGGTCGCTTCTATGAATTTTGGGGATTCAAGGGACTTCTCATAGAGAAGCGGAAGCGCTCGATCATGAAGACGAGGTACAGCTTTGTATATCGTTATTGTTCGGCTTTCACTGCTTTCGTACCTTTCGGCACGATCAGTTTGACGACCTTGATCGCCTGGTTTTGCACCTGAATGATTTCGATGATGCAGCCTGCAATCTTGACCGACACGTTGGCTTCGGGAATGTCCTGCAGCCATTCCAGCAACAGGCCATTGAGCGTCTTGGGGCCGTCCAGCGGCAGGCTCAGACCGAGGCGCTTGTTGATGTCGCGCAGGGTGGTGGCGCCCTCCAGCAGGCATTCGCCGTCTTCATTCCAGTTGAAGCTATCGGCGCGCGCCGCACCGGGAACGGAGGTGGTGAACTCGCCGATCATTTCCTCGATGATGTCTTCCAGCGTCACCAGACCTTGCACTTCGCCATATTCATCGACGATGATGCCCAGACGTTCGTGGTTTTCCTGGAAGTATTGCAACTGCGTGAAGACGTCCGTGTCTTGCGGGATGAAGTAGGGCGCGCTTAGCAGTGGGCGAATGTCATCGCTGGAAATTTCTTCTTCCTGGCTGAACAGAGTGACCACCTTGCGCACATGCAGGATGCCGACGATCTGATTGATTTCACCTTCGTACACCGGCAGTTTGTTGTGATAACAGGTAGCCAGCTGGTGGCGGATCTCATCGATGGAAACCGACAGGTTCAGCGCCTCGACCTGGGCGCGTGGCGTCATCACGTCCTCAACCGATATTTTTTCCAGGTCGAACAGATTGAGCAAGATGCTCTTATGTTTTTGCGGGATGAAATTACCGCCTTCCAGCACGATCGAGCGCAGCTCTTCCGGCGACAGGCGCTGATCATGGGAGCGGCCGCTGGCCTTGATGTGCATGATGCGCAGAATCGAGGACACGATGATGTTGACCACCCACAGCAGCGGCTTGGCCAGCGCCATCAGCGGCTTGAGGACGAAGCTGGTGAACAGCGAGATCCGCTCGGGGAAGGTGGCGCCGATGATTTTCGGCACGATTTCCGCAAAAATGATCAGCAGGCCGGCCACGCAGGCAGTGGCGAGGGTGATGACCTTCTCGTGATTGCCAAATGCCGAAATCGCCAGTGCGGTCACCAGCGCCGTTGCCAGCGCGTTGATCAGCGTATTGGCGATCAGAATCAGCGACAGCAGTTTGTCGGTGCGTTCAAGCAGCCAGAGAATGGTAATCGCACGCCTGTTGCCGTGCTTGGCTAAATGCCTGAGGCGATGCCGGTTGGCAGCCATCAAGGCAGTCTCGGTCATGGAAAAGAAAGCCGAGCAAAGAATCAGAAGTGCCAGTGCAAGAATTTGCACCCATATGGGCACGGTATCCAAAGGGTCACCCTGAGGTAGTTGATGTGATTTTCGTTTTGTTTCGTTTTGGTCGGGGTGAGAGGATTCGAACCTCCGGCCTCTACGTCCCGAAAAATGCGTACAGCAATTGAGCCCCTTTAACCAACGGGGATTTAAACCTGGGTACTACACTTAATGGGGGGCGTCAGGGCAGTCCCAAAAACAAAGATTAGGCTCAAGTCGGCTGGAATTTTACCATCGTTTTTATTTTCTTTATCCGGCGGTAAGATCATCAACTTGTTCTATGCCTGGTAATGCCACGTTGACCATTTCGACCTTCTGCTTAGGGTCACAAGCAGAATTGTGTCCTAAACGCGGATCAATTCTCGATGCAAATTATGCGGCTAATGTAGTGCTCTCTGTCTGGGCCACGGCTAGAGAATGAAGTGATACGTTTGTCGAGCCTTCTCAGTAGGAGCGACACCATGTCAGCAAGAGGGGCATATCGGCGGCGCAGCCTGCAATTCAAGATTCAGATTTGCAATGACGTTCGCAGCGATAAGCTCGGGCGGCGAGAGGCGCTCAAGGTTCACAATTTGTCGGCCAATCTGATGCAGATGTGGCTAGGACTGTTTGAGCGCGGTGAGCCGGGTCTGGCATTGGAGGTTTGCCATCTTGTTTATTTCAGTTACGTGAAATTTACGTAACTATGTTGGCAAACACGAGGGGCGATGTTAATGTATCGCAAAATATTTAAAGCTCAGGAACAGATCGGTACTATCAGGGAAGTCTATTCGTTTCAGTCAGGCTGCGGCAATAGTTACGGTCAAGCCGGATCGGCCTTCCATCAATAATTCAACATATCTTTGACGATCTCAATGTCGTTTGGCGCTCGTTGTTCGCTGCGCGGCATCAACCACTGGGGGGTGGGTGATTTACTTCAAACTTTCCGCATGGCGGCTGGGCTCCATGCTGCTTCTGTTTCTTGCATCTCCGTTAATCTGGGCTCAGCAACCGGTCGATGTTGCTTTCGCCGGATTCGCCTTTTCGGGTGCCCAAAGTACGATCGAGGCTCGCTTTCCTTACTCGCAGCGCTATGAGGCTGCGCAGAAAAGCGCCGGCACGCCCATCTACCAATTGCTGATGCGGCAGTTGCAGGCCAACCCGCCGGCTAACTTCAGGATCATGTCTCAGCTCGACGAGCTCAAGGGACGTGACCAGGCTTTGGCCGTGGCGCTTGTGATCGGCAACGAGACTGTCTCCGACGAAACCTTCGGCAGCTTGCATAAGCTGATGGTGGTCATTCGCGGACAAGTGATGTTCTTCGATTTCAAGTCGATGAATGTGGTTCGCTCCTATCCGGTCAGTTTCGCCTATGTCGACGTACTGGACCATGCTGCTAGCAAGGAAGAAGTCATGGCCCGCGTCAAGCTGGTCTACGAGGGTAGCGGCGACAAGCCCGGCATCCTTGCGCGCTTCGTGAATAATGTGACCAAGGCCCAGATTCCTTCGCAGGTTACGCGCTATCTGCAGGTGACCAATCTGCGCGTGAGCCCCGAGGCGCAAGCTTTCATTCCCAGTTTCCTCAAGTCCGAACCCGGAGCCGTGGAGACCTGGGCTGCCGATCTGGTGGGCGAAGCGATCTCCACCCGTACGGGCGTGCCCATCGTGCCGTATTCCAAGGGTTACGCCATCGGCAACGTGATGTCGCTGCGTGTCTCCGACGGCACGGTGTGGGAACTCAAACTGCCCAAGCCTGACTATGAAATCACCGTCGACCTGACTGGTTTTAAGAAAATAAAGTTCAGCGAGCTCGCTGGTGGCGCGACCACCTACGTCTATGGCGCCTATGGTGCGATCCGCATCGTCGAGCCGCTGGGCAATAAGGTGTATATCGATACCGCGCTCAAGAATGGCGAGTCGCGCGTGATCCCTGCTAGCCAGCAGTACGTGGACGACTTCCCGCATTTCTACGATGCGCTCAATGGGATGTTCGTCAAGCTGGCACAGGTGATCGATGGTAAGGGGGATGAAAAGTGGCTCAAGAGTGCTGCCTCCGCCAGTGCGATCGAACAGCAGATTGTACAAACCAAGGAGTTGATGAAGTCATGCAAATAATCCGATACCTCATTGCGCTGATGATCGCCGTCCTGGTGCTGCCTGCCAGCGCTCAGGTCCAGCAGGCGCGCGGCCAATACTCAATCAATT
The DNA here is from genome assembly GCF_046025915.1 of Herbaspirillum rhizosphaerae. GTDB lineage: Bacteria > Pseudomonadota > Gammaproteobacteria > Burkholderiales > Burkholderiaceae_D > Herbaspirillum > Herbaspirillum rhizosphaerae_A. The sequence goes on along the minus strand of NZ_JAQQFR010000007.1, from coordinate 157,207 downwards.
ACAAGGAGGCGGTCGGCGTGTTCGACCGCAAGGAAGCACCGGCGGCCATCAAGCAGAAGGCGCGCCAGGAGGCTGCGCTCAAGGCTGTCGAGACCTATTTTGCCGAGGCGGGACAATCCGAGTCGGCCAACTTCGACGTCATCCGCGCCAAGATTCTCGAAAACCAGGATCGCTACATCCTGGATACCACGGTGCTATCGGAAACCGACGATCCCAAGGATCTCCAATACACCGTAGCAGTACGTATCTCGCTGAACGTGGCCAATCTGCGCAATGCCGTCCAGGCAACATCCGCTATCGGGAAGTCGGCGCAAAACGAAAAATCAGCCATGAGCTTCGTCTTCGTCTCACGCCAGGTGGATTCCGCCAAGTCCTACGATGATCGCGTCTACAAGCGTCAAGACAAATCGGCGCAAGTAGCCGGTTCATCGGTCAACAAGGGCAGCTACAAGGAGTCCACCAGCGAAGGTGAGTCGGTGGGCAAGTCTCGAATCAGCACCAATGGGGCCGTGTCGCGTGAGACCGGTCAGAGTGTCGATGTGTCGGTCAAGAGCACATTCACTTCCGAAACCGGGGGCAGCACTACCCGTAAAGCAACCGAAACGACCTGGCGTGTACTTCCCAGCGCCAATCTGAACCAGGTATTCGTCTCCAAGTTCTCGCAGGCTGGCTACGATGTGATCGAGGCCGCCATGGTTGAGTCGCCCGTGTTCAAGATTGCCAACATTGAGGCTGACTACAAGTCCGGAAATGATCTGCAACCGCAAACTCTGCGTGCCATCGCGACCGGCATGAAAGAAAACCAGATTCCCTATATTGCCTTGGGTACGCTGGACGTTGGCTTGCCGGAAAAGGATCCACAGACAGGCCTCATGCGCGTTGCCGTGACCGTCAATGCCAAGGTGTGGGATGTGACCAAGCCTATTCCGCGCACACGCGTGGCCGTTGGGCCGGTGGCCTATGCCGGTGTTGGTCCGACTGAAGACGAGGCTCGCGGTAATGCACTCAAGTCCGCAGCCAGCAACGCCGCGCAAGAACTCTCCAGTCGTATGACGACAATGGGCTTGCGTTGACGTCTTTTCTCCGGCCTGGCTGCACCAAAGCAATGATGCTGTCCGGGTCGGGATGTATCAATTTTCATTGCTTCTCGCTGTTTATCCCGTTTGCCTATCCATCAAGGAATAAAATCATGAAAAAAATCCTCGCCCTCGCTGTAGTTTCCCTAGCCATCGCACTGCCGATGACTGCTTCTGCCCAGTTCGGCAACCTGCTGGGCGGCAACAAGTCTTCCTCCGGCGGCGGTGCCGACCTGTCTGGTCTGCAGACCCAATTGGTGCGTAACTATGCGGCGGCCGGCAAGGATGTTCTGGTTGCCAATGGTCACATCGGCGATGCGCTGGGTATCAAGCTCCAATCTATCGATGCCTCGGCTACATCTGATTCTCTTTCGGCCAGTGACCTCGAAAGCCGCGACAAAGCCATCAGTGCAAACGCCCAGTCTGTCTCGGACGCACTCAAGAAGGGGGCAACGCTGAAGGATGGCGAAGCCAAGAAGACGTATGCGAAGGGCTTGCTGTCCCTGGCGATCGGTCTGAAGAAGTACATCGGTCTACGCAGCGACGCCCAAAATTTTGCGAATGGCCTGACCAGCGCATCGCCACTGCAACTGCCGGGTCTGCAGGCAGGTGCTTATGTAGCCAAAACCCTGCCTTCCAGCGTTTCCACCCTGACCGACGTGCTCAAGAATGCGGTCGACTTCGCCAAGAGCAATGGCGTGGCAGTGCCGGCTGACGCTACCAGCGTTCTCTGATTCCTGATCATCGCATCCGACAAGAGAGTTTGATATGCAGCGACGAATTGCAGTGGGTGTTATTGCGTTGACGATAGCTCTGCTGTCGGCGTGCGATAAAAAGGAAGAGCCGAAGAAGGTTGTCGAACCGGCGCCGAGCGCGGCTGAGCAGCCCAAGCGTAGCTCGCCTGATTTCGGAGGCGTTACCAAGGTCAGCCGAGAGGTGGAGGCAGTGGGCAGTACGCTGGAACTGGCCGTCGTTTCCGCCTTGCAGTCTGCCGTGGCGCAAGTCAATGGCGTGCAGGTCGCTAGCCAGTTGCAAAGCCTGCGCCAAGGGCTGGACGTGTCTGTGGATGGGCAGAAGGCCGCGTCGGTGCGTGCCGATGCCTTCGTGCAGAGGATGGTGGCTGGCTCCCAGGGTACGGTGCTCGGTTACGAGGTCCTATCCCAAGAAGAAGTCGACAAGCTCGATGAGGAGACCGTGGCCAAGGTACGCGCCAGCGATGGCGGCTATCGTTATTCGGCATCGTCCTCCTCCGACAGCAGCGTGAAGGTCAAGGCTAGCGGTGATAGCAACGCCAGCGCGGGTGACGCCCGCGCCCGCGCCTCGGGTTCGTATTCTGGTTCGGCGTCATCGAGCGAATCGGCTGATGTCGATATCAAGAAAGGGGCCAGTTCCTATTCGTCCGACGTCAGTCACAAGAAGATGCATAGTTACTGGAAGGTCAAGCTGCGCGCCGAGATTGCCCAATACAAGGCAGCTGATGAAAAAGGCCAGCCCAAGATTGTGGTGGTGCTGCCCAAGACCATGGTCGAGAGATATCCTGTCGGCGACAGCAATGTTGCTGCGGACGAAGTGGCCCGTGCCGTGCGCGGCCGCTTGTCCGACATTCTCACGCAGACCAAGCGCTTCATTGTTCTGGATCGTGAGTTTGGTGCCGACATGCAGGCCGAGATCGACCACATCAACAGTGGCAATGTACGCGCGCAGGACAGCGCGCGTATCGGGCAGCAGCTGGCAACGGATCTGTTGTTAATCCCGACCATCGAACGTTTCGAATACCCCAAGTCGGTACGCAAGCTGCGCATGTCTGATCGCGAACTGGTTTCCTATTCGGGCGGTGGGCGCATCACGCTGCGCTTGGTCAATGCTGCGACCGGGCAGGTGGTGATGTCGCAGAGTTTCGAGCACAGACTGGCCGATGCTGATCCCAGCACCATGCCGCGCGTGATCGATGGCAAGAACATGGCCGCCAGCATGATGGATTCGCTCGCTGGTCAGATCGGTGGTGCCATTGTCACGGAAATCTTCCCTGTGTCGGTGGTGTCGCTCGATGGTGATCAGGCGGTATTGAGCCAGGGTGGAGAGTCGTTACAGGTAGGCCAGCGTTGGAAGGCGGTCTATCTGGGCGAAGAGCTGAAGGATCCGCAGACCGGGAATTCGCTGGGGCGCAAGGAGACACCGGTGGGCGTGATCCACATTGATCGCGTCGCATCGCAGACTTCCTACGGTACCGTTGAGGAGGGGGGGAAGCTTAGTGACAAGCCCTTCAAGCCCGGTATCATCGAATTGCGTGGTCAGTTGGGCAAGGCTTCGGCAGCTGGCAAGGATGCTTCGGCGCAAGCTGCGGGCGCATCGTCAGTCGCGACGCCGGCCAAGAGCAAGAGTGCCAAGCCTGCAGCGGTGGAGGCACCCAAGGCAGCTAAGGCCAGCGAGCCTGTCAAGGACGATAAGTGGTAATCGGTGGAGTGTGGCTCGATGCGGTGAAATGGAACTTGGCCACGAAGGTGCCAGCGTCGAATAATATCTAGTTCTTGTCGTATGGTTATATTCTATTTTTCGAGCACTTATTGCTAAGCAAGCAGGGTGCATAGGTGAAATTCGGACATTTGCTACTGGTTACCTCACAAATAAAAACAGCGAGTTGAATAACTCGCTGTTTTTATTTGGGAATTCTTGGTCGGGGTGAGAGGATTCGAACCTCCGGCCTCTACGTCCCGAACGTAGCGCTCTACCGGGCTAAGCTACACCCCGACTGCCCGCATCATTTATTGTATTAATGATTACGGTCCACCGCGAAAGCGGATAATTCTAGCAAAGAATTTTTGTACTTGCTATCCGGCAGCGAGGCAATGGCATCACTCGCGCGGCGGCTTGCTTTTTGCGCTTCCTGACGTGTGTAATCCAGTGCGCCCGAGTTCGTAATTGCGGCAAGAATTTGATTGAAATGCTGCTCGTCGCCGTTCTCGATACAGCTGCGCACCAGCTCGCGTTGTTCCGGTGTGCCGTTCTCCATCAGATAGATCAGCGGCAGGGTTGGTTTGCCTTCGCGCAAGTCGTCGCCGACGTTCTTGCCGATTTCGGCAGCGTTGCCGGAGTAGTCCAGCACGTCGTCGATCAGTTGGAATGCGGTGCCCAACGAACGGCCGTATTCGCCGGCGGCTTGAATGCCGGCTTCGTCCGCGCCGGAGATCAGCGCGCCGAGTTGTGCGGCGGCTTCAAACAGCTTGGCAGTCTTGGAGCGGATCACGCGCAGGTAATCGGCTTCGTTCACATCCGGGTTGTGCATGTTCAGCAGTTGCAGCACTTCGCCTTCGGCAATCACGTTGGTGGCGTCGGCCACGATTTGCATGACGCGGGCGTTACCGACTGTGACCATCATCTGGAAGGCGCGCGAATACAAGAAGTCGCCCACCAGCACCGAAGCGGCATTGCCGAACAGGGCATTGGCGGTTTGCTTGCCGCGGCGCAACGAGGATTCGTCGACCACGTCGTCGTGCAGTAGCGTCGCGGTGTGAATGAATTCGATCACTGCCGCCAGTGAATGATGCGCTGTGCCCTGATAAGAGTAAGCATTGGCGATGAGCAACACGAGAACAGGCCGGATGCGCTTGCCGCCGGCGCTGATGATGTATTCGGAAACCTGATTCACCAGCGGGACTTCGGAATAAAGTTGCTGACGAATAACGGTGTTGACCGCGCCCATGTCGGCAGCTATCGGGTCAATGAAGGAATTTGGCGTAGCGGATTGGAGAGCGGCGGACAAGGCTGAACCTGTGAAAAATCAAGATTGCCGTGATTATACGATGACAAACGTGAAGGTAAGTGCGCTTGCGAATGTATCGCATTGTACTTTTCGCCGAGCGGAATTGCCGTATTGCCATTTTCTCCGGGTGTTGCGCGGGAATGTCAAGACCTTTTGACGAGGGGGCTAAGTCTATGTATAATTGGAGGTTTTCCCGATTCGAAAGCCGCTTTTCATAGGGCAGCCGCTGGGGGAGAAAAAGAAAATTTTTTCATTCATTCGATGAGGTTTCACATGTACGCGGTCATAAAAACCGGCGGCAAACAATATAAAGTTGCCGCTGGTGAAAAACTTAAAGTAGAACAGATACCGGCAGACATTGGCTCCCAAATCACTTTGGATCAAGTGCTCGCAGTGGGCGCAGGCGATACCGTTAAATTCGGTGCGCCTTTGGTCGAGGGTGCAACGGTGCTGGTTACTGTCATAGCGCAGGGTCGCCACGACAAGGTCAAGATCTTCAAAATGCGTCGTCGTAAGCATTATCAGAAGCGTCAAGGCCATCGCCAGAATTACACCGAACTGCAAATCGTCTCGATCAACGCTTAATCGCGTAGGTCAAACTAGATACAAGGAGCTATTAAATGGCACATAAAAAAGGCGGCGGCACTACGCGCAACGGCCGTGATTCAGAGTCGAAACGACTCGGCGTCAAGGTCTATGGCGGTCAAGCGATCAACGCTGGCGGCATCATCATTCGTCAACGCGGCACCAAGGTTCACCCTGGTGAAAACGTCGGCATGGGCAAGGACCACACTCTGTTCGCATTGACAGAAGGTAAAGTCCAGTTCGTGATCAAGGGCGTTGCGAAGCGTCAGTACGTGACTGTTGTTGCTGCTGCAGCTGCTGCTTAAGTTTCAAACTGAGTTTTATAACTCAGTTTCGACTTGAGTCCTGCACATCAGTGACTACATAGAGTACATAAGGCGCAAGCCTTAGCAAAAGTTTGTTTAAGGCTCTGCCTCTGGTAGAGCCTTTTTTAGTTTTAAGCTTGTCTGTTTTGTATTCATCCTGCAGCGCGCAGGGCCTCCGCCCGGTACATTTTTCTGACCAGCGGCACGGCTGACGCGACTGTACTTGTAGCTTCAGGAATCTCTGCCTAAGCTACCCGTGTTCCGATCTCGTGGCCCCTTATTGATTATTGAGGCGCCTCTGCCGTTCGGGCACTGTCTCCGGCGACCGGTCTTCATTGATGCTTACCGCTTGCCAGGTTATTTAAGCAGAGCTTCTTATTTTTTAAGTTAGCGGTAACAATCATGAAGTTTATCGACGAAGCAAAGATCGAACTGATCGCAGGCGATGGCGGCAACGGTGTCGCCAGTTTTTGCCGTGAAAAATTCCGTCCTTTCGGCGGCCCTGACGGCGGCGACGGCGGCAAGGGCGGCAGTATCTGGGCCGTGGGCGACCGTAACGTCAACACCCTGATCGACTATCGTTATTCCAAGCTGCATAAAGCACGCAACGGCGAAAATGGTCGCGGCTCCGATTGCTACGGCAAAGGCGCTGATGATATTTTCCTGCGCATGCCGGTCGGCACCTTGATCGTTGACAACGTCACCGGCGAGCACATTGCCGACCTGACCGAACACGAGCAGGTTGTGCTGCTGGCGCAAGGCGGCGAAGGCGGCTGGGGCAACATCCACTTCAAGACCTCCACCAACCGCGCTCCGCGTCAAAAGACCGAAGGTAAAGAAGGTCAGCGCCGCGAATTGCGCCTCGAGTTGAAGGTGCTGGCGGACGTCGGTCTGCTGGGCATGCCGAACGCCGGCAAGTCGACTTTCATTTCCGCTGTCTCGAACGCGCGTCCAAAGATCGCCGACTATCCATTTACCACTCTGCATCCGAACCTGGGTGTGGTGCGCGTGAGCCATGAAAAGAGCTTCGTCATCGCAGACATCCCGGGTCTGATCGAAGGCGCTGCTGACGGTGCCGGCTTGGGTGTTCAGTTCTTGCGTCATTTGCAACGTACCGGCTTGCTGTTGCACATCGTTGATCTGGCGCCGTTTGAAGATACGGTCGATCCCGTCAAGGAAGCCAAAGCCATCGTCAAGGAGCTGCAAAAGTACGATGACTCGCTGTTCGAGAAGCCGCGCTGGCTTGTGCTCAACAAACTCGACGTCGTGCCGGAAGCCGAACGTGCAAAACGCGTCAAGGATTTCGTCAAGCGTTTCGGCTGGAAGGGCCCGGTCTTCGAAATCTCTGCGCTGACCCGCGATGGTTGCGAAGATCTGATCACGGAAATCTATGGCTATCTGGAAACCAAGCGCAATCAGGAGCACCGCGCCGAAGAAACCCAGATGACCGAAGAAGCCCGCGGTATCTCCTCCATCGATCCGGATGATCCACGCTTCAAGGTTCTCGACTGATTATCAGTTGCTCAGCCGATTAGTGGTTACCGGTCGCCCTCTAAGTGGCCGGTAAATCGTTTACTATCTTGTTCTCGATACCTGTCCGTCGACACTGCCTCTCACAGCGCCAGTGCCGGCGGATAGTTGAATTGCCGTTCCGGCGCGACTTTCCGATAACAACATGCATTCCGTGATACAACAAGCCAAGCGGCTGATCATCAAAGTTGGTTCATCGCTCGTGACAAATGATGGCAAAGGCCTCGATGCCGCCGCCATCGCCAAATGGGCAGAGCAAATTGCGCACTTGCGCACGCTGGGCAAGGAAGTGGTGCTGGTCAGCTCGGGCGCCATTGCCGAGGGCATGCAGCGCCTTGGCTTCGAACGCCGTCCGACCGGTGTACATGAGCTGCAAGCGTGCGCTGCCGTCGGTCAAATGGGCTTGGCGCAAATCTACGAAAGCAGTTTTCGCGCACATCAGCTCGGCACCGCGCAGGTATTGCTGACGCACGCCGATCTTGCTGATCGAGAGCGCTATCTGAATGCGCGCTCCACGCTCTTTACGCTGCTGCAATTCGGCGTTATTCCCATCATCAATGAAAACGACACTGTCGTTACCGACGAAATCAAGTTCGGCGACAACGACACGCTCGGCGCGCTCGTCGCCAATCTGATCGAAGCCGACGCACTGATCATTTTGACCGACCAGCGTGGACTCTATACCGCTGATCCGCGTCGTGATCCGGATGCGCAATTTGTTCATGAAGCCAAAGCCGGCGATTTGTCGCTGGAAGCCATGGCAGGCGGCGCCGGTACCGGTATCGGTCGCGGCGGCATGCTCACCAAGATTCTCGCGGCAAAGCGTGCAGCGACCTCCGGCGCGCATACCGTGATTGCTTGGGGGCGCGAAGATCGCGTCCTGAGCCGCCTGGCCGCCGGTGAAGCAATCGGTACGCAGCTCACCGCGCAGACCGCGCAACTGACCGCGCGCAAGCAGTGGATGGCGGATCATCTGCAAACTGCCGGTCGCGTTGTACTGGACAATGGCGCCGTGCAAAAGCTGACGGCAGAAGGCAAGTCGCTGTTACCGATCGGCGTGACGGAAGTCGGCGGTGAGTTTGGTCGTGGCGACGTCATCACTTGCGTGGATGCATCCGGCAAGGCGATTGCGCGCGGCATCAGCAACTACGCCAGCTCGGATGCGCGACGTATCGTGCGGCATCCATCTTCCGAGATTCTTTCCATTCTGGGGTTTGTGGAAGAGCCGGAGCTGATCCATCGCGACAATCTGGTTCTGCTGTGATTCGGTAATAAAAAATCAGCAGGCAAAAACAAAACGGGCGCAGTGTTCAACTGCGCCCGTTTTGCATTGTCTTCGTCGTTTAGCGACTGGATTCGCGTGCCGGGTCCAGCATGCGGTTGTCGCGCAGGCGTTCGTAAATAGCCTTCTGATTGCCGGCGAGCATGCCGTTCTGACAGAGATAGCCCTTGTACAGAGCGGCGTCCTGGTGATTGGCGCCGGCGTCCTTGATCCGTGTCCACTTGTCCTGGCGCGAACGCGACCATTTGCCGTCAGCGTGACCGAAGGCGTACCACTTGACCTCGTAGGTTTCGCAGCGAATGCCTGCGTAGATGATATTGGTCGCGCCACCATCGGACTTGGTCACCATGGTGTAACGGATAACGTTGTCGCTGCCGATGGAGAACGATTTGAGATCGACATAAGACTTTGACAAGGTGGTCGGGCCGACATAAAACTCGGCCAGATTTTCCTGCACCGGATTTGGTGGCAACTGCACGGCAATTTCTTGCCATGGCTTTTCTTCATCATCGAATTCTTCATCGAAGGTGCCGAGTTGCTGAGCAAAGCTGAGCGAAGCCGAACACAGCAGCAGGCCTGCGGTCAGGGCGCGGGCAAGCCGGCGTGCAGCTTGGGTAGTCCAGAAGCGTTGGGGCATGAAGTTCACTTAGTGGTGGGCGGATTGGCGGATCCGCAAGGATCTGCCTCTGTGGCGTTGTCCGGGTGATCCGATGGCAAGTGGGTGTTCTTGCCTTGCGCATCCGGACGGCGATGTGTTGCCTGCGGGCGGGCCAGGAAGCGTGATAATTCCTTGAGCGCTTGTTGATACACGTCGCGTTTGAATTCAATGACCACGTCCAGCGGCACCCAATAGTCGTGCCAACGCCAGGCATCGAACTCGGGGTGCGAAGTCAGGCGCAGGTTGACGTCGCAATCGCGGCCGACCATGCGCAACAGGAACCAGATTTGTTTTTGCCCGCGATAATGGCCGCGGATTTCACGCTTGATAAAATGATCAGGAACCTCATAGCGCAGCCAGTCGCGGGTGCGACCGATGATCTTGACGTGTTCCGCTTTCAGGCCGATTTCTTCTTCCAGTTCGCGAAACATCGCTTGTTCCGGAGTTTCGCCATGTTTGATTCCGCCTTGCGGAAATTGCCACGAATGTTCCTTAACCCGCTTGCCCCACCATACCTCATTCTGGGCGTTAAGCAGGATGATGCCGACGTTCGGGCGGAAGCCTTCTCGATCCAGCATGTTGGTACCTCAAAACTTTCTGCGGCAGGGCTTCCTCTTTTGCCCAATCCGGTCTACGCCGCCAATGGCTAAATCATTGGCAGCGATCACCTGCATCGGGTGCGGCATTGGATGCATCAGGTGCTCGCGCATCTGCATGAGATGTGCGTGAAACAGCGATCAATTGTGCAAAGAGTGGGCGCATCAGCCAGCTAATCCTTTAAAATTACGTTGATTATAACCCTCCTCTTTTAAAAAGAACTCATCGTCATGCGCGCCTCCCGATTTTTTATTTCCACCTTGAAAGAAGCTCCTTCCGACGCCGAAATCGTCAGCCACAAGCTGATGATGCGGGCCGGTATGATCAAGCGGCTCGGCTCCGGCATCTATACCTACATGCCGATGGGCCTGCGTGTGATCCGCAAGGTGGAAGCGATCGTGCGTGAAGAAATGAACCGCTCCGGTGCCGTCGAACTGCTGATGCCGGTGGTCCAGCCGGCCGAGCTGTGGCAGGAAACCGGCCGCTGGGACAAGATGGGGCCTGAGCTGATGCGCGTGAAGGATCGCCATGGCCGCGACTTTGCTATCCAGCCAACGTCGGAAGAAGTCGTCACCGACGTCGCTCGCACCGAGTTGCGCAGCTACAAGCAATTGCCGGTCAACTTCTATCACATCCAGACCAAATTCCGCGACGAGCGCCGTCCGCGTTTCGGTCTGATGCGTGGCCGTGAATTCACGATGAAGGACGCCTACTCCTTTGACCGCGATGTCGACGGCCTGAAGAAGTCCTACCAAATCATGTATGACGCCTACGTCCGCGTTTTCACGCGTTTCGGCCTGCAGTTCCGTGCCGTGGCCGCCGACAATGGCGCCATCGGCGGTTCCGGTTCGCACGAGTTCCACGTCATCGCCGCCACCGGCGAAGATGCGCTGGTGTACTGCCCGACTTCCGACTACGCCGCCAACATGGAAGCCGCTGAAGCCGTCGCCGTCAACGCCACATGCGGTGTAGCCACCGAAGCGCTGACCAAGACCGCGACGCCGGGCAAAGCCAAGTGCGAAGCGGTGGCCGAGTTGCTGAAGCTGCCGCTGGAACGCACCATCAAGTCCATCGTCCTGACCGTCGAGAAAGACAAGCCGGAAGACAAGGAAGTCTGGCTGCTATTGCTGCGCGGTGATCACGAGCTCAACGAAGTCAAAGCCGGCAAGATCCCGGGCCTGGCCAATTATCGTTTCGCCAACGAAGCCGAAATCGTCGAATGGTTCGGCACGCCGCCAGGCTACCTCGGCCCGATCGGCACCAAGAAGCCCGTCAAGGTTGTTGCCGACCGTACCGTCGCCAACATGAGTGACTTCGTCTGCGGCGCCAATGAAGCGGACTTCCACTACACCGGTGCCAACTGGGGCCGCGATCTGCCTGAGCCTGTCGTCGCCGACCTGCGCAACGTCGTCGAAGGCGATGCGTCGCCGGACGGCAAGGGCGTGTTGGCGATCCAGCGCGGCATCGAAGTTGGTCACGTGTTCCAGCTCGGCACCGCGTATTCGGAGTCGATGAAGGCAACTTACCTCGACGAAGCAGGCAAGCCACAACCGTTGCAAATGGGCTGTTACGGCATTGGCGTCACCCGTATCCTGGGTGCTGCCATTGAACAGAACTTCGACGACAAAGGCATCATCTGGCCGGCCACGCTGGCGCCGTTTGAAGTGGTGCTGTGCCCGATGGGTTACGACCGCAGCGAAGCCGTCAAAACCGAGATCGACAAGCTGTATGACGCGCTGCTGGCTGCCGGCGTCGACGTCATTCTGGATGATCGCGGCGAACGTCCGGGCGCTATGTTTGCAGATTGGGAGTTGATCGGCGTGCCGCATCGCATCGTCATCGGCGACCGTGGTCTGAAAGATGGTCAGATCGAATACCAGGGTCGTCGCGACACGGCTGCAACACCGGTGCCACTGGCCGACGCGCTGGCCTTCATCAAAGGCAAGCTGGCCTGATCTGAAAGCGTAAAAGCATGCGCGCACTATGCCTGCTTCAGCTTTCGTTTCTGACCTTGGCGTGGTGCGGTAATCTGCCCGCCCACGCCGGCAATCAACAGGAAGAGCGCCTGGCCGATTCTGTCACCCTGGCCCTGGCGCAAGCGGTGGCGGACGCTCGTCCGCCGAAGCCGCAATTCAAGGATGTCGAACAGCGCATCGCCTATCTCAACTGGCTCGGCGGCATGTCTGCGCGTCTGTCCGACAAGCTGCCTGATCGCCAAGAAAGAATCGAATTTCTCGAAAGCGCCTGGTATGAAGCCACGCGCGCCGGACTCGAGCCGGCGCTGGTGCTTGGACTGATTCAGGTCGAATCGGCGTTTCGCAAATACGCGATCTCATCCGCAGGCGCCAGTGGCTACATGCAGGTCATGCCATTCTGGACGCGCGCTATCGGCGATGGTGATCGCCGCAAGCTGTTTCACATGCGTAGCAATCTGCGTTACGGCTGCGCCATTCTGCGTCTGTATCTCGATCAGGAAGGCGGGGATTACTTCATGGCGCTTGGCAAGTACAACGGCAGCCGCGGCTTGCCGGAGTATCCGACGGCGGTCTTGAATGCGAAGAAACGATGGGAGTATGCCGCACAATAACCTTCATCCCGAGTAGGGTGGGGCGGTTAAGGCCGGCATCGATTTGATGAGGTATTGCGGGCGTCGAAAGACCTCGCCACCAAATGCGGTGCGAAGAAATAATATGCCAATAAAAAGAGGGAATCTCCGCGTTCCTGCCTTGCGTTGATTCCCTCTGTCGGCGTCGCTAGTCCGTTGGCTTGCCGTGATGAAGTGTTGCGTTCCTTACTTGCCCTATTGGGAAGCCGGCACTATGGTCACTTCCTTGCGCAAGATGCCGCCGGATAGTGCATTGCCGTCAACTTCACTTGGGTTGTCGATGCGCCGTTGGCAGTCTGCCTGATCTTGTGTCGGCAATGACTTGCAGCGTTCTATCGCGTTCCGGCTGTATTGCTGGGACTGGTTAGTCTGCAGGCTGCCTTGTTTGGCCTGCTGATACGCAGCACCTGCTTCACGCAGACAAGTGGCCTTGTCCTGATTCGACTGGCCGCTGGTGCAGACCGCCTTTTCGCGCTGATATTGCGCGTCCAGTTCGGCGTTACTCTTGCCGCTTGCACCCGCTGCAAAAGCAGCGCCGGCGACCAGCAGGCCGGCGGCGGCAACGCTCAGCATGGTAGCTGTTTTACGCAGGGCGAGGTGAGCGAGAGGTTTGGTACTTTGAATAATGTTCTGATGGGGAAATGTCATGCTGGTGTCCTTTCGGGAAACGTCCGTGCAATCTAGACCGGAAGGGAAACGGCAAAGTTCACCCGGCGACAGCGATATAGCCGTCTTGTAGGAATGCACTGTCGGTGCTTGGGATTGTTCGGCGTAGTCGCAATGCGATTGTCTGGATACGCGCCATGGCAACGCGAAAATCATTGCTGAAAAACCATCGGTAGAAAACAAAAACGCCCGCGCGATGCGGGCGTTTTTGTTTTGCAAGCGAGTCTGCAAAAACCTGTATTGCTTATTTCAAATGGCCGGAAATCAGCTTGGTCATTTCAAACATCGATACCTGTTTCTTGCCGCCGAACACAACCTTCAACTTGTCATCTGCGTCGATGTTGCGTTTGTTTTCGGGGTTTTGCAGTTTGTGTTTCTTGATGTATTCCCAAACCTTCTTGGTGACTTCAGTACGTGGCAGAGGTTTGGCGCCGACGACTTCAGCCAGTGCTGCCGACGGTGTCAGCGGCTTCATGAATGCGGCGTTTGGAGTGCGCTTGACTGCTGGTTTTTTTACTGCTGGCTTGGCGGCTGCTTTTGGTGCTGCGGCTTTCTTTGGAGCGGCTGCTTTTGCTGCTGGTTTGGCGGCTGCCTTAGGAGCTGCTGCTTTCTTCGGTGCTGCGACTGCTTTCTTCGGTGCTGCTTTCGGTGCTGCTTTTGCTACGGGCTTCTTCGCTGCGGCTGCGGGTTTTTTGGCTGTGGCCATCTGTAAGCCTCCTTAATAAGGGATCAAAGCAAGGAAAGAGTTGAATGCGCAAATCACGCACCGACAATAGTGGTGCGGTTTTCCCGGCGATGCAAGTGTTTTTTAGCGGTTTTCAGAGGGAAAACACGCTATAAGTCACGACAGCTCCAAAAAACCGCTCCAGCCCTCTAAAAAAGCCGCCTGAAGCGGCTTTTGCACTTGCCTGGATCTCACCTGAAACCGGAGTTTTACCCAGTCCTTCTGCGATCTTGTGAGTGCTTAACGCATGCCGGGCATCATGCCCTTCATGCTGCGCATCATCTTCATCATGCCGCCGCCTTTGAGTTTTTTCATCATCGTTTGCATTTGCTCGAACTGGGCCAGCATGCGGTTGACTTCCTGTACCTGGACGCCGGCACCTGCGGCGATGCGGCGCTTGCGGGTGGCCTTGATCAGTTCCGGCTTGGCGCGTTCCTGCAGCGTCATCGAATTGATCATGCCTTCCATGCGGCGTACCTGTTTTTCAGCCTGATCCATATTGGCGTTGCCTGCGGCTTGCTGCATCTGTGCCGGCAGCTTGTCGAGCAGGCCGGCCATGCCGCCCATTTTTTTCATCTGGCCGAGCTGCGCTTTGAAATCGTTGAGGTCAAACTTGCCGCCGCTCTTGATCTTCTGCGCCAGATCTTGTGCAGCCGCGACGTCGACGCCTTTGCGGGCTTCTTCGACCAGCGCCAGGATGTCGCCCATGCCGAGAATACGATTGGCCATGCGGCTCGGATCGAAGGCTTCCAGACCGTCCAGCTTTTCGGCTACACCGGCGAACTTGATCGGCTTGCCGGTGATGTGACGCACCGATAGGGCCGCACCACCGCGCGAGTCGCCGTCCAGCTTGGTCAACACGATACCGGTCAGCGGCAGTGCATCGCTGAAGGCTTTGGCGGTGTTGATGGCGTCCTGACCGAGCATGGCGTCGACCACGAACAGGGTTTCGATCGGTTTGACGGCGGCGTGCACGGCGCTGATTTCCTGCATCATCGCTTCGTCGATACCGAGGCGGCCGGCGGTGTCGATGATCAGGACGTCATGGAAATGGCGCTTGGCATAATCCAGCGCAGCCAGTGCGATGTCGACCGGCTTGTCGGTGGTCTTGGTCGGAAAGAAGTCGGCGCCGGCTTGGGCGGTCACGGTTTCCAGCTGGCCGATCGCGGCGGGACGGTAGACGTCGGCGGAAACGGTAAGGACTTTTTTCTTGGTGTTCTCGCGCAGGTACTTGGCGAGCTTACCGACGGTGGTGGTTTTACCCGCACCTTGCAGACCGGCCATCAGGATGATTGCCGGTGGCTGGGTGGCGAAGTTGAGCTGCGATGCTTCCGGGCCAAGGTCGGCGCCCATCAGGCTGGCCAGTTCGCGCTGCACCACGCCGACCAGCGCCTGGCCTGGCGTCAGCGAGCCGATGACTTCTTCGCCGACGGCCTTCTCTTTGACCTTGGCGATGAACTCGCGCACGGCAGGCAGGGCAACGTCGGCCTCGAGCAGCGCCAGACGTACTTCGCGCAGCATTTCGGCGGTATTGGTTTCGGTCAGGCGCGCCTCGCCGCGCATGGTTTTGACGACTTTGGCAAGGCGTTGGGTCAGATTGTCGAGCATGATGAACCGTTAGACTTTGAAGAAAAGAGGGCGGTCAGCGTGCCGGGAAAACCGGGCGTCAACCGCAAGGGAAACCGCCATTTTACCTGATCGGCAGGCCCGGCAGCGTTGATCTCGGCAACCGGCTAAGCATGAGTAAGGGAAAGTACGGTATTGTTCTCGCTGGCGTAATTGTGTATACAGTGGCCTTGCATCGAATGGACAGTTCTTCCCATGAGGAAGACGCATATCAACCCCGCGGCGTATTCCGCTGGCGGCGCAAACATAACGACAGGAGAGAGAGATGAACAAGCAACTCATCGCGGCAGCTGCAATGGCTGTTCTGGCTGCAGGAACTTCGCTGAACGCAGCGGCACAAGAAACGGTGCGCCTCGGCAACCTCAAATTCGCCCATTACGGCGCGGTGTCTTATATCAAGGAAATCGCCCCGAAGTGTGGCATCAAGGTCGACGAAAAAGTCTTCCCTAAAGGCCCTGACGTAATGCAAGGCATCCTCGCCGGTGAGCTCGATGTCGGTACCACCGCATCGGAAGCCGCCATCTCCGGCCGCGCCAACGGTGCGCCGATCTATGTCGTTGCCGGTTTCGCCAAGGGTGGTGCGCGTCTGGTGGCGGGCAAGGATTCCGGCATCAAGTCGGTCAAGGATCTGAAGGGTAAAAAAGTCGGCGTGACCCGCGGTGGTATCCATGAAGTGCTGCTCGACGCCGAACTCGGCCAGAACGGTCTGACCTCCAAGGACGTCACCATCGTTTATCTGGCTTTCGCCGATCTGAACCAGGCGCTGCTGGGCAAGAACATCGACGCCATGATGCAGAGCGAACCGCAATCTTCGCAAGCCATCAACAAGGGCTTTGGCGTAGAAGTCATGAAGCCGTACGACACCCCGATCGGCGAGCCGGTGCGGACCATGGTGATGACCGAGAAGTTCTATAAAGAGAAGCGCCCGCTGGCCGAGAAGTTCATGCGCTGCTTCCTGGAAGCCACCAAGACCTTCATGGACAACAAGGAAACCGCCGAGAAGTACGTGCGTGAAGTCATCTTCAAGAATCAGATCACCAAGGAAGATTTCTACGACGCCATCGGTAACTCGCCTTACGCCTATGACATCACGGCTGAGCACATCCAGATCACGACCGACACCATGGCCAAGTACGGCACCGGCAAGATGGCCAAGCCGCCTGTCGCCAAGGATTGGGTAAAGACCGATCTGCTGGAGCAAGCCAAGAAAAGCATGAATCTTAAGTAATCCATTCGCACCCAAGGACCACGAACATGGCAAAACGAAAAATAGGGGGAGCCTTGCAAGGATTGCTGGTGCCGGTGGTGGTGATCGCCATCTGGCAGGGCGCATCTTCGCTGGGCTGGGTTAATCCGCTGGTTTTGCCGTCGCCGTGGGCGGTGGTGCACAAGTGGTTCGAATACTTGTCGCCCACCAAACCGTATGACCCTGCCGACGACAGCTGGCTGGCCTGGCTGTTTTCGGGCGAGCTGATCATCGACGCCATCGGCAGTCTGTATCGCGTGGTGGTCGGTTTCCTGATTGGCGCCGGACTGGCCTTGCCGCTCGGTCTGCTGATGGGATCGAGCCAGCGTGTCTATGGGCTGATGAATCTGACGGTGCAGGTGATCCGTCCGATTCCACCGATCGCCTATATTCCGCTGGCGATCCTGTGGTTCGGGTTGGGTAATCCGCCGGCGCTGTTCCTGATTTCTCTGGGCGCGTTCTTCCCTGTATTGATGAATACCATCGCCGGCGTGCGTCAAGTCGACAGCATCTACCTGCGCGCGGCGCGCAACCTCGGCGCCAGCCAGCGCACGCTGTTCGTACGCGTGATGTTGCCGGCCGCCGTGCCTTATATCCTGTCGGGTGTGCGCATCGGTATCGGCACCGCCTTTATTGTGGTGATCGTGGCCGAGATGATTGCGGTCAGCAACGGCCTCGGTTTCCGCATCATGGAAGCGCGGGAATACTTCTGGTCCGACAAGATCATCGCCGGCATGATCACCATCGGCTTGCTGGGTCTGGCCATCGACATCGGCATGAGCCGTCTGAACAATTACATGCTGCGCTGGCATCGCGGACTGGAGAGCTGACATGAGCGCATCCCAAATCGTCGTTACCGGCGTCAACAAGGTTTTTAAGAGCGACGACCGTGAAGTCGTGGCGCTGAAAGACATCAACCTCGACATTCCTGACGGCCAGTTCGTCTGCCTGCTGGGGCCTTCCGGCTGCGGCAAGTCGACCCTGCTCAACGCCATCGCCGGCTTCGCCTTGCCCAGCAGCGGCAGCATTACTACCAACGGCAAGGTCGTGACCGAGCCCGGCCCTGATCGCGGTATGGTGTTTCAGGAGTACGCGCTGTTTCCCTGGATGACGGTGGAGCAGAACGTCGCCTTCGGTCTGGAAATCAAAGGCGTCGCCAAGGCCGAAATCCAGGCCCGCGTGACGCAGTTGCTGGATAAGCTCGGCTTGATCGACTTCCGCAGCCGTTTTCCCAAAGATCTGTCCGGCGGCATGCGTCAGCGGGTGGCGATTGCCCGTGTGCTGGCGCTGGATTCGCCGATCATGCTGATGGATGAGCCGTTCGGCGCGCTCGACGCGCTCACGCGCCGCAATCTGCAGGACGAGTTGCTGCGCATCTGGGATGAGTTCAAGAAGACCATCGTGTTCGTGACGCACAGCATCGAGGAGGCCATCTATCTGGCCGACCGCATCGTCGTCATGACTTATCGTCCCGGCACCATCAAGCGAGACATCACCGTCACGCTGCCGCGCCTGCGCGACCCGGCGGCCCCTGAGTTCAACGCCCTGAAGCGTGAACTCGGCCAACTGGTCATGGAAGAGCAGCAGCGTCATCATCACGACGAAATGCGCGCTGCGGCAGTCGATTGACGTATTGAATCGCAGCGTACTACGCCATTGATTTTGGCGGTTTGATCCCCACCATATTGCTTTAGCCCGAGGCAATATGGTGGTTTCGTATTTACCTCCCGGCAAGACCGTTCAGCAGGCCCGTAGCGCGCTCTCATCACGTTGTCGGCAGTCAGTGAATTCGCGACATGGTGTAAACTTAGTCGATGCAAACTTATTTTTTCATTCTGGCTGCACTCCTGTATCTGGGTTGCGCCTTCCTGCCTTCCGAACGGCGTCTGCCGATTTCGATCGGGACGGTGGCCGGCTGGCTGTTGCACGGCGGCGCCCTGATGGCAGACATGTTTGCGCCCGAGGCCGTACGCGTCGGTTTTGGCGTGATGCTGTCGGCCACCTTGTGGGTGTCGGTCGCCGCCTACTGGCTGGAAAATCGCAATTTCTCCCTCGACAGCCTGCGCGTACTGGTACTGCCGGTGGCGGCAGTTGCGGTGATTCTGCCGAGCGTCTTCCCAGGCAACATGGTGGCGCTGACGGGCAAGTCGGACTGGTTTCTGTGGCATATCGCCATTTCCATCCTGGCCTACAGCACGCTGACCATCGCTGCTTTCCACGCCGTGCTGATGGTGCTGCAGGAGTCGCGCCTGCATACGCGGCCCGGCCCGGCGCAGAGCGGCTGGTTCTCGATGGCGCTGGATCGTTTGCCGGCGCTGCTGACCATGGAAAAAATCCTGTTCCGGCTGATCGCTTTCGGTTTTATTTTGTTGACGCTGACGGTGTTGTCGGGCGTCGTGTTTTCCGAGCAGTTGTTTGACAAGGCCTTCCGGTGGGATCACAAAACGATCTTTACACTGCTGTCCTGGGGACTGTTCGGTTTGTTGTTGGCGGGACGTAAATGGCAAGGCTGGCGTGGTCGCACTGCGCTCAGTTTCACCCTGACCGGGTTTGCCGTCTTGCTGCTCGCCTATGTTGGCAGCCGCTTCGTGCTCGAAGTCGTGCTGCATCGGATACTGGTATGAAATATCTCATTTGGCTGGTGATCGCATTGGCGGTCGTGGTCTGGCTGCAGCGCGCTAAAAAATCCATCGCGGCAAACGCCGGTTCGCCGCAGGGTTCTGCCGGCGCCAGCCGCAATCCTTTTGCGCGCAAACAGCGCAAGGAGGAAGCCGAGACCATGGTGCAATGCGCCCACTGCGGCATCCATTTCCCGGCATCCGAATCGGTATCGAACGCTGCGGGTATTGTTTACTGCAGCGAAGAACACCTGAGGCTGGCGTCTTCCTGACATGACGGCAGACTCCAGCGACCAGAAGGCAATATCGATGGTCAGCCCGGAGCTGACCGTGACAGCCTCCCCCGCAGTTCCCTCTATACCTGCAAAACTGACGATCGCCGCCGACGGCTGGTGTGACCACGCTCGCCGGCAACCGTCACCGAACTTCGACGCCCGCGCCGAAGGCATGGTGACCGACTTGCTGGTGATCCATAACATCAGCTTGCCGCCGGGGCAGTTCGGTGGTCCGTTCATCGGTGATCTGTTCTGCAATCAGCTCGATTGTGAGGCGCATCCGTATTTCGACCAGCTGCGTCCTTTGCGGGTGTCGGCGCACTTCGTCATTCAGCGCGACGGCCAGCTGCTCCAGTTCGTCTCGGCCAACGACCGCGCCTGGCACGCCGGCGTGTCTTCCTTCAACGGGCGCGAGCGCTGCAACGATTTTTCCATCGGCATAGAATTGGAAGGCACCGACTTCGAGCCCTTCACCGATCTTCAGTATCAGGTGCTGGCGACGCTTGCCGTGGCCTTGCGGCAGCGCTACCCGCTGACCGATGTTGCCGGTCACGAGCACATCGCGCCGGGAAGAAAGACCGATCCCGGTCCGTTTTTCGAATGGCGGAGATTTCAGAAGGATTTCTATTGCCATGTTGAAGCAGCGCAATTGCGCTTCCCTTCTGGGGTCGGTGAAAGTCAAGCGTAAAACATATAAAAATATCCAGAAATAGCGGTTGCATCTCTCGATTCCAGACACTAGAATTAGTCTCAATCATTCCTTTGGAACTAGATGTAGTGTTTTTGGTAAGTAATTCTTTAGTCGTTCTTTGGGTTGGAAGAAGCTGTTCACGGTCACTTTGGTCACTGTTCATGACCCCGGATCAAGGCTCTCAACAAGAGCCGGAGCAGATTCTGCAGGGTTTGGCTTCTGGTTGGGATTCATTGAGATGGCGAGTCTTGAGGCAAGCAACAATTCAAACGATGTCTCGGTAGCACTCCCATTCAAGCATTAATTTCAAGCATCAATTTCAGGTTTTATTTAATCAGTTCGGAACAGGTCGTACTTACATGCAGTCGCGCTCGCGGCAGTATTGGCGTCGTCCTGTTTCTGGTATTCGTGAACCTCTTCATATTTTTGCACCTTATATATATGAAGGGTTCTATTGGCAACGCGGGCAGCTCAGCTGTCCGTCAATCATAGTTTTCAGGAGGCTCAGTGCGCTCTACACAAGAAATTTCCGCTAAATCCCCGGCAGATTTTGGCGTCATTCCCACAGCGGGCAACCAAGACGAAGCAACGTCTTCGCAATCGGTTCGTCCTGCTTCCGGTTTGGGTGAATACAGAATCATCCGTCGCAATGGTGCGGTGGTCGGTTTTGAACCATCGAAGATTTCGATTGCCGTGACCAAGGCATTCCTCGCCGTCAACGGCGGTCAGGGCGCGGCTTCGGCGCGCGTGCGCGAAATGGTCGAGCAATTGACCACCAACGTCGTTTCGGCCCTGGTGCGTCGCCAGCCGACCGGCGGCACTTTCCATATTGAAGATATCCAGGACCAGGTTGAACTGGCCCTGATGCGTTCCGGCGAACATGATGTCGCCCGTGCCTACGTTCTGTACCGCGCCAAGCGCATGGAAGAACGCGCACAGCAAGGCGCCAACACCAAGACCGATTTCGCTGCGCCGCAACTGCATGTGGTGGAAGACGGCCAAAGCCGCCTGCTGGATTTGGATGAAGTGCGTACTCTGATCACCGCAGCTTGCGTCGGTCTGGAAAAGCACGTTGACGCTGACGCCATCCTGGCCGAAACCGTCAAGAACCTCTACGACGGCGTACCGGTTGAAGAATTGCACAAGTCGGCCATTCTGGCTGCCCGCGCGCTGATGGAAAAAGATCCAGCCTACAGCCAGGTCACTGCGCGTCTGCTGATGCACACCATCCGTAAAGAAGTGTTCGGCAAGGAAGTCGCGCAAGCTGATGCGCCTGCCGAATACCTGGACTACTTCGCCAAGTACATCAAGAAGGGCATCGCCGCCGAGCTGCTCGACTCCAAGCTGGCCCAGTTCGATCTGGTGAAACTGGCCAATGCCATCAAGCCTGAGCGCGACCTGCAATTCGGTTACCTCGGCCTGCAAACTTTGTACGACCGCTACTTCCTGCATATTCAAGGTACCCGCATTGAAATGCCGCAAGCGTTCTATATGCGCGTCGCGATGGGCTTGTCGCTGAACGAAATCGACCGTGAGACACGCACCATCGAGTTCTACAACCTGCTGTCGTCGTTCGACTTCATGAGCTCGACACCGACCCTGTTCAACTCGGGTACGCTGCGTTCGCAATTGTCGTCGTGCTACCTGACGACGGTTGCCGATGATCTGGACGGCATCTACGAAGCCATCAAGGAAAACGCACTGCTGGCCAAATACGCCGGCGGTCTGGGCAACGACTGGACTCCGGTCCGTTCGCTGGGCGCGCACATCAAGGGCACCAACGGCAAGTCGCAAGGCGTTGTACCTTTCCTGAAAGTGGTCAACGACACCGCCGTGGCGGTGAATCAAGGCGGCAAGCGCAAGGGCGCAGTCTGCGCTTATCTGGAAACCTGGCACATGGACATCGAGGAATTCCTCGAGCTGCGTAAAAACACCGGCGATGACCGCCGCCGCACGCATGACATGAACACCGCCAACTGGATTCCTGACCTGTTCATGAAGCGCGTCATGGAAAAGGGTGAGTGGACACTGTTCTCGCCATCCGATGCGCCAGACCTGCACGACAAGTTCGGCAAGGCTTTCGAAGAAGCCTACACCGGTTACGAAGCCAAGGCTGCCCGCGGCGAGCTGAAGCTGTTCAAGAAGGTGCAAGCGCTGGATCTGTGGCGCAAGATGCTGTCGATGCTGTTCGAAACTGGTCACCCATGGATCACCTTTAAGGACCCATGCAACATCCGTTCGCCGCAGCAACACGTCGGCGTGGTTCACAGCTCGAACCTGTGCACAGAAATCACACTGAACACCAACGAGTCCGAAATCGCTGTCTGCAACCTGGGGTCGGTCAACATGCCTGCCCACCTAGTGAACGGCGAGATCGACCACGTCAAGCTGCAAAAGACCATCCGCACCGCAATGCGCATGCTCGACAACGTGATCGACATCAACTACTACGCCGTCAAGAAGGCACGTGATTCCAACCTGCGCCACCGCCCGGTCGGTCTGGGCATCATGGGCTTCCAGGACTGCCTGCACATGAAGCGCGTGCCTTACGCTTCGATGGACGCAGTGGAATTCGCCGATCGTTCGATGGAAGCCGTTTGCTACTACGCTTACTGGGCATCGACCGAACTGGCGGAAGAGCGCGGCCGTTACAGCTCCTACCGTGGTTCGCTGTGGGATCGCGGCATCCTGCCGCAAGACTCCCTGAAGTTGCTGGCGCAAGAACGCGGTGGCTATCTGGAAGCGGATATGTCCGAAACACTGGACTGGTCGGCACTGCGTTCGCGCATTTCCGAGTTCGGCATGCGTAATTCGAACTGCGTGGCGATTGCACCAACAGCAACGATTTCGAACATCATCGGCGTGTCGGCTTGCATCGAACCGACTTACCAGAACCTGTATGTGAAGTCGAACCTGTCGGGCGAATTCACCGAAATCAACGAGTACCTGGTACGCGACCTGAAGGCCCGCGGCCTGTGGGACGAAGTCATGATTTCCGACCTGAAGTACTTTGACGGCAGCCTGGCCAAGATCGACCGCATCCCGCAAGACCTGCGCGATATCTACGCCACAGCCTTCGAAGTCGAACCATCCTGGCTGGTGGAAGCAGCATCCCGCCGTCAAAAATGGATCGATCAGGCTCAATCGCTGAACATCTACATGGCCGGCGCTTCGGGCAAGCGTCTGGATGAGACTTACAAGTTGGCATGGTTGCGCGGTCTGAAGACCACCTACTATCTCCGCACCATCGGCGCAACCCACACCGAGAAGTCGACTTCCAAGACCGGCGCATTGAACGCGGTGGCAGTCGACGGCGGCGTCAGCCATAGTGCAGCGGCTGTCTCGGCCCCGGCATCGATGACGGCGTCTGCGGCCAGCACGGCAACCGTGGCGGCAGCAGCAGTTGAAGCAGAAGCCGACGGCGAAGCATGCTATCTGCGTCCAGGCGATGACGGCTTTGAAGAGTGCGAAGCCTGCCAGTAATCAAAACACAGTAAAAACAGGTGGCAGCCGCCGGCAAGTCCGGCGGCAGTCTTCTCCGGAAGATGAACGCGCCGCCTGCATCAATGTCATAAGTCACATCCCGGCCGCGTCGGGACGTCAAAGTAAATTAAGTAAAGGATCAAAACATGCTCTCTTGGGATGATGAAGTGAAGGCCTCGCCGGCACCGTCCGCGCCGCACGCCTCGCAAACGCCTCAGCCTCAATTGCAATCGGCCTCTATCAACAATGCACGTCCGCAGTTCTCTGATGTTGCGCTGAATCCTGCTCTGGTTACCAAAGACGAGGCGCCGGTGGACGTAACCCGCCGTGTCAACGCAGCCGACAAGCGCATCATCAACGGCCACACCGACGTCAATCAGCTGGTGCCGTTCAAGTACAAATGGGCTTGGGATAAATACCTGGCTGGCTGCGCCAACCATTGGATGCCGCAGGAAATCAACATGCAGCGCGACATCGAGCTGTGGAAAAATCCAAACGGCCTGACCGAAGACGAGCGTCGTCTGGTCAAGCGCAACCTCGGCTTCTTCGTCACCGCCGACTCGCTCGCCGCCAACAACATCGTGCTGGGCACCTACCGCCACATCACTGCGCCGGAATGCCGTCAATACCTGCTGCGCCAGGCGTTCGAAGAAGCGATCCACACACACGCCTACCAATACATTGTTGAGTCGCTGGGTCTGGACGAAGCGGAGATCTTCAACGCGTATCACGAAGTGAAGTCGATTCGCGACAAGGACGAGTTCCTGATCCCGTTCATCAACACGCTGACCGATCCTGAGTTCAAGACCGGCACGACAGAGAATGACCAGAAGCTGCTGAAGTCGCTGATCGTTTTCGCGTGCATCATGGAAGGCCTGTTCTTCTATGTCGGCTTCACGCAGATCCTTGCACTGGGCCGTCAGAACAAGATGATGGGCGCCGCTGAACAGTATCAATACATCCTGCGTGATGAATCGATGCACTGCAATTTCGGTATCGATCTGATCAACACGGTGAAGATGGAGAACCCACATTTGTGGACGCCGGAATTCAGAAACGAAATTAAATCGTTGTTTTTAAGCGCCGTAGAGTTGGAATATCGCTACGCAGAGGATACAATGCCGCGAGGCGTGCTAGGTTTGAATGCGCCGATGTTCAAAGGTTACTTACGATTCATCGCTAATCGTCGCGCACAGCAAATCGGACTCGATCCACTGTTCGCGCAAGAAGAAAATCCGTTTCCGTGGATGAGCGAGATGATCGATTTGAAGAAGGAGCGCAACTTCTTTGAAACCCGAGTCATCGAATACCAAACCGGAGGCGCGCTTAACTGGGAATGATGTGCCCATCTCGTCAATGCTCTTCAGCGAGATTTGTGAGGCACTCAACAGTCGGGTAGCTTGCAAGATATCCGACTGCCAAAATACGGAAGGCTTTCACCAAATTTAATGAACAGTAAAAGACCGAAACGATCTTCTCTGTTATCGCCGCTTAACTCGATTAAATCGGGTCAGGCGGCTTTTCCTTTGAAAAACCTGAAGGTTTTTCGGGAATAGTATTCCTGACGCTAGCGTGTAATCCGCTGGCGTTTTTTTTGGTTGTGGCGTTCGCGAAGGCGCGAACCGAAGCTCTGAACCCCTGCACAAGCGGGGTAGAGGCCAGACCAAGATAGCTGAAGTGCTGCATAGGTGAGGGGATGCAGCAGTTCAGCTGGTGCCGAATTCATTAGCGCAAGCAGAAGCTTGCTTGTGCCGATGAATAATCCGCCTGCATCATCGCGATGGTACAGACGGGTTTCTTAAATCAAGCTTGATTTTTTCCATCACGTGAAGAAGGAGAAACAAAATGGCAACAGCAGCAAAGAAACCAGCAGCCAAGAAGCCGGCTGCAAAGAAACCAGCGGTCGCCGCTAAGAAGCCAGTTGCAGCCAAGAAGGCAGCAGCTCCGAAGAAGGCAGTCGCCGCTAAGAAGCCAGTAGCTAAGGCAGCAGCAAAGCCAGTGGCAAAGAAAGCAGCAGCTCCTAAAAAAGCAGTTGCAGCCAAGAAGCCAGTAGCAGCGAAGAAGACAGTTGCAGCTAAGAAGCCGGTAGCAGCGAAGAAGCCAGTCGCTAAAAAAGCAGTAGCAGCGAAGAAGCCAGTAGCAGCGAAGAAGGCAGTTGCAGCCAAGAAGCCAGTCGCTAAGAAAGCAGTCGCAGCGAAGAAGCCGGTAGCGAAGAAGGCAGTTGCAGCTAAGAAGCCAGTCGCTAAGAAAGCGGTCGCAGCGAAGAAGCCAGTAGCAGCGAAGAAGCCAGTCGCCAAGGCAGCAGCAAAGCCAGCAGCAAAGCCAGCAGCCAAGAAGGCAGTTGCAGCGAAGAAGCCAGTAGCGAAGAAGGCAGTCGCCGCTAAGCCTGCTGCTAAGCCAGCAGTCAAGGCTGCAGCAAAGCCGGCCGCTAAGCCAGCAGCAGCTAAGAAGCCTGTCGCCAAGAAGGCAGCAGCAAAGCCAGCAGCTAAGAAGCCAGCAGCGAAGCCAGCTGCAGCAGCTCCAGCTGTGAAGACTGTGCTGAACCCGGCAGCAGCTTGGCCGTTCCCAACAGGCACAACACGTCCATAATCGGACCTGGCCTGGTGCCTGAGTAATCAGGTGCAAAATACCGCTGTGTGACTCGTTCATGCAGCGGTTTTTTTTCGCCGGTGCAGATCTGGGGCTGATGTGGGCGACAAGGTAAGTGCGACGCTGGCGCCGGCGAATAGTCCGGGAGAGCGCTGCTGTACTGTGATAGGTGGACCGTCGCTGCTGCAATCCGCCATCTGCGATTTCGCGGGATTGCTTGCCTGGTTCCAATCGGGCTTTGTTAATTATTCGCCGTCCCCATATAGGGATGAGCGCTGCATGGTTTAGTATGTGCACTGCTGCACTGGGCGTTGAACCCGATGCACATGCTTGGTTTCCGCGCCGCGGGAGCCGATGGGCAAACAGCTTCTTATGGAGAGTAACCGTGTTGCATAGCATTTTCATGTTGATCGTTGACGCCATCGCCAGCGCGCTGGCTGGAGTGCTGTTGCTGCGTTTCTGGATGCAGGTCGTGCAAGTGCGCCCGCCGGCATCGGTGGGGCAGTTCGTGTTTCAGTTGTCGGATTGGCTGGTCAAGCCGCTGCGCAAAGTGCTGCCGGGTGTCGGTGGCTACGATTGGGCCAGCCTTGTCGGCGCTTTTCTGGTGGTGCTGTTGTCGATCATCGCCGCAGTCGGATTCGTCTCCGGGTTTGATTTCCAACCCATCATTCTGTTTTCGCTGGTGCGTTTCTTCCAGTGGATTTTTTACGGTTTCATGGCCACGCTGATCATCGAAGCGATTTTCAGCTGGGTGAATCCTTATGCGCCGTTAGCGCCGTTTGTAAGGGCGCTCAATGAGCCGCTGCTGCGTCCGTTGCGCAAGGTCCTTCCGCTCATCGGCAATGTCGACCTGTCGCCGCTGGCGGCGCTGATACTGTTGCAGATCGCCGTGCGTCTGGTCAGTACCCTGATTCTGTCCATCGGCTGATCGTTTTCAAGCTGTCAAAATAAAACAGGCCGCACGATGTATCGTGCGGCCTGTTTTTGTGTCGGCGTTGTGATGACCTACGCCAAACTTCTCTGCGCTATCTCCAGCTTATTTCTTCTTTGCCGCCCACTGCTGCAATGCCTGCAAGGTGTTTTCAACATGCTTGTCTGGGCTCGGGCTGCTGTATTCGTAGATGATGCTCTTGTCCGGCGCGATGACGTATGACGTGCGGCTGGCATAGTCCGACTTGCTGTTCATCACCGCATCGTAGGATTTCATGATCTTCTGATCGGTATCGGCTGCGACCGCAAACTTACTGCGGCATTCACTGACGGAAAACTTGTTGAGCGTCTCAATCTTGTCGTTTGATACGCCGATGACGGTAGCGCCGAGCGCCTTGTAGCGGTCGATGGCTTCGGCGAAGAGGTGGGCTTCAATCGTGCAGCCGGTGGTAAAGGCTGCAGGGTAAAAATACAGCACCACCGGGCCTTTTTTGAGCGTTTCTGCCAGCGAGAACGTGGATACCTGACCACCGAGCGATGCTTGCGTCGAGAAATCAGGCGCCTTTTCGCCCGGTTTGAGCGCGGCCGATGCGAGCGGGCTGAGCGACAGCGAGCACAGTGAGTACAGTGAGAAGAGCAAGGCAGAAGTGAGGCGTTTCATGGCGATTCCTTTCAATGTCCTGCGGTCTTCGGTGTGCGTACATCTCAGACAATGCCGGCAATATCGGCAATACCGATCGCGCTGCCACCGATGTGTCGAACATCGATGGCAAGCGAGGTCAGTCGTTACTTCAGTCAATCAGGCAAAGCGATAACCGAAGGCCTTGTGGAAACGGTCGTCGATTTCGGCCAGTGTCGGTGCATGGTTTTGCGGGCCTTGCGAAGCGATCTTGATCGAACCCATCAGGCTGGACAGGCGGCCTGTCGTCGCCCAATCCATGCCCTTGGTCAGACCGAACAGCATGCCCGCGCGGAATGCGTCGCCGCAGCCGGTCGGGTCAGCGATGGCATCTGCCGGCACGCAAGGGATGTCGATCTTCTGGCCGTCAGTGAAGATCTCCGCGCCCAGCTCGCCGCGCGTGACAATCAGCGCCGACACTTGTTTGGCGATTTGCTCCAGGCTCAGGCCGGTGCGAGCGGTCAGCAATTCGGCTTCGTAGTCATTCACAGCGACATAAGTTGCCAGGTCAATGAAGTGTTTCAGATCATCGCCGCTGAACATCGGCATGCCTTGGCCCGGATCGAAAATCAGCGGGATGCCGTGTTCGGCGCTATGTTCTGCATGTTGCAACATGCCGTCGCGGCCGTCCGGCGCCACGATGGACAGCTTCACCGGACCTGCATCGGCGACCTTGTTCTCGTGCGAGTAGCTCATCGCACCCGGGTGGAATGCCGTGATCTGGTTGCCGCCGGCATCGGTGGTGATGAAGCATTGGGCGGTGAACGAGCTGTCGATCACGCGGATGCTCTTGGTGGAAATGCCGAGGTTCTTGAAGCGCTCCATGTACGGCGCGCTGTCCTGACCGACGGTTGCCATGATGACGGGTTCGCCGCCGAGCAATTTCAGGTTATAGGCGATGTTGCCGGCACAGCCGCCGAATTCACGTCGCATCGACGGCACCAGGAAAGACACATTAATCTTGTGCAATTGATCCGCCAGCAGCGCATCAGCGAAGCGGCCGTCGTATTGCATGATGTTGTCGTAAGCGAGCGAACCGCAGATAAGTGAACTCATGGCGAATGTCTGAGAAAGTTGAAGAATGCTGCATTGTAGAAGAATCCCGCCGGGTTTGCGGATTTTCGTGCCGACAGCTTAAGCAAGCCGGTGTGCGCTATGGCGGAGAAGAGTCAGGGATAGAACAAGTAGATGCGGTAGCCGGACGCTGCCGGTTGCGCGAGTTCAAACGTCAGTTTGACTTGCTGTTCGCCTTCGCCGGCCAGGCCGTCATCGATCATTTGTGCCGATTTGATGTATTCGCGCGGTGCGAAGACGCGTCGGGTGATGGCTTTCTCATCACCGTCATTCAACGTCAGCTCCATGTACGGCCAGGCTTGTGCGCTGTAGCCGCGATTGCGCAACAGTACCGTCAGGGTATAGATATTCTGAT
The DNA here is from genome assembly GCF_046025915.1 of Herbaspirillum rhizosphaerae. Lineage (GTDB taxonomy): Bacteria > Pseudomonadota > Gammaproteobacteria > Burkholderiales > Burkholderiaceae_D > Herbaspirillum > Herbaspirillum rhizosphaerae_A. The sequence continues at coordinate 127,853 of NZ_JAQQFR010000007.1, read as the reverse complement.
TGGGCGGCACCAGTTGCAATTCGCTGGATTCCAGCGACAACTGGTCGATATTGGTGGGCAGGCCGACCGAGCAATGCAGCGCGGCGCAAACTGACGACAGCAACGGGCGTGTCGATGGCAGCCAGGCAGCGATCGTATTGCGCCAGACATAAGTAGCCTGCAGCAGCAAGGCGATGGTGAGAAATACCGAGCCGACAAGCATGACGACGCGGCCGATCCGGCGCAGGCGTTCGCGGCGTTCTGCTTTCTGAACGAAGGCAGGAGTATCTGCGTCGTCTTCCTCGTATTCCTCTTCGTCGTGTTCTTCCTCATCCTCTTCGTGCTCTTCTGCGTTCTCGGATTCTCTGTGTTCCGAAGTTCCTTCCGCCGCTACTCCCATCTCTGCAGCGGGCGCCGTGTCTTCTGCGCGCGCAGAGGAAGTGAGCGGAACCGGATAAGACAATTCCTGCGTCAGGGTATTGATCGCAGTCTGTTCAGCCTGATCCAGCGACGCCGTGGCAGCGGACGTTTCGGCGGACTTGGCTGGAGTCCCCGGCAGCGGGAAGGATGGTGAGGCAGTGGCTTTTTCCGATTCAGACGAATCCGGTTGCGATGTTGGAGTGACCGACTGTGTTCCCCAGGGCGCATCGTCGGTTTCTGCGGCGATGCTGGCAAATGCCGCGGATAAATCTACCGGTGGGCGAGGCGGGATTGAGGGTATTGGTGCAGGTGGAGAAACGACGGGGGGCGTATTTGTATTGCCCGGCAGCATAGGCCATCCCGTCGGTGCGGGACGATTTGCTGTCTTTTCTGTTGTGGGGGCGGTGGACGGCGGCGCAGCGACGAGTTGTTGCGCGATGTCGGGCGACACCAGGTGTTGGTTGCCGTTGAAAACTTCCTTGCAGCTACCGCAGCGAACCAGGCCGCCACGCAGTTTGAGCTGGTCTTGAGCGACGCGAAATGTCGTCTGGCAGAAGGGACATTGAGTCGCCAGCGCCATCAGCGTACCTCGCCGGGTTCAGCGCAATCCCAAACCGCGTTAAGCCGCGTGTTGCTGACATGGCGAAGAACGATCCGGCGCAGCATGCTTACTCCGTCGGTGCCTGGCCAGCCAGCGCGACCCAGCCTTCATGCTCGGCCCAGACGCTCAGCGTGATATAGGGCGCATAAGCGGCAATCACTTCATCCGCCTGGCGATCCAGCACGCCCGATAACACCAGCGAACCGCCCGGTGCAACGCGCCCGGCCAGCATGGGCGCCATCAATTGCAATGGGCCTGCCAGGATATTGGCGACAACGATGGCGAAAGTCTGATTCTCCGGATAGGTGCGGACAAAGGCTTCCGGCAGGTGGTATTCGATCTCGCACGTATTGCGTTCGCTGTTGAAGCGAGCCGATTCCAGTGCTTGCGGGTCAATGTCGACACCGATGACGTGCTGCGCTCCCAGCTTTTTGGCGACCAGCGCCAGAATGCCGGAACCACAACCGTAATCGAGCACCGTCGATGCGTTGACGGCATGTTCTTCCAGCCACTCCATGCACAGACGCGTCGTCGGATGACTGCCGGTGCCGAAGGCCAGTCCGGGGTCGAGTTCCAGTACGAGAGCATCCGGCTCTGGTGCGTCGTGCCAGCTAGGCACGACCCAGATGCGTTTGCCGATATGGATAGGTTCGAATTGCGATTGCGTCAGGCGTACCCAGTCTTGCTCTTCCACCGAACGCAGGGCGAACGGCAATGCATAGTCCAGACCGATGGCTTTGGCGGCGTCGGTGACGATCGTGGCGTGGTCGGCATCGACGTCGGCCAGTGCCACCACGCGGCTGCGTTCCCACGCCGCCTCGGCCGGCTCCATGCCGGGCTCGCCGAACAGCGGCTGCTCGGCAGTGGTGCCTTCGTCGGCGTCTTCCACCGACACCGACAAGGCGCCGGCTTCCATCAGGGCATCGGACAATGCCTCAGCCTGATCGCGCGTGACTTGAATAACAATTTCGGTCCAGCCCATCGGTTTCTTTGCCTTTACTGCTTCAACTTATTGTTTCAACTTACTTCTTTGCCGGCTTTTCTGCCGGTGGCGCGGTTGGGCGCTCCGCCAGCTTGTGCTCGAGATAATGGATGTTGGTGCCGCCTTCGATGAAGCGGGCATCCACCATCAGTTCACGATGCAGCGGGATGTTGGTCGAAATACCTTCGACCACCATTTCCGACAGAGCGATCTGCATGCGGCGGATGGCCTGCTCGCGGGTCGAACCGTAGGAAATCACCTTGCCGACCATCGAATCGTAGTTCGGCGGAACGAAGTAACCGGCGTAAGCGTGCGAATCGACGCGAATGCCAGGGCCGCCCGGTACGTGCCATGCCGTCAGACGGCCTGGCGACGGGGTGAACTTGAACGGGTCTTCCGCATTGATGCGGCATTCGATCGCGTGACCCTTTAACTCGATATCGCGCTGGCGATAACGCAGCTTCTCGCCGAAGGCGATGCGGATCTGTTCTTGCACGATGTCGACGCCGGTGATCATTTCGGTGACCGGATGTTCAACCTGCACGCGGGTGTTCATTTCGATGAAGTAGAACTCTTCGTTTTCGTACAGGAATTCGAAGGTGCCGGCGCCGCGATAGTTCATCTTGCGGCAGGCTTCGGCGCAGCGCTCACCGATCTTCTCGATGATCTTGCGTGGGATGCCTGGTGCCGGGGCTTCTTCGATAACCTTCTGGTGGCGGCGCTGCATGGAGCAATCGCGCTCGCCCAGCCAGATGGCTTGCTTGTGTTCGTCGGCCAGGATCTGGATTTCCACGTGACGCGGATTCTCCAGGTACTTCTCCATATAGACTTCCGGATTGCCAAAGGCTGCGCCGGCTTCCGTCTTGGTCATGGTGACGGCGTTGATCAGAGCTGCTTCGGTATGCACCACGCGCATGCCGCGGCCACCGCCGCCACCCGCTGCCTTGATGATGACCGGGTAGCCGATCTTGCGTGCGATCTGCACGATTTCTTTCGGATTGTCCGGCAGTGCACCTTCAGAGCCAGGCACGCACGGCACGCCGGCGCGGATCATGGCCTGCTTGGCCGAGACCTTGTCGCCCATCATGCGGATGTTTTCCGGACGCGGGCCGATGAAGACGAAGCCGGATTTCTCAACGCGTTCTGCGAAGTCGGCGTTCTCTGACAGGAAGCCGTAGCCCGGGTGGATCGCTTGCGCGTCGGTGACTTCGGCCGCGCTGATGATCGCCGGCATGTTCAGGTAGCTGAGCGCGGAAGGTGCAGGTCCGATACAGACCGACTCATCCGCCAGCTTGACGTATTTCGCCTCGCGGTCCGCCTCGGAGTGCACGACCACGGTCTTGATGCCCATTTCACGGCATGCGCGCTGGATACGGAGAGCGATTTCGCCACGATTGGCGATAAGGATTTTTTCAAACATAAGAGGAAATGTGCGTCGCCAAGAGTCAAGCGTTTACATACAGGTAACCAGATCCGCCATGGATGGAGCACATGGAAGCGATTCCAGTGCGGGCCTGCAGCTGAGCACCTTCAAGTATTGCCGGGCTCAATGAAACTACAGGCCATCCATCCACATTCTGGCAGGATTTAGCCGATTACGAACAGTGGTTGGCCGAATTCAACCGGCTGACCGTTTTCAACCAGGATTTGCTTGATCACGCCGGCTTTGTCGGCGTCGATTTCGTTCAACAGCTTCATTGCTTCGATGATGCAGATGGTGTCGCCTTCTTTGACTTCCTTGCCGACTTCGACGAATGACGGAGCGCCTGGAGCGGAGGAGCGGTAGAAGGTGCCGACCATCGGCGATTTAACGATATGGCCTTCAGGCGCGGCTGGCGCTGCAGCAACCGGAGCAGCGACAGGCGCAGGAGCGGCGCCGGCTTGCATGGTTTGCGGATAAGCAGCTTGCGGTTGCATCATCACGACTTGATTTTGCGGCGTCGCCGACGACTTGACGATGCGAACCTTGCTCTCGCCTTCGGTGACTTCCAGTTCCTCGATATCCGATTCAGCGACCAGATCGATCAAGGTTTTGAGTTTCCGTAAATCCATGTGAATTCCTCAGTAGTAATAATAGATATAACAAAACAGCTATAACAAACTAAACCGGCCGGCATCGCCTCATGTTCAACGCCTGGCGCTGAATTTTGAATGCCACGCGGCGATGCCGGCCAGAAAATCGGGGTGGTGTCCTTATGGCTGCTGGAGCAGATAATCAATTGCCAGACGGTAGCCGTCGACGCCGAAGCCGCACAGCACGGCCTTGGCAATACCGGACAGGTAAGAAAAATGGCGAAACTCTTCGCGCTGGTGAATATTGGAAATATGTACTTCCACAAACGGAATCGCCACACCGGCCAACGCGTCGCGCAAGGCCACGCTGGTGTGCGTCAAACCGCCCGGGTTGATCACGATGGCGTCGACGCCTTCTTTCCTGGCCGCATGAATGCGGTCGATGAGCGCGCCTTCATGGTTGCTTTGGAAGGCGTTAAGCGTCGCACCGGCTTTGCTGGCCTGCAAAGCCGCGCGCTGTTCGATGTCTGCCAAGGTGGTTGATCCGTAGACTTCAGGCTCCCGGGTACCCAGTAAATTCAGGTTGGGTCCATTGAGGAGGAGAAGGTTTATTGCCATGGAGATAAAGCTCCGTTTGACGACGATGCGCGCATTTTGCCGTCAAATGCCTTCATTTGGCAAGAAAAACTTTATTTACATGTTTTTGAAGGAGGCGAGGTCGCGGCGCAGCTCATCAAAATTCAGGCGCCCAAGATAGACCTTTTTGAGGTTTCCGTCCAGTCCTACCAAGACCGTGAAGGGGAGACCGCCGGCTTGATTGCCGAACTGCCGCAGCAGATCGGTGGCGCCGGTCCCGGCAACGTAGAGAGGATAATAGATATGGAATTTTTCTGCAAACTGGGCGATGTTCTCTTGGGAATCGACGCCGATGCCGATAATTTGCACCGGAGCGACTTCGGCCTGCAGGGCTGCCAGCTCAGGCATTTCTTCTACGCACGGTGCGCACCAGGTGGCCCAGAAGTTGATGATGAGCGGCTTGCCTTTCCATTGTGACAAGGCTTGTGGCTTGCCAGTGGCGTCGGGCATGGTCTGCGCAAACAGGTTGGCGACGGCTTTCGCTTCAGGCGTCTGCGGTGCCGGCTGGTTTTGCTTGTGGCTGGTGACCACGCCGACGCCTGCGGCGATGGCGGCAACCAGGATAAACAGGAATATGTTTCGCGTCTTCATCAGCTTTCTTCCATGATCAGGCGGCGTACCGCATCGATATCAGCGCGTTCGGCACGTTTGCCGGCAGACGTCCTGATGCCGCCGCGCAAGTCGTCGACATCATACACCGCCAGGTGGACGCCTTCCGGTGCCGCGCCGCGTTGCGGCAGCAGATAGCTCAGCGTCTCCACCGGTTCGTGGCCGCCCTTGTGGCTGCTCTTGAAATGGGGGCTTTCGCTGACATCGAAATTGATATTCTTGTTCAAGAGATAAATTTCGACGTCTTTTGCGCTCGATGTAAATAATTGCAAATGGATGTCAGAGTGCTCGCCGGCCGTGCCGTTGAGCACCGCCCCGGTCAGATAGGGATTGAAGCGTGCGAGTTCCTCCATCAATTGCACCGCCAGTTGGCGCAAATGCAATAAACGGGCAGGTTGGGTGTCGCCGAAGAACAGCTCGTTATAGAGGCGGACTTCTTCTTCGATCTGCGCGTTATCGGGCAGAACGTCGCCGCGCGTCTTGTTGTCGCCCAGGATCTGGCGCGCCGCCTTGCGCTTGGCGGTGGCGTAGTCGGCGCCGTCCTCGGCAATCATGCGGGCTGCCGCGGCGGCGATTTCTGAGCGTAAGAGTTCGATGTCGGTCAAATGCATGGCCGCAATAATACCCCGAGCTTGTAGTTATCGCCCGACGAGGCCCTCCGCTCAGGTAAAATCTCGGGATTCCTTATCAAGATTCACTATGCATATTCATATCCTCGGCATTTGCGGCACCTTCATGGGTGGCCTGGCGGTACTGGCGAAAGAAGCCGGTCACAAGGTCACCGGATGCGACGCCAATGTCTACCCGCCCATGAGCACACAGCTGGAAGCTCAGGGGATAGCGTTGATCCAGGGTTTTGATCCCGAGCAAGTCAAGCTGCAACCTGATCTGTTTGTCATCGGCAATGTGGTGTCGCGCGGCAATCCGCTGATGGAAGAAATCCTCAATCGCGGCCTGCCTTATGTGTCGGGGCCGGAATGGATGGGCAATCACATCCTGCAGGACAAATGGGTGCTGGCCGTCGCGGGTACGCACGGCAAGACCACGACGTCCGCCATGCTGGCCTGGATTCTGGAAGACTGCGGCTATGCGCCCGGCTTTCTGATCGGTGGCGTGCCGATGAACTTCGGTATTTCGGCGCGCTTGTCTGGCAAGGATGACAAAAACCAGGATGGCAAAAAAGAAGACTCGATCTTCTTCGTCATCGAAGCCGATGAATACGACACCGCCTTCTTCGACAAGCGCAGCAAGTTCGTGCACTACCACGCCAAGACCGCAATCCTGAACAACCTCGAATACGATCACGCCGACATTTTCCCGGATCTGACGGCCATCGAGACGCAATTCCATCACTTGGTGCGTACTGTGCCCGGCATCGGCCGCCTTGTCGTCAATGGCCGCGAACCCGCCTTGGAGCGTGTGATTGCACGCGGTTGCTGGAGCGAGCACGAGAATTTTGGCGTAGCGGCCGGAGAAAAAGGCTGGTCGCTCAAGACCCACGACGACGGCAGTTTCGATATCGCCTTCAACGGCGAGCCGCAAGGCACCGTGCAGTGGTCGCTGACCGGCGAACATAATCGCATGAATGCATTGGCGGCAATTGCCGCCGCGCGCCATGTCGGCGTGCCGGCAGCGCAGGCGATCGCCGCGCTGGAAAAGTTCGAAAACGTCAAACGCCGCATGGAGTTGCGCGGCACGGTGAACAACATCGCCGTCTACGACGACTTTGCCCATCACCCGACCGCCATCACCACCACGGTCGCCGGTCTGCGCAAGAAGGTCGGCAAGAATGGTGGCGGGCGCATCCTCGCCGTACTGGAGCCGCGTTCCAATACGATGAAGCTGGGCACCATGAAAGATGCCTTGCCCGCCAGCCTGACCGAGGCCGACCTGGTGTTCGGCTACGGCGCCAAGGGCAGCGGCAAGGAAGCCTTGGGTTGGGATCTGGCGCAAGCGCTGTCGCCGCTGGGTGACAAAGCCCAGGCGTTCGACGACCTCGGCGCGCTGGTGCAGGCGATCAAGCAGGCAGCACGTCCGGGCGATCATGTGCTGGTCATGAGTAACGGCGGTTTCGGCGGCGTCCATCAGAAGTTGCTGGACGCGCTCGCATGATTTTGTATCTGCACGGCTTTCGCTCGTCGCCGCAATCGTTCAAGGCGCGTTACATGGCCGAACGTTTGCAGGCGCTGGGACGTCTGCCGGAATATGACTGCCCGCAACTGCCGGCTTCGCCCGCTGCCGCAATCAAGCTGGCGCTGGAGCATGTTGAGCAATTCGCGCCGCAGTTTCCGGTGGAGCAACTGACGGTGGTCGGCTCGTCGCTGGGCGGTTTTTATGCGACCTGGCTGGCAGAGCATCTGGGTTGCCGCGCTGTCTTGCTCAATCCGGCCGTCAAGCCGCCACGCGATCTGGAGTCTTACGTTGGCGTCACGACGCAATACCACTCGGACGAGCCTTTTGAATTCAAGCACGCCTACATCGATGAGTTGCGCGCCTTGACCGTGGACAAGATTACCCGTCCGGAGCGCTATTTCCTGATTGCCGCGACTGGCGACGAAGTACTGGATTGGCGCGAGATGACGGCGCATTACCCCGGCGCGAAGCAAATCGTGATCGAAGGAAGCGACCATGGCATCAGCGAATTCGCCGACTATGCCGACGATGTGCTGGCGTTTTGCGGTGTGGAGGTAGAGCCTTTGAATCCATTGAATCCATTGAATCCATTGAATCCGCCGAACAGCTTGCAAGCCGGCGATGAGGCACTAAGCTGATGGAGAAGCTGCTTGGCCGTGCGCGCTGGTTCGATCATCCGAATGCAGTGCAGGCCGGACCGCAGTTGCGGCAATGGCTGGCGGACCCCGGCTCGATGACTTTCAAGCTGCGTGCGCGTTGCGACGAGCTGCGCGTGCAGCGTCTGCGCCAGCGTCCCGGTAATGCCCTGCAGGATGAATGCGCGCTTCTCGAACTGACCCCGCGCGAGGCGGTTGAAGAACGCGACGTCATTCTGCATTGCGACGGTCATCCGGTGTTGTTCGGCCATACGATCACACCGCTGGCATCGGCGGCGGCCTGGCCTTTTTTTCGTCGCCTCGGCAATCGACCGCTGGGCGGCAGTTTGTTTTCCGATCCGCTGGTGACGCGCGCGCCGATTCAATTCGCCCGCCTGCACGCCGGTCATCCGTTGGTGCGCCGCGTGCGTCAGGCGCTTGATCTTCATTCTCAGCCGCCGCTGCAGCCTTTGTATGCGCGCCGCTCTCTGTTTCGTCGTCACGGCAGCGTCATGCTGGTGACCGATGTTTTTTTACCCGCCCTCAGCACGCTGATGGCATTGAATATGTAAGCAACAATCGATGAATTTATTTTTTGAAGAATCCGGTGATTTCAAGGCTGGCGCCGTGCTGTCGCAGCAAGGCGAGGCCTATCAGGTCGAGATGGCATCGGGCAAGCGCAGCAAGGTCAAGTCCAAGGACGTGATGCTGCAGTTCGCCTCGCCGAGCCCGGCCAAGTTGCTGGAAGACGCGCAAGCCATCGCGCAGGACATCGACCTGGATTTTCTGTGGGAAGTCGCGGGTGAAGACGAGTTTGGCTTTGCCGAGCTGGGTACGGAATATTTCGGACATGCACCGTTGCCGCATGAGGCCGCCGGCTTGCTGCTGCGCTTGCATTCGTCGCCGATTTATTTTTACCGCAAGGGTAAAGGGCGTTATAAAGCTGCGCCGCAGGCATCGTTACAAGCCGCGCTGGCCGGTATCGAAAAGAAGAAGCAGCAAGCACTGGTGCAGGCGCAGTATGTCGAAGAGTTGAAAGCCGGAAAATTGCCGGACTCTTTCAAACCGATGGCGCTGCAATTGCTGTTCCGTCCCGACAAGAACGGTATCGAATTCAAGGCGCTCGACGCCGCCTGCCGAGAATTGCAAACCACGCCGCCGCGCCTGATGCTGTCGACCGGCGGCCTGGCGTCGCCGAAGGATCTGCATTACGCCAAATTCCTGTTTGAATTTTTCCCCAAGGGCAGTGGTTTCCCTGAGGTGAAAATTCCATCCGTGCCCGCTGATTTGCCGCTGGCGGATGTGCAGGCCTTCTCCATCGATGACGTCACCACGACTGAAATCGATGATGCCTTGTCGGTTGTCAAACTGGCTGACGGCAACGTGCGCGTCGGCATCCATATCGCTGCACCGGGTCTGGGCATCAAGCGCGACGATGCGATCGACGCCATGGCGCGTCAGCGCATGTCGACGGTCTACATGCCCGGTGAAAAAATCACCATGCTGCCCGATTCGCTGGTCGAAGCGTTTACGCTCGACGAAGGCAAGAAATGCCCGGCCTTGTCGCTCTACGCCACGCTCGATCCATCCGACTGGAGCGTGATCTCCACCGAGACGCGCGCCGAGATCGTGCCGATTTCCGCCAACCTGCGCCACAACGATCTGGATGCGCTGGTCACTGAAGAGGCACTGGCAGAAAACAGCGGCGAGTATCCGCACAAGGACGACATCAGCTTGCTGTGGCAATGGGTGCAAGTGCTGGAGCGGGGCCGTATGGCCAAGCGCGAAAGTTTCGGCCTGCGTCCGGAACAGAACAACCGCGTCGATTTCAATTTCTACGTCGACAATGATGTCGTCACCATCACGCGCCGCAAGCGCGGTGCGCCGCTGGACAAGATCGTCGCCGAACTGATGATCTTCGCCAATAGCACCTGGGGCAAGTTCATGGCTGACCATGGCGTGCCGGGCATCTACCGCGCACAAGGCGGCGGAGCCGGTGGCTGGGCCGCCAAGATGCAAGTGCGCATGGTCACGCACGCCGCGCCGCATCAGGGCCTCGGCGTCGATCAATATGCGTGGAGCACTTCGCCGCTGCGCCGCTATACCGATCTGGTCAATCAATGGCAGATCCTGGCGTGCCTGGAGCATGGTGTCACCGCGCCGCTGGCAGCACCGTTCAAGCCGCGCGACGCTGATTTGTTCGCCATTGTCTCGGCGTTCGATTCGGCCTATTCCGGCTATGCCGACTTCCAGTCCGGGATGGAGCGCTACTGGTGCCTGCGCTGGCTGGCGCAAGAACAGGCGCGACAAGTCGATGCCGTGGTGCTGAAGGACGAGATTTTGCGTCTGGTCGACATTCCACTGGTGATTCGCCTGCCGGGCATGCCGCAGGTTGCGCGCGGTTTGCAGGTCAAGCTGGATCTGCTGCGCTGGGATGAAGTCGACTTGACCGTCGAAGCGCGCTTGCTGGAGATTCCGACTGCGCAGCAGTCAGCTGACACCGAGCCGATGGATGAAGAAGACGAAGCCATGCTGCAAGGCATGGAAGATGCTGCGCAAGAAGATGCCGAAGCAGCGGCTGAAGGTGCTGAAGAATCGGCCGGAGACAATGCCGGTGATGAGACTGCTGGCGCCACCACCACTCCTGTCCCGGCTGCGGAATGACCTGGGCTTTGGCGTAAAATCGCGTTTTTCATCTATTGAAGTGCCTGTGAAATATTTTGCCGACAATCGCTTCCTGACCATCGCTCTGGCCGGCTCCGTGGTGATCCACGCGATCTTGCTCGGCGTGCACTTCGCTGCGCCGGATGCGTTCAGGCTCAAGCCTGCCGATCCGGGGCTGGAAGTGATCCTGGTCAACGCCAAGCACGACAAGGCACCGGTCAAGGCCGACGCCATTGCGCAGGCCAACCTGGATGGCGGCGGCAACGCCAATGAAGGTCGCGCCAAGTCGCCGCTGCCGGACATGCGCAAGGTCGAGAATGGCGACAGTGTCAAGGCCGCGCAGCGCAAGGTGGCCGAACTGGAAGCGCAGCAGCAGAAGATTCTGTCGCAGATGAACAAGACCACCCAGACCGTCGCCACGCCTGAGCGCGAAAAGCCGAAGGAAGTCACGCCGCAGATCAACGCCAAGGACTTGCTGGATACCGCCAAGGCCGTAGCGCGGATGGAAGCCGAAGTCGCCAAGAACATTGAGGAATACAATAAGCGGCCGAAGAAGACGCAGATCACTGCGCGCACCCGTGAGGCTGGCTACGCTTTGTATTACAAGGCAATGCAGGAAAAAATCGAACGGCTCGGCACGCTCAATTTTCCGCAGTGGGACGGCAAGAAGCTGTACGGCGAACTGGTGATTTATATTCCGGTTTTCCAGGACGGCACGATTTACGATAAGGAAGGCGGCGTGCGTATCGAGCGCGGTTCCGGTAACGCGGCGCTGGATAGTGCGGCTCTGGCGATTGTCCGGCGTTCGGCGCCGTTCGGGCGTTTTCCCGACAACATGCGCACGACCAGCAAGGACGATATCTGGGAAATCATCACCCGTTTTCGTTTTACGCACGAAGAAACTTTGCAGACTGACATGAGCAGCTCACGCTGAGAAGAAAATGGATGCATACGTCGTCATCGGCAATCCGATTGCCCATAGCAAGTCGCCTGAAATCCATGCGCAGTTCGCCGCGCAGACTACGCAACAACTGAGCTATGAGCGCCTGCTGGCGCCGTTGCAAGGTTTCAAGGCGGCAGTCAAGGTTTTCATCGCCAACGGTGGCAAAGGGGCCAACGTCACCGTGCCTTTCAAGCTCGAAGCGCACGCGCTGGCTGATCGCTTAACCGATCGTGCGCGCCTGGCAGGTGCAGTCAATACGCTCAAATTTGAAGGCGGCAGCATCCTCGGCGACAACACGGATGGCGCAGGATTGGTGGTGGATATTGTCCAGAACGCCGGTGTTGCGCTGGCCGGGAAGCGGGTCTTACTGCTTGGCGCCGGCGGTGCTTCACGCGGCGCCCTGCTGCCCTTGCTTGAACAAAAGCCTGCCGAGCTGGTGTTGGCCAATCGCACGCACGCCAAAGCACAGGAGTTGGTGACGCAATTTGCCGAGTACGGCAATCTGGTCGCCGCAGAATATGCACAGCTGACCGGCGCCTTTGATGTGCTGATCAACGCGACGTCTGCCAGTCTCGCTGCCGACGTGCCGCCGATTCCCGTGAGCGTTTTTTCGCGTACAGCTGAGGCAACAACACTGGCTTACGACATGATGTACGGCAAGCAGCCGACGGTATTCATGGAGTTTGCCGCGCGCCACGGTGCCATCGCACGCGACGGTCTGGGCATGCTGGTGGAGCAGGCGGCGGAGGCATTCTTTCTATGGCGCGGCGTGCGGCCGGAAACTGCAGATGTGTTTGCCTCCTTGCGCGCGCAACTGAATCAAAGCTGAGGTCATCGTTTCAGGATTTCCCGGCATCGGGCGCTGTATCAATCAATAACAAACATCAGAAAAATGAAGCTCTTGCGCAAGCTGTTCCTGTGGCTGATCGTGTTGCCTTTAACCTTAGTGTTGCTGCTGCAACTGTATTTCTTCGTGCAGATCTGGTGGTGGGTTGATCACAATCCTGATTCGACCAGTTTCATGCGTCAGCAATTGTCCATCCTGCAAGAAAAAAATCCCAACGCGCAATTGCAATTCCGCTGGGTGCCTTACAACCGTATTTCCAATAACCTCAAGCGCGCCATCATTGCGTCGGAAGATTCCAATTTCTCCGAGCATGAAGGTGTCGACTGGGATGCCCTGCAAAAAGCCTACGAAAAGAACAACAAGAAGGGCAAGGTCGTCGCCGGCGGTTCCACCATTACCCAGCAGTTGGCGAAGAACCTGTTCCTTTCCGGTGAGCGCAGCTATATTCGCAAGGCGCAGGAATTCGTCATTACCTACATGCTGGAATTCCTGATGGACAAGCAGCGCATCTTTGAGATTTATCTCAATGTGGTGGAGTGGGGGAATGGCGTCTTTGGCGCCGAGGCAGCGTCGCTGCATTACTACAACACCAGTGCGGTCAATCTGGGGCCGAGCCAGGCGGCGAGGCTGGCGGTGATGCTGCCGCGTCCGCGCTTCTACGACAAGAATCCCGGGTCTGCCTACCTCGCCAACCGGACAGGCCTGATCCTGCGCCGCATGGGAGCGGCCGAGCTGCCGCCGGTGAAGCCGGTGGAAAAGCCGCCCGCCAAGCCCGCCGCCAAGTCGTCTTCCCGAAAATAAGCGAGGTAGCAGGCGGCCGCAGCTGTGGCGCTTGCTTGCCGACAAGCTTGAACGTACACTTGCGTTCCAGTTCGACGGCAGGTCGTGAACCGCTTTGTTACCGCGCCGTTACACACTATCCGTCCAGTCGACTTGTCCTGACAGTGAGATCACATGATTAATGTTTTTGTTTTGCAAAATGGTCGACTGAATCAGGTCAATATCGATAGCCGCAGCGATCTGGAAAACATCGTGCCGGTCTGGGTCGACCTGACCGAGCCGACCGACGACGAGCGCGCCTGGGTCAAAAGCATCTACGGCGTGACCTTGCCGGACGAAGACGAATTCAGCGACATTGAAGCTTCCGCGCGTTATTTCGAAGCGGAAAACGGCGACCTGCATCTGCGCACCGATTTCTTGTTCGAAGGCGAAAACGACGCCTCGGCCACCATGACCGTGGCCTTCATCCTGGCACGCAACATCCTGTTCTCAGTCCATGCGGAAGACCTGCCGGTATTTCGCCTGGTGCGCATGCGCGCGCGTTCGCGTCCCGGTTCGATCGGTGATTATCGCGACGTGTTGCTCGACTTGTACGAAACCGATGCCGAATATTCGGCGGATGCACTCGAAGGCATTTATCAGAAGCTCGAAGCCGTCAGCCACAGTGTGCTCAAGAAAAGCCTCTCCGACCAGGCTGCTGCCGACGTGCTCAACACCATCGCCCACGAGGAAGATTTGAACGGACGCATCCGCCGCAACATGATGGATACGCGCCGCGCCGTGAGCTTCCTGATGCGTGGCCGCTTGTTGAGTTCGGAGCAGTTCGAAGACGCGCGCCAGATCCTGCGCGACATCGAATCGCTGGACGGCCATACCGCCTTCTTGTTCGACAAGATCAACTTCCTGATGGATGCCACTGTCGGTTTCATCAACATCAACCAGAACAAGATCATCAAGATCTTCTCGGTGGCTTCGGTCGCCTTCCTGCCGCCGACGTTGATTGCCAGTATTTACGGCATGAACTTCGAATGGATGCCCGAGCTCCATTGGGGCGGTGGCTACCCACTAGCGATCCTGATGATGATCGGCTCGGCAATTGCGCCGTTCTGGTACTTCCGCCGCCGCGGCTGGCTCAATTAAAACGCATTCCCTCACGCTTGGTGATGAACTGCGTTCTACGGAAAGGTCTTCACCGCTTCCCAGCTTCCCTTACCGGCGCGGTACAGCGTGTAGCGGGGATTGTTGAGGTTGCCTTCCTGGTCGAAAGAAATCTGTCCCGACACGCCGTTGAATTTTATCTTGTGCAAGATCGCCGGGAGCCGCTGCGGGGTGGTTGAGTCGGCCTTCTTCATCGCATCGATCAATATGCCGACGGCGTCGTAGGTCAGCCAGGATTGGGGTATCAGCGGTGCTTTGAATTTTTCCCTGTAAGTTGCCACCAGCCTTTTATAATCCGCAACTTTGTCAGGCGCAATGCCGGGCGCCAGCACCATGGTGCCTTCCGGATATTCGTCAGAACGCTGAGGAAAATCGCTGTTGATAGCGCCACTGGCCAGCAGCAGCGGGACATTCATATTCATTTGCTGCAGACGCGACGACAAGGCCATGGTTTGCGGCAAGATACCGGCGAAACACACCAGGTCAGCATTGGCGTTCTGGATTTTTGCAATGGCTGTATTGAATTCCGAAGTCCGGGCGCTCGCCAATTGCTCGTGCTCCACGACACGCACGCCTTTGCGTTGCAGATTGGCGATGAAATTTTTCGCGAGGTCGACGCCGAGCGAGGTGTTGTCGTCGATGATTACGATACGGCGCGCACGGATGACGCCAAGCGCTGCTTCAGCCAGATATTTCGGTGTGACTTCGCTGTTGCCCAGCATTTGGAAGATGGTCGGGTAATTCAGTTTGGTGAACTCCCGTCCCGCTGCCGTAGGGGACACCTGTGGAATGCCCGCATCCCTGTATACCGGTGCTGCGGCAATGCTGGCGTCTGTCGTCAGGTGCCCGATCACGCCCACCACGCCGGCCGCGACAGCAGCGCGCGCGGTGATGGCGGCGATGTTCACATCGTTCTTGTCGTCGGCGACAAACAGTTTGAAGCGGGTCAGCTTGCCGCCGATACGGATGTCGCTTTTATTGGCTTCGTCTATTGCGAGCTGAGCGGCGTCGTGTGCGGTCTGTCCGCGCACCAGCTTCATGGAGCCGATCAGGCCGATGAGAACGATTTGGCTAGGTTCCTGCGCTTGTGCCGTCATCAGGGGCAAGGCCAGCAGAATTCCTATCGAAGCGGAGACGCGACGAGAGAAATTTCTCATTTTCGATCCTTTAACAATGGTCTTCCGGGGCTTGGCGGTGGCGAAGGCTTATTTGCTGTCCCTATCTTTGCATGTGAAGTGGATATCGCATGAGGCAGAGAAGACGGGGTTTGGAACGGCTGTTAATCGATATGCCGACAGAATGGGCTTGTGTCTGGACGCAACACCAGGTCCGGCCATGTGGCTGAAGATCGGCGGGGCAGGGTACGAAAGTGTTGCTTCTTAGAAATATTTAAAGCGTCTTCCAGATTTGTTTCTCGGCGCATTGTGTAAGCAGAAGGATGGCTGACACGCAGGAACAGAAGGGGGTTTTTATCGTCATACCGCGGATCGTGTAGGACACGGTCTGACAAGAGCTTGCGTCGTTCGCTGATGTCGCGCACGGGCTTGAGCGTCAACAATGACCACATCACCTCACGATGGGGTTGAAGCCACAAAAGGACATCGTCATGAAACACCACTACATCTCCCTGCTCGCCGTTGGCTTGAGCATGCTTGCGCTACTCAATGGCTGTGCCGGCGGTCCGGATTATCGTTCAGCGCCAACCGGCCCGAACGCGCCGCCTTCGTATTCCAATTCCAGCACCGGCGTGATCGAAGAGATCGAAGTCAGCCATCAGCAAAGCAACGGTGTCGGTGGCGCGGTTGTCGGCGGCGTTGTAGGTGGTCTGTTGGGTAACCAGATCGGTAGCGGCTCGGGCCGGACGGCGGCTACCGTTGCCGGCGCCGTAGGCGGTGGTGTGGTCGGCAATCAGGTGCAGAAAAATCATGGCGGACGCGAGGTCTACAATATCCGCGTACGCATGAATGACGGCTCCATGCAAAGCTTCGCGCAGGACAGCACGGATAACTTGCGCGTCGGCGACCGCGTCCGCCTGGATGGCGGAAGGGTCTATCGTTACTGATAATCTAAGCTAATACTTGCTACTAATTATTGCGCTGGATAGAGTCCGCCGAGCACGCGCAAGCCACGTGCGCCGGTGACCGCCGGCAGGTTGCCCGGCAAGCGCAGGCAAAAGCGCTGCGCCAGCCAGGCGAAGGCCAAGGCTTCCACGTGATTCGGGGCGATGCCCAGTACTTCCGTGGATAACACCGGAATAGCGCGTTCTGCGCCGGCCGACAAGGCTTCTCCCAGTAATTTCAATAAGTAGGCATTGTAGGCGCCGCCGCCGCAGACATACACGGCGCCGGTCTGTGCCGCATGCTTGAGGATCGCGTCGGCAATGGTCGTCGCGGTAAAGGCGGTCAAGGTCGCTTGTACGTCGGCGGGCGTCAACTCCTTGTGTGATGCCAATTGTGCATCCAGCCATTCGATATGGAACAGATCCCGACCGGTGCTCTTTGGCGGCGGCAACGCGAAATAGGCGTCGCTGCGCAAGGCGGCCAACAGCGCTGCATCGGGTTTGCCGGATGCGCCCCAGGCGCCGTCGGCGTCATAGGTTTGGCCCTGGTGGCGAGCGATCCATGCATCCATTAATACATTGCCGGGGCCGGTATCGAAACCGGACGTTGCTTCCAGTTTGCCGGCAGGCAGGATACTGATGTTACTGATGCCGCCAATGTTGACTGCCACGCGTGCCTGCTCTTCGCTGCCGAAGACCGCCTGATGAAAGGCCGGTACCAGCGGTGCACCCTGACCGCCGGCAGCAACATCGCGGCTGCGGAAATCGGCAATCACATCGATGCCGCACAACTCCGCCAGCAGCGATGGATTGTTGGTCTGACGCGTATAGCCCAGTTCAGGGCGATGACGGATCGTCTGCCCATGTACACCGACGGCGCGGATATAGGCTGCCGGAATGGCGCTTTTTTCCAGTAACTCGGCGATGCATTGCGCGTAATAGACGGCCAGTTGATTGGCTGCCATCGCCTCGCGCTGCAATTCGTTTTCGCCGTTGGCTTGCAAGGCCATCAGGGCCGCGCGCAAATCATCGGGAAAGGGCACATAAGCAGTCGCCAGCGTTGCCATCGGCTGTCCGTCTGCATCGGCCGGCAGCGAAGCCAGCACGCCATCGACACCGTCGAGGCTGGTGCCCGACATCAGGCCGATGTAGAGAGAGGACGAGGCGGAGCGTGGAGGATCGAGATCGGTGGACATAGAAAAACCGGTGATGAGATCGCTGCATTTTACAGCGATTCCATCACCGGTTTTATGCACTCAGAGAGCGCTGATACGACTGAGCTTAGCGTGAAGCCAGCGTGACACCATTGCCGTCGGCAGGGCGCAGCAGCGACAGGCGGCGGCTCATGTCGGTCGACACCGTGCGGAAGCGCGCCAGTTGATTGCCGCCCAGCGGTTGTGCGTTAGGCACGTCTACCGACAGCGGATTGCGCGGCACATTGTTGACACGGAATTCGTAATGCAGATGCGGCCCGGTTGCCCAGCCCGTCATGCCGACGTAGCCGATCACTTCGCCCTGGCTGATCTTGTCGCCCTTGCGCAAGCCCGAGACAAAGCGGCTCATGTGACCGTAGGCAGTGGAATAACCGCTCCAGTGCTTGATCACGACGATGTTTCCGTAGCCGTTTTGCTTGCCGACGAAATCCACCACGCCGTCGCCCGATGCATGGATCGGGGTGCCGGTCGGCGCCGCGAAGTCGACACCGGTATGCTGCTTCCAGATACCGAGGATAGGATGCACGCGCATCGAAAAGCCTGACGAAATACGGGTAAAGGCCAATGGCGACTTGAGGAAGGCTTTCTTCAGCGACTTGCCGTCGAAGGAGTAATAGCCGCCGCCGATTTTGCTGCCCGGCTCATCGAACCAGACGGCCTGATAGGTGTTGCCGGCGTTGGTGAACTCACCCGCAAGCACGCGGCCTGTGCGTACCGGTTCTCCGTTGTTGTAGAAGGTTTCATAGACCACGTTGAAGCGGTCGCCGCGGCGCAGGTCCGACGCGAAGTTGATGTTGGTGGCGAACATGTCGACGATTTGCGTCGCGATGCTGTCGGGGATCTGGGCGTTGTCGGTGGCGGCAAACAGCGACGAGCGGATTTGGCCCGAACGCATTTCAACACGGCGCTCCAGCACGGCAGGTGCCGTCGTTGCCTTGAATTTGTCGCCGTCGCGTGCGATCACCAGATTGTTGATCGGGCCGTCGCGGCCATCGCTCAGGGTGGCGGTCAGTTGTTGCAGCTCGCCCTCTTCAGAGGTGCGCGCCATGACGCGCTTGCCTGCGCGCAACTGCATGACGGCGCGGGCCAGCGTATCGGACTTGATGAAGCTGGCTGCTTCCTCGTCATCGACGCCCAGTCGGGTCAGTAATGTTGCTAATGTGTCACCGGCACGGACTTTTTCTTCGTTGACGTAAAACTCGTCACGTTCTTCCAGCTGGGCAATCTGTTGTTTCAGATCAGGCAAGGCCAAGTCTTTGGTGATGGCGTGAACCGGCGCGTCGGAGGTGTCCGGCTCGGCCGGTGCAAAACCGGCGGCGCCAATGGTGAACGCGCCAAGGAATAAAGCCCCGGCGGAAAGAACCTTGGTTTTACGGGAAGAGCCGTGAAATTTCTCGTGGCAGAAGAGATGGGCGGTGCGGTATAGGGAGGCGGCGCGCGCGAATTTATCTTTAGGGAACATGCAATACGTTAAAATCTACCGTTTACGCTTGTTCTGAATTCTGTTGCAGGAAAAGCAATGAGAGAAGACGGATCGTTCCGTTTATTGTCTTGTTGATGATCAACTCGACAACCGACTCATGTTGCTGTTCAACCGCAGGCATCGTCAGTGACTCCCCGATGACGCACGCTTTTACAGACTCTTGACAGGCGATGAATGCTAATTCTCTGCTGATTGCGCTTCTAGATGGCGTGCGGCAGAAAGACGAAGTGCGCATTATAGCAAGCGTCAATCCGGTACTGTCCTACAAAAGCCTATTTTTTAGTTATATCAATGACCGCCGAACAACCACCATCCAAAACTCCCTTGCCCCTGTCAGACAAAGTACAGGAGGCGCTTGCCGTTGCCAAACGCGGCGTTGACGAATTGCTCATCGAAAGCGAATTCGCCCAGAAACTGGCGCGTGCCGAGCAAAGCGGCCAGCCGCTGCGTATCAAGCTGGGTCTGGATCCGACCGCGCCCGACCTGCATCTGGGCCACACTGTGGTGCTGAACAAGATGCGTCAGTTGCAGGATCTCGGCCATACCGTGATCTTCCTGATCGGTGACTTTACCTCGATGATCGGCGACCCATCGGGCCGCAACGCGACCCGCCCGCCGCTTACGCGCGAACAGATCGAAGTCAATGCCAAGACGTATTTCGCCCAGGCCAGCCTGGTGCTGGATGCGGCCAAGACCGAGATCCGTTACAACTCCGAGTGGTGTGACCCGCTGGGCAGCCGCGGCATGATTCAACTGGCGTCGCGCTACACCGTAGCGCGCATGATGGAGCGTGATGATTTCACCAAGCGTTTCAAAGAAGGCACGCCGATTTCGGTGCATGAATTCCTGTATCCGCTGATGCAAGGCTACGACTCGGTTGCGCTGAAAGCCGATCTGGAGCTGGGCGGCACCGATCAGAAGTTCAATCTGCTGGTCGGCCGCGAGCTGCAAAAGGATTTCGGCCAGGAGCCGCAATGTATCCTGACGATGCCTTTGTTGGAAGGTCTGGACGGCGTCGAGAAGATGTCGAAGTCCAAGAACAACTACATCGGTATCACCGAGCCGGCCAACACCATGTTTGCCAAGGTGATGAGTATTTCCGACGTGATGATGTGGCGCTACTACGAACTGCTGTCGTTCCGTTCGATGGCCGATATCGCCGGTTTCAAGGCAGACGTGGAAGGCGGCAAGAACCCGCGCGACATCAAGGTGGCGTTGGCCCAGGAAATCGTTGCCCGCTTCCATTCGCAGCAGGCTGCCGAAGATGCGCTGGCGGACTTCGTCAATCGTTCCAAGGGCGGTATTCCCGACGACGTGCCGGAAGTCGCCCTGAGCGGCGCGCCGCTGGGTATCGGTCAATTGCTCAAGCAAGCCAATCTGTGCGCCTCCACCTCGGAAGCCTTGCGCATGGTGGAGCAGGGTGGTGTGCGTATCGACGGCACCGTGATCAGCGACAAGGGTCTGAAGGTCGATGCAGGTGTGTTTGTGGTGCAAGTCGGCAAGCGCAAATTTGCACGCGTCACTTTGTCGTAATCACAACGAATCACAACGAATCACAACGAATCACAACGAATCACAACGAATCACAACGAATCACAACGAATCGCAACGCATGATCGGATTATTGCAACGAGTCAGCAAAGCTGATGTCGTAGTGGAAGGCGAACAGATTGGTGTCATCGGCGCGGGTTTGATGGTGCTGGTCTGTGCCGAACGTGGCGATACCGAAAAGGAAGCCGATCTCTTGCTCGGCAAGCTGCTCGGTTACCGCGTGTTCGCCGACGATGCCGGCAAGATGAACCGCAGTGTGACGGATGTGCAGGGCGGTTTATTGCTGGTGCCGCAGTTTACGCTGGCGGCCGATACGCGTTCCGGCACGCGGCCATCATTTACACCGGCAGCTGCACCGGAAGACGGCAGAAGATTGTTCGATCACTTTGTCACACAGGCGAAAGCCAGGCATGGCATGGTGCAGACAGGACGCTTCGGCGCCGACATGCAGGTTTCACTGACCAACAACGGTCCGGTCACATTCTGGCTGCAGGTGAAGCCGGCCGCGACAGCAAACATAAGCAAGCCCTAGCAAGCCAATTTTCAAAGGAGAGCACAATGAAACTCTGGAGCGATTCTTTTCAAGACGGTGCGACCATCCCAGGCGAATTCGCCTTTGCGGTGCCTGATGCCAAAAGCCACATAGCGCTGTCATCCAACAAAAATCCACATCTCGCCTGGAGCGATGTGCCTGCCGGCACCAAATCGCTGGTGCTGGTCGTGCATGATCCCGACGTGCCGTCGCGCGGTGACGACGTCAATCAGGAAGACAAGACCGTGCCGGCGGACTTGCCGCGTGTCGACTTTTTCCACTGGAGCCTGGTGGATATCCCGGCAAGCGTCAGCGAACTGGCTGCAGGCCAGTTCAGCAGCGCCGTCACTACACGCGGCAAGGCCGGCCCTGCGATTCCGGGCGATCCGTTGTTGGGCGCGCGTCACGGCCTCAACGATTACACCAGCTGGTTTGCCGGCGACGGCGACATGAGTGGTGATTACTTCGGCTATGACGGCCCTTGTCCGCCATGGAACGACGCGATCGTGCACCGTTACGTTTTTACGCTGTATGCGGTGGATCAGGAGCAACTGACGGTAACCGGCAAATTCACCGGCACCGACGTGCACAATGCGCTGCAAGGCCACGTGCTGGCGCAGGCCAGTATCACCGGTACGTACACATTGAACCCGGCGTTGGTCAGCTGACGAATCAACTCACCAAGTAAATAAGTAGAGAAACAGACTCATGCTCGATATCCTGCTGATCCGCCACGGCGAAACCGACTGGAACGTAGACAAGCGCCTGCAAGGCCACATCGACATTTCTCTGAACGCCGAAGGACAGCGGCAGGCAGCAGCGCTCGGGCGCGTACTTGAGAACGAACCGCTGGATGCCATCTATGCCAGCGACCTGCAACGCGCGCGCGATACGGCCCAAGCCGTGGCGACACGGCAAGGCAAGACGGTGCAGATCGATCCTGCTTTGCGCGAGCGTTGCTACGGCGGGTTTGAGGGTTTGCAGCACCACGATATCGAGCAGCGCTATCCGGAAGACTTTGCTGCATGGAAGTCGCGTGAACTCGATGCGCGCTACCCGGCCGGAGAGCGCATTGCCGAAACCATGCGCGAATTCTCCGGGCGCGCCGTCAGTGCAGTCAGCGCTATCGTTCGCGAAGGGGCTGCCGACGGTCATCGCAAGATCGCCATCGTCACCCACGGCGGCGTTCTCGAATGCATTTACCGCTGGGCCAGGCAAACCGGTTTTGCGCATGCGCGTGATTTTGATATCTTCAACGCCAGCATCAATCGTCTGCAATGGGATGGTGAGCGCATCCACATCAGGCAATGGGCGGATATCGCTCATCTCTCGCCGCAAGTACTCGACGAAGTCGATCGCTGAGGAAGCCTCGATGCATTTTTAATCGGTAGCGAGACGTTCTGCGGTGCCGGATATAACGATGCATTGCTTTTTTGATAATTTCTCGTCGGCGTTGCGCTGCAAGACCGATTCTTGTTGGGGCGCAGGGCCAATCGCGCTAAAATAGCGCCCTTCCCCAGCAACCACACGCTCACGCGTCCAGAGATTCGTGAATATCGGCCCGCATTCCCTGCGCAATAACGTTTTCGTCGCCCCCATGGCGGGTGTGACGGATCGTCCTTTCCGCCAACTGTGCAAACAGTTGGGCGCGGGTTATGCCGTCTCGGAAATGGCCGCCTCGGACCCGCGTCTCTGGCAAAGTGAGAAGACCTCCCGCCGCACCAATCATGACGGCGAGATGGAGCCGAAAGCGGTGCAGATCGCCGGCGCCGATCCCGCCATGCTGGCCGATTGCGCCAAGCACAACGTCGACCGCGGCGCGCAGATCATCGACATCAACATGGGCTGCCCGGTCAAAAAAGTCTGCAACAGCTGGTGCGGTTCGGCCTTGTTGCAAAACGAAAAACTGGTCGGTCAGATTCTCGACGCGGTGGTGAAAGCCGTCGACGTGCCGGTGACGTTGAAATTTCGTACCGGCTGGAATCGCGAGAACAAAAATGCATTGACCATCGCCGCCATGGCCGAGCAAAGCGGCATCGCCATGCTGACGTTGCACGGCCGCACGCGCGCCGACGGCTACAGCGGCGAAGCCGAGTACGAAACCATCGCCGCCGTCAAGGCAGCGGTGAAGATCCCGGTGGTCGCCAATGGCGACATCACCACGCCGGAGCGCGCCAGGCACGTGCTGGCTGTGACCGGTGCCGATGCCGTCATGATCGGCCGTGCAGCGCAGGGACGTCCGTGGATCTTCCGCGAGATCGATCACTTCCTGCGCACCGGCACGCATCTGCCGGCGCCGATGGTGACCGAAGTGCAGGAACTGATGCTGGAACATTTGCAGGCGCACTATGCGTTCTACGGCGAGTATCTCGGCGTACGCACGGCGCGCAAGCACATTGGATGGTATGTCCGCGACCTGCCGGAGGGAGAAGAATTCCGGCAACGCATGAACCGCCTCGAAGATTGCCAGCTGCAGTGGAACGCCGTGCGCGATTTCTTCGAATCGCAGGCGGCATATGGCGAGCGGTTACAATACGGGATTGCCGAACAGGCGCTGGCAGCGTAGCTGCAAGCAGCACTGAAGGTTATTGATTAACACACCAAAAAGAACAGAAGTAGCACGTAATGAGTAAAGAAAGTATCGAGGATGTCGTCAGGAAGAGCCTTGACAAGTATTTCAAGGATCTCGGCGAGCAACTGCCATCCAATGTGTATGACATGGTTGTTTTGACGGTCGAGAAACCGATCTTCGAAGCAGTGATGGCGCGCGCCGACGGCAATCAGTCTCAAGCCGCAGAAATTCTCGGTATCAATCGCAATACCTTGCGCAAGAAATTGCAGCAGCACGGCTTGTTGTAAGCGCAGGCCTTAGTCGCCTGCATGTATCGCATACATGCGGCAGCGTCCCTCGATTGCAGGCGTTGCCGGTCCCACCACCGAATTCCTTCATTTACCTTCATGCCATCATGATCAAACAAGCACTCATCTCCGTTTCCGACAAAGCCGGCGTGCTCGACTTTGCACGCGCGCTGTCCGCCATGGGCGTCAACATCCTGTCCACCGGCGGTACTGCCAAACTGCTGGCCGACAATGGCGTCAAGGTTACTGAAGTCGCCGACTACACAGGTTTCCCGGAGATGCTGGACGGCCGCGTCAAGACGCTGCATCCAAAGGTGCACGGCGGCATTCTGGCGCGCCGCGATTTTCCTGAGCACGTCGCTGCGCTGGACAAGCACGGCATCCCGACCATCGACATGGTGGTGGTGAACCTGTATCCGTTCCAGCAAACCGTCGCCAAGGAAGAATGCTCGCTGGAAGACGCGATCGAAAACATCGACATCGGCGGCCCGGCCATGTTGCGTTCGTCGGCCAAGAACCACAAGGACGTGGTCGTCATCTGCGACCCGACCGACTACGCCGGCGTGCTGGCCGACCTGCAAGCCAGCGGCGACCTGCCGTACGAAAAGCGCTTTGCGCTGGCCAAGAAAGTGTTCGCGCACACTGCGCAATACGACGGTTCCATCACCAACTATTTCACCTCGCTGGGCGAAGACAAGCAGCACACCACCCGCAGCGCCTATCCTGACACGCTGAACCTGCACTTTGAAAAAGTCCAGGACATGCGCTATGGCGAAAACCCGCATCAATCGGCTGCGTTCTATCGCGATATCAAGAAGAGCGACGGCGCGCTGGCCAACTACACCCAGCTGCAAGGCAAGGAACTGTCGTTCAACAACATCGCCGACGCCGACGCTGCGTGGGAATGTGTCAAGACCTTCGACGCTGCCGACACCGCAGCCTGCGTCATCATCAAGCACGCCAATCCCTGCGGCGTGGCAGTCGGCGCCAATCCATTGGAGTCGTACAGCAAGGCATTGCAAACTGATCCGACTTCCGCGTTCGGCGGCATCATCGCCTTCAACCGCGAACTCGACGGCGCAGCCGCTGAAGCAGTTGCCAAGCAATTCGTTGAAGTGCTGATCGCTCCGTCCTTCAGCGCCGAAGCCAAGAAGATTTTCGCCGCCAAGCAAAACGTGCGTCTGCTGGAAATCCCATTGGGCAATGGTCTCAACGCGTATGACTTCAAACGCGTCGGCGGCGGTCTGCTGGTGCAATCGCCGGACGCCAAGAACGTGCTGCTGGCCGACGTCAAAGTCGTCAGCAAGAAGCAACCGACACCGCAGCAATTGCAAGACCTGATGTTCGCCTGGCGCGTCGCCAAGTTCGTCAAATCCAACGCGATCGTCTTCTGCGGCAATGGCATGACGCTGGGCGTCGGCGCCGGCCAGATGAGCCGTATCGACTCCGCGCGCATCGCCTCGATCAAGGCGCAGAATGCCGGTCTGACACTGGCTGGCTCGGCCGTGGCGTCGGATGCATTCTTCCCGTTCCGCGACGGTCTGGATGTGGTGGTGGATGCAGGCGCAACCTGCGTGATCCATCCGGGCGGTTCGATGCGCGATCAGGAAGTGATTGATGCGGCAGACGAACGTGACGTCGTGATGCTGTTGACCGGCACGCGTCACTTCCGCCATTAATTTTCTTCGCTCTCAAATACTGTCGTCCTGACGAAAGTCAGGACCCAGCGTCGTAAAGACGGTCGATAAATCACTGGGTCCCAGCATTCGCTGGGACGACAAGAAATTCCTTTTTGATAATTAATTCACGTGCGGTAACATTCGCGCATGAGTTATTTCGTCTATATTCTGGCGAGTCAACGCAACGGCACGTTGTATATCGGCGTCACTGGCGACGTGGTGCGACGCGTTCATGAACACAAGTACGGCTTGATACCCGGATTTACTCAAAAATATGGGGTCAAGGATTTAGTGTATGTTGAAGTCCTGGACGATATAGTTAGTGCTATCGCTCGTGAAAAACAACTGAAAGCATGGCGACGTGCCTGGAAAATCGAGTTGATCGAAAAGACCAACCCTTATTGGAATGATCTGTATGCAACGGTCGTTTGACGACACTGGGTCCCAGCGTACGCTGGGACGACGCGTAATGGTTCAGTCGTGGATGCGTTCGTACTCATGAAAATTCTCGGCATCGACCCCGGCTTGCGGACCACCGGTTTTGGCGTGATCCACAAGCAAGGCACCAAGCTCACCTATATCGCCTCCGGCACCATCAAGACGCCGGATGCCGATTTGCCGCAACGGCTCAAAGTCATTCTCACCAGCGTCGGCGAAGTCATCAAGACTTATGCGCCCGATTGCGCGGCCATCGAAAAAGTTTTCGTCAACGTCAATCCGCAATCCACGCTGTTGCTCGGACAAGCGCGCGGCGCTGCGATTTGCGCACTGGTGAGCGCCGATCTGCCGGTGGCGGAATACACCGCACTGCAAATCAAGCAGGCCGTCGCCGGTCACGGCAAGGCGCAGAAGCAGCAGGTGCAGGATATGGTGCAGCGTTTGCTGGCATTGCCGGGCTTACCCGGTACCGATGCGGCTGATGCCCTCGGTGTAGCGATCTGCCATGCACACAGCGGCGAAGCATTGAGCGCCCTCGGTGCACTCGCGCCAGGCTTGGCGAAGAAGGGCTTGCGCATGCGCGGCGGTCGCCTGATCGGTTAGTTTTTCTTGAAAAATTTCAGTACGCGTTTCACTGCCTCCACCAGCAGCAGCACCACACCGCCGGCAATCACGCCGAATACCGCATCGATCACCGAAGGTGCAATCACCGACAACAAACCGCCCACTGCAGGCAGTGCGGCGAGCGGCGTACTGACGTCCGCAATCCAGTGATGCACCGGCGGGATGCCATGCGTCAGAATGCCGCCGCCGACCATGAACATCGCGACAGTGCCGATGACGGTCAGACTCTTCATCATGTAAGGTGCTGCGACCAGAATAGCGCGACCGACGCGTTGTTTGAACTGGCCGAAGCCGCTATTGCCGCCCGTGCGCAGCAAATACAAACCACCATCGTCGAGTTTGACGATACCTGCCACCACGCCGTACACGCCCACCGTCATGATCAATGCGATGCCGATCAGCACGATGATCTGTTGCTGCAAAGGCGCGGTGGCGACCGTGCCGAGCGTGATGGCGATGATTTCCGCCGACAGCACGAAGTCGGTGCGGATTGCGCCCTTGATCTTGTCCTGTTCGCTGGCAGCGTTATCGGCGTCATCAACTGCCGCCGCCTCATGATGCTCTTCCTCGTGCGGCAGATACTTGTGCGCCAGCTTTTCGAATCCTTCGAAGCACAGGAAGGCGCCGCCCACCATCAGCAGCGGCGTCACGGCCCACGGTGCAAAAGCGCTGATAGCCAACGCGGCAGGCACCAGAATCGCCTTGTTCTTCAATGATCCGACTGCCACCGCCCACACCACGGGGAGCTCGCGGTCGGCGTTCACACCGGAGACCTGCTGCGCATTGAGCGCCAGGTCGTCGCCCAGCACGCCCGCTGTTTTTTTCGCGGCAACCTTGGTCATCAGGGAGACGTCGTCCAGGATGCTGGCGATGTCGTCGATCAATGCGAAAAAGCTGCTGCCTGCCATGGTGTCCTTTGGTCTTGAAAATACGGTGTACTGAAGAGAAGCAGGGCAGACAATAGCCCACGCGGACGGGATTAGGCAAATCGTGTCCAGTCGTGTCCATTCAGCAAATAATTCAATGCTGCCGGATATACTGTTTATCCGAACAGTACTGTATCATTCCACCATTCATCTTTCTGCCCAGCTATCATGATCGGTCGCCTCTCCGGAATTCTGCTCGAAAAAAATCCTCCGCAATTGCTGGTCGATTGCAACGGTGTCGGTTACGAAGTCGGCGTGCCCATGAGCACCTTCTACAATCTGCCGGGACTGGGCGAGAAGGTCGTGTTGCTGACGCATCTCGCGATTCGCGAAGACGCCCACGTCCTGTTCGGTTTCGGCAGTGCAGAAGAGCGTAATACGTTTAAAGAGTTGATCAAGATTTCGGGCGTTGGTGCCCGGACTGCCTTGTCGATTCTGTCGGGCATGTCGGTCAGTGATCTGGCGCAAGCCGTGACCTTGCAGGAAGCTGGCCGCCTCACCAAAGTGCCCGGCATCGGCAAGAAAACCGCCGAACGCCTGCTGCTCGAATTGAAGGGCAAGCTCGGTGCCGATCTCGGCGCCGTCGGTGGCGTCGTGCATCACGATACAACTTCGGATATCCTCAACGCCTTGCTGGCGCTGGGTTATTCCGACAAGGAAGCGACGCTGGCGCTGAAACAGGTACCAGCCGATGCAACCGTCTCGGAAGGCATCAAGCATGCGCTCAAGGCGCTGTCCAAAGCATAAATAGTCACCATCCATGAGCATTCAGACCGACGACTTTTCCGAACAACGCATCATTGCAGCCACGCCGGCTTCGGCTAACGAGGAAGCAATCGAGCGCGCGCTGCGCCCCAAGCAGCTCGACGAATACGTCGGCCAGGAAAAAGTCCGCGGTCAGCTGGAGATCTTCATTTCAGCCGCACGTCAGCGCGGCGAAGCACTGGATCACACGCTGCTGTTTGGCCCTCCGGGTCTCGGCAAGACCACCATGGCGCACATCATCGCGCGCGAGATGGGCGTCAACCTGCGCCAGACTTCCGGCCCGGTGCTGGAACGTGCCGGCGATCTGGCCGCCTTGCTGACCAACCTCGAAGCCAACGATGTTCTCTTCATCGATGAAATCCATCGCCTGTCGCCGGTGGTCGAAGAAATCCTTTACCCGGCGCTTGAGGACTATCAGATCGACATCATGATCGGCGAAGGTCCTGCTGCGCGTTCGGTGCGTCTCGATCTACAACCCTTCACGCTGGTCGGCGCCACCACGCGCGCCGGCATGCTGACCAATCCGTTGCGCGATCGGTTCGGCATCGTTGCGCGTCTGGAGTTTTATTCGCCGCCGGAACTGGCGCGCATCGTCACACGCAGCGCCGGCTTGCTCAATGCACCCATCGTCGAAGAGGGCGCGCTGGAAATCGCCAAGCGCAGCCGTGGCACACCGCGCATTGCCAATCGTCTGTTGCGCCGCGTGCGCGACTATGCGGAAGTGAAAGGCGACGGCAGAATTACCCGGGCCATGGCCGACGCCGCGCTGGTGATGCTGGATGTAGATCCGGTCGGCTTTGACTTGATGGACCGCAAACTGCTGGAAGCCGTGCTGTTCAAATTTAACGGTGGCCCGGTCGGCCTCGACAATCTCGCCGCCGCCATCGGCGAAGAGCGCGATACCATCGAAGACGTGCTCGAGCCTTATCTGATTCAGCAGGGTTATCTGCAACGCACGCCGCGTGGCCGTGTAGCGACACCGCTGGCCTATACGCATTTTGGCGTGACGGCACCGCGCACCGGCCCCAACGGTGACCTTTGGGCGGGCTGAGTCTTGAATCGTGCTCGGTGAAATTGTATTGGCTGTCTTCCCAGTACAGCAGCCCATGCCTTGCTCATTGAGTCCTCAGCAGCGCCGATGCCAACCTGACACTGGCCTGACCAATTGACCGCCTCAGTTGTAGCAGGACGGTTTTGTGTCTTTCGAGATGGCAACTAGTCGCTCGACATCATTATTTCATTAAAAATTTGCCAAGAAATTCGCGGGATCTTCTCGTGATTTCTTTATTTTCACTTGTGCAAAAATTAATCGTCATCGACAATGGATAGCTAATCACTATCTTTCTGTGCGAGCCTCTCATGCTTATGTCGAGCCAAGCCAGTCGGTATGCGCATCAACTCCTCGATGCACGAGCAAACACACGTTTACTGCCGCTGTTGTCCTCCTCTGAACCGCTGTCTGTTGACGATGCCTACGACATCGCCCGCCGTGTGCTGGATATTCGCGTTGCACAAGGCGAGCAGCCCATCGGCCGCAAAATCGGTTTTACTGTGCACAAGACCTGGAGCCAATATGGCGTGACGGACGACGTGCGCATCCCGATCTGGGCGCATATCTATGACAGCACAGTGCGGTTTGCCGAGGATAATCATGGCAAGCAATGCCTGGCTGGTGCACTGCAGCCACGTATCGAACCAGAGATCGTCTTCAAGCTCGGGCAGACACCGTCGCCCGATGCGACCATCGATGAATTGGCTGAATGCATTGAGTGGATGGCCCACGGTTTTGAGATCGTGGCCTGTCCTTTTGCCAATTGGGAATTCACGGTTGCGGATTCCATCGCGGCCTTTGGCTTGCACGGTACGCTGATCATTGGCGAACCACACGTGTTGTCGTCTGCCACACGCCACAACCTGGCGCAGATTCTTGCCGGCGCAAGCGTGTCGCTGTCGAGCAGTACTGACAGCACCGGCACCTTGCGCGCGGCAGGATTTTTCAACAATGAAGCAGACAGCCCGCAGCATGCCTTGTGGCATCTGCATCAATTATTGAAAACGCAGCCTCAATTCGCACCGCTGCAGGCAGGCGAAATCATTACCACAGGCACCTGGACCGATGCGTATCCGATTGCAGCAGGGCAGACGTGGATTACGGCGTTCTCCGGTGTCGCCTTGCCAGGATTGACGGTATCGTTTGTCTGAACCTGTCGCTACAATAGAGTACTTTCATCGGACCCTTTGCGGTCCGATGTTTTTTTGATCGCTGATTTTTGAGAGCCGACTATGCAAATCTGGGTTGATGCCGACGCCTGTCCAGGCGTCATCAAGGACATGCTGTTCCGGCTTGCCGAGCGCACCCAAATCCAGGTCACGCTGGTCGCCAACAAGCTGCTGCGTGTTCCGCCGTCACGCTTCATCAAGGCGGTCGTTGTACCTGCCGGCTTTGATGTTGCGGACAAAGAAATCGTCAGGCTGACGCAGCCCGGTGACCTCATCATTACTGCGGATATCCCGCTGGCTGCAGAGGCGATTGCCAAAGGCGGCGCGGTACTTAATCCGCGCGGTGAAATGTATTCGGCCGACAATATCCAGCAACATCTGACGATGCGCAATTTCATGGAAGAGCTGCGCAGCAGCGGGGTAGAAACCGGCGGCCCTGCAGCTTTCAGTCAAAGCGACGGACGTGCCTTTGCGCGTCAGCTTGACCGCTATGTTGCCAAGTTCAAATCTGCGCCGTAACATCTAGCCCGCTGCTGTATGCAAATCACTTGGCAGTAAACACGCGCAACGGCACCCACTTATGCTGCTCCATGATGTATAGCGTAAAACTCGGTTTGACCAACGCACCATTGGCGTCGAAGGAAATTGGTCCCGTAATGCCGTTGTATTTGATCTCGTGCAGCGCATCGATGATTTTGCTGCGCTCCAGCGAATTGGCTTTCTTCGCCGCGGCGATCAACAGATTGACGCAATCATAGGAGTACGCAGCAAAGGGCAGCATGTCGGCATTGAAACGTTCGGCATATTTTTTCTGTAGCGCTGCCATGCCTGGACGCTTTTCCAGTGGTGTACTCGGGACGATCGCCATGACCGTGTTAGTCGTCTTATCCGCGTCGCGCAGAAAGCTGTCGGTCACCACGCTACCGGTTACCAATAGCTTCGACGGTAAATTGAATCGTTGCAGATTGCGCGCCAGCACGTCGCTCTGAATAACGCGTCCGCTGAAAAAAATCAGATCCGGTTTGATTTGCTGGGCCTTTTGCAACGGCGCGTTGAAGTCCGATGTCTTGCCGTTAACCGAGGCGCGGTACACGATCTCGCCGCCGGCCGTCTTCACATGATTCGACAAATAGTCGGCCATGCTCATGCCCAGATATGCGCCATCGTCCAGCACGAATATGCGTTTGAGTTGCTGTTCCCTGACCAGATAATCCGCTGCCAATGCCAGGCCTGCATCATCACTGCCCAAAATTTGGAACGCACTCTTGTAGGATTTTTGCGTAAAACCTCGGCTCCACGACGCAGGCGAGATTTGCGCCAGCCCCGCTGCGTTGTACACCGGTGCTGCGATCACCGTGGCATTGCTGGTCCAATGACCGACTACACCGATAGCGTTGCTGCTCACGAATAAACGTGCAATGTATTCCGTAATGCGTGGGTCTGCTTTGTCATCCTGCTCCATCAGGTCAAAGATCACAGCCTGACCGTTGATACGCGGATTGCTCTTGTTGGCCTCTTCGATAGCGAGAATGGCGGCATTGCGTCCGCTCTTGGCATTGATTTCAGCGAGCGGGCCGGCAAAGCCGATCTGGACTATTTTGGGAAGCTCTTCTGCCGCGATGGCATGGGCAGCGAATGGGGCCGTCAAGAGCAGCAAGATGAAGCGTCGGAATGAACACATGCACCCTCCAGATAATGATTGTTTGCAGTGTCGGCGTTATGCCGGTGCCTTGATGGTTCTGCGCACTGTCCAGCGGTTTTTTTCTGTCTGATACAGGGTGTAGCTGGGATTTTTAAGCGTGCCGTCGGGGTTGAAAGACATCACCCCGGAAAGGCCTGAATAGCTGACTTCATACAGCGACGCAATAATGCGCCGTCGATCCAGCGAATCAGCTTTTTTAATCGCACTGATCAGTGTCAGTGTGCAATCGTAGGCAAACATGGCAAACGGTGCTGGTTCGCGATTGAAGCGTGCCACATAGCGCTTCCGGAAGTTTTGTATTTTGGCGTTGCCATCCTTGGGCGGACCAGGGACGATCGCATACAAGTCTTCATTGCTGTAATTGATTTTCGTGAGGAATTCCGGAGAAACCACCGGCCCCGTCAATAACAATCTGGATGAAATGCCGAGGCGTTTTATGCTGCCGGCAAGTACTGCGCTTTGCGCGCCGCGGCCTGTGAAGAGAATGAGCTCCGGACGAAACTGCTTTGCAAATATCAGCGGCGAATTGAAGTCCGAAGTTTGTGTGCTGACAGAGCGACGCAGCGTTTCCATGCCTGCTTTTTTGGCATATTTTTCAAAGGAATCTGCCATCGAAACGCCCAGCAACGCGCTATCGTCAATCACCATGACGCGCTTGAGAAACAGATTGGAAGACAGATAGTTGACAGCGTAAGACATGGCGAGATCATCGCTGCCGACACCTTGGAAATGACTCTTTCCCGCGACGAGCGTGTAGAGGCTGCTCCACGCGATTGGTGCCAGTTGCGCGATACCGGCTTCGGTATAGATGGGCGCTGCGCTAATGCTTGTAGTGCTGGTCCAGTGACCCACTACGGCGACTGCTTCCGTCTTGATCAGGTAGCGCGCGATCCGTTCGGCTGCACGCGGATCTGCTTTGTCGTTCTGTTCCAGCAATTTGAACGAAACGTTAACGTTTCCGATGCGAACCGGCGCCGCATTGGTTTCTTCAATCGCCAGCTGAGCAGCTTGCGCACCACTGACGGCATCCGGATCGTCCAGCGGTGCGACGTAGCCAATCAGCACTTCTTTATTGAGTTCTTGCGCAACGGCAATCGATGGATAAAAGGCTGCTGCGCAGATGTACAAAAGGCACCATATGACGGGACGAAATAGTGGTGACATAGAACAGTTTCCCCTCTGCGGATTATGATTCTTATGGCAAAAATCATCGTAGTGCAAAGCGATGAATGCCCGACTGTGACGTCATTGCAGAGCTTGGTTGGGACGATGTCTCATGTGGCCCTTTTGTTATCTACAGACTAACAATTCCGTCACGAATGAGCAATGCGAAATCTAACAGGCGTTGTGTAGATGCGCATATTGCCCGAGAGGAAAAATAGAAGGGGCGGAGAAATCAGAAAAAGAATGCGCGTTGAAGAGGAGCGGGAGGGTGGGACTAGATGGGTGGCAAGATGCAAGGAATGCATCCGGAAAATGCGCCGCACATTGTCTTGCCTGCGGCGCATATGACGAGAAAGCGTCGTTACTCTTCGCGTACCCAGGTCTGCGTGCGACCCAGCATCGGCATGCCGATATAGCCGCGAACATTGAGCTTCTTGCCATCTTCAACGACGGTCAGCTTGCTCTTGTACAACTTGCCGTTGGCAGGATCAAGGATCTGGCCGCCATTGTATTCGTCGCCGTCTTTCTTCAGCCCGGACAGGATAGTCATGCCGATGATGGGCTGATCCTTCAGTGCGCCTTCGCATTTCACACACTTGGGATTCTGATCTTCTTCCGCCGGGCGGAACAGCTTCTCAATCTTGCCCTTGAGTTCGCCGTCGCTTTCGGTGATGCGGATCAAGGCCTTGGGTTTGCCGGTGGCGTCATCAATATTCTTCCACAGGCCTACGGGTGAACCGTCGGCCCAGGCGGTTGCGGTAGTTAATGCGCTGACGGCCAGCAGAGCGCTGCTCAGGATGATGCGAGTTTTCATGATGTCTCCGTCCAAAATGGAAGTTATAAAAGCACGGTTGTTCTAATTTTGTTCAGCTAGTGTAGTCAAGCCGGCGAGGTCCGGCAAGGATTAAAAACGGAGGTATCCGGGCAACGCCGGCAAGGCAATAAAAAAGCCGCCGGCCTTTGCAGGGCGGCGGCTTGTCGAAACAGTAACGAACGAGCTTATTTCAACTTATTTCAGCTTGGTCAGTTGCTCTTCCAGTTTTGCCAGCGTTGTCGTGAAGTTGGCCAGGCGTTCTTTCTCCTGTGCCACCACCGCCTCCGGTGCGCGTGCAACGAAACTCTCGTTGGACAGCTTGGCGTTGGCCTTGACGATCTCGCCGCTGATGCGGGTGATCTCCTTGGTCATGCGCTCACGTTCGGCAGCGATATCGACTTCCACCTTCAGCATCAGCTTGACGTTGCCGACGATCGCCACCGGTGCGGGCGACTCCGGCAGTTGCGTCACGACTTGCGTTTCGCTCAGTTTCACCAGCGATTGCAGATACGGCAGGAAGGAGTTCACCGATTCCGCATCGGCGGTTTCGATGATCAGCGGCACGCGCAGGGCCGGCGACAATTGCATCTCGCCGCGCAGATTGCGGCAAGCGTCGGTCAGTGTCTTCAGTTGCGTCATCCAGGCTTCCGCTTCGTCGTCGATCTTTTCCAGATCGGCTTGCGGATAGGGTTGACGCATGATCGAGTCACCGGCCGGATCGAGTTTCTTGTCGGTCAATGGTGCAACGCTTTGCCACAAGGCCTCAGTCACAAACGGCAGCACCGGATGCGCCAGGCGCAGCACGGCTTCCAGCACACGCAGCAGCGTGCGGCGAGTGGCGCGCTGTTGCGCTTCATTGCCGGTCTGCACTTGCACCTTGGCGACTTCCAGATACCAGTCGCAGTATTCATCCCAGACGAACTTGTAGATGGCCGAAGCGATGTTGTCGAAGCGGTAGTCGGCGAAACCCTTTGCCACTTCCGCTTCAGCGCGTTGCAGCAGCGAGACGATCCAGCGGTCGGCTTGCGAGAACTGCAGCTTTTCCTTGTTGCATTCACCTTTGATATGACCGTCGAAACCGCAGTCATGACCTTCGGTGTTCATCAACACAAAGCGTGTGGCGTTCCACAATTTGTTGCAGAAGTTGCGATAGCCTTCGCAGCGGCCGAGGTCGAAGTTGATGTTACGGCCCAGCGTCGCCAGCGAGGCGAACGTGAAGCGCAGCGCATCGGTGCCGAAGGCCGGGATGCCGTCCGCGAATTCCTTGCGGGTCGCCTTTTCGATGCTGGCGGCTTGCTTCGGATTCATCAGGCCGACGGTACGCTTGGCGACCAGTTCATCCACGCCGATACCATCGATCAGGTCGATAGGATCAAGTGTGTTGCCCTTGGACTTCGACATCTTCTGACCGCTGGCGTCGCGCACCAGACCATGCACATAGACCGTATTGAACGGCACCTGTCCGGTGAAGTGCGTGGTCATCATGACCATGCGCGCCACCCAGAAGAAGATGATGTCGAAGCCGGTCACCAGCACCGACGACGGCAGGAACAGCTTGTAATCAGGCGTGACTTCCGGCCAGCCCAGCGTGGAGAAAGGCACCAGCGCCGACGAGAACCACGTATCCAGCACGTCGTTGTCGCGCGTCACAGTCTTGCCGCCGGCTTGCGCCTTGGCTTCTTCCTCGGTGCGGGCAACGTAGACCTTACCGTCTTCGTCGTACCACGCCGGGATCTGATGGCCCCACCACAGTTGGCGCGAAATACACCAGTCCTGAATGTTGTTGAGCCACTGGTTGTAGGTGTTGCTCCAGTTTTCCGGGATCAGTTTGATCTCGCCGTTGGCGACTTTTTCCAGCGCAACTTCAGCGATGGATTTGCCCGGGAAATAAGTACCTTCCGGCGCCGGCTTGCTCATCGCGACAAACCATTGATCTGTCAGCATCGGTTCGATCACGACACCGGTACGGTCGCCGCGCGGGACCATCAGCTTGTGCGGCTTGACCAGTTCCAGCAGGCCCAGCGCATCGAGGTCGGCAACCATCTGTTTGCGCGCTTCGAAGCGATCCAGGCCTTGATATTTGGCCGGGCCGTTTTCGTTGATCTTGGCGTCCAGCGTCAGGATGCTGATCTTGTCCAGGTTGTGACGCGCGCCGACGGCGTAATCGTTGAAGTCGTGCGCAGGCGTGATCTTTACACAGCCGGTGCCGAATTCCTTGTCGACGTATTCATCCTTGATGATCGGGATTTCGCGATCAGTCAGTGGCAGCTTCAACATCTTGCCGACGAGGTGCGCGTAGCGCTCGTCGGTTGGATCGACCGCCACGGCGACGTCGCCCAGCAGAGTTTCCGGACGTGTTGTTGCCACCGTGATGTGGCCACTGCCGTCCACCAATGGATAGCGGATGTGCCACATCGAACCGTCTTCTTCTTCCGACACCACTTCGAGGTCGGATACAGCCGTGCCCAGTACCGGATCCCAGTTCACCAGACGTTTGCCGCGATAGATCAGCCCTTGTTCGAACAGGCGCACGAAGACTTCCGTGACGGCATTCGACATCTTTGGATCCATGGTGAAGTATTCACGATCCCAGTCAGTCGAAGCGCCCATGCGGCGCATCTGGCCGGTGATGGTGGAACCGGATTTTTCCTTCCACTCCCACACCTTCTCGACAAACTTCTCGCGGCCGAGATCATGGCGCGAAATCTTTTGCGCATCGAGCTGGCGTTCCACCACGATTTGCGTGGCGATACCGGCGTGGTCGGTGCCCGGAATCCAGGCCGTGTTGAAACCGCGCATGCGATGGTAGCGGGTCAGACCGTCCATGATGGTCTGGTTGAAAGCGTGGCCCATGTGCAGCGTACCGGTCACATTCGGCGGCGGCAGCTGGATGCTGAACGACGGCTTTTCCGGTGCGGTGGTGGCCGCGAAATATCCGCGCTTTTCCCACTCCTCGCGCCAGAATTTTTCGATATCGGCAGGCTCGAACGACTTGGCTAATTCCATGATTTGACGTGTGTTTTTGCGAAACCGTCCATTATAAAGGAGGCATGCCCGCAGCGGTTAAAAGCAACCTACCGGAGCGCACGTGACGATTTGTCCCATGCCCCTAAAAAATAAGCTTCCAAGGATGAGAAAGTACTTGCGATCAACGTTGTCCAAATGCAAAAATGACCTCCATCCGGGGGAAGGTATCCGTACCTGCCGAATATAAAAATAATCTGATTCAAGCATATGCAATCGACAGGCAGGGCAGCATTGCCATTCTGTGGCGAGCTGCGGGGAATGCTGGCATGAGGCCCCGCAAACCAAGACGCAACGTTGCGAAAAAGGCAATTTCGCCGGGGGTGCTTTTCAGGCGTATTGCCTTGGAAAGCGCGACTGCATTGTGCATCGGCATTCTGCTGGCATTTCTCTGGCCAAAAATCGTCGGCGAGGAATTTTCGACCAGAAGCAATGCGCGTATCTACGCTCCTTTTACAGGAAAGCTTTACGGCGCTGCGGCGCGCGAACATACGAGTGTCGTTTTGATCGACAATGCCGCGCTCAACGATGCAGGAGAGGCTTGGCCGCCTCACTATTCTTACCACGCTCGTCTGCTTAAAGCGTTGGCGCGCTATCGTCCGCGCGCAGTATTCCTCGACATCTATTTTGCCCAGGTACGCGACGACGCCACCATTGCACTGCTGACAAAGAGTCTCTGTGCGCTGCAAGAGCAGGGAACGCCGGTCTTCCTCGGCGTATCGCCGGACGCTACGGGCAACGCATTGCTGCGTCCTGAGCTGGAGAGCCTTGCTGGACGCTGTTTCCAGAAGGTCGCCTTGCAGTACACGCCAGACAGTCTGGATCGTCTGGCCTGGGCCTATCCGTTGGAAAGCGAAGAAGAAAACTCTCGCGAAGAAGCGCTGCCGAGCGCTGCATTGGCGATCTATCGCGAGGCCTTCGGACGACAGTTGCATGTTGAAGACAATGAGCTGGCGCTGACATGGGGGTTACAGCCAGCCACCTACGGCCTTCGTTGGCTCGCTGCGGAAGACAAGGAGAACAAGCAAGCGCAACAGGAGAGCGGCAACCGTCTGTACTGCCGGCAGGATTTCGGCGTGCTTGAGCTGGCGCCAGCAATCGTCAAGAACTGGCAGCATCATGACGCGGAGAAACCGGTGTGCGTGTATCACGAGACGCTGTACGCGAGCGACCTCGCCTCCAGTTCCGAAGAAGAGGAAGCAGTTCTGAAACGCTTACTCGAAGACCGCGTGGTCATGGTGGGGGCCGCACTATCCGGTGGCGGAGACCGCGTACTCTCGCCCTTGCATGGGCGGATCCCGGGCGTCTATCTGCACGCCATGGCGCTTGATAACCTGTTGACCTTCGGGCATCGCTATCCCCGTGATATCCATTTGGAATGGAGTACAAGCTCAAGTCATCTGAAGCTCTATCTCTTTCTTTGTCTGAGCCTGCTGTGTGGATTGGTTCTTCCCAAGGCCTTCCACGCAATCTGGACGGACTCTCGTCCAACGCGCTGGCATCGGCGTGTCGATCATCTGCACGAACGCTGGCGTCGCTGGTGGCGACCGACGACGGATTGGCTGTTCGGCGCCGAGTCGAAACCGATGGGAAAGAAAACATGGGTCACTCTCAAACAACAGCGCTCATGGATGCAAAAATGCGTGCACATTTTGCGAGGACTTGCACAGACGGCATCTGAATTGCTGTGGATCGTTCTGAAGCTGGCAATGGCGATGGCAGTTGTCTGCGTCTTTGTCACGATAGGGCAGTACTGTTTTTCCATAGGCTTGATGTCGACGGTCGATATCGTCTTCTTCACGTTTGCTGCGGAATGGTTTGAGTTGAACGAAAAGTTGCTGAAAAAGCTGGGAATGAGAAAGTCGGAAGATTAACCAGGAACGAGGGGAAAGCATGAAGATAAGTACGGTAGTCGCAGCGCGCATCAAGACGTGTCTCTTGGGTTTGACGATGCTGGCTTGCGCCACCAGCGTGTCTGCACAAAGCCTCGGCAGCGTGGTCGCCGCAAAACAGAATCCTTTGCCGGTGTACGCCAATCCGGATGCGGTTGCGCCATCCAATACCGTCGCCGCAAGCAATCTGCCCTGGCCCATCAAGGAGTCAAAAAACGATTTCTTCAAAGTGAGTGTCGGCGGCAAGGATGTCTGGGTGGACGCCATGGATGTGCGCGCCGACCGTCAGTCGGTACATCGCTGCAGCGCCATGCCGGGAGCAAAAGATACCGCAGGAAGTCCGGGCGCAGCCGGGAAGAATTGCTGATCGACTGCGGATGAACTGCTGATGAACGGCGAACCGAAATAAAATATTTTCAGGGGATGGGGAAATGAAGCACAAGCGCCAATTGCTTGCGGGCGGGGTATTTCTGGTACTGCTGTCCGGATGCCAGACTGTTCAGGATGTAAAAGAAAAGCTGCCGTCCCTGTCCCTGACCGGGCCCAGCGTAGAAAAAGTCGGCGATCTTCCCAAGGTGGAAACGCCGAAGTGGGATGATGCGACCGAGGACGTCAATGACAACCGGGCGGTCGGCTACGGGCTGGTCAATATGCCTGGCATGGAGACGTATCTGAATCAGTTGTACGTCAAGATCAAGAAAACTGCCGAGGTGCCTGACTGGCCCGGCAAGATTTATATCTCCTCCGATTCCACGCTCAATGCGCATTCCAGTGGAGCAGGCAATATTTTCGTCAACATCGCCGTGCTGCAATCCTTCGAATCGGAAGATGAGATCTTTGCGCTCCTGTCGCATGAGTTTGCACACGTCTATCTCGGACATCAGACTGCCTACAACGCGCGCATGCTGACGGACACGGCCACATTGCTGGCCATGGCGGCAAAGACTGCCGGGAAAGATGTCAACCTGAACGTGTGGGGCAGCCAGAACAATATCGCTCTGCTGGGCATGGCCGCCAACAGCGTGCTGTTGCCTGCGTGGCAGCGATCGGTCGAAGAGCAGGCAGACCGTTTAGGCGCGACGATCAGCCTGCGCAATGGTTACTCGTATGCCTCCGGATTCAAGGCGTTTCTGGAGCGGCTGGCCGACGTTGAGCAAGATGTCGCGAAGAAGAGCCAGGCCCAGTTGCAGATCAAGCGCTCCGCAGCAATTCAGGGCCGCAAGACGGATGTCGACAAGGCCATTGGTGAGGTCGGTGATTCGATCAATGACAAGATTGCGGCACTCGTCGGCTCGGCGACACAAAATCATGACGATGCCGTCTTTCGCGAAGATGCACTGAGCCAGCAGGTAGCGCCACTGCTGCCGCGTCCGCGACCGCAGCCTCGCGTCATTCCGTGGCGCAACGCCCTGAAGGAAAAAACGACTGCCGAAGTACTGGCTCACTATGCCTTGTTTCCGCGCATTGATCAGATGACGGCAACCAACAAATATCGGGACGCCCTCCGGCTGGCGCGGACGGCGGCAAGTGGCGCGACTGCGGGGGATGGCATGGCGGTATCGTATCTGTCCGACGTGATGCAGAAAAACGGCATCAGCCGGGCAGAGCAGATGAAGGTGCTCATGCGCAATCAAGATTGGCCACAGCGTTCGTGGGCGGTGCAGGTAAGCATTGCCAATGCCATTGCAGCCACTGACAAGGCCAAGGGAAAAGCCTTCATCGATCAGCAATATGCCTACTTTGGACAAGCGCAACGCGCCATGCCGGACGTGATCAGTTTCTATGTTGCACAGGACGACAAGGGCACGGCTGAACGCATGGCGCTGGCGTGTACGGTATCCAATCCCCGCTTCCGCGCCATTTGTCTCGATCGATCCAAAACCGAGGCCCAGCGCCAGACCGAAAAGATGCAGAGCGAGGCACGCGCCAAGACCATGGCCAATCAGATCGGTGACAAGATGAAAGTCAAATAAGTATCAAGGAAATGACGTAAATGAAGACCATGAATAAAGGCGCAAGAGATTGCGCCTTTATTTATTCCCTTACCATTAACGCGGTGTCGAGACCGCTTGCAACAGCCAGCGCTTGAAACGCTCCACCTTGGTCCATTTGCCATGCGTAGCCGGATACACCAGATGATGCGCGTGCACGCGTATGCCCTTGCGATCCGGGAATACCGGCACCAACCGACCTTCCTTCAACGCCGCATCCGCCAGCCAGGCACTGTCCAGCGCGACACCCAACCCTTGTATTGCCGCCTCGATCGCCAGATAGGCGCGGTCGAAGCTGAGCGCGTACTGGCTCGGCGCGAGTTGGATGCCGTGGGCGGCGAACCACTGTGGCCATTGCACCAGATTCACTTCTGAAAAAATCAGGCTTTGCTGTAACAAGTCTTGCGGCGTGCGCAACTTCAGCCGCTCGGCCAGCGTCGGGCTGATCATGGGCATCACTTCCTCCGTCGCAATTGTTTCGACATGCAGGTCGGCCCAGCGCGCCGCGCCATAGCGGATATCGAGATCAATCTCTCCTTGTGAAAAATCCGAATGCATGTACGACGCCGACAAGCGGATGCGAATGTCGGGATGTTCATGCATGAAATGCGGTAGCCGCGGCATCAGCCACAGGCTGGCGAAACTCGGCGACGCATGCACGCGCAGCACCTCGATACCGTCGTCGGCGCGTGCATTCTGCGCGGCGCTGGCAATCAGCGCCAGTGCACCGGCCAGGCTTTGCTGATAGCGCTCGCCGGCAGGTGTGAGGGCAACGCCGCGCGAGGTGCGATGGAACAATTTCAGCGCGACAAAATTCTCCAGATTGGTGATCTGGTGACTGACGGCGGAGGGTGTCAAATTGAGCTCTTCGGCGGCCTTGCTGATGTTGCCCAGGCGCGCGACGACTTCGAAGGCGATGACCGATTTGAGCGGCGGCAGATGGTGCATGGCGAGTCTCCCTGCAGGGTCTCCTGCTTGTTCTTGTTATGAAAATTATTCAAAGCATGTTGAGGGATTCTAGCTTGCTGGCCTATGGGGCGGGTGAAATACTGCATCCGTCGTCAGGGCTGGCTGTGAAATAAATCTAAAGGCGTTGAAATCCAAACGACGCAGCCCGGCGGCGAGAAAAAATAAATCCATTAGGAGACAACCGTGTTACTCAAAGACAAAGTCGCCGTCATCACTGGCGCTGCTTCCGCTCGCGGTATCGGCAAGGCCGTGGCCCGCCTGTTCGCTGCGCATGGTGGCCGCGTCGCCATTCTCGATCTGGACGAAGCTGCCGCTGTTGCCGCTGCCGCCGATATCGGCGCCGGCCACATCGGGCTGGCATGCAACGTCACCGTCAAGGCAGATTGCGAACGTGCCGCCAAGGAAATCCTGCAGCGCCTCGGTCAGGTCGACATCCTGATCAACAACGCCGGGATCACCCAGCCGTTGAAGATCATGGACATCCAGCCGGAAAACTATGAGGCCGTCACCGACGTCTCGTTGCGCGGCACGCTCTACATGAGCCAGGCGCTGATTCCGCACATGCGCAGCCGCCGCAGCGGTTCCATCGTCTGCCTGTCGTCGGTGTCGGCGCAGCGCGGCGGCGGCATCTTCGGCGGTCCGCATTATTCCGCCGCCAAGGCCGGCGTGCTCGGACTGGCGCGTGCCATGGCGCGTGAGCTGGGGCCGGACAACATTCGCGTCAATTCGCTCACGCCCGGCCTGATCCAGACCGACATCACCGCCGGCAAACTGACCGACGAGATGAAGGTCGAGATCCTCAAGGGCATTCCGCTCAATCGTCTCGGTGTTGCTGATGACGTCGCCAATAGCTGCCTCTTCCTCGCCAGCGATCTGTCGTCCTATCTGACCGGCGTCACGCTGGACGTCAACGGCGGCATGCTGATTCATTAAGTCACTAAGGAGTTGCGATGACTACCAAGGAACAAAACTTCACCCTCGCAGAGCGCGCCTATCGCATCCGCAAGAAAGCGCTGCGCATGGGCGAGGTGCAGGGGCAGGGCTACATCGCCCAGGCGCTGGGCATTTCCGACGTGCTGGCGGTAGCGTATTTCCGCGCGCTGCGCTACAAGCCGGACGATCCGCATTGGGAAGAGCGCGACCGCTTCCTGCTGTCGATCGGTCACTACGCGATTGCCTTGTATTCAGTGCTGATTGAAGCCGGCGTGCTGCCGGAAGAAGAGCTGGAAACCTACGGCGGCGACGACAGCCGTTTGCCGATGTCTGGCATGGCGGCATATACGCCCGGCATGGAAATCACCGGCGGCTCGCTCGGCCAGGGACTGACGGTTGCAGTCGGCATGTCGCTCGGCCTCAAGCGCAAGAAGTCCTCCTCCTTCGTCTATAACCTGCTGTCGGACGGCGAACTCGATGAGGGCGCGACGTGGGAAGCAGCCATGTCCGCCGCGCACTGGAAGTTGGGCAATCTGATTGCGATTGTCGACGTCAACAACCAGCAGGCCGACGGCCCGTCAACCAGCGTGCTCAACTTCGAACCGCTGGCCGACAAGTGGCAAGCTTTCGGCTGGTACGTGCAGCGCGTCGACGGCAACAACCTGAAAGAAGTCGTGGCGGCCTTTGATCGTGCACGCGTGCTGGCGGAAGACAAGCCGCGCGTGATCATCTGCGACACCAAGATGTGCAAGGGCGTGCCTTTCCTCGAAGGGCGCGAAAAGAACCACTTTATCCGTGTCGATCCTGAAGAATGGCAACTGGCGCTCGATACGCTTTATGTCGGGAGCGAAGCATGAATCAGGTCATGAAAGACAAACAAACAGCCGAAGCAAAAAGCGATGTTCCGGCCAAACCACGACTGACCACCTCGGCGATGATCGCCTCGCTGGCGGCCGAGGGACAGGCAACGCGCCCGGCGCCGTTCGGCCATGCGCTGGCGGAGCTGGCCAATGTGCGCACCGACATTGTCGGCATGACCGCCGATCTGGCCAAGTACACCGACTTGCACATCTTCGCCAAGGAGCATCCGGAGCGCTTCTACGAAATGGGCATGGCCGAGCAATTGCTCATGGGTGCCGCCGCCGGCATGGCGCGCGAAGGCATGGTGCCGTTCGCGACCACTTATGCGGTGTTTGCGTCGCGCCGTGCTTACGACTTCATCTGCATGGCGATTGCCGAGGAAAGCCTCAACGTCAAGATCGTCGCCGCGCTGCCGGGACTCACCACCGGTTACGGCCCCAGCCATCAGGCCACTGACGACCTGGCGATTTTCCGTGCCATGCCCAACCTGACTATCGTCGATCCTTGCGACGCGCTGGATATCGAACAGGCGGTGCCGCAGATCGCAGAACATC
Source organism: Herbaspirillum rhizosphaerae (assembly GCF_046025915.1). Classification (GTDB taxonomy): domain Bacteria; phylum Pseudomonadota; class Gammaproteobacteria; order Burkholderiales; family Burkholderiaceae_D; genus Herbaspirillum; species Herbaspirillum rhizosphaerae_A. The sequence continues at coordinate 83,199 of NZ_JAQQFR010000007.1, read as the reverse complement.
AGGGGCCGGTCTACATGCGCCTGTTGCGCGGCAACGTACCGGCCGTGCTGGACGAATACAACTACAAGTTCGAACTGGGTAAGGCCAAGATGATCCGCGACGGCCGCGATGTGCTGATCATCTCCACGGGCCTGATGACCATGCGTGCGCTGGAAGCAGCCAAGCTGCTGCAAAAGGACAGCGTCGACGTCGGTGTGCTGCACGTGCCGACCATCAAGCCGCTCGACGAAGACGCTATCCGCAAGGAAGCGGCGCGCAGCGGCCGCATGGTCATCGTCGCAGAAAACCACTCCGTCGTCGGCGGTCTGGGCGAGGCCGTAGCGGGCGTACTGATGCGCGCCAACGTGCGGCCGTCGGCCTTCCGCCAGATCGGCTTGCCGGACGCCTTCCTCGACGCCGGCGCTTTGCCGACCTTGCATGACCGCTACGGTATTTCCGCGGCAGTGATGTCGGCCAACATCAAGTCGTGGCTGTAAGCACTAAGCGCTGAAAAAGGAAACAAGACAGGAAAAACAGGAACGACCGCATGCAATAACAAGTAAAACCAAAATCAAGGAGACAGACATGACCAAGGACGCACTCACGCAGAGCGGGATCACTCGCCGCAAGCTCTTGACCTACGGCGTCGTCGGCGCAACCCTGCCGATGTCGGCATGGATTACCAAATACGCCCACGCTGCTGAATTCAACTACAAGTTCGCCACCGGACAAGATCCGACCCATCCGGTCAACAAGCGTGCGCAAGACGCCATCACGCGCATCAAGGAAGCCACCAACGGTCGCGTGGATATCAAGCTGTTTCCGGCAAATCAGCTCGGTTCCGACACGGACTTGCTGGCACAGGTGCGCAACGGCGGCGTCGAATTCTTCAACATCGCCGCCTCTATCCTGGCAACACTGGTGCCGGCGGCGGGCATCGTCAACACCGGCTTCGCTTTCTCCAACTACGATGAAGTGTGGAAGGCGATGGACGGCGATCTCGGCAAATACATCTTCAGCCAGATCGACAAGGTCGGCGTCATGAGCATGTCGCGCAGCTGGAACAACGGCTTCCGCCAGATCACTTCCGGCGTCAAACCGATCCGCACACCGGACGATCTGCGCGGCATGAAATTGCGCGTGCCGGCGGCGCCTATTCTGACTTCACTGTTTCAGTCGCTGGGCGCCGGGCCGACGCCGATCAACTTCAACGAGGTGTATTCGTCACTGCAAACCAAGCTGGTCGAAGGGCAGGAAAATCCACTGCCCATTATCGCCACCGCACGCCTGTACGAAGTGCAAAAATATTGCAGCATGACCAGCCACGTGTGGGATGCGTATCTGGTGCTGGGCAACAAACGCGCCTTTCAGAAACTGCCGGCGGACGTGCAGGCAATCGTGCTGCACGAGTTCGACAAGGCGGCGCTGGATCAGCGTGCCGATATCGCCAAGCTCAACGACTCCTTGCGTCAGGAGCTGACCGGCAAAGGCCTGCAATTCATCGACGTCGACAAGAACGCCTTTCGCGATGCCTTGCGCAAGACCACGTTCTATAAAGACTGGAAAGCCAAGTTCGGTGAACAGGGCTGGCATCTGCTGCAGCAATATTCCGGAGAGCTTGCATGATGGCCGCCGGCCATCACATCGAGACCATGCCGCGCGCCAGTCTGGGTTTGACGCACCTGGACCGTGCGCTGGGCATGCTCATCGAAATTCCGGCCGCCATCGCTGTGGTGGCGGAAGTAGCGATTTTGCTGACCAGCGTGTTTTCGCGCTTCGTGCTGCATCAGCCGCTGGTGTGGGCGGATGAACTGGCGTCGACCGTGTTCCTGTGGCTGGCAATGTTCGGCGCGGCGGTGGCCTTGCGGCGCGGCGAGCACATGCGCATGACGGCGCTGATCGGCAAATTGTCGCCGGTCTGGCGCGCGCGTATCGAAGCCATCGCGGTCGGTACGCCATGCCTTTTCATCGCCATGCTGTTGCTGCCTGCAGTCGAGTACGCACAGAACGAATGGGTGGTGGAAACGCCCGCGCTGGGGGTACCCGGCACCCTACGCGAAGCGGCGCTGGCGGTCGGCTGCGTGCTGATGCTGTGCGTATCCGGTTTGCGTCTGGCGCGCCATGGCTGGCGCGATCTGGGTTTCGTCGCGCTGGTGCTGGCGGCGATTGCAGCGGCCTTGTACTTGGGTGGCAGCAACCTGCAAGCCATGGGCAACTGGAACCTGGCGTTCTTTTTCATCCTGTTGCTTGGAGCGGGCGTGCTGGCCGGCGTGCCAATTGCGTTCTGTTTCGGACTGGTCACGATTGCTTATTTATTGTGCACCACGTCGACGCCGCTGGAAGTCGTGCCGGGCCGTGTCAACGAAGGCATGAGTTCGCTGATTTTGCTGGCGGTGCCGCTGTTCATCCTGCTCGGGCAATTGATTGAAATGACGCAGATGGCGAAGGCCATGGTGGCTTTTCTGGCATCGCTGCTGGGGCATGTGCGGGGTGGGTTGTCTTACGTATTGCTGGGCGCAATCATGCTGGTATCGGGCATCTCCGGCGCCAAGACGGCCGACATGGCGGCGGTGGCACCGGTGCTGTTTCCCGAGATGAAGAAGCGCGGCATGGAAGAGGGTGAACTGGTGTCCTTGCTGGCTGCATCCGGCGCAATGGCCGAGACGATTCCGCCGTCGCTGGTGCTGATCACCATCGGTTCCGTCACCGGCGTATCGATTGCGGCACTGTTCACCGGCGGCTTGTTGCCGGGCATCGTGCTGGCGGTTGCGCTGGCGATCCTTGCGCGTCAGCGCATCTCGGAAAGCAATCTCAAAGACGTCAAGCGCGCATCGCTGCAAGTCGTGCTGCGAACCTTTGTCGTCGCGCTGCCGGCGCTGGCGATTCCCGTGCTGATCCGCACGGCGGTGGTGGAAGGTGTGGCGACGGCGACTGAAGTCTCGACCATCGGCATCGCCTACACGATCGTGGTGGGGATCCTCGTCTACCGCCGCTTCGACGTGAAGCGCCTGTATCCGATGCTGGTCGAAACCGCTTCGCTGTCGGGCGCGATCCTGTTCATCATCGGCACCGCAACTTGCATGGCGTGGGCGCTGACCCAGTCGGGCTTCTCGCATGATCTGGCGCACATCATGTCGCTGATGCCGGGCGGACGCTGGGGTTTCCTGCTGATTTCCATCGTCACCTTCATCGTGCTGGGCAGCGTGCTGGAAGGGATTCCGGCGATGGTGCTGTTCGGGCCGCTGCTGTTTCCGATCGCCAGGCAACTCGGCGTGCATGAGGTGCATTACGCGATGGTGGTGATCCTGGCGATGGGCATTGGTTTGTTCGCGCCACCGTTCGGATTGGGCTATTACAGCGCCTGCACCATCGGCCGCGTCAGCCCGGATGCAGGCATGCGCAAGATCTGGCCTTACCTCGGTGCGCTGCTTGCCGGGCTGCTGATTGTTGCCGCAGTGCCATGGATCTCTATAGGATTTCTCTCATGACAACTAGTCGAAATTTGTGATGTCACGGGCCGGATTATGGGTGTAGAATCCGGCCCACGACGTTTGAAACTGAACGAAGTAAGAGAAACAAATGCTAGGGGTCCTGAATGCCAAAGTACGGCAAACGGGTGAGAAATACCCTTGAACCTGATCTGGGTAATGCCAGCGAAGGGAAGCTGCCGGACCGGCGCATGGACCATTTTTATCACCTCCATCGCCATCTCTCCGTATCCTCCTTTGCTGGCTCCAAGCCAAGTAATTTCAAGCAAAGGAGCCAAAATGAACGCCAATCCAAAATTCCTCTCCGCTACCGCCACGGTAGACGAAGCGGCAGTCCAGCCTTTACCGAATTCCCGCAAGATCTACGTCACCGGTTCGCGCCCTGATATCCGCGTGCCGATGCGCGAGATCAGCCAGTCCGATACGCCGGCGATGTTCGGCTCGGAAAAAAATCCGCCGATCTATGTCTACGACACTTCCGGTCCCTACACCGATCCGGACGCTAAGATCGACATCCGCAACGGCCTGTCGACGCCGCGTCTGCCGTGGATTCTGGAGCGCAACGACACCGACGAACTCGATGGTCCCACTTCCGAATACGGCCAGCAGCGTTTGAACGATCCGGCGCTCGCCGAACTGCGCTTCAACCTGCATCGCAAGCCGCGCCGCGCCAAAGCCGGCGGCAATGTATCCCAGATGCACTACGCGCGCAAAGGCATCATCACGCCCGAGATGGAATACATCGCCATCCGCGAAAACCTGCGCCGCCAGGAATACCTGGAGCAACTGAAGGCTTCCGGCCCGATGGGCAACAAGCTGGCCGATTTGATGGGCCGCCAGCATCCGGGCCAGTCCTTCGGCGCCTCGATCCCCGCGACCATTACGCCGGAATTCGTACGCGACGAAGTTGCCCGCGGCCGCGCCATCATCCCCGCCAACATCAACCATCCGGAAGTCGAACCGATGATCATCGGCCGCAACTTCCTGGTGAAGATCAACGCCAATATCGGCAACTCGGCTGTGACCTCCTCCATCGGTGAAGAAGTCGAGAAGATGACCTGGGCCATCCGCTGGGGCGGCGACAACGTCATGGACCTGTCGACCGGCAAGAACATCCACGAAACGCGCGAATGGATCATCCGCAATTCGCCGGTGCCGATCGGCACCGTGCCGATCTATCAGGCGCTGGAAAAGGTCAACGGTAAGGCCGAAGACCTGACCTGGGAAATCTTCCGTGACACGCTGATCGAGCAGGCCGAGCAAGGCGTCGACTACTTCACCATCCACGCCGGCGTGCGTCTGCAATACGTGCCTCTGACTGCCAAACGCATGACAGGCATCGTCTCGCGCGGTGGTTCCATCATGGCGAAATGGTGTCTGGCGCATCACAAGGAATCTTTCTTGTATGAGCACTTTGAAGACATCTGCGAAATCATGAAGGCCTACGACGTCAGCTTCAGCCTCGGCGACGGCTTGCGTCCCGGTTCGATCTATGACGCCAATGATGAAGCGCAACTGGGCGAGCTGAAGACCTTGGGCGAGCTGACCACGATCGCGTGGAAGCACGACGTGCAAGTCATGATCGAAGGCCCCGGCCACGTGCCGATGCACCTCATCAAGGAAAACATGGACCTGCAACTGGAGCAGTGCCACGAAGCGCCGTTCTACACGCTGGGCCCTTTGACCACCGACATCGCACCGGGCTACGACCACATCACTTCCGGCATCGGCGCTGCGCAGATCGGCTGGTACGGCACCGCGATGCTGTGCTACGTCACACCGAAAGAGCATCTGGGCTTGCCGAACAAGGTCGACGTCAAGGACGGCATCATCACCTACAAGATCGCAGCGCACGCGGCCGATCTGGCCAAGGGCCATCCGGGCGCACAGATCCGCGACAACGCGTTGTCGAAGGCGCGCTTCGAATTCCGCTGGGAAGACCAGTTCAACATCGGCCTCGATCCCGACAAGGCGCGCGAATTCCATGACGAAACCTTGCCCAAGGATTCGGCCAAGGTGGCGCATTTCTGCTCGATGTGCGGCCCGCATTTCTGCTCGATGAAGATCACGCAGGAAGTGCGCGATTACGCCGCCAAGGAAGGTATTTCGGAAATCGCTGCCTTGAAGCAGGGCATGGAAGTGAAGTCGGTGGAGTTCGTGAAGATGGGCGCCGAGATTTATTCCAAGACCTGATTGTTGCGGTGAATGCGATGCAGATTGAATTGAATGGCAAGCCGCATGCCATCGCTGACGGGGCGGATCTGGTGCAGCTGATTGCTGCGCTGGAGCTGACCGGGAAGGCGGTGGCGGTGGCGGTTAACCGGCAGGTGGTGCCGTCGCAGTTGTGGGCGGGGCGGGTGCTGGTTGAGGCGGATCGGGTGGATGTTGTGAGGGCTATCGGCGGGGGGTGATTTCTGCACCCCGTCGCCCTTACTGACGACGCTTTGTGTTTTGTTCCGACTTGGTTTTTGCGTAGCTGAGGTCGTTCTCTCTTCGGACTGCCGGGGTTGCCGGGGGCGGCCCGGCAGCCGCTCACTTTCTTTGCTTCGCCAAAGAAAGTAAGCAAAGAAAGGCGACCGCGCTTCGCTGCCCCTACGGGGTTCCCGTTGGTGCCGCACACAAATCGGGAAGGGAAAACAACTCGCTGCGCTCAGACATTTTTCCCTTCTTTTTCCGATTTGTGCACGTCACCAACGGCAGCTCTCATGCGGACTTCTTGTCCGGCTCGCTTCGCCTCGCCGAGGAAACTCGCCTTCGGCATCGTGGTTTCTGCGGAAGCTATTAGTCCGTCGTCCCAGCGAACGCTGGGATCCAGCGTCGTTTGCAACGGTTTGCCACAGCGCGCAAACGCTTGAAAGGATTTGAAATGAATATGAACGATACGCCCGCGCTGACTGCAGATGCGGGTTTGACGATTGCAGGAAAAACCTACAACTCGCGCCTGCTGGTCGGCAGCGGCAAGTACAAGGATCTCAACGAAACCCGCGAGGCCACCGAGGCCAGCGGCGCCGATATCATCACCGTGGCGATTCGCCGTGTGAACATCGGCCAGGATCCGAACGCGCCCAATCTGCTCGACGTGGTGCCGCCTTCGCGTTACACCATCCTGCCGAATACGGCAGGTTGCTACAACGCCGAAGATGCGGTCTACACCCTGCAACTGGCGCGTGAATTGCTCAACGGTCACAAGCTGGTCAAGCTGGAAGTGCTGGGCGACGAGAAGACACTGTTCCCGAACATGCCCGAGACCTTGAAGGCTGCCGAGACGCTGGTCAAGGATGGCTTTGATGTCATGGTCTATTGCAGTGACGATCCTATCCAGGCGCGCATGTTGGAAGATCTCGGCGTGGTCGCGGTGATGCCGCTGGCGTCGCTGATCGGATCCGGCATGGGCATTCTGAATCCGTGGAATTTGTCGCTGATCATCGAGCAGTCGAAGATTCCGGTGCTGGTCGACGCCGGCGTCGGTACGGCTTCCGATGCGGCGATTGCGATGGAGCTTGGCTGTGACGGCGTGCTGATGAATACCGCCATCGCCGGCGCACGCGATCCGATTCGTATGGCGCGGGCAATGAAGCTGGCGGTGGAAGCCGGTCGCGAGGCTTTCCTCGCCGGGCGTATTCCAAAACGTTTCGCTGCGTCGCCGTCGTCGCCGATGGCCGGACGCGTCATTTAAGCCGGTTGGACCCTATGTCTTCCTATCGTTCGTCACCGCCGTGCGTGCTGGTGTTCTCTGGCTCCGATCCGAGCGGGGGTGCCGGCATGCAGGCGGATATTCCGGCCATCAGTGCGCTTGGTTGCCACCCGCTGTCGGTGCCGACTGCGCTGACGGTGCAGGATAACGTCAGCGTGTTCGCGGTGCATCCGCTCGATGCCGAGCTGATTCGTCATCAGGCGCAGGTGCTGATCGATCGTTTCGACATCCGTGCCGTCAAGCTCGGCATTGCCGGCAATCGCCGCAATGCCGAGACGATTGCGGATTTGATTGTGCAGTTGCGTGCGCGTCAGCCGGACTTGCCGGTGGTGTTCGACCCCGTGCTGGCCAACGGCAAGGGCGATCAGTTGTCGACCGACGATGCGGCGCTGGCGATCGAGTCTTTGTATGCGGTTGCAACCGTCATCACGCCCAATCTCAACGAAGCCAACCGGCTATGCGGCAGCGAACATGCGCCCGAACAGCAGGCCGCGATCCTGATGCAGCGTGGTTGCGAGCATGTGTTGCTCAAGGGGGGGCATGGTCCGCAACAGCAGGATGTGGTCAATCGCTGGTTCGGCCCTGCAGGGGCGTTTGCATCGTGGAGCTGGTCGCGCTTGCCGGACGAGTTTCATGGCAGCGGCTGCACCTTGGCGGCGGCCTTATCGGCACAGTTGGCGCGAGGCCTTGGGATGCGCGCTGCTATCGAAGCGGCACAGCAATATTGCCAGTACGCGCTGGAAACGTCCTATGCGATTGCCGCCGGGCAGCGCATTCCCAATCGCGTGCCCTTGTACGACAAATACATTGCAGGAGAACAGAAATGAGTGAAGCCAAACAATGGTCCTTGCGCGGCCTGTATATCGTCACGCCCGATTGGGACGATACCAACAAGCTGGTCAATGCTACCGAGCAGGCAATCAAGGGCGGCGCGACGCTGGTGCAATACCGCCACAAGACTGCCGACGCAGTATTACGCAAAGAGCAGGCGAGTGCGCTGCTGCAAGTCTGCCGTCGTTACAACACACCGTTCGTCATCAACGACTACGTCGACCTCTGTATCGAACTTGATGCGGAAGGCATTCACGTCGGCGGCACCGATGCCTCTGTGGCGGAGGTGCGCGCACAGGTCGGCAAGGACAAGATCGTTGGTGCGTCATGCTACGGCACCTTGCAATTGGCGCGTGATGCGCATGCGGCCGGTGCGACCTATGTGGCGTTCGGCGGTTTCTATCCGTCGCGCGTGAAAAAATATGAATTCAAGACCGCGCCGGAAATCGTCGCCGAGTCGAAGAAGGAGATTCCGTTGCCGGTAGTCGTTATTGGCGGCATGACGCAAGAGAACTGCCTGCCGCTGATTGCGCAGGGCACCGACATGGTGGCGGCCATCAGCAGCGTCTATATGGCTGAACAGGATGCTCAGTCCGCAGCCCGCCGTTTTTCCGACTTGTTCTGAGCACCTTCGGAAATGAAAAATGCCGCTGCATCGTCACGATGTCAGCGGCATTTTTTTCGCGCTGTTTTTTACGCGATCAAGGTGAGGCGGATCAGCCTTCCAGCAAGCTGCGCAGCATCCACGCATTCTTTTCATGCAATTGCATGCGCTGTGTCAGCAAGTCGGCAGTCGGTTCATCAGCCGCAGCATCCACAGCCGGGAACATCGAACGTGCAGTACGGGTGACGGCTTCCTGTCCGGCCACCAATTGACGGATCATTTCTTCTGCGGCAGGGACGCCATCCGCTTCAGGGATGGAAGACAGCTTGGCGAAATCCTTGTACGAACCCGGTGCCGGATAGCCCAGTGCACGAATACGTTCTGCGATCAGATCCACAGCCAGCGCCAGTTCGTTGTACTGACCTTCGAACATCAGGTGCAGCGTGTTGAACATCGGACCGGTGACGTTCCAGTGGAAGTTGTGTGTCTTCAGGTAGAGCGTATAAGTATCGGCCAGCAGTTTGCTGAGGCCGTCTGCAATTTTTTTGCGATCTTTGTCGTTGATGCCGATGTTGATCGCTGCCACGTTTTTCTTTGCCATTGTTTTGCTCCTTGGTGTGATGGAATGCAACGTTGCGATTCTATGCCAAAACCGCGACCCCATGAATAGAGAGCCTGACAAAATGCCGCTTGCGGCGTTACGCCTCCTAGCCGTACGCAGTACTGTCTTCGTCGGCGCGCCTTGCCATCGGCATTTTGTCAGGCTCTCTAGCACTTGGGGATGATTGACTCCATCACAAGGAGTTAGTTTAAGTTGTCTTTTCTGTAATCTGCGCGCGGCGATACAGCGACAAAGTCAATGCCACCGCGCACAGCGCACCGATGGCGGCGAAGAGGAAGACTTCTTCGTAACCGAACTGGCCCACGATCAGCCCGGCCAGCGGGCCGGTGATGCCCAGCGCCAGATCGAGGAAGACCGAATACGCTCCTAGCGCCGCGCCGCGATTGGGCGCCGGCACCAGGCCGACAGCTTCCACACCCAGTGACGGGAATACCAATGCAAAGCCGAAGCCGGCCAACGCCGCACCGACCATGGCGACTTCCGCCGAACCTGCCAGCCACAGGATGCTGAGGCCCACGGCTTCGACGGCAAAAGAAGCGATGGCGACCTTGAAGCCGCCGAAGCGGTTGATCGAATTGGCGAACAGCAGGCGCGAGCCGATGAAAAATCCACCGAACAGCGTCAGCGAGAACGCCGCATTGGACCAGTTATGGCTGGCGTAATACAGCGTGATGAAAGTGGCAATCGCGCCGAAGCCGACCGTGCCCAGCGCCAGGCCGATGCCGTAAGGCAGCACGCGATTGAGCACCAGGCGGAAGGCCAGGCGTTCACCGCGCACCACCGGCACCGCAGGACGACGGCGCGCAATCAGGTAGCCGATCAGCGGCAGCGCCAGCGCGATGAAGCCGATGGAAGAAAATCCGGCCACATGCTGCAAGGCCACACCCAACGGTGCGCCGATGGCCAGTGCACCGTAGGTGGCGATGCCGTTCCACGAGATCATGCGTGCGGTATGGGTGGCACCGATGCGGCCGATGCCCCAGATGATGGAGCCGGTGCCGGCCAGGCTTTCACCGATACCGAGGCAGAAGCGGCTGACCAGAATCATGGACAGGCTCAGCCAAGGCAGTTCCGACGACCAGGCGGCCAGCACGAGGAAGACACCGCTGGCGACGCAGGCCAGCATGCCGCGCATGACGGTTTTCTTGGGGCCGACGGTGTCGACCATGCGGCCGGCTTGCGCACGGGTGATAAAGGTGGACAGGTATTGCACGCTGATGGACAGACCGGCGATGAAGGAGCTGTAGCCCAGATCCAGATGCACATAGCCCGGCAAGACCGCCAGCGGGATGCCTATGGTCATATAGGCAAGAAAAGTGAACAACACCGTCGACAGGATCTGGACGATGACTGCGGATTGCGCAGGGGTAGCGTCAGGCGCTGCTTCAGGTGCGGCGACAGGAGTGGAACGTAGAGCTTCTTCGGACATGATAGGGAGTAAGAGAGGGCAACCGGCCTCAATGCCATGTTGCAGTGCAGAATTTTACTCTTGTTGCCGCAAACCTGCTGGCAGCGCGGGATTTGGTCTGGTTCGGCGAATTTTTCGATGGAAGAATCAAGGGTGATGGCGCGCTGAGGATGACGCACCCACGTATAATCGCAGGATGCAAAATCTTCTCCACAATCTCAACGCCGAGCAGCTCGCCGCCGTCACTCTTCCCGCACAATCCGCTTTGATTCTGGCCGGCGCCGGATCAGGCAAGACGCGTGTATTGACGACCCGCATTGCATGGCTGATCCAGACCGGGCAAGTGTCGCCGTCGGGCATCCTCGCGGTGACCTTCACCAACAAGGCTGCTAAGGAAATGCTCACGCGCCTGTCGGCAATGATGCCGATCAATACGCGCGGCATGTGGATCGGTACCTTCCACGGCTTGTGTAATCGCCTGCTGCGCGCGCATCACCGTGACGCAGCCTTGCCGCAGACTTTTCAGATTCTCGATTCGCAGGATCAGTTGTCCGCCATCAAGCGCCTGCTCAAGCAGATGAACGTGGACGACGAGAAGTATCCACCGCGCAACCTGATGTATTTCATCAACGGCGCCAAGGATCAGGGGCTGCGCGCCAAAGATGTAGAAGCGCATGATGATTACAATCGAAAGTTCGTCGAGCTGTACGACCTCTACGATCAGCAATGCCAGCGCGAAGGCGTGGTCGATTTTGCCGAACTGCTGCTGCGCACGTATGAGCTGCTGTCGCGCAACCAGCCGCTGCGCGAGCATTACCAGCGCCGTTTCCGCCACGTGCTGGTGGACGAGTTTCAGGATACCAACGACTTGCAATATAAATGGCTCAAGCTGATGTCTGGCCAGGGGCAGGTCGATAGCGGCGCCGTGTTTGCAGTGGGCGACGACGACCAGAGCATCTATGCATTCCGCGGCGCCAACGTCGGCAACATGACGGCCTTCGAGCGCGAGTTTCGCGTGCAGAATCTGATCAAGCTGGAGCAAAACTACCGCTCGCACGGTCACATCCTCGACGCCGCCAACATCCTGATCGCCAACAACAGCAAGCGTCTCGGCAAGAATCTGCGTACCGACGCCGGTCATGGCGAACAAGTGCGCATCTTCGAATCCAGCAGCGACCTGCAGGAAGCGCAATGGATTATCGAGCAGGTCAAGAACCTCATTGCCGAAGGCTGGTCGCGTAGCGAGATCGCCTTGCTGTATCGCTCCAATGCGCAGTCGCGCGTGCTGGAACATGCCTTGTTTTCGTCGGCAATTCCTTACCGCGTGTACGGTGGCCAGCGCTTCTTCGAGCGCGCTGAAATCAAGCATGCGATCGCTTATTTGCAGTTGATGGACAATCTGCACAACGATTCCGCTTTCCTGCGCGTGGTCAACTTCCCGACCCGCGGCATCGGCGCCAAGGCGCTGGAGCAATTGCAAGACGCCGCGCGTCAGTACAACTGCTCGCTGTACGCGGCCGTACCGTATGTTGCCGGCAAGGCTGGTTCTTCCTTGAACGGCTTCATCAAGCTGATCGAAGGCGCGCGTTTTGAAACGCAGAATCTGCCGCTGCAGGAAATGGTGCAGGTAGTGCTCGACGCCAGCGGCCTGATCACGCATTACCAGAACGAAAAAGAAGGCGCCGACCGTATCGAAAACCTGGAGCAGCTCGTCAGTGCTGCGACCCTGTTTGTGTCGGAAGAAGGCTATGGCCTGGATGCGCCTGCCTTCCTCGGTCCGCAGGCGCAAGCCGTTGCGGGGACATCCATTACCACCGCCGACGGCATTGAGATCATTGACGCCGATGCCTCGCTGACGACGATCATGTCGCCGCTGTCGGCTTTCCTCTCGCATGCTTCGCTGGAAGCCGGCGACAACCAGGCGCAGGCCGGACAGGATGCCTTGCAACTGATGACGGTGCATTCGGCCAAGGGCTTGGAGTTTGATGCGGTGTTCATCACCGGTCTGGAAGAAGGCTTGTTCCCGCATGAGAACAGCGCCAAGGAAGAGGGCGGCGTGGAAGAAGAACGACGCCTGATGTACGTCGCGATTACGCGTGCACGCAAGCGCTTGTACATGAGCTTTTCTCAGACCCGCATGTTGCATGGCCAGACGCGCTACAACATGCGCTCACGCTTCTTTGATGAGCTGCCGGATGAGTCGATCAAGTGGTTGTCGCCGAAGATTCAGCAGCAACAGCATAGCTGGTTCGCTCAGCCAAAATCGGCCTGGGATGCGGCGCCTGAATCAGGAAATAACAAGATTGCGCAGAATTTCAGCCGGCCGGATTCGGGGTGGCGGATTGGGCAGAATGTGGCGCATGCCAAGTTTGGTGAGGGTGTGATTGTCAATATTGAGGGCGGCGGCGGGAGTACGCGGGCGCATATCAACTTTGGTAAGTTTGGGATGAAGTTGTTGGATTTGAGTGTGGCTAAGTTGGAGAAGCTTGGCTGATTTTGTTCCGACTTTGCTTATGTTGGTAGCTTGGATTTTTCTTTCTTCGGACGACCGTGCCGGGGGTAGCCCGGCGGCTACTCACTTTTCTTGCTTCGCCAAGAAAAGTAAGCAAAAGAAGGCGACCGCTAGGTCGTAGCCCCTTCGGGGTTCCCGGCGCCAGCGGGTGAAAATCGGGAAGGGAAAACAACTCGCTGCGCTCAGACATTTTTCCCTTCTTAATCCGATTTTCACCCACTGACACCGGCTACTCTCAAGCGGACTTCGAGACGGGCTCGCTGCGCATCGCCCTGGTTGGCTCGCCTTCGGCATCGTGGTGTCAAGTACAGGGGACGCCACAAATTTCATTTCTATCTTTTAATATCGTCGTCCCAGCGAACGCTGGGATCCAGTGACGTTTGCGCTTACTCATCCGTCTTCACGACTCTTGGTTCCAACTTTCGTTGGAACGACAGAGTAAGCAAATAAGGCCAAAGAAAAAAACATCGCAGTACCCTGGCGATGCGAAGCGAGCCCGTCTCGAAGTCCGCTTGAGAGTAGCCGGTGACGGCAGGTGCAAATCGGAAAAAGAAGGGAAAAATGTCTGAGCACAGCGAGTTGTTTTCCCTTCCCGATTTGTGCCTGACGGCGCTGGGGACCCCGAAGGGGCTACGACCTAGCGGTCGCTTCTTTGGCTTACTTTTCTTGGCGAGACAAGAAAAGTGAGTAGCCGCCGGGCTACCCCCGGCAAAGGTTGATCGAAGAAAGAACAAGATCAGTTACCTAAAAGCTGGTCGGAACAAAATAAAATAAAAACAAGCCATCGCGCTCAGCGATTAACTAATTCCTGCACCTCACCCCAAGTCGCCGCATAAGCCCCCGCCCGCGCCGCCGACAACGCAGCCGCCGCGGCAGCACACTGCAAATGCTGAATCACCGGCGCATCCGTCTGCCGTAAAATGCTGGCAATCCAGCCGCCCATGGACGCATCGCCACAACCCACGGTATCAATCACCTCAACCCGATAAGCCGGCTGATCGATCACGCTCTCTCCCTTGATCCACGACAGTCCGTTTGCGCCACGTGTGAACAGGATTTCGGCTTGCGGCGCCAGGGCCTTCAGCGTTGCTATCGGCTGCGCATCGCCAGGGAACAGCTTCTCCAGATCTTCATCCGACACCTTCACGTAATGCGACAGCGCCAACAGCTTGCGCATCAAGACGTGATAATCGGGTTGATCCATCAGCTTGCGCCAGTTGGGATCGAAGGCGATGCGTTTGCCGCGCTGAGCCCCTTCGGTGGCAATCGCCAGCAGACGCGACGCCAGCGGTTCGCGCGTCAGGCTGATGCAGCCGAAGTGCAAGACGCGCGCGTCGTCCATCCAGCCTGCAGGCAATTTGGCCGGATCAAAATGCAGGTCGGCACTATCGTCACCGACGAAGAAATAATTCGGCGGCGTAGTTGACGTCACCATCGCCAGCAACGGCGATTTGTCGACTTGCTGCAGGTAGCGCATGTCGAGTCCGGCTTCTTGCGTGAGCACACGCAATTCCTCGCCAAAGACGTCGCTGCTGATACTGCCGGCATAACCGGTCGCGACACCGAGGCGTGCACCGACGCGGGCAACGTTCCAGCAGGCGCCGCCGGGCAGGGCGCGCCATTCGCCGCCGGGCTGGCGAATGAAATCGGTCAGGGCTTCGCCGAAGACGACGAATTCGATGGGGTGGGGCATGGATGTCTCCGCGTTGCTAATGTGCTGATTTTGAAAATTCTTGATGTGACTGCGTTAAAACTCAATCGTCATGCAACGCAAATTGCGCGCAATATTCGTCCGTCACCAGACCGGTCAGCCAGCCGCCGCGCAAGGCGCCGCGTACGGCTTCGGCCTTCTTGCGGCCGCCTGCCATGGCGATCACCGGTTTGTTCGGTGGCGTACTCAGCGGCGGGGTGGTGATGCGTGCCGCCAGTGGTGAAATCAGCATTTTTCCTTTTGCATCGAAGGCGTGGCAAATCAACTCGCCGACCGCACCCTGCTGCTGCAATTGCGCCACTTCGTCGTCGTCGATAAAGCCGTCTTCATGCATCGCGCCTTGCAGGGCAATAGTGCCGATGCCGAGGAAGGTGACGTCGGCCTTTTGCGCCAGGCCGGTGACGATCTGATAGGCGCGGTGATTGCACCATTGCTTGCGATCAGCTTCGCTCTCGGCGACGCGTGGCGCGGGCAGCAGATAGAAGCGGCTTTGCATTTTTTCCGCCGCCAGCAGGGCGACGTCGTAGCGATTGGCGGAGCCGTCCGAGGCGAAGGCGCCGATCATGGAGACGATCTGGTGCTGCGGTCTCTCCATTTCGCTGATTTTTTCGATGGCGGCTTTCAGCGTACGGCCGGAGCCGACGTTGACGATCAACGGCGCTTCCTGGCGCAGATATTGTTCCATCAGCTCGGCACCGGCCACAGCGAGCATTTGCTGCGTGCCTTGCGCATCATCCCCGGCGGGTTCGTCAGCAACGGCGCTCGGCACCACGCGGCACACTTCCAGGCCGTAACGCTGCTGCAGGCCCTGCGCCAATTCCAGGCAAGACGAAATCGGATGCGTGATCTGCACCTTCACCAGATTCGATGCGCTGGCATAGGCCACCATGCGTTGCGCCATCTGGCGCGAAATGCCGAGACGTTCCGCGATCTCGTTCTGCGTATTGCCGGCGACGTAGTACATCCACGCGGCGCGCGCCGCCAGATCGAGTTTGGATGAGCTGGATGACATCGATTTTCCTTGTGATGAACCTGCTGTCGTCCCCTCCACGCAATGACATGGTTGACAGTTCAGGCGATCCGGCATTGTACGGAGTTGGCCGACGACATCGCATTATTATCAAAATTGAATATTTGCTCAAGAAAAATGCAAATGCTTGACTTTCAATGGCCAATGTTTGATTATTTGCTCGCAAACAGATTTTTTGCTCAATAACTACATCGAGGCAAAGACGGTCCTTTTCGGACGTTCTTCAGCCCGCACACAATTGGAGACAAGCATGAAACTTCGCGCCCCTGTTGCACGTGTTAGTACAGGCATTGCTGCCGCTATCGCAATGCTCGGTTCAGTCGGCATCGCCGGCATGGCATCCGCCGAGCCGGTCACACTAAACATCGCATCCATCAACAACCCCGACATGATCGAGCTGCAAAAGCTGTCGCCGCAGTTCGAAAAAGCCAATCCCGACATCAAGCTGCGCTGGGTCACGATGGAAGAGAGCGTTCTACGCCAGCGTCTGACCACCGATATCGCCACCAACAGCGGCCAGTTCGACCTGATGACCATCGGTGCGTATGAAGCGCCGATCTGGGCCAAGAAAGGCTGGCTGGCGCCGATGATCGGCCTGCCTGCCGACTACGACGAAGCCGATCTGATCAAGACCGTGCGTGAAGGCCTGACGACTGACGGCAAGCTGTATGCGCTGCCGTTCTATGCGGAAAGCTCGATGACTTATTACCGCAAGGATCTGTTCGCACAAAAGAATCTGAAGATGCCTGAGAAGCCGACCTGGGAAGAAATCGGCAAGCTGGCATCGCAACTGCATGATCCCGCCAAGGGCGTCTATGGCATCTGCTTGCGCGGCCGCGCCGGCTGGGGTGAAAACATGGCGCTGGTCGGCACCATGGTCAATGCCTACGGTGGCCGCTGGTTCGATGAAAAATGGCAGCCGCAGCTTGATACGCCGGAATGGAAGCAGGCCGTCAATTTCTACGTCGACCTGATGCGCAAATCCGGTCCGCCGGGCGCCAGCTCCAACGGCTTCAATGAAAACCTCGTGCTGTTCTCGGGCGGCAAATGCGGCATGTGGGTAGATGCGACCGTCGCTGCCGGCATGCTGTATCACGGCAAGGATTCCAAGGTGTCGGACAAGACTGCGTTTGCACCGGCGCCGATGGCAACCACCGACAAGGGTTCGCATTGGCTGTGGATCTGGTCGCTGGCAGTGCCGAAATCTTCCAAGTCGCCAGAAGCCGCCAAGAAGTTTGCGGCCTGGGCCACCTCCAAGGATTACATCAAACTGGTCGCCAAGGACAGCGGCTGGGCATTGGTGCCGCCGGGTACACGTACATCGACCTACGCTTCGGCTGATTACAAAAAGTCGTCGCCGTTTTCCGACTTCGTACTCGATGCAATCCAGAATGCCGACGCCAACAATCCGACGGTGAAACCGGTACCTTATACCGGCATCCAGTTCGCCACGATTCCGGAGTTCCAATCCATCGGCACGATTACCGGGCAAGCTATTGCCGGTGCGCTGGCGGGCAAGGGCACTGCGGATGCGGCGCTGAAGACGGCGCAGGCGCAAACGGTGCGCATGATGAAGCAAGGTCGCTACATCAAGTAATGCCGACTTGCTGCGCTTGCCCGGCTTGATGCCGGGCGGCGCATGAAACCGTTTAACCGAATTCAGCCGGATTATCGTCAAGATGCCGGCCCGAACCTGATTGCATCGAGGCCGCCATGTCGTCGATATCGAATACTTCTCCAATGCCTCCTGAAGCCAGCGCTTCACCTTCATCCACCCAAAAATCCCGTCGCGGAAAGCGCACGGGCGGCGAGCGTTTCCTGCCGATCCGTCTGCTGCAGACGCCGGCCGTGGCCTTGCTGTTCCTGTGGATGATCGTGCCGCTGGCGATGACGGTGTACTTCTCGTTCAATCGCTACAACCTGATGGCACCTGACCAGACCGGCTTCGTCGGTTTGGAGAACTACCAGTTCTTGCTGGAAGATCCCGCCTTCTGGCCATCCATCGCCAACACCGCGTTGCTGATCGGGGCGGTGCTGGGCATCAGTGTCATCGGCGGTACCTTGCTAGCGGTGTTGTTCGATCAGCCGTTTCGCGGACGCGGTATCGCACGCCTGCTGGTGATCGGCCCCTTCTTTGTGATGCCGACCGTCGCCGCGCTGATCTGGAAGAACATGATCATGCATCCGGTCTACGGCATGCTGGCCTTCGTCATGCGTCACCTCGGCATGGAACCGATCGACTGGCTGGCTGAATATCCGATGCTGTCGGTGATCATCATCGTGTCGTGGCAGTGGATACCGTTCGCTTTCCTGATTCTGCTGACTGCCTTGCAATCGCTCGACGGCGACCAGAAAGAAGCTGCGCAGCTGGATGGCGCCGGGCCGATCCGTATCTTTTTCTATATCGTGTTGCCGCATCTCAAGCGCGCGATCACCGTGGTCATCATGATCGAGACCATTTTCCTGTTGTCGGTATTTGCTGAAATTTTTACCACCACGGCAGGCGGCCCCGGTACGGAAACCACGAATCTGACTTACCTCGTGTACTCCATCGGCTTGCAGCAATTCGATATCGGCATCGCCTCGGCCGGCGGCATCTTCGCGGTCGTGCTGGCGAACATCGTGTCGTTCTTCCTGGTGCGCATGCTGGCGAAGAATCTGAAGGGAGCGAACGAAAAATGAACGATACAAAAAAGAGCCCGCTTTGGGTGGGGCTGTTGGCATGGACTTGCGCCATCGTGCTGTTCTTTCCGATTTTCTGGGTTGCCGTCACGGCGTTCAAGACGGAGCATCAGGCCTATATGCCGAGCCTGATCTTCATGCCGACGCTTGATACCTTTCGCGAAGTTTTCGAGCGCAGCAACTATCTGTCCTTCGTCAAGAATTCCATGATCGTGTCGCTGGGATCGACCTTTCTGGCGTTGCTGATTGCGGTGCCGGCGGCCTATTCCATGGCGTTCTTCCCGACCGGGCGCACGCAAAAATTGTTGCTGTGGATGCTGTCGACCAAGATGATGCCGGCTGTCGGTGTGCTGGTGCCGATCTATCTGTTGGCAAAGAACAGTGGCATGCTTGATTCGGTGACCGGACTGACCCTGATCTACACGTTGATCAACCTGCCGATTGCGGTGTGGATGGCGTTCACTTACTTCAACGATGTGCCGAAAGAGATCCTCGAAGCTGCACGCATCGACGGTGCCAACGCCTGGCAAGAAATGATCTATCTATTGCTGCCGACCGCCATGCCGGGGCTCGCCTCGACGGCCTTGCTGCTCATCATCCTGTCGTGGAATGAAGCCTTCTGGAGTCTCAACCTGACCAGCGTCGATGCCGCACCACTGACGGTCTTCATCGCCTCGTATTCCAATCCGGAAGGCTTGTTCTGGGCCAAGCTGTCGGCAGCATCGCTGCTGGCGATCGCTCCCATCATGGCGCTCGGCTGGCTGGCGCAGAAACAACTGGTGCGCGGCCTGACCTTCGGCGCCGTGAAGTAATGAAAGAACACATGACATCAAGAATCACGCATCTGGTGTGCGACTGCGACGGTGTACTGCTCGACAGTGAAAGCATCGCTTTGCGCGTGCTGCATGAGCACCTGCTGCCGCTGCTGAAAGATCCGGCAGACGGCGACAAGCTGCATCACGCGATTGCTTCCCGGCTCGGCATGTTCACCGAATTGCTGCTCGACGAACTGGATGTGGAGTTCGGCTTCGGCCTGAATGCTGTGCAATATGCCGATATCAATACTGCCGTCGGTATCGCCTGCGGCGACGAAGTGCAACTGGTGCCCGGCATTGCAGAAGCCTTGAAGGCAATCGACTTGCCCAAAGCCGTCGCCAGCAACAGCAGCAGCGATCGCATCGTGCGAGGTCTGCGCCGTTGCGGTTTGCTGAGCATGTTCGAGGGGCACATCCATAGCGCGCATGATGTCGGCCGTCCCAAGCCGGCGCCGCATGTTTATCTCGCAGCTGCCGAAGGCTACAAGATCGCACCGCAGCAGTGCGTCGCCGTCGACGACAGTGTCACCGGCGTACGCGCGGCCAGCAGTGCCGGCATGCGCGTACTGGGCTTTACCGGCGTGGCGCACGATAAGGAGGGCATGCATCAGAAGCTGCTCGCGGCCGGCGCCGAACTGGTGTTCGACGACATGCGTGAGTTGCCGGCGTTGATTACTGGACTGCTGGCAGAAGACGCCGCCTGAACAAATCGCCTGGACAAGCCGCAGCAACCTTCATACAAAACATCGTCGCCATCGTAATCGTTGGTATTTACTGGCAGTCATCGCGACGAGATCATTGAGACACAGAGAAACAAGGAGACTTCCATGGCAGCCGTCACCATCCGTAACCTCGCCAAGCGCTACGACGACACTGAAGTCATGCGCGATATCAACCTCGACATCGACGATGGTGAGTTCGTCGTTTTTGTCGGTCCGTCCGGCTGTGGCAAGTCGACCTTGCTGCGCATGATTGCCGGTCTGGAGGACATCAGCGCCGGTGAACTCAACATCGGTGAGCGCCGCATGAACGACGTACCGGCATCCAAGCGCGGCATCGCCATGGTGTTTCAGTCTTATGCCCTGTATCCGCACATGACGCTGTACGACAACATGGCGTTCGGCCTCAAGATCGCCGGCAAGTCCAAGGGTGAGATCGATAGCGCCGTGCAGCACGCCGCCAAGATCCTGCACATCGATCATCTGCTCGATCGCAAGCCGCGCGCCTTGTCCGGCGGCCAGCGTCAACGCGTCGCCATCGGGCGTGCAATTACCCGCCAGCCAAGTGTATTTTTGTTCGACGAACCCTTGTCGAATCTCGATGCCGCCTTGCGCGTGAAGATGCGTCTGGAGTTCTCCAAGCTGCATGACGATCTGAAGACCACCATGATTTACGTTACGCACGATCAGATCGAAGCGATGACGCTGGCCGACAAGATCGTGGTGCTCTCGGCGGGACGTATTGAGCAGGTGGGGACGCCGCAGCAGTTGTATCACCATCCCGCCAATCGTTTCGTCGCGGGTTTCATCGGCTCACCGAAGATGAATTTCATTGACGGCGTGGTCGCCTCTCTGAGCGAAGCAGGCGTGCAAGTTCATTTGCCCGGCGGTGGACAGCAATTGGCCGCTGTCGAGGCCGGCACGCTGAAGGTCGGCGACAAGGTCACGCTGGGCATCCGTCCGGAACATTTACACATCGTCACCGACAAGCCCATGCTGCAGGCACACTTCGCAGCGATGGAATTACTGGGTGATTTTTCCTATCTGTACGCTGCCAGCGAAGCATCGGAAGAGTCTCTGATTCTGCGCGTGCCGGACAGCATGAAGATCGCTTCCGGCAGCGTGATCGATATTGGCGCCGACGCCGGCCGCTGCCACCTGTTCCGTCAGGATGGCAGTGCGGTACCGCGTCTTGAAGTGCATGCGGCTGCGGTGCATTGAAGCGCGGCTAGGGATGTGATTAATAGCGTACAAGCAGCACAGTAATTGAGTAACAAAGCAATAGAGGACAACATGACGAATCGCGATTCAAAAAACGACCTGGTCTGGCTGCATATCGGAGCCGGATCTTTTCACCGGGCGCATCAGGCCGTCTATTTGCACCGTCTGCGCGAGCGCGGCAATGATGAAGATCGCCGCTGGCAACTGGCATTGGCAAATATCCGTTCCGATATGGCGCCGCTGTTGCAAGAACTGCAAAAAAGTGAAGGTAGCTATACGCTCGAGACCGTGACTCCGCAGGGGCAGCGTGCTTATGAAACCATTCGTGCGATCCGCGATATCGTGCCTTGGGATGTACAGTTGAAGAGCCTGGTGAAAACCGGGGCCGCGCCGCGCACCCGTGTGATTTCCTTTACCGTCACCGAAGGCGGTTATTACCTGGATCATGTGCATCAGCTGGATGTGCATCAGCCTGATCTGGCCGCCGATCTCGCCGGCGATCGGCGCACGATCTATGGCGCCGTTACGGCAATATTGCAGGCGCGTCATAACGACAACGCGGGTGGCGTGACGCTGCTTAATTGCGATAATCTGCGCCACAACGGCGAACGTTTCTTCAGCGGTTTGCAGCAGTTCCTGGCGTTGCGTGGTCATCTGCAGTTGCTGGAATGGGTGCGCAACAATGTCACCAGCCCCAATTCCATGGTCGACCGTATCACGCCGCGTCCCACCGATGCCGTGCGTCAGCGCGTCAAGGAAGCAACCGGCATTGACGATCCCTCCGCATTGATGGCGGAGTCCTTCATTCAATGGGTGATCGAGGATGATTTCAAAGCCGGCCGCCCGGCGTTGGAAAAGGTCGGCGTGGAAATGGTCGCGTCGGTCTTGCCCTACGAAGAAGCCAAGATTCGCATCCTCAACGCCAGCCACAGCTGCATCGCCTGGGCAGGTACGCTGATCGGTCTCAACTATATTCATGAAGGCACTGCGCATGAAGACATTCATCGCATGGCCTACGACTACATCACGCAGGATGTCATTCCCAGTCTGACGCCCAGCCCGCTCGATTTGGAAGCTTATCGAGACACGACGCTGGCGCGTTTCGGCAATCCGGCGATTCAGGATACGAATCAGCGTGTGGCAGCGGATGGCTTCTCCAAGATCCCGGGCTTTATCCGTCCGACCATCAGCGACAGTTTGGCGCGTGGGCACCAGCCGCGCGCCACGGCGCAGCTGCCGGCCTTGTTTTTCATCTTCCTGCAGCGCTGGAAGCAGGGCGGTCTGAGTTACGAATATCAGGACGGCGTGTTTGATCCCGCAACGGTGCGCGCCATGCTGGACGCTGCCGATCCATTGCGTGCGTACTGCGCCGATGCGCTGCTGTGGGGCGAGTTGGCCGGCACCCCGCCGCTGGAGCGCCTGCTGCGCGAAGCGGTCGCCGATATCAATGCGTGGCTGGCGGCTTCGACTAAAATGTCCGCATAAATACCTGTTCGCCGAACTATCTATCTGATGAAGACTGAAGGCGGACAAGGACAAATGAGAATTCAACGAGGAGCACCATGTATCTGGGGATAGACCTTGGTACGTCGGAAGTCAAAGCGGTCGTCATCGATGCCGAAGGCAAGCTGCTGGCGCTGGCCGGCACGCCGCTGACGGTATCCCGTCCTCACCCGCGCTGGTCGGAGCAGGATCCGCAGCAATGGTGGCAAGCGACTTGCGACACCGTCGCCAAGCTGCGCGCGCAGATCGGGCCGGAACATTTCAAAAAGATCAGCGCAATCGGCTTGTCGGGGCAGATGCACGGTGCTGTGTTGCTGGATGCGCGCGACCGGGTGTTACGGCCGGCGATCTTGTGGAGCGATTCGCGCAGCACGGAAGAATGCGCCGAGCTGACACGGCGCGCTCCTGATTTGCATGAGGTGGCGGGCAATCTGGCGATGCCGGGGTTCACCGCGCCTAAACTGCTGTGGGTAGCGCGGCATGAACCGCAGCTGTTTGAGCAGGTAGCGTGCGTGCTGTTGCCCAAGGACTGGCTGCGTTTGCAAATGACGGGGCAAAAAATTTCTGATCCGTCCGACGCGGCCGGCACACTCTGGCTCGACGTGGCGCGGCGTGACTGGTCCGACGCCTTGCTCGCGGCCGGCGGCATGCATCGCGGGCAGATGCCTGCCTTGGTTGACGGCAGCCGCGCAGCGGGTTTTTTGCTACCGGCATTGGCGCAGGCATGGGGTTTGTCGCCGGAGGTCAAGGTGGCTGGTGGCGCCGGCGATGGTGCGGCGAGTGCGGTGGGTATTGGCGCCGTCAATGCGGGAGATGGTTTCCTTTCGCTTGGTACATCGGGCGTCCTGTTTGTGGTCAACGACAAATTTCGCCCCAATCCTGCACGTGCGATTCACGCGTTTTGCCATACCTTGCCGCAACGCTGGCATCAGATGAGCGTGATGTTGTCGGCGGCCAGCTGCTTGCGCTGGTTCTGCCGTTTGTGCAGCGTCGATGAAAAGACCCTGCTCGAAGAAGTCGCCTTGCTGGATGACGAAGCCTTGGCCAATGCACCTTTGTTTCTGCCGTATTTATCGGGCGAGCGTACGCCGCACAATGACCCGTATGCGCTTGGGATGTTTCATGGCCTGTCGCACGAGCATCAACGTGCCGCGTTGGCCTATGCGGTGCTGGAAGGCGTGAGCTTCGGCATGGTGGATGGCCTGGATGCCTTGCGTGCGGCCGGCACCGGCGTGCAGCAACTGTCGCTGGTCGGTGGCGGTGCGCGCAGTGCGTATTGGGCGCAACTGTTGAGTGACGCGCTCAATGTCCGCATTGTCACGCATGTCGGCAGCGAAGCCGGTGGCGCTTTGGGCGCAGCGCGTCTGGCATGGTTGGCTGATGGCGGCGAGGAAGAAGTGGTTTGCCGTAAGCCGCAGCAGCAGGACAGTTTTATACCACGAGCGTCGCGTCACGCTGCCCTGATGCCGCGCTTGCAGCGTTACCGCGATATCTACCGGCCTTGGCCGGCATTGCCATCAACTGAGACGGCGCAATAAAAAACGACTGGCGGCGATGTGTTCGCTACCAGCCGGTTTTTATACCTGTGCTCTGTACTCTTTGCCAGCGCTTATTTGTGCTGGAACTTGAACACCGAAATCGCTTGCATCAGGCGCCCGGTCTGCTCTTCCAGGCTGGCTGCTGCGGCGGCGGCTTGTTCCACCAGCGCGGCGTTCTGCTGCGTACTCTCATCCATATCGGTGACGGCCTGATGTACCTGTGTGATGCCGGTGCTTTGCTGCTGGGTGGCGACGGTGATCTCGTTCATGATGCCGGTGACGCGTTTGACCGAGTCGACGATTTCCGTCATGGTGCTGCGGGCATCGTCCACCAGGCGATTGCCGATGTCGACCTTTTCCACCGAGTCTTCAATCAGGGTCTTGATCTCTTTCGCCGCACCTGCCGAGCGTTGGGCCAAGCTGCGCACTTCGGAGGCGACCACGGCAAAGCCACGGCCTTGTTCGCCGGCGCGTGCCGCTTCCACCGCGGCGTTCAATGCCAGGATATTGGTCTGGAAAGCAATGCTGTCGATCAGGCTGATGATGTCGACGATTTTCTTCGACGATGCGCTGATTTCGCTCATGGTGCTGCCGGTCTTGGCGACCACGTCGCCGCCCTTGACCGCAATCGCCGAGGCCGACGCCGCAAGTTGATTGGCTTGCAACGCGCTGTCCGCATTTTGGCGCACGGTGGCAGCCAGTTGCTCCATGCTGGATGCGGTTTCTTCCAGATTGGAGGCTTGCGATTCAGTACGATGCGACAAGTCCATGTTGCCGGTAGCGATCTCGCGCGTCGCGCCGTTGATCGATTCGACGTTGGAGCGCACGTCACCGATGATGGCGGTCAGATTGATGTTCATCTGACGCAGCGCGCGCAGCAGGCGTCCGATTTCATCGTGACGATCGGATTCGATATTGTTCGACAGGTCACCGCCAGTGATGGCGTAAGTCGCCTTCAGCGCTGCCATCATCGGACGCACCAATGCACTGTGCAGCGCGTACCAAATGTACAGCGTGAGCACGATGGTCGCGACGCAGATGCCGGTGTTGAGTTTGCTGTGATCGGTAAAGAAGCTCGTACTCGCGGCAACCAGCTGCAGCGCCAGCATAATGCTCATCGACAGGTTGATGCGCGTATTGAGCTGGATCTTGCCGAGCTTGGCGATCCAGCCCTTCAGGCCGGTCTTGACCACATTGCCCTGCTCAATGGCGATGCCCTTGGCCTTGCCTTTGCGGATGTCGGCGTAGAGTTTTTCTGCCGCGGTAATATCTTGGCGCGACGGTTTTGTGCGCACGGACATATAGCCGATGACCTGGCCTTTTTCGCGAACCGGTGTGATGTTGGCCAGAACCCAGTAGTGATCTCCGCTCTTGCGGCGATTCTTGACCAGGCCGGTCCAGGGGATGCCCTTTTTTACCGTCGTCCACATGTCGGCGAAGGCTTGGGCGGGCATGTCGGGATGGCGCACGATGTTTTGCGGCGCACCCATCAGTTCTTCCTCGTGAAATCCGCTGACTTCGATGAAGTAGGGATTGACGTAGGTAATATTGCCCTTCAAGTCCGTTTTCGAAACAATGGATTTGCCGTCTTGTAGTGGATACTCGACATTGGTTACAGGCAGGTTCATCCGCATCTTTTTTCCCCGTGACAGAAGCGTTGTTATAGGCAGTTTATTTTCAAAAAGAAACATTTTCTTTTTGAAAACATTTTACCTTGCGCTGTCGTTGCTTTCAGGAACGGATGTTTCTTCGCGCTGCGGCCTGCCAAAGATCGCAGTGTATGTCGGGTAAAAAGAGCAATACATGACGACGGTCAATATTATCGACAATGGCAGCAAAATAAAAACGATGATCGTCATGTTGTTGATCAGCAATGCAACGATCGTGCTGACCGCCGCCGGCAGCAGAATGCCGATCACCAGCCACGCCAGTCCATACAGCAGAAAGGCTTTACCGGCGCGGCGTACAGCGAAGAAGCTGTAAAACAATGCCTTGCCCAGCGGCATGTCGTGCCAGGTGATCAACGGTGCGGCGAACCAGAATGCCATTGCCGCCGGGATATAAACGACAGCGGCCAATACCATTGCCAGACTGATATTGCTGCCTTCAATGTCTTTGGGGTTGAGTCCGCCGATGCCGGTCATGGCGTTCCAGAAGATGCCGCCGTCGACCAGCGCCGATACGCCCACCGCACCGAATGCCGCGAGCAAATACAACACGCCCAGGGCAAGCAGGGTGCGTAATGCCGGCGAGCGGAAACCGACCAGCAGCAAGTTGGGATAAACGCGCTTGCCTTCCTCGATGTGGCGGCAGGCTTGCATGAAGGACATCGCAAACACCGGCACCAGAATCAGCGGCAGCAATTGGCCGATGACCGGCACGATGCCCAGCGCCAGCATCAGAAACATGTAGCTGAGGAACAGCGTCGATACTTCAGCAGGTTGCTTGCGAAAGAGCGCAATGCCTTCCTTGACCCATAGCCAGCCAGTTTTTGCAGGCAATTTTTCCATAATCAGTTCAGTGGCGGATTGGCGTGCGTGACGCGCAATCTCAGAATACGTTCGAAGTGCGTAGGATCGTGCGGCGTCAGCATTTCGGCGGCGCGCGGAAGATAAAAATCGTACAAACGCGACAGCCAGAAGCGTAACGCAGCTGCACGCAAGGAGGCGTTCCAGGCTTGCTGTTCAGCGGGCGTAAATGGTCGCACTGCATGGTAGGCGTCGAGCATCGCTTGCACGCGCGGCAAATCAAGCGCGCCGGTCGGCAAGTCGATGCACCAGTCGTTGACGGTGACGGCCAGGTCGAACAGCCAAGTATCGCAGCCGGCAAAATAGAAATCGAAGAAACCGGTCAGGCGTGTATCGACAAACATCGCATTGTCGCGGAACAGGTCGGCATGCACCGGGCCGTTGGGCAATTGCGCATAGATGTCGGAGGCGGCAAAGTCTTCCTGGAACTGCATTTCCGTGCGTAACAGGTTTTGTGTTTCTTCATTCAGATACGGCAGCACTACCGGTGCCGTCTGGCGCCACCACGGCAAGCCGCGCAGATTAGGCTGGCGGATGCCGAAGTCTTTCGCCGCCAGATGCATCCTGGCCAGCATGGTGCCGACTTCTGCGCAATGCACGGACTGTGGCTTCGGTTGATACGCGCCTTCAAGTTTGGTAACGATAGCCGCGGGCTTGCCGTTGAGCGCATTGATGATGCTGCCGTTCTTGTTGGGGATCGGTGCAGGCACCAGCACGTCGCGTTGCGCCAGATGGCGCATCAGTTCCAGATAAAAGGGCAGTTGCTCGAAGCTCAGTTTTTCAAACAGCGTCAGGACGTACTCGCCGCTTTCGGTCGTGATGAAGAAATTGCTATTCTCAATACCGGAAGAAATGCCTTTGATGGCGAGCGCTTTGCCGAGAGAAAACTGGGAGATCCAGCCGGAGAGGTCATCCAGGCTGACCGGAGTAAAAACTGCCATGTGCGGAAATGATGAGGAACGATGAGAAGCTCAGGCGCTGATCACAGTGTTACGCGTGTGCGCAACAATGTTGTCGCCTGAGCGTATGGGTTACTTGCCGGAACTGTCGGTGTCGCCTTCTTTAGGCGTCTTCTTGCCACCCCAGTCAAATTCCTTGATCTGCCATTGTGCGTTGGTCGGCGGGCCGCTTTGTGCGTCACCTGGCGTGGAGCTGCCGAGCTGTTGCTTGGGTTTCAGGTAATACGTGCTTGGACCCGACTGAACCTTGATTTCCTTGGTCTGGCCGTGATCGCGGCGTTCTTCAATCTTGTTGCCGGAACTTGTGCCTTCGCCTGGCTTCTTGATGGTCACGGCAGGCGGTTCGCCTTCGTCCAGCGTTTGCAGTTCAGGCGGCGGTGGCGCGACAGCGGTCGGCGCAGATTGCGCCATCGCCAATGGCGACGCAAAACCGGCCGCAGTGGTGACGACAGCCAGCAGCGCGGCTTTCGACCAGATTTGTGTGAGGTTCATGATGATTCTTCTATGGAAGTTGAACGATATGCTGTCATTGTAACAAACCGCCCTTGCGAGCCCGCAGTTTGCGGCGCTTTCGCAAGGGGGGCGGCATGCTTCAAGATTACGCTGTTCTGCGTTGTCCTGTGCTAGTCAACGTTTTATCAACGTTGCTTACCAGGCAGTCTTGAAAACCAGCTTTAGAGATACATGCCGGTTTGCTGTTCGCTATCGCCGTCGGCGCCGGGCGGTTTTTGACGGGCCTCGTAGAATTTCTGGATGGCGATCACAACTTCAGCAGGATCGTCGATCACCTGCAGCAGATTCAGATCTTTTGCAGAAATCATGCCGTCGTCAACCAGGCGTGTACTAATCCACTCCATCAGGCCGGCCCAGAATTTGCTGCCGACCAGAATCACCGGCATCAGACGCGATTTGCCGGTCTGCATCAAGGTCAGCGCTTCGCTGAGTTCGTCCAGTGTGCCGAAGCCGCCCGGCAGCACCACATAGGCGTCGGCGTATTTGACGAAGGCAACCTTGCGGGCGAAGAAATGGCGGAATGACAAAGAGATATCCTGCCAGCCGTTGCCATGCTGTTCATGCGGCAGTTCGATGTTCAGACCGACCGATGGCGAGGCACCGTCGAAGGCGCCCTTGTTGGCTGCTTCCATGATGCCCGGGCCACCGCCGGAGATGACTGCAAAGCCAGCATCGGAAAGGCGTCGCGCGATATCGACGCACAAGGCATAATGCGGATCGTCTGCTTTCGTACGCGCAGAACCGAAGATGGAAACGGCAGGTCGCAGCTCCGACAGACGCTCGGTCGACTCAATAAATTCTGCCATAATCGTGAGTACATGCCATGACTCGCGTGCCTTCTTGGCGGTGGCGCGCTCGATGTCATCCACTTCCCGCAGTCGCGGTACATTTTTTCCTCTAAGTTCCATATGCAAAAAACCTTGTTGTTAGTTGATGGTTCCAGTTACCTCTATCGTGCATTTCATGCCTTGCCAGATATGCGTAACGCGGAAGGCGCGCCGACCGGTGCGTTGTACGGCATCATCAATATGTTGCGCCGACTGCGTAATGATTATCCTGCAAGTTACATCGCTTGTATATTCGACGCCAAGGGAAAAACGTTTCGTGACGACTTGTATACCGAGTACAAGGCTACACGCAAATCCATGCCTGAGGACCTGGCGTTGCAAATCGAGCCGATTCACGCCGCCGTGCGCGCGTTGGGCTGGCCGATTCTGATGGTTGAAGGCATCGAAGCCGACGACGTCATCGGTACGCTGGGTTTGCGCGCCGCTGAAGAAGGACTCAAGACCATCGTCTCCACCGGCGACAAGGACATGGCGCAACTGGTCAACGATCACGTCACGCTGGTCAACACCATGAGCAACGAAACCATGGACCGCGCCGGCGTCATCGGCAAATTCGGCGTGCCACCGGAACGCATCGTCGACTACCTCAGCCTCATCGGCGACACGGTCGACAACGTGCCCGGTGTTGAAAAATGCGGCCCCAAAACTGCCGTCAAATGGCTCACCCAATACGACTCGCTCGACGGCGTCATGGCCAACGCCGACAAGATCACCGGCGTGGTCGGTGAGAATCTGCGCAAGGCCCTGCCTTGGCTGCCACAGGCGCGTGTGCTGGTGACCATCAAGACCGACTGCGATCTGTCGGCGCATATGGGCACCATTCTTGATTCGCTCACCGTGCAGCCGAATGACAATGCCGCGCTGCGTGAGATCTTCAGCCGCTACAACTTCCGCACCTGGCTGCGCGAGCTCGACAGCGCAACTGATGCAGGCAATGCCAACACCAATACAGGCGCTGGCGCCAAGGCCGCTACTGCTGCAGATATTTCCAGCGCTACATCAGCATCGTCAGCATCGACAACAGCACAAGGCGGCCTATTCGATACCAGTGCTGCCATCGTCAAAGAATACGAAACCATCCTGACTGAAGTGCAGCTCGACGCATGGATAGAAAAAATCAACGCGGCCACGCTCACCGCAGTCGACACCGAAACCACCTCGCTGGTTCCCATGCAAGCACAGCTGGTGGGTATCTCCTTGTGCTGCGAACCGGGCCGCGCTGCGTACATCCCAGTCGCGCACAACTATCAGGACATGCCCGCGCAATTGCCGCGTGAACTCGTGCTGAACAAACTCAAGCCATGGCTGGAAGATGAGAGCAAGCCCAAGCTGGGGCAGAACCTCAAATACGATAGTCACATCTTCGCCAATCAGGGCGTGCAACTGCGCGGCATCGTGCATGACACGCTGTTGGAATCCTACGTCTTTGAATCGCATCGCACGCACGACATGGACAGCCTGGCGCTACGCCACCTCAATCGCACTACCATCAGCTACGTTGATGTGTGCGGCAAGGGCGCGTCGCAAATCACTTTCGATCAGGTTGAAATCGGCCGCGCCTCCGAATACGCCGCAGAAGATGCCGACGTCACGCTGGCGTTGCATCACGCCATGTGGCCGCAGATCGAACATGACGCCAAGCTGCGCTATATCTACGAAAATATCGAAGTGCCGACCTCCGTCGTGCTGCAAAAGATCGAACGCAACGGCGTGCTGATCGATGCCGACATTCTGGCGACGCAATCCGGCGAACTTGGCAAGCGCATGCTGGAAATCGAGCAGCAAGCTTATGAACTGGCAGGCCAGCCATTCAATTTGAATTCACCCAAACAGCTCGGCGAAATCCTGTTTGAAAAACTGCAATTGCCCATCGTCAAAAAGACCCCGTCCGGCACGCCCTCAACCGATGAAGAAGTTCTGCAAAAGCTGGCGGAAGATTACCCGCTGCCGAAGATCCTGCTCGACTATCGCGGCCTGTCCAAACTGAAGTCGACCTACACCGACAAGCTGCCCAAGATGGTCGACCCGACCACCGGTCGCGTGCACACCAACTACGCACAAGCCGTAGCGGTGACAGGGCGTCTGGCGTCCAACGATCCCAATCTGCAAAACATTCCGATCCGCACCGCCGAAGGCCGCCGCATCCGCGAAGCTTTCATTGCACCACCGGGCAGCACGATTGTCTCCGCCGACTATTCGCAGATTGAATTGCGCATCATGGCGCACATCTCTGAAGACGCGAACATGCTCAAAGCTTTCGCCGATGGCGAAGATATTCACCGCGCCACCGCGGCAGAAATCTTTGGTGTGGGTTTGAGCGACGTCACCAGCGAGCAGCGCCGCTATGCCAAGGTCATCAACTTCGGCCTCATCTATGGGATGAGCGCCTTCGGCCTGGCCGGCAACCTCGGTATTGAACGTGCCGCTGCGGCGATGTACATCGAGAAGTATTTTCAGCGCTTCTCCAGCGTCAAGCAGTACATGGACAACACCCGTCTTGAAGCTAAGTCGCAAGGTTATGTCGAGACTGTCTTCGGTCGCCGCCTGTGGCTACCGGAAATCAATTCGCCGAACGGCCCGCGCCGTCAGGGTGCAGAACGTGCGGCGATCAATGCGCCGATGCAGGGCACCGCCGCCGATCTGATCAAACTGGCAATGATTGCTGTGCAAGGCTGGTTGGAGCGTGACGGCATGAAGTCCAAACTGATCATGCAGGTGCACGATGAACTGGTCATGGAAGTGCCGGACGACGAGCTCGCCATCGTGCGTGAAAAATTACCTGAACTGATGAAAAATGTTGCTGACTTGAAGGTGCCTTTGCTCGCCGAAGTGGGGCAAGGAAAAAATTGGGACGAAGCTCATTAACAAGGTGGTGAAGCTACTGCGCGAGCCGGGCTTTGGCCTGCGGTGCTCGACGTACTCCAGTACGTCTGCGCTCCTCGGCCAAATCTCGAATCGCTCGCTACGCTTCACCGCCCTGTTAAACGTTGTATGAATGTCTCCTTTTTCGTTCGTTCCGAGTCATGTCGGTGTCGTGCCACCCCCCTTTCCCCGCTTGCCCTCCATTAACATTCCTGCGAGCATGTGCCGCATGGTGCAAAATATGCCGCAGCAGTGAATTTTCCGTACTTGAAATAAACACAATAAAAAAGAAGTAACGATAAAAGTTGCATCTTCGTCATCGCTCGATGACGTTGGGGACAAGCGAAACAAATTAAACAAAGTTAGACAAGAGACACGAAGCTGTTGTGCAGTGAAGTTGGCGGTGCGTCGACGGAAAACAAAAGCAAAGCAGGTCGACGTATTCGTAGTGCCGGCTTCAAGGCGCAGGGGCTTCTCGGGATCATCAGATCAGGTGGAAGAACGAGGAGGCGTCATGGTTGCAGGGATGAAAGTGGGAACGCGGCTGGGGTTGGGGTTCGCGTGGGTGGTGCTGTTGCTGATTCTGGTGACGGTGTTTGGTCTGTACAACATGGACCAGATGCAGCGGCGGTTTCTGGAAGTCGTGAGCGTCAATAATCCGGAATCCAAGCTGATCAGCGAGATGATGGAGACGGTGCAGGAGCGTTCGATTTCGTTGCGCAATCTGATGCTGCAGGGCGGCGCCGACGACATCGAAAAGGAAGCGGCTTACATCAAGGCGCAGACGCAAAAATATCTCACCGCAGAACAAAAACTGCGCAAGATGTTTGATACCGAACCCGGCACGCAGCCGGAAGAAAAGGCCGCGCTGCCAAAAATCAAGGCGCAGGCTGATACCGCACATAAGCTGATCGACCAGGCTGTCGATCTCGGTCTGAAGCGAGAAGCTTACGAACTGGCGCAATTCCTCAAAGAAGACTACTTGCCTGTGCAAAAAAAGTGGCAAGCAGAGCTGACTGCGCTCAATGTTCTTGAAGACAAACTGAATCAGGATGCAGCGCGCGACAGCACCAGCGCCTATGACGCTGCACGTTGGCTGATGCTGATTACCAGCGGGGTCGGCATCGTCACCGCACTGCTCGCAGCAGTATGGATCACCCGTAATCTGCTCAAAAAACTCGGTGGTGAGCCGGACTACGCCGTCAGCATCGCCGGTCAGATCGCCGACGGCGACCTCGCCGTCCATATCGAAACCAAAAAGGGCGATCAGGAAAGTCTGCTGGCCGCAATGAGCGTCATGCGCGACAAGCTCGCTGCCATCGTCACGCAAGTACGTGCCGGCTCTGAAACCATCAGCACCGCGTCCACTGAAATCGCGCGCGGCAATCTCGATTTGTCGACGCGTACGGAACAACAAGCCGGCTCGCTGGAAGAAACAGCTTCGTCGATGGAGCAGCTTAATTCCACCGTCAAGCAAAATGCCGAGAACGCCTTGCAGGCGAATCAGCTGGCGGTAGCGGCATCGGATGTCGCGGTGCAGGGCGGTAGCAT
Source organism: Herbaspirillum rhizosphaerae (assembly GCF_046025915.1). Classification (GTDB taxonomy): domain Bacteria; phylum Pseudomonadota; class Gammaproteobacteria; order Burkholderiales; family Burkholderiaceae_D; genus Herbaspirillum; species Herbaspirillum rhizosphaerae_A. Next base: position 49,581 of record NZ_JAQQFR010000007.1, on the reverse strand, counting down.
CGTGTCGCAAGTGGTGGCGACGATGGAGTCCATTAACGCGTCGTCGCAAAAGGTCGTGGATATCATCAGCGTAATCGATGGGATCGCTTTTCAGACCAATATCCTGGCCTTGAATGCTGCGGTGGAAGCGGCGCGCGCCGGTGAGCAGGGGCGCGGTTTCGCGGTGGTGGCATTGGAAGTACGCAACCTGGCGCAACGCTCGGCCAGTGCGGCCAAGGAAATCAAAGTCTTGATCGGCGATTCGGTTGAGCGCGTTGGCGCCGGCAGCAAGCTGGTGGAACAGGCCGGTGTGACGATGAATGACATCGTCACCAGCATCCGCCGCGTGACGGATGTGATGTCGGAAATCACCAGCGCCAATACCGAGCAGAGCAGCGGTATCGAGCAGATTAACGAGGCCATCATCCAGATCGACGACATGACACAGCAGAATGCAGCCTTGGTTGAGCAGGCTGCTGCTGCCGCGCAGTCGTTGCAGGATCAGGCCGGCAATCTGACGCAACTGGTCAGCGTGTTCAAGCTGGACGGTCGCCACATTGGCATGGCACAACCGGAGCATACGGCACAGCGCACCATCGACATCACGCCGATGCATCCGGAGTTGCCGGATGCGGTGACGGCATAATCAAACGAATCACGCGAATGCGTTGCGTGTAGTGCAAATCATTCCACAACTCTTGTAGAATGCTCTGAGCAGGAAAAGCAGCACGGCCTGCCTGAAACAACATCAGGCGGGCCGTGTTTGTATCCGCCGTGCTATCGATTTTTGTTTGGCGTTTGTATGTTTTTTTAAATGCGGCGTCCCATGCAATACCGCCGTCGGCATGTTGCCAGGCGCCCATCATTCCCTCGCGCAATTCTGTTTTGAATTCTGAACTGGAGATTCTCATGAACGATCTGAAGAACGATGTCGACAGCCTGGTCGGTACCACCGGCCTGCTGGATGCCGGCAATCGCCGTACTTTCATCAAGACGGCTCTGGGTACCGGATTTGCCGCCGCAGTGCTGCCGGTGTGCGCGCAAACCATGATCAAGACCGACACCGCCGGTCTGACGGCAGGCGAGGTCAGCGTGATGGTCAACGGCACCAAAGTGCCGGCGTATCGCGCCCAGCCGGAAGGCAAAACCAATTTGCCGGTGATCTTTGTCATCTCCGAAATCTTCGGCGTGCACGAACATATTGCCGACATCGCCCGCCGTTTTGCCAAGTTGGGTTATTTGGCGATCGCCCCGGACTTTTTCGTGCGCCAGGGCAATCCGGCGATCTATCCGACCATTGCCGAACTGAACAAGGAAATCATCTCCAAGGTGCCGGACGAGCAGATCTTTGGCGACCTCGATGCCTATGTCGCCTGGGCCAAGGATAACGGCGGCAATCCCGACAAGATGGGGATCAACGGTTTCTGCTGGGGTGGTCGCGTGGTCTGGCTGTATTGCGCACGCAACCCGAAGATCAAGGCGGGCGCGGCCTGGTACGGCCGTATCGTCGGCGAAAAGACCGCGCTGCAGCCACAGCATCCGATCGATATCGCGCCGACACTGAAGGTGCCGGTGCTGGGTCTGTACGGCGGCAAGGATGGCGGCATTCCGGTCGCAACCGTGGAGCAGATGAAAGAAGCGCTGGCCAAGACAGGCAACAAATCGGAGTTCATCGTATTCCCCAATTCCGGCCATGCCTTTAACGCCGACTACCGTCCGAGCTATGTGGAAGCGGACGCCAAGGAAGGCTGGAAGCGCGCCACGGAGTGGTTCAAAGCGCATGGCGTGGGCTGATTGCCGGTGACCATCTGATCATCAATAAAATTTGAATCCGGTTCAATTGCATTGATGATATTGGCGTTGTTTTTGCGTCAATCCAGCGAGTTTTACGGAGCAGCAAAGGGATTTCAAGCAGCATCCTTTTCTCCGTAACTTCTGGATTGATCACATGCAGCGCAAGGACTTTCTCAAGCTCGGCGCCCTGGCCGCATTGGCGGCAGGCGCGCCGGGAACCATCGCCTCCGCACTAGCCGGGCGCAAGCAACTTCCGCCTGAACATCCCGTCATCATTGTCGGTACCGGCTATGGCGCTTCGGTGGCAGCGCTGCGTCTGGCGCAAAAAGGTGTGCGCGTGCTGATGCTGGAGATGGGCATGGAATGGCCCGTCACCTCCCGCCACGATACCTTCAGCAAGATGATGCCGCCGGACCATCGTTCGTCATGGCTCAAGGACGGCAGCATTGCGCCGTTCGGCAATATCTTCTCTTTCAAAAAATATACCGGCGTGCTGGATCGCATGGAGTTCGACGGCCTGAAAATTTATGCGGGTCGCGGCGTCGGCGGCGGTTCGCTGGTCAACGGTGGCATGGCGGTCACCCCCAAGCGTGCCTACTTCGAGGAAATATTTCCGGAGATTGACTCGGCAGAGATGTATGCGCGCTATTTCCCCCTGGCCAACCAGACGCTGAAGGCCAACCTCATCGCCCCAGCCTTCTTTGAGCGCTCCGAATGGTATCGATTTTCACGCGTTGCTCAGCAGCAGGCGCACAAGTCCGGTTACAAGACGACCTTCGTGCCCAACGTCTACGACTTCAACTACATGGAGCAGGAAGATGCCGGTACCGTCTATCGCTCGGCGCTGGGCGGTGAGGTCATCTATGGCAACAATGCCGGCAAGAACAGTCTCGACAAGACGTATCTCGCGGCAGCACGCAAGACTGGTCTGGTGGAGATTCTTACCTTGCATGAAGTTGCCGACGTCGCAGCCGAAGGCAACGGCTACAAGCTGGATGTCAATTGCATCGATACCTCCGGCGCCGTGGTGCAGACGAAGGTCTTCACCTGCAAATATCTTTTTGTCTGCGCGGGCAGTGTCGGCACCGCGTCCATTTTGCTCAAGGCCAAGGCGACAGGCGGCTTGCCCGATCTCAGCGAGGACGTCGGCAAATATTGGGGAAACAATGGCAACGTCATGACCGGCCGCAATTTCGTCAGGCCGGGAACCGGCGCCAGTCAATCCAGTATTCCCGTGATGGCAATCGACGACTGGAACAACCCTGCGCATCCGGTATTTGCCGAAATAGCGCCGCTGCCGATCGGACTGGAAGCATGGAGCACGCTTTACCTGGCCATCACGCGTAATCCCGATCGCGGTACTTTCATCTACGACAAAGCCAGCAAAGCGCTGCAATTGCGCCTGCCGGAGAATTTCACCAGGCAATCGGTGGCAGCGACCAGAAATCTCATTGATAAGCTCAACGATGGCAACGGCGGCACCATCGCGCATTTGCTGTTTCATAACGGCATTGGCGACGACATTTGCTACCACCCCCTGGGTGGCTGCGTGCTTGGCCGGGCCAGCGACATGTATGGCAGGGTCAAGGGATATCGGAATCTTTATGTCATTGACGGCTCCATGATTCCAGGCAGTACCGGGGTCAATCCTTTCGTAACGATCACCGCCCTGGCGGAGCGCTGCATCGCCGAGATACACAAAAAGGATTTCGCCTGACCGTGTGACACCGTGAGCGCCATTTTAGGGCGCGGTACGGCTGCTCTCTTCCTGTTTCGCACCAAGATGAGTGAGAAGGGTTGCTCAGAACCATACTTGCATGCGGCGCTTCGCTCGGTCTTCAGACGAAATCCGCATGCAGCTGGTCGTGGCACAAGCTTTGCTTATTCAAAAACTGAGTAGAAGCGGTTAGCGATCGGACATCATCCCGATCGTGGGACATTGCTCGTGAAGCCACTGGCGTTGCCGGTGGGCTGGTACTTCGTTCAATACGACACGAGAGAATGATGCTGCTAACTGTATTCAGGCCCCTCCGCCATTTCTGCTTGTTCCGCCGGCATGCCTTGCGGGCGCGTCAACTTCTTTGTTCTCCCCATTTCCTGTTTGCACGATCGGCCGACTTTGCGTCTGCCGGTCTTGTTGCGTCTTGCGACCGTATTGCACAGCGCATGCGGCGCCCGTTTTCTGTCAATCAACCCACTGAAAGGAAGGCATGATGAGCAAGCGACTACGTTGGACAAGCCTGGCGGCCGGCATGATGGCCATGGTCTGCCTGCATGCGGCAGTGCATGCGCAAGAGAAAGTGACCTTGCTGAGCAACTGGTACGCCCAGGCTGAACACGGCGGTTTCTATCAGGCCGTCGCCAAAGGGATCTATAAGAAATACGGCATGGACGTCACCATCAAGATGGGCGGACCGCAAGTCAACAACATGCAGATCCTGGTCGCCGGCCAGGCCGACTTCAGCATGGGTTATGACTTCACAGTGTTGAAGGGCATCGAGCAGGGTTTGCCGCTGGTGACGGTCGGCACTTCGTTTCAGTCCGATCTGCAAGGCATGATGACGCACGCTGATGTGCCTAATCTTGGTGCGCTGAAAGACAAGACGATTTTAGTGGCCGGTTCCGGTCAATCTAGCTGGTGGCCGTGGTTGAAAGCCAAATACGGCTACACCGACGCGCAATCGAAGGCCTACACCTTCAACCTGCAGCCGTTCTTCGCCGATCCGAATATCGTTCAGCAAGCCTATCCGTCGTCGGAGTTGTTCCAGGCGGAAAAGACCGGCGCCAAGGCTAACTTCTTCCTGTTCGCGCAAGAGGGCTATCCGCCTTACGGCACCACCATCATCACGCTGCAAAAGATGGTGGCGACAAAGCCTGATCTGGTGAAACGCTTCGTCAAGGCTACCGCCGAAGGCTGGAAGAGCTATCTGGAAGATCCGTCTGCGGGTAACGCGCTGATCAAGAAAGACAACAAGGAAATGGGCGACGAGCAACTGGCTTACGCGCTCAAGAAACTCAAGGAACTGAAAGTCGTCACCGGGGGCGACGCCGCCAAGCAAGGTATCGGCATCATGACGGATGAGCGCTGGAAGAAAACCTACGACACCATGGTGTCGACCGGTCTGCTGAAGGCCGATGTCGATTGGCACAAGGCGTACACCACGCAGTTCGTCAAAGACATGCATGTGATGCCTTAAGCGATAGCACAGAGAAACATCGTCGTTCCCGCGAAGGCGGGAACCCAGCGTCGTGTCTTATTCGACGTATTTGTGCGACGCGTAACGACACTGGGTCCTCGCGTTTGCGAGGACGACGGTGTTGATGTTGTGAGCATAGACAGAACTGACAGCGTGAGGACGCCATGATTCTCTACACACCACCCAAGACTGCGCAGCGCCTGCCGGTCATTGATTTCGCCGATGCGTTTTCCCAGGACCTCGGCAAGCGTGAAGCCGTCGCCTGGGAGATCCACAAGATCGCGCGCGACGTCGGCTTCTTTTATCTCATCAATCACGGCGTACCGCAAAGTCTGGTTGATGGGCAATTCGACTGGGCGCGCCGTTTCTTTGCTGCTCCCGATGCGGTGAAGCGCGGGGTCGACATGGCGCTGTCGCCCGCTGGTTTCGGCTATGAGCGTATCGGCACGCAGGCGCTGGATGATGGTCCGACCGATCTCAAAGAGGGCTTCCAGTTCGGTACCGATCTGCCGCTCGATCATCCTTATGTGCAGCAAGGCGTACTGCGCTACGGTCACAACCTCTGGCCGCAAGAGTTGCCCGGCATGCGCACGCATGCACAGCAATATCACGCCGCCATGAGCAGGTTGTCGCAGCGGCTGCTGGCAATTATTGCGCTGTCGCTACAATTGCCTGAAGACTTCTTTTATTTCGCACTCGGCACACCGATCGCCACGCAGCGCATGCTGCATTACCCGCCACAGCCTGCCGACGCCCAGCACAACCAGATCGGCGCCGGCGCCCATACCGACTGGGGGCTGGTCACCATCCTCGCACAAGACGACATCGGCGGTCTGGAAGTGCGTAACGCCGATGGCGATTGGGTACGCGCGACGCCGATCCATGGCAGTTTCGTGGTCAATATCGGTGACCTGCTGCAGCGCTGGAGCAACGACGTTTATCACAGCAACGCGCACCGCGTGCGCAACGACAATCCGGTGCCGCGTTATTCGCTGCCGTTCTTCATGGATGGCGACCATGCGGTCACGGTGTCGTGCCTGCCGTCATGCTGTTCCGATGAACATCCGGCGCGCTATGCGCCGTGCACCATCGGTGATTACCTCGCACAAAAAGTACGAGAAACCTTTGGCGCCGCCAGCGTACTGGCTGCGACATCGTAGTTTGATCAGATCGAATTTGCGGCGAAGGCGACCATGATGGCGCGCCGGCCGCTTGGCCTTGTCCCTGCAAGCGCAGAACGACATGGCCGGTTTTAAAGGAGTTTGCACCATGCTGGTTACGAAACAAAAAGTCCTGCGCCGCTTCTGGTACGCCCTGATGCCTGTTTCCATGCTCAAGGACGGCCCTAAGCCATTTACTTTGCTGGGTGAGAAGATTGTTCTCTGGCTCAAGGAAGACGGCTCGCCGGCTGCCTTGCAGGACCGCTGCTGCCATCGCACTGCGCAACTGTCGAAGGGCTTTGTGGAGAAGGGCAACATCGTCTGCGGTTATCACGGCTGGACGTATGACTGCTCCGGCGCTTGCGTGCGCATTCCGCAAAATCCGGACGGCGCGATTCCGGCCGGCGCCAAGGTCAAGCCATATCATTGCCAGGAACGCTACGGCTACGTCTGGGTGGCGCTGGAAGATCCGTTGCGTCCGATTCCTGATTTTCCGGAAGAGAGCCAGCCGGGCTATCGCCGCATCTTCCAGTTCTATCAGCGTTGGGAAACCAGCCCGCTGCGCATGATGGAAAACTCTTTCGACAATTCTCACTTCAGCTACGTGCATCGCGCCACGTTCGGTCTGTACGATCAGCCCAAGCCTGAGAAGTACGAGATCACCGAAACCGACTACGGCTTCGAGGCGGAGACGCTGGTGCCGATCAAGAATATCCCGGCCAGCTATCGCGTCACCGGCACCACCGACGACGTCACCATGCGTCACATGTTCAACCGCTGGTATTTGCCTTTCGTGCGCCGTTTCGGTTGCCAGTACCCGGTATCCGGACGGCATCACATCATCTACAACTGCGCCACGCCGATCGACGACAGCACCATCATGCTGGCGCAATGGCTGTACCGCAACGACACCGAAGAGGATTGCCCGGAGGCGGAGCTGATCGCCTGGGACAAGCCGATTCTGGACGAGGATCGCGAAATCCTCGAAGCCACCGATCCCGATGCCTGCATCGATACGCGCCGCAAACAGGAATTTCACATGGCGTCCGACCGGCCTGGACTGATCATGCGCCGCGCTCTTCTGCAATTGCTGGAAGAGCATGGCGAGACGGAAGTGTTCGGCAGCGACAACCAGGTGTAACGGTGGGTCACATGAAGCGAGGCAACCATGAATGCGATGCAAGAGGCGATGATGAAAAGAGATGACATGACGATGCCGCTGCCGGGTTCCGGTGAATATGGCGCCGATGCAGCTGATCTGTCGAACACCGTGCTGAGCGCGAACCGTGTCGAAAAGACTTACCGCAACGGCACGCGCGCACTGGACGAGGTCAGGCTGGACATCAAGCGCGGCGAGTTCGTCTCGCTGCTCGGGCCGTCCGGCTGCGGCAAGAGCACGCTGCTGAAAATGTTCGCCGGGCTGGAGGAGCCGTCGCACGGTCATATCCGCTGGTGGGGCAAGAACCTGGCGACGGTGGGTACCCCGGATCGGACGCTGGCGATGGTGTTTCAGGAAGCGACGCTGATGCCTTGGGCATCGGTGGTGCAAAACGTACGTCTGCCGCTTGAGCTCAAGCACATGCCGCGTACCGAAAGCGACGTGCGCGTGCGCGATGCGCTCAAGCTTGTGGGACTGGATCGCTTTGAGGATGCCTATCCGCGTGAACTGTCGGGTGGCATGCAGATGCGTGCCTCGATAGCGCGTGCGCTGGCGACGCGGCCAAATCTGTTGCTGATGGATGAACCTTTCGGCGCACTCGACGAGTTCACACGCAACAAGCTCGATGCCGATCTGCGCAAGATCTGGAGCCAGCAAGACCTGACCGTGGTGTTCGTCACGCACAGCATTTACGAAGCGGTATATCTGTCGAGCCGCGTGGTGGTGATGGCGGCGCGGCCGGGACGCGTGATTGCGGACGTGCCGATCGAGGCGCCGGGAGCCGGCGGCATGCGCGACGACGCTTTCCGCATCTCGCCTGAATTCATGGGCTATTGCAAGATCCTGTCCGATTACCTGACGCTGGCCAATCAAGAAAACCAAGAAGGAGGGGCCCATGACGCCGCTCATCACTAATCCGAAATTTTTGCGCGTTGCCGCGCCCTTGATGATCGGCGTGGTGTTGCTGCTGGCCTGGCAACTGATCTGCGTAGCGCTGGAAGTGCCGGTCTATCTGGTGCCGACACCGTTGGTGATTGCCAAGACGCTGGTGGCGGATTGGGGCTTGCTGTCCGATTCGCTGCTGGTGACGCTGAAGATCACCTTCATGGCCTTCGTGCTGTCGGTGCTGCTGGGTGTGGCGATCGCGTTCGTGTTCGTGCAAAGCCGCTTCATCGAAGTCAGCTTCTTCCCGTACGCGATCATTCTGCAGGTGACGCCGATTGTCGCTATCGCACCGTTGATCATCATCTGGGTCAAGGAGCCGACCTTTGCGCTGGTGATCTGCGCGACCATCATGGCGCTGTTTCCCATCATCTCGAATACCACGCTGGGACTGCGCAGCGTCAATCCGGGTTTGCTGAATCTGTTCAAACTGAACAAGGCCTCGCGCTGGCAGACCTTGCGTCGCTTGCGCATTCCCAGCGCCTTGCCGTACTTCTTTGGCGGCTTGCGGATTTCCAGTGGGCTGGCCCTGATCGGCGCGGTGGTGGCGGAGTTTGTCGCCGGCACCGGCGGTACAGGCTCGGGATTGGCGTATCAGATCTTGCAGGCGGGTTTTCAACTGAATATTCCGCGCTTGTTTGCGGCACTGTTTTTGATTACCGTGACCGGGATCGTATTGTTCCTCGCCATGATGGCCTTGTCGCGCGTGGCGCTGGCCGGATGGCATGAAAGTGAAATGGGTTAAACGACAATGCAGACAATGACGACTTCTTTTTTGATCAGCAACATCGATGCCATCATGACCGGCTTGCCCGGCGCGGCGGCGCGTCATGCCGGGCCGGACATCCGTGTGATTGACGGCGTCATTGGCGCCATCGGCAAGCTGTCACCCTTGCCGGGCGAGACGATTGTCGACGCCACCGATTGCATCGCCTACCCGTCGTGGGTGAACACGCATCACCATCTGTTTCAGTCCATGCTCAAGGGCGATCCCGAAGGTATCAATGCCTCGCTCACGCCGTGGCTGGCGGCGACGCCTTATCGCTATCGCGCCAAATTCGACGAGAAGCTGTTTCGCCTGGCCGCGCGTATCGGCCTGGTGGAGCTGATGCGTTCCGGCTGCGGCACGGTGGCCGATCACAACTACTTGTACTATCCCGGCATGCCTTATGACACTTCGGCGATTTTGTTCGAAGAAGCCGAAGCGCTCGGCCTGCGCTTCGTGCTGTGCCGCGGCGGCGCGACGCAGACGCGTCAGCTGGAAGCCGAATTGCCGACCGCGTTGCGGCCGGAAACGCTGGACGGCTATCTCACCGACATGGAGCGCCTGATCCAGCGTTATCACGACTCGTCGCCAACTGCGATGCGCCGCATCGTGATGGCGCCGACCACACCGCTGTATTCGGCCACGCCGGAAGAGTTGCGCACCATGGCCGGTTTTGCGCGCCGTGCCGGCGTGCGCTTGCACAGCCATTTGTCCGAAACCGTCGGCTATCAGGAAACCGCGCAGGGCAAGCACCACTGCACGCCGGTGGAATTCGCCGAGCGCTGCGACTGGCTTGGTAACGATGTCTGGTTCGCCCACCTGGTCAAACTCGATCCCTCTGAAATCGCCTTGCTCGGCAAGACCGGCACCGGCATTTCGCATTGTCCGCAAAGCAACGGCCGGCTCGGCAGCGGCATTGCGCCGATCCGCCAGCTGGAAGAGGCGGGCGTGCCGATTTCCATCGGTGTCGACGGCGCTGCGTCCAACGAAGCCGCCGACATGGTGTCGGAAACCCACGCTGCCTGGCTGATGCAGCGCGCGCGGCGTGGCCAGGAAGCGACGCCGTCCTACGCCGGCGGCAGTTTTGAAGGCGGTGCCGATGCCGCGACGGTGGAAGACGTGGTGCGCTGGGGCACGACCGGCGGCGCCAAAGTGCTAGGGCTGGGAGGCCTTGATGGCTTGCAAGTCGGACAACAGGCCGACATTGCGCTGTACCGCCTGGACGATCCGCGTTACTTCGGCCTGCACGACCCAGCGCTGGGGCCGGTGGTCGGTGGCGGACGGCCGTATTTGAAGGCCTTGTATGTGGCCGGCAAGGCGGTGGTCGAGGATGACAATATTCTCGGTGTCGATCTGGTGGCATTGGGGCGGGAGGCAAGGGAAGCGACACGGCGTTTGTTGGCAGCCTAGGGCGATCCACGCCGGTCGGCGGGCGCAAAGCAGCAGGTGCTCGCCGCCGGGCTGGGGGATTTGCCGTAAAACTGCTAAAATGGCGGGCATGATCAAGCGACGTAAAGCCTTCTCCGCCGACACCTCCGACGCAGCCTTCGACGCGACGGAAACCTCCGATTTTGCTGCAAGCTCCGACAAGGCCGCCAAACTGGCTCCCGAGTTCGACCTGACCAATCATTTCCTGATAGCAATGCCCTCGATGCTGGATCCGATTTTCGGCGGCACCGTGGTATATCTGTGCGAGCACAATCAGAACGGCGCGCTCGGCGTCGTCATCAACAAGCCGACCGACATGACCATGGATGTCTTGTTCGATCGCATCAATCTCAAGCTTGAAATCATTCACGATTCGCCTGATGCCGTGCCTGAGCTGTATCGCAGCCCGGTGATGTTCGGCGGTCCGGTGCAGGTCGAGCGCGGTTTCGTGCTGCATACGGCGATGAGCCAGTTTTCGTCTACCTTGCAGGTGACCGAAGGCATTTCCCTGACCACTTCCAAAGACGTATTGGAAGCAGTCGCTCACGGCGACGGGCCGCAACAGGTGCTGGTCAGCCTGGGTTGCTCGGGCTGGAGTGCCGGTCAGTTGGAGGAAGAACTCGGCCGCAATGGCTGGCTGACTGTCAAAGCCGATCCATCCATCATTTTCGACTTGCCGGTGGAGCAACGCTTCACTGCAGCGCTGGCCTTGCTGGGCATCGACCCAGTCATGCTCAGCGGCGATTTCGGCCGGGCCTGAGCAGGACTCCGTGGAAACGCTCCTGGCCTTCGACTTCGGCTTAAAGCGCATCGGCGTGGCAATCGGCAATACCCTGATCAAACAAGCTCAGCCTTTAACCATCATCAGCGCGGCAACCAACGACGGAAAGTTTGCCGAACTCGGCAAGCTGATCGCGGAGTGGGCGCCGACGCGCTGCATCGTCGGTCTGCCCAGCCATCCGGACGGCGCCGAGCACGAAATGACCGTACGCTGCCGCCGCTTCGCCAACCAGTTGCACGGCCGTTTCGGCGTCGAGACGGTACTGGTGGACGAGCGCTATTCTTCAGCCGTGATCGAACAACGCCGCGGCGAGCATATCGACGCCGAGGCCGCCGCCATTATCTTGCAGCAATATTTTGACGACTCCCATGAGCACAACTAACACTTCCTTACCGTCGCTGGACGCCGAAGCGCTGTATGCCAAGCTGGTGCAGCAAGTAAAAGCCGGTTTGCAAGGCGTCGAACACGCCGCCATCGTCGGCATCCACTCCGGCGGTGCCTGGCTGGCAGAACGTCTGGCTGCCGAGCTGCAACTGAACGACCGGCTTGGCTTCATCGACGTCTCCTTCTATCGCGACGACTTCGCCGAGAAGGGCCTGCGCCCTGACGTCAAGCCGAGCCAGATTGGTTTTGACGTCGAAGGCGCGACCATCGTGCTGGTCGACGACGTGCTCTACACCGGCCGCACCACGCGCGCCGCGATCAACGAACTGTTCGACTACGGCCGCCCGGCGCGCATCCTGCTGGCGTCGCTGGTTGACCGCGGCGGCCGCGAGCTGCCGATCGCCGCTGACTTCCTGGCCGAGACGATTGTGCTCGCCGACAACCAATCCCTGCAACTGCAACGCGCCGACGACGGCCGATTTTCCCTGACGGTGGTCCATGCTTAATCCACAACTGAACAAGAACGGCGAACTGCAACATCTACTGACCATCGAAGGTCTGCCCAAAGCAATCATCACCAACATCCTCGACACCGCGTCGTCCTTCGTCAGCATTGGCGATCGCGAAGTGAAGAAGGTGCCGCTGATGCGCGGCAAGAGCGTGTTCAACCTGTTCTTCGAGAACTCCACGCGCACCCGCACCACCTTCGAGATCGCCTCGAAGCGTCTGTCGGCCGACGTCATCAACCTGAATATTTCCGCCTCCAGCGCCAGCAAGGGCGAGTCGTTGCTGGACACTATCGACAACCTGGCCGCGATGCACGCCGACATGTTCGTGGTGCGCCATTCGCAATCGGGTGCGCCCTATCTGATCGCCAAGCATCTGATCGACACCAGGCAATCGCACGTGCACGTGGTCAACGCCGGCGACGGCCGCCATGCGCATCCGACGCAGGGCTTGCTGGACATGTACACGATCCGTCACTACAAGAAGGATTTCACCAACCTGCGTGTGGCGATTGTCGGCGACATTCTGCACAGCCGCGTGGCGCGTTCGGATATCCACGGCTTGACCACGCTGGGTGTGCCGGAAGTGCGTGCCATCGGCCCAAGCACATTGCTGCCGAGCGGGCTGGAGCAAATGGGCGTGCGCGTCTTCCACAACATGGAAGAAGGCCTGAAGGACGTCGACGTCATCATCATGCTCCGTCTGCAGAACGAGCGCATGAGTGGCGCCTTGCTGCCGTCAGCGCAGGAGTTCTTCAAGAGCTACGGCCTGACGCCTGAACGCCTGGCGCTGGCCAAGCCGGACGCCATCGTGATGCACCCGGGCCCGATGAACCGCGGCGTCGAGATCGACTCGGCAGTGGCCGACGGACCGCAAGCGGTGATCCTGCCGCAAGTGACGTTTGGTATCGCGGTGCGCATGGCGGTGATGAGCATCGTCGCAGGTAACTGAGCAATCTCAAGCAACCCAAGCAACCAAAGCAACAACGAATTCAACATAGATTCAACGCGGACAAGAGTGGAATAGAGCGCATGAAACTGCACATCAAGAACGGCCGACTGGTCGACCCTGCCAACAATATCGACGCGCAGCACGACGTGTTCATCGCCGACGGCAAAGTGGTCGGCATCGGCAAGGCGCCGGCCGACTTCACGGCCGATAAAACCATCGATGCGACCGGCTTGGCGGTTGCCCCCGGTCTGGTTGATCTGAGCGCTCGCCTGCGCGAGCCGGGTTACGAATACAAGGCCACGCTGGAATCTGAAATGCAGGCGGCAATGCAAGGCGGCGTCACCAGTCTGCTGTGCCCGCCTGACACCGATCCCGTGCTGGATGAGCCGGGCCTGGTTGAAATGCTCAAGCACCGCGCCAAGTCGCTCAACCAGGCGAACGTCTATCCGCTGGGCGCGCTGACTGTCGGTCTGAAAGGCAAAGCCCTGACCGAAATGGCCGAGCTGACCGAAGCCGGTTGCGTCGGTTTTTCGCAAGCCGATGAGCCTATTCTCGACACCACGGTATTGCTGAGTTCGCTGCAATACGCCAAGACCTTTAACTACACCGTCTGGCTGCGCCCGCAGGATCCCCACCTCGGCCGTCACGGCATCGCACATAGCGGCCCTGCCGCCTCGCGCCTGGGTTTGTCCGGCGTTCCGGTGATGTCCGAAACGATCGCGCTCTACACCATCTTCGAACTGGTGCGCTCGACCCGCGCCCGTGTCCATCTGTGCCGCATGTCGTCCGCCGCCGGTCTGGAGCTGGTGCGTGCCGCCAAGCGCGAAGGCTTGCCGGTGACTTGCGACGTTGGTGCGCATCACATTCATTTGTCGGATATGGACATCGGTTTCTTCGACTCCAACGCGCGCGTCAATCCGCCATTCCGCTCGCAACGTGATCGCGATGCGATCCGCGCTGCGCTGCTGGACGGCACGATCGATGCAATTTGTTCTGACCACACGCCAGTCGATGATGACGAGAAACTGCTGCCTTTCGGCGAAGCCTCGCCGGGCGCCACCGGTCTGGAACTGCTGCTGTCGCTTTCCTTGAAATGGGCGGAAGATGCCGGCGTCAAGGAATCCGATGTGCTGAGCAAGGCCGTCGCCAAAGTCACCACCGATGCCGCGCGCGTGGCAGGTTTGCCTGCGGGCGGACTCAAGGTTGGCGACATTGCAGACGTCTGCATTTTCGATCCCAAGACACGCTGGACGGTGGAAGCCAAAGTCTTGGCCAGCCAAGGCAAGCACACGCCGTTCCTCGGTTACGAACTGAGCGGCCAGGTCAAGGCAACCATCGTCGCCGGACACATCGCTTTCGAACGCTAACCTCAGAAGAAAAAGCGATGCTTCCTTTTCGCATACTGCGCCTGGTTGCGCATTTGTTTCTTGGCATGGCGATTTGCGCCTTCATCTTTCCCTGGGTCGGCCCGGCGCGACGCGAAGGCCATATCCGCCGTTGGTCACGCCAGGTGCTGGGCATCTGCGGTATCCGCGTAGTCATCCATCCGCTGGATAGCGTGACGGCACCGGCGCGATCGCTGATCGTGGCCAATCACATCTCATGGCTGGATATTTTTGTCGTGAACTCGATGCAGCCATGCCGTTTCGTCGCCAAATCGGACATCCGGAGCTGGCCCTTCATCGGCTGGCTATGCGCAAAAACCGGCACGATTTTCATCTCGCGCGGCAAAGCCAGCGACGTGCGCCGGATTTTCAAGGGATTGGTGGAAAGTATCGAAGCCGGCGACCGCGTCGCCTTCTTCCCGGAAGGAACGACCGCTGCCCAAGGCAAGTTGCTGCCGTTTCATGCGAACCTGTTTGAAGCCGCACTTGATGCGAAGGTGCCGGTGCAACCTTATGCGCTGCGCTATCTGGATGCGCAGGGGAATTATCACCCTGCCGCCGATTTTATCGGTGACACGACCATCGTGGAAAGCATTCTGGGGATTCTGAAGGCGCGTTCCATGACGGCGGAATTGAGGCAGCTGCCTTCAATTTCAACCGAAGGCGCGCATCGCCGCGAACTGGCTGTCGCCGCCCGCAAGGTAGTGGCGGACGGGTTGGGTTATGTGCCGGAGGATATCAGCCGTGCTTCTGCGCCTGCGGGCAATCCACTTGAAACAGCGCACGATCCTCAAGCCGCACCGCAGTAAGTTTTCCGCCCCAGACGCAGCCTGTGTCGAGCCCCATGAGATTTGGGCGCAGCGTCAATCCCAGTGCAGACCAATGACCAAAGACGCAAGTCACGTCGGCGGTCTTGCGTCCCGGCATATCGAACCACGGTACGTAGCCTTCAGGCGCAGCGCCGGCGCCCTCCTTGATCTTGAAATCGATGCCGCCGTCAGGCCTGCAAAAGCGGATGCGCGTCAGGGTATTGATAATGCAGCGCAGACGATCATAGCCTTCAAGGTCATCCGACCATATTGCCGGCTCATTGCCATACATATGACGTAAAAAGTCTACCCAGTCCGGGCCGCGCAGTTTGGTTTCCACTTCATGCGCCAGTGACATCACTTTTTCGGCATCCCATTCCGGCAGGACCCCCGCGTGGAATAGGAGATGGCCTTGTTCGAACAAGGCCAAAGGTCGATGGCGCAGCCAATCGATCAGTTCGTCACGGTCGGGGGCGATCAGGATGTCTTGCAACGTATCGGTCGCATGGAGAGGGCGAATGCCTTGCGACACAGCGAGCAGGTGGAGGTCGTGGTTGCCGAGGACAGTCTGGGCGCGGTCCCCGAGGGCGCGGATGTGGCGCAGGGTCTGAAGCGACCGCGGACCGCGATTGATCAGGTCGCCAAGGAACAGGAGTTGGGCATTTGGCGAGGACTTATCGATTAAATCCAGCAACTGTTGCAGTGATTGGCAGCAGCCTTGAAGGTCGCCGATAGTGTAGGTGATGGACATTAGCAAACAAATGGTAAGAATAGTAGTTTAATTGAGCAATTTTGACTCTGTCGCGAACGACTAGTGGCGGCAGTCGTGTTTCATTTCCTGCGTTCCGGCGCAGTACGAGGTTTTTTCATGACATCACTATTTTTAACTAGAATAATTCATTGCTAATTTGCAGTGGCGGCCTTTCCTTGAATGTCATTACCCTACCAGGGATGATTGAATGTCATTTTGATAATTCAAACCCGGCTATAAATAGTGGATAATCCAAAGTTACCCGTAAATTCAGAGTGCCTATGTAGTATCGCTCTTAGTGTATGTGGCCCGCTATTTATTTGAACGCACTTAGGACAACCAGATGATTTTCGTTACAGGAGGGGCCGGTTTTATCGGTTCCAATTTTATTCTCGATTGGCTCGCCAAAAATGACGAAGCGGTAGTCAATTTCGATAAATTGACCTACGCGGGTAGCATGAATAACTTGGTAAGTGTTAGTCAGGATCCTCGGCATATTTTTGTGCAGGGCGATATCGGTGATAAAGTGCGGGTCGCTGCGTTATTTGCGCAATACAAGCCACGTGCCATCATTCACTTCGCCGCCGAAAGCCATGTAGATCGCTCGATCCATGGTCCTGCTGCCTTCATTGAAACCAATGTGAATGGCACCTTTGGTCTGCTGGAGGCCGTACGCGCGCATTGGGCCAGTTTGCCAGATGCTGACAAGGTCACTTTCCGCTTTTTACACGTCTCTACGGACGAGGTGTATGGAACTCTGGGGACGCATGATGCGCCGTTTACAGAAACCAGCCAGTACGCCCCCAATAGTCCCTATTCTGCCTCCAAGGCGGCATCCGATCACTTGGTACGGTCGTATCACCATACCTACGGTTTGCCCACTCTGACGACCAATTGCTCCAACAATTACGGCCCTTATCATTTCCCGGAAAAGCTTATCCCATTGATCATTGCGAATGCCCTGTCAGGTAAGCCGCTGCCTGTTTATGGGGATGGCCAGCAGGTGCGCGACTGGCTCTATGTAAGCGACCATTGCGCTGCAATCCGCCGCGTGTTGGAAGCGGGAGTACCGGGTGAGGTCTATAACATAGGCGGCTGGAACGAAAAGACCAATTTGGATGTGGTACATGTCTTATGCGACATTCTGGATAGACTTAGTCCAAAGAGTGCTGGCAGTTATCGCGATCAAATCACCTTCGTTGCTGATCGCCTGGGACATGATCGCCGCTACGCTATCGATGCGCGAAAGATTGAGCGTGACTTAGGCTGGAAACCAATGGAGACTTTTGAAACCGGTATTCGCAAGACGGTGCAGTGGTACTTGGAGAATCAGGCCTGGGTCGCTGATATTCAATCGGGCGAGTATTTGAAGTGGGTTGACCAGAACTATAGTCAGCGCCAAGGTGCTATAAAGGCAATGCAATGACAACGGCTGCGCAAAATCGCAAAGGCATTATCCTGGCCGGTGGCTCGGGTACCCGACTGTATCCGGTTACGATGGCGGTCTCCAAACAGCTGCTGCCGGTTTACGATAAACCGATGATTTATTATCCGCTGACGACGCTGATGCTTGCTGGAATTCGCGAAATCCTGATTATCTCAACGCCACAGGACACGCCGCGCTTCAAGGAATTGCTCGGCGACGGAACACAATGGGGTATAGAGCTCAGTTATGCCGTGCAGCCGACACCGGATGGTCTGGCGCAGGCATTTATTATCGGACGGGATTTTATCGGAAATTCCCCTTCTGCCTTAATCCTCGGGGATAACATCTATTACGGTCACGATTTCGACAGTCAATTGCGTGCCGCCTCTGCACGGACGGGGGGCTCGACGGTCTTTGCCTACCATGTGCATGATCCAGAGCGCTACGGTGTTGTTGAATTTGACAGTGAGCGTCATGCCGTCAGCATTGAAGAAAAGCCGCAACGGCCAAAATCCAACTATGCAGTCACAGGTTTATATTTTTACGATCAACAGGTCTGCGACATCGCCGCCAACATCAAGCCATCTGAGCGCGGGGAGTTGGAAATCACCGACGTCAATCGTGTCTACCTCGAACGCAATGAGCTCACAGTTGAGTTAATGGGGCGCGGGATGGCATGGCTCGACACGGGCACGCACGAGTCGCTGCTGGACGCCGGGCAGTTCATTGCCACTATCGAAAACCGCCAAGGGCTGAAAGTGGCATGCCCGGAGGAGATCGCCTATCGCAAGGGATACATCACAGCCACGCAACTCGACGTATTGGCGCAACCGCTAAAGAAAAATGGCTATGGTCAATATTTGTTGCGTTTACTGACTGACAAGGTGTACTGAAGATGCAAATTAAACAGACTGACCTCTCGGACGTACTCATCGTTGAACCTAAAGTATTCGGCGACGATCGTGGTTTCTTTTATGAGAGCTTCAATGAGCGCAGTTTCAATGAGCTGACTGGTATCACGGTCGATTTTGTCCAAGACAATCACTCTAAATCTACAAAAAATGTTTTGCGCGGTTTGCACTATCAGATCCAGAATCCTCAGGGGAAATTGGTGCGTGTGGTGTCTGGTGAAGTTTTTGATGTCGCTGTGGATATCCGAAAAAGCTCGCCTACATTTGGACGCTGGGTGGGAGTGACGCTGTCCGCTGACAACAAGCGCCAGCTATGGGTGCCACCGGGCTTCGCACATGGCTTTCTCGTTACCAGCGATTCTGCAGAATTTTTATACAAAACTACCGACTATTGGGCTCCGGAATTCGAGCGCTCTATTCTGTGGAGCGATCCTGCTATTGGCATCGAATGGCCGATTGATGGTGCGGCACAGCTTTCCGGTAAAGATCAAATCGGGAAATTGCTGGCCGATGCTGAGGTTTTTGCGTAAAGATACTGCTCACAGGAAACTTCAAAGCCAAAGTGGCGTTGGCAGCGTTATGGGAGATAAAACGCTGACGGAAATTGCACAGTAATATGAAGGCCATTCGAATCAGGTAACGGAATGGAAACGGCAATTGCTGGAACGCGCAGCCGACGTGATTGAGAGTGGATCGAACACCGGAAGACCGACAATGCACCGGACATCAAGACACTGTATGCAAAGATAGGTCAGCTGACGCCTGAGGATTTTTTTTAGGCGGCACGTTCACCAAGGCGGGATTGCTGAGCGCAAAGAAATGATCGACGAGTTCACGATCTACCGGTTTCCCGACAATGCAAGATTCTGCCGCTGGCGTGATCGACGGCTTCTTACCCGCCTGAGCAAATCGGTGAGACTGATTTGATGCAGATGCGTATTGACGAATTACATCTGGAACATCCATTCGCCGGCAGCCGGAATCACCTACATTTCGGTGAGGCAAGGCTTCGTTTATCTGTTGACACCGATACGTTTTACCACTGGCATCTGTCTGCCTTGAAACAGGCCGCGTAGATGACTTTATTTCTGCAAAGAGCCACTTAACAACGGAAAATTCTCGTCCAAACAATCGAGGCCACCTCTCTTGTGGCCAATCAAAGAACTCTCTCATTTACTGCG
The DNA here is from genome assembly GCF_046025915.1 of Herbaspirillum rhizosphaerae. GTDB lineage: Bacteria > Pseudomonadota > Gammaproteobacteria > Burkholderiales > Burkholderiaceae_D > Herbaspirillum > Herbaspirillum rhizosphaerae_A. The sequence continues at coordinate 30,070 of NZ_JAQQFR010000007.1, read as the reverse complement.
GAACAACGTCGCAATTAATGCAGGAATTTTATCCGTGATGCCATATGTACGGGTCACCGACGGCTACTATTGACCGAGGATAACAGTCGTCTTTCAAACCACTTGCTTATCGCTAGGCCACGGCGCTCTATCAAATAATAGGTTGCCGTGGATACGATGATTGATAGTAATGCGACCAAGAGAAAGCCTCCCAAGCTTCCTTCTGCGGAAGGCACAATTTTTACAAGAGCTTCCTTGATCGGAAGATGACTGAGGTAAATACCGTAACTTATGGTTCCCAAGAAAAGACATATGCGATTCTGGAAAAAGATTCTACATATAAAGCTTTTGGGCGACCCAAGGCATATCAGTGCGAACGTCGCAAACGACGTGAACACGAGGTCGTTGTATACGAACCGATTAAATAGCGGTGGATTTGTTGAATAAATGACCGATGCCAATAGGACTGCTGCGATAGCAACATTGTATGGACGAGAGGGGGTAATCTGCCGCAGCTTGAAAGCCGATATCCCAAGGCAATAGGCCAATAGGTAAGGGATAGGGCTCCAATATAATGCTATCGCTGCTGTATCTGGATCTAGTGGCAAAATAGCGGGAAGGTATGTGGTCGCGACACAAATAGCTAGTGATAGCGGGATCGCTATCAACACACCGTAGCGAGCACGAGTTATTGGCCCCATGATGTAAGGAACGAGGAGGTACCAAAATACCTCGACAGGGATTGACCACTCGGTGCCTATGATGGAGTTGGTTACACGGTAATCAAGAAATCCAAGAAAGGTGACATGCATGAACCAGTTATATGCGTCAAGTTCCATCCCAAAGTGTTGGCCCCAGTAATTAGTTCCTTGAGCTATTGAGGCTGTAACAATAATCCAGAAATAATAAAGAGGCGCGACACGCCATATCCTACGCGCAAGATATGAACCGTAGGACGGCGCGCTCAGGTATGAACTTGTCACGCTAAACCCTGAGATTACGAAGAAGACATAGACGCCTGCATGGCCCATGTCGGCGAAGTGATTTCCTATTGCGCCAAGTTGCCGCAATCCCGCGCCGCCGGCGTGAATAAGAACAACAACCAATGCCGCATATGCCCGCATACCTGTGATGAAATTCGTTTCACCATAGTTGGGTAGCGCGCTGGGAGAGTTATGTCTTTGCATTTTTCTGCTTATCGTGGAACTGCTATGGTAGCAGAGTCGTCAGCCAGTCAAATTTTGTCACATTCTATTTATTTGTCAGGGTGACCTACTGTTCAATGAGATTAACAAAAATCAACTCCATCTGTACAATGCAGACAGCACTAATAAGCCGCATTTTCAATTTCTGGTAATGCGTACAAAGCAAATAACTAGGGCAGGTTATGCGTACGGATAGTGGGATTTATCGCTCAGGAGGCGATTCGTTTGGCGAAAAAATCTATCGATTTTTGATTGCCGCCAAGGATGTTTTTGATCTGAATATGCCTGGGCGCATCGATATTTTTGATGGTTTTCGGGCGATCGCAATCATCCTCGTGTTCAATACTCATTTCTTTTCAACTTATTATGCGCAACAGTATTTTGCGGACGACATGCCTGTTGTCCGGCGACTTTTCAATACCCTTCGCTCCGGAGATATGGGCGTCGACTTATTCTTCATATTGAGCGGTTTTCTGATATTCAATATATTGCGACGTAGGTCGCCGACTTTCAGCAGTTTTTTCGGAAAACGCTTTGCGCGACTACTTCCCGCACACATTGTGCTGTTGCTATTTATGTCGGTCGCGCCATTCTACTTCGGAGATTTTGTGGCGAATTTATTTTTTGTTTCGCCACTTTTTGAAGGCGTCAAGACAATTAACCCGGTAACTTGGACCCTAACGATCGAGTTGCTTTTTTATATTATTATTTTCTTTGTATGTCGGTCCTTAAAGGGAGTCGGAGCATGGTGGTTGATAGCGGCGACCGGCATTTTTGTTCTCATACCGCACAATCTTTTGCTCTGGATCGCGGCGAATGTAGAAACCTCGCCTAGCCTGCAATTCTTTTTTATCACACCGGCGCATATCTTGATATTGGGCGTATGTTCAGCTTTCTGGTGGGCATGGCGATTGCTGAACTGACGCTACCAGGTAAATTAGTTATGTCGAAAAAAGTATCGGCATTTCTGGCGTTCTGCTCGCTAATAGGCTTGGTTGTCTTGATGATGATCTGGGCAAAATTTTCAGCAGTACTGGTGAGCCATCCGGCAACAAGCGGGTATTTCATGTTAAGCGCGTTATTTTTTGGCGTTATCGTATATCACGCAATGATGCACCCAGGGATGCTGTCAAAAATAATGAGCTCGACACCCCTCCGGTTTTTAGGAAAAATAAGCTATTCGTTCTACTTGATTCATATTCTTACATTGCAATTTATCCCGCATTTATTTCCAAAGATTTCCTCTGTCTCTGGAGTGGTCGGCGTCTATTTTTTCATATTCACTCTGTGCGTGTTTTTAAGTTCACTAAATTACCTATACTTCGAGCGCCCGTATTTCAACGGCGGCTTGCTGTCTTTCTTCCGCATGAAGAGAGGGTAATCCCCCCATTTTTAAGAAAAATAAAAGTAGAGGCTAAGCCGCGAGGGTCAATTTCTGCTTCGGAGTGATTCAGCCGAGCGCCATATTCGGGTGTTCGTGATTGTAGGTCCGGAGCCAGCCGGTGGCAAATTCCTGGATTTCATTAATCGATTCAAACAGGTAATGCTCTAGCCAGTCATAACGAACGGTCCTGTTGTCGCGCTCGATATATGCGTTCTACTGTGGCTGTCCATGCTGGATAAAGTTAATCTGGATGCCACGTTTTTCAGCCCATGCCGCCAATGTTGCGGGCTATCCTTAAATGCGGCAGAACTCAGAGAATCAGAAGCTCAAACGTCTCGTTGCCGAACAAGCGTTGGATATTCTTGTGCTGAAAGACGTTCTGCAAAAAAAAGTAGCGTTGCCCGCCGCATAAAGTGAGCAGGTTTTACAAAACGCGCTTGAAAAATGTCAGTGAGGTCCCTGGCGCGTATCGCTCCAAATTACCTTTCCGGCAGGCGATAGCAGTTTGTAATCAGTGCCATCAGGTTCAATATAGGCCTCGCATTTTTTATTGGTTTTCCCCAACATGACCTTCACTGGATATTTTGCCCGCTTTGAAATAAAAAACGACCAATAATCATATGGATCTGCATCAGCCATGAGGCTCGTAATGCACAGAGTAGAAAATGGACCGATATTGCGCGAATGGAGCGCGTCACCTAATGCCGCCATTGAGGAAGAACGCCGTGCATCATTCCGACTTTTGTCGAAAAATGAGACTGACTGGTAATGATTCAGATATGCGCCGAATGCGATGCTTGATGCAAGCAACACGGCAATACCGTTGGAAAAAAATGTAATAAATAATTTTTTTGATGTGTATGTCAACAAGAAAACAATAGCCACCGCCAAAGCCAGGCATATGGCAAAACTGCTGAAATAGCTGCCGATATAGTAAGGGCCTTTGGTGGCCCATCCTCGGTAGCGCTCTGTTAAACCAAATAAAATATTTGGTATAAAAATAAACAGGACTATGGATAAAATGCATTTGAAACTAATTATGCCGCTCGTTTTTTTAGGCGAAAATGCCTGCAGAAAAATACAAAATGCCATTCCTACTGCAACGATTACGCTAATGTGGCTTGCGGGGAGTGATAGATCCCAAAACCAATCACGCAATCCCCGGATGTAGATTCCATTAACGGAAAATGCATAGACCGTATATAAAACATCGTGTGTATTGGACCAGCTTAATCCTTGCGCGCCAGCATAGCTAGATCCGTAGATCATTCTATATATGGCATACAGAAGTAGGTAGCTTCCAGTGGAAACGAACAACCCGATATTATTTTTTCTAAATTCGTTCAAATACATCCGCCATGTATCTCCTGCTACCTTTTTGGGGGGAGATAAATGAAGCCACAATAAAACAAATGCCAATGCGTAGAGGAGCATTGCTTCATAAGTGAGCAGGCTAGTAAAAAAAATTGTATAGGCTAATGTTGTTGGCTTGCCTCTGCTAACGGCCTGTGTGAATAAATACAGGCTGAAAAAGAACAGCGTAATGCCGAGGTTGAACCAGAGCGGAAGGGCGTGAAAGGGGTTATAGCCACTACCGACGGTGTCTTGTAGTGCCAGGAGAATAAAACCCGACAGCAGCGCTAATATCCTTCCGAATAGCACTTGGGTAAAATAATAGAAAGCAATTACAGCGCTTGCGCTGGATAATATTCTGAGTGAATTCGTCCAAGCCAAACTGTCAAACAAATAGGGAATTTGAGCGAGCGGGAAGATAAATAATTGGTAAAACCGTCCTTGTGATTCCGCCAGGACTTTGGCTGCGCCGAACACGCCGTTGTAATGGTAGGCGGCAGATGCCGTGAAGCCTTCATCACCGCCAGTAAACCCCCCGCCCCACATACGGAACAGCACTAAAGCCCAGCCTATGACAAGTAATAGCAATAACGCGACATCAACTCGAAATGGCACCGAATTGTTGTGGTGAATAATGTTGTTTGAGGGCTTATTCATATTTTTTTCTGAACCTCTAGCTGGCAGATCGCGCACATTGCGGTCATTGGCTTATTCGAATTGGGGCTTACTGCTCAAATAGACGCAATCCACCGGATTGTTGCGTTGTTAGCTAAAAAGCCTGAGAGCAATTACTCCGAACATTATTAGTCCGATTGAAAACCACTGCGCCATCGAAATTGGCTCGCGCAAAAAAAAATACGCAAAGATAGGCACCAAAGCGAAACTTAAGCTTAGCAATGGATAAACGCTGGAAACGTCGCATTTGGACAAAACCCACAGCCATGCCGCGGAGCAAATCGCGTAAATTGCTATTCCCAGCCATAAGCGTGGTTCAAATAATATTCCGCTCAATATTTTTTCAGCGACATTATTTTTGTGCCGTTCGACAGCCATTTTGAGCACGATTTGTCCAAAGGCCGCAGCAATAGCGACAATTAATGCAACGACATATCCGCCATTCATAGGGCGCCCGACTTCTTGACTTGTGCCACCACAAGCATTTGTTTGCCCATGAATTTAAATGGCGATTTCAAGTAAGTCTTGATTAGTATGGGCCATGAAGGAAGTCTTGATTTCATCGATAGTGGGAGAAAACGTGGCTGCAAATCGGTGACATCAAATCCATGCGCATCCAAAAAATCTCGGATGGAAACATGGGACCAAATTGCCTTGTGCGTATAGTCATCAAAATATTCGGTGCTCGCATAACGATAATTGGGCTGCATAATTATGAGCCGCCCATTGGCTGTCAATTTTCGTTTTATTTCGCTTAGGCACGCGGCGAACTCATCCTGGTCCAGATGCTCGAATAAATTACTTGCGAACACCGTGTCAACGGACGTATTCGTTACAAAATCTAAGTTTGACACCTCACCCACGACAGCCTGAACATCTTTGTTTGCATAGCTGGGAAATTGCGGCCAAAGATCGACGGCAATTTTTTTTGCTGCAGTTATGTTGTTTATGAATTCACAATAACCAGCGCCGAGTTCAAGTACGGTTCCTCCCGTGGGAGACATTTTTTGAAAAACTGCCTGAATAAGCGTTTTCCAGACAACATCTCTTTGTGTTGAGTGTTGAAACCGCGATTCGTGATAACCCTGGACATTCATGATGTTATCGCACTCCAGCCAATGATAATTCCAACAATCATCCGCACCCCCACTCGCAGCGCGACACGATTTGATATATTCCCACCCTTGCTGATGCCTACGCGAGGGTGAAATGTTATGGGGCACTCCAATACTGAAAAACCATTCCGGATTGCTTGCTCTAGAAAATATGGATTGAATTCCAGATTGACTTTGGAATCGATTTGTTTAAGTAGTATGCGGAGAGAGTTTGAGCGAATGACCTTGTAAGTTGTGCCCACATCACTAAGCGTGGCATCTCCGAGGTATTTGGCTTCCAGCAGCTTTGCGACTGCAAAATTGCCGTAATGCATAAACATGGAAAGCTGCGTTTCTGCTTGTTGTAATTGTTCAACGATGCGGGTGCCATTGACAATATCAGCGTGCGGCAAATACGCTACGAATTTTGGTAAATCGTAGGCTCTGAATGTCATGTCGCCTTCACAGAGTGCGACGATTTCGGTGTCCTCATATTTTGAAGCTTCAGACAGTGCGCGCATTACGCAGGCACCGTAGCCTTGCTTCTCTTCGTTATAGACAATGGCTCCAGCGTTTGCGGCGACTTCCATTGTTTGGTCGCTGCTGTTGTTGCTAATAACGATAACTCTTTGTACCAGTTTATTTTCTAAAAAATCTCTTACCGAACTGCCAATGCTTTCCTGATCATTGTAGGCCGTCAGTACAACAGTGATTTTTGTATTTTCAATTGGCTCATTTCGAAGTTTTTTTCTATTTCTTTTCGATGGGACAACGAAAATCAGATCAATGGTTATCAGCACAACACCAAAAATAACAGGCGTTGCGCTATACCAAATGATGATTTCAACAACATCTTTTACGTGATGACTTAATGGCAGAAACAATCGTAGGGCGGCCATTATTGCACCCATTATTGCGCCTATTAAATAGCCAAAAATGCCAAGCATAATTAGCATTAATCCCCAAAGAGCAAAACTTGTTTTTTTGCCTTTCATTGTTTCCCTTGTATGTAATTTAGGCGCGCTTGTAAAAATCCCACAATTGGTTGGAAGTCTAAATTTCTTGATGAATTGTCGACTCAAAGCGCTGATCTACTGTGCTCTGTTTATTGTCCAGGCTGCAAGTATCTGACATTTTACACAAAAAACTACTGGCTCCGTACTAGACTTGGCGCGAGTTGTCATTGCAATAAATAAGCGTTTTTAGGCTGCCTCTGGGTGCTTGTTTGTATGTTGGCAACAACAGCTGGATATTGCTGAAAAGTGCGAAATGCCGCCCTGGATTATCGAGGCTGTTGGGGTGCGGTCTTTGTATTGCATTGGAGCATGCGGGGGGATTGGCGGTTTATGTTGCCGCTTTTGAACTTCTATCGGAAATTTTTCCGTGTGTGGCGTAGTCCAGTCGTTCCATCTTTCTGATAGTAGGCTGATTGCGAGTCCTTCTATCGTGCCTTGCCGCTTTGCTTGTGTTGGCTCGCTCCATGCCGCTCCTTGTGAGGGCTCTTGCCACCGCCGTCCCGTTTGCGTGCGTGGAGCGGCTTTCAACGCTAAGCACTTTGTGCGCAAGCTTTACCAACTTCATTCCCAAGTTTGGGGTTTGCTTGTTCGGTGGGGGCGCTAATCCCGGTTTGTGAGGTTTTGCTCGCACGCCGGACTGAAAGTTCTGAAGTCGTGCTGTACGTTGTGCGGGTCGTGGAGGTCGCCAGCCTCCTCCCCGTGCTGTATAATTTCGCCCTGCGCTGCCGCCTGTTTTGCGGCGCGCACGCACTTGTAAAACCTCAATGGGGCATGCCGAACGTGGTCTGGGTGTCATATGTGCCGGTTTGGCGGCAACCCGCCGTTTGGTATTCAGCCAAATGCATGCAAGATTGTCTGATAGCCCCGCTCCAATTGATGATTGGCGGTGTTGCGGGATTTCGGTCTTCCTGCCGCCACGTGAGTTGTTCTTGGCTATTGCGAGTGATTTTGGTGTTGCGGGCTACCGTCTTGCATCTAAAGAGGTGTTGTAGGCGAGTATTTCTATGGGGTTACTCAAGAACCGGGAAATCCCTTACATGTTAGCTCGTAACGGTAGCGCAGGCCGACAGTGAAGTTAACGTTGAGCGGTTTGAAGATACTTAGGGAAAAAGTGAATACTATGAACAAAAAAGTCGCGTTAATAACCGGAGTGACCGGTCAAGATGGTGCGTATCTTGCGGAATTTTTGCTTGATAAGGGGTATGAGGTGCATGGCATTAAACGACGCACTTCCCTCTTCAATACGGATCGAATAGACCATTTGTTTCAGGATCCCCACGTTTCGGACGGGCGGTTCGTTTTGCACCATGGCGACATGACGGATTCATCCAGTCTGATCCGCATCATCCAGCAAACTCGCCCAGACGAAATCTATAACTTGGCAGCGCAAAGCCATGTCGCAGTGTCTTTTGAGGAGCCCGAATACACCGCGAACTCGGATGCGTTAGGCGCCTTGCGTGTATTGGAGGCGATCCGCATTCTGGGTATGGAAAAGAAAACCCGGTTTTACCAGGCCTCCACGTCCGAGTTGTATGGTTTAGTGCAGGAAACGCCGCAGAAGGAAACTACGCCTTTCTATCCCCGTAGTCCTTATGCTGTTGCCAAACTTTATGCCTATTGGATTACCGTCAATTACCGCGAGGCTTACGGGATGTACGCCTGCAACGGGATTCTCTTTAATCATGAGTCGCCAATTCGCGGCGAAACATTTGTCACTCGTAAAATCACCCGGGCGCTTGCTCGCATCAAACTGGGTTTGCAGGAGTGTCTATACCTCGGCAATATTAATGCTTTGCGGGACTGGGGGCATGCTCGCGACTATGTCGAGATGCAGTGGCTGATGCTGCAACAAGAGCAGGCTGAAGATTATGTTATTGCCACAGGGCAGCAGTACAGCGTGCGCGACTTCGTGAATGCTGTTGTTAGTGAGCTGGGCATGTCTATTCGTTGGGAAGGTGACGGCGTTGACGAAAAAGGATACGACGAAAAGGGGCAATGCATTGTCGCTATTGATCCGCGCTATTTCCGACCGACAGAGGTTGAAACACTGTTAGGTGATGCCAGCAAAGCGAAGTCCAAGCTGGGTTGGGTGCCAAGAACTTCATTTGTCGAGTTGGTACGCGAGATGGCGGAGTCTGACCTCAAGCAGGCGGAGTTTGATCTTAAAGTGCAAGAGCATGGTCACAAAGCGCTTCGGGGGCAAGGCTAAGGTATGTCAGCAAAATCAAAGATTTTGTTGACCGGGGGGGGCGGCATGGTCGGGCGAAATTTGCTCGAAGTCGCAGCCGCCCGAAATGTCGAGATCATCGCGCCTTCCAGTCGTGAATTGGATCTCATGGACCGGTTGGCTGTATCAAGCTATCTCAAGTACCTCAAGCCCGATTGCGTAATTCATGCAGCCGGCCGGGTGGGCGGCATTCAGGCAAATCTTCGCGAGCCGGTTCTGTTTCTTGTTCAAAACTGGGATATGGGCCAAAACTTGATCATGGCTGCACGCGACGCTGGGATCAAGCAGTTGATCAATCTTGGTAGTTCGTGCATGTATCCACGCAATAGCCCGGATGCTCTGCGCGAAGAGGATGTGCTAAGCGGTGCGCTGGAGCCGACCAACGAGGGGTATGCAATCGCAAAATGCGCCGTCGCGCGACTGTGTGATTACATTCAGCGCGAGAACCCTGAGTATCACTATAAGACGCTTATTCCATGCAATCTGTATGGTAGGTATGACAAATTCGATCCGGCTCACTCTCATCTTGTGCCTGCAGTTATCCATAAGCTGCATCGCGCTAAAGAGAATGGTGTGGCTGCAGTAGATATTTGGGGAGACGGCAGCGCACGTCGTGAATTCATGTACGCCGGTGATCTGGCGAATGCAATTCTCTCGGCCATAGATCGCTTTGACACCTTGCCAAATCTCATGAATGTCGGGTTGGGCCATGACTTTGCGGTCAATGATTATTATCGCGTTGGCGCGCAGATTGTGGGTTACACCGGCGAGTTTGAACATGATCTCACTAAGCCGGTCGGCATGATGCGTAAGCTTACCGACGTGTCGCGCGCCCAAGATTGGGGCTGGAGTGCAGAAACCTCGCTCGAAGATGGTCTTCGAGCCACTTATTCATATTATTTAGAATCTGGAGTTGCTAATGTCTTATCCGCTGGCTAGTTCAAGTTGGGATCAAGAGGAAATCGCCGCCATGCAGGCAGTGATTTCCTCGGGTATGTTCACGATGGGACCTAAAGTTGCTGAGTTCGAGCGCGCGTTTGCAGAGTTTGCCGGCAGTCGTTTTTGCGTCATGGTTAATTCAGGTTCTTCTGCCAATCTGCTGATGGTAGGTGCATTGCGTTATCGCAAGGAAGGTGCCTTGCTGCCTGGCGCAGAGGTGATCGTGCCGGCGGTTTCATGGAGCACGACCTATTACCCGCTGTATCAGTATGGATTGCGCCTGAAATTTGTCGACATTGATCGCGAAACGCTCAATTACGACCTGGATCAGCTGGCTGCGGCAGTGACAGATGAAACTCGCGCCATCATGGTTGTCAATCTGTTGGGTAATCCGAATGATTTTGCTCGCATCCAAGCAATTATTGGAGATCGTGACATTCAGGTACTGGAAGATAATTGCGAGTCCATGGGGGCCACTTTTGATGGCAAGCAAGCTGGTACGTTTGGCTTGATGGGAAGTTACAGTGCTTTCTTTAGTCATCATATCTCCACGATGGAAGGTGGCATGGTGGTGACAGACGATGAAGAGCTATATCATATCTTGCTGTCCCTGAGAGCTCATGGATGGACGCGTAATTTACCGAAGCATAATTTTGTGTCGGGTACCAAGAGCGACGACCCTTTCGTGGAGTCTTTCCGCTTTATCTTGCCGGGCTACAACGTCCGCCCACTGGAGCTAAGCGGTGCGATCGGATTGCCTCAACTGAAAAAATTGCCGGGAATGATTGTCGCGCGTCGCCGTAACGCAGAAGCATTTCTGAACTTGATCGCCGAGTTCCCCTATCTGACTCCCCAGCGCGAAATTGGCGAAAGCAGTTGGTTCGGGTTCAGCATGATTGTTGATAAAGATGCGCCATTTACACGTGCCGATGTCGCGGCAACATTGTCGGCAAGCGGCGTTGACGTCCGACCAATCGTAGCGGGTAATTTTGCCAAAAACGAGGTTCTCCGCTGGTTTGACTACAGTATTCACGGGACCTTAAATAATGCTGATGAGATCGATTCTCAGGGTTTGTTTATTGGTAATCATCATTACCCGCTGAGTACCGAACTTGACGTATTGCGCGCGTCGCTCAAAACATTGGCGGCGCGTTGATGTCAACGAACGGTATTAATCCATCGTCAATAACGTCCGCCAATAGTCCCGAGATTGTCATTTCTGCGAATCCGGACCATAGCCATTATTGGCGCGACTTCTGGAGTTTTCGCGAATTGCTGGCCTTACTCGTGTGGCGGGATGTACTGGTTCGCTATAAGCAAACGGTGATTGGCGCGAGTTGGGCGATTCTTCGGCCTTTGGCAACGATGCTTGTATTTACGTTGGTTTTCGGGAAAATTGCCAAACTTCCTTCCAGCGATACTCCTTACGCATTGCTTGTCTTTGCAGGCCTTCTGCCATGGATGTTTTTTGCGACCACGCTCTCTGAGGCCGGTAACAGCATCACAGCGAATGGGCATATTGTATCCAAGGTATATTTTCCTCGGCTTATTGTGCCTGTCAGTACTTTGCTGGTCGGTCTGGTGGACTTTCTATTAGCGGGGCTTGTTTATCTTGCGTTGGCAGTTATTTTTGGACATTTTCCCAACTGGCACATCATATTCCTGCCCCTGTTCCTCATTTTACTTTGCGGTTTGATCATGGGGTGTGGCTTATGGGTTGCTGCACTCAATGTCAAATACAGAGATTTTCGGTATATCGTGCCGGTGGTGCTGCAACTGGGAGCGTACCTGTCGCCAGTTGGGTTCGCTAGTTCCTTGGTCCCGGAGCGGTGGAGGCTGCTTTATTCGATTAATCCCATGGTTGGAATCATCGATGGTTTTCGTTGGAGCCTTCTGGGTGATGGTTTCCCTTTGCATTGGGATTCATTGCTGATGTCGCTGTTAGTGACGATGTTGCTTCTGATCCCAGGAATCATTTTTTTCCGCCGTAGCGAGGGTGCGTTTGCCGACGCCATTTAGAATATGAGTAATGTCATTGTTGTAGACCAGTTGTCGAAGAGCTATCAATTGGCCCACCGTTCTAAAAGACCTCAAAAACAGTCATTAAGAGAGGCCGTGACGGGTAGTTTTTTTAGCTTATTCAAACGTCCAGAAGCAGAGGTGCGTGCAGAAGAGACCCAGGAGACCTTCTGGGCACTGAAGGACGTGAGTTTTGAAGTCGAGCAGGGGGAGCGGCTTGCTATCGTCGGCAGGAATGGAGCTGGAAAATCGACGTTACTAAAGATACTGTCGCGTGTGGTCAGTCCAACCTCGGGAACCGTCCGATATCGTGGACGCATGAGTAGTCTGCTAGAGGTCGGAACAGGCTTTCATCCCGAACTTACCGGCCGAGAAAATATTTATCTCAGTGGCGCTGTGCTGGGGATGAGTCAAGCCGAGGTCCGTCAGAAATTTGATGCGGTAGTGGATTTTGCCGAGGTGGAAAAATTCCTGGATACACCTGTGAAGCATTATTCCAGTGGTATGTACGTTCGGCTTGCATTCTCGGTTTCAGCTTTTCTGGAGCCCGATATCTTAGTGTTGGATGAAGTACTTTCTGTCGGCGACGCCAACTTTCAGCGCAAGTCTCAAAAAAAGATGCGCGAGTTGGCAGCAGAAGGACGTACTGTGCTATTCGTCAGCCATAGCATGGGGGCGGTACGAGAGATGTGTGACACCGCCATTATTCTGGACGGTGGGCGTGTAAGCGAAAAGCAAACGGTTGATGTGGCTGTTGGTTCTTACTTGCGTCATTCCGTTCGCACAGAGTCAGCAACACTTCCTCTGTTCACGGAGGAAGTAGATCTGCTTGCGGTCGAATTGAGCCAAGATGGTTTGCCACACACTGAATACGATGGCGATAAGCCTCTGGATGTCGCGATTGCTTTCAAAATAAGGCATACGCTCGATAACTTCCGCATCGGTTTTTATATCAAGACCGTCATGGGTGAATTGGTAACGCGTGCACTGCTTGCCGATTGGGACTCGGCTGCTGAGGATGCCTCCATCGGCGAGTGTGTTGTGCGTGCGACAATCCCGGCGCGTTTCCTGATCGCTGGGAGTTATGTGCTTGAAGTGCACTGCAGCCGATTTGGCATAGGAGATTTTTTCGCTGATGCAGCTTCGTTTCCTTTCCGTATGCGGGCGTCGACGCTGTACAACACTCAGCACGCAAATGAGCAAACCTTTGGATTTGTTTATTTGAATCCAAACTGGCGCCTTGAGCGGGTCTGAGATGCGCGCATGATCGAAGTCAAACTATCAACGTGCGCGCCGCTTTGGCCATGGCTGCGCCAGATGCCTGGTGGCCAAGCTGAATGGGGCCCGTTCAGGTTTCACGTTGACAGTGATGTCCGCGATTGTGATATGTGGGTGGTGTTCGAGTCTCTGGAAAAAACGGAAATCGTCGGGTGTCCGCCCGAGCGCGTAATTTTTATCGCCGGTGAGCCAGATTCGATTGGGTCTTATCAGACTGAGTTTCTGAAGCAATTTTTCTATGTGATAAGCGGTCGCCAGGACCTCACCCATCCTCGTCAGCTAAGAATTCAGCAGGGACACCCTTGGTTTGTCGAAAGATCATACGACGAATTGTTTTCGTTGCCTCCCGTTGTAAAAACACGTGATGTCTGTGTCATTTCCTCCGACAAGGCGTTTACCGAAGGGCACCAGCAACGACTCGCTTTTGTGGAAATACTCAAACAAAAATTAGGCGACAGACTGGATGTCTATGGCAGAGGCATTCGTGGTTTCGATTCAAAATGGGATGTTCTCGCTCCCTATCGATATGCGATCGTATTAGAGAATTTTTCTGGTGATGACTTTCTCACGGAAAAACTCCCCGATGCTTGGCTGGCTTATTGTTTTCCTCTCTATTTCGGGTGCACAAACGTAGGGCGGTATTTTAAAGAAGGCGCTTGGCAGGAAATAAGCTTAAATCAGCCTGAAGCGGCGGCAGCTGCGGTCATCGAGTTGATCGATGATCCAAGTAATTATGAGCAACGTTTGCCTGCGATTATATCTGCCCGTGAGCATTACCTTAATCACGCTCAATTTTTTGCAAATCTCTCGAACATACTGCAATCGGTGCTCAGTTCGACTTCAGGTAAATGTGAGCAGGTCACTCTGCATCCCAATTCTGCAGTGTTTAAATTGCCAGAAGCGCCGGCAGCGCCTCCAGAGAATATAACCTGGCGCGATAAGTACAAGCATTGGTGGAGTTCAAAAGTATGAAATCGCTTATTTTTAGCCGGGACCAAACTAAATGGAATTAATCAAGGCAGCTACGAGTTGGATCATTAGGCGGGCGTTAAAACCAGAAATCGCGCAGTTTCTCCTGGACTCTCCTAGTGGTAATTTGACTGCCGATTTGAAGTCTCTCACCGAGTGGATAGTTCTGCACGGGACCCCTGAGCCGCCAGAGGTTGACCCGTTTTTGATGCCGCTTGCTTGCGACATCAATTCAAACATACACAAAGCAGACTTCTTGGACGGAGAAGATATCTCCATTATGAAAGGGAGCTTCGTTTCACCAGACAGCTCCATTGGTGCATATAGTTATGTCGGTTTCAACTGCCATATAACCCGCGCCTCAATAGGGCGTTATGTCTCCATTGCGAATGATGTCGCAGTCGGTCCGGGTGAACATGCCACCACTTCAATATCAACCAGCAGTATGTTTTATGAAAATCCTTACGAGCAGTTAACAAAACTTCCTTGTTCTATTGGGCATGACGCTTGGATTGGTGCAGGTTCTATTATTCGACGCGGAATAAGTGTGGGAATTGGCGCTGTGGTCGGCGCCAATTCTTTTGTAAATCAAGACGTGCCTCCATTTGCGATTGTCGCGGGGTCTCCGGCGCGCTTGCTTGGATATCGTTTTAATAAAGAGTCAATTGACGTGATAATGCGCAGTTCTTGGTGGGATCAGCCTATTGATACCGCACGTGAAGTTATCAATTCCCTACAAAGTGATATTGAAAAAACATTATGATCGTTACTCGCCTTATCGGTGGACTCGGTAATCAAATGTTCCAGTATGCGGCGGGCCGCGCTCTGGCACAGCGGCTGGGCGTCGATTTATATATTGATCGTCGCGCCTTTGAAAATTATGAAACACATGCCTTTGGACTGCAGCACTTCGCGGCAAAATTGCTTGATGCGGCACCGCGTGATCTACCTGGTATGCAGCGGGAGTCGCGCCTCAATCGCTGGTTGCGCCGTTTTAGCGGCGGAGCAATGAGGGTCGTTACCGAATCGGCCTTTACCTTTGATCCTGCCGTTTTAGCCCTGCCCGACGGGATCTACATCGACGGCTACTGGCAGAGTGAACAATATTTTGCAGATGTTATTCAGACGATACGTGATGATTTCCGTATCGCTACTCCCCCGTCGCCAGAGAATCAAGCGTGGCTGAAGAAAATTGACAGCGTGTTATCGGTGTCATTGCATGTTCGCAGAGGCGATTATGTGAGTAACGCATCTGCCAGCGCCGTGCATGGGACATGTGATCTGGACTACTACCGACGAAGTGTGAGTAAGCTTGTCGAGCAGGCAGGGAAAGAGATCGAACTTTTCGTGTTTTCTGACGATCCGGGTTGGGTTGCCGAAAATCTGCAGTTGCCGCATCCGACCCATTTTGTGCGCCACAATAATGCAGATACCAACTATGAGGACTTGCGACTAATGTCGGCCTGTCGTCATCACATCATTGCAAACAGTACATTTAGCTGGTGGGGTGCGTGGCTCGATTCTCGTTCCGATAGCATTGTCGTGGCCCCACGGCAGTGGTTTCGCGGGGATAAGCCGGATGCGCGGGATTTAGTCCCTGAGCGCTGGATTCGTCTCTGATAAGTATGGATAATTGTGGGGATGCAGCGTGATAAATAAGTGGATTTTTAAAAAATGATA
This sequence comes from Herbaspirillum rhizosphaerae, assembly GCF_046025915.1. GTDB lineage: Bacteria > Pseudomonadota > Gammaproteobacteria > Burkholderiales > Burkholderiaceae_D > Herbaspirillum > Herbaspirillum rhizosphaerae_A. Next base: position 14,252 of record NZ_JAQQFR010000007.1, on the reverse strand, counting down.
ATTGGTTCGGGGTTAATTGCTAACGCATTTGGACGTGCAGGCGCATATTTTGATGATGCTTGCCTTTACGCTGCCGGCGTTTCTAATTCCGACTGTCGCGATAGCTTGGAATTTGAGCGAGAACGATTAATGCTGTCGTCAGCATTACAGCAGTTTTCAAAGGCGCGTCGTTTTATCTATTTCGGCACTTGCAGCGTTGGTGATCCCTCCTTGGCCGATAGCATGTATGTTCGACACAAAATGGCTATGGAAGATCTGGTCAGATCTCACAGCGGCTACTTGATATTTCGCCTCCCCCAAGTCGTCGGAATTACGAGAAATCCTCATACACTTTTGAATTTCTTACATCATAAAATTGCACATGCAGAAAATTTCAAGCTTTGGATGGGGGCAAAAAGAAATGTCATTGATATAGCAGATGTTGTGGCTATTGCGATGGATTTGCTCGAAGTGGAAAATTGCGCAAAAGAAACAATTGATATTGCAAATACAAAAAACTTCTTTGTACGTGAAATTGTTGAGGTTTTGGAAAATATATTAGGGCTTGACGCAGTCTATGACCGTGTTGAGAAGGGGGCAAGTTACGAAATTGATGTCTCCAGAATCGGCAATTCGATTGAACGATGCAACGTCTCTTTTGACTCCGCTTATCTTCAGCGCGTCTGTGAAAAATATTACTCAAAATCTTGATTTGCGCCTAAAACCACCTCATTTTTGTGAGGGAGTCCTCAAAGATGAAGTGCAGCGCCTATCAACAAATGGGCGCGGTTTTTAATCAATAACAGCGGTAATTCAAAAGGTGACTTTTAAGATGAGTGGTCCTGCGCTTAGCGTCGTAATGCCTGTATATAACGGCGAGACGCATTTAGTTGAGGCTTTACAAAGCGTTTTGCAGCAGAGCTTTGCTGATTTTGAGATATTAATTATCGATGACGGCTCAACTGATAATTCCTGTGCATTAATTAGCCAATTCAGCGATTCTCGTGTTCAGCTAATAAAAAATCCTAGCAATGTCGGTCTGGTGCCTACCCTGAATATAGGGTTGTCATTGTGTAAGGGTAAGTTTATAGCGCGTATGGATCAGGATGATATCTGCGAACCTACCCGCTTTGCTGAGCAGATTGGTTTTTTATCGACACACGCAGATGTTGATATTGTTGGCTGTGCTATTCGATTTTTTGGGGCAATAAAAACCCCGTATGTTCATGTCTTTCCATCAGAACATAAGGACATTCATGTCGCGTTGCTTTTTTATTGTTCGTTAGCCCATCCGACATTGATGTTTCGACGGTCTTTGGTCGATAGCGGGCTTTTTAATTACGCAAATGACTTTCGACATGCCGAAGATTATCATTTGTGGAGTCGATTGCTGTTACGTGTCCGTGCCGCCAATCTACCTCAGCATTTACTAAGTTATCGGTTGCATCAAAAGCAATACAGCTCAACGCTCTCCAATGGGCAATATGATGTTTCTTTGAAAGTCAGGAAATTAATGTTGTCTGAAGCCGGTGTGACTCCGACGCAGCATGACATTGACTTGCATGAGAGCGTCATCCTGGAGCGTCCACTTCCGGGCGCGGAGTATTTGGAAGAAATCGCTGCTTGGTTCGGCAAGATAGAGGATGGCAATACGGTGTCGGCTTATTGGGATACAAGCGCGTTGCATCAGCTCTTGCGTGGAAAATTCTCCGAGGTGGTGCTGCGTCAAGGGAGCAATCCAGCCATCGTGGCACGAGGTGTGAATGCTGCGCGGTATTTTGATCCCGCGGACATTGTGCAAGAGAAACGCTCCGCGCGAGCCTATCTGCATGCACTGCTCCGTCGATTGCGCCGTATCATGCCGAGTTAGCATTTATGGACGCACTTCAGGATAATTTGGTCTCTCTGGTCATGCGTACGGTCGGGGGGCGGCCTCGGGAGATTCGGCGTGCTCTGACCAGCGTAGCTGCCAATACTTGTCAGCCAATCGAGGTGGTGATTGTTTACCAAGGGGGGGACCTCGCAGAACGCCAGTTTCTGAACTCTTTGCAAGATGAGTTTAGTAGGCTGACGATTCGCGTATTGCACAATACTGCGGTTGGAGACCGTCGAGCTGAGAATCTGAATATCGGCTGGGAGCAGGCGACGGGCCGCTACCTTGGCTTTCTCGACGATGACGATACTTTGGAGCCACATCATTGCGCGTTGCTGCTCGCCGCACTGCAGCGCTCGGGGCGAGTTTGGAGCTATGCACAAACGACGTTGCGCAAGGAGAATGACGCGCTGGAGATTATCGAAGAATCACAACCGTTCAGGCGACATTCTTTTTCTGTGGCGGGATTGTGGACAGAAAATTTTATCCCCATTCACAGCTTCATGATTGATCGTGCAAATTTAATAGATGAGTTGCGTGAGCGACCATTTTGTGAGGCTCTGGACCGCTCAGAAGACTGGGATTTTCTGATTCGACTCGGTTTTTTTCATGCCCCCGAGCGGGTGGATGAATTTACCTGCAATTATTACGTTAGTACCGGCTTGCGAAACACCAATTTGTCACTAATGGAAAATAACGACGTCGAGCGTCAGGAGCGAAATCGTCAAGCTTGGGCGCGTTGCAAGGCATTGGTCGAGCAGCGCAAGAGCGCGTTGTTGGGCCGGGTCTGGTGGGCGCAAGAGCTATTTGCTGGGGCCGTAGCAATTCCAGTTGATGGCTCTGTAGCAGACGAGGCATCCACAAAAAATAAAATCTGCGTGCCGTTACTACGCAGTCGAATCGTGCGTGCATTAATTCGACGTTTGGAACGTCTGCTATGAGTGCAAATAAATTTCAAGGACGCCTTGGCTTATGGTGAAAGTATCAATTTGCATTCCAGCATATCGGCAGGTCGAATACCTGCGACTGACACTGGAGTCAATTAGGGCACAGAACTTCAAGGACTATGAGGTAGTCGTTACCGATGATTCCCCCGATGATTCGGTGGAGAATCTGGTGGCAGAATTTCCCCTGGATGGTCGCTTAATTTATTGGCGCAACCCGGTTCCCCTTGGTTCGCCTGAAAATTGGAATGAATGCATACGGAGGGCGCATGGGGAACTGGTCAAGATCCTGCATCACGATGATCACTTCACGGATGCAGATTCGCTTGGAAGTTTCGTCGCGCTGCTTGACAAGCATCCGGAAGCCGATTTTGGTTTTTCTGCTACACGCATCGTTGATGTTTCTGGTGGAGTTGACCGCACTCATTGCCCGACAGAGAAACAATTGGCGAGCCTGCTTGAGCGCCCGTATAGTCTGTTTGAGGGGAATTGCGTAGGTGCTCCCAGTGCCACGATTTATCGGCGCAAGACGCCTCTTGAGTATGATCCTGGGATGAAGTGGTTGGTCGATCTCGATTTTTATATTCGAGCGCTATCTGTCAACTCTCATTTCGCGTTCACTTCGCAACCGTTAATCACCACCCCAACTAACGCCACTCATCAGGTTACGGAGTCTTGCAGAGACAATCCTGCTGTTGAGTTGTATGAGTATTCTCGCTTGTTTTCCAAGTTGGACCCCGCTTGGCGTGATGATCCGCAAGTAATCGGAACGTGGGTGCGATTATTTTTAAAATATCGTATTCGTAAACTCGCTGATTTTGGGCGCTTCGGCGTAGCAGCGCCAATTGAGATCGAGTATTTTGAAACGCTTTTCCGGCATATGCGAAAATTTTCGTTGAAGAAGCTATTTTACAAGTTGCTATATCCGTTGGTGTTGTTTTACAGGTGGTATCCTCATGCTCCCCCGTATATACGGGGTCCGATTCGTTGGGCAAGGAACCGAGTAATTGGCTTGCGTGAACGCTTCCGGTGATGGGGATTGCATCTATGGAGCGGGACACGGGTACCGATTTACCTGTTGTATCCGTGCTCTTACCTGTTAGAAATGGGGGCTCTGGATTTATTGCGGCCATACGATCAATACTCGATCAGACTTTTGTCAATTTCGAATTGTTGGTCATCGATGACGGCTCCTTCGACGATTCCGTCAACGTTGCAATGAGTATGGGGGACGCGCGTATTCGTGTGTTTGCAGACGGAGTTAACAGAGGACTTGCAGCACGTTTGAATCAAGGGATCCAGCTTGCCAGAGGTGCGTATATTGCACGCATGGATGCCGACGATGTCTCATTTCCAGATCGATTGCAATTGCAATTCGAATATCTAAGCCGCCATCCTGACGTTGATTTACTGGGTACACGGGCCGTTGTATTTCGTAACGTGAGCGATATAGTTGGATTGCTCCCCTATCGGGCAACGCATGCAGAAATTTGTGCTACTCCGTGGCGCGGCTTGCCGTTGCCTCATCCCAGCTGGATGGGAAAAACATCCTGGTTTCGCAAACACCGGTATCGCACTCCTGAAGTTCTTCGGGCTGAAGATCAGGAGTTGCTATTGCGCGCGGCCCCCGAGAGTCGGTATGCATGTATCGAGCATGTATTGCTAGGATATCGTCAGGGAGTGTTTCCAATTCGCAAGGTCTTGCTCGCCAGAAGGCAATTGCTGCGTGCGCAGACAGGGTTATTTTATCAACGCAAGCAATGGGGCAATTTGTTACTTGCGACCGCCGCAGGTCTTGCAAAAGTGGCAGTCGATTGTCTGGCTGCGCTACCTGGATGCAGTCAGCTATTTTTTACAAGAATGGGTGGGGCGGTTCCTGCTGGCGTCGTAGAGACACTGCGGCAAACTTTGTCGTCGATCGATGAGCAGCAATGAATAAGAAAATCCTTTATCTGATTACGGAAGACTGGTTTTTTTGTTCTCACTTTATCGAACGCGCAGTGGCCGCACGCCAGTCCGGCTACGACGTGGTTGTGGTCGCCAGGGAAGGCGTCCATGGCAAGCAAATTCGTGATGCAGGTTTGCGGCTTGTTCCACTTGAGATTCAGCGTCGCGGTATTAATCCTTTCAAAGAGATGGCTACGATATTCCGTGTGCTTCGCATATATAGGGCGGAGCGTCCGGACATCGTTCATCACATTGCATTGAAACCGATCTTTTACGGCTCGTTTATCGCTCGCTTGACAGGCTTGAAAAATATCGTAAATGCACCCGTTGGAATGGGCTTTATTTTTTCTTCTAGTAGCGTCTTGGCCAAAAGTTTGAGGCCTTTTGTCAATCTTGCCATGCGTTTCTTGTTGAATCCGCGAGGAAGTTGCGTTGTATTTGAAAATCAAGATGATCTTAACGACGCGATATCGACTGACCGTGTTCGCCAATCGGATGCCGTGCTGATACGTGGCGCAGGCATCAATCTTGATGCATTTCCGGTCAAGGAAGAGCCGACAGGTAAGGTAACAGTGGTTTTGACCGCGCGTATGTTGTGGGACAAAGGAGTGGGTGAATATGTTGCTGCGGCTCGATTATTGCTGCAACGGCAGACTCAGGCACGATTTTTGTTGGTGGGGGCGCCAGATATTGGCAATCCGGCAGCGATCTCACTTCAACAACTTGAGGATTGGGAGCGCGAAAAGGTTATTGAATGGTTGGGGCATAGGCAGGATATACCTGAAATCTTGTCAAATAGTCATATCGTTTGCTTGCCGTCGTATCGTGAAGGCCTGCCCAAGTCTTTGTTGGAGGCATTGGCGGCAGGGAGGCCTGTGGTAACGACTGACGTACCAGGTTGTCGGGAGGTTGTCCGACACGAGGAAAATGGACTTTTAGTGCCGCCTAAAGAAGTGCTGCTGTTAGCCGAGGCTTTGGCCCGCCTGATAGATGATGCTGACTTGCGTCGAAAACAGGGAAGGAAAGGACGGCAGCGAGCAGAACAAGAATTTTCCTCGCAAGAAGTAATTGGCGCCACGCTAGATTTGTATGGCCGATACGACAGTTGCCGATGATCATTGAGGACTGGCGGGTCTCGAAGAGTATGATGGAAGGCCGCCTGTTCAAGGCTATGCCGATATCCCGAATGTGATTAAATATAATTTCAAATGAAACGCATGTTTGATGTTGTCGTCGTTCTTTGTGCGACATTGTTTTTGGCTATCCCCATTCTTCTGATTACCTTGCTTGTCAAATGCACATCCACCGGCCCTGCTTTATATTGGTCAGATCGTGTTGGCGCTGACAACAAAATATTTCGGATGCCAAAATTTCGTACTATGAAAATTGGGGCGCCGGTTGTGGCAACGCATTTATTGGCAAATCCTGCTGAGTATCTGACTTCCATCGGTAGTTTTTTGCGTAAATCGAGCTTAGACGAGTTACCGCAATTGTGGAGTATTTTTGTGGGCGACATGAGCCTAGTAGGACCTCGTCCCGCGTTGTTCAATCAGACAGATCTGATTGAACAGAGGACGCAGCTGGGGGTCCATCGACTAGTCCCGGGCCTGACAGGATGGGCGCAGATTAATGGCCGGGATGAGTTGCCGATATTGGAAAAAGTTCGCCTTGACGCCGAATATCTTCAGCGGCGCTCATTCTCGCTTGATTTATCAATACTGTGGAAGACTTTCTTGAAAGTACTTTCGCAATCCGGCGTTACTCATTAAAAGTTGTCATTCTTTAGGGCATAGTTTTTTGTCATGAAACGTCGCGTCATACATTTATCGAGAATGTCCAAGCAAGGTATAGCCGCCTTCTCGGATGTCGTCATGTCGTTTCTGGCGACGTGGTGTGCATTTTCATTGCGATTGGATACCCCGAACTGGCCTGATGGTTTTCAGTGGCACGTCTATCAATTGGCCCCAGTTCTGGCGCTGCCGATTTTCGTTCGGCTGGGACTTTATCGCGCGGTGTTTCGCTATACAGGGATTGCTGCGATGGTCACAGTCGGTAAGGCGGTGGCATTGTACGGTGTGATTTTGTTCAGTTTGTTGCTGTGGTTGGGACTGCCAGGCGTTCCCCGTTCCATCGGTTTATTGCAACCTCTTTTACTGCTGATCTTTGTTGGTGGAAGCAGAGCTTTCGCCAGAATTTGGCTAAGCAGGGCTGATGCCGATAGAAAGCATCAGAAAGATGCGCGTTTATTGATTTACGGTGCAGGCGCGGCAGGCGCGCAGATTGCAGAGATTCTGTTGCAGAGGCAGCAGCTTATTCTGATTGGCTTCCTTGAAGATGATCCCGAGTTATTTGGAAAAACTATTAATGGACAACGCGTCTATGCATCTGGTGACGCAGAGGATCTCATCGAAGCATATGGCGTGACAGATGTCTTGCTCGCGCTGCCATCTATTAGCCGCGCAAGACGGAATGAGATTATTGAGAATTTGCATCGCCATCAGGTCCACATTCGATCCTTGCCGGACTTGACTGACTTGGCACGGGGGAAAATTACCGTTTCAGATATTCATGAGTTGGACATTGTCGACTTGCTTGGACGCGATCCTGTTCCGCCCAATCCGGCCTTGATTAGCCGGAATATTACAAACAAAGTGGTATTGGTTACGGGAGCAGGCGGGAGTATAGGGAGTGAATTGTGTCGTCAGATTTTGGTGGCGAAGCCATCTATTCTGCTGCTCTTGGATCATAACGAATTTAGCTTGTATTCCATCCATCGCGACTTGCAAGAGCGGCTGGAGGAAATGAAGGGCGACACGCAACTGATTACATTGCTAGGCAGTGTTCGCGATCTTGAACGCGTCCGGCAGATCTTCAGTACATGGCGCCCAAGAACTGTCTACCATGCAGCTGCTTATAAGCACGTACCTTTAGTGGAGTCCAATCCGATTGAGGGCGTGCGTAATAACGTTTTCGGTACGTATAACGTTGCCCGGGCAGCCATTGAAAACGGCGTCTCCGATTACGTTCTGGTGAGCACCGATAAGGCCGTTCGGCCGACAAATATCATGGGAGCCACTAAGCGCTTGGCTGAAATGACATTGCAGGCGCTTGCTGCTGCGGAGACTCCGGTTTTTCTGGATGGGCATTCTATTCCGGATTCGAGAAGAAACCTTACACGTTTTGCGATTGTGCGTTTTGGAAACGTGCTTGATTCTTCTGGCTCGGTAGTCCCGTTGTTTCGGGAGCAGATTAAAGCTGGCGGCCCGATTACGTTGACCGACCCTCAGGTAACGCGTTACTTCATGACGATTCCAGAGGCAGCTCAATTAGTTGTTCAGGCTGGTGCCATGACGGAAGGTGGGGACGTATTTGTTCTGGATATGGGCGATCCGGTGCGAATTCTTGATCTTGCTTATCGTATGGTTGAATTGTCTGGTTTGAGTGTCAGAGATGATCAAGTTCCGGATGGAGATATCGAGATCAAAGTTACAGGATTGCGTACCGGCGAAAAACTCTATGAAGAGTTGTTGATAGGAGAAAATCCTCAGCCAACGGCGCACTCCAGAATTATGAAGGCTCATGAGGATTTCTTGCCTTGGACTAAGTTAAAAGACGAGTTGAATCAACTCGCAACGGTCATGGAGTCGCATGATCTCAAAGCACTCAAAATTATCTTGCAACGTTTGGTCAGCGGTTATCAACCGGTAGCCGATTCCGTCGATTGGATTGATCTTGCCGTAAAGGACGACATCACTACTGTGCCGGACAATCTCATCAAACTAGAAATCGTCAACAAATCACAATCGCTCTAGTCCTTGGACTTTAAAAATAAATATATGGTTCTCTCTTCTTCCATCTTCAAAGCCTACGACATCCGTGGCATCGTCGGCCAAACGCTCAACACAGACGTTGCCCGCCAAATCGGCCAGGCCTTCGGCTCCGCCGCATTAGCCAAAGGCCAGAATTCGGTAGTCATCGGTCGCGACGGCCGCCTTTCCGGCCCGGAACTGTCTGCTGCGCTAGCAACCGGTCTGCAATCGGTCGGCATCGACGTCATCGACCTCGGTGTGGTGGCAACCCCTATGGTGTATTTCGGTACTCACATTCTGGGTACGCAATCCGGCGTCATGGTCACCGGCAGCCACAATCCGCCCGACTATAACGGTTTCAAAATGGTGCTTGCCGGCGAAGCGATATACGGCGACACGATCCAGGCCCTGTATCAGGCCATTCTCAAAAACGAATTCAAGACCGGTGCCGGCGCTTACCGCACCTACGACATCCGCAAGGAATACATCGATCGTATCGTCGGCGACGTCAAGCTGGCGCGTCCGATGAAGATTGCTGTCGACTGCGGTAACGGTGTGGCCGGTGCTTTCGCGGGTGATCTGTACCGCGCGCTTGGTTGCGAGGTGACCGAGTTGTTCTGCGAGGTTGACGGCACCTTCCCCAATCATCATCCTGATCCGGCCCATCCGGAAAACCTGCAGGATCTGATCCGCTGCCTGCAGGAGACCGACAATGAAATCGGTCTGGCCTTCGACGGTGATGGTGATCGCCTGGGCGTGGTCACCAAAGACGGTAAGATCATCTATCCGGATCGTCAGCTCATGCTGTTTGCCGCTGACGTTCTCACACGCCATCCCGGCCGGGAAATCCTGTACGACGTCAAATGCACGCGCCACCTGGCGCCATGGATCAGCGCGCGCGGCGGTCAGCCGCTGATGTGGAAAACCGGGCATTCGCTGGTCAAGGCCAAGATGCGTGAAACCGGCGCGCCGCTGGGCGGTGAAATGAGCGGTCACGTGTTCTTCAAGGATCGCTGGTACGGTTTCGACGATGGCTTGTACGCCGGTGCGCGCCTGCTGGAGCTCATGAGCCGTGAATCCGATCCGTCGGCCGTGCTCAACGCCTTGCCGCAATCAACCAGTACGCCGGAGCTGCAATTGAAATTGAAGGAGGGTGAGAATTTTGTCCTCATCGATCAATTGCAAAAGGATGCAAAGTTTCCCGATGCCGAGCAGATCATCACGATCGACGGTTTGCGCATCGAATATGCGGATGGCTTCGGTCTGATGCGCTCGTCCAATACCACGCCGGTAGTGGTGTTGCGCTTTGAGGCGGAGACGCCGCAGGCGCTGGCGCGTATCCAGAACGAGTTCAAACGCGTGATCCTGGCCGCCCGGCCGGATGTAGCCTTGCCGTTTTGAAAGAGGTAAGATGCTGGCCCACAGACAAAGAATAGTGGGCTAGCCTTGAACATCCTGATCGTCCGCGTTTCGTCCCTAGGCGACGTGGTCCACAACATGCCGATGGTCGCCGATATCCGACGCCATTATCCGGATGCCAACATCGATTGGGTGGTGGAAGAGGGCTACACCAGCCTTGTCCGGCTCAATCCGTATGTACGCAATATCATTCCGATCGCTTTGCGGCGCTGGCGTAAAACGCTTGGCAGCGCTGCTACGCGCGCCGAAATCGCCGGTTTTTATCGACAATTGCGGCATGAAGCGTATGACATCGTTTTTGATACCCAGGGTTTGCTGAAGACCAGCATTGTCATGCGGATGGCGCGTCTGGCCCCCGGCGGTAAGCGCGTCGGATTGGCCAATGCGACCGAAGGCTCGGGTTACGAGCCGATCTCCAGAATTTTTCATACGCAAAGCATAAAAGTCGGCTTGCATACCCATGCGGTCATGCGCGCACGCGCGGTCGCTGCCGGGGCGCTTGGCTATCAGCCTGACACCGCGGCTGATTTTGCGCTGCAGGCGCCTGCGTTGCAGACTGCGCCCGCATGGCTGCCGGCACATCCTTATGCGGTGTTTTTCCACGGAACGGCGCGCGCTGCCAAACAATGGCCTGTTGAGAATTGGGTTGCCGTCGCCCGCGCGTTGTCATTGCCGGTCTTGTTGCCTTGGGGGAGTGCCAAGGAAAAACTGGCTGCCGAAGAGTTGGCGCGACAGATGCCGCAGGCGACCGTGTTGCCGGCGCTCCCGCTCATGGATGCGGTTGCACTGGTGCAACACGCGGCCTTGGTGGTCGGTCTCGATACAGGCCTGACGCACATCGCCGCCGCATATTGCCGTCCCACGGTCGAACTGTACTGTGACTCGCCGCGCTGGAAGACCGAAGGCAACTGGTCGCCGCGTATCGTCAATCTGGGCGATACCGGCGCTCCTCCTGATGTAGCGCAAGTCGTGCAAGCCATCAATCAGGTATTGTCTGCCTCGAAGGTGGAGGCAAAAGCCGCCTCGCCGGACAGCCGTGCACAAGACAACGAGGCATAATATCGAGATGGAATCGCAAATCATAGAAATCGACGTCGCCAATTGGCAAGTCGACGCACCAAACCAGGACTGGATCGCTGGCCTTGAAGCCGGCAAGGTACTGTATTTTCCGCACTTGCCGTTTGAACTGCTGCCGGAAGAAAAATCTCTGCTCCGGCCTGACATCCGCAACCCCAAGGTTCGCAACATCAGCCTCGACGCCAGCGGCCATTTGAAAGGCGCGCTCGGCGACACGGCGACTCAGTTGGCGCTGGCGCTGATGATCGGACGTTTCCGCGAACAGGCGCAGACACTGGTCTATTCGCTGTTGCCAAAATATAAAGGCGTGTTGCGCCTGGCGCCGACCAGCTACCGGCCGACCCAGGTCGAGACGCGCGCGCAATCCTGGCGTGCAGACGACCGCCGTCTGCATGTTGACGCCTTTCCGTCACGTCCGAACTATGGTGAGCGCATTCTGCGCGTGTTCAGCAACGTCAATCCGGATGGCATCCCGCGTGTCTGGCGTGTCGGTGAGCCGTTTGAAACCGTGGCGCAGAAATTCCTTCCGCGCGCCAAGCCTTATGTTCCCTGGCAGGCAGCCATGATGAAGGCGCTTCACATCACCAAGTCTTACCGCAGCGAATACGACCACCTGATGCTGCAGCTGCATGACGGCATGAAAGGTGACATGGCCTATCAGGAAAGCGCCGGTCAGGTCACCATGCCGTTTGCCGCCGGTTCCGTGTGGGTGTGTTTCTCGGATCAGGCATCGCACGCCGTCATGTCGGGACAGTACATGCTGGAGCAGACGCTGCACCTGCCTGCGGACAAACAGTATGATCCGTCGTCCAGCCCGCTGGCGATCCTGAGCAAGCTGACCGGACGTCAGCTGGTCTGATGCGTCTGATCTACTCCGCGCTGTGGTGGGTGGGCCTGCCGTTCGTACTGCTGCGTCTGTGGCGCCGTGGTCGCAAGGAGCCGGGCTATCGGCAGCATATCGGCGAGCGTCTCGGGTTCTATGATCAGTTCAGTCAACGCGCCTTGCCGCCTCTGTTGTGGGTACATGCCGTCTCCGTCGGTGAGACGCGGGCCGCGCAACCCTTGATTGATGCGTTGCTGGTTACGTATCCCGACCATACGATACTGCTCACGCACATGACCGCTACCGGACGTGCAACCGGTCAGCAATTGTTCGCACACCACGGCGATCGTCTGGTGCAAAGCTTCTTCCCGTATGACACGGGTTGGATGTGTGCGCGCTTCCTGCGTTACTTCAAGCCGAAGATCAGCATCCTGATGGAAACCGAAGTCTGGCCGAACATGGTGCGTCAGTGCCGGCGACATGGCGTACCGGTGGTGTTGGCGAACGCGCGTCTGTCGGAGCGCTCGTTGCGGCGCGGGCAGCGGTTCGGTTCCATTTTGCTGGAAGCCGCCTCGGGCATCGATTGCGTGGCGGCTCAGTCCGACGCGGATGCGGAGCGACTGCGGTTGTTTGGCGCGCGTAACGTGCATGTGACGGGAAGTATCAAGTTTGACGTTGAGGTGCCGGCGGATATGGTCGCTCTGGGAGAACAGTGGCGCAGGCAGTTCGGCGAACGTCCGATATTGCTTTGCGCGAGCACACGTGAAGGTGAGGAGCGACTTATTCTGGATGCGTTGAGCAACATTGTGCGACGGGATTTTTTGACCATTATCGTTCCACGCCATCCACAACGGTTTGGCGAAGTAGCAAAGATGATTGTTGATTACGGATTCAGCATGCAGCGTCGCTCGGATTTGACAGATTGGTTGTCCGCTAAAGATGCTGAGATTGTTCTGGGCGATTCGATGGGGGAGATGTTTGCTTACTATGCCTGCTGCGACGTCGCCTTTGTCGGTGGAAGCTTGTTGCCGCTCGGCGGACAGAATCTCATTGAGGCCTGTTCACTGAGTAAGCCAGTATTGGTTGGTCCGCATACTTTTAACTTCCAGCTTATTAGTGAGCAGGCTATTGCAGCTGGAGGCGCCATCCGTGTTCCGGATGCAGAAACAACTCTGCAAACAGCGCTATCCCTGTTTGACAATGTCGACCGCAAGGATGCAATGGTAAGCGCTGCAAAGGATTTTGCGAAACATCATCAGGGCGCAACTCGCCGGACAGTCTCGTTGATTGGCAAGGTACTGAACTAAATTTAACACGCCGGTCTTATTTTTGATTCATGCGTAATGCGGCAGCAGTTTTCTTCAGCGCCGCATCGACGCTCACCGGCGGGCTCCATTGAAGCAATTCTTTCGTTTTCCCGATGTCGACTTGCAGCGAGCCGCATAGACGTTGAGCAATGTGGCTTTTTCTCAAAAGACCGGCAGCAGTCGCCAATAAAATAGCAGGAACCGGCACGAGCCGCGCTGGTCGTTGGAGTGCTTGCGCAGTGCGCTGCAGCAGCGCCGTCGTTGATAGATCTTCTCCATCGCTTACCAGAAAAACCTGATTCACTGCCGCAGGATGATGCATGCAGACAATAATCAGATCTACCAGATTGTCTAACGCAACCATGCTGCGACGGTTGCTCTTGATTGCTCCCAACGGTAGTGGAACGCCTTTATCCAACCATCGCATCATGCTCAGAAAATTAGCTTTGACACCTGGGCCGTATACCAGCACTGGGCGGATGATGACAACTTCCAATCCTGATTTTTGCGCTAGTGCCAACAAGCCTTGTTCGGCCTCATGTTTCGATATCCCGTAAGGATCCCCGGGGTTGGGGGTATCGTCTGCAGTGTAAGGCCTGCCTGGGAGTGTCTGTTCACCGTTAACTTTTATCGAACTGATGAATACGAAGCGACGTACGCCGGCATTAATGGCTTGTTGTGCGAGCCGCAAGGTACCTTCTACATTTACACGCCGGAATTCAGCAAGAGGATCGGTGGAAGTATCGTCCATCACATGCACACGTGCTGCCGCATGCACCACAGTATCCACGCCAATTAAGGCCGCAGTCCAGTCAGTGCTTGCCGTCAGGTCGGTTACCTTTGCGACTTCCACATTGTCGGGGAATTGGCTGTTTTTGCGACGAGTGCAGGCGCGCAGCGTATATTGGGAATCGGACGCTAGTGCGGCAATCAAAGCTTTGCCGACAAAGCCGGAAGCGCCGGTGACAAGTAGTTTCATAAAAATGAGCGGGGATCTGAAGATATGATCTTAGCATCCAGAAGAAATGACATCTCGTGTGATCTTGCTGCAAGCATAAAAAACGCCCCTGAAAA